>NZ_JAGIOG010000001.1:0-1308595 GCF_017876595.1 Aeromicrobium fastidiosum | reverse complement strand
GGCCGACCTCGACGCCGCCGGAGAACGTCACCCCGGCACGCTCGAAGAGACGATCGAACTGCTTGGTGACGGCCTTCGTACCTTGGTGGTCGGCCGCGACACCGTAGCGGATCAGCCCGTACGGGACCGGAAGTCGATCGATGACCGTGATCTCGGCGTCCGGCCAGTCCTTGCGCAGCGCCTGAGCGGTGTAGCAGCCGGCGGGACCGCTGCCGATGATCGCGACATGGGGCCCGGCGCTCATGACGTCCGCTCCCGGCGCGGCGCTGCAGACGCCCACGTTCTCGACAGGTCCGTCCGGACGTCGTCGGCAAAACGCATGGATCTCCTCGTGAACTCGAAGGATGGCGACGGTGCACCACATCGCGTAGACGAGACTCTAGCCCAGAACTTTCCATATGGAGAGTAGTAAGGACAAAAAAGTTGCATGGGTCCATGTCGTGCCGGTCCCTGCCCGACAGCCTGCAAGCCTCACGAGGCCCTGACTCCGTCCGTCCGCCCGCCACACGCGACACACCCGCGGGTCGTAGCCGCGCCGACAGGCCGGTCCAGTTGCCCGCGCCGAGTCGATCGCGATCGACACCGACGCGATCGACACGGCCACCGGGTCACCATCCGCGAGTTGTGGGACGGAGTCCCACGGCTGGCGTATGGCCCCGACATCACACAGGTAGGTGCAGATGGTGCTCATGAGCACGGGCGAACGACGAAGAGGCTCCATCTCTCTCTGCGATTGCAGGGAAAGATGGAGCCTCTGTCACGCGGTGGCGGTGGGATTTGAACCCACGGTGGGCGTGAACCCACACAACATTTCGAGTGTTGCACCTTCGGCCGCTCGGACACGCCACCGCGGAGTACCTTACCCGAGCGTCGCCGCGGGTCCGAACCGGCATCCTGCGCGAGAATGATCGGGTGGACACCACCGCGCTGAACGACCTCACCGCACGCGCCGCAGCGCTCGTCAGACCGGGCCGCCGCGGCGTCCTCGGCATCTGCGGAGCGCCCGGCGTCGGCAAGTCGTCGCTCGCCGCCAAGCTCGTCGGACGCCTCCGCGCGGCCGGCATCGAGGCCACGCACGTGCCGATGGACGGGTTCCACCTCGCCGACAGCGCGCTGGTCGAGCGCGGGCTGCTCGCCAGCAAGGGCGCGATCGGGACGTTCGACGGTCACGGGTACGTCGGGCTCCTGCGCCGCATCCGCGACGAGCTGGACCACGACGTGCTCGCGCCCACCTTCGAGCGCGACCTCGAGCAGCCGCTCGCCGGCGCGATCACCGTCCCGCCGGCGGCGACGCTCGTCGTGACGGAGGGCAACTACCTGCTCGACGCCGACACCCCGTGGCCCGCGGCCCGGGCGCTGATGGACGAGGTGTGGTTCGTCGACCTCGACGAGCGCCGCCGCCGTTCACGCCTGGTCGACCGGCACGTCAAGCACGGCAAGGCGCGCGACGAGGCGCAGGCGTGGGTCGACACGGTCGACGAGCCGAATGCGCAGCGCGTCATCGCCCGGCGGGAGCAGGCCGATCTGGTGGTGCCGGCGTGACCCACGGGTCGACGTCGACGCCGAACACCCAGCGCCGTCCGGGCCACTCGGTCAACGACCACACCTGACCGCGCTGCGGCCAGTGCGCGACGTCTTCCGGCCCGGTCGGCAGGACCCCCCGATGCTTGCGGAGGTGCCCCGGTCGTCCGACCCACAGGTCTCCCGCACGTCCCTCGCCGGCGCTGGCGGTCACGACCCAGGTGTCCCCGACGAGCGTCGCACCCTGCATGCGGGGCTGCCCGTCGTGCAGCTCGAGCGCCGTCGACCGGCCGCGCTCGTCGCCGCGCAGCAGCTGCGTGTCACGGTCGAGCGGGTAGCGCACGAGTCGGTGGCTGGCGCTGTCCTTCGTGCCGTACTCGCCGGCGACGAGGCTGTCGACGTGCTCGCCGCGGTCGAGCGACAGGAACGAGTACGTCAGCGGCGCGTGGTCGGGGTCCTGCTCGGCCACGTAGGTCGTCGCCTGCGGCAGGACGTAGCGGTATCCGCGGGAGTGCACCCGGTTGCGCACGCGCGTGATGTCGTCGAGCCGGAACACCCGGATGCCCGCTCCGCTGCCGGCCACGAACAGGTGGTCGCCGTACCAGACGATGCCGCCGGCGTGCACCCGCACGGGCTTCAGCACGTGCATGGGCCCGACCTTGACGGGCTCGACCAGGAGCACGTGCCGGTACGCCGGGGCGGCACCGTCGATGTCGACGACGACCGTGATGCGCGATCCGAGCAGCCGCCGGGCCACCCGTCCGTGGGCGTACCAGCTGGTCAGCAGCACGTCGCGGCCGTCGAACGTCCCGGCCGTGGCGTCGTGCCCGTAGGCGTCGGCGGACGTCGTGATGCCCTGCGGCCACCAGCGGTCGGAGGCGACGTCGCGGGCGTCCCACGTGAACCCCTCGGCGACCGCCTCGCCCGGCACGTCGGCGCGCCGCCCGGTGCGGTTGAGGTCGGCGATGACCGCGCGCAGGCCGACGCGGCGGAACCGGTGCCCGGGCTCGCGCAGCGCCCCGGCTGACGTCAGCCGGAACCGCGAGGCGAGGTCGTCGGTCACGACGTCAGCCTAGGTCGGCCCCCCGACGTCCGCGATCCGTGACGCTCACGGCGTCATCGAGCGGGGATGGCGCCGCAGGCGTCACAGATCGTGCGGATGGGGCTACGCCCGTCCGCCCTCCGCGATCGAGCGGAACGTCTCGCTGAAGAGGTCGAACTCGTCGTCGCGCGAGCGACCCGTGCCGGCACCCTTGAGCAGGCTCGCCAGCTCGGCCGTGGCGCGGTCGATGCGCTGCTCCAACGCCGTCGCGCCCTCGGCACCCCAGTCGTGGGTTGATGCGAACACACCCGTCGGCACGACCAGCGCCTGCATGTACGCGAACAGCGGACGCAGCGTGTGCTCGATCGCGAGCGAGTGCCGCGCCGTCCCGGCCGTCGCGGCCAGCAGGACGGGCTTGCCGATCACGGCATCGGTCTCCATGACGTCGAAGAACGACTTGAACAGACCCGGGTACGACGCCTTGTAGATCGGCGTCGCGACGATCAGTCCGTCGGCGGCGGCGACCTTGTCGAGCGCGTCCTGCAGCCGCGGCGAGGCGAAGCCCGTGAGCGTCGCGTCGACGACGTCGTGCGCGAGCTCGCGCAGCGAGACGACCTGCACCGACACCTCACCCGTCTGACGTCCGAGCGACTCCACGAGCCGGTCGGTCAGCAGCCGCGTGCTGGAGGTCTCGCTCAGGCCCGCGGTGACCGCGACGACGGTGGTCATGCGGTGACCGTTTCGACAGGCTCAACGGGCGAGGTCGGCTCGACGGGCGAGGTCTCGGAGGCGAGCTTGGCGTCACGGGCCGCGACGCGGTTGGCGTGCGTGGGCGCGTCGGGCACCCCGGCCGGACGTCGGGCGTCGAACTCGGCGCGCAGCGTTGGCAGGATCTCGCCCAGCAGGTCGAGCTGCTCGAGGACGGTCTTGAGCGGCAGCCCCGCGTGGTCGACCAAGAACATCTGGCGCTGGTAGTCGCCGAAGTAGTCGGCGAACGCCAAGGTCTTCTCGATGACCTCCTGCGGACTGCCGACGACGAGCGGCGTCTGGGCTTGGAAGTCCTCCAGCGACGGCCCGTGCCCGTAGACCGGGGCGTTGTCGAAGTACGGCCTGAACTCACGGATCGCGTCCTGGCTGTTCTTGCGCATGAAGAACTGGCCGCCGAGACCGACGATCGCCTGCTCGGGCGTGCCGTGCCCGTAGTGCTCGTAGCGCTGCCGGTAGAAGTTGATCAGCCGGATGTAGTGCTCCTTCGGCCAGAAGATGTTGTTGGCGAAGTAGCCGTCGCCGTAGTACGCCGCGATCTCGGCGACCTCGGGGGTGCGGATCGAGCCGTGCCACACGAACGGCGCGACGCCGTCGAGCGGGCGCGGGATCGACGTGAAGCTCTGCAGCGGCGTGCGGAAGTTGCCCTCCCAGTTGACGACGTCCTCGTCCCAGAGGCGGCGCAGCAGCTGGTAGTTCTCGATCGTCAGCTCGACGCCCTTGGACGGGTCCTTGCCGAACCACGGGTAGACCTGTCCGGTGTTGCCGCGGCCCAGCACGAGATCGGCGCGGCCGCCCGAGAGGTGCTGCAGCGTCGCGTAGTCCTCGGCCATCTTGACCGGGTCGTTGGTCGTGATGTGCGCGATCGACGTCGACAGGATGATCCGCTCGGTCTGCGCGGCGATGAACGCGTGCAGCGTGCTGATCGACCCCGGGACGAAACCGGAGTCGTGGTGCTCGCCGACCGCGAAGACGTCGCCGCCGATGTCCTCGACCTTCTTGGCGATCGTGACCAGCGCCTTGAGCTTCTCGTGCTCGGTCGGGATCGAGCCGCTCGTCGGGTCGACCGTCAGGTCGCCGACGCTGAAGATGCCGAACTGCATGCTGTTGCCGCCCATGTCGAACTCCTCCGCCACACCCTCGGTGGCTTGTTTAATCTTCAACTAGATTAGCACGTCCGGTATTCCGCGCTACTGGATGTGCGGCTGCCCCGTCGACGCGCTCGTGCCGCCGTCGACCGTCAGCGTCGCACCCGTGATGTAGGCCGCGTCGTCACTGGCCAGGAACAGCACCGCCGGCGCGACGTCCTCCGGCACGCCCGGACGTCCGAGCGCGACGCGGTTCGTGAACTTGGCGATCAGCTCGGCGTCCTCGGTCATCGACTCGGTGATCGGCGTGATCGTGAACGCCGGGGCCACGGAGTTGAGCCGCACGCCACGTCCGCCGTAGTCGAGTGCGAGCGACTCGATGAAGTTGCGGACGGCGGCCTTGCTCGCGTTGTAGAGCGACTGACCCCAGTCGCCGCGCATCGCCGACACCGACGAGACGCCCACCAGGTTGCCGCCGGTCTTCTCCAGCTCGGGCAGGGCGTGCAGCGCCAGGTTCACGAAGCCGTCGATGTTGGTCGTGCGGATCTGCTCCCAGTGCTCCGCGGCGGTCTCGGTGAACTCGCCGCTGGCGAACGCCGCGGCGTTGTTGACCACGACGTCGAGCTGCCCGAAGCGCTCGACGACTGCGGTCACGAGTGCCTTCGCGTCCGCGGGGTCGCCGACGTCCGAGACGACGGCCAGCGTCCGCTCCTCGGGCTGACCGTCGAGGGTCTCGCTCAGCTTGTCCTCGCGGCGGCCGGAGATCGCGACGTTGGCACCATTGGCGAGAAAGGCCAGGGCGATGGCCTGGCCGATGCCGGTGCCTCCGCCCGTGACGAGGACGGTCTTGCCGGCGAAGTCGTACGAGTTGTGGGTCATGTCGTGGTCAACGAGGCCCGGACGCCGAGCATTCCGTCAGCACCGGTCGTGCGGACGTCATCACGTCCGCTGCATCGCAGGTACTGACGTGATGACGTCCCACCGCGCCGGTCCGGACGTCATCACATCAGTACCTGAGTCACCACATCGGTGATGACGTCCGCGCGACGTGTCACAGGCGCTTCTGCCAGCCACCCTCTCGGCCGATCTCCCGGAACCCCAGCTGCTCGTTGACGTCGAGCATCGGCCGGTTCTCCTCGGCGTTCCACGTGACCACGGCCTCGACGTCCGGGAACGCGGCCACGAGCTGCTGCGCATTGGCCTTCTTCAGCAGCATCCCGAGGCGGCGACCGCGGTGGTCGGTCAGCACCAGCGTGTCCTCCTGCACCGCGACGGCGTCGCCGTCGGACACGACGACCTCGGTGAACCCGGCCAGCACGCCCGACGGGACGTGCTCGGCGACGGTCGTCAGCATCGTCCGTCCGCTCGATGCGATGCGCTGGTCGTGCTCGCGGACGCGGCCCGCGTCCCACGGGTCGGGCACCACGACCATCCCCGCCGAGGGGGCGTCCGTGCTCATGCGGGTGCGCAGCGCCGCGAGCTGGTCCATCCACTCAGGCGGGGTAGGCCCGGCCCAGGCCAGCAACCGGTAGTCGTCCGGGACCTCCGGGGACGCCGCCTGGTCGCGCAGCCGTTCGGCGTCGAGCAGGCTGATGCGGGTCACCTGCTCCAGCGCGTAACCGTGGGCCAGCAGGAACCGGACGCCCGGATCGTCCGCCGGCAGGTCGCCGAAGCCGGTCGGCGGCTCCACTCGCTCGGCGTCGTCCCGCACCGAGTGGGCCACTGCCACCTTGAGCACCGGCGCGCCCGCCCGGGTAGCAAGAGCCTCTGCGGCCTCGAGCAGCGCCGCGCCGATGCCACGCCGTCGATGGGTCGGCAGCACGTCGACCATCAGGTGGGCCCCGGCCTCGGGGGTCAACGGACGTGTGGTGACCATCGCCCGTCCGACCATGGTGCCGCCGTCGCGCGCCACGAGGTGACGGCGAGTGCGGACGGCGGTGCTGACGTACTCCGAGAGCATCTCGTGCTGTCCCATCGCCAGCAGGTCGGTGCCCAACGTGTGGGTCTCGACGTCATTGCTCAGCGCGGCATACTCGGCGAAGTCGTCACCGCCGGGGACATGGGGCATCGGCAGCTCGTCGATCCTGATGCTCATGCGCCCCGACGCTACGTCACGATCTCCCTCAGGAGGGCGTCGGACGCGAGCAGGTCGTCACGGTGATGTGTCGACGTCGACGCCATGAGCTCGTCGGCACCCGTGCGCGACACCAGCTCGTCGAGCCGGCGGCGGACGGTCGACGGCGACCCGGCGACGGCCTGGTCGAGCGACGACTCGACGCGCTGCGTCAGCTGGGTGCTCCACTGCTGGGCGCGGATCGCGGCTGGGGCCTCGAGCGGCGGGAACTCCCCGGTCTGCCGCGAGCGGGCCATGGCCCACGCCTCGGGCAGCGCGAGCTCGCGGGCGGTCGCGTCGTCGGCGGCGACCGTGACGTCGAGCGAGATCGTGACGTGGGGATCGGCCCCGTGCCGGCTGGGCCGGAAGTCGCGACGGTAGGCCGCGATGGCGTCGAGACCGGCGTCCTTGAACAGGATCGGACCACCGACGACGACCGGCAGGCCCAGCCGGGCGGCGATCTCGAGTCCGCGACCGGTCGCCAGCAGCGTCATCGGCACCGATCCGTGCGTCACGGGGTGTGCCGTCACGGCTGCATCGCCGTCGAGCAGGTGGCGCAGCTCGTCGAGGTCGGCCTCGAAGGTGTCGGGCCCGTCCGCGTCGTGGCGCAGCGCGTCGCGCACCGGGGGCGTGAACCCGAGCGAGCGACCGATGCCGAGATCGATGCGCCCCGGGTGGAGCGCCTCGAGCATCAGGAACTGTTCGGCGACCACGAGCGGCTGATGATTGGGCAGCATGACCCCGCCCGAGCCGAGGCGGATGTGGGACGTCCGAGCGCCGATCGCGGCGAGCAGCACCGGCGGCGAGCCACTCGCGATGCCCGGGACGGCGTGGTGCTCGGCGACCCAGAACCGGTCGTAGCCGAGTCGCTCCGCTTCGACGGCCCGGTCGATCGACCCCGTCAGCCCCTCCGCCTCGGGACGTCCCAGCCGCGTCCGCGACCGGTCGAGCAGAGAGAGCCTCATGCCGGGGTCAACCGTCCCGGGCCGCTGCCTGTTCCTCCCGGCGCTGAACACCACGAGACCGTGGTGTTCGCGCACGTACCTCCGGTTGCAACCCGAGGTAGGTGCCGGAATCCCACGAGAACGTGGTGTTCAGCGGTGGGTCGAGAAGAACCCCCGCAGGAGGGACGCCGACTCGTCGGCCCGAACCCCGCTGACGACCTCGGGCCGGTGGTTGAGCCGCCGGTCGCGCACGACGTCCCACAGCGAGCCGACCGCGCCCGCCTTGTCGTCGAACGCCCCGAACACCAGCCGGTCGAGCCGTGATGCGACGACCGCGCCGGCGCACATCGTGCAGGGCTCGAGCGTCACCACGAGGGTGCAGCCCTCGAGCCGCCACTCCCCCACCGCGGACGCCGCCTCGCGGATCGCGACGACCTCGGCGTGCCCCGTCGGGTCACCGTCGCGCTCGCGGGTGTTGCGGCCCCGGCCGATCACGAGCCCCGCTGGGTCGACGACCACCGCCCCCACGGGCACGTCGCCATCGGCCACCGCGAGCCGCGCGAGGTCGAGCGCCTCGCCCATCCAGAGGTCGTAGATCACCCGAGGACGGCCTCGAGCTCGCCCGCGAACCCCAGCCGCTCCGCGACGTCGAACAGCACGTCGTCGGGGCAGAGATCGTCGTCGTCGCACAGCACGCCCAGGTCGAAGGCCGTCATGCCGAGGTCGCTGAGGATCTCCATGTCACCCACGGCCTGCGCGTCGCCGTCGCCGGCCGGCAGGTCGATCAGGTCGGCGACCCCGCCGGCCAGCGGCCAGTCGTCGATCGCCGTGACGTCCGACAGCATGACCCTGACCTGGGTGCCCGACCGCCGCACGATGACGAAGAAGTCGTCGTTCATCGACACGAGGCCCAGCACCCCGACGTCGGACGGGAACCTGCCGAGCGCGTCGCTGAGGTCGCCGACGTCCTCGCCCAGGTGGGGATTGAGCTCGACGACCCACCACCGTCCCTCGTCGTGATAGGCGGCGACGGCGAAGTCGACATCGTCCTCGGCCATGATGTGCCTCTCTGGGCAGGCGTCCTGTCGGCAACCTCTCCCCCGCGATGGTGACAGACCGCGCCCACCCGCCGCTAGGCTCGGCGCATGCAGGTTCACGTGGCCGACCACCCGCTCATCTCGCACAAGCTGACGCTGCTCCGCGACGAGACCACCGACTCACCGACGTTCCGCCGTCTGGCCGACGAGCTGGTGACGCTCCTCGCCTACGAGGCGACCCGCGAGGTGCGGGTCGAGCCGATCGACGTCAAGACCCCCGTGGCGATGGCGCGCGGCGTGCGCCTGAGCGACCCGCGTCCCCTCGTGGTGCCGATCCTGCGGGCCGGGCTCGGGATGCTCGAGGGCATGCAGCGCCTGCTGCCGACCGCCGAGGTCGGCTTCCTCGGCATGGTGCGCAACGAGGAGACATTCGACCCCGTGACGTACGCCGAGCGTCTGCCCGACGACCTGACGGGTCGCCAGTGCTACGTGCTCGACCCGATGCTCGCGACGGGCGGCTCGCTGGCCGCCGCGATCCACTTCCTGGTCAAGCGCGGGGCCGACCACATCACGGCGGTCACCCTGCTCGCGGCACCCGAGGGCGTCGCGCGCATCGAGGCCGAGCTGGAGTCGATCGGCGTCCCCGTGACGCTCGTGACGGCGGGGCTCGACGAGAGGCTCAACGAGCTCGGCTACATCGTCCCGGGCCTCGGCGACGCGGGCGACCGCCTCTACGGCGTGGTGGGCTGAACGCAACCGCCCCCGCACCGCCACCATGGGCCGAGCGAGCCCTGCGAGCGACGGCAGGTGCCCGTGCGAAGCACGGCAGCCGTGAGGCGCGAGCGGCTGGAGCGGCTGGGGGTCCCCCCACGAGCGAAGCGAGTAGGGGGCCGGAGGAGCCGCGCGCCCTAGGCGAAGTAGCCGAAGTAGAAGACGCCGATCACGATGACGGCGAGGCCGAGGAACACGACGGCTCGGGAGCCCTTCGTGTCGTCGGGACGGTCGTACTCGATCTTGTCCATGGGGTGCTCCGATGTCGTGGTGGGGTTTCCCTCCATACCGAGAGTATGTCAGGACCTGCACCCACCACGACCGGATGCGGTGTGACCTACAGCGCCTTGAGGATGTCCTCGACGCGCTCCTTGGCGTCGCCGAACAGCATCTGCGAGTTCTCGCGGAAGAACAGCGGGTTCTGCACCCCGGCGTAGCCCGTGGCCATCGATCGCTTGAAGATCACGACGTCGTGGGCCTCCCACACCGTCAGCACCGGCATGCCGGCGATGGGGCTGGACGGGTCCTCGGTCGCGGCCGGGTTGACGGTGTCGTTGGCACCGATGACCAGGACGACCGAGGTGTCCTTGAAGTCGTCGTTGATCTCGTCCATCTCGAGGACGATGTCGTAGGGCACCTTGGCCTCGGCGAGCAGGACGTTCATGTGGCCGGGCAGGCGTCCGGCGACGGGGTGGATGCCGAAGCGCACCTCGATGCCGCGCTCACGCAGCTTGCGGACCAGGTCGGCGACGGGGTACTGCGCCTGGGCGACCGCCATGCCGTAGCCGGGCGTGATGATGACCGACGAGGCGTTCTTGAGCAGCTCGGCGGTGTCGGCGGCGTTGATCTCGCGGTGCTCGCCGTAGTCCTTGTCGTCCGCGGGACCGGCCTCGATGCCGAAGCCTCCCGCGATGACCGAGATGAACGAGCGGTTCATCGCCTGGCACATGATGTACGACAGGTAGGCGCCCGACGAGCCGACGAGCGCGCCCGTGACGATCAGCGCGTCGTTGTTGAGCAGGAAGCCGGACGCCGCGGCGGCCCAGCCCGAGTAGGAGTTGAGCATCGAGACGACGACGGGCATGTCGCCGCCGCCGATCGAGGCCACCAGGTGCCAGCCGAGGGCCAGCGCGACGATCGTGACGGCGATCAGCAACCACAGCGCCGGGCTGATGACGAACCAGATCGTGAGGGCGACGAACAGGACGAGGGCACCGAGGTTGATGTAGTTCTTGCCCGGCAGCATCAGCGGGTTGCTCTTGATCTTCGCCGACAGCTTCAGGTAGGCCACGATCGAGCCCGTGAACGTCACGGCACCGATGAAGACGCCGACGAACACCTCGGCGTTGTGGATGTCCTCGAGAGAGTCGAGCGCGAACGACCCGTGCTCGAGGTAGCCGTTCCAGCCGACCAGCACCGCGGCGAGACCCACGAACGAGTGCAGCAGGGCGATGAGCTCGGGCATGCCGGTCATCTCGACGACGCGGGCGCGCCACAGGCCGATGGCCGCACCGATGACGACGGCGATCAGCAGCAGGACGACCGAGATCGTGTCGGCCAGGTCGGCGACCACGATGAACGTCGCCACCAGGGCGATGGCCATGCCGGACATGCCGAACAGCACGCCCTGCGACGCGGTCTCGTGCTTGGAGAGCCCCGCCAGCGACAGGATGAACAGCAGGGACGCGACGATGTAGGCCGCGGTGGAGATGCTCAGGGAATCCATGATCAGCCCTTACTTGGAGAACATGCTGAGCATGCGGCGGGTCACGGCGAATCCGCCGAAGACGTTGATGGACGCGAGCAGGATCGCGACGAACGCGAGGACGCGGATGACGGTGTCGTTCTCGGACCCGTCGACGCCGATCTGCAGCATCGCGCCGACGACGATGATGCCGCTGATGGCGTTGGTGACCGACATGAGCGGAGTGTGCAGCGCGTGGTGCACCTTGCCGATGACGTAGTAGCCGATCACGATCGCGAGCGTCAGCACCGTGAAGTGCTCGGGCAGCGGCTCGGGCGCGTAGGCGTTGACCAGGAACAACGCGAGGATGCCGAGCGCGACCAGGCCGAGCTTGGCGCGCTGCGTCATGACGGCCTTCGGCGGCTTGGGCTCGGCCTTCTCGACCGGCGCGGCGGCCGGAGCGGCCGACACGGTCACCGGCGGCGGCGGCCACGTCGTCTCGCCGTTGCGGACGACCGTGATGGTGCGCTGGACGACGTCGTCGAAGTCGAGGACGAGCTGGCCGTCCTTGCCGGGCGTCAGCAGCTTCATGAGGTTGACCAGGTTGGTGCCGTACAGCTGCGAGGCCTGCGTGGGCAGTCGCCCGGCCAGGTCGGTGTAGCCGAGGATCGTGACGCCGTTGGGCGTGACGACGGCCTCGCCGGGCCGGGAGCCGACGACGTTGCCGCCGTTGGCCGCGGCCATGTCGACGATGACCGAGCCGGCCTTCATCGAGGCCACGTCGGCCTCGGTGATGAGGATCGGAGCGGCGCGACCCGGGATCAGCGCCGTCGTGATGATGATGTCGACCTCGGCGGCCTGCTCGGAGTAGATCTCCGCGGCCCGCGCGTTGTAGGCGTCGGTCGTGGCCTTGGCGTAGCCGTCGGTCGACTGCTCGGTCTCGACGTCGACCGCGATGTACTCGCCGCCGAGGCTCTTGACCTGATCGGCGACCTCGGCGCGCGGATCGGTGGCCTTGACGATCGCGCCGAGGCTGTTGGCCGTGCCGATCGCGGCCAGGCCGGCGACGCCGACGCCCGCGACGAGCACCTTGGCCGGCGGCACCTTGCCCGCGGCGGTGATCTGTCCCGTGAAGAACCGCCCGAAGACGTTGGCGGCCTCGACGACCGCGCGGTAACCGGCGATGTTGGCCATCGAGCTCAGGACGTCCATCGACTGCGCACGGGAGATGCGCGGCACGGCGTCCATCGCGAGCACCGTGATGGGCCGCGTCGACAGCTGCTCGACCAGCTCGGGGTTGAGGGCAGGGCTGATGAGGCTGACGAGCGTGGCACCGTCGGCGAGCTGTCCGATCTCGGCGGTCGACGGCGCGTTGACCTTCAACACGATGTCGCTGCCCCACGTGTCGGCCGTGCTGCCGATCGCGGCACCGGCCTCGGCGAAGGCCTCGTCGGTGAACGACGCCTTCGCGCCCGCGCCCGCCTCGACGACCACCTGGTAGCCCAGGCCGATCAGCTTGCCCACCGTCTCCGGCGTGGCAGCCACCCGGGTCTCACCCGCAACCGACTCAGTGACAACTCCGACAACGCTCATCCGCCGAACGTTATCCGTTCTTCATCAAGCCGACCATTGCGTGAGACGCGCGTCTCACGCTCTGGACCGGTGGCCGAAATCGCCGCACAC
Source organism: Aeromicrobium fastidiosum (assembly GCF_017876595.1). Lineage (NCBI taxonomy): Bacteria > Bacillati > Actinomycetota > Actinomycetes > Propionibacteriales > Nocardioidaceae > Aeromicrobium > Aeromicrobium fastidiosum. The sequence continues at coordinate 1,295,947 of NZ_JAGIOG010000001.1, read as the reverse complement.
TGCTGCGACTTGTCGCCCGCTGGCAGTCTGGACCGCGTGAACAGACTGCTGACCGTCCTGGCCGCTCTCCCCGTGCTTGCCCTCGGTGCCTGCTCGCAGGTGGAGGACGCCGCCACGGACGCCGCCTCCGATGCAGGCAACCGCGCCGGCTGCGCCGTGGCCGGACGAGTGGTCGACGAGGGCCGCACGCTCGTCGGCGACATCGCCACCGACCTGGGAGCCGACCCGGCGTCAGCCCGCGCCAAGCTCACCGCGGCGCGCGAGGCGCTGGCGGCCGCCGCGCCCACCCTCAGCGACGACACGCGCGCCCAGCTCGATCGCGCCGTGGCGGCTCTCGATGACCTCCGAGACGAGGCCACGTCGGTCGCCGACGGCAGCAGCATCGACGAGCAGGTCGTCGCGGAGGCCAAGGCCGAGTACGACGTGGCCGCCGAGCAGATCACGAGCGTCTGCTGAGCACCCGCTCTGAGAGCCACCTTTGGCCACCGCCGAGTACCGCGCCCGCGCCGCTGCAAGCGATCTGATGGAGCAGGCGCTGGCCGCCTCTACGGGCTGACTCGTTCTCGCCAGTAGCCCGGGCGGCGCTTTGCGTGCGCCACCGCCACGACCGTCAGCCGATCACCGGCGACGAAGTAGACGACGCGGTACGGAAAGTCGTTCACTGCCTTGGAACGGAACGACCGGTGCGCCGGCCCAACCCGGCCAGCTGGGCCAAGCATCCGGATCTTCAGCCGCGGCCTCGACGGACGCGCGGACTGCGCCGAGAAAGCGGCGGCGAAGTCCGCGCTCCCGCTCGTCGTACCAGTCAGCACCGGCGATGAACTCGGCGTCCGCCTCCGGGTGAAACTGGACGGCGAGGGTCATGCGTTCCGAGCGGCCTCGCGCGCATCGAGCCGCGCAGCGACGCGTGTGAAGACCTCATCGCCCGGGATGGTCTGCACCTTGCCGCTGGTGAGGTCGTCGACCCGGGAGCCGATCTCAGCCGTCCACGCCTCGTCGACGGACTCTTGATCGACGTCCTCGACCGACTCGAGAAGGCGCAGCGCCATGTCCTTGCGCACCGAGGGCGGCAGGGCCAGCCCCGCCTCGTAGAGCTCCGATGCGCTCAGCGTCATGAGGTGAAGTCTACGCCTCGCCGCCGACCGGGTCACCGAGGTTCTCGCGGACCCATATCGGACTCTGGGGGTGCTCGCGACCCACCAAGCTGCCTCGGACCAGCGGAGACGTCCTGAGCTCAGTAGTACCAGGGGAAGGACGAGAAGTCGGGATCGCGCTTCTCCAGGAACTGGTCGCGGCCCTCCTGCGCCTCGTCGGTCATGTACGCCAGCCGCGTCGTCTCGCCCATCAGCACCTGCTGACCGACCAGGCCGTCGTCGATCGCGTTGAACGAGTACTTGAGCATGCGCTGGGCCGTGGGGCTCTTGGCGTTGATGAGCCGGCCCCATTCCAGCGCCACCGTCTCGAGGTCGGCGTGCGGGACGGCCTTGTTGACGGTGCCCATCCGGACGCCGTCCTCGGCCGAGTACTCCTGCGCGAGGAAGAAGATCTCGCGGGCGAACTTCTGGCCGACCTGACGGGCGAGGTACGCCGACCCGAACCCGCCGTCGAACGATCCGACGTCGGCGTCGGTCTGCTTGAAGCGGGCGTGCTCGGCCGAGGCCAGCGTCAGGTCGGAGACGACGTGCAGGCTGTGCCCGCCGCCGGCCGCCCACCCGGGAACCACCGAGATGACGATCTTCGGCATGAACCGGATGAGGCGCTGCACCTCGAGGATGTGCAGGCGTCCCAGCCTGGCCTGGTCGATCGGGTTCGGCGGCGCGCCTTCGTCATCGTGGCCGGCCTCCTCGTACTGGTAGCCGGCCTTGCCGCGGATGCGCTGGTCGCCGCCGGTGCAGAACGAGTGCTTGCCGTTCTTGGCGCTCGGTCCGTTGCCGGTGAGCAGGACGCAGCCGACGTCGGCCGATGTCCGGGCGTGCTCGAACGTCGTGAGCAGCTCGTCGACGGTGTGCGGCCGGAACGCGTTGAGGATGTCGGGACGGTCGAAGGCGATGCGGACCGTCCCGTGGTCGACCGCACGGTGGTAGGTGAGATCGGTCAGGCCCTCGAAACCGGGGACCTCGCGCCAGGCGGACGGGTCGAAGATGTCGGAGACGTTCTCGAGGGCGCTCATGAGCGCGAGGCTACCGGGCGCGCACCCCCCGCATGTCGCTATGGTCAGCGCATGACAGACGAGCACGTGGTCACCGTGTACGGCACGCCCGTCATGGTCTGCGCACCCGACGGGCTGCCGCTCGACGCGGAGGGAGCGGCGACCGAGCTGGTGGGCGAGGCGATCGGCCAGCGGGCCGAGGTCGTGGTCGTGCCGACCGAGCGGCTCACCGACGACTTCTTCGACGTCGGCACGGGTGTCGCCGAGCGCATCGCGCAGAAGTTCGACACCTACCGGGTACGGCTGGCCGTCGTCGGCGACATCGCCGAGCGGGTCGCTGCGTCCCCTGCCCTCGCGACGTGGGTGGACGGGTCCAACACCGGCACGCGGCTCTGGTTCTCGCCGACGTTCGACGACTTCCAGACACGCCTCGACCGCCGCAGGTCGCCTCGGGCCATGTGACACCAGCCATGGCGCATTCCAGATACCGCCGGTATGTTGACCGCCATGGCACAGACATTCACCGGCAAGGTCGCACTCGTCACAGGAGCCGCACGCGGCATCGGAGCGGGCGTCGCCCGTGGCTACGTGCAGCGCGGCGGCCGGGTCGCGCTGGTCGGTCTCGAGCCTGAACTGCTGGCCGCACTCGCCGACGAGCTGGGTGAGGCGGCCGCCTGGTGGGAGGCCGACGTCCGCGACGGTGCCGCCGTCGCGGCGGCCGTCGACGCTGCCGCGGCGCACTTCGGCCGCATCGACCACGTGCTGGCCAATGCCGGCATCGCGTCGTACGGCACGGTGCGCCAGATCGACGACGCGGCGTTCGAGCGCGTCGTCGACATCAACGTCAACGGTGTCTTCCGCACCCTCAAGTACGCCACGCCGCACCTCGTCAAGACCAAGGGATACGCACTGGTCGTCGCGTCGCAGGCCTCGTTCACGCCACTCGCCGGGCTCGCGTCGTACAACGCCAGCAAGGCGGGCGCGGAATCGCTCGCGATGGCCTACAAGCAGGAGGTCGCCTTCCTCGGTGTCGACGTGGGTGTGTGTCATCCGTCGTGGATCGACACCGACATCGTCCGCAACGCCGAGAAGGACCTGCCGACGTTCCGCGACATCCGCTCCAAGCTGCCGTGGCCGGCCAACGGCACCACGAGCGTCGAGGAGTGCGTCGAGCTCATCCTGACCGGACTGGCCAAGCGCAAGAGCCGCGTCTACGTCCCGAAGAACGTCATCGTGTCGAACTGGACCAAGTCGATCGTCAACTCCCCCGTCGCGTGGCCGGTGCTGAAACGCATCGCCTCACGCGCCGTACCCGGCATGGAGCGCGAGGTCGAGGCGCTGGGTCGCTTCCACCACGCGCACGTTGTCGAGACCAAGGCCGCGGAGTAGTCACCGCCGCCCGTCGAGCCTGTCGAAACGTCCTTTCGACAGGCTCAAGGAGCGGGTCGGCGCCCAAGGAGCGGGTCGACGCACGAGGAACGGAGTCAGACGACCTGAACTGATGCCGCCAGCGACGCCATGTGGCCGAGGCGCGCAAGCTCGGAGTCGAGGAACTCCGGTCCCCCGTGGCGTCCGACCACGACGACCAGCCCGTTGCCCTTGCGATCGCGCGCCGGCGTCGCGGCCAGGACGGTCGACTCCCACTCCGGCACCGGGCGCAGCACCTTGGCCTTGCGCAGTCCCAGCCAGTCGTCGGCGGCGGAGACGAGCTGGGGGGCCGTCGGCGACTCGGCCATCACGTGCGTCGCGCCGTCGACGCGGTCGAGCGCCAGTGCCCAGTCGGTGCGGAACGTCTCGGGGATGACCTCGACGAGCCGGGCGATCGCGTGCGTCGGGTCCTCGGTGAACCGCTCGACCGCCTCGAGATCCATGCTCAGATTGGCCCCCGCGTTGTAGCGGGAGATCCACTCCACCGTGACGCCCTCGAGCTCGTGGCAGGCCGTGATCAGCGCATCGGGCATGACCTGCGGCGGCAGCTCGAGCAGCACGTCGTCGACGACGAGGCCGTCGGGTCGACGCTCGACGATCTCGATCGCCTCGATGTCGGCGCCCGCAGAACCGAGTGCCGTCGCGAGCGCACCGAGTGATCCGGGCACGTCAGGAAGCTCGACGCGCAGCAGGAAGGCCATATGACCATTGTCACCGGTCAGCATTTCGTTGCGGTTACACGGGTAGCGTGGTGGCGTGAATCCCGCTGTCGTCCGCACCGTCTTTCGTACCGTCGCCATCGCCGAGGCCTTCTCCTGGGGGCTGCTGCTCGTCGCGATGTTCTTCAAGTGGATCCTCGATGCCGAGCCTCTCGGGCTGGCCGAGGGCGGCGTGCCGGTCGCCGGCCCCATCCATGGCGGCATCTTCATGCTCTACGTGCTGACGGCGGTCATCGCCAAGTTCGTGTTCCGCTGGGACGCCAAGACCCTGGTCGTGGCCCTCGCCTCCAGCATCCCGCCGTTCGCGACCGTGTGGTTCGAGCGCAAGGCCGACCGCGAGGGACGGCTCACGGCTCAGGCCGGGGCGACGTCCGCGCCGTAGCGCTCGACGCAGAAGGCGGGGAACTGGCACGATTTCGATGTGCCCGACGAGACCAAGTCTGCCCTGCCCTGTTCCCGGTCCGCACTGGACCAGCTCGGGCACCGTCTGGCAATCGGCGAAGAAGATGATCCCCGCGACCTTGAGCTCCTCCGATCGGTGCTCGCGGCCTACGACGACGTCCTGGCCCAGACCGAGGAACGTATTCGCAGCGTTCTCGACGGCTTCACGTCATCGGGCGGTCCGGCACTTGGGCTGACAACCCGCGTCAAGACGACGGGGACCATCCGCGAGAAGCTCCAGCGCGAACACGGGATGGGGCTGAAGGGCATGCAGGACGTGGCCGGGGTCCGAGTGACTGGTGCACTGAGCAGACGGCAGCAGAACGAGCTCGCAGCGGCGATCCAGCAGGAGTTCTCGGATGCCGCGAAAGCCCCTCGGCTGAGCGACCGGAGGGTCCACCCGTCAGCTGGCTACCGAGCCCTGCACGTCATCGTCTTTCCCCGACATCTGCCGGTCGAGGTTCAGATCAGAACTGTGGAGCAGGACGCGTGGGCTCAGTTGATCGAGAAGCTCGGCGACGTCTGGGGACGCGGGATTCGCTACGGGGAGCAGCCAACCAACACGGAGCAGGAGGCCCTCCGTGATATGTCCCGCGGCGACCTGCTGGAGATCTTGATGCGCTTCAGCGACGGCATCGAGGATCTATCGGTCTCGGAGTTCGAGGACGAGGAACTTGCCGATCGGCTCGCCGATCACCAACGTCGCCTCACCAACGTCGACGACGAACTGGGCAAGAACATGGAGGACCGGGATACGATGAACGAGATCGAGGCGATCACGGCAGACATCGCCGTCCGCATGGCCAAACGCGATCAGATGCGTCAAGAGACGCAAGAACTTCTCGAGCGATTGGCCCGCTTAGCCGCAGGTTGGGAGACGGAATGAACTACTTCTTGATTGTCTACAACCGCAGCACTGGCGAGTCCGACATACGACGCACGTTCACCTCGACCCGCCGGTCGGAGGCCATGTCGGCGCGATTCGAACTCGAGGATCTCCATCGCGGCGATGCGAACATCGAGATCGTCGTGTTGGGGGCAGACTCAGAGCAAGGTCTGATGAAGACCCACTCCCGCTACTTTCGTTCAGCCAAGGACATGATCCGCGAAGCAGTCTCCTAGGCACGGGTTACGGCTCACGGCTCAGGCCGGGGCGACGTCCGCGCCGTAGCGCTCGACGCAGAACGCCGACAGCCGCGTCGCCAGCCCCGCCAACGTGGCAGCCGCGTGGTGGTCGGGCTCCCATGCCGCGAACAGCTCGATGCGCAGCGGCCCATCCCGTCCCATGATCTCGACGCCCCGCAGGTCGAAGCGCGGGTCGTCGGTCACGACGGCGACTCCCCGCCCGGCCGCCGCGAGGGCCTGGGCTACCTGCGGATTGCTGCACTCGACGAGGTCGCCGGCGACCAGGCCCGCTCGGTCGATCGCGGCGTCGAGGATCTGCCGTGGCTTGAACCCCGGGGTCAGCACCAGCAGCGTCTCGTCGAGCAGATCGGCCAGGCGCACGGACGAGCCCGGCGGGACGTGGTCGGCCGTCGCGTAGGCCCACACGGGCAGCACCGCGATGGGCGTGCTCGCCAGGGACGTCCGGGGTGGCCCCGTCATGATCGCGAGGTCGGCTCCGTTGCGCAGCGCGTCGTCGGCGGCACGCGGCCCCGACTCCAGCACCGTCGGCATGGGGTCGCCGGGGTCGAGCGTCGCCAGGAACGGGGCGATGACGTCGGTCAGTGTCGTCGTCGGGGCCGCGATCGTCAGGCGCTCGAGCCGTCCTGCGGCGTACGACCGCGCCGCGGCCCTGGCCCCGTCTGCGCGGCGCAGCACGTCGCGGGCGTGGGGCAGGAACTCGCGGCCCGCAGCGCTGAGCCTGAGACGTCCGGCGCTCCTGACGAACAGGTCGACGCCCAGGTCGTGCTCGAGCTGCCGCAGCTGTCGCGACACGGCAGGCTGCGTGACGTGCACGGCTTCGGCCGCGGCACTGACCGACCCCGCATCGGCGACCGCGACGAAGTATCCCAGCGTGCGCAGCTCCATGCCTGGTGAGCATACATTCGATCAGTTCTGAGTATTGGACGGCATGAGTCGAGGCGGACGACAATGGAGGCATGTCTGCCTCCTTGGAACAACGCCGCCAGCTCGTCACCGCCGTCCCCGGACCCCGGTCCATCGAGCTCATGGCCCGCAAGAACGCCGCCGTCGCCTCCGGCATCGGCACCACGATGCCGGTCTTCGCCGTCGAGGCGGGAGGCGGCATCGTCAAGGACGTCGACGGCAACTCGTTCATCGACCTCGGATCAGGCATCGCCGTCACGACCGTCGGCAACAGCGCCCCGCGCGTCGTCGAGGCCGTCCGCGAGCAGGTCGAGGCCTTCACCCACACCTGCTTCATGGTCACGCCGTACGAGGGCTACGTCTCGGTGGCCGAGGCACTCAACCGGCTCACCCCCGGCGACCACGAGAAGCGGTCCGCACTGTTCAACTCCGGCGCCGAGGCCGTCGAGAACGCCATCAAGATCGCCCGCGCGCACACCAAGCGCCAGGCCGTCGTGGTGTTCGACCACGCGTACCACGGACGCACCAACCTGACGATGGCCATGACGGCCAAGTCGATGCCCTACAAGAGCGGCTTCGGCCCGTTCGCGTCCGAGGTCTACCGCGCACCGCTGTCGTACCCCTACCGCGACGACAAGGCCGTCGACGGCACGCTCGCGGCGCAGCGCGCCATCAGCGTCATCGAGAAGCAGGTCGGCGCCGACAACCTCGCTGCCGTCGTGATCGAGCCGATCCAGGGCGAGGGCGGCTTCATCGTCCCGGCCGACGGCTTCCTGCCCGCGCTCGCGCAGTGGTGCACCGACAACGGCGTCGTGTTCATCGCCGACGAGGTGCAGACCGGCTTCGCGCGCACCGGCGAGATGTTCGCGTGCGACCACGAGGGCGTCGTGCCCGATGTCATCGTGACCGCCAAGGGCATCGCCGGCGGCCTGCCCCTGTCGGCGGTCACGGGACGCGCCGACATCATGGACGCCTCGCACGTGGGCGGCCTCGGCGGCACCTACGGCGGCAACCCGCTGGCCTGCGCCGCGGCGCTGGCCACGATCGAGACGATCGAGCAGGACGGCCTGGTGGCCCGTGCGGCCGAGATCGAGCGCCTCATGCTGACGACCCTGCACCGCCTGCAGGCCGACGACGACCGCCTCGGCGACGTCCGCGGTCGCGGCGCGATGATCGCGGTCGAGCTGGTCAGGTCCGGCACCGACGAGCCCGATGCCGAGCTGGCCAAGGTCGTCGCCGCGAGCGCCCACCAGGCCGGCGTGATCGTCTTGACGTGCGGCACGTTCGGCAACGTGCTGCGCTTCCTGCCGCCGCTGTCGATCAGCGACGAGCTGCTCACCGAGGGTCTGCAGATCCTCACCGACGCCTTCGAGGAGACGAAATGACCGCGACCGACCTGTTCATCGACAACCAGTGGCTCCCCGGCGCGAACGGGACGTTCGACGTCGTCGACCCGGCGACGGGCGAGTCGATCCGCGCCGTGTCCGATGCGAGCGAGGCCGACGCCACGGCCGCGGTCGACGCGGCCGCGACGGCGCTGAAGACCTGGCGCCGGGTCGCGCCTCGCGAGCGGGGCGAGATCCTGCGCCGCACGTGGGAGCTCATGATCCGCGACCGTGACGAGCTGGGCGAGCTGATAGCCGCCGAGAACGGCAAGTCGCTGACCGATGCCAAGGGCGAGGTCACCTACGCGGCCGAGTTCTTCCGCTGGTTCGCCGAGGAGGGCGTCCGCATGGGCGGCGACTACGGAGTCTCACCCGCCGGTGGCACGCGCACGCTCGTGACGCACCACCCCGTGGGCGTCGCCGCGTTGGTCACGCCGTGGAACTTCCCCGCCGCGATGGCGACCCGCAAGATCGCACCAGCCCTCGCGGCAGGGTGCACGGTCGTCCTCAAGCCCGCCGCCGAGACACCGCTGACGGCCTTCGCGATCGCGCGCCTCATGGTCGAGGCGGGTCTGCCCGAGGGCGTCGTCAACATCGTCCCGTCGTCGACGGCCGGCAAGGTCGTCACCACGTGGATGGAGGACGCGCGCGTCCGCAAGATCTCGTTCACCGGCTCCACCGGCATCGGCTCGGTGCTGCTCAAGCAGGCCGCCGATCGCATCGTCAACTCGTCGATGGAGCTGGGTGGCAACGCCCCGCTCATCGTCGCCGACGACGCTGATCTCGACGCCGCCGTCGAGGGCACCATGATCGCCAAGTTCCGTGGCGGCGGTCAGGCGTGCACCGCGGCCAACCGGCTGTACGTCCACGCCGACGTCGTCGAGGAGTTCGCCGCCAAGCTCGGCGCGAAGGTCGCGTCGCTCAAGGTCGGTCCGGCGTCCGAGGGCTCCGACATCGGGCCCCTCATCAACGCCAAGGCGGTCGACAAGACCCAGAAGCTGCTCGCCGGCGCGCTGGAGGCGGGTGCCCGGGTCACGCACGAGGCGTCCGTGCCGCAGGAGGGCGAGGGCTTCTGGTTCGCTCCGACGGTGCTCGTCGACGTGCCGGCCGACGCCGAGATCGTCCACGAGGAGATCTTCGGCCCCATCGCGCCGATCGTCACGTGGACGACCGACGAGGAGGTCATCGGCTACGCCAACGACACCGAGATGGGCCTGGCGGCCTACGTGTTCACCGGCGACCTGCAGCGGGGCATCCGCCTCGGCGAGGCGATCGAGGCCGGGATGGTCGGCGTCAACCGCGGACTCGTGTCCGACCCCGCTGCCCCGTTCGGTGGCATGAAGCAGAGCGGCATCGGCCGCGAGGGCGGCCGCATGGGCCTCGAGGAGTTCCAGGAGACCCAGTACCTCAGCGTCGCCTGGCCCGACGCCTGATCACCCCTCCGGACGCGCGGTTTACCACGGTCCCGTGGGAAAAGATCACCCACCGAGGGTTGCAACCCTCGGTGGGTGATCACGCTCCTGGGTGGGTGACGGTGTCCCTGGGAAAGTGACGGTTTACCACGGGACCGTGGTAACCGTCACCGCTCAGTCGGCGACGTAGAACATGCGCTTGTTGACGAACTCGTCCATGCCGAGGGGGCCGAGCTCGCGGCCGAAGCCGGAGCGCTTGACGCCGCCGAACGGGATCTCGGCACCCTCACCGGCTGTCGTGTTGACGTTGGCCATGCCGACCTCGAGGCGCTCGGCCAGTGAGCGCGCCCGCTTCTCGTCGACCGCGAAGACCGATCCGCCGAGCCCGTAGGCCGTGTCGTTGGCCAGCTCGAGCGCCTCGTCGTCCGAGCCGACCGAGTAGACGACCGCGACGGGCCCGAAGAGCTCCTCGGAGTACGCCCGCATGTCCTTGGTGATACCGGTCAGCACAGCCGGCGAGTAGTGCGCGTCGGGGCCCTCGCTCAGCACACCGCCGGCGTGCAGTGTCGCACCCTTGTCGACGGCGTCCTGCACCTGCTCGGCCAGCGTCTCGGCGGCCTTGCGCGACGACAGCGGGCTGAACGAGTCGAGCGCGAGTGCCTTCTCGGTCAGCTTGCCCACGAAGTCGTCGAACAGGTCGTCCATGACGATCATGCGCTTGTTGGAGTTGCACGCCTGCCCCGTGTTGTACATGCGGTAGTCCCACGCGGCGTCGGCGACCGCGTCGAGGTCGTCGGTGTCGAGGACGACCATGGGGTCGGAGCCGCCCAGCTCGAGCACGCACTTCTTGAGGTTCTTGCCCGCGATCGCCGCGACGACCGAGCCGGCCCGCTCCGAACCCGTCAGCGACACACCGGCCACCCGCGGGTCGGCGATGATCGTCTCGACCTGGTCGAACGTCGCGAAGACGTTGACGTAGGCGCCGTCTGGCAGACCGGCGTCCTTCATGATCTGCTCGACCGCCAGCGCCGAGCGTGGCACCGACTCGGCGTGCTTGAGGATGATCGTGTTGCCCAGCATCAGGTTGGGGGCCGCAAACCGGGCGATCTGGTAGAACGGGAAGTTCCACGGCATGACGCCCAGCAGCGGGCCCACGGGCAGCCTCTGCACGATGGCCTTGCCGCCGTTGATGCCCTTGATCTCCGTGTCGGCGGCCAGGGTCGGGCCCTCGTCGGCGAAGTAGTCGAAGATCGCCTGGCAGAACTCGGCCTCCTCGACGCCCTCCGGGACGGGCTTGCCCATCTCGGTGGTCGCGATCGCGGCGAGCTCGTCGGCGCGCTCGGCGAACAGCGCAGCGACGCGCTTGACGACGACCGCACGCTCGGCGATCGGCACGTCCCGCCACGAGCGGTAGGCCGCGGCCGACGACGTCAGCGCCGCCTCGATGTCGGCGTCGGACGCGTGGTCGAACGACTCGACGACGTCACCCGTCGACGGGTCGAGAACCTGGTAGCTGGGACTGGTCATGCGGCAGCTCCTCATGTGGTGTGGTGCAGAACTCTCGGCGGCACTGCCCCCACTGGAGACAGGTGCGGCCGCCGCGGTGACGCGACATGTCAACCGTATGGGGGCGCACCTACCGGGTCAATCGATTTCGTGGTCGAGCCGAACAGCCACGACGGATCAGGTCCTCAGGAGCGATTCCACCTACTGATTCAGCGCCTTCGAGCGCCAACGCCGCGACTCAGCCAGACGTATCCGGTCGAGATCGCGACGGCCACCGCGGTCAGTGCGAGGCAGATGACGGTGACCGTCACGCCTCCGAGATCGGCGACGTCGAGGAAGCCGTAGGGGACGGGGGCCGTCGTGGTGGGCGTCAGGACGAAGACCGGCTCGGCGACCTCGGCCCGCACCAAGGTGTAGGCCAGCCAGGCCACCGGGAAGGCCAGCGCCCACATCGCCGTCCGGTCGAGCCGGGTGCGCGGCGTCAGCGCGACGAAGCCGATGACCGACATGGCCGGTACGACGTAGTGGAAGATCTTGTCGTACCACCACTCGGCGCCCTCGAAGCTGCCGTTGCCGGCGAGCACCGTGGCGTAGACCAGGCCCGTCACGGTGATCGCGGTCAGGCTCGCGAGCCGCAGGACGCCGAACGCCGTGCCGCCGCGATCGGGTCGCTGCACCAGCAGCAGCGAGGTCACCAGCACGAGGATGTTCGACTCGATCGTGAAGTAGCTGAGGAAGTTGGCCAACGACCGGCCCTCGTCGATCGTGATGACCGTCTGCCCGACGAGGGCGACCGCGGTCAGGGCCGCGACGAGAGCGTGCCAGGTCCGTGTCATCGGGCTGACGATAGTCTCCGGGAGTGTCCGAGCACATCCGTGGAGAGCATCACGTCCGTCGAGTCGGGTCGTCCCGACTGCTCGTCGAGCCCCCCGTGCGGGTGCTCGGAGACCTGCTGCTGCGGTCCGACACGCGCGTCGGGTGCTTCACGGAGTTCGGCCAGCACGTCGAGGTGCAGGCCGCCGACATCGGCCGGTACAGCGAGATCGGCAACAACTCGACGGTCGGTGCCACGGGTCACCCGCTGACCTGGATGGGCGTCTCGGCGTTCCAGTACAAGCAGGCGACGTGGGGCTGGCACCCGGCCGCCGCCGAGTCCGAGGTCATCGACCCGGAGAAGGACGGACGCCAGTCGTTCCGCAGCGTCGGACCCGACCGCGCATCGATCGGCAACGACGTGTGGCTCGGTGCCGGCGTCGTCGTGCTGCGCGGCGTCACGATCGGCGACGGCTGCATCGTCGCGGCCAATGCCGTCGTCACGAAGGACCTGCCGCCGTACACGATCTGCGGAGGCCTCCCGGCCAAGGTCATCAAGAAGCGCCTCCCCGACGAGCTGCGTGACGAGCTCATCGCCCTGCAGTGGTGGCGGCACTCGCCCAACCAGCTCGCGGGCATCCCGTTCGACGACCCGGCTGCCGCCGTCACTGCTCTGCGACCACGCATCGAGCGCGGTCTCGAGCCCTACGACCCCGGCTTCGTCGAGATCCCTCCGCCGGAGGCCCCCCGGCGACGCTTCTTCTCCCGCTGACTCGCAGCTCGCCCGGACGTCCTCGTCGCGCCTGCGTTGCGCACCGCGCGGGGTCGCGATTGACTGGAGGATGCGATCCATCTGGAAGGGCGCGATCAGCTTCGGGCTGGTGAGCGTCCCGGTCAAGGTCTACAGCGCCACCGAGAACCACGACGTGCCCCTGCACCAGGTGCACGCCAAGGACGGTGGCCGCATCCGCTACCAGCGGCGCTGCGAGGTGTGCGGCGAGGTCGTCGAGTACAGCGACATCGACAAGGCCTACGACGACGGCCAGCAGACCGTCATCCTCACCGATGCCGATCTCAAGTCGCTGCCGGCCGAGCGCAACCACGAGATCGAGGTCGTCGAGTTCGTGCCGGCGGAGCAGGTCGACCTGCTCCGCCTCGACAAGAGCTACTACCTCGAGCCGGAGGCCAAGACCCTCAAGCAGTACACGTTGCTGCGGCGCGCCCTGGAGGACTCCGACCGCACCGCGATCGTGCGGTTCGCGCTCCGGCAGAAGACCCGGCTCGCCGCGCTGCGCGTGCGGGGCGACGTCCTGCTGCTGCAGACCCTGCTGTGGGACGACGAGGTGCGCTCCCCTGCCTTCGACGTGCTGGGCGAGACCCCCCGCATCAGCCAGAAGGAGCGCGACATGGCCGCCCAGCTGGTCGACTCGCTGACCGGCGACTTCGACAGCGCCGCCTTCACCGACGAGTACCAGGAGCAGCTGCGCACCCTCGTCGAGGCCAAGCTCGAGCAGGGTGCCGCGCTCGACACCGATGCGACGTTCGGCGAGCAGGACGACGATGCGGACGATGCGGACGTCGTCGACCTGATGGAGGCCCTCAAGCGCAGCATCGATCGCAAGAAGACCGCGAAGAAGACGTCATCGGCCGCGGCGACGAAGACCCCGAAGACCCCTGCCAAGAAGGCTGCCGCGAAGAAGACGCCGGCCAAGAAGGCCGCGAAGAAGTCCGCCGCCAAGAAGGCTCCGGCCAAGAAGCGGGCTAGCTGACGGGCTGGCTCTGGTCGTCGGGCACCGAGAATGTCGCATCGGGCGAGTTGCGGTGGTCGACGACCCACTCTGCGACGTAGCGCAGCTTGACGTTGTGGGTCTGCGACTGCCGGCGCAGGAACTCGAAGGCCCGGTCGGCATCGATGCTGAACCGCTCCATGAGGATGCCCTGCGCCTGGCCGATGAGCTTGCGCGCGTCGATCGCGACCTGCAGGCCCTCCTCGTTGTGGGCGTTGGCGATCGCGATCGACGCGTGCCGCACGAAGATCGTCGCGACCGCGAGGTCATCATCGTCGAAGGCACCGACCTTCTCGGCGTAGAGGTTGAGCGAGCCGTAGCGTCGGGACTTGGTGGCCAGGCGCAGGCTGAGCACGCTGCGCATGCCGAGCTCGGCGACCGCGGGCCCCCACTTCTCCCACCGGGGGTCGACGCTGACGTCGTCGGACATGTAGTGGTCCTGACCCTCGATCGCGTCGAGGCACGGGCCCTCGTCGTGGACGATCTGCAGGTTGTGCGACTCGCCGACCCGCTTCGACGTCGCGGCGGCCGTCTCGATCTGGTTGCGCGCGTGGACCAGCATGATGCCGGCCTCGTCGCAGCTCGTCGCGATCTTGGCGTATTCCGCGATGCGCTCGATCGTGCTCTCGGCATTCGGCGCGTCGTGCAGGTCGAGCGCCATCTCGGAGAAGAACGTCGAGGTGTCCATCGCGGAGGCCTTTCGGAGGTCTATGCGCCTGGTCATGACGACCTCGGCCCGGCGGGGCGACCGACCGGCATCGTCGACCATGGTTTGTGCGCCGAGGTCAAGGGTACTTCTGACCCGGAGCGCCGCCGACCCAAGCATATGAGGTCGTCCGGACAGATGGCACCGGTCATCGCGACTCCGACGAAGGGATGGCTCTCTTGACCACCGACCTTCACCTCTCGGGCCCGACGGTGACGCTGTTCGGCGTGCGCGACCTGCTCGACGCCGCTCTGAGCGACGAGCTCGGGCGACGCGGCTGCAGCACCCACGCCGTGACGACCCGCACGGGCTGGCTGACCTCGGTGACCAACGCGATCGTCCGCATCGACACCGTGCCCGGCGAGCACGCGATGGCCGACCTCGCCTCCCGCGACGTGGCACCGACGCACGTCGTCGTCGTGTCCGCGACGTCGGACGACGACAACCTGCGCGCCCGGTTCGACGAGCTGTGCCGCCGCTGCGGAGACCACCACGACGTGTCGATGATCTGGCACTCCCCCCTCGGGCTGCGGACGGGCGACGGCGACGCCGTGCCGATGATCCGGCCGACCGACCTGGCCTCGGCCATCGCCGACGAGATCGGGCACCAGGAGGCGTGGACGTCCGCGCCCTCCTTCTCGACGCAGACCTACGCGCCCGGGCGGCACCGCGGTCACTCCTGACCGTCCAGCTCGACGGCGGCGTCGTCGAACATCCCGACCGTCGCGCGCACGTCCCACGCGGTCGTGACGGTGTCGAAGGTCTCGACCTCGATGACGGGCGCTCCCGCCTGCACAGCTGGCCTGATCTCGACCCCGTCGTGCATGGCGAACTCGCGCAACAGATCTGCTTGCGCTTCAGGTCCGCTGAGCGCGAATCTCAGGGTGATGCGGGTCAAACGACGAGCCTTTCAGGACAGCACGAAGCCAACGGCTGCTGCTGAACCGGCAAGAAGACGCTACCAAGCGCCAGCCGATCGTGCCCGGCGAGACCGACCCCCCGGGACGATCAGGCCGCGTCGTCCACGGCGGCGCGCGACCGCAGCTGCTCGAGCAGCTTGGTGAGGCGGCGCGACACCTGCATCTGGCTGACGCCGACCAGGTCGGCGATCTCCTGCTGCGTGCGCTCCTCGACAAACCGCAGCCGCAGCAGCTCACGCTCGTCGTCGCTGAGGTCCTGGCACAGCGGGCCGACCGTGACCCAGTCGTCGATGAACGCGTAGCTGGTCTCCTCCCAGCTCAGCGTCTCGCCGAGCGGCTGGCCGCCCTCGCGGATCGGCTGGTCGAGCGACGTCGGCGAGAAGCATCCACGAGCTGCCATGGCCTCGCGGACGTCGGCCTCCGAGGCGTCGACGTCGTTCGCGATGTCGGCGACCAGCGGGGTGCGCGAGTCGCTCTGCAGCCGACGCTCGGACGCTGCCGTGATGTCAGCCTGCAGCTGCTGGATGCGGCGCGGCGGGCGCACGCTCCAGCAGTGGTCGCGGAAGTGCTTCTTGATCTCGCCGAGGATCGTGACGGTCGCGAACGGCACGAACTCGCCGCGGTCGTGGTGGAAGCCACGGATGGCCTTGACGAGCGCGAAGTTGGCGACCTGGACGAGGTCGTCGCGGTCGACGCCTCGACCCGCGTAGCGGCCTGCGAGGTGACGGGCGAGTCCGAGGTGACGGCGGACGATCTCGTCCTCGAGGCGCGTGCGCTCGGCGGGCTCCGCGGCTGCGGCGGCCTCGAGCAGCGACGTGACGTCGGCGTCGTCGGTGTGGATCGATGTGTGTGCGGGAGCAGAATGCACGGAAACCCTCCTGGGTCTTGATCCAGTGCGGGCATCTGCTCAACCAGCTCTGCCACCATCGCACTGATCGGCAAGGTTGCGCAAGACTTGTTCAGTAGGAAATAACTACGTCAGGTGGTCCGATCGGACCACATCGGGCAGAACTGCTCCGGCCGGAGGGGTTTCGTCGGCCGGGCCCGGGGTAAGGATTCGCTGAGACACGTGCCGACCTGCCGACTGCGAGGGGACATCCGATGGCCAGCAGCGTCGAGAACGTCTCGATCGGCGGTCACCGGCTGCGCCTGACCCACCCCGACAAGGTCGTCTACCCCGCCACGGGGACGACCAAGGCGGACGTCATCGCCTACTACGTCGCGATCGCCCCGCACCTGCTCCCCTACGTCGCCGATCGCATCGTCACCCGCAAGCGCTGGGTCGACGGCGTCGGCACCGCCGGACGTCCCGGCGAGGTGTTCTTCGAGAAGAACCTGCCGGAGTCGGCACCGTCGTGGATCCGCCGCGTCACGATCGAGCACAGCGACCACACCAACGCCTATCCCGTCTTCGACGACGCGGCGGCGCTCGCCTGGGCGGGGCAGGTCGGGGCGCTCGAGCTGCACGTGCCGCAGTGGCGGGTCGGACGCGGCGACGCCCGCCGTCACCCCGACCGGCTCGTGCTCGACCTCGACCCCGGGCCCGGTACGGGCCTGCCCGAGTGCGTGGACGTCGCCCGGCGCGCCAAGCGGCTGCTGAGCGACATCGGCCTCAGCGCGCTGCCCGTGACGAGCGGCAGCAAGGGCATCCACCTGTACGCGCGCCTCGACGGCACGCACGACTCCGACTACGTCAACGCCTTCGCCCACCAGGTCGCCCAGACCCTCGAGTCGGAGCTGCCCGACCTGGTCGTGAGCTCGATGCGCAAGAGCGAGCGGGTCGGACGGGTGCTGGTCGACTGGAGCCAGAACAACGGCAACAAGACGACAGTCGCGCCCTACTCGCTGCGCGGCACGACGACCCCGCAGGTCGCGGTGCCCCGCACGTGGCGAGAGCTCGGCCCAGACCTGCGTCAGCTGACCCTCGACGAGGTCGTCACGCGCATGAAGCGCCGCAAGGACCCACTCGCCGAGCTGGGTTCAGGCAACCCACGATCTGACACCATCGAGCACGACGGGGCGAGAGATGACAGTGTCGAGACGTCACCGTCGTCGTGACCGGGACGACCCAGACCACCGTTGAACCACGAGATGAACAAGGGAGCACGACATGACCAGGCCGTTCAAGAAGAAGACATTGCGCGACAAGCTGGAGGCTCAGCTCAGCGATCTGGCCTCCCAGACCGACGACCTGCGCAAGCAGGTGGCCGACCGCGCACCGGTCGTCCGCGACCAGATCCTCGAGCAGACCGGCGAGCTGCGCAAGCACTCCGACGACCTGCGCAAGCAGGTCGCCGACCGCGCACCCGCCGTCCGTGACCAGATCGCCGCGCACCTGCCCGACAGGCACCAGCTGCTCGACCTGCGCGACGACCTCTTCAACCGGCTGCCCGAGCCCGTGCAGGATCGTCTGCCCGAGAAGGTCAAGCCGCCGCGCAAGCGTCTGCGTCGCGTCGCGGCCGTGGGCATCCTGACGGGTGCCGGGGCAGCGGCCTTCGCGATCCTGAAGCGCCGCGGCGACGCTCCTGCGCCCTATGTGGCCCCCGCGCCGCGTCCGGCCGCCACCACGCCCCCGCCGGCACCGACCGACGTCGTCGGTGAGCCGGTCGACGGCGAGCACAAGAAGTAGCAACCACGAGGGTCGAGCACCCGGCGGGCGGGGTATCAGGGAGCATCCTTTCCCTGCCCGCCCGCCGAGCTGCTGCAGGACGCCGTGCAGGTCCTGCGTGGCCTGACACGCGGGCGGAGGCCACTACCGATACCGTGGCCGGGAACCGGTTGAGCCAGCAGGCGGTGCTCCTTGGGAGAGAGACGCCCGTGACCCCTGCTCCGCACACCACCGCCAGCCACACGCCGGCCTACTCGTCGCCCGACCTGACGACGTGCGATCGCGAGCCGATCCACGTCCCGGGGGCGATCCAGCCGCACGGTCTGCTGCTCGCTCTCGACGCCGACCACGTCGTCGTCATGGCATCGGCCAACTGCGCGCGGCTGCTGGGCCCGGCGGGGCAGGGACCCGTCGACCAGCACCTTCGCGACGTGCTGGGTCCCGGCCCGGACCAGCTCGTCGCGCGGGCCGTCGAGGCCGACGACATGGGCACGCCGCTGCGCACCACGATGCCGCCGGGTGCCGGGGGCCTCGCGGGCAGCGAGGTCGACCTGATCGTCCACCGGTCCGGCAGCCGCGTCGTCGTCGAGGTGGAGCCCGTCTCGGTGCCGGTGCCGACCCAGACCGTGTCGTACCGGTCGGCCCGGGCCGCCGTCACCCGGCTGACGCAGACCTCCACCACCGCCGAGCTCTGCCAGCAGCTCGCGTCGGAGATCCGGCTGCTGACCGACTTCGACCGCGTCATGGTCTACCGCTTCGACGAGGAGTGGAACGGCGAGGTCGTCGCCGAGGACCGCCGCGACGACCTCAACCCGTTCCTCGGCCTGCACTATCCCGCGACCGACATCCCGGCCCAGGCCCGGCGGCTCTACACCGTCAACTGGACCCGGCTCATCGCCGACATCCACTACGTCCCGGTCGCGCTCGAGCCCGTTGTCGACCCCGGCACCGGTGCCCCGCTCGACCTGTCGCACTCGGTGCTGCGCAGCGTGTCGCCGATCCACATCGAGTACCTGTCCAACATGGGCGTCGACGCGTCGATGTCGGTCTCGATGGTCAAGGACGGGCTGCTGTGGGGGCTCGTCGCGTGCCACCACTACTCCGGCCCCCTGCGGGTGCCCTACGACGCCCGGTCCGCCGCGGAGTTCCTCGGGCAGACGGCGTCGCAGCTGATCGACGACCGCGAGAAGGCCGACGGTCACGTCGACGAGCTGCGGGCCAGCGTCGCGCTGGCACGCCTCACCGCCGCGCTCGCGGCCGACACCCGCCCCGTCTACGACGCCCTGATCGACGACCCTCGTCTGCTCTCGCTCGTCGACGCGCAGGGCGTCGCGCTGCACGTCGACGGTCGCCTGCTGACCCGGGGGGAGGTGCCCCCCGAGGCCGATCTGCACGTCATCGCGCGTCAGCTGGGCGGAGCGTCCGGGCGTGCCACCTCGACCCACCGCCTGTCGTCGCTCGCACCCGAGCTGGCCCGTGTCGCCGACGTCGCGGCCGGGGCGCTGCACATCGGCAACGGACCCGACCGGTGGATGCTGTGGCTACGTCCCGAGATCGAGCGGACGGTCGACTGGGGCGGCGACCCGACCAACAAGGCACTGGCCCTGGCCGAGGACCCCAACGTCCGGCTCAGCCCCCGCAAGTCGTTCGCCAAGTGGCGCCAGGTCGTGCGCGGTCGCAGTGCCCCGTGGACCAGCTGGCAGGTCGCCGTCGCCGAGAGCCTGCGCGAGCACCTGTCGAGCGAGCTGCTGCGCCGCACGCACGAGCACACCGCGATCGCCGAGTCGCTGCAGCGCACCGTCGTCCTCGACGAGGCGCCCGCGGTCGAGGGCCACGACGTCCTCGCACGCTACCGGCCGGCCAAGGGCAGCCAGCTGGGCGGTGACTGGTGGGACGCCTTCTCGCTCCCCGACGGTCGCCTGGCCATCAGCGTCGGCGACGTCGCGGGCCACGGCGTCACGGCCGCGACGGCGATGTCGCAGGTGCGCACCGCGCTGCGTGCCTACATGATCGACGGGCACTCGCCCGCCGACTGCGTCGATCGTCTCGACGTGCTGGTGCAGTCGATGCTGCCCGGGCAGACCGCGACGGTCGTCGTGATCGCCCTCGACCCGCGCACGGGCGAGGTCGAGCTCGCCAACGCCGGCCACCCGCCGCCCCTCGTGCTGAGCGACGGCGTGTGCCGCCCGCTCCAGCAGGCCGGGCGTCCCCTGCTGGGCGTCGCCCACGGCGCGGCCCGCACCGACCGGCTCACGCTGGCGGCGGGCGACATCCTGCTGGCCTACACCGATGGGCTGGTCGAGCGCCGCGGCATCGAGATCGACGTCTCGATCGACCGGCTGGCGGCTGCCGCCGCCGGATCCGACCGGTCGGCGACCCTCGACGACTGGATCGACGACCTGCTCACCGCCGTCCCGGGCACGCTCGACGACGACCTCACGATCGTCGCCCTGCGCCGGTCCGCCGCACGACCTGACCACACCGAGGGATCCGCATGAGCCTGACCATCGCCGACCGCGCGAGCGGCGACTTCCACGTCATCGAGCTGACCGGCGACATCGACGTCGAGACCGCCCGCACCCTGCGATCGCACATCGTCGACCGCGTGGACGACCCGGCGGCACGCATCATCATCGACCTGTCGGGGGTCGACTTCATGGATTCTTCGGGCCTCGGCGCCCTCGTGAGCGGGTGGCAGCTGACCCGCGACGAGGGCCAGTTCCGCATCGCGGGGGCCAGCTCGATCGTCCGGCGCGTCCTGTCGATCACGGGCATGGAAGAGGTCTTCACGCTGTACCCGACGGTCGAGGAGGCCGCGTCCGCCTGATCCCCGCTGGGCCTGACGTTCGTGCAGACACGCCGGCGGCGTGTCTGCGGGAACGTCAGGCCCAGCGCGGTGGGTCGGACGGCTCGGCAGCGGCGGGATGGATCGCGAAGACGCGTGCCGGGAACCCGGAGCCCTCTCGCGGCTTGGGCCATGACGCGACGACGAGCGCACCGGCCTCGGGCACCTCGTCGAGCCGGGCCATGAGCTCGATCTGCCACCGGTCGTTCTGGAGCCAGAACAGCTCGAGCCCGTAGTCGCCGGCCGACGTGGAGCTGCCGGCATCGGTGTCGGTCTGCTCGTGCCCCACCGCCGTGACACCCGCGTCGACGAGCCGTTCCAGCACCTCACGCGACCAACCGGGTGCGTGGCTGACACCGTCGGCGTCGCGGTTCTCCATCGCCGCCGCATCGGGCCAGCGCTTCCACCAGTCGGTGCGCAGCGCGACGAACGACCCGGCCGGCACGGTCCCGTTGCGCTGCTCCCATCCGGCGAGGTCGGCCAGGGTCGGCACGGCGTCGGGGTCGGAGGCGACGCGGTGCGAGATGTCGAGCACCACGAGCGGAAGGATCATCTGGTCGACGGGGATGGCGTCGAGCGTCCGCGCGCCGTCGACGAAGTGCGACGGCGGGTCGACGTGCGTGCCCCACTGACCGACGATCGTGTGCCGGTGCACCGCGAAGCCGTCGGCGGCGACGTCGAAGACCTGGGTGCGCTCCTCGTCGGGGAACGCCGGGAAGTGCGGCTGCCCGGGGTGGAACGCGTGCGTCAGGTCGGTCCAGACGTGGCGCTCGACGAGGTGCCGCTGCAGGGCCCACAGGGGGTGACGATCGGCGTTCTCGAGTGACGCGGCCATGGCGTGCTCCCATCGGTCGGGCCTCCACACTCGCACGGGTCGAGCAGGTGCGCCCGCCGCACCGACCGCGTGTCAGGGTTGTCGCATGACTGCCGGAGTGGACCAGCCCGATCGCCGCGGCCGCACGGGCCTGCACCTCACGGGGCTGGGTCTCGACCGCAACCCCGATGTCGTCGTCAAGGACGTCGAGCTGCTCGCGAGCGACTGGTACGTCGTGCGTGCGACGACCCTCGACATCCGCGGATCCGACGGCACGTGGCGCACCGAGCGCCGCGAGACGTACGACCGGGGCAACGGCGCGACGATCCTGCTGCACGACATCTCACGGCGCACGGTGCTACTGACCCGCCAGTTCCGCTACCCCGTCTACGTCAACGGGCACCCCGACGGAATGCTGCTCGAGACACCCGCGGGCCTGCTCGACGAGGACGATCCGGAGACCGCGATTCGCCGCGAGGCCGCCGAGGAGACCGGGGTCGCCGTCGGCGAGGTCGAGCACGTCTTCGACGTCTTCATGAGCCCCGGCTCGGTGACCGAGAAGATCCACTTCTACGCCGCCCCCTACGTGCGCGACGACGTCGACGGTACCCACCACGGCATCGAGGCCGAGGGCGAGGACATCGAGCTGGTCGAGCTGACGGTCGACGAGGCGCTCGCCGGCATCGGCACGACCGTGGTCGACGCCAAGACCATCATGCTGCTGCAGTGGGCCGTCCTGAGCGGCCCCTTCGCCCCCTGAGCCTGTCGAAAGGCCGCCGCCCCTTGAGCCTGTCGACAGGGCACCAGCTCAGGCAGCAGCCGCCGGTCGGTGCGGGATCAGCATGACCAAGGCCGCCGCCAGCACCGCCGCTGCGCCGCAGAGCGCGAAGATCAGCCGGTACGCGTCGAGCGAGGGCACCGCGAAGGTGCCGACGATGACGGTCGAGCCCGCCAGGATGCTGCCGCCGATCGCGCTGGCCAGCGAGCTGCCGAGACTGCGGAACAGGGTGTTGAGGCCGTTGGCGGCACCCGTCTCGTCGGGAGGCGTGTGCGTGTTGATCAGCGACGGCATCGCGGCGTACCCGATGCCCGTGCCCACGCCGACGATGGTCGATCCCACGATGACCTGCCACAGCGACTCGTGCACGAAGATGCGGGCGGCGAATCCGACGGCCACGACCAGCGCGCCGAGGGCGAGGGTCTGCGGTGCCCCGCGGGTGCCGATGAGCCTGGCGGCGACAGGTGCGAACAGCAGCATCATGAGGCCACCGGGCAGCATCGCCAGGCCGCCGACCAGCAGGCTCGAGCCGAAGCCGTAGCCGCTCGACTCGGGGGCCTCGACGTACGACGCGGTGCCGATGAACGAGGCGAACAGGGCGAAGCCGAACAGGATCGAGGCGGCATTGGTCAGGACGATCGGCGGACGACGCAGCGCCCGGAGGTCGACCAAGGGGTCGTCGATGCGGGTCTGGCTCCATCCGAACACGGCGATGAGCCCCGCCGCGGCGGCCAGCAGACCCCACACCCGCACGTCGTCCCAGCCCCACGACGAGCTCTGGGCGAGCGGGAGCAACAGGCAGACGAGGCCGGCAGCGAGCAGCGCCGCACCGACGAGGTCGACGCGGCCGCCACTACGGCCCGGCGCCTCGGGGACGATCAGCAGGATGCCGAGGAAGGCCACGATGCCGGCTGCGCTGGTGATCCAGAACAGCACGTGGAAGTCGGCGTGCTCGGCCACGAAACCGGCCAGCGGCAAGCCCAGCGAACCGCCCACGCCGAGCATCGCGCTGATCAGGGCGATGCTCGACCCGACGCGCTCGCGCGGCATGACGGTCGCGAGCAGGCTGATGCCGAGCGGGATCGCGGCGGCCGACGCACCCTGGATGGCGCGACCGACGATCAGCACGCCGATGTGGTCGCTGAACGACGTGATCAGCGATCCGACGATCAGGGCGCCGAGCGCGACGAGCAGCATCCGACGCTTGCCGAACATGTCGCCGAGGCGTCCGAGGATGGGGACGGAGACTGCCGCCACGAGCAGGGTCGATGTCAGGAGCCAGTTGACGTTGCTGGCGGAGGTGTCGAGATCGGCCGGCAGGATCGACAGCACGGGGATCAGCACCGTCTGGGCCAGCGCCACGACGAGTGCGCCCAGCCCGACGACGAACAGCTCGAGGGTCGCCCTGCGGGACGAGGTGTGTGCCGCGACGGAGGCGGACGGTGCGGTCATGGCGAGCTTCTTCTTCCGGACAGATGGTAGGACGGCGCAACGATAAGCCATTCTGTCACTGAGTGCCAATCTCGTCTCTGCGTGCCACCGGGGCTAGACTCGCGCCATGCCCACCGAGATGACGCTGCGCGACCACGCCCGCGAAGCCGTCCGCGACGAGGTGTCGAAGCAGGCCTGGGCGCTGTTCGCCCGGCAGGGCTTCGAGGCCACGACGGTCGACCAGATCGCCGAGGCCGCCGGCATGTCGCGCCGCACGTTCTTCCGATACTTCGCGGGCAAGGACGAGCTCGTGCTCGACCGCATCGTGGCCTCAGGCCGCCTCGTCGCCGACGCGCTGCGCGACCGTCCGGCCGACGAGGCGGCATGGCCGGCCCTCCGCGCAGCCTTCGACCAGACGGTCTCGCTGCAGGAACAGCACGAGGACATGTCGCGCCGGCTGCAGGTCATGCTGCGCGACGAGCCGGCGCTCCGCACGACGGTCGAGGCCCGGCGACGGCTGTGGCTCGAGCTGCTCGCGCCCCTCGTGGCCGAGCGACTGCCTCGGCAGCACGCGTCGTCCGGTTCCGACCTCCGGGCCGCGGCGGTCACCAGCAGCGCCATCGCCTGCCTCGAGGTCGCCCAGACCACCTGGGCGACCCACCCAGAGACGTCCCTGGCCGCCCTGCTGGACGAGGCGATGGGGGCCGTGAACCCGCTCCAGTGAGCGAGATGTCGGCACTCATCGACCTCAGAACGGATCGACGAGGTCGATAAGTGCCGACATCTCGGGGTCAGGCGAGGCGGGACGTGGGGGTCGGCTCCGACCGGCCGCGGAGCACCGGGGAGGCGTCGGGCGTCCAGTGGCGTCGCTCGTCCTCTGTGGCGGCCTCGACGCTCGCGGTGGCCACGAGCACCTGGCCCTCGACCTCCTTGGCCAGCTCGGTGAGGCGCGCCGCGGCGTTGACCGCGTCGCCGATGACGGTGTACTCGAACCGCGAGCGGTGCCCGACGTTGCCGGCCACGGCCTGACCCGTCGAGACGCCGATGCCGGCACCGATCTCGGGCACCTCCTCGGCCAGTCGTTCCGCGATCCGGCGCGCCGTGGACAACGCCGCCCCGGCGTGGTCGTCGAGCTCGTTGGGCGCGCCGAAGATCGCCAGCACGGCGTCGCCCATGAACTTGTTGACGAGCCCTCGGTGCCCGTCGACCTCCTCGACGATGACCGCGAAGAACCGGTTGAGCATCGCCACGACCTCGGCCGGCGAGCGCGTCGTCGCGTACGTCGTCGACCCGATCAGGTCGATCATCAGCACCGATACCGTGCGGGTCTCGCCGCCGAGCTCGATGTTGCCGTCGGTGGCGGCCTTCGCGACCGCCTGCCCGACGTGCCGGCCGAACAGGTCACGGATCTGCTCGCGCTCCCGCAGGCCCTGCGCCATCTCGTTGAAGCCCGACTGCAGCAGCCCCAGCTCGGTGCCGTCGTCGACCCGCACCTCGACGTCGAAGTCGCCCTCCTTGACCCGCTCGAGCGCCTCCTGCACCGCGATGATCGGCGACACGACGGCCCGCGCGTTGAGCACCGTCACGAGCAGGCCGAACATCAGCACGATCCCGGCCAGCCCGAGCGCCGTCGAGGCGAGCCGGACGATGCTGGTGTCGTCGCGCGAGATCGCCGCGAGCGCCGCGACGACGAGGCCGAGGATCGGCGCGGCGGTGCCGAGCCCCCAGAACACCAGCATGCGGCGCTGCACGCCGACGCCCATCTCGTCGGCCGACGCCCGCCCCTGCAGGGCCCGGGCGGCGATGGGTCGCAGCGCGAACTCGGTGAACAGGTAGGCGATCGCGCACACCACGAGCCCCGCGATGCCGACCGCGAACACGACGCCCAGCACGGCCTCGGGCTGCAGGATGATCGCGAGGATCGTGAACGTCGTGACACCGCCCATCCACAGCACCAGCTGGATCAGCGTCAGCCGCCACGGCAGCCGCAGCGCGGTGCGTCGCTCATCGACCGTGGGCTCCTGGTCCTCGATCGACCAGCGCAGTGCCCGCAACGCGCTGGCTGTCACCACGACGGCACCGATCAGCACCGCGACCCCGACGTAGACGGGCACCGCGATGGCCATCGCGGTGAGGTAGCCGGAGTTGGGACCGCCGCCCGGCGTCACGAGCAGCGTGATGCCGACGACGATGACCGCGCCGATGACGTTGGTCGCCACCAGGAGCACCGTCAGGACGACCTGGATGCGGATGCGCAACCGTCCGCTCGGCTGGTCGGGTGAGCCGAGCAGCAGGTCACTGCCCAGCCTGCGAGCTCTCGCCACGATGACTCCGTCTCTCGTCGTGGAAGGTCCACGGCCCCTGCTGCACCGCCAATATAGTGACGCGAGCCGCTACGGTGTGAGCGACGACACCTGACGGCCCGCGTCGCGGCCACCACTCCCCCTCGAAAGGACGTCGACATGGCACCCAAGCAGAAGGCCGATCCGGAGGTCGTCAAGGCGCTCGCCGAGCACACCTCGTTCGACAAGTCGCTGGTCAAGCAGCTCGCCACGGTCGGCACCGCCGTCAACATCCCCGAGGGCTGGTCGGTCATCATGGAGACGACCCCGGCCGACTCGGCCTACATCGTCCTGTCGGGCACCGTCGAGATCCGCAAGGCCGGCACGACGATCGCCGAGCTGGGAGCTGGCGACGTCTTCGGCGAGATCGCGCTGGTCAACCACAGCCTGCGCAACGCGTCGGCGGTCGCGGCGGCCCAGATCCGGGTGCTGCGTCTCGGTGAGGACGCGATCGCGTCGTTGCTCGAGCACGACAAGGCCTTCGCCGACACGCTCCGCGCCTACGCGACCAGCCGCATCCAGTAGAACTGGCCGCGGCCCGCCCAGTTGCCGCGTCCCCGGGCGGTCAATTTGTTGTCCGCGTAGCACAATCTGGGCGGTGCCGTCGCGCCGCGACGCCCGCGTACTCTCTGGTGAAATGCGTCGTTCACGGACGCGTTCACCACACGAGAGGCATGCAGGCGATGGCAGACGTTGAGGCAGCACTGGACAAGGCCGGACTGACGAACCCCCACGTGCGGGAGTACGTCGCCTACTGGGCCGACCTGACGGGGGCCGAGCGGGTCGAGGTCGTCAGCGCATCCGACGACGCACGGCTGGCCGAGGAGGCGCTCGCCGCCGGTGAGCTGCAGCCCGCGGGCGAGGGTCTCTACTACTCGCGCAGCTACCACAAGGACACGGCTCGCTCCGAGGAGCGGACGATCGTCGCGACGAGCAACCCGAGCGACGCCGGCGTCTACAACAACTGGCGCCCGTCGTCGGAGATGAAGCCGCTGCTCGAGGGCAAGATGCGCGGCGCGTCGGCCGGCAAGACGATGTACGTCGTCCCCTACCTGATGGCACCTCCCGGCTCGCCGCTCGAGGCGTTCGCCGCCGGTGTCGAGCTGACCGACTCCCGCACCGTCGTCATGCACATGATCCGCATGGCCCGCGTCGGCATCGACTACATCAACGACCTGGCCGACCCCAACAGCTTCGTGCGCGCCGTCCACGTGACGGGCGACCTCGAGAACCTGGGTCACGGCACCGCCGACGACGCCCGCTACTTCGTGACGGTCGCAGACGAGCGCACGATCCTGCACTTCGGCTCGTCCTACGGCGGCAACGCGCTGCTCGGCAAGATCGCCCACGGCCTGCGCCAGGCGGCGTACGACGGCTGGGCGTCGGGCAAGTTCCTGTCGGAGCAGTTCATGCTGCTCGGCATCACCGACAAGCAGACCGGCAAGAAGTACCACATCTGCGGCGGCTTCCCGAGCGCGTCGGGCAAGACCAACCTGGCCATGACGCTGGCCCCCGACGCCCTGGGCGACCGCTACTACGTCGACTTCTACGGCGACGACATCGCGTGGCTCTGGGTCGACGAGAACGACGGCAAGCTCTACGGCATGAACCCCGAGTTCGGCGTCTTCGGCGTGGCCAAGGACACCAACGAGGCCACCAACCCCGGTGCGCTGCACTCGGTCGACGCGGGCACCGGCGCGATCTTCACCAACATCGCCTACAACCCCGACACCCAGGAGGTCTGGTGGGAGGGCAAGACGCCCAACCCGCCCGAGGACGTCACGGGCTGGGAGGACTGGAAGGGCGAGAAGATCTCGGAGCGTGCCGAGGGCGACGACTCGCCGTGGGCGCACCCCAACAGCCGGTTCACCACGACGCTCGACAACGTCCCGAACGTGGCACCCGACTACAACAGCCCACAGGGCGTCCCGATCGACGCCATCATCTTCGGCGGACGCACGCGTGACCGCGAGCCGCTGATCCGCGCGATCACCGACCTCGCCGAGGGCGTCTACGACGGCCTGACCCTGGGTGCCGAGGCCACGTTCGCGGCCGAGGGCGTCGACGGTCAGCTGCGCTACGACCCCATGTCGATGCGTCCGTTCATGTCGTACCCCGAGGGCGCCTACGCCGCGCAGTGGCTCAAGATCATCGGCCAGGCCACCGAGGTGCCGATGTTCGCGCACGTCAACTGGTTCCAGCGCGGCGACGACGGCCGCTTCCTGTGGCCCGGCTACCGCGAGAACCTGCGCCCGCTGCTGTGGCTGATGCAGCTCAAGGCCGGCGAGGTCTCCGGACGCCAGACGCCGGTCGGCATCATCCCGACGCGCGAGGAGCTCAACCTCGAGGGCCTCGAGATCGACTCCGACGACCTCGACACGATCTTGACGATCGACAATGCGCGCTGGCAGCAGGAGATCGCCAACCGCGACGTCCACCTCGCGGCGTTCCACGACCTCCCGGAGGAGATCTGGGAGGCGCACCGCCGCGTCAAGGCCGATCTCGAGGCCGACGCCTGAGTCGCCCCTCGGCTCCTTGAGCCGCTCTCGCGCTCCTTGAGCCTGTCGAAAGGCCCCCTCCCGTCCTCGGGAGGGGGCCTTTCGACACACCCCGCGCAGACAGCCTTTCGGTGCTAACCTCGCCCCATGAATCTGCGCGTCGATACTGACGTGGTACGCGGGGGCGGCAAGCAGGTCCAGACCATGGCCGACCGTCTCGTGTCCACCTTCAGCTCTGCCGAGTCGAGCCTGCGCGCTGCCGCGGACGACATCGGCCAACCAGCCCTCGAGACGGCGCTTGCCGAGCTGCTGACGACCCTCAAGCGCACGCACCCCCAGATCGCCACCAACCTGGGTGCGTTCGCCAGCGAGGTCACGATGGCCGCCGACGCGATCGACCAGACCGATATCGCCCTGGCCGACTCCGTCCCGGAGACGCCGTGAGCGACTGGCCGGAGGTCCCGGTGCCCGGGGGCGACCGGGCGACGATGCTCGAGGCCGAGCGCGACCTCGACGTGCGGGCCACCCAGGTCCTCGCCGAGTCGACCGAGCTCGACCGCATCGCCCAGCAGATGGCGGCTGACTGGCAAGGTGTCACGGCCGAGGCCTTCGACGCCCGGGTCGGCGCAGCACGGACGGCCCTCCACGGCATCTCCGCCACGCATCGCAAGGCAGCCGGACTGATCGGCCGCTACTGCGACGAGTGGGACGCCGCCGAGCAGATCTCCAAGCGCGCGCACCGTGACATCGACGGCGCCTTCGACACCTACAAGAGCGACGGCAAGTCCCGCGCACAGACCCTGGCCTCGGAGATCCGCTCCGCGATCGAGTCGATGGACGACAAGGTCGAGGACATCCCGGTGATCGGCGGCCTCGCCAGCAAGGTGACGGGAGCTGCCACCGACGGGCTGGGCTGGCTGGCCGAAGAGCTCATCGAGCGCCTCCTCGACTGGAATCCGAGCACTCCCACGCCGGTCTACAAGCCCGTCCTCGACGACGACCTCGTGGTCGCGACCGCCCAGAGCGTCGCCAGCGCCATCGGCGACGCCGCGGAGTGGGGCATCGATCGTCTCCTCGACGGCATCGACAAGGTGATCGACTTCGTCGGCGGTGCCATCCAGTGGGCCGTCGACGCGCTCAAG
This sequence comes from Aeromicrobium fastidiosum, assembly GCF_017876595.1. Taxonomy (NCBI): domain Bacteria; kingdom Bacillati; phylum Actinomycetota; class Actinomycetes; order Propionibacteriales; family Nocardioidaceae; genus Aeromicrobium; species Aeromicrobium fastidiosum. The sequence continues at coordinate 1,266,174 of NZ_JAGIOG010000001.1, read as the reverse complement.
GCCGTCGGCGACGCCCTCGCCGAGGCCATCTCCGACGCACTGCGCGCGGCGGGAGACGCCGTCAACGCGCTGCTCGACCTGGGTCGTGACATCGCCAGCTCGGTCGCAGACCTCGTCGCCGACGCGGCCCAGATCGTCTTCGACGCCGTGGCCGACGCGTGGGACGCGACGGTCGACTTCCTGATCTCGATCGGCAAGACCGTGGCCGAGGTGATCGACTTCCTGATCGACGTCGGCGTCACCGCCATCGCGGCCATCGCGATCGTCCTGCGCGCCAAGTACGGCGGCCCGGTCGACCGACGGGTCGAGGACGACCGGGCCCTCGACCGGGCTGCCTTCCGGCGGTGGACGTACGACGAGGCCTACCCGTCGTACGTGAAGGAGCGCCTCGCGCTGGCGAACCTCGCCTACGGCGTGGACGGCAAGACCATCCCCCCGGGCTGGAAAGCCGTCGAGTACCCGGGCACCGACGGGTTCTCGGCCACGGTGTTCACGAACACCAAGACCAAGGAGATCGTCGTCTCCTACCGCGGGACCAACCCCGAGGAGCTCGACGACATCCGCGAGGACGCCCTCAACGCACTCGACCTGGCGAACTCGCAGGGCAGGCAGGCCATCGACCTGGCCCGCCGCATCGCCGCCGACCACCCCAACGACTACGACCTCAGCTTCACGGGGCACTCCCTCGGCGGATCGCTCGCCAGCACCGCGAGCATCGCGACCGGCTATCCCGCCACGACCTTCAACGCGGCCGGCGTCGGCGAGGGCAACTACAACGCGGCTCTCGATGCCGGCGGCAAGGGCAAGTCCGAGGAGCAGATCGTGAACTTCTACACCGACACCGACCCCCTGACGATCGGCCAATACGCTGCCGACGTCCGGCCGGCCAGCGGTGCCCACCTGACGGTGGGCACCACGGAGGGATCCTTCTACGGGGGGCACTCCCTCGACAGGTTCGACTTCGACGAGGTGGGCGTGCAGTGAGCCCGATCCCCTCCGTCCGGTTCGCCCTGCCCGGCAGGTGGCTCAAGGCCGAGCTCGACGACCCGGCCGCCGTGTCCGCCCTGTCCGACATGCTGCCTGATGGCGGTCGTGAGGCTGACGCATGGCTGGACTCCCTGCGGGCCGCCGGCGCGAAGACGCTCCTCCTGCGGGTCCAGTCGAGCAGCGCGGCGGCGATCGTCTTCATCTGGCCGCCGGGCGAGTCGCACGGTGACGCCTCGGCAGCGGGGGTCCGCACCCGTCTGGGGCTGGACGGCGAGACCGTGCCGAACGGCAAGGGCTACACCGTGGTGCGAGACCGACGTGCCAAGGAGGGCTCCGAGCAGGACGTCGTGACCTACGGCGTGGCCCACCCGGAGACCGGACGTATCCTCGTCGTGCGATGCATGGCATTCGATCACACCTTCGAGCCGCTCGAGGTCGAGGACTTCGACCTCGCCGCTGCCAACCTGACCTGGGACGAGACATGACACTGCACCGCCACCGCCGCACGTCCGTCGTTCCCCTCGTCGCGGCGGCCCTCGTGCTGTCGGCTTGCGGGTCGTCATCGGGCCCGGGGAGCGACGACGACCTCACGTGCGACACCGCCGACAAGGCCGTGGTCGCCGACATCATGGCGAAGGCCAACACCGACTTCAAGCAGGGCGACAGCATCACCGACCGCTTCGAGCTCGTGAAGGCGGCGACGGCCCCCATCCCCGAGTCCGAGCGCAAGTACGGTGCTGCCGAGCTCATGGTGCTGCTCGTCTCCGTCTTCGTCCAGGACGCCGACGTCCCGAGCGAGCTCCAAGGCGTCCAGGGGCCCGTCTACGTCGTCCTCGACGCCGACGGCCAGCCTCTCGCCCCCCTCGGGACGTTCTCGCAGCCCTACTTCGACATCCAGCCACCTGCCGACCCGGGCTGGACCGCGTGGGCCGACGGCATCGACGACTCCGACGTCGCCCTGGACCTCTTCGGGTGCGTCAAGCCCAGCTGACGACGTGACCGCCCACCCCCGGTCGTCCGGCGGCATCGTCGCCCTGGCCCTGGCCGTCGCCGCCCTGTCCGCCTGCGGAACATCGGCGTCCCGGGGCAGGGAGGGGGGCATCTGCAACGACGCCGACAAGGCCGTCGTCAGCGACATCATGTCGACGGCCCGCACCAACTTCAAGGACGGCGACAGCGTCACCGACCACATCGAGTTCGTGAAGGCCGCCACCCGGCCCATCCCCGAGTCGAAGCGCAAGTACGGCGCGGCCGAGCTCATGGTGCTGCTCGTCTCCGTCTACATCCAGGACGCCGACGTCCCCACCAAGCTGCAGGGTGTCCAAGGACCCGTCTACGTCGTGCTCGACGCCGATGGCAAGCCGCTCGCGCCACTGGGGACGTTCTCCCAGCCGTTCTTCGACATCCAACCCCCAGCCGATCCGGGATGGACCGCGTGGGCCGACGGCATCGACGACTCCGACGTGGCCTACGACCTCTTCGGGTGCGTCAACCCCAACTCACGCTGACGCCCGAACCCCGAGCCGCTCAGGGTCGTGTCAGGGGTGCGACCAGCGTCGTCCCCGATGTGGTGACCGACCCGTTGGCGACACAGTCGTCGCATGATCACCGTCGAATCACTCACCAAGACGTACGGGGCCTTCAGGGCCGTCGATGACGTCTCGTTCACCGCTCGACCCGGTCGGGTCACCGGCTTCCTCGGCCCCAACGGCGCCGGCAAGTCGACCTCGATGCGCGTCATGGTCGGCCTCACGCCGCCTACCTCGGGCACGGCCACCGTGTGTGGTCGCCGCTTCGCCGACCTGCCCAACCCCGGCCGCGAGGTCGGCGTGCTGCTCGACGCCTCGGCCCAGCACGCGGGACGGACCGGCCGGGAGATCCTGACGATCGCCCAGCGGACGATGGGCCTGCCCGCGAGCCGCGTGGACGAGATGATCGCCCAGGTCAGCCTGACGTCGTCCGAGGCCGACCGCCGGGTGCGCAACTACTCGCTCGGCATGCGGCAGCGCCTCGGCATCGCGACCGCCCTCCTGGGTGACCCCGAGGTGCTGATCCTCGACGAGCCGGCGAACGGCCTCGACCCCGCAGGCATCCGCTGGATGCGCGACCTCTTGCGCGGCTACGCCGACCAGGGGGCGACGGTGCTGCTGTCGTCGCACCTGCTGCACGAGATCGAGGTGGTCGCCGACGACCTCGTCGTGATCGGCAACGGACGCATCGTCGCGCAGGGCACGAAGTCCGAGCTGCTCGCCTCGGCCGGCACGCTCGTGCGCACCCGTGACGTCCCAGGCCTGTCGTCCGCCCTGACCGCCGCTGGCATCGCCTGCAGCCCGAGCGGGGCAGCCGGCGGCACGGACGCCCTGCGCGTCGAGGCCGACGCCGAGCTCGTCGGATCGGTCGCCCTCGACGCCCGCATCCCCCTCCTCGAGCTGCGCGCCGCCGAGGGGGCGGGCCTGGAGGAGATGTTCCTCGAGCTCACCGCCGACGACCAGCGCGAGACCATCGTCAACCAAGGAGCAGCAGCATGAGCACGACCGTCACCAGCCCCGTCGCCGCCCCCACGTCGTCCGCGGTCGCGCAGCGCGCACCGCGGCCCGTCCCCGAGCCCATCCCGTTCTCGCGACTCGTGTCGGTCGAGCTGCGCAAGTGCTTCGACACCCGGGCGGGCTTCTGGCTCCTTGCCTCGGTCGGCATCATCGGCCTGCTCGCCACGGTCGCGGTGCTGCTGTGGTCGCCTGACTCCCAGCTGACGTACTCGACGTTCTCCGGGGCGGTCGGCTTCCCGATGACGGTGCTGCTGCCGATGATCGCGATCCTGCTGGTGACCGGCGAATGGACCCAGCGCAGCGGCTTGACGACGTTCACGCTCGTGCCGAACCGACCTCGCGTCATCGGGGCCAAGGCCGCTGTCACGATCGGCATCGCCGTCGTCTCGACGGTGCTGGCCTTTGCGATCGGCGCGGTCGGGACGGTGCTCGGCTCGGCGATCGCCGGCGTCGACCAGGTGTGGGACATGACCGCCGGCGACATCGTCAACATCGGCCTGGCGCAGACCCTCGGGATGCTGATCGGCTTCATGCTGGCCGCCGTCATCCGGCACTCCGCCGGGGCGATCGTGGCGTACTTCGTCTACTCCTTCGTCCTGTCGGGGCTCACCGAGCTGCTGGCCCAGACGCAGCAGTGGTTCAGCGACCTGCGTCCCTGGGTCGACGTCAACTACGCCCAGGCGGCCCTCTTCAACGGCAGCCTGACCTCGGCGCAGTGGGCCCACCTCGCGGTCACGACCGTCGTGTGGCTCGTCGTGCCGATGACCGTCGGACTGTGGGCACTGATGCGCTCCGAGGTGAAGTAGCCCGCGGACGTCCGCGAGTGGTGCGTTCCTGTCCTCGAGTGGTGCGGTGTGGTCAGACGCGCCGTCCCACTTCGTCCAGGACGCACCACTCGCGCGCTGGCGCGGGGGGCGCGTGACAGGACGTCGGCTAGGCTGCGAACGAACCAGTCGTGCCCATTCGTTGGGTCAGGGAATCCGGTGAGAATCCGGAGCTGACGCGCAGCGGTGAGGGGGACGGGGGTGGCATCGGCCACTGGATCGCGAGATCTGGGAAGGCGCCACCGCCCGGACGAACCCGAGTCCGAAGACCTGCTGGTTTGCGGCCGACACCTGTCGGCCGGATCACTCGTCAGGCTCCGCGCACGAGCCTCAGATCCCAAGGACGCATCCCATGCCTCGTCGCATCCCAGCACGCTCGACCGGCCTGCTCGCAGGTCTCGCCCTCACCGCCACCCTCCTCGCCGCCTGCGGATCGAGCTCGTCCGACGTGGCGGCCGGCCGGACGATCGCCGGCACCGAGGGCAAGACCTCGTACCCGCTGACCATCACGGACAACTGCGGCATGGACGTCACGATCGAGAAGGCCCCCGAGCGCGCCGTCTCGGTCAACCAGGGCTCCACCGAGATCCTGCTGTCGCTGGGCCTCGCCGACCGCATGGTCGGCACCGCCACCTGGACCGACGCGATCCGTCCCAACCTGGCCAAGGCCAATGAGACCGTGCCACGGCTGGCCGACAACACCGTCTCGTACGAGCGGGTGCTGAAGGCCGAGCCCGACCTGGTCACGGCGTCGTTCGGCTACTCGCTCAACGGGGAGGACCCCGACCGTCGAGCCCAGTACGCCAAGCTCGGGGTGCCGACGTACCTCGCGCCGTCCCACTGCGACGGCCGCACCGACGAGAGCGGCGACGGACCCCGCTCGCACCCGCTCGAGATGCCGACGATCTACCGCGAGATCACGCAGCTGGCCGAGATCTTCGACGTCCCGTCACGTGGCAAGGCACTGGTCGCCGAGCTGAAGCAGCGCATGGCCGCGGCGGCTGCGGCGAAGCCCGAGGACGACGTCTCGATCGCCTACTGGTTCGCCAACACCGAGCTGCCGTACATGGCCGGTGCCAACGGGTCGCCGGGAGTCATGTCGCGCACCCTCGGCCTCGACAACGTCTTCGCCGACACCGACGTCGAGTGGCCGCAGATCAGCTGGGAGAGCGTCCTCGACCGCGATCCCGACGTCATCGCGCTGGGCGACCTGCGCCGCGACCAGGAGACCGGCGACCGGCTGGCCGACAAGATCAGGTTCCTCGAGACCAATCCCGTCACCAAGCAGCTCACGGCGGTGCGCGAGAAGCGCTACGTCGTGCTCAACGGCGCCGACATGAACCCGTCGATCCGCACCGTCGACGGCACCGAGAAGCTGGTCAAGACGCTGACCGACCTCGGGCTGGCGGGTTGAGCGCGGGGTCGCTCCCCGGAGCCGACCGCACCGCCGCGGCACGGGGCGCCCGCACCGTGCTGTGGGTCGTCGGCCTGGTGGTGCTGGCCCTGTCGATCGCCGTCGCCATCACGATCGGGCCCGCCGACCTGTCGGTCGGCGAGGTGTTCGCGGTCGTCGGGCAGCACCTGGGGCTGGGGGACGCCGACGTCTCCCGCATCCGCGACGGCATCGTGTGGGAGCTCCGGCTGCCCCGGACGCTGCTGGCGGCGGTGTGCGGGGCCGGGCTCGCGATCTGCGGGGCCATCATGCAGTCGCTGCTGCGCAACCCGCTCGCCGATCCGTTCGTGCTCGGCATCTCGTCGGGGGCGTCGACGGGAGCCGTGGTCGTCGTCGTGCTGGGCGTCGGCGGCGGCATCATCACGCTGTCGACCGGGGCCTTCATCGGCGCGACGGTCGCCTTCGCGATGGTGCTGCTGCTCGCCGCCGGCGCTGGAGGCACCCCCGACCGGGTCGTGCTGGCCGGCGTCGCCGCGACCCAGCTGTTCTCGGCCCTGACGTCATTCATCGTGACGTCGTCGGCCGATGCCGAGCAGACCCGGAGCGTCTTGTTCTGGCTGCTCGGCTCACTCAGCGGGGCCGACTGGCGTGACGTCGTCACGTGCGGGACGGTGTGCGTCGTCGGGCTCGTCATCTGCATTGCCCTGGCCCCGGCGCTCGACGCCTTCGCGTTCGGCGAGGACGCCGCGTCGTCCCTCGGCATCTCGGTGCGGACGGTGCGCCTCGTGCTGCTGGTCGTCACGGCGCTGATCACCGCGACCCTCGTCAGCGCCGCCGGAGCCATCGGCTTCGTCGGCCTGGTGCTGCCGCACGCCGCGCGCGCCGTGGTCGGGCCCGGCCACCGGCTCCTGCTGCCGGCGACGGCACTGATCGGCGCGATCTTCCTGGTGTGGGTCGACACCGTGGCGCGCACGGTGTTCAGCCCGCAGGAGCTGCCGGTCGGCGTCGTCACCGCGCTGGTCGGCGTGCCGGCGTTCGCCGTGATCCTCTACCGCCGACGGAGGCCCGCATGAGTCTCGCGACGCGGGAGGTCTCGTGGGACGTCGGGGGTCGGCGCGTCGTCGACGGCGTCACCCTCGACGTCACGCCGGGGACCGTCGTCGGACTGCTCGGGCCCAACGGGTCCGGCAAGTCGTCCCTGCTGCGCCTGCTCGCCGGCACCCGCACCCCCACCAGCGGACAGGTGCTCCTCGACGGCGACGACCTCCGGCGGGTGCGGCGACGTGACGTCGCCCGTCGCATCGCCGTGGTCGAGCAGCACGCCCAGACCGAGCTCGACCTCGTCGTGTCGGACGTCGTCCGACTCGGACGCATCCCGCACCGCGGCACCTGGTCGGCCGAGAGCGACGCCGACCGGTCGGCCGTCTCCGAGGCTCTCGAACGGGTCGAGCTCACGGCCCTGGCCGGGCGGTCGTGGCACACGCTCTCGGGCGGCGAGCGGCAGCGCGTCCACATCGCCCGCGCGCTGGCCCAGCAGCCCCAGGAGCTGCTGCTCGACGAACCCACCAACCACCTCGACGTGCACCACCAGCTCGACCTGCTGGGGCTGGTGCGTCGCCTGCGGATGACATCGGTGGTCGCGCTGCACGACCTCAACCTGGCGGCGATGTTCTGCGACCGGCTCGTCGTGCTGAAGGACGGGGCCGTGGTCGCGACGGGCACCCCGACCGACGTGCTGACGCCCGAGCTGATCGCGGAGGTCTACCGCGTGCGGGCCGTCGTCGCCGACCTCGGACCCGGCGGCGTCCCGTCGGTGCGCTTCGAGCCCGGCCCACCCTGATCCCGTCCGGGTCCGCGAGTGGCGCAAGTTCGCGATGTGGCTCCCCGAGTGGCGCAGGTTCGCGATTTCGAGACGGCGAGTCCCGCGGAACTGCGCCACTCGGGCACCGGATTGCGCCACTCGGCGCAACTGCGGCGACGGCGCCCACGAGGGCCGCGATGACAGAAAAGCCCCCCGCCTGTGACAGGCGGGGGGCTTCGTCCTGCGCGCCCGAAGGGATTCGAACCCCTAACCTTCTGTTCCAGCGAAACCTCAGATCAGAGCCACCTTGCGAGCGTCGCATGATCATCTGTTGCGAGTGCGGACGGACACGCGAGGGCACTCGGGTCGAGGCGCGGCGCGCTGGTCACTGGGAGCCCTACAGCACCGCCACGCAACAGCTGCTCGACGAGGGCCCCATGGTCTGCGCTCAGTGCGTGCTGGCCAGCCTCGACGCCGAGCTGGCTGCGATGCGTGTGGATCACTCATTGGACGCGCGTACAGGTTTGGGTGACAGTGACAGATGATCACTACGGACTGGACACACGCCATCGACTCCTACTTGCAGCACGCTCGAGCCGCCGGTCATACCCAGGCGACCCGGACGACGCGGCGAAACCATCTGACCCACCTTGCGGCCGGCGTGAGCCTCGAGCCCTGGGAAATGACTCTGGTCGAGCTTGAGGCGTTCTGCGGGGCGCACGACTGGGCGCAGGAGACACGGCGGGGCCGGCGCGCGTCGTTCGTGAGCTTCTACGGGTGGGGTGTACTCGCCAGGCACGTCGACGAGAATCCCGCGGCGCAGCTGCCTCGCGTGTCCGCGTCGGCACCGAACCCTCAGCCCGTCCCGGTGCGGGTCTACAGCGCAGCCGTGCTCGAGGCGACGCCGCGGGTGCGGCTCATGGCGCGCATGGCGAAGGAACTGGGGATGCGGCGGACTGAGGTCGCGACGTCGCACTCGAGGTGGATCGTCGAGGACCTGGTGGGGTGGAGCATGCGCGTGGTCGGCAAGGGCGGGAAGGTTCGCGAGGTGCCGTTGCCGGCCGACTTCGCGGCCGAGCTGCTCGAGCTGGGGCCGGGGTACTTCTTTCCGAGCCGTCACCAGTCAGGCCACTTGACGCCGGCGTACGTCGGCAAGCTCGTCGCCGCGGTCCTGCCCGGGGTCTGGACGATGCACAAACTGCGGCACACGGCAGCGTCGGAGTGGCACGACGTCTGCGGCGATCTGGCGGTCGTGCAGGACTTGCTGGGGCACGCCTCCCCAGCGACGACGCGCAGCTACCTCAAGCCGAAGCAGAGCAAGCTACGGGCGACAGTAGAAGCGGCTGCCGCCTAGGAACCGACCGACCCGGTAGGTTCCGACGTCATGGGAATCTTCAAGGACGCAAAAGTCGGCTCGATCGTGCAGGAGGCCGAGAAGGCTGCGGCGGCGGGGCGAGGCGTGTTCACGCCGAAGCTGAACACACCCGCCTCGCAGCACGGCCTGTCTGGTGACATCGCCGATTGGGGTCTGATGATCGACGGGATCGAAGGGGCCGGCTGGACGCTGGCGCACTGGACTGTCGGCATGGACACCAAGGGGCGGGCCGAGGCTTACCCGCTGTTCCGTCGGGCCTAGCTGCTGGCGTTTCGTGGGGTGAGGTAGACGGTCGCGCCGGCGACCAAGCCGAGACCGACGCCGGCGACAAGCTCGGGGCCGGTCAGGTTGCCGTCGGTGCAGCTGGTGCCGATCGCCGCGGCAGCGGTGGCGAGCCCGCCGGCGATCGCCTTGCGGAAGGTGCGGAGCGGGGGGATGGTCATGGCAGGTTCTCCTCGATGTGGGTGAGTCGGTCGTCGAACTTGATGAACACGGCGTCGATGTGGTCGTCGCGCTTCGCGGTGTGCTCGTTCTGGGCGTCGAGCCGGCGATGCACCTGGCGCAGGGACTCGCGCATCTCCTGAGCGAAGCCGTTGCCGGTGGGCTGCGTCTGCACGACCGCGGTGTCGAGCTTGCGGCCGAGGCGTACATAGCCGAGGCCGGCGAGCGTCCCGACGAGGCCGATCAGGGCGACGACGATCAGCCCGCCCGTCGTGACGACGTCGCGGTAGATCGGGTCGACGCCGTGGACCAGCGCCGCCAGGACCGACCTCACGGCTTCTCGACCAGGTGCTCGAGCGGGTAGTGGGTTCCGTTCTTGTTGACGGCCCACTTGCGGCTCGAGCCGGTCACGATCGCCACGGCCACGACGGTGTGGCCCTCCTTGACGGTCCAGACGACCTTGCCCTTGTCCGACGGCCCGGCCCGGCCCTTGAGGCCTCCTGGCTTCGTCACGGTGTACTTGACGGGCTTGGGGAGCTTGACGGTCTTGTCGTCCTGCTCCTGGTCGACGTCGTCGGTCTCGCGGGTGAGGGTGAAGCCGTTGCCGTCGACCAGGACGTAGCCGACGAGCGTGAGACCCCACTGGCGACGTGGCAGGTCGATCGAGCATCGTCCGACCGTGCCGTAGGTGGGCAGGTCGGTCGAGACCATCTCGCCGTTGCCGAGGCAGTAGGCGGCGTGGCCGTGGTCGTTCCTGCCGCCGGTCCACATGAGCAGGACGCCGGGCGGGAACTTGCGCCAGTTGGTCGACTTGACGGCCTTGCCGCGTGCGACGGCGGCTTTCCAGTAGTCCTCTGCGTCGGCTGATCCGTCGTGGTCGTAGTCGCCGAGGCCGGGGACCTTGAACACCTGGGTGAGGCACCAGTAGAGGCACCAGCCGGGGGAGAATCTGCGGCCGACCCAGGCGAGTGCGCGGGGTCGGGTGCCGCCGGCGTTGAGGCCGGGGGCGTAGATCGTTCTTGCCATGGTGATGCCTTTCGTTGAGTTGGTCAGCCGAACAGCGGAGCGATGCCAGTGCCTACGACGAGGCCAGCCTTGGTTGCTGACACGCCGCGCTGGAAGTGGAGCCAGTCCGAGGCGGCATAGCGTGGATCGATCTGCGCCGAGCCAGGAGTCGACTCGACGCCTCTCTCGAAGTCGAAGCACCCGAGAATCCCGTCGGGGATCTGACGCAGGAAGTTGTTCTTGTAGGTGCGGAGCCGTTCAGCTGCCACGCCCCACCGCTCGCCGGCGTAGTGGGCGTTTACGGTCGCGCTGACATTCACCGTGTACGGGCCAGCGCCTGTGACTGAGGACACCGTGACGTCTTCGGCGTTTGCTCCGGTGCCGAGCAGCAGAGACCCGGTCGGGGGCGCTGTGGACGATGAGAACGACGTAGCTCCGGCCGCGATGTTGGCCTGGAGGTACCCCGCCTTGATTGCGCCGGCGTCCACGCCGGGACCGTAGGAGAGGTCGGGGAAGCACCGCTGGGTGATGGTGGTCCACCATGCTGCGGGGATGCCGAGAGTGTCGCGCTCGTAGGCGTTGATCGCCCGCATCTGGCCGATGAACGTCGTCAGGGACGAGCCGAGGTCGTTCGTGCCGAGACTGTTGATCACAGCGTCGATCTCGACGCCGGCCGGCAGCCGATCCCACAGCGCAGGAATGTAAGACACGCTGGTCGGGTCGAAGTTCGGCGTCTGCGCCGAGCCGACACCGAGGTTGATCACGGCGAAGCCACCCATTGCGCCGGCGATCGCGGGCCATGACTCGAACGGCAGGAGACCCGCAGCTGCGGTGGGGATCAGAGGCGGGGCGTCGGGGACGTAGCTGAGGGTATTGGAGTCCCCCACCGCGAGCAGCACCTTGACGGCCGCCGCGAACTCGTACTCGACGCACACGTCGAGATAGTCCAGGCCGACACCGGCGGTGCCGGTGGTGAGGGCTGCCGAACCGGCGTTGGCGGCGAGAGAGCCACGAGCCCACTGGTAGCCGTTGCCCTTGGCGAGCACCTGTCCGCTGGCTGCGGTGACTCCAATCGAGATCACCTTCTCGGAGTTGGCTGCGAACTGCTCGGGGCCGTCGTCGAACCATTCCGAGTACGCCCATGCGCCTGTGTTGGGGACGGCGACGTCGGCATCCTGCAGAAGCGTCAGGGCTGCTGTGCAGGTGCCAACCCACCGCTGCCCGCTGGTGGTGGTGGTGGGTCGCGACGGCGTGCCCTGATAGACGCTGGTGATCGTTGCCGCGCCGACTGGGACTGTGTTGTCCAGAAGGTTGCGGTTGCGGAACTTGAGCCGCCACCGTGCGGTGTCAAACGGAAGCTTCATGATCGTGCGGAAGGTGTTGTCGAGCGCACCGCCGAGCGTCGTAACGGTGTTCGGCGCAGACAGCGGGGCGACCGCCACACGGGTGGGCGGAATCGAGACCGAGAGCTCAAGAATCCTTTCGTCGAGGATCACCCCGGCGGGCCCGTCGGAGTCCTCGAGCGCGATCGCGACGTCGGTCGGCGAAGCGCCGCCGGGATCGCCCTTCTCGCCCTTGGGGATCGACTCGATGTCGTCGGCGATCTGCGCCAGCGACGACGCCAGCTGGGCGTTCGTCTCGACGAGCTTGCTGTCGACCGCGACCGCGAGCTCACGGATGCGCTGAGCGCCGAGACGGATTGGATCGGTCGACGCCGGGTACGGCAGACCGCCTTCTGTGGTGGGCATGGTGACTCCTAATCGGTGTACGTGAGCTCGTCCCAGTCCAGCGCTGGGTCGATGTAGAACTGGTCGAGGGCGAGCCAGTTGACCGTGGGGCTGGGCGACGTCCACACGGCGTCAGTGGGCACGTCGTCGTACGTCAGCGAGAGCGGCTCGAGGTCGCCCCAGACGGTCGGGTACTGCCAAAACGTCGGGGCGATGTTGGTGCCCGCGATGTCGTCGTACGTGATGGACGTCGCGAACGACGGGGTCGGCATCGGGCGCATGTTGCAGGTGATCGTCAGGTCGCCGCGGCTGATGGAGAACGTCGCGCCGACAAGCTGCATGGCTGCGGCGGTGCCAGCGATCGCGGTGAGCTCGTCGATCTCGGTCACGATGAAGAACCGTCCGGCTGTGTCCTCGCGCGGCAAGGGGTGGGGGAAGAACGTCGGGGCCAGCTGGTCTAGCTCGTCGTCGTCCATGAGCTTGGTGTGGACGACCAGCTGCGGGACGGACCAGGCGAGCGAGCCGGGCGAGCCGTTGAGGTAGGCCTGGGCGACGTCGTTGACGTCGGCGGCAATGACGAGAGTGGCGACGTCGATCTGAGCTGGGCCGTAGCGGTTGCGACTGGCGTTGTCCTGGACGCTGGCAACCTTGTCGCCGATCTCCTCGGGGCCGGTGATGGGATCGCCCGACAGCGCGGCCGTGTAGGTGATGTTGACGATGTTGACCAGGTCGTCGCGGCTCTTAGTCCAGTCGGTCGGTGCGTCGATGTAGGACGAGGACAGGGTGGTGATCTGGTCGACGGTCTCTGCGTTCGGGCCGAGCGCCACGCGGCGCCCGTATGAGACGAAGTTGAGCGGGGGCGGCATCTTGAGGAGCCACTTCTGCATGTAGTAGTGGACGAGGGTGCCGTAGTCGGTCGGGAACGTCGCCCAATTCCCCGTGGTGTCCACCCAGTTGCGGGCGTAGCGCAGGACTGCGGCGTATGCGCCGTTCGGGCCGACGGCACCGTTGAGGGCGCGGGTGACGTACTCCTGGAGCGAGAACCGGCCCTGGTAGGCCGTGAGGCGGGTGAACTGGCGCGGGTAGTGCTCGGCGATCGCGAGGCCGGCGTGGTAGTGCAGCACGCGGGTCATGAGGTCGTACTCGACGTCGAACCCGCCGACCGCGGTCGCGTCGGTGCGGTCGAGCTCGCCGACGAGGTCGAGCAGGATGCCGACCGCGCCGACGGTGAGGGTGATGCCCCGGCCGGGGACTGCGAGGGCCTGAGGGTCCGTTGTGCGGCCCACGAAGTGCATGTAGGGGATCAGGGTGCCGTCGGGGCCGGGGCGGTCGAGGTTCACCTCGAGCAGGTCGCCGACCTCGAGGACGGGGACGTGCTCGGCGAAGCGGGCGTAGAACTTGAAGGAGACGGTGTCGCTGGCCATCTGGGACGGCGGGGGGCCGGCGAGGCCCCATCCCATCGTGAAGTCGTCGATCAGCAGTGCCGTGACGTCCTCCCACGCCGGCGGTGCCTCGCGGTGCTCGATGGTGTGGGTCCACCCCTGGTCGACGTTCTCGATCGACACCCGGTAGGCGGGCCGCTCGAGGGTGCTCATACCGTCACCACGCGGTTGTTGCGGATGTCCGAGCCGCGCAGTAGGTCGCGGATCGCGCGGGCGGTGCCTTCCTTGTCTGTGACCAGGCCGTTGAAGTTGACGACGACGGTGACGCCGCCGTAGCGACCGCCGCCGGCGGGGACGGTCGCGCCGCCACCGCCGGGGCCGCCCTTGCCCCCACGCGCCACGGAGCCACCGGGGGCCACGGGGGGAGCTGAGGGGCCACCGACACCGGGGAGCTTGCTGAGCGCCTTGCCGATGTTGGGGACCTTGATCTTGCCGATCGCGTCGACGACCTTCATGACGAGGTCGAACAGCACCTGGAAGGGCTTGGTGTAGAGGTCGATCGCCTTGACGAAGATGTCCTTGCCCTTCTGGGCAGCGGGGCCGAGCTTGCCGATCTTGTCGGCGACGGCCTGGGCCTTCTCCACGATCCAGTTGAGGGCCGTCTGGCCGGCCTTGCCGACGGTCTGCACGATGCCGCGGAAGGTGTCGGACTTCTTGTAGGCCAGCACGAAGCCGGCGACGACGAGGCCGATCGCGGTGATCAGCAGACCGATGGGGTTGGCCTTCATGACGGCGTTGAGGATGCGGGTGGCGATCGCCCACGCCTTCGTGGCGGCGGTGATCACGAGCATGGTGGCCTGGTAGACCTTCATGACGCCGTTGATGACCAGGATGCCGGCGGCGAGCGCGGCGACGGCGACGATGACGCGGGTGACGGTCTGCTGGTTGGCCTCGAGGTACGTGGTCGCCCTGGCGAGCACGGCGATGATCTTCTCCATGGCGGGCAGCAGCAGCCCGCCCAGCGTCTCCTGGAACTCGCCGGCGGCGACGGCCGCGCGACGCATCTTGCCCTCGTTGGTCTGCGCGGCCTCGACCGCGGTGCCGCCGACCTTCTTGGACAGCGCATCGGTGACCTTGGCCATGTCGCCCGACTTGAGGATCGCCTTGTCGATGCCAGGCACCAGCTTGCCGAGCGCAGCAGTGTTGCCGCCGTAGCCCTTCGCGAGCGCAGCTGAGACGGCCTCGAGCGGCTTGCCCGACGCGGCACTGATGTCCATCGCCAGTCTGAGGGCCTTCTGAGACTGCTCGACCGACCCGGTCGCGGTGACGAGCTTGCCGAGCGCGGGGCGCAGCTCGTCGTCGGCGATGCCCTTGGCGCGGGCCTGGCGGTCGATCCACTTCTCCGTGGCGGCGATCGACGCTCGGGTCGCGCTGGCGTTGCGGCGCAGCTGGCCGGCCAGGCGAACCTGCGCGGCCTCGTCCTCAGCTGCGCCCTTCGCGGCCTTGATGCCGGCGGCACCCAGCACGAGCAGGGCACCGCCGGCGAGCTTGCCGGCCTTCTGGACGCCGCGGCCCATGCGGGCCGCGGCGCTCTCGGTCTCCTGCAGTCCCTTGACGCCGCGGCGTGAGTCTGTGACGACATTGATCGCGAGGACCTTGGGACGTCCCATCTCACTCTCCTTCGGCTTGTTCGTGCAGGATTTCTAGGGCTGTGGCGATCGCTTCGTCGCTCTCCTCTGACCACGGGATGCCGCGGCCTGAGGTGGGGCCGGCGGCTATTCCGAGTGCGATGACAAGTCGGGCGTGGCTGCCGGCTGGGTAGGGTCCACCGGGGCGTCGTCATCGAGCGACTCGACGGTCTCGCACTCCTCCTTGAACTTGAGGAAGTCGCCGGCGTAGAGGCCGCGGCGGTTGAGGTGGTGCCAGACGATGAACGTCATCCACAGGAAGGGCGCGTCGGTCGACGACGGCCACTTGCGGACGCCGCGGGTCTCGTCCCAGGCGATCAGCGAGCGGTTGTGGACCTCGCAGGTCTCGGGCTCCTGGCCCTCGAGCTGGTAGCCCATCGTCATGCGGGTCAGCTTCGGTGCATTGGGGTTCGTCATCCTGTGGCTCCTTTGATCTTGTCGAGCGACCGCTCGACGTAGCGTTCGTACAGCGGGTACCAGGTGGACTCGCTGCCCTGGCCGGCTAGGACCAGCCAGGGGTTTTCTCGGATGTTTCGTGCGGGCCAGCCGTAGTGGTCGGGCTGGACGCCGGGGAGGGACGCCTTGCCGGCGCGGACGATGGAGGCCCGTTTGGTGGCTCCTGGGCGCAGGCTGGCGGCGGTGCGGCCGGTCTCGCCGACTGGCAGGTCTGCGGCGTCGGCGACGACCTTGGCGATCGCGAGGTGGACTTCCTTGGCGTCCTCGAGGTCGTCGCCCGTGGCCTTGAGGCCGGCGCGGAGCTTGTCCGCGCCGACCACACGGGTGATCGCCGTTGTCGCCATGGCTACGGTGCGACGTCGCCGAGCGCGGGCTCACCGATGATGCTGAACTCGAAGTCGGCCGTTGCGCGGGCCTTGACGTCGCCGCCGATCGCGGTGGGGTCGATGACGACGTTGCCCGACAGCGAGCGGCCCTCGATGTTGTTGGGGATGTAGACGAAGGGCTTCTGCTGGCCGGAGTTCTCGAGCGTGTAGGTCGTGATCCCGGTCTCGGTGATGTCCTGCAGGAAGTTGCCCTCGAGCACCCAGGTGACCTCGCGGTCGCCGGGCAGCTCCTCACCGGACAGCACGGGGATGACGTCGCCGATGTCGACGGACGGGGTCGCGGTGCAGCTGGTGATCTGCGCGGCCATCTCGTCGGGCGCGCCGGGCGAGCCGAAGATGAGCGAGCCGGGGCCGACGATGTAGCTCTTGATTGCCATGCTGTCTCCTAGGTGACGACGGTGGTGGTGACGCGCAGCGCGGCGAGGTCGCGCAGCTGGTTGGTGGGGCTGATGCCGACGACCGTGGTGGCCTCGGTGGGTGAGACGACGGTGAGCACCTGGTCGAGCAGCGGGCCGAGCACCTTGAGTGCCCGGTACTCGTCCATGGCAGGCGCGATCAGGAACAGTCGGAGCGTCATCTCGCCGACGGCCGACAGGTGGTCGATCGACTCGAGCGCGACCCACACGCACGGCGGCTGGACGTCCTCGAGACGGGGCGTGACGCGTAGCGGCTGCCCGTCGTACTCGAGTTCCTTGAGGTCGGCGATCATGAAGTCGACGGCGGCGACGAGGCTGGTCATCCGATAGCCGGCTTAGCGTGACTGCCGAGCTGGAGCATCATGGCGACGTCGGGGTCGTTGCGCTGGACGTAGACCGCACCGTCGGTGCCCATCATGGCGACGCCCTCCGGGGAGTTGCGGCGGGCGAACACGCGCGCTGCCAGCAGGTTCGCGCCGGTGACGATCCGGGGACGCCACACGTTGTCGCTTGCGGCCGGGTCGATGCTCTTGACGAAGTCGTGCACGAACGGGAAGTCGATGACGGTGTCGTTGACGCCGTTGATCGCCGCCTCGAGCGCGGCGTCGTCGAGGGTGTCGTCGGTCGCGATGTGCAGCTGCTTGCGCACACCGGCCTCGGTGGCCGGCCCCGCGGGGAGGCCGGCCACCAGGGTCGCGATGGTGATGGGCATGTCAGGCGGCCGCGAATGCCTGCTTGACGATGCCCGACGTGTGGTGCTCCTCGATCGCGCCGTAGCCGAAGAACGCGTCGTCGATGCCGGCCTTGGTCACGTTCTGCACCTCGACACGGATGGGCGAAGCGCCGGGCAGCTGGCGGACCGTCGCGGCCTGCTTGACGCCGGCGTAGACGAAGCCGGCGGGGATGTCCTCGGTCGACTTGATGTCGTCGGGCTTGACGCCGAGCAGGGCGAGGAACGCCGACACCTCGTTCTCGTTGATGTCGAACAGCGAGTCGATGTCGTCGTCGTTGACCAGCACGAACGACGCCGGCGCACCCTTCGTGTTGCGCTTGACCTTCTTGGTTGCCAGGCGGATCGCCTTGAGCAGGTTGGTCTGCGAGGCGAACCCGGACGCGACGGCCTCGGCGAGGATGTAGTCGCGGACCTTGAAGTCCAGCGTCATCACGTAGTGCTCGCGCACCGCGGCGAGGAACGACGCGATGAACGCGGCGTCGGGGAAGTCGAAGAACTTGCGATCGAAGTCCCATCCGCCGGCGATGCGGAACGCCTCGTAGCTCGAGGGGACCGTCGTCGGGACGTTGCTCGGGATGTCGGCCTTGTTGCCGGCGTACGCGCCGACCTGAGGCTTCACGCCCCACCGCCAGCCCTTGCCCGACCACGACGTGAGCGAGCCCTGCACGAACAGGTCGAGGAACTGCGGCTGGTACTCGAGGCCGGACCACAGCTCACCGGACCACGACTCGGGCGACACGGTGTCGGTGTGCTGGGCGTGGGTGACGTCGGCGAGCGCGGCGGTGACGTCCTGGTCGCCGATGCCGCCGGGATTGAGGCGTGCGGCGACGAGGGCGGCGAACGCGGCGAGACCGGTCTCGCGGACCTCGGTCGCGGACGCCTGCACCGGCACGCCGGCGGGGGCAGCCGCCGGGCCGGGGGTGACCGGCGCGATCTGCGCCTGCGGCGGTGCGTTGGGTGCTGCGGGCTGCGCGACGGGTGCGGCCGGGGCGGCAGGCGCGGCGGGCGCTGCCGGTGTCTCGAGGGCTGCGAGCTGCGCGAGCTCGGCCTCCTCGGCGGCGGTTCGGGTCTGCTGGCCTCGGAGCGCAGCGAGCCGCGCAGCCTGTTCGGGGGTCATCTTGTCTCCTGTGGGGTTGGGTGCTGCGGGGGTCTGGGAGGCGGCGACGCTGATGCGGAAGCCGTCGTGTGCGGGGATGCCGACCTGGCCGATCGCGACGACGCGACCGCCGACGATCTTGGAGCCGCGGATGACGGCGTCGACGATGTCGTAGCTGAAACCGTCACGGATCGGCTTGGACGGGTCGGCCTCGCGCAGGGCGGCGTCACCCTCGGGGCCGTCGTCGACTGTCATGGCGGCGTCGATGCCCTCGGGGATGAACACCAGGTCTGACATGAAGCCGCGCGAGCTCGCGCGGTCGTGCTCCTTGGTGAGCTTGACCTGGCGGATGTCCTCGGGCCACGTCAGCACCTCGGGGCCGTCGATCGTCAGCAGGCCGCGCGAGGTGCGGCCGGGGACGCCGTAGCGAACGACGGGGCCGGTCAGGGTGCGTGACGTGGTCGACGACGTGAGACGGCCGGCGTAGACAGTCAGCTCGGTCGTCTCGTCGCCGGCAGTGATGCGGCACAGGTCGATGGTCATGTCAGTCCTCGGTGGCCGGGCCGGTCGGTGACGGGGCCTTGGCGGTGTAGTCGGTCAGGTCGAACGCGATGCGCCGGCCGGACGGGGTGACGTCGTCCATCGACAGGCGGGCGGTGATCGGCCCCATGTAGAGCCGGAGGTCTTCGTCCACGAACTCGAGGTTCTTGCCCTCGGACGTCTCGTAGTTGAGCGACGCCTTCGGGGCGGTCGCGTCGACCAGGGACGCCGAGACGCCGATGTTGCGGGCGATGTCGACTGCGCCGGCGTTGCGGCCCTCGACCATGAGCTGCGAGTCCGCCGACGCGCCCTTCTCCTGGTAGTCGATGTGCTCGGACGCGTAGCCGACGCCGCCGTTCTCGCCCTCGCGGGCCTTGGCGTTGCGCAGGATCAGTGCGTCGATCTCGGTCTCGGTGAGCGGGGTGCCGCCGGTCTGCTTGAGCACGACGTTCGGGGCGGGGTTCTTGATGCGCTGGCGCACAATCCGGTAGAGCTGCTTCATGTCGCGGATCGCGTCGGCACCGAACTGCAACACGCCCTCGTGGAATCCGGGGATGTAGACGACGTCGTTGGCGTTGACGGGGTGGCCGTCGAGCAGGATGAGGCCCTTCGCGTCGAGTGCCCACCGCTCGCGGTTGACGCGGTCCATCGCGAGCGGGTAGCCGCTGATCGGGTCGTTGAACCTGATCCACAGGGAAGCGCCGTAGTGGATCAGGTCGTCAACGGTCCAGCACATGCGGTGCTGCGGCGACGTGGTGCCGGACGTCGACTGCGCCCAGAGCGGCTGCACGCCGGACTCGGTGGCTTCGTCGAGCTCGACCAGGGGGAAGTCCTGGATGGTGGAGACCAGGCGGTTGCGTCCTCGAGCGTGCGGGGGGACGGACATGGCGACCGTGCGGGTGACGGGCTGCTGCACGCCAGCGCCGAACATGTCCTCGAACATGACGCGCTGGAGGTTGCTGTCTGCCCACGGCGAGCCGATCGGGATGGACGCGGCGTTGTAGACCGCGATCGACGCGATCGAGGCCGTCACGTCGGTGACCTCGATCGCGCGTCGCTGCGACTGACTCGGAACACTCACACACGCAGCATGAACCATTTGGTTCCTAAAGAGCCACAACGCTCGCGGCGTGTCGTGTTGCTATTCGCCGGGGAGGCGCATCGTTGGCGCGGCGGTGGGGGGTGGTCGGTGGCCGACGGCCCACACTGCGAGGGTGGCTGCCTCGAGTGCGGCGATGGACGCGCCGGCGGCGACGCGTGCCCAGAGCTTGCCGCCGTCGCCGGACGGCCTGGTGCCGGCGACCTTCACGGCGTCGTCGAGGGCCGGGTGCTGGCGGAAGCGGATCGCGCGGGGCTTGAGTCCGTCGAGGATGTTGGCGACGCCGGCCGACACGTCGCGGGTGGTCAGGGACATGAGCTTGCGGCCGAGCGTGTCGAGGCCGTCGGCGAGAGACGACGATGGGCCGACTCGATCGACGGCGAGTTCGCCGTCTGATGTCCAGTCGTTGACGGCAGCTGCGGCGTTGAACGGGCGCAGGACGTCGAGGATTTCGACGACGACGAACTCGCCGAGGTCGGCAGCTGCGGCGATGACGACCTCGCTGCCGTCGGCTGCTCGAGCTGCGCCGTAGCCGACGGGCACGCCGGCGGGGATCGCGTCGCCGTGGCGCACGGACTCCCAGAGTCCCTTGCTGATCGAGCCGCCGATGATCTCGGTCCACCGGTTGCCGGCGGCTCGAGCGAACTCGGCGTCGTCGGGCAGCTTCGTCCGCAGCTTCTTGAGCGCGGCGACGGTGATGGTGTGGCCGACGGCCGGGTGGTGGCGGGCGATCTCGGCGTAGACATCGTCGGTCAGGTCGCCCTCGATGATCATGTCGTCGGGCACGCCGAACTCGAAGAACGCCATGCCCGGTTCGCCCGCTCGGCCTCGAGACACCAGGTCGGCCAGCCACGTCGACTCGGCGGTGCCGCCGGCCGACAGGATGAAGGTCTGCGCGTTGGGGCGGGTGAGCTCGGTCGGGCCGGAGCCTTGCAGCAGAATCTTGCCGCGCTCCTTGGAGAACGCCCAGCCCTCGTCGATCGTGTTGCGGTCGGACTGCTTGCCGTGCAGTCCCTCGTCGGTCGGCGCGTAGGGCCGGATGGTCGACTTGTTCGGGAAGATCATCATCTCGCGGCCCGACCCGCGCAGCGTCCGCACGACGGCATCGAGCGGGGTCTTGTCAACGACGTCGTCTTGGAACTTGAGGAACTGGTCGCGGGCGTCGCTGCCGGTCTGGGCGGTGTACCAGCTGCGATACCTCGAGTTGGTGAAGCACCGCTCGGCGTTCTGGGCCATGTCGAGGTGGCTCTTGCCAGCCTGGCGCTGGAGCGTGATGAGCACGAGCGCGTAGGCCGGCACGAGCAGCCCGCTTTCGGGGTCCTCGACCAGCTCGCCGGCGACGTCCGAGATAAGCTTCTGGTGCGGCATGAACGACTTGCCGAGCCACACCTGACTGAACCGGTCCTGCCTGCGGCCGAGCGAGAGCCGGCTGAGGTCGGGATCGGTCGCGAACTTCGGCGGTGGCATGAGCGAGGGCAGCTGCTCGTGCAGCTGCGCTCGGTACTCGAGGATCGGCAGGCTCACAGCTCGACCTGCTGCTCCCACTGCTCCATGGCCTTCTTGATGACGAGGTCGGCGCTGTCGTCGCGCTCGGGCACCAGGCGGTCGAGCAGGTCGATCATGGCTCGCATGTCGTTGCCGATCGTCGAGGCCTTGCCGGTGCTGTGCTTCATGCTGATGACCTGCGCGAGCTCGACCGCGGCGGCGGTGTGGGCCGCGTGCATCTCCTCGACGTAGCCGAGCTGCTGAAGACGCGCGATCGTGCGACGCACGGCCACCTCGAGCGCGGTGACCGGTCGCCCAGTCACGTCCTCCATCCCCGGCAGCGCCCAGCCGTCCTGCGCCGGCGTACTGCCCGGCTCCTGGCTCTCGTTCATGGCCGCTCGCTTTCGTCGTTTTTTTCTGGAGTCCCAGTAGATAAAAAGGAAGGGGTCGCGGGGCTTCCATGGCCCCCGGCTCTCAAAGAAGATGGGCGACGCGCCGCGAATCGGGGCGACAGGTTCGCTCGCGCCGCATGACGAGCGATCATCGCCTCACGCTTGGCACGCAGCTCGACGCGCAGCTCGGCCGTGATCGGTCGCTTGCCACGGCTCACGTTGCACGGCAGACGATGCGAGGGGAACAGGAACCTCAGGTCGTCAGGGTTGAGCACGCCTGCCTCGAGCAGCGTCGAGCGTGGTGGCTCGTGGTCTGCTGAGTCAGCACCGGGCAGCCCGCACAGGTGACACGTCCTGCCCTTGAGCGCGAGGCACGCGTCGACCAGCACGCGCACGCGTCGCCCGCTCCACCCCGGGCTACCCACGAGGATCAGCCCCACGACTCATGTAGTCCTGGCCGGCTGTGATTGCGAGAGCCTGGTGTGCGATGCGCTCGGCGTGTAGGTGGGCCTTGGTCTTGGTCATCGAGCTGAGGGACTGGAGGTAGGTCGAGGCCGCGGCGTAGACCAGGTCGTGCAGCTCGGGCTTGGTGAGCGTGGCGATGTCCACCTGCGGGTCGAGGCCGGGGATGGTCTGTGCCTGGCCCTCGACGGGTGGTGCTGGTGCAGCTGCGGCCAGACGTGCGAGGCGTGCCTCGAGCGGCTCCTCGTCCTGGCGTGCTGACCAGACCTTGAGTGACGTGGTGCGGTCCATCTCTCCTCCTCGGGTTATCTCATGGGGTGGGTACGTGGTCGGGGCCGGACAGGGAACCTGCGCTGGGCAGGGGGGATCCCCCCGGAGTCCCCCCGTGAGCCGTTCCAGGCCTTGCCGCGTGCACGACTGATAGCGCCGTGTCCTCTTGGACACGTCGCTGCACGCGCCACCGGCGTCTAGTGATCAGCTGTTGCGACGGTGTGTGCCGCACCTGTTTGCGGCTCGCATTTCCCTCGGGGGTCGAGTCTCCGAATCCAACTTCTCGCCATGGGTTCCCGGTTCAGGTCCGTGAGTTGTACGCCCCCTCGCGAGGGCTGCCGGTCACGCTTTCCTGCTACACCGGCACTGCTGGGTCAGGGTCAGGCGATCGCCGCCTCTGCTGCGTCCGTGGCAGCCCGATAGGCCCTCATGAGGTCGGGGTCGCCCAGGTCCTTGCGCCAGGCGCGCCATGTTGCGTAGACGCGCTGCTGTAGGTCTCTGGGGACGCGGGACCAGCATGATCGGCACATGTAGTGCCCGGCCTGGGCCTTCCGGCCGCAGCCCGTGGGGCAGTCGCGGCTCATGCGTCGGCCTCTTGCAGCTGGGCGAGGCGCTTGCGTTCCTTCTCGCTGAGGGCCACGGACGACATGCCGTAGTTCAGGTGCAGGTCGATCGCGTCGGGCTCGGGGATCGGCTCGCCGACCCACTCCTGCACGCCGCCCTTGCCCGTGCGCCAACTCATGAGAGATCGCCACCGCCCCTGACCAGCATGAGCCGGGCAGGGGCGGACGGGCTGCCGCCAGTGACAAGGACGGGCTCACCGAGTTCCCAGCACGTCGCGGCACCCTCAAGAAGGCGCGCGACGTGCTCGCGGTCGTAGTGATCCCACCCGTTGTCGCGGACGTCCTGCGCGAGTTCACGCAGATCGACGGCTGCGTCGCCGGAAGTCAGGGCGATCATGGTCAGCGGGCCTTCTTGAGCGTGTCGGCCGCGAAGTACGTGTTGATGTACGGCTTGGCGTCCTTCTCGGCCGACTCGCAGTGGACGGCCGAGCCGGGCGCGCCCTGGCTGATCACGACGAGCTGGTGCCCCTGGATCGAGCGGACCTTGTCGCCGGCCTTCCACTCGACAGGCTTCTCGACCTCGACGGTTTCGACGGGGCCGGGCTTGGCCCTGAGGCCGGCGGTCACGCCCTTGGCGATGCCCTCGGCGAGGCGGTCAACCTCGTCGGTCTCGGGGGTGGGGATGAGCGTGCCGTCCGGGTTGGTCGGCTGGGGCTCGGGTGCGGTCTCGGTCATGATGCGAGGTTCCTTTCGGCTGCGACGCGCGAGAGCTCGTCGCGGTGGAAGACCCGCGGGCCACGCGGCCCGGGGTGCTGGAAGTGCGTCTTGATGACGCCAGCGACCGCGAGGCGGTGCACCGATGGAACAGACAGCCCAAGGAACTCGGCCGCTTCCGCGGTCGTCAGCAGCTCGGGCACCCGGTCCATGGGATTCATCATGAGCCAAATGGTTCGTGAGTGACGTTTCTTACGCGGCGTGTCGAACCATTTACTTCATCACGAGCACATTTGGAGATACGTTTCTCGCATGACGATTCAGATAGACGCGGGCGCAGTCCTGTCGACGAAGCCGCTCCGGCTCGAGCTCGCGCGGCGCGGGGCCGGCTTCACCCAGGACGAGCTGGCAAAGGTCATCGAGGTCAGCCGCAGCACAGTGCGCCGAGCAGAGACCGGAGCAGCCGAGACGAAGCGCCCGCTGCTGGCGGCATGGGCCATGGCGACGGGCGTGTCAGCGAAGTGGCTGGAAACAGGAATCGCCCCCACCGATGACGGTGGAGGCGACTCATCTGCGCGCCCGAAGGGATTCGAACCCCTAACCTTCTGATCCGTAGTCAGATGCTCTATCCGTTGAGCTACGGGCGCACACCCCGAAGGGCCTCGCCAACCTTACCGCGCCCGGCGCGTGGGTCGAAATCGGGTGTCCCTACCCACCGGACAAACCTCTACTCATGTGACCTATTGCACCCGTCGCTCGGTATCCCCGCCGGCGAGATGACCCGTAAAGTCGCTGGAATCGTCATCGCCCGTCGGTGACGATTTTCGTCCCACATCAGCTACCCGAGGCACCGATCCCCCGGGAGTGCGAGTCAATGCGCTTGACCCGCGATGCGCGAGAAAGATATCTACATGTCCGCAGTCACCACCGTCCAGTCCAACTACCTTTCGACCTACGCCAAGCTCCAGAGCTGGGTCGGAGAAGTAGCCGCCCTCACCCGGCCGGCCGAGATCCACTGGTGCGAGGGAACCCCCGAAGAGTGGGTCCGCATCACCGACACGCTCGTCGAGAACGGCACCTTCACGCGTCTCAACGACGAGAAGAAGCCCAACTCCTTCTACTGCGCCTCCGACCCGACCGACGTCGCCCGCGTCGAGGACCGCACGTTCATCTGCTCGGTGGACGAGAAGGATGCCGGCCCCACCAACAACTGGATGGCACCCGACGACATGAAGGAGCTCATGCGTGGGCTCTACGACGGATGCATGCAGGGCCGCACGATGTACGTCATCCCGTTCGTGATGGGTCACCTCGAGTCCGACCACCCGATGTTCGGCGTCGAGATCACCGACTCGGCCTATGTCGTCGCCTCGATGACCGTCATGGCCCGCATCGGCAAGGACGTCCTCGACAAGATCGAGTCGACCGAGGCCGACTACGTCCCGGCACTCCACTCGTTCGGCGCGCCCCTGGCGGACGGCCAGGCCGACGTGCCGTGGCCGTGCAACGACACCAAGTACATCGTCCAGTTCCCCGAGGAGCGGACGATCTGGTCGTACGGGTCGAGCTACGGCGGCAACGCCCTGCTCGGCAAGAAGTGCTACGCGCTGCGCATCGCCTCGGTCATGGGCCGCGACGAGGGCTGGATGGCCGAGCACATGCTCATCCTCAAGCTCACCAACCCCGAGGGCGTCGTCAAGTACATCGCCGCGGGCTTCCCGAGCGCGTGCGGCAAGACCAACCTCGCGATGGTCGAGCCGACGATCCCCGGCTGGAAGGTCGAGACGATCGGCGACGACATCGCGTGGATCCGCGTCGGTGCCGACGGACGTCTGTACGCCGTCAACCCCGAGTTCGGCCTGTTCGGCGTCGCGCCCGGCACCGGCTGGGACACCAACTCCAACGCGATGCGCACGATCGCGCAGGGCAACTCGGTGTTCACCAACGTCGCCCTCACCGATGACGGCGACGTGTGGTGGGAGGGCATGACGGACGAGCCGCCGGCCCACCTGACCGACTGGAAGGGCAACGACTGGACGCCTGACAGCGACCAGCTGTCGAGCCACGCCAACAGTCGCTTCTGCACGCCGATCAAGCAGTGCCCTACGCTCGCGCCGGAGTACGACGACCCCAACGGCGTCCCGCTCGACGCCATCTTGTTCGGCGGCCGCCGCAAGACGACGATCCCCCTCGTGACCGAGGCCCGCGACTGGACCCACGGCACGTTCATGGGTGCGACGCTGTCGTCCGAGACCACCGCCGCTGCCACCGGAGCCGTCGGCGTCGTGCGCCGCGATCCCATGGCGATGCTGCCGTTCATCGGCTACGACGCGGGTGACTATTTCGGTCACTGGATCAACATGGCCAAGAACAACGACGAGTCGAAGTTCCCGAAGATCTTCTACGTCAACTGGTTCCGTCGCGACGAGGACGGCGGCTTCCTGTGGCCGGGCTTCGGCGAGAACAGCCGCATCCTGAAGTACGTCATCGACCGCGTCGAGGGCAAGGTCGAGGCGCACGAGACGCCGATCGGCCTCGTGCCGCCGACGTCGTCGATCGACACCGACGGGCTCGACGTCACCGACGAGCAGTTGGCCGAGGCCCTGCGCGTCGACGCCGACGAGTGGGCTGCCGAGCTGCCGCAGATCAACGAGTGGTTCGAGAAGTTCGGCGACACCCTGCCGGCGGTGCTCTGGACCGAGCTCGACGGCCTGAAGGCGCGCCTGGGCCTCTGAGCCGTCACGTCATCGACAGTGCCCCGGACCTCCTGGTCCGGGGCACTGTCGCGCTACACGCTGCCTGCCAGTCCACATCAGCCCGGACGGTGTCGTCCTCGACGAGCACGGCACGGAGACGTGGCCGCCTGGTCCTTCCCGCGGCGGTGTCGTCATGTGCCTCCTCGACAGACGCCCTGCACTTCGTCGACCGGCGGTCGACGCGGCTGCTGTCCCGGCCTGTGCAGATGTGGACGCTTGACCACGGCGATCTCCCCGACAGGGTCTTGGCCGAGCGGATCAGCGAGGTGCGCGACGGTGCAGGCTCTCGGCGATCGAGTCGAACAGCGCGACCATCTCGTCGGCCACGGGCTCCGTCGAGGTCGTGAAGGCCAGCGCCAGGATCTCGAGCGGCCCCGTGCCGACGAGGTACTCCACGGACGTCGTCCAGACCGGTTCGCTCCCCTCTACGACGGGTGCCAGCACGTGCCGGCGTCGGCGGACGGTCTCGCAACCGGCGAGCATGAAGCGGTCGACCTCGACGACCCCCTCGTCACCGGAGAACGCCTTCGCCACCGCCGCGAACAGGTCGTCGTCCGAGGCCAGCACCAGCTCGCTGACAACGAGGGCACCGGACACCGGCACTCCTCGGATGGGTTCCGTCAGTGCGTGGACGCGAAGGACGCCGTTCTGCGCTGCCTCGGCGAGCATCGCAAGGAGCTGCGACTCCACCTCGATCCGCAGGGTGATCAGCTCGTCGCGGTGCCGACCAGCCAGCATCCGGTCCATCGCGCGGGTCACGGCCGCCTTGCGACGCTCGGCGGCCGTCGGGAGGGTCGCCCAGCCCGGCGGGATCAGCAGCTGCCACTCGCCAGCGCCGAGCTGACGGATCTCGTCGTTCACAGCCCGGCGACTCCCGCGGCGAGCTCGCGCAGCGCCGGCCAGACAGGGGCAGCCTCGACCAGGTCGATGCTGCTGCACGCGAGCAGGAACGACATCGGCAGCTCGGCCTCGGGGCGCACCCACACGACGAGGGACGTCTCGCGAACCTCGCGATCGGCATCGTCCGGGTCGACGTAGCGGACCCGCGCGGCAAGGGCCGGGCCGGACGCCGTGTCGATCTCCATGCTCTCGCCGGTGCCGTACGGCTCGGTGCCGACGAGCAGCTCGTCGATGACCTGGCGCGCCGTGGTGTCCGGCGTGGCACGGATGGCACGCAGCGTCGCGGTGCCGGCCGGATCGAGCTGGAGTCCTGTCTCGAGGTAGGCCCACAGCCCGAGGACGAAGGCATCGTCCCCCGTCGGGTTGTCCTGCGCGGTGCGCTGCGCGATCGAGGCGAGCACCTCAGCGATCGCCTCGACGTTGCCGTTCGGGGTGCTCGCCTCGTACTCCGCCACGATGGCCGCGATCAGCTCGTCGGCATCCGCCTCGAGGTCGAGCGCCAGCCACCGCGCGTGCCCCTCCACGGTGATCTCGTCCATGTCACGACCTTCCGGCTCGAGGTTGCATCCTGCTCCACGCGAAGGCTGCCGACGCACTCAGCGCGAGACCGGCGATCAACATCACCGACACGACCGCTGCGATGAAGCTCGCTGCATCGCCCGCCTCGGCAATCCACTCTGTCAGACCACTTGCACCCGTGATGCCGGTGAAGATCAGCAGCACGGTGAAGCCAGGGAACACCGCACCCTGGTCGGCCGCCGAGATCCAAGGGCTGCCCGACGCCCACGCCAGATCGTCGGAGGCGTGCTGGGTGTCGAGAGGCACCGGTGTGGTCTCGACGCTGATCGCGTGACGACTGAGCGCCTGCTCGAGACCGGTGGTGCTGCCGTCCCCGTCCCGCCACCCTTGCGTCGTGAGCACGAGACGAATGACACCGTCCCCATCGAGCAGATGGATGGCCTCGTTGCCGACGACAGCGGAGCTGATGCCGCCGCGTCGAGGTCCGGCGACCCAGACCTCGCGGCCGCCCGAGCGAAACATCACGGCGTCGTCCCCCACCTGCAGCTCGGCCCGCCTCAGCGCCAGTGGAGCGGACGGACCGAACGAGGCGGCCACGACGGTGCGGCCCGACGGACGCGGCGACCTGGTCACGAGCCACAAAGACCGCAGGCGCAGCCAGAGCACCCAGGCGGCGACGGGTAGCACCAGGACGCCGACCGCCCGGGTGAGCACATCGATGTGGGCCACCAGATCGAGTTGCGGCAGCACGAAGAGGACGGCCAGGAAGGCGGCGATGACCGGCACGGTGAGGGCCAGTGTGCCCGGGCTCGACCACCGCCGGTCGAAGCGAACGATGGCTGACCGCGGCGTGGCGGCCGCCAGGGACTCGACCCGAGAAGAGGGCATCGGCTCGATCGGGATGCCGAGCTCGCGGGATACAGCGGTCAGTGTCGAGACGTCGCGCGACTCTCGGTGACTGTCAGCGAACCGGGGCGCGACGTCGAGGTAGGGCACCGCCAGACGGACCTGGTCACCGACGACGAACAGAACGTATGGGCTCTCCGACGGCACGCGCCAACGCTTCGGCAGCTGCTCGTGCTCCACGTGGAGGATCGACATGGTTTCGTCTGCTGTCGCCACCGTCCGTGGGGCTCGCCCCGGCTCGGTGCGCAGCACTGCGCCCTCGACGACCGCGATCTCGAACGATCGGGCACGAGGAACTGCGAGACCGCCCAGCGGCCCCGACTTCACGACCGCGGTCACGGGCCCGTGGTGCTGAGATGATGTCCGACCGAATGGCCACCTTTGACCACGAAGTCGATCGAGTTCTTGCCGACCTCCGCATTGCTGACTTGGTCGAGGTTGCTGACGTTGCCCATGGTGTTCGCTACGACAGCTCGGTGGATCTGGCTCTCGGCCCGGCGGAAGTTCTCAAGCGCGGCACCCTCAGGAGCCACCTTCCGCACCACGTCGAGCTGGGCCAAGGTGTCGGACAGCCCGTTGTTGAGGTGGAGCAGCCTGGTGGGCTTGTCCGCCGTGGCGCCACCGAGGCCTTTCAGGGCCTGGTCGCCCGGGCCGCGTGCCTCGTCGAGAAGACGGTTGGCCCACTTGTTGTAGCGCGCTCCCGGACGCAGCGAGGTGATGGCCTTCTTCGGGAGGGTCAGCTTGGCCGCCCTCGTCATCCGTGACAGCTGAGCTGCCTTGGCCATCTTGAGCGACTTCTGCGCACCCTTGAGCAGCGCGCCGCCGGCACCGAAGGTGGCGAGACCGACGATGTCCATCCCGATGTCGCCCCACGAGGCGTCCGACGTCTCACCCATCATCTGCGCCGAATGACCGGCCAGCAGCAGCGCCGACGAGGCGACCGCGGCGTAGCCGGCATAGGTCGCCACCGCACCGAAGATGACGGCCGCCGCACCACCCGTGGCGACGACGGCCACCACGACCAGCGCCACCACGACGATGACCGCGACGGCGATCGCGATCTTCTCCAGCACGTCGACGATCTTGTTGAGCAGGCCAGCGTGCTTGCGGATCTCACCCTTGAAGTTGTCGAGGTGACTGTCCTTGTACGACTTCGACGCCGAGTCGATCCGGCTCGCCGCCCGATTTGCGGCGGCGTCGAGATCGTCAAGGGCCCGACTCATCGCGGCACGGGCGGCGGCAAGGTCTCCGTCGGCGCGGTCGAGCCGACGTCTGCGATCGTCGTCGGCGTCCTTCTGCTCGTCGCTGAGATCGTCGACACCGGCCAGCGGGTTCTCGGCGTTGGTGGCTCGGCGGCGCTCCGCGTCCTCCGCGTCCGACACGGCCATCTCGGTGCGGGTGCGGGCGGTAGCCACGGCGTCGGCGTAGTCGCGCAGCGCAGAGGCGGCGCGCTCGTACTTGCGCTCGGCCTTGCCGACCTCCTCGAGGATGTCGTCGGCCTGGTCGGCGAACTTCACGGCCGCCTTGCCGGACCAGCCGTCCAGGTCGCTCAGCTTCGACAGCGCCGAGCGCGTCGTCTCCAGCGCCTGACCGCGCTTGCGGTAGGTCGACTCGACAGCGAGGACGTCCCGCTCGTCGCCGGGCACGGGATCGGACTCGAGGCCCACGAGCTCCCATCGACGGTCGCGGCGCGTCATGTCGTCTTCAGCTTCTCGAGCGCCTCATCGGCGAGCCTGCGGTCGACCTCCGAGAAGGTGTCGGCGGACTCCGCCGCCAGCCCACCGACAGAGTCGAGGTGCTTGGCCAACGAGTCGCGCTTGTCGTCCCAGTCGTCCCCGAAGTCGATCAGCGCCATGACGACGCGCGGGTGGGACAGGTGCGCGATGTCAACATGCGCGACATCGCCATCGTCACGGATGTCGTGAGCCAGGCGCTTCATGGAGCGTCCGAGCGAGGCCAGCGCGTCGACGGAGTAGGTCAGGTCTGCCACATCACACCCCCTGTGAAGTCGGCCGAAATCTATCAGTCGACGGGCGTCCGCGGAATTGCGCGCTCGGCGGACAGTAGCCTCGGCTCAGCAACCAACGTGGACAGGCCGATCCAGGGGAAGCGCGGGGACGATCCGACATGACACGAACTGCTCTGCACCCCGGCGTTCGTAGCGGCCTCCGGCACCTCGAGGCACGCCACTGGCGCATCAGCT
Source organism: Aeromicrobium fastidiosum (assembly GCF_017876595.1). Classification (NCBI taxonomy): domain Bacteria; kingdom Bacillati; phylum Actinomycetota; class Actinomycetes; order Propionibacteriales; family Nocardioidaceae; genus Aeromicrobium; species Aeromicrobium fastidiosum. Next base: position 1,235,109 of record NZ_JAGIOG010000001.1, on the reverse strand, counting down.
CGCGCGGCGACGGAGCCGTCGTCGTGACCGGTGTCGACGGCACCGAGGACGTCGTGGCCCAGCCGGGTGAGGTGGCTCGCGCCGTGCTGGTCCCCGCGGCAGACGTCTCCCGACGAGCCGCCAATCGCTTCGCGCCTCGTCCTTTCAGCCGCACCAGCGACGTGATGGCTCTGCTGGGCGACGAGCGCGTGCTGGTCGCTGTGTTGGTGCACGCTGTCCACCAGGGGCGGCTGTTCGGAGGCGGCGCAGACTCCCGGCTCCATCGCGCCACGTCCGGCATCGCCGACTTCGCGCTGACCCTCGGGGTGACCCTCGAGCCGGCGACCGAGGCAGATGTGGCGCTCGTCAACGCGTCGCGCGGCGTGATCACCGAGGGCCCGCTCAGCGACCGCATCGTGCGGCAACGACGCCTGCACGCGCTGCTGACCGTGTGGGTCATCGTCGGTCTGACCGTGCTGGCGGCGAACGCTGAGGAGCATCGCGGCGATCCATTGTGGATGAGCGTCCTGACCCTCTTCGCCGCCGTTCCGGCCATCTGGCTCTCCGTGACGTCCTTCCTCGGCTCGCGCCGATTCGTCGCTCAACCGCGCGTGCCTCGCTCCTCGACCCGAACGGACGTGCCCAACGTGGCCGACGCCTCGTTGCCCACGTGGATCGTGGAGGCGCAGCTGCAGATCGGCGCTGACGACGTGGTGCTCAAGGAGTACGCGTTCGAGTTCTGGGTGCCCGGCCCGGCGCACGGCGGAGTGGTCACCTGCGTCATCGGCTGGGACGCCGTCCTGTTCCTCGATCGACACGGCGTGGAGCTCTTGGCCGTCCCGGCCGCGATGTGGGTCGGCACCGACGACACCGCCCTGCGACAGGCGTGCACCGAGGTCGGCATCAACGTCGAGCACCGCCCCGACGCCACCCTGCCCCCGTCGGTCGCCGCCGAGTACGACCCGGCCATCCACCGGTCGGGGCAGGCGATGCTCTACAGCCTGCCGCTCGGCGACTGGGGCTCCCCGATGCTCGTGACCGGCATCGTGACCGGCATCGTCGGTGCCGTCCTGATCTTCGCGGGACTCGGGCTCCCATTCCGCTACGGATTCGAGTCGACCGACGTCCTCACGACCGCGGTCGGCGTGGTCGTCCTCGTGCTGTCCTTGGCGACCACGATCGGCCTGCGCTGGTGGGAGCGTCGCTTGCGGGCGGTGGGCACACGATGACCGGCGGTGTCGTCACGTCGACGAGTGCATCCCGGCCAGGACGACACGACCCAGCTATGCCAGGGGCGTGAACCTCGCCGACGGGGCGACCGACCAGTCGCCGAGGACGGCGACGTCCTCCCCCACCCCGACGTTGATCACCTCGGACTGGTCTGCCGGTGCCGCCGAGACGTCCCGGTCGAACGCCGCGGCGGTGGCGTCGTCGAGGCCGAGCTGACCCAGGACGTCACGGAACGTCGTGGTCACCTCGCCGGCGGACGTCTGCGGGGTGCTCACCCTGAACGAGCAGTCGCCTCCGCTACCGTCCCGGCGGAAGTCGACCAGGTCGGTCTCGGTCTCGATGGTCCGTCCCGGCAGCACGAAGCGCACGCGGCGCGGCTCCGGCGTCGCGTAGATCGCGGTCGACGTGCCGGCGTCGATGCCGAAGGCCTCGTCGCTGGGCTGCCCGGTCAGGTCCCACGTCTCGGTGCCGTCGGACGTGGAGTGGGCAGTCGGCGCGCCGGGGCGACCGTCGTCACTGGTCACGTTCGCTCCTCCACAGGCGGACAGCACGATGAGAACGGCGCTCGCGACGGCGAGCCGGCGGCTCACCACACCCGCACCGTTCACGACGTCAGACGGGAGGCCAGGTGCCGGAGAAGATGACCCGCCCCGACCCCGCCAGAGGAGCGATGCCCGCGGCAGGACCGACCGACCACTGGCCGAGCACCACGGACGTCGCACCCACGTTGATCCGCTCGGACTGGTCGCTGGGTGCCGCAGCCACCTTCTGGGCGAAGGTGTCGGCCGGCGTCTCGTCCACCTGCAGCTGGCGAAGGACATTGCGGAAGGCCTCGGTCAGCGGGTCCGGCTTCAGCTGCGCCGTGCGGACGCCGAACGAGTAGTTGCCCGTGGCTCCTCGGTAGAAGTCGACCAGCACGGCGTCGGTCTCCACTGTCCGTCCCGGTAGCGCGATCCGCACCCGGCGAGGCTTGCCCGGCGTCTCGTAGATCGCGGACGACGAGTCCTTCTCGATACCGAAGGCCTCGTCGCTGGGCGTGCCGGTCAGGTCCCAGGTCTCGACCCCGTCGACCTTCGAGTACGCGGTCGCCTCGATCGGCTCGTCTGGACGGTCCTTGTCACTGGTCACGGTCACTCCTCCACAGGCGGACAGCACGATGAGAACGGCGCTCGCGACGGCGAGCCGGCGGCTCACCACGCCCGCACCTTGGTATCGACCAGGCCGTCGATGATCGTCGGCAGGCGGTCGATCAGCCGTAGGTCGTCGATCCGTCCTCTCACCGAGCTGTTGAGGATCTGCTCGACTTGCTCGGGGTCGTTCTCGACCAGGTCGAGGTAGACCGGCAACGTGTCGTCCTCGATCAGCCCCCATCGGGTGTCGAAGTCGGCGATGTTGGACCGCGGGATGTTGATCGTGACGTCGGCCCCCTGCGTGCCGGGCATCAGCGGCATGGTGTCGACCCGCACATGGATGGGGTCGTCGACCTGGCCCAACGTCTGGGTGCCCGGGATGGACGGCTGCCCGACCACGCCCATGATGTAGGTCATGGCCTCGCCTGTCACTGGGTGGTTCTTCATGTCCTGGTACTGATCGGCGATCGTGTAGTACTGCTCGCGCCGGAGAAGTTCTTGGTTGCCGAGGTTCAGCATGTCGGTGTCCCCCGTGCGGATGCCCTCGTCGACCGCCTTCCACGCCTCCATGGCCTGGTTCACCTGCCGCTCGTCGTCTCCCAGCAACCCTGCTGCACGCAGCTCCTCGATGCTCTCCAACCCGCCGTCAAGATAGGCCTCGTGCATCATCGATGCGTCGTAGAAGATGTCCTTCTGCATCTGCAGGAACGTGGTCTGGTAGAACTTCAGCTCTTCTTCGCTCATCCCGGCGATCTCGTCGAGCTGGCTGACGGGGAACGGCAGGGCCGAGTCGGGAATCGGACCGAGCGTGTCCTTCATGGCCTTGGCGATGTCCTGGAACAGCTCGAGGTCCTCGAACCCCGCCGCGAACGACGGCCCGATCATGGCCGCCATGCCGGCCCACCGGAAGTTCGGGTTGTTGAGATAGAGCTGCGCGTAGTAGTCGTACGTCTTCTCGTAGTGATCGCTGACCGCCTCGGCACCCTTGCTGACGTCCCACGTGCTGAGGTCGATGCCGGCCTTCTCGGCCGCGCGGGCGACGTACATCTGCTGCAGCAGGTCGGCGTACTCCGTCGGGTCCTTGCCGAGGCTGCGGGCCAGCTCGACCAGGCGCTCGAGCTCGGCGGACGGTGTGGACAGCGGCTGCGGGGCGAACAGCTCGGCGTCGGTGAGGGTGACGGTCGACCGGATGCGGGTCGCGGCGGACTGCGCGGCGGCGGTGAGCGTCGCGACGGCCGCAGTCACGGCTGCCCGCGCGTCGGTGAGGTCCTGCTCCGCCTGGTCCAGCTTTGCCCGGTCGACGACCGTCGAGAAGTCGGGGGCCAGGGGCGGCATCTCGATCGTCGGGGTCAGCTGCCGATCGGGCGCCTGCAGCGCTGCCTCCGCCTGGAGTCGGCGCGACTCCGCCTCCTCGGCGTCGTCGACGGCGCGGGCCGTGCTGGTGCGTGCCGCCGCGACGTCGCCGCCGTACTCGGTCAGCACGCTGGCGACCCGCCGGCACTCCTCCTCGGCCCGGCCGACGGCCGACAGCGTCTGGCGCGCGTCATCGACGAACGTCAGGGCCGCCTGCCCGGTCCAGCCCTCGGCTCCGGCCAGCCGCTGGAGCGCATCACGGGTCTGCGCCAGCGCCTCGCCGCGACGCGTGTAGCCGAGCGCGACGGCGTCGACGTCGCTCTCGTCGGCGGGGACGGGATCGGTGTCGAGGCCCACGAGGTCCCAGCGCAGCGCCCGGCGCGTCATGGCGTGTCCTCCGCGAGAGCCGACTCGGCGAGCTGCCGGTCGGCCTCGGCGAACGAGGTGGACGCGCCGGCAGCGAGCTCGCCGCTGGCCTGGAGCCGCGACGCCAGGGCGCTGCGCTGCAGGGTCCAGTCGGCCTCGAACTCCTGAAGTGCGCTCACGATCTCGGGACGCGCGACGTGCGTCTCGTCGACGTCGGACATCTCGGGCTCGTCGCGCACGGTCGCCGACAGATCGGTCATGTCACGTCCCAGCTGCGTCAGCGTGGGAGCCGAGTAGGTGACATCGGCCATCGGTACGTCCCCCCGTCCCTCGATTGCGTCTCGTGACTGATTGTCGCGTCACTCGCCCCAGGGAGCAAGGTGGCGGGCGGGCTCTATCCGGTGTTGCGCAGCCCCGCCGAGATGCCGTTGATCGTCAGCAGCAGCGCCCGCTGCAGGTCGGGATCGGGCTCGTCGCCGTCGGGCACGTCGCGCACCGATCGCAGCAGCGACACCTGGAGCGCGTGCAGTGGCGCGAGGTAGAAGTCGCGTAGCTCGAGCGTGCGCTGCAGGACGGGTGCCGACTCCAGCAGCGTCTCGTCGCCGGTGACCCGCAGCACCTGCTCGACCGTCAGCTCGTGCTCGCGCCGGATGACGTCGAACAGCCCCCGCGACGCCTCGGGCACGAGGGCCTGGACGTACTGCGAGGCGATGTCGAGATCGGTCTTGGTCAGCGTCATCTGCACGTTCGACACGAAGGTGCGGAAGAACGCCCACGAGCCGTACATCTCCTGCAGTGTCTGGCCGCGGCCGTCGTCGAAGGCGGCCTTGAGCCCTGACCCGACGCCGAACCAGCCGGGCAGGATGATGCGCGACTGCGTCCAGCCGAACACCCACGGGATCGCGCGGAGGTCTTCGAGCCCGCCCATGCCGCCGGGACGCTTGGCGGGCCGCGACCCGATGTTCATCTTGCCCAGCTCGTCGACCGGCGTGGCCGAGACGAAGAACGGCACCAGCTGGTCGTCGGCGACGAGAGCCCGGTAGGCCTGCTTGCCCTGCTCGGCGACGAGGTCCATCGTGCCGTTCCAGCCCTCGAGCAGGTCGGCGGGCAGCAGCGAGGTGCGGTGCAGCACGGACGCCTCGAGCACCGCGGCCAGCGCGCTCTCGAGGTTCTGCCGGCCGAGGCCGGGCAGCGCGTACTTGTCGGAGATGACCTCGCCCTGCTCGGTGATCTTGATGGGCCCGTCGAGGCTGCCGTAGGGCTGCGACATGATCGCCTCGGCCGTGGGACCGCCGCCGCGTCCGGTCGACCCGCCGCGACCGTGGAACAGCCGCAGCACGACCCCGTGCTGACGGGCGACGTCGCGCAGCTGGCGCTGGGCGCGGTGCACCTGCCACTGAGAGGCCGCGATGCCGGCGTCCTTGGACGAGTCGGAGTAGCCGAGCATGATCTCCTGCACGTCGCCCCGGGCCGCGACGACGCGGCGGTAGGTCGGGTCACTCAGCAGCGCCTCGAGCAGCGGCCCGGCGTTCTCGAGCTCGGCGACGGTCTCGAACAGGGGCGCGAAGCCGATGCGGGCGACGTCCTTGCCGGTGTCGGACTGCGCCCCCGTGAGGTCGACGAGCCCCACCTCGCGGGCGAGGACGACGACCGCGAACAGGTCGTCGACGTCGTGGGTCATCGAGACGATGTAGGTCTCGACGACCTCGGGGCCGTACGTGTCGAGGGCCTCGCGGATGACCCCCAGCAGGTCGAGCGACGCCGTGGCCGCCTCGCCCAGACCACCGGCGCCGACGCCCGTGAGGGGACGCGGCGACGCCATCTCGTGTGATAGCACCCGGATGCGCTCGGGACGGTCGAGCGTCCCGTAGGTGTCGTCGCCGAGCCGGGAGTACAGCTCGGCGAGGGCCGCGTGGTGCTTCTCGCTGTGCTCGCGGACGTCCATCGTGGCCAGCCCGGCCCCGAACGTGACGGCGGTGCGGATGAGGCGCAGGATCGCGCCGTCGCCGGTGAGGTGGTCGCCCGCGGCCAGCATCGAGTCGCGCACCAGCGTCAGGTCGTGCACCAGCTCGGCGACGGTCAGGTAGTCGCGGCCCGGCTCGTGCGGGGTGCCGTTGACGAGCCGGTCGCGGGCCCGCATGAGGCGCACCCGCACGAAGCTGAGCTTGAGCCGGTAGGGCTCGTCGGCGTTGAGGCGGCGGATCGACTCCCACGTGATGGGCAGCGCACGGGCATCGGCCTCGAGGCTCTCGCGCAGCTCCTCGGTGGCCTCCACGATGCGGGTCGAGGCGGTCATCTCGGTCAGCACCTCCTCGACCATCGTGATGAGCTCGGCGAGGCCCGACGTGTGCTGCAGGTGCAGGATCTCGAGCGTCACGGCGGGCGTGACGTTGGGGTTGCCGTCGCGGTCGCCACCAGCCCACGTGCCGAAGCGCAGGGGGCGGGCGGTCGCGGGCAGCGTGACGTCGACCCGGCCGAGCTGGCGGTCGAGCTCGTCGAGCAGGTCGGGGACGACCTCGGCAGCGATCGAGCGCAGGTAGTAGACGGCCGTGCGGGCCTCGTCGGACGGCTCGGGGCGGACGACCCGCAGCTCGTCGGTCTGCCACACGAGGTCGACCAGCTCGGCGAGGCGTCGCTCGTCGGCCCGCACCTGGGCGGCGGGACGGCGGGGGTCCTCCATCGCCCGGACGGTCTCGGCGACCTTGCGCAGCAGTCGCAGGACGCTGCGCCTGCTGGCCTCGGTGGGATGAGCGGTGAAGACGGGGCGGTACTCGAGCCGTCCGAGCACCTCCTCGAGCAGGTCGCGCGACAGGCTGCCGTCGGCGAGAGCGTCCGCGATGCGGCCGACGGTTGCGGACAACGGGCCCTCGTCGCCGGCGGAGACCTCCTGCCAGCGGTGCAGCTGCTCGGTCGTGTTGACGAGCTGGAAGTAGGCGGTGAACGCCCGGGCCAGCACCACCGCGGTGCCCGGCTCGATCGCGTCGAGGGTCTCGCGCAGCGCGGCGTCCTCGGGCTGACGGGCCAGGCGGCGCACCTTCTCGACGAGCTCGAGCAGCTCGGCCCCCTCGTGGCGGGTCAGCGCCTCGCCCAGCAGGGTCGTGAGCTGACGGACGGACGCTCGCAGCGCCGCGTGCTCGGCATCGGACGAGAGGCCTCCGCCGAAGGACGCCGCATCGGGCTGGCGGCGGTCGGACGCGAGGATCTGCTCGGTGGTGCGGCTCGGAGAGGTCACGTCCCCAGTCTGCCGGGTCGATGTGTCACCCACGTGACCAGCGGCCACCCCGGGGAGGTGGATGCTCCACCGAAAGCCCGGAGCGGTGGAATCTCCACCGTCTCAGCGCGCAAACACGCTCAGACGGTGGAGGAACCACCGCCCGGCGGGAGACGGGTCAGACCCGGGGCTTCCAGCCGATCGCGGGCAGGACGTGCTCGGCCAGGGCCGACAGCAGCCGGACGTTGTAGGCGACGCCCAGCTGGTTGGGCACCGTCAGGAGCAGCGAGTCGGCCTCGCGGACGGCGACGTCCTTGGCCAGCTCCTCGGCGAGGGCGTCGGGCTCGCCGACGTACGACTTGCCGAAGCGGGCGATGCCGCCGTCGAGGTGACCCAGCTGGTCGTCGCCGGAGCGCTCGCCGAAGTAGGCCCGGTCCTGGGCGTCGAGCAGCGGGATGACGCTGCGGCTCACCGAGACGCGGGGCTCGCGCTCCCAGCCGGCGGCGGTCCAGGCGGCCTTGTAGCGCTGGATCTGCTCGAGCTGCAGCTCGTCGAACGGGACGCCGGTGTCCTCGGTCAGCAGCGTCGAGCTCATCAGGTTCATGCCCTGCTGCGCCGCCCACTCACCCGTGGCGCGCGTGCCGGCACCCCACCAGATGCGGTCGGACAGGCCGGGTGCCTGCGGCATGACGGGCAGGCGCACCGAGCGTCCGGTCATGCGGGGGTCGGAGTCGACGACCCCCGCACCGGCGATCGCGGCGCGGAACAGCTCGGTGTGGGCACGCGCCATGTCGGCATCGGACGTCCCCTCGGCCGGCACGTGGCCGAACGACTCGTAGCCCTTCAGCGCCGTCTCCGGTGATCCGCGGCTGATGCCGAGCTGCAGCCTGCCCTCGCTGATGAGGTCGGCCGCGGCAGCGTCCTCGGCCATGTAGAGGGGGTTCTCGTAGCGCATGTCGATGACGCCCGTGCCGATCTCGATGCGGCTCGTGCGCGCGCCGACGGCGGCGAGCAGCGGGAACGGCGAGGCGAGCTGGCGGGCGAAGTGGTGCACCCGGAAGTACGCGCCGTCGAGGCCGAGCTCTTCGCTCGCGACCGCGAGGTCGATCGACTGCAGCAGCACGTCGCTCGCGGTGCGCGTCTGCGAGCCGGGGACGGCCTGATAGTGGCCGAAGGACAGGAATCCGACACTGGTCATGCAAGATTCAACCACCCGCCGGCGGGACATGTTCCCGGCACCCGTCGAGACGGGTGGCCGCCCGGTCGGCGACCGTCGATCGTCACCGCACCCTAGAGTCGACTCGTGATCGTCGTCGCCCTCGTGGTCCTGGCCCTCGGACTGGCGACCGCACCGCTGGCCCGCTCCGGGGCCGTCGCCCGTCCCCCGCTGGCCGCGCACGTGCCGGGCCAGCCCGTCTGGGTGCGCCCGACCCCGCCGTTCCGCTTCCGCGTGTGGGCGATCGCGGCGGCGTTATCGGTGCTGCTGACGGCCGTGGCGATCGCCGTCCAGCCGGCCTTCCAGGTGGCCGCCGCCTTCTTCGGCCTCGGGATCCTCGGCGTCATCACGGCGATCTTCCGGCGTTACCGCAGCGGGTGCGAGGAGGTGCGCGCCGCCGTCGAGGCCTACGCGCCACGGCTCGCGATGCCCTACGCCGGCAAGGCCGGGCACCACATCGGCATGTGGTCTCCGTGGATCGACCGCACCGGCATCCCGTGGGTCGTCGTGGCCCGCACGCCGGCACTGTTCGAGCAGCTCGCGGCGATGTATCCCGAGACGCCGATCGTGCAGGGACGCATCCCGGCCACGGTGACGGGTGCGCTCTACCCGCACGGGGCGACGACCAACACCGAGTTCATCGAGGCGTCCCCCGGCGCGACCCACGTGTTCCTCGGACACGGCGACAGCGACAAGCCGCTCAGCGCCTCCGAGCGGGTGCTGCACTACGACGTCGTCGCAGTCGCCGGACAGGCCGCGATCGACCGGTTCGCGGCGGCCGGCCTCGAGGTGCCGGCCGAGAAGATCCGCGTGATCGGACGTCCGCAGACCGAGGGCATCACGACGGGCGCGCAGCGGATGCCGAAGCGCCCGACGGTGCTGTACGCGCCCACCTGGCGGCACGCCGACGACACCCTCAACGTGTCGTCGCTGGCGGTGGCCGAGCGCATCGTGCAGGCGCTGCTCGACCGCGGGTGCACCGTCGTGTTCCGCCGCCACTTCGCCGGCCAGAACCACGTCGACGCCGAGGCGATGATCGTCCGGGTCAACCGGATGCTCGCGGCCGACGCCGAGGCCACCGGACGTCCTCACCGCTTCGGCACGGCCGCGATGGACGAGCCGCTGATCGAGGCGTTCAACTCCGTCGACGCGATGGTCTCGGACATCTCCGGCATCGTCGTCGACTTCATGGCGAGCCTCAAGCCGCTGGTCATGTACGCCGCGCAGGCAGACGACCCCGACGCTTTCCGCGCCGCGCACCCGACGGCGCAGGCCGCGTACGTCGTCGACCGCCACCTGACGCAGCTCGACAGTGCGCTCGACGCGGCGCTCGGCAAGGACCCGCTCGCCGCGGCACGCCGGGAGCGCGCCGACCACTACCTCGGCACCGACCGCGCCGAGCCCGCCCGGCGGTTCATCGACCTGCTGGAGGAGCTCGGCCGGTAGGTCGCGGCAGCGCGGACGTCATCACCTCAGTACCTGCGTTAGCGCGACGGGGATGACGTCCCGCCGCGGGACCGCGGACGTCATCACCTCAGTACCTGAGTTGCCGCAAACGGGATGACGTCCCCGCCGGGAGCGGACGTCAGGCGGTGCGGGCCAGTGCGGCGTCCGCAGCTGGCCCGGCGCGGACGTCAAGACGTCCCGGGGTCCGTGGGATCAGCAGCGCCACCCCCACCGCGACGACGGCGACGGCCGCCAGCACCAGGAAGCCGTCGCGGTAGCCGGCCTCGAGCGGGAAGCCGCCGGCACCCGTGCGGGCCGTGATGACGCCGCCCATCATCGCGGTGCCGATCGATCCGCCGATGAGCCGGATGTTGGCGTTCATGCCGCTGGCGACGCCCGTCTGGTGACGCGGCACCGAGGCCAGCACGACCCCCGCGAGGCTCGAGACGACGCAGCCGATGCCGATGCCCTGCAGCACCATCAGGGCGCTGATGTGCCACGACTCGTCGTGCAGGAGGGCGACCCCGGAGAAGGCCAGCACGTTGGCGGCGGCTCCGATGCTGATGACGCGCCGGGCGGTCAGTCGTCGCACGAGCCGGGGCGCGACGAAGCCCATCACGAACGCCGCCATCGACGATGGCAGCAGCACCCACCCCGACTGCGAGATCGAGTCGCCGAAGCCGTAGCCCGACGCGACGGGGGTCTGCAGCAGCTGGGGCAGGAAGCCCAGCGACGCGAACGTCCCGAACCCGGCGACGAACGCGACGGCGTTGGACGTCCACACACCGCGCTCGCGCATCAGGTCGAGGTCGATCAAGGGGACGGCCGCGCGCCGCTCGGACGCGATCCAGCCGGCCATCAACACGGCGGCCGCCACGAGCAGGCCGAGGATCGTCGACGATGTCCAGCCACGGTCGTTGCCCTCGCTGACCGCGAGCAGCAGACAGACGAGCCACCCCGACAGCAGCACCGCGGGCAGGACGCTGATGCGTCCGCTGGCCGTGACGGGCGACGCCGGGACGAACAGGACCGCACCGACCGCGGCCAGGGTCGTGGCGATCGCCGGCAGCCAGAACAGCCACGGGTAGCCGAGCCCGTCGACGATGGGTCCGGCGAGCACGATGCCGATGCCGAAGGCCGCCGACACGAGCGAGGCGAGCAGGCCGACGGCGGTGCCCGACCGCTCCGGCGACACCTCGTCGCGGACGATGCCGAACGCGAGCGGCAGCACACCACCGCCGAAGCCCTGCACGACGCGGGCGACGAGCATCCACTCGATCGAGGGCGCAACCGCTGCCATGGCCGAGCCGATCGCGAGCATGACCAGCGTGACGACGAGCATCCGCTGCTTGCCGACCGCGTCGCCGATGCGCCCGATCAGCGGCGTCGCGACGGCCGCCGAGAGCAGGTAGGCGGTCAGCACCCACGTGACGGTCGACTGGTCGGTGTCGAACCGGCGCTGCACCTCGGAGAGGACGGGGACGATCAGCGACTGCAGGAGCCCGAACGCGGCGGTGCCGAGAGCCAGCACCGCCACGGTCAGGCGGGGTCCCACAGGTCGACGCACGATCGGGTCAGGCGCTCATGACCGCGAGCTCGCGGTCGAGACGCTCCTGCTCGAGCTTGTCCTCGATGCCCTTCTCGGAGATCGACGGGATCATGAGCCCGGCGAAGGCTGCGGCCAGCAGCGCGCCGCCCAGGACGACGAAGCCGGCGGTGTAGCCGATCTCCTTCGGAAAGCCGCTGGGCAGGAAGTGCGCCGTGACGATGCTGGCCATGACCGCGGTGCCGATCGATCCGCCGATCGTGCGGATGTTGGCGTTCATGCCACTGGCCACACCCGTCTGGGCGGGGGTGACGGCGGCGACGATCAGGCCGGCGAGGCACGCGAACGCCAGGCCGATGCCGGTGCCGATGACCGCGTTCGAGACGGCGACCTTCCAGGGCTCGTCGTGCCAGCCAGCCATCATGAACATGCCGATCGCGCCGATCACCGATCCGACGACGACCACGGTCTTGGGGCCGATACGACGGGCGATGGGAGCCGCGACGAGGCCGGTCAGGAAGGTCATAATCGCCGACGGCAGCAGGATCAGTCCCGACTCGGTGACCGTCGAGCCGAAGCCGTAGCCGTTGGCGGCGGGCGTCTGGTTGAACTGCGGGATGAAGCCGAACGAGGCGTACATGCCGACACCGAGCAGCAGCGCGACAAGGTTGGTCGTCCACACGCCGGGCAGGCGCATCATCTTCATGTCGATGAGCGGGACGTCGACCGTCAGCTCGACGCGGATCCACGCCACCAGCAGCACGATCGCGACGACGATCAGGCCGACCGTGCGCGGGTCACCCCAGCCCCACTTGGGTGCCTGGCTCAGGCCGAGGAGGAGGGCCACGAGCCACGCCGACAGCAGGACGGCGGGCAGGATCGCGATGCGTCCGGGAGTGCGGACGGGCGACTCGGGCACGACGACCGCGGCCACGACGGCGGCCGTGGCCGTCACGATGAACGGCAGCCAGAACAGCCAGCGGAATCCGAGGCTGGACGTGATGGGTCCGGCGAGCACGATGCCGGCACCGAAGCCGACGGCCAGCAGCGACGAGACGACGCTGACCGCGCCGCCGATCTTCTCGCGCGGGAACTCGTCGCGGATGATGCCGAAAGCGAGCGGCAGCACGCCGCCGCCGACGCCCTGGATGACCCGCGCGACGATCAGCAGGCCGATCGTCGGGGCCAGCGCGGCGGCGAGCGAGCCGATCGCGAGGGCCGCGAGCGAGATGACGAGCAGGCGCTGCTTGCCGTAGGCGTCGCCGAGTCGTCCCATGATGGGGGTGAAGACCGATGCCGACAGCAGGTAGCCGGTCAGCAGCCACGTGACGGTGTTCTGGTCGGTGTTGAACTCGGTCTCGAGCTCGGACAGGACGGGGATGGTCAGCGACTGCATCAGCGTGTACGACGCGACGGAGACGGACAGGACGGCGAAGGTCACCCAGTAGTGGGTGCGACGGTTTTGCGTGGGCACAGAAAAGACTTTCGAGTTCATGGGGGCAGGCGACGGCATCGCGTGAAGCGATTGCTTGCTGCAACCATGTTAAGGGCCCGCTTGTTCCCGATCCCACGGAACGTGCGCGGGCTCACGCTCCGCCGCGACGTCCCTGCCACACGATGTGGGCACTTCCTGTCGGTCCGTGCCGCCGAAACCAGCAGAACCTGCCCACATCTCATGCGGCGTGCGCAGGCCGCTACTGCCTGGTCAGCGTCACGATCTCGGTGCCCCCGGACGTGTAGACGGTCATCTGGTCGTCACTGTCGAAGGCGACCTGGTAGCTGGCCTGGTTGGGCGGTTGACGCACCACCAAGGTGTAGCGGCCATCCGTCTCGGCATCGGACAAGGTGCAGCTCATCCCGCCGCCGATGTCGAGCGGCTCGGTGCCGTTGTAGTACATGCCGGAGCACTGGCCGTCCTCGGTGATGGTCTTGGTGACGCTGCCGTCCGAGGCCGACCACACGCCCACGATGCTCGGCGCGGCGTCGGCGCACCCGGCGGACGTCAGCGCGACGATCGAGCACAGCAGCGATGCTGCTGCCACCCGGCGACCCACTCGAGATGAGGTCGTGCGCTGGCCCGTCATGCCGCTGCCTCATCCGACACCGACTGCTTCAACAGCCGCGAGAACGTCTGGAACGGCTTGAGTGCGGCGCTGTCGGCCGGGCCGATCGGGATGAGCAGGACGGTCGCACGAGACGTCAGGTACGTGCCGGGCAAGAACGTCACGGTGCCGGTGTCGGTGGTGTCGTCCGGAGGGGCGTAGGTGACCGCGAAGGCTCCGACCTTGGCGAATCCGCCCTTCTTCACGTGGAAGGCGATGAAGCCCTCCTCCGCGTCGGTCTCGTCCCGGTGGATCTTCGTGATCAGGCCCGCCGAGCGCTCCGCGACGTCATCGGCCGCGGCGAGCACCTGCTCGAAGGAGAGGTTCGTCCCGACGGTGAAGAGGGTGGCAGCGAACTTGTCGTCGATCTTCGCCATGGCCCTATCCCGCCTGCTTCGCGGCCTGGTAGAGCTTGCTGCCGGTCCAGCACAGCGCAGCACCGACGACGCCGATGACGGCGAACGGGACGAGCTCTTCGGGGTAGAAGCCGATCACGAAGAACTTCACGCCCGCGACCGCCAACGCGATCCCGCCGATCACGGCCAGCAGGATGCCGGCACTTTCTCTGCTCATCATGGCTCTCTCTCACTGGCTCGGGCAGGGGCCTGGACGTCAGTCGTACGACTCGTCTGCGGCGTGCCCCAGCGTGGCGTCCCAAGGTCCCCCGGCGACACCGGGAAACCACGGGTTCACGGGGGCGGCGAGGCTCAGTCGTCGAGCAGGTCGCCCGGGCCCAGCCCCAGGTGCCTCTCCAGATCGGCCGCCGAGTGGGTCGCCAGGTAGTCGGCGAACGTGTTGGCGACGTTCGCCCAGTGGTCCTCGGCGGTGCGCGCACTGATGAAGAGGCGCTCGCCGATGCTCGCGAACGACTCGCCGCGCGCCCGCGCCGACAGCACCTCGCGCTGCCGTGTCGTCAGCCCGCCGATCAGACCGCGATGGTCTGCGAGCTCGACGAGACCGACCATCGTCTGGGTCATGACGACCTCACCGGCGCCGACAGCGATGACCGCACGCTCGAGCACCTCGATCGGTGCCGTCTTGCCGACCACTCCGCGCGCGCCCTTCGACAGGCAGCCCGCGAGAACCTCACGTCGTCTCTCGTTGGTGTAGATCAGCACGTTGTAGCCCGCGTCGCTGACGGCGCGCACGGCAGCACCGCCTTGAGACCTCGCGGTCGTCGACGTGTCGAGCTCGAGGTCGAGCAGCACGACGTCGACGTCCACCCGCTCGGCCAGGAGCGCCTCGACCGAGTCGAGCTGGGCCTCGAAGTCGAACATGGGCAGGAGCAGCGGGAGTCCGGCCCGCACCACCGTGTCGTCGTCGACGGACGCGACACGCAACCGACGTGACCCGCCGCCGCTCATCAGAGCGCGCCCCGGAGGAGTGCGACCGTCCCATGGCCGGGCGCTGACGTGACGGTCGACTCGACCTCGACCTCGCTGAGGCCCTGCTCCACCACATGACTCAAGCCGTAGCCCGGCGGCGTCTCACGAGGGTCGAAGCCGCACCCGTCGTCACGGACGGACACCTCCCAGTGGTCGCCCGCCGCGGTCGTGCCGGTGTGGATGACGACCGAGGCGACCCCACCGGCGTGGATTCGCACGTTGGCCAGCAGCGTGGCAACGGCGGAGCGAACGGGTTCGACCACCCGCTCCGGGAGGATCACCTCCGCGCCCAGGTCGAGCATCAGGTCGATCGGCAGGTCGTCGAACTCGGCCGCCGCCGCGCCGACGACGTCGACCAACCGCGGGCTCGCCACCTCAGAGGTCGTCGTGCCGGGGTCGACGTCGAGAAAGGTCCGCAGGCGATTGGACTCCGCCCGGGCCCGTTGACGCAACGGCGCGGCCAGTGCGGGGTCGATGGCCGGGTCGGACAGCAGATGCATCAGTCCCGCCTGGTCGTGCAGCATTCGACGATGCCGTTCCAGCTCCGCGACCCGAGCGGCCTCGACAGCCTCTGCCCGGGCGTCATCGGCCGCGGCACCGAATCGTCGGACGAAGCCCCCCATCGCGCGCGCCATCACTGCGAACACGACGTACGACAGCGCGTTGCTGCGGACCGTCGTTCCCTGTGTCCCCGTCTCGACCGCCGGCAGGCTGACGGCGAGGTAGCACGCCGCGAGCACGAGCGCGCCGAAGGCCACCTCCCGTCGCCGACGCACGCCGAGAGCCGCCACCACGGCAGCATTGATCGCGAGGCCCGGCGCCCACGCGCTCCAGGTCCCGATGAGATCACCCTGTGCGACGTAGAGCGGTTCGAGCAGCAACGCGGCACCGGCGATCGTCACGTCGATCGCCGCCCACCGCTGGCTGCGGAACCCCCGGGTCCTGATCGCGAACCAGCACAGGGCTGCCGACTCGATGAGGACGACGGACACGACCACCACGTACAGAGCAGGCCGCGGCGAGTCTCCCGTGCCCCGGCCGATGGCGGGGACGACCTGCGCCAACGTCCCGACACGCCAGCCGACGATCGTGATCATCACGGCGATCTCGGCGCCGGCCCGCGTGGTCGGCACGGCTCCCGAACCCACCCGCCACGACTCGATGGCGGCCCTGACAGGGTGCCGCGAGGCACCCGCTTGCTGATCGAGCGCCATGACAGTCCTCGGGGCCGGTTCTTCACGTGATGGTGGACGCAGACTATCGACGGGGCGTGTCGTCCACGGGGGTTTCGCTCGAGCCCCTGAGCCGCCAGCCCCTTGGACGTCCCCTCGGCCTGTCCGCGAGCGCCGAGAGAAGACGTCGGCCGCCAGGCGCAGGACGCTCCCGGAGCAGGGGCTCCGGGAGCGCTGGCGCAGTTGGGACTCCCTCCCTGCGTACGCCTGCGGCGGTGCCGTCGTGTCGCCGGGGAGACGGCAACACACTCGCCGCCGGGGGGCCCAGCAGCCGGCACCCATCGCAGCGATCAATCTAGCGCTCCGCGCCTCCCACGGGTTGGGCTTGCCAAAACCCGCGGGGCCAGCTTGTCGAAACCCCTTTCGACAGGCTCGAGGGGCGAGGGGCGGAGCCGCTCAGCTCTCCGCCAGCACCACGACCCGGTCGGCCGGCAGGACGCCGAACATCGCCGACTTGGCCGGGTTGACGTAGACGCCGTGGTTGGCGTCCGCATCGTCCGACTCCGCCGACACCCGGTAGCCGAGCGCCGTCTCGCCGCGGCGCACGGCCGAGGCGACGACGGTCGCGTACGTGACGGGCTCGCCCTCGAGCACGTAGTCGCGCACGGGACGCAGGTAGATCTCGGCACCGTCGGCATCGAGCAGGTCCTGGAAGACCGCCTCGAGCCGGTCGTTCTCCGACAGCTGCGACAGGATCAGGCTCAGGATCTCGTCGCTGACGATGACGTCGTCGACGTGCGCGACCTGGGCCAGGGCGCGGTTGCGGTCGTCGAGCATCTCGCTGACCACCGACGGACGTTCGCCCTTGGTGCGGTCGCCGACGATCTCGCGCAGGTGCAGCAGCGTCACCAGCGTGCGGGCGTCGGCGCGCTGCACGGGCAGCTCGTCGGAGTAGCAGAGCACGATGATCTGGTCGTACTCCTTGACGTCGAAGCGGTCGAGGGTCGCCCGGTCGGACGTGCGTCCGCGCGTGACGGTCGCCGTGAGGTTGGTGAGGTCCGGGACGTCCGGGGTGCCGAGCTCGGTGAGGATCTCCAGCGTCGACCCGGCCTGCGCGTACTCATCGAGCTCGCGCACGACCGTTGCGGCCCGCTCGTTCCAGCCGAGCATCAGCACCTTCGAGGTGGCCTCGGGCGCGACGGCAGCGGTGTTGATGCGCGACTCGTCGACGGACGCGGTGCTGCGCGCGGCGCTCGCGAGCACCGAGTCGTCCTCGGCGACGACGACGAGCTCGCTGCCACCGACGACGGTGTCCATCGCGGGGTTGAGCTCGACGTAGCCGTCGGGCGACACGAGGCCGATGACGGATGCCGTCTCGTACGCCGTGATCGCCTCGGCGAACGTGCTGCCCGCCAGGGACGCATCGGAGTGGAAGTAGATCTCGTCGCCGTCGAAGTCGAACAGCTCGGTGTAGACCGCGGCGGCACCCGACTGGCGCGACGTCTGCACGATCAGCCGGGCGATCGTCTCGCGCTTGTCGACGATGACGGTGCGGTCGCCGCCGACGAGCCGGGCGGCCTCGAGGTTCTGCGGGTCCTGGATCTCGGCGACGATGTGCGGCCCTGCCCCGTCGTGGGTCAGGGCGAGCAGGGTCTTGATGACCTCGCTGTCGGGCTCGTCACCGCCCGGCGACAGGACGATGATCGAGCGGGCGAGGCCGTGGTTGGTGAGGGCCAGGTCGCCGAGGTCGAGCGCCGACCCCGTGCGGCACACGACGCGCGTCCCCTTGAGGTCGCCGACCTTCTCGCGGATCGCCTCCTCCATCTCGACCTTGTCCTGCTCGGCCAGGATCACGACGGCCGGACGCTTGCGGCTCTCGTTGGCGATCGACAGCTCGCGGACGATCGCGAACACCGAGTCGGACCAGCCGAGGATGACGGTGTGGTCCTTCTCGATGACGAGCGAACGTCCGCGGCGCAGCTCGGCCAGCTTGTCGTCGATGCCCGTGGCGATGACGCCGATCAGGGCGCTGACGATGAACAGGCCGGCGACGGTCAGCACCAGCATGGTGGCGATGTACCGCCAGGTGCCGGAGTCGCCGGCGACCGTGCCGGGGTCGAGGGTGTGGAAGAAGGTCGTGAGCACGCGGCCAAGGAACCCGCCCTTGACGTTGCCCTGCCCGGGCTCGAGCCCCGTGAGCGAGACGAACACCGCGAAGACGAGGATCAGCGCGACCGTGACCACGGCGAGCCACGCCACGAGCGCGGACGTCCCGCGGGCCATCGTCCCGTCGAACCAGTAGCGCAGCTTCGCGCCGCCGGTCGGCTCCACGCGCGCCTTGCCCTGCTTCTGGTTGCCCTGCTGCATCTTCTTGGCGGTGCGTGCGCGCATCTGTCGCCCGGTCTGTCCCACTGCATGCCCCTTGAGCTGAACTTGAAGCTCACCGCCCCTTGAGCCTGTCGAAAGGTCGACACGCCATCCTCGCGGATGCGGGGGGTCGGACGTGTGGAAACGACCGATCCCGCATGGGCAAATGTCGGTACACTTGACTCGTCAAATGTGTACACAAGGAGACGGCATGAGCATCGGCATTCGGCAGCTTCGCCGGACCTTGAGTGAGCAGCTCGCAGCCGTCCAGGACGGTCACACCGTCACGATCACGTCCCACGGCAAGCCCATCGCACGGCTTGTCCCGGTCGGCCGCCCGACGAAGCTCGAGCAGCTCCGGGCTGCGGGGCTCGTCCGCGAACCCACCCGTCAACGGCAGCCGCTACCCGAACCGGCCCGAGCCGAAGGCACCGTCTCCGATCTCGTGGCCGAACAGCGACGGTGACGGTCTACTTCGACACGTCAGCGATCGTTCCGCTGACCGTCAGCGAGAGATCGACCCAGACGTGCCGCGCCCTGTGGGAGTCCGCCGAAGACATGGTGACCAGCCAGCTCGCCTACGTCGAGGCGGCCGCGGCCCTGGCCCAAGCACACCGGATCGGACGGATCGGCACAGCGGCTCACCGCACGGGCCTGAAGGTGTTGGACGATCTGTGGTCAGACATGACGGTCGTCCCGGTCGACGACGACCTCGTCGGCCACGCCGCGACCCTGGCTGACACGCAGGCTCTCCGCGGGTACGACGCCGTCCACTGCGCCAGTGCGCTCGCGATCGCCGACCGCGACATGGTGGCCGCGACAGGCGATCGGCGACTCGTCGACGCTTGGCAGCATCTCGGCCTCTCGACCGTCGACGTATCGCGCTGAGCCCCTCGGGACCTTGGCCCGTACGCCGCCGCACCATCCATGAACTACCGTGGACTCAGGCACATCGGAGGGAACCCCATGTCGTACGAAGCAGAGAAGACTCGACTCATCCAGGAGTTCGAGACCGTCGTGGCGACCATCCGGGCCGACTGGGGCCTCAAGACGAACGACAAGTCGCTTGAGTCCAAGACCGCAGCGCAGCAGCAGCCCCGCACCGCCGGCCGCCACTGACGCCCGTTGTCTGTGACCAGAGACGCACATCAACCTTGGTTGACAGCGGACGCCCGTACGCTTCATCCTAGATAGGCCGATAACGACTGCCAACGCGGTCGGTTCAGTAGGGCGAGACTGCCAACGCGGTGCTTGCATCACTGAGTCGGCGTCAACTTTTCGAAGTCCCGGTCATAGCGACCGGGACTTCGTTTATTGTTGCCCGATGTATTTGCTGTTCGTGGATGAATCGGGCACTCATGGGAGCAGCCATTCGTTCGTGCTCGGAGGAGTGGCCATCCATGAGGATGATGCTCAGATCCTGCAAACAGCACTCGACAAGATCGTCTCGCAGCACTTGGACCGCATTCCACCGAACCTCGACGAGTACGAGCTGCATGCGAGCGAGATGCGCAACGCAAAAAAGCCAGCGAGCCCTACTGCCAAGAAGACGAGCATGTGGGCCTCGGTGGATCGCGCTACCCGCCACAAGATCCTCGCGGCTGCCTACGATCTCATCGCCAGTTTCAAGCCCTCAGACCCCCGGCTGCCGCTGACGATCTTTGGGCGTCGTGGTGGACTCCCGCTTCCACCAGGCGTCCACGCCTGAGTCACGTGAGCAACACGCCTATGAGGTGCTGCTCCACAAGTTCGACATGCTGCTCAAGTCTGTTCGCGTGAAGGACAGCCTGCCGAATCGAGGCCTCGTCATCCACGATCGCCGCGTCGTGGTCGAGCGGGACATTCAGACCTGGACTACCCAGTGGCGCAAGTCGGCCGGGAACATCGGTCAGCTGCGAAACCTTGCCGATGTGCCGTTGTTTGCGGATTCTCGTGCTTCACGGCTGCTCCAGCTGGCCGACCTTGTTTCCTACTCGCTGTACAGGCGCTACGCCCCCGGCGGTGAGGCTGAGCCGAGCTTCGCAACGATCTACCCCAGGTTTCACCACGTGGACGGCGTCCTGCATGGATGTGTGCATTTCACGCCGTCCTATGGCGCAGGATCGTGTGATTGCGAGCCATGTGGGGCTCGGTTCGAGGCCGAGGCCGTGAAGTCGGCAGCACCGGCACCGCCTTCGGGCTCAGAGAAGCGCACCCGTCGACGGACCCGAGCGGGCAAGCCAATCGAGACCGACCAGCAGTCAACGCCTCAACCTGTAGAAACGCCCAGCCCCACCACGTCGTCGAACACCCGCTTGTCGTGGGCCGGGACGACCGTCACGCCCTCGCTGTCGTTGAGCCGCCGCAGCGTCACGTGGTTGCGGGCGATCGCCGCGCGGTCACGCCCCACCACCTGCTCGAACGCTCGCAGCGCACGCACCCGATCGAGCCGCTGACCTGACGGCGTCGCGTCGGCGTACGAGGATGCGTCGAAGACCGCGTCGCCCGCGTGCACGACGAGCCCGCGCTCACCCGCGTCCACGGCCACCGCTGCGTGGCCGCGCGAGTGCCCCGGCATGGGGACGAGCGTGATGCCGGGCAGCACCTCGTGGCCAGTGAGGCCGTCCCGCCACTGGTCACCCCGGCCGGCGTGGATCTGCCACGCCGGGCCGTGTGCCCACTGGGCCGGCCGGTAGCGCTTGCGGTCGAGCATGTCCGGGGACGTGACGGCGGCCGCGTGCTCGTCCGCCGTGGTGTGGACGGTCGCGTGCGCGAAGTCCGACAGCCCGCCGATGTGGTCGAAGTCGAGGTGCGTCAGCACGATGTGCGACACGTCGGCGGCGTCGAACCCCCGAGCCTGCAGCTGCAGCACCGCGGTGTCGGCCGGGGTCGAGGCAAGATTGAGCAGGTGCCGGGTCGGCCCCATCCGGCCCCGCGGGTCCGCGTAGTCGGCCAGGCCGAGGCCGGTGTCGATGAGCACGAGCCCGTCGTCCGACTCGCACAGCAGCACGTGGCAGACCATGTCGCCGACGAGTGGTGGGCAGAACGATCCGCAGCTGAGGTGATGGACGCGCATGCTGGCATCCTGCCGCATCCGGCCCCCGAGGCGGGTGATCGGGACGGCGGTCAGCCCGCGAGCTCGTCGATGAGGACACGGGCGGTGTTGTTGCCCGGACGGGGGTCGTCCGCGCTCGCATCGTCCAGCGCGACGCGGGCGTCCAGGGTGTGCCCGGCCAGCTCGACGGCGAGCGTCGTGCGACCGTCCGCCGGACCGTCGAACACGCACAGCACCGTCATCAGGTCGGGGGACGCACTCGGCGTCGAGCTGCACGAGGGGGAACGACCGGTGTCGCTGGTCTTCACCTCGAACGCCGTCATGCCGACCACCGCGAAGGTGAGGCGCGGCGCTGAGGAGGCGGCGACGACGTCGGCCTCCACGACGTAGCGCCCAGATCCGGCGGAGTACGCCGTCAACGACCTGACCGCCAGATCAACCCGCTGCGGCGTCACAGGGACGGGTGCGACCGGCGCGACGGACCGGCGGCCGCCGGTGGACTCAGGAGGCACACGCGGCGACGGCCGGGTCGTGGTCGGCACCGGCGCAGGCGTCGGCACGGGGACGACCGGCGCGACGGCCGACGGCCCCGCGACGACCGTGGGCTCGATGGTCGCGCTCGGCATCACCGACGGGGATGATGTCGGGGGTGGCACCGACACCGCGGGCACCGCTGGGGTCGCAGCGACCGTCCGACGGTCTTCGCCCGCCCCGGCCCACCAGATCGCGACGATGACCGCGGTGACCGCGGCGGTCCCGGCCAGGACGGCCTGCACCGCTGGCCGCCGCATCCTGGGCGCAGCGTCCGGGGCAACCGTCACTCCGCCGACGATCGAAGCTGCCACCGGCACGAACAGCAGTGCCGCCGGCAGCATCGCTGCGAGTCGTGAGTCGAGCATCGCGAGCTCGCCGAAGGCGTCGGCGCAGGCCGGGCAGCCCTCGAGGTGCTGGTCGACTTGGGCCTGCAGCTTGCGTGGCAGACGACCTCGGCGATGGGCTGAGAGCAGCTCGCGAGTCGGACCACATCCCTTGTCGGTCGTCGGCACGACGTGGCGTGCGAGATACGCCTCGCGCAGGCTCTCCTTGGCACGGTAGGTCAGGGCTGCGACGCCGTTGGCCGACATGCCCAGCAGCTGGGCGGTGACGCTGTGCGGGTCCTTCTCCACCAGCGCGTGCCAGAGCACCAGCTGGTGGCGCTCCGGCAACGAGTGAAAGGCCGCTGCCAGCACCTCGGACTCGTCCCTCAGGTCGCGCTCGTCGCCGGGCACCGAGACGGCGTCCAGCACGCCCTCGTCACTGATCCACACGTGCCGGCTGTCCTTGCGGACGTGGTCGACGTGCCGGTTGCGCACGGCCGTCATGAGATAGGGACGGAAGGCGACCTCGGGCCCGCGAGCGTCCCGGATGACCTCGAACACCTTCACGAAGGCGTCCGCGACGAGGTCCTCGGCGTCCGACGTGCCGGCGAGTCGCCGCGCGTACCGCACGGCCGCGTCCTGGTGCCGGACGAACAGCTCGCCCTCGGCGGCGGTCTGGCCCCGGCGGACGGCCTCGATGAGCCCCGCGTCGGTGACCTCGCCGAGGTCGTAGACCGTCATGCCGGCAGGCCCGCGGCCCCCGGACGTGTGATGGTCACACGTCCGGGGGCCAGATCGGTCGAGCTGTCAGTCACGCATCACCCGGCGTGGTCTCGTCACGGCGACGACGCACGAGCAGTGCGCCACCGGCGACCAGGGCCAGGCCACCGAGGAGCAGCCCGAGTGCCGGACCTCCAGTCGAGGGCAGCAGGCCGCTCTCGTTCGGTTCGTTGGAATCGCCGCCACCCTTGACGTCTCCATCGTGGCCCTTGTCCTTCGGAGGGTTGTCCGTCGGAGGCGTGACCGGAACACACGCCTTGTCGGTGTAGGTCACGTCGTCGATGACGAGCTTGGCCGTGTTGAGGAAGCCGGTGCCGGTCTCGGTGTTCTTGACCTTGCAGTCCTGCTCGGTCTTGGCGATCTTGGTGTCCACGTGGACGCCCACCGTGACGGTGTAGACGTGCGTGGCACCGCCGGCGATCTTCTGGTCCGTGACGATCACGGGGCTCGTCAGACCGTCGTAGGACGGGTTGACCGTCACGCCGCTCGCGGTCGTGGTCGCCGTGGCCGACAGCACCTTGACGTCACCACCGAAGGTCAGCTGGTCGTTGAGGCTGTACGTGCCCTCGGCCGTGCCGGAGTTGGCGACCGTGAGCGAGTACGTCACCGTTCCGTCGCGCTTCGCGTCGAGGACGCTCTGCGATTCGACCTTCTTGTCGACGACGATCTTGACGTTGCGGTCGATGACCAGGCCGGCGTCCCACGACGGATCCTGCGAGTCCGGCGCGAGAGTGATCTCGGCCGTCTCACCCGTCGCGGTGTCCGCATCGGAGTCGAGCGCGTCGTCACTGCCCGCGTCGCGGGTCGTGAACGTCGTGTTCGACGTCAACGCGTTCGGGTCGAAGATCACCTTGTAGGTGCCCGACGCCAGACCCTTGAACGAGTACTTGCCGTTGGCGTTCGTCGTCGTCGACAGCGACACGGGGTTGCCGTCGAGGTCCTTGCCGACCAGCTTCACCGGGAAGCCGGCGACACCGGGCTCACCAGCGTCCTGCACGCCGTTCTTGTTGACGTCCTCCCACACGAAGTCGCCGATGGCCGACTCGATGACCGCGATCTCGCGCGATGCCGGACCGACCGGCTGCGAGACGCCGTTGGCGCGGCCCGAGGTGATGTTGTCGTACACATCGCCTCCGGCGTTCTTGGACGGCGTCATGACGATGTTGACCGTCATGTCGTCGCCGGGCGCGAACGCTCCTGCACGCTTGAACCGCAGACCCGTGACGGCCGAGGCCGTCGTGGGGCAGTCAGCCGCCGTGCCGACGCCGGACACCGGGGTGCCGCTGATCGCCGAGCACCACACCGTGGCGCCCGTCGCTCCGTTGGTCGCGTCGTTCGGGTCGACCTTCAGACCCGCGGCGGGGCTGGAGGTGTACTGGATGTCGATGCCGGTTCCGGCCGCGACCGTCGCCGACGTGAACGCCAGGCTTCCGGTGAAGTCGGTGTCACCGACGCCGTCGGCCGGCAGGACGTCGATGATGTCGACGTCCGACACGTTCTGCGGGGCGTCGACGTTCGCGAAGTCGACGGTCCACTTGAGCGTGCGCGGCGTGGCCACGCTGTCGGGGTTGACCTCGACGATGCTCTGCGGGGTCGACTTGGCGATCTTGATGCCGGTCGGCGTCACGATCTGGATCTGCGCCTGAGCACGACGGCCCCCGATGGTCGACGGGTCCTGCTCAGAGCTGACCAGCGCATTGTTGGTGTAGAGCCCGTTGCGGACCGTGCCCAGGATCTCGACGGTGTAGACGATCGGATCGACCGTCTCGTTGACCGTGTTGTCGCCGAGATCCCACTTCACGTAGGTCTCACCCGTGGCGCACTGCAGCTCTGCACCCGCAGGCGAACCCGTCTGCACCAGCACCGGAGTGATCGGATCACCCGAGCCCACACGCTTGGACGAGACGAACTGCTGGTACTTCGGCAGGCAGTCCTCGACGATCACCGGCGCCTTCGTCCCCGCACTCACATCAGCCGTGATCGTCGGATTCAACCGGTAGTCGACCTTCGCGCCACTGCTGTACTGCGGAACCGCCGAATCACTGAACTGACCCGAGGTCGGGTTCTTGACGTACTTCTTGATGCGCGCCGTGACACCGCCGAGAGTCAGACGGTCACCCCAGGCGCCGACGTGGGTGGCAGGAACGTAGTTGGACTGGGTGTAGCTGCCGGGATCAGCAATGACACCGTCCATGTCCTTGACCCCGTCAACAGCCTTGAACGAGCCCCAGTTCGGGAGCTTGGTGCCCACTGGGCTGCCGCTCTTGACCGTCATACCCATGGCCAGAGACAGCTGAACGAGGTCAGCGGAATTGTCGAACGATGGGGTGAATGAGAAGCGGATACGGTTGATTCCGGTGAAGACGCCGTTGGCGTCGACGCTGGCACCGCTCACGCCGAGTGGCGTGTCCGACCACGTGCCGGTCGTGCAGTCCGAGGATGCACCTGGGCCGGCCGGCCCAGTCGAGTACTGGATCTTGAAATTCTTGAGGTCCGACGTCGGATGATTGTTCGAACCGTCCTGCTGGAAGAACGACAGCCATACGGGGTTTCCACCAGAGGCACGAGAAGAATTCTGTCCGTCGCCACTGGCCGACGATGAGACGGCGGTCAGAGCCAACTTCGACTCGTCCCACAGATCGCATCCCACGTAACTGCGTGATTGTGCCGTTCCTGTGTTCGGAATTCCTTGCGCGGAGAAGTAGATATTGCTCTGCACAACCTGCCCCGGCACGACGACGGTGTTGCCGTCACGGAGCTGGCTCGAACCGGGAGGGCCCTGGTAGAGACCGTTGCCCGGCGAGAAGTCACCGGCCGGTAGGTTGCCCGGTCGACCCCAGACGCCGGAGAAGTACTTGTTGAAACCCTCCCCCGTCTGTACCGCCAACTGAGCCTTGCGGTTGTTGTTGGCCAGCACCTCACCGCTGTTGGCCTTGCCGCTGATGTCGGTCATGACGATGTCGGTGTACGTGTTTTCAGTCGCTAGCGTCCACGAGTGCCCGTCCGCCCCCTTCGTTCCAAGATCCAGGGCCGCATCGATCGGGATCTCGAGATTGACCTGGCGGCTGATCACGTAGCCGGTATCTGCGGGCAGCGTCGAACCATTGCCGGACTTGGTCGGGACGGTGTATGCAGAGGTGTCAGCGTTGGTGATGGTGATGTCGACCTTGGTACCGGTTCCACCGGGCTGCGTGCACGAGATGTCCCCGGAGTCGCGCACCGAGTTGGTCGACGTGTTACCTGCGTCGATCAAGCTCCACGGAATGCTGCCCCAGAGATCCTGGGTTGCTCCACATTTGTAGCGGGGGGCGTACTTCTCGATCGCCGCCGCCTCCGAACCCGCAGCCGCGACCGCAGCCGCCCACACGGTCGGGCCATAGTAGGTGGCGGGGCTGATGTCGTCGGTCAGGGTGATGGGCGAGACGAGCGGGCTGGTGCCCTTGCCGCCTGCAGGAGCGGTGATCGTCAGCGGGTACTGATAAATCTGGCACGCCCTCGTCGAGTCGAAGGTGCACGGAGCGCCGCGGGCATACAGCGGGCCTGTCTCCTCGTTCGACGACGATCCGCGTTTCGAGACGTCGAAGCGGGCCTTGGCCGAGACGGTCTGGCTAACACTGGACGACGAGGCGGGGGTGGTGACTTGGTCGCTCGTGGCGGTTGCGGCGAATGGGCCCATCGTGGTGCCGTTGGGCACCTCGGGGCGCAGCTTGGCCAAGAAGTCGTAGTTGAGGGCGGTGCCCTGGGCCTGGTTGGCGACGACGCACACGACCGTCTGTGTCGGCAGCGACTGGTAGGACGTGGCCGTCAGCGGCACGGTGGGTGCCGGCAGGCTCGCCGGCGTCACCGAGGAACCGTCCAGGCAGAACGGCGGGAGCGAGACGAGCTCCTGGCCCTTCGGCAACGAGAACGTGATCTTCGGGGTGGTCTGGTCCTCACCCTCGTAGCGAATGCCGACCTTGTACGTGATCGTGTCGTTGGTGCGGATGATGTTGTTGGTCGCGCTCGAGTCGTGGCCGGCGGCGTCGTCGCCGTCGAACGGCCCCGTGCCGGTGGTCTGCGTCAGGTCGACCGAGAGCGTTCCGTCGCCAACGGCCTGGGCGACGATGCCACGCACCCGCTCGGCCACGCTCGGCTTGTCCTGCGGCGTCGGCTCCGAGGGGACGTCCGCCTTCGGCTCGTCCTTGACCTTGGGCTCTGCCTTGGTGTCGGACTTGGTGTCCGACGTGGTGTCGGCGCCGCCGCCCGCGGGAGCCTCGGTCGGGCTCGTGACGTCGAGCTCGGGCTCGTCCGTCGCCGGAGCGTCGGTCGGAGTGGGCTCGGTCGGGCTGGCGGATGCCGCCGGCGAGTCGGAGGTGTCGTCGGCTGCGACCGACGAGGAGGCCACCAGTCCCGACGAGGCGAGCATCAACGCGAGGAGCGTCGATACACCCAGCCTCATGGTCGGGCGGTGATTGCGCGGATGCTTGTGGAGTCCAGATGCCACGATTCGTCCTCGAATCTGAGTGCGCGACCTCAGGAGCCGCGACGGAAGGAGTGGTTGACTCCTATGAGACGCAGCCAGCACCCCGCCATGAGCCGACATGAGGGTGAAACGTGGATGGCTTCGGGGGTGAGAAGCGGGGTGAGGCAGTCAGTCGTGCAGCAGCCCGAGCACGTGACCTGCGGCCACCGCCTCCGAACGGCTGGAGACCTCGAGCTTGCGGTACAGCCCGCGGGCCTGCGTCTTGACGGTGTTGCGCGAGACGAAGAGTCGCGACGCGATCTCGTCCACCGAGCTGCCATGGGCGAGCGCCACCAGCACCTCGCGCTCACGGGGCGTGAGCCGCACGAGACCAATCGAGTCCGGGTACGGATGGCGGATCCCGAGCGCCCGCAGGTCGCCGAGCATCTCGCGGAGCGATGGGACGCGGTCTTCGTGGGAGCGCAGGAACTCCTCGGGCACCGTCGAGAACGGCGACACCAGCCCGAGGGACGCCGACACGTCCACCGCACGTCTGAGAAGTGCGCCGCTGACCTCAGCCTCGCCGATGCGCTCGTACGAGAGCGCTGCCAGCAGCTGGGCCTCGACACGCAGTCGCTCGAACGGGTGCACGCCACCGGTCAGGGACGCGAGGATGTCGATTGTCCGATCGTGTTGACCGGTCAGGTGGGCGAGCCGGGCGCGGCTCACAGCACCGAAGAGGTTGCCCGTCGGCACCGTCTCCAGCAGTCGGCTGGCCTCGGTGCCGCGACCCAACGACAGCAGGAGGTCTGCCTCGAAGACGTTGAGCAGGCCGGCCGTCTCCGGCAGACGGGCCGGGTCGACCAGGCGGGACGCCCGCAGCCGGTGCAACGCCTGGAGCCGTCCGCCCCAGGCGAGGGCTTGGCGGGTCTCGGCGTATGTCGCCCACGTGCGGATCACCTCAGGTGCCTCCGAGTAGTCGTCGCGACCAGCCTGACGCACCGGTAGCGCGGCGGACTCCAACGACATCAGGGTGTCGACGAGGTCCATCGTGACGGTCGGGAAGCGGAACGCGGCCGTGCTGGTGCGCAGCTCGTGGGACTCCTCGCGCCAGCGATCGGCCGCGCCCAGGTCGCCCACCACCGTGCTGACCAGGGCGAGGATGCTGGCCGCCTCGTGCCTGACCCCCACCGCGTGCGCGCCGGCGGACGACCGCAGGACCCGGCGCAGGCGCCGCTCGGCCGCGACGACGTCACCGGCCGCATACGCCGTGATGCCGAGCTCGAGCTCGAGCTGGGCGGCCGCGAGGTGCTCGGGCCCCGACGCGTCCAGGGCCTGCGCCGCCAGCTCGACGGCCGACGAGCTGGAGGCGAAGATCTCCCTGGCCATGCCGGCGCGGCGACCGGCGACGACCCCGATCGTCTCGAGGTGCAGTCGGGCCTCGACGTCGGACGGTGGGTGGGTCCACGCGCCGGTGTGCTCGTCGCGGTCACGCGGGGGCCGATGGGCAATCGCATCGTCCAGAGCGCGTGCGATGGCCGAGCCGGATCGCATGTGTTCGGGCAGCTCACGCAGGGCTGCGCGCAACGACGACTCGTGCGACGTGAGCAGCGTCCATCCGCTCGCGTCGAGGATCGCCTCCACACTGCTCCAGCGTTCGCCGGCCACGGCTTGTGCGAGAGCCCGGTGGGGCAGCCCCAGCTCGCGGAGCGTCGCCATCACCGCGTCGTGCAGCACGTCGAGGTCACCGACGTCGACGCGGTCGAGGTCGTGCTTGAGCGTCTCGCGGATGAGGGCCGACATCCAGTAGATCGGCTCACGGCCGTCCACCCACTGGTCGATCACGCCGATGCTCTCGAGGCTCGCGAGCATCCTGTGGGGCGATCCCCCGGGGTCCGCAGCACCGAGGGAGTCGGCACTGAGGTGCTCGATGAAGGCCGCCCGGCGCAGGTCGACCCGTTCCGCGGGGTCGACGACCTCGGACATCAGGTGCCGGGCCACGAATCGCCGCACCCGGCCCTCAGACCACCACGTGGGTGTGCCGCCTGCGCTGCCCGTGACGAGTCCGATCCGGGCCAGGGCGGGCATCCCGGCGATGGACGTGTGGATGGCCGCGGCAGCACCGCGCGACAAGTCGAGTCCGGCCCGGTCGGCGATCGCGGTGACCTCGTCCACAGTGAGCCGCAGCTCGGCCATCCCGATGCGGGCCACGTCGAGCTCGAGCTCGGCGGCCGTGAACCACGGCAGGTGCTTGCGCGAGCACACCACCATGGTCAGCTCGGGGTGGTGGCGCAGCGCCCTGACGATCTCGGCCTCTGGCCAGTCGTCCCACGACTCGACGTGGTCGAGCACGATGACGACCCGAGCTGCGGCGTCATCGCCCTTCAGCCGGTCGAGTGCCACCTGCAGGTCGTCGACCGTGCTGCACTGTCCGTCGAACAGCCGGACGGTGATGCCGTCGTCGGCGAGCTGGTGCGCCCACTGCAGCACCGCGACCGTCTTGCCGGAGCCGCTCGGCCCGCGCACCACCGTGAGCGGACGGTCCAGCGCGAACAGCTCGGTGATGCGCTGCCGGACGATCACGTCGCCCATCCGGGCCAGGTGTCCCTCGCTCGCGGCCGGGTCAGCGCCTTGCATCGACCGTCCCTGCGCGCCCGGTGGCCGACTCGAGCCGGCCGAGTGCGGCCAGCTCACCGTCCGGCGCGAACCACCACAGGCCTGGCAATGTCGGGTGCCGCATGAGGATCGGACGCTCGGGCGTCAGGCAGAACTCCCCGGCTACGCCGCCGCTGACGTCGAGCACCCAGCGTCCGTGCACCGCGAGGTCGGCGGCCGCCACGACGACCGACTGCAGATCGGACGTCGTCAGGTGCAGCACGTCACAGCCCAGACGCACCATGTGCATGTTGTCGAGGTTGTGCTGCCACCACCGGTGCACCGACGAGATCGTCCGCACCCCCTCGCCGGGAGTGACCAGCCAGCGGCCCCGTCGACCCGACTGGATCTCCACCTCGGCGTGAAGCCCGAGGACGGCCAGGTCGTGCGCCAGCGCGTCCAGCTGGGCGACGTGACGGCTCAGGTCATCTGCACCCATGTTGCTCCTGCAGGTAGTGGGCCAGCAGGCCGGCAGCGAGGGCGATGTTGACCGTCAGCACGGCGACGGCGACGCAGATCCAGATCGACACAAGGCCAGGACGCTCGAGTGTCGGATCCATGACGCCCGGTCCCGAGAACTTTTCTCCTGCTGCGTGCCGGTGGGTGGACTCGAGCGGGGACGGGCTGACCCGAGGGCTCGGTAGGCTCTGGGAGTGACGCTCCTGGTCGTGTGCCTCTCGGTCACGGCAGTCGTCTGCTTTCTGGTCCTGCTAGCCGCTCTGCGCATGGGCTCGTCAGATCACGGCTTCAAGGCAGGACGCCCCGAGTCACGCCCGTCCGAATCAGTGCCCCACACTCCGCCGGACCACCCCTCGGAGTTGCCTCCCTCGATGTGAGAACTTCACCCGAGTGACACATACGCGCGGTATGTTCTCGGATATGAGTCAGGTGTTCACCGTCATCGCAGCCGTCTGGGGCATCAGTGGTGCCGCCGTCGCGATCCTGTTCGCGCTCGACGAGCGCAGCCACCGTCGTTCGCAGCACGCCACCTCTCACACACGTGCGGAGGCTCGCGGACATGTCGATGGCGCACTCGCTTAGGCGCCTGCAGCGCCGGCTGCGGTGCAAGATCAAGTACGGCACCGCGTGCCCGCACCGCCCCAAGCACCGGTGATCGTCGGGCCTAAGCGGCTGACGCCCGTCGGTCGGCACCGACGCCGTCAGCCCGCGCTTCCCAGAGCCGGCCGATCTGCTCGAGTTGGCCGTATGGCTGCGAACCCTGCTGCTCGCGTCGGTAGCGCACCACGAGGCCCGCGAGCAGCACCGCGTTCACTCCCGCGATCACCGCTGACACACACGCCACGAGGTCCATGCAGCGCTAACGACGTGCCGCCGCGAAGGTGACGTGGGTTGTCAGACCCAAACAGATCGGTATGCCCCGACGCTCGGGGCGGCTCCGCACAACGATGAGATCGTTACCAACAACTCTGTTAGTAACAGCGATGTTAGTAACGCAAATGTTGGTAACAGCGACATGCCCAACAGCGACGTCAGGCACGACCGGGACGCGGACGTCCCTCGTACGGACGGACTGACTGACGGACTGCTCGGACCCCGACCTGCATCGGTCTCAGTCAGAGCCGAACAGGTCGCGCGTGTAGACGCGGTCGCGGACGTCCTCGAGCTCGTCGACGCGACGGTTCGCGACGATGACGTCGGACATCTTCTTGAACTCGTCGAGGTCGCGAATGACCCGGGAATGGAAGAATTCGTCCTCATCCAGCTCGGGCTCGTAGAGCACGACCTCGATGCCCTTGGCCTTGAGCCGCTTCATGATGCCCTGCACGCTGCTGGCGCGGAAGTTGTCGGATCCCGACTTCATGATGAGCCGGTGGATGCCGACGACCCGCGGGTTGCGGCTGAGGATGTCGGTCGCGATGAAGTCCTTGCGGGTGCTGTTGGCGTCGACGATCGCGCTGATCAGCGTCTGCGGGACGTCCTGGTAGTTGGCCAGCAGCTGCTTGGTGTCCTTGGGCAGGCAGTAGCCGCCGTAACCGAAGGACGGGTTGTTGTAGTGGGTGCCGATGCGGGGGTCGAGGCCGACGCCGTCGATGATCTGGCGCGACGACAACCCGTGGCTGATCGAGAATGAGTCGAGCTCGTTGAAGTAGGCCACCCGCATCGCCAGGTAGGTGTTGGCGAACAGCTTGATCGCCTCGGCCTCGGTCGGCTCCGTGAGCAGCACGGGGCAGCCCTTCTCGGCCGCACCCTCCATCAGCAGGTCGGCGAACCGCTGCGCACGATCGCTCTGCTCGCCGACCACGATGCGCGACGGGTGCAGGTTGTCGTAGAGCGCCTTGCCCTCGCGGAGGAACTCGGGCGAAAACAGGACGTTCTCTGTGCCGAGCCGCTGGCGGGCGTCGAGCACGAACCCGACGGGGATGGTCGACTTGATGACCATCGTCGCGTCAGGGGCGAGCTTGGTGACGTCGGCGATGACGCTCTCGACGGTGCGGGTGTTGAAGTAGTTGGTCTGTTCGTCGTAGTCAGTCGGCGTCGCGATGACGACGTACTCGGCGTCGGCGTAAGCCGTCGCAGGGTCGTTCGTGAACGCCAGGTGCAGGTCGTCACGGGCGAGGAACTGCTCGATCTCAGCGTCGTGGATGGGGCTCTTTCGCTGCTCGAGCAGACTCAGCTTGCCCTCGTCGATCTCGAGGCCAATGACCTCGTTGTGCTGCGACAGCAGCACGGCGATGGACAGCCCGACGTAGCCGAGCCCGACAACTGCAACCTTGGTACTCACGCGGTAAGCCTATGGCCTGCCCCCGAGCAGTAGCGCCGGATACGCTCATCCGCAACCTCAAACGAGACGCGCGTCACCCGTCGCTCGCGTAACCATCTCGTGAACTCGCCCTACCCAACCCCGCGGTGCGCATAAGGTGACCCTTGGGAGTGGGTGAAACCCAGGGTGAATCAGGATGCGAGGGAGCGTATGGCTGAGTTGTCACGCGGTCTCAAAACTCTTCGAAGCCTGACGCCCAACGAGACCTATCTGACCGTTGCGGCGATCCCCGACGGTCCGGAGGTGCCTGTGTCAGCCAGCGAGCTCAACCCCCGCCGGGGTGCGTGGCAGACCGGCTACGCCCACCGTCTGCGACTAACTGACGCCGCTGTCCTGATTGTCGCGACCGCCACTGCTGGGGTGCTGCGCTTCGGCGACGACGCATCCAACACCGTCAACATCGGTCATTACACCACGTCATACCTCGTGCTGGGCGTGGTGATCGCCGCCCTCTGGTGGGTGGCGCTGAGCGTCTCGGGCACTCGCGACCACCGCATCGTCGGCCACGGTGCCGACGAGTACGCGCGGGTGGCCAAGACGACCGTCATGGCGTTCGGTGCCATCGCGATCTTCTCCCTCCTGTTCAAGTGGGACGCTTCTCGCGGCTACCTCGCCATCGCCTTCCCGATGGGCCTGATCGGCCTGATCGTTTCGCGCAAGATGTGGCGCAACTGGCTGGGGCGCGAGCGCACCCGCGGACGCGCGCACTCCCGAGTTCTCGTCGTGGGCGGCGTCCGATCGGCCAAACGCATCGCAGAGGGCTTCATCGCCGGCGGCGCCGGCGGCTATCGCGTCACGGGCGTCTGGGTGCCCGACCGCAAAGGCACCCGCAACGAATGGCTCGACATCCCCACTGCCTTCATCCCTGTCATGGGCACGCAGCGATCGCTCGTCGGTGCCCTCTCGATCTCCGAAGCCGACACCGTCATCGTCACCGACACCGAACATCTAGGCCACGACGGTCTCAAGGATCTGGCGTGGCAGCTCGAAGGTGCCTCGATCGACCTCATGGTCTCGCCCAACGTGTTCGACGTGGCCGGCCCCCGCATTCACGTGCGGGGGGTCTCCAACATGCCCTTCATCCACCTCGAGCGCCCCACTTACGCAGGTGCTGCGAAGTTCGCCAAGTCGGCCTTCGACAAGGCGTTCGCGCTGCTCTTCCTCATGTCGATGCTGCCTCTCCTGCTCGCCATCGCGATCGCGGTCAAGCTGGACAGCCGCGGCCCGATCCTCTATCGCAGCGAGCGCATCGGCGTCGGCGGCAAGCCATTCTTCATGCTGAAGTTCCGCTCGATGACGGATGGCGCGGATCGCCACGTCGACCACCTGTCGAGCAGCAACGAGGGTGCCGGCCCACTCTTCAAGATGAGGGAAGACCCCCGAGTCACCCGTGTGGGCCGATTCCTCCGCCGCTACTCCCTCGACGAGTTCCCGCAATTCATCAACGTACTCCGTGGCGACATGAGCGTCGTCGGACCCCGCCCGCCTCTGCGCCGCGAGGTGGAGCAGTACACACGTCCCGCACAGCGACGGTTGCTGGTGAAGCAGGGCATCACGGGGCTATGGCAAGTGAGTGGACGCTCGGACCTCACTTGGGAAGAGACCGTTCGCCTCGATCTCGACTACGTCGAGAACTGGTCAATGATGCGTGATCTCCAGATCATCTGGCGCACTGTCCAAGCTGTCGCCAAGACGGAAGGGGCCTACTAACCCATGCACCATCTGACCAACATCCGAAGACCGAGCAATCTAGTCGCAACTCAACAAAGTCAACAGATAAGGGAAGCCAAATCATGAAGATTGCCGTCGTAGGCATGGGCTATGTGGGCGTGACAGCCGCAGCCTGTCTCGCTTCACAAGGTCACGTTGTATGCGGGGTTGACGTCAATGAGCAGAAGGTTGAGACCCTCAAGAAAGGCCTCAGCCCTATCTCCGAGCCGGGTATTCAAGAACTCATCACCACTGCGGTCGAATCCGGTCAACTGACCGCAGCCACGACGATGCCAGACCTAAGCGAGTTCGACATAGCAATGGTGTGTGTGGGTACCCCAAGCACTGCGGACGGCTCCCACAACATGTCGTACGTCGCGGACTCCGCCCGTCAGATCGCGCAGGCACTCCGCGGCGATCGATCGTCCCCGTTAACAATCACCTTTCGTTCGACATTCAGACCTGGAACGATGGATGGGCTCGTTACCAGCATCTTCAGGTCCGTTCTCGGCGAGGACATGGAATCTCGTGTCGAGCTGGTGTACAACCCGGAGTTCCTGCGCGAGTCGACGGCAATCTGGGACTTCCACCACCCTCCCAAAGTGGTCATCGGCACCCTAAACAACCAGCGTTCGCAGCGCATGGTAGATCTCCACGAGGGGATTGAAGCCCCGATCTTTGAACTCCCCTTCCGAGAGTCAGAGATGACAAAGTTCGTCGACAACACTTGGCACGCAACCAAGGTCGCGTTCGCAAACGAGATCGGTCGGATCTGCGCTCAAAACGAAGTGTCGGCGAAGTCCATCCACGAAGTTTTCGTGGCCGACACCAAGCTGAACATCTCCGCCTACTACCTTCGCCCGGGCGGTCCGTTTGGCGGTTCGTGTCTTCCGAAAGACGTACGAGCTCTGGATCACATTGCGTCTCTGAGTGACACCTCGGTGCCACTCATCAGCGCCCTCATGCCGTCAAACAAGAGCCACAAAGAGTTCCAGCTGAGTCGCGTCAAGGCGGAACTCAGAAAAGGGTCCACCGTGCTCATGCTCGGGCTGTCCTTCAAAGCCGGTACTGACGACTTGCGTGAAAGTCCGCATCTGGACCTCGCCATGGGACTTGTGGAAGCGGGGTACCAACTCAGCATCTATGACCCCGAACTCGACCCAGCAAAGCTCGTCGGCCAGAACTTCGGATACGCATTCGCCCGTCTGCCTGAGATACCGACGCTGCTGGTGGACAAGTCCACAGCCGAAGACCTCGAGTACGACCTCGTTGTCCGTTGCACTGCCGCCGGTGATGGGCTCAATCTGAGCGGTAAAGCCATTGTGTCGCTGGACACAATCCCATGACTTCTCCCTCAGCGCCTCCGAGCGGAGTACTTCGAGGGCGGAGGCTCTTGCTAGTCGTCCAAAATCTGCCCGTCCCGTTCGATCGACGAGTGTGGCAAGAGGCGCTGGCGCTTCGAGACTCGGGTGCCGGGGTTACGGTCGTCTGTCCCGCCGACGATCGGCACCCAGAGGGGCGGTTCGTAATCGACAAGGTAACTGTGATTCGATACCGCGCTGTCGCTGAGGCCAACACGCCGGTCGGGTACGTTCGCGAGTATTGGCAGTCCATTCGCAGGATACGGAAGGTCGTACGCAAGGAGCGGTCCTCCGCTGAGTTCGATGCAATTCATATTTGCAATCCGCCAGACATGCTCTTTCTTGCTGTTACCGATGTTCGCAAGTCAAAGCGACCGCCACTCATCTTCGACCAGCACGACCTGGGCCCAGAACTGGTGCGAGCCAAACGAATGCCGCTGAGTTGGCTTTTCGTGGCCATCGCCATGGCGCTTGAGATGATCACCTACCGTTTGGCGGACCACGTCATTGCGACTAATCAGTCCTACAAATCGGTTGCAACCTCACGCGGTAAGAAGCGGCCGGATCAAGTGACGATTGTGCGGTCGGGACCACAGCGGTCATGGATCCAAGACGTTCCACCCACACTTGACTGGCACCGTAACCGAAGGTTCCTTGTGGCATACGTCGGTGTCATGGGGCGCCAGGAAGGAATCGACTATCTACTTGAATCTGTCCGCCACCTCGTCGAACAAGGCCTCGATGTTCACCTTGCGCTCGTAGGATCAGGCCCGGATGTGGAGCGCCTAAAATCGAACGCTGATCGCCTCGGGGTGAGTGACCGAACCGAGTTTCATGGACGACTCCCCGATGAGGAACTCAGAAGCATCCTCGCCAACTCAGACGTTTGCGTAAACCCGGATGAAGTCAACGAACTCAACGACTTGTCAACCATGAACAAGATTCTTGAGTACATGGCGCTTAGCCGACCAATAGTTCAATTCGATGTCCGAGAGGGCCGGTTCTCGGCGGGTGACGCATCCCTCTACGCCGACGCGAACGACTCTCGCTCGTTTGCAGACCAGATCTCCATCGTGCTTCGCGACCCCGGTCTAGCTGAAAAGATGGGGCGCGCCGGCCATCGGCGCTTCACTGGTGAGCTGTGCTGGGAAGCCCAGGTGCCGTTGCTCGTCGAGGCCTACCAAACCGTTCTGGAGATACATGACTAGGTCAGGCGACGGGCGACAGATTCACATCAGCTGGTACCGGTCCCATCGGCGGTCTCGCGAACTCGCACATGCACTCGGCGCCGACGCTCACTTCATTCATTCGGATGGCCCGCTGCTACTCCGCTACTTACGACAGTGGCTGGAGACGCGGCGCGTTTTGCGGTCAACTCGACCGACTGTCGTAGTCGTCATGCAGCCACCAGTTCTCTCGCTTCTGTGCGTCGCCGTACACGCTCGACATGCGGTACTCGTCGGCGATCTGCATAGCGGAACCTTCACGGACCGCCGCTGGAGATGGGCAGTACCAGCCGTCGCCTGCGTGATCAGACGAAGGGGCCTAGCGATAGTGCCAAACGAGGAAGTCGCCGACCTATGCCGCATAAGAGACATGGACACCATCGTTGTTCCGGCCGCCATCAGGGCACTTGACTCGCCAAATAGGGGCACGGCGACCGGTCGAGCGACTGTCTTGGTGCCACTCACCTATGCGTTTGACGAGCCTGTTGAACAGATACTGGGTGCCGCTGAGGCTCGTCCTGATTTGCGTTGGCTCCTGACTGGGAAGGCACCGGAAGGTTTGAGCGCCGCAGCGCCTGACAATGTCGAGTTCACCGGATACTTGACCGACGCCGACTACACAACGGCCCAACTCAGCGCGGATGTTATTTGCGCACTGACGACGCAAGAGGGGACGATGCAGTCGGCTGGCTTCGAGGCCCTCGCAACCGGCACTCCACTCCTCACGTCGCCGACACGAGTCCTTAAGAACTACTTTGGATCTGCCGCCGCTTACTCGGCACCGGTGCCCGGCGAAATAGTCGCGCAAATTGATGAACTCATCCGAAACGGCGATGCATGGCGACGTCGAATGCTGGACCTTCGGCACCATCGGATTGCCGAGCAGCAGCAGCAAATCTCGTCAGCCGTCGATTCAATCAATAAGCGATCCAATGGGCGCGCGTCCGGCCGGCGGATTCTGCCGTGACTAACCTGAAACCACAGCCGACGATCGATCTTGTCGTCGTAACCTTTCAAAACCCTCCCTCCGAGATTGCCCACTTGGTCGAGACATTCCTGGCTGCAGCGAAAAACCTAGGGGTGCGCGGCACCGTCCAGCTCGTGTCCAATGATGGCGATTCGCCGCTGGCCGGCTGGTCGAATGTTCGCACGCACGTCGGGCACGGAAACGTCGGCTTCGCTCGGGGTGTCGCGCTCGGACTTCGCTCCTCCCATGCAGCGTTCTGCGTACTGGCGAATCCGGATTGCCACCCGAGTGAGGAGGCGATCGAAGCCATCCTCAAACGCCTGGTGCCTGGATGCGGCATTCTGGTCCCTCGGCTCATCGATACAGAGGGGGCCTTTGCGTTCGAGGCCTACGAGAATTGGACGTTCACTCCTGGACGAAAGTGGTCCCACTGGAGATGTCGGCGCGCCATGGCCGACCTTCCAGAAGGGCCGCTCCCGAAGTTCGCGAAAGCGCCGGGAACGTTTCTCGGCATGGAGACCGCTCTCGCTCGGAGACTGGGCAGCCCGTTTGACGACAACTTCTTCCTGTACGCCGAGGACAGAGATTTATCCGATCGCGCACGCGTCATGGGCGTCGAAATTACGTACCTTCCCCACGTTGAAATCACGCACGAAGGTGGCGTTAGTGCCAAATCCGCAGGGCCGCTTGTTACTGAGGCCAAGGCCGACGGATATGTGCGTATAGCTCGTCGCCGGTACGGACACATTGGCACGGCTATTGCGATTGGCGATTTGGCGATTCTCAAGTTTGCCAAACGGCAGAGCGCGGCCAACTTGAAGCTCGGTCCTCTGGTACGGCGATGGGCCGCCCGAGCCGAGCCGCCCCGCCTAGAGCTCGGTGACTCTCGCGGCTCATCGGAAAGCGCGCCACTTCGAGCGCTCGTGCTCTGGGCGGACAACTCTGCCGCAAACCTTGGCGTTCGCGTCTTGGCACAGGGGAACGCTCAAACGCTCGAGAAAGCGGTCAGTCCTCAAGAAGCACACGTCGATTGTCAGGATTTTGGGCCGGGAGACTCAGAGGCCTCGTTTGGCACTAGGGCGATCGTGCGCGACCTCATCTCAAGGCGGGGCCCGATCAAGACGAAGCTCGCCAGCTACGACGTCATACTGGACTCCGGCGCTGGCGACAGCTTCACCGACATCTACGGGATGAAGCGTCTGAGTTTCATGGCGTATACACAGTGGCGCGCTCGGCGGCTTGGTATTCCTGTAGTGCTCGGGCCACAAACTATCGGACCGTTTACCTCGAGGTGGGGCAGAGCGCTTGCCAAGCCCATCGTTCGTAACGCGATCCTCATTGCCACACGTGACGAAAGCAGCGCCGCGTACTGCAAGTCCACATTCGGACGAGAGGTGGACATACTCACAACCGACCTCGTCTTCGGCCTATCGACCACACCGCGGCGACAGAAACGGGACGTTGTACTGAATGTCTCCGGCCTTCTCTGGTTTGGGGATGCGCATGTCAACCATGAGGTCTATCGACGCGAGACCATTCATCTCATACATGAGCTCGTCAACCAGGGGCGAGACGTCAGTCTGCTCGCACACGTGGTTCATAGTCGAAACGGGTTCGACGACGTGGATGCGATCCGGGATCTGCGATCAAGGCTGCCATCATCGATGGACCTCGAGGTAGTCGTGCCTGAGACTCTAGATGAGGCAAGGCGGCTCCTTCGAAGTGCCACCATTGTGGTCGGAGCTAGGATGCATGCCTGCCTCAACGCTCTTTCACAGGGCGTGCCTGCTATCGCTTGGGCCTACTCACGGAAGTTCGAACCACTGATGGCGTCGATCAACTGGCCGCATGTGATCGACCTCAGATCGGCCTCCTCTCCGGGCGACGACACGGTCAATCTGATCAATAGCCAGCTCGCTGACCTCACGTCCTTGGCCGAGTCCGTCCCAGATATCGCAAACCCGATTCTCGGTTCGTACACCGCAATTCTCGCCAGCCGTCTTCGCGAGGCTGGGGTCATCTTGGAGGTCCAAGGATGAAGTATCTCAGCAGCCTCCGCGCTGGCCCTCGTCCGGCGGACGAATTCGCTAAGCGCGTACACCGCGTCGTTCAGCGCGGGAACTGTAGCGGCTGCGGCGGCTGCGCCCTGCTCTCGTCCCGCGTGACCATGAGGATCGGAGATGAGGATGGATTCCTCCGGCCGGACGTTTCGCCCGCCGGTCCCCGGCTCGACTCTGAACGAGACTTTTCGAAGGTATGCCCTGGTGTGTCACTCAGCGCGCCACGAGACGCCCGGCCCCTGAATCATCCCGAGTTCGGTGGCTACCACGCCGCATGGCGGGCTTGGGCTCGTGACGACACGGTCCGACACAGCGGAAGCAGTGGAGGAGTTCTGACAGCAATATCCGGCTGGCTGCTCACATCCAGCAATGTCTCCTCAGTCGCCGCCTCAACAGCCGATCCCGTGGCACCGACGCGGACACGCTCAGTTGACGCAACGACCGTCGAGGAGATACTACTCGCGGCTGGCTCGCGCTACGCACCTGTAGAAAACGTCACTACTTGGGCTGCGAGAAGCGACGCGGCGCTTGTCGGAAAGCCATGCGAGATATCGGCGGCTCGAAAACTATCTCAACTCCCAGGGGCTGACGACGCCCCGCCACTACTCTCCTTCTTCTGCGCAGGGACACCAAGTCAGCTAGCCACAGACCAACTCGTCATCAAGCTCGGCGCAGCACCAGCGGAGGTAACCTCACTCCGGTACAGGGGGAATGGGTGGCCCGGGGATTTCACTGTCTCGTCCGAAGATGGCGACACCCAGGCGATGAGCTACAAGGAGTCGTGGGGCGGCAATTTGGGTCGGAGCCTTCAGTGGAGATGCAAGACCTGTGTCGACGGAACAGGCGGCGACGCGGACATCTCTGTCGGCGACTACTGGAAGGTCGACCAGAATGGCTATCCCGACTTCAGCGAAGGTGCCGGCGAGTCCGTGATGATCGCGCGCACTGCCAAGGGACTTCGCCTCGTTCTTGAGGCGGAGGCAGCCGGCGTGATCGAGATGCATCCAATTCATCTCGACGCGGTCGCCGGCATCCAGCCCCTCCAAGTTCAGCGGCGCCGACTCCTCAGCGGCCGGCTCGCAGGAAGACTTATGTCCGGCAAGCCTGGCCCCAGGTATCGCGGCTACGGGCTCGCGGGGCATGCGTTTCGACACCCCATCCAGAATCTGCGAGCCTCTGTGGGTACTTGGCTGCGCAGTAGGTCGGGGGGCACATGACCATCCTCATTGCAGCACGACGCGGAGTTTGACGGGTTCAATAAATGGCCGAATCTGCTGATAATCAGCGCTGTCGGAGGCGCAGTACAGGTTGCTCGACGAACTTCCAGATAAGGACGCCTGCGCCGACGCCTACGAGTATTAGAACGGCAGTCGCCAATTGACCGCCGATATGATCCACGAGGAAACTCTTGGCGGCAATGATGATGATGAGGTGAACGAGGTAGATCGAGTACGAAGCTAGGCCGATGACTCGGAGAACCGTCCATCCTGAAATCGCTCGAAAGACCCGAGCCACGAAGTCATTTTGCGCCAAGAACCCATAAGCGATAACCATGGCTGCGGACAATCCCTGGCACGTGTATCGGAACGTTTCCCTGAACTGTGGATCACGATAGATCAGCGCGAAGGCGAAGACCCCAATCGCCAACGCAAGTGCTGCCGGTGATGCCAGGAAGCTAGACACACGATCCGAGATTGGTCGAACAACCCCTGATGGCTTCTCGTCGAGTACAAAAAACCATACGGCGAGAAGCACACCGATCGCAATCGCGTCGAGCCTGGTGTCACTTCCGTAATAGGTACGAGCGTGTGTGGAACCCGAAGTAA
This sequence comes from Aeromicrobium fastidiosum, assembly GCF_017876595.1. Classification (NCBI taxonomy): domain Bacteria; kingdom Bacillati; phylum Actinomycetota; class Actinomycetes; order Propionibacteriales; family Nocardioidaceae; genus Aeromicrobium; species Aeromicrobium fastidiosum. The sequence goes on along the minus strand of NZ_JAGIOG010000001.1, from coordinate 1,192,907 downwards.
CGAGAAGTAACCGCACAATGAGTGGAGCAACCGCAGCCACAACCCCCGCTGCAGTCAAAATCGCGATCAGATGCGTTGAGCGGACTAGGGCGACCATTGCAAGGGCAAAGACCACATAGAACTGTTCTTCAATCGAGAGGCTCCAAACCACACCGCTCCCAGGAAGCACGTCTAGCTGACTTGGAGAGGTGCCAACCTTCACCCAATTGAAAACGAAAAATATCTGAGCCACGAAGTGAGAAACATCAATCTTCTCAAAGAACATGTATACAAGCGTGGGAATCACAACGACAACAACAAACGGCGGGCCCAGTTTCAGCAGACGCCTCAGGTAGAAGCCTCCGATGTTAAACCCTTCCGTGATGCGCCATTCCTTGAGTACCAAATGAGTGATGATGAAGCCAGATATTGTGAAGAAGACCGTTACTCCACTTCCGCCAGGTACGAAGCGCCCCAGACCCGCGTGCGCCACAACCACAATCATCACTGACAATGCGCGCATCGCGTCAATATGGGCGTAGCGCCCCGAGGAACTGGTCGCCGCTCCAAACTTCGCAGCCACGTGGTCGACGCTCCTCAAGTCAGCAGTTCATGGGCTAAGTACGACCGCCTGCAGGACCGAGTGCCGTCACATTCAGCCGAGCGAGCCACGTTATCGAGTAAGGCTGAAGCGGTGGTGCCCTGCCCGACATTAGTATGGCGGCAACACTCGGGGTCATCTCCGGACTCCGAAGTGACTTGCGACTCATTGGAAGGAGTCTTCGCCTCATTCGACACAGCCGCAGGCCCGCCGCTCCGAACCCACCGGCTACAGGCCCCGGTGCTCGCGATCCATCGAGTAGCATCGGCGTACCTCGGTATCAAGTACAGCGGCTCCGGCCGCGTGGCGACTACGGGAAGTGACGATGCTACTGCTCTTGGCAACGGCGTCGATGCTGTGGCTCACGTACGCAGCTGTTCGCGGGGCGGTATGGCCAATCGGTTGCACACTTGTGCTGGCTTTCTTCCCGTTTCCGTCGACCGTCGATACGAACCTGTCCCTTGGCCCAGTTAGTTTGCACGTTTTCGAGTTGGCACTAGTGCCTGCTCTGATTGTGGCCGCCCGGCTGCGAGTGCCACGCAAGGTGCTGGTTGCGGCCGCAGTTTTCGCGATAGGCATTCTCCTATGGGCCATCCTGGGAGTGGCCCAGGGGCATGGGATCAACGCGGTCATCTTGGATACCAGGCGCAGTTTCGTTCTTGTTGCAGCACTACTTATCGGCGGGACGTGGATCCACCCGACTGTTGGCGCAATGCTGACGCGCACTCTTCCACCATTCCTGTGGATATCCTGTGCCACTGCAATTGCCGGGTCCTTGGGCATAGTCGATCTCGCGGGGCGAATTAGAGCGGCTAGCCTGGACTTCAATGACACGTCAGCGGCGGTTCGGCTCCAGATCCCTCCTCTGTACTTGGCCGTTGCAGTCTTATGCGGGCTGGTTGCCCTATTCGTCGTTGACCGCAGCGTCCACGGGGGCGTGACACGGTTCGGACTGCCATCCATCATGATCGTGGTTCTCGGGTTCAGCAGGAACGCCATTCTCGCAATTGGCGTCGCCGTACTGTTCGCGATTCTTGTTAGCCCGAGGATTCAGTCGGTGGTGCGATCAATACGCCTCGTTTCGACAGCGTCGCTAAGCGCGGCAGCTCTCACGCTCCTACTTTTCCTCCTCCCCGCATCGAGCGCTACGGTCTGGTTTGAGCAGCAGATCTCGTCGTTCAACAGTCGCGTACTAGACGGCATCCGACCCGGCGCAATCCAGGCAGACCGATCTGCACAGTTTCGATTTCAAGGCGAGAATCCCTACTTGAAAGAGGCGATTGCCCAGTCACCGGTGACCGGGCACGGATTTGGGTACCCATACCGACCAGCCGCAGTTGCTGGGCGCACCGAGACAGATGCGACGGTCGATCTCGTCTACTACGCACACAACTATTACTTGTGGATTTGGACAAAGTGCGGCCTCTTGGGCGGGAGTGTTCTGCTCCTGACGCTGCTCTCACCGGCCATAGGTGCGGTTCGCCGGCGCGCAGTAAGCACAGTTGGGGCCACAGCTCCGCTCGCAGGACTGATGGCTGCCTCGGTTGTGGCCCCGATGCCGAATGGGTCACCGACCAGCGCACTCGTAGGGGCCCTTTGCGGCGCGGGACTTGCCTTGTTGAGCCACAGCGCCAAAACCCACGTGGACGGCGAGACACCTGAGCATCCGCTTCGGCCAGCCCGACCCGCTCTCGGACGACAGCGGGTTGAATCCCGTTCTCACGCCACAAAGTTCGGAGGTTCACGAGTAGGGACGCAAACGAAATTGGGCCGCGCTCCTGCAGAACCATCGGTTCTGTCCAGGAACTCGTCGAGATCAGAACCAAGATGACGTCGAGCAGAGATGACCCGGTCCCGCCGTGCACTGAACTAAGATTGGGATCCGACTGCATTCGGCCTATCAATTCATACGGAGTTTGGATGGACGTCGGCATGATCACGCCAGCGGATGTTTGGCCGTGCCAGAAGAGCGGAGGGCTTGACTCCCCAGTCGGGGCCGCCGCCAGGAACGGTTTGATCAATTGGCAAAACCAGCCAACTGAGTCCCGCGCAAGAATGTGGCTCTGATGAGTTTCGAGCCACGTATGCGGCAGTCGTCGATCGGCCAAATATTCGCCAAGGCCTACCCTCGCGTTCCTTCGCGGCGCCAAGTCTTAGATCGGATCGTTCGCCGCGAAGGAGGTCAGATGACCTCACTGACGCTTCGTCAAGTGCTGGCCAAACATCACGGCGTCCATGTCGGCAACTACTCGTACGGCTCGCTTCTTCAGCCAGGTATGGCGGACACTCAGACCACAATAGGCTCATACGTTTCCGTGGGCCCCAATGTGAGGCGGATCGGCGCATCCCATCCCCTCGACTCGCTGACGATGCATCCATATTGGTACAACCCCAAGTTCGGCCTCGTAGGAAGCGAGGAGGACGTGGTGCGGACACCCTGTGAAATCGGGCATGAAGCCTGGATCGGCGCGAACGTCACTATCCTCCCCCAATGCAAGTTGGTCGGCGTCGGCGCTGTTGTCGGTGCTGGGTCAGTCGTGACTCGCGACGTGCCTGATTTCGCCATTGTCGTTGGCAACCCGGCACGAGTTATAGGCCAACGACTCAGCGATGATGAGGCAGCGGCTCTAATCAGATTCAGGCCGTGGGACCTAGGGCCGACGCAGTCGCAGGTGGTTAGAGACAAGATCGCTGGCGCAGGCAGGTGATTGCGCAGCTGAGAGCGATCGTTCGCGCCGATTCGCCATCACACATCGCCATCGGACGCCTCGGGGTTTCAGCGCTCGGACTCCTGAGCGCTCCGATCGTGGCAAGGGCGATTGGCCCTTCCGGACGAGGTGAGACCGCGGCCACGATTGCGCTCGCCTACATAGTCCCTGTTCTCCTCGGCATGGGCGTCCCTCTGGAACTTCGCCGACTAGCGGCCACAACGGACGTCACAGCAGCGCTCCGGGCGGCGCGCAGGCTCGGCTTGCTCACCATTTTGCCGGCGACAGCTGTGGCTGTCGCGCTGTACGCGTCCCTATTCAGTGACTTTGGGCAGGCCGCCCGATTGGTCGCCTCCTTGAACGTCGCCCTGTGCCCTTTGATGCTGAGCTGGACTCTCGACCTAAGTGTGTTGGTCGCTCGCGGACGCTTCCGAAATGTGCTGGTTCTGCAGTTAACTCAGCCTTCGATCTACCTCTTGGCAATAGTTGTGTTGTGGGTGACCCATACCGCAAGCACAGCTACGGTTCTCGCCAGCAACCTGGTTGGGACTGCGGCGACGTGTATCGCGGGTCTTTTCATGACACGAGTGAAATTTCGCGGCGAAAGGAGCAGTTACGGCTCATTACTTCGGGGCGGCGTAAAGTTCGCCGGCAGCTCGGTTTCGGAGATTGCGTCGAACAAGCTGGACCAAGTTCTAGTGCTTCCATTGATCGGCTCTGTCGGAGCAGGCCTCTACGCTGTCGCTGTAACCGTCGCCTCAGTCCCGCTCGCTTTCGGCCAAGCCCTGGGCGCCTCATATTTCACCCCGATCGCGCGCGCATCAGGCACGGAGCGGCGAGAACTTCAGACTAGGTCCGTACGGGCTGGCATCGCGATGGGCTTGATGACCTGCCCGCCTCTCGGACTCATTGCCTGGGTCGGAATCCCAGTGGTATTCGGTAAAGAGTTCACTTCAGCCGTTCCAGTCGCTGGGATCTGCCTCGCCGGGTCGGTCGCGCTGGTAACCAACTTCGTTTGCTCTATGGCTCTCGCAGCCAGCGGCCAAGGCGTCCGAATGACAGTGTCACAGGTGACCGCACTTGCCGTGGCGATAGGTGCGCTGCTCGTGCTCGGTCCCGCGTGGGGCGCCAAGGGGGCCGCCACCGCGTCGTCGATTGGCTACTTCGTGCTCATGTCGATGCTCCTACTAAGCCTGAGAATGTCACCCCTCGCTATTGCTCCCCGTCCAAGAGACTTCAAGGAGGCAATCCGACAACTCGTTCGCGGGGAACGATAGACACGGGACACTGCCCGCGGGGCTTTTACGCTGGCGGGTCGCTTCATCGCTGGCCCCATACATTTTGATCACGCCACGTCCACCGTGATCAGTACCGACAAGACCTACGTAGGCGGATGTGCGAGGTCCGAGTCGAAGCAGAACCGTTGGTGTCGGTGCACCTCGAGAAGTTCGGCCCTGGGGGCCGGAGCAGAGCGCGTCACCTGATACCGGTGGCAGCCGATGGCTCGGCGCATGTCGCCTTGGAGGGTGCTGCGCGAGGCACAGCTTGATGTTTGGACGTCCAGCCCGCGTTCACGTTCGACGCAGACGATCGGGACCTCGATGTCACCACTTAGGACGGCAGGAATGAAACCCACTCCGTGGAGTGTGCACCAGGTCTCACATGGTGCGAACGACATGTGACATCGATCCTGTCGAAGTCGAGTCGGTCCCCTGCGGAAATCGCGGCCGTTAGACTCGGTGCTCGTGGCCGACGAGCCCACCCTCGAACGGAGTGACTGTGGACCTGCGTGACTATCTGAGAGTCCTTCGCACGCGATGGGTATTGATCGCAGCTTGCGCCTTGGTCACGATTGCGATCGCAGCTTTAATCACCGTCCGAGCAACACCTCAGTATGCGTCCTCTGCCCGCATGTTCGTCTCGACTCAGGGGTCGACCGACGACGCACAGGCCAACCAGGGCGGTCAGTTCTCGCTGCAGCGCGTGAAGTCGTACGCCGATCTTCTGACTGGGCAAGAGATCGCGCGGCGAGTCGTCGAGGACTTGAAACTGGATGAGTCCCCCAGCGCCTTGGCCAGCCAGATCTCGGCCAGCTCGAAGCTCGACACCGTCATCCTGACTATCACCGTTACTGACCCGGATCCGGCTCGCGCGCGGATGCTCGCCGACGGAGTCGCCAAGGTCTTCGTTGCCTACGTCGCCGAGCTCGAGACACCGCCAGGCAAGGACGAAGCCACCATCAAGGCAACGGTCGTTGACCCGGCGTCGAAGGCCTCCTCGCCAATCTCTCCGCAGCCGGTCCGCAACATCGGGCTGGGTCTCATCCTCGGACTCCTGTTGGGGGCGGGGGCGGCCGTGTTGCGCGAGACGCTGGACACGACGATCAAGTCGTCGCGTCAGCTCGAGGAACTCGTGCCGGCACCCATTCTCGGTGCCATCAGCTACGACTCCGCAGCTGTTGACACACCGCTCATCACGAGCCTCGACACCTACGCCCCTCGTGCTGAGTCGTTCCGCGTCCTGAGGACGAACCTTCAGTTCATCGACCCTGACGCCCACCACAAGGTGTTCGTCGTGACCAGCTCCCTACCGGGCGAAGGCAAGACCACGACAGCCGCGAACCTCGCGCTGGCGCTCGCCGAGGGCGGCGAGAAGGTCGTTCTGGTCGAGGGTGACCTTCGTCGGCCGAAGGTCGCTGAATATCTGCGTCTCGAGTCGTCGGTCGGTCTCACCACGGTTCTGATCGGCAAGCTGGTGCTCGAAGATGCGATCCAGTCGACCGCCAGCGAAGGTCTCGCCGTGCTGACCAGTGGGTCCACGCCGCCCAACCCCGCTGAGTTGCTGAAGTCGAGCTCGATGGCGGCCGTCATCGCCTCGTTGCGAGAGGCCTACGACATCGTGCTGATCGATGCTCCCCCGCTGTTGCCCGTCACTGACGGAGCGTTGCTCGCTGCGCAGGCCGACGGTGCTCTACTTGTCGTCCGGCACGGCAAGACGACCACCGACCAGGTCACCCTCGCCGTTGAGCGGTTGGAAGCGGTCGGGGCTGCGCCGGTGGGGGTCATCTTCAACATGACGCCGGCCAAGAGTCGGGATGGTTATGGCTACGGGTACGGCTACGGGTACGCCCCGGAACCGTCCACCAGCCGGAACGACCCGAACGCCGACACAGTGATTTAGGTCACTTGCTTCTACGCCTCAGATGCACCGTTCACGCTGAGGCGATCAACAAACCCGCAAATGCGACGACGCTGCCATGTTTCGACCGCGTGAAAATATCGCCGGACCGTCGCAAGCAGGGCGAACGTCCTTTACGCTAGGACGAGACTTCACCCCCAGATTCACCCAGATGGCACCTGTGCCAAAGACAAGGACAACCATGAAGAAGATTCTGATTGCGTTCATCGCATCGGTCGCTCTGGTTCTCGGCATGGGCGCTTTCACCAGCGGTGCCTCTGCGGCTGACTACCCCGGCACCGTTCCCACCGTTCCGATCCCGGTCCCGACTCCCGCGCCGGCCCCCATCCCGGGCACGACGCCCGTGCCGCCGGCGAAGACCAAGGTGGTGACCGAGGGATCGAACGTCAAGATCACGATCAAGATCAAGGCGGGCAACGTCAAGGTCAAGAGCGGCACCCTGATCGTCAAGTTCAACGGCAAGACGTACAAGTTCAAGGTCCGCAACGGCAAGGCGAACGTCAAGCTCAAGATGCCGAAGGTCAGCACCACGCAGACCAGGACGATCAAGTTCACGTTCAAGCCCAGCACCGGCTCGGTCTTCAAGACGAGCAAGGGCAAGTCGAAGATCAAGATTCGCAACAAGTAGACCGCGAGCGCTCCAGCGTTCACCTCAGAAGTGGGGCTGCCCTCGGCAGCCCCACTTCTGTGTGTTTGAGGCACCAATCAGCAGGGGAAGGTCACCGTGAGCAGCTCACGTAGTGCAGCGACGACGAACAAGAGTCCCCGCCGGCGGACGATCATCCTCGGCGTTCTTGGCCTACTGCTCGTCGTCGCCGCAAGTGTCGCCGTCTACGGCTACTCGCAGCTGTCATCGGCGCGCGATGACATCGACGTCGCCACCGCCAGTGCCTCCGACCTGCAGTCAGCACTCGAGTCCGGTGACCAGGCCGCCGCCAAGAAATCGCTCGATGAACTGCAGCAGAGCATCGGCGACGCCGACTCCACCCTGTCTGGTGCGCTGTTCTCCGTGGCGGCGAAGCTGCCGGTCGCCGGCAAGAATGTCAACGCCGTCCGCACCGTCACCTCCTCGCTCCGCACCGTGGCCGACGACGGTCTGCCGCCGCTGGTCGACATCGCCGACCAGTTCAACGGCAAGACCTTCAACCCCACCGGCGGCTCGATCAACGTGGCGGCCATCGCCGCCATCGGCCCTAACGTCACTGCCTCGTCGCGGGTGATCGACACGGCCTCCGCCGACGTCAATGCGATCGACTCATCAACCCTGGCTGGCTCGCTGCGCGGCCCGGTCGAGGACGTGCAGGACAAGCTGACCCGTGCCGCCACGATCGCGCGGCGGGCGACGACCGCGTCCGATGTCGTCCCCCAGATGCTGACCGGCAAGCACACGTACCTGTTGATCTTTCAGAACAACGCGGAAATCCGTGCCACTGGCGGCCTGCCCGGCGCCTATGCCGTGCTCGACGTGGACGACGGCAAGATCTCGCTCGGCCAGCAGGGCTCGGGAGCGTCCATGGGCGACCTGCCCTACAAGGCGACGCCCATCTCGGCCGAAGAGAGCGACCTCTTCGACACGAAGCTGGTCAGCGACTTCCGCGACGTCAACTTCACGCCCGACTTTCCTCGCGCGGCCGAGATCGGCACGGCCATACTGGCCCGCGAGAAGGGCATCGACGTCGACGGCGTGCTGTCGGTCGACCCGGTGACGCTCTCCTACGTCCTCAAGGGGATCGGACCCATCGAGCTGGAGGACGGGTCGACGCTGACGTCGTCCAACGCTGTGGACGTGCTGCTCAACGGCGTCTACGTCAACTACCCGGAGCCTGGCGCGCAGGACGCATTCTTCGCATCAGCGACGCAGAAGATCTTCGACAAAGTGCTGGCCGGTCAGGGCGACCCGACCGCCCTACTGAAGGCGCTCACCCGCGCGGCCAACGAGCGGCGCGTGCAGGTGTGGACCAAGGACACGAGCATCACCGACGAGCTCGGCAACTCCGCTGTGGCCGGCAAGCTGCCCACCGGCAAGGCCGCCGACTCCGCGCTTGGCATCTACCTGAACGACGCCACCGGCGCGAAGATGCAGTACTACCTCGACTACGACATCGCCGCGAAGGCGACCAAGTGCAGCGCTGCCGGCGTGCAGACGTATGAGACGACCACGACGTTGACGTCGTCCGCTCCTGCCGATTCGGCTCAGCTGCCGGAGTCGATCCGCGGGCCGGGCTTCGGCGCCGAGCCCGGGTCGATGCTGCTCAACTACTACCTCTACGCGCCCAACGGCGGCAAGGTCACGGCGCTGACGATCGACGGCGAGGACGCTGCCTACCCGCTGACGCAGGACGGGCGCGGGGTCGACCTGACGACCGTCCAGCTCGATCCGGGCCAGACCGTGACCGTCAAGGCCACGGTCGTGTCGGGCAAGGGCCAGCGTGGGTCGACGCAGGTGCTGGCTACGCCGTCGATCAAGCCGGGGTCTGAGAGCTCGGTTGTTCGCAGCGCTTGCTGAGGGTTTCGACAGGCTCAACCGGCGAAAATGCTCCGCAATGGGCCGACGTTCTCTAGGATTGTCGGTGCGTTCAGCCACTGCGCAGACCTCCTACAAGAACGCCCGGACATGCCTGCCAGAGTCGACCAGCTGCTCGCGAGTGCTCTCGCGACTGACACGTCGGTGCAGATCGTCTACGTCGACGCGATCAGGACTGACTCGTACTTCAGGACCATCGAGGACGGCCGCACGGTCTTCTACGTGCATCCGATGCACCGACACGCGCTCAGTGAGCGGGTCGACTGAGGCGTTTCGACAAGCTCAACGGGCGTTAGCGTTTCGACAGGCTCAACGGGCGTTACGGCTGCATCCAGGTGGTGCCGTTGTTCTCGCTGTCGTAGACGTCGGCATCGACGACGGCCACCAGGCGGCTGGACGTCGCCGCGATCGCGCGCGCCGGCTCGCCCGAGATGCATCCACCCGGCGTCCACGTGACACCGCCGTCCGTGGTGGTGAACGCGTTGGCGGCGCATCCGCTGAAGCGTGCCAGCGCGTAGCCGGCGCTCGGGGTCAGGAACGTCGCGACCCGCACGTTGTCGAGCCGGCCCAAGGCGACCCACGTCTTGCCGTTGTCGCCGGAGCCGAGCACCGAGCCGTCCGCGCACGTCACGCGTCCGGACTCGTCGGTGACCTGGCTGATCGAGGTCACGACGCAGCCCTCGCGGGGAGTCGACGTGCGGTCGGGGGTGACGACCTTCGTGGTGTCGTCCGGAGCGGGGTACCACAGCGGGACGTCGTCGGCGGCCGTCCACGAGGCACCGCCATCGCCTGAGGTGACCTGCTGAACCTTGCAGTCGGCCGTCGTGCCGACCACCGAGATCGAACCGGCGTCGACGGCCTTGACCGCGAGCACCGAGGTCAGTCCGGTCGGTGAGGCACCGAAGTCGGCACCGCCATCGGTCGAGACCCGCACCGAGGCCTCAGGGTCGCTGCACCGTCCGCGGGTGCCGTAGACGACCGTGCCGTCGTTGGCGGCCGACAACGAGACCGCATCGGCAGCGGTGAAGTCGAACGGGAGCTGCTCGGAGGCTGCCGGCGTCGCCGAGGCATCAGCCGCCGCATCAGCCGACGGGGACGGGGCGGCAGATGCCGACGACGTCGCCGGCAGATCGCTCTGCTCGGGAGTGCCATTGACGTGTCGGACGGCTCCGATGACGAGGACGATGTCGACCACGACGAACAGGGCCAGAAGGGCACGTTGCAGGGACTTGCTCACCTGGTGATTCTAGGTGGTGCGGGCACGTCCGCCCGACGGACGTGTCTGACCCGACATCGTTGGGCCATGCCGCTCAACCACGGGCTCACTACGATCGAGAGATGCGCTCCCGCCGGCTCGTCCTCGCCACGGGCCTCTACGCCGTCGCGCTGGCGTTGATCGGGTTGTGGAAGACGCCGGTCGACCGCGGAGTGCCCGTCACCGACTTCGCACCGGTGCGGTGGATGACAGATCTGCTCGACCTGCAGCCCTGGCAGGCCTATGACCTCGTCGAGACCTCGGCCAATGTCGTGCTGTTCGTGCCCCTCGGCGTCCTCGTGCTGCTGTGGTTCCGTCACTGGAGCTGGCTGGCGGCGGTCGGCGTGGCGTTCGCGACCACCGTCACGATCGAGCTGCTGCAGCAGGCGCTGCGGCCCGAGCGCTTCGCGAGCCTCAACGACGTCATGGCCAACACGCTGGGCGGCCTGATCGGCGGGCTGCTCGTCGTCGGGGCCCGCGCGATGGGTCGACGGTCAGGCGACGAGGTCGTCAGCGATCACCGGGCCGACTGAGCCCGTCCGCTTGGCGACGTAGAGCGCCCGATCGGCAGCCGCGAACAGATCGGGCATCGTGATCTCGGAGTCGGGAGTCAGCACGACCGACGCGATGCCGGCGGACAGACCGATGCGATCGCTCTTGTCCGTCACGTCGCGGCAGAGCGTGCGCACCGCGTCCTCGACCAGGACGACGTCATCGCCCGAGGCCACGACCGTGAACTCGTCGCCGCCGACCCGCGCGACGATGCTCGACGCGATCTGCTCGAACGTGAAGGCCAGTGCCGCGGCCAGCGAACGGAGCACCCGGTCGCCCGTCGCGTGCCCCTCGGTGTCGTTGACCTGCTTGAGCCGGTTGACGTCGAGCGCCACCACCACGACCGCCCGTGACGGCTCGTCGCCGAGATCGAACAGCGCTGCGGCGTGCTCGTCGAGCGCCCGCCGGTTGAACAGACCCGTGAGGGGGTCGTGGAACGCCAGCTCCTGCAGATCGGTCTCGCGGATCGTCCGTGCGATGGCTGCGGCCAGGATCGCGACGAGCACCTCCGCGTACCCCACGGCGTCACGGTCGAACACCGGCACTCCCACGTGACGTGTCGCGTAGACCTCGCCCCACGTGTTGCCGTCGACGACGATCGGCGACGTCAACGAGCAGCCCTTGCCGAGCCGGCGCAGGAGGGCCCGCTCACGATCGTCCGCCTGGACGTCGTCGACGCTCTCGACCATCGTGGTGCGGTCGATGACGGCCGACATCAGGCCACGGTCGCCCCAGATCTCGTACGTCTCGTCATCGGGCCACCGCTGCTCACCATCGGCGAGGTCGCCGACGTTGATGAGCGTCTCCACGACGTCCCCGCTGGGCACGACCCGACTGATCGACACCGTGGCGGCACCCAACGCCTCGCAGGCGTGCTCAGCGGCTGTCTCGAGGAGGTCGTTGAGCACGTGCTTCTGCGTCAGCAGATGGGCCATCGTGGCCAAGCTCCGCAAGCCGCTCGTCACCGTACTCACGTCGCTCTCCCTGGAGTGGCCCCGCGGTCAGCGTATCCACCGGGTGGGCACGGGGGCGGCTGAGCTGGGCGTGCGGAACGTGCCGCTGCCACCAGAGTGAATCACAGAGCCCGACCATCGGCGCACACAGATGACCGACGTCACCTCGCGAGGAACATGGTCTCGCGGCCGATCGTGGCCACGTCCCGGCACCGGACTGAGAGGCTAGACTTCGACCAGTTCGCGATGAACGGAGGGTGCTGTGGCGTCGACCGCCCCGACCGTCGCCCGATCTGCGGCACAGGTCTTCACGACGAGGTCGTTCCGGCCGTTGCTCGCCCACGGCGCTAGCCCCGCCCTCGACACGATCATCGTCCGCCTGCGATCTGACCTCGATCTCCCCCAAGACTGCAGCAACGCCGAGGTCGTCGATGCTGCATACAAGGTGCTGGCGCAGTCGTACCGCAACGAGTACGTCTACAAGAACCTCATCGCCAGCAAGATCTTCGTCGGCCGCCACCGAGCCGCCAACTCGGTGCTGCTCAACGAATTCGCGATCGGCGGCTCCGTGGCCGACGCCGTGTTCGTCAACGGCGAGGCGACGGTCTACGAGATCAAGACCGAGCTCGACAACCCGGAGAAGTTGATCGGTCAGCTGGCGGACTACTACCGAGCCGTCCCGCTGGTCAACGTAGTCGTGCACGAGACTGCCGTCGACCGCTATGCGAAGCAGCTCGAGGGCACCCCCGCAGGCCTCATCTCTGTCGGGCAGCGCTGGCACCTGTCGGGCGTCAAGACAGCAGTCGCCACTAGCGAGGCCCTCTGCATCCGCACGATGCTCAACACGCTGCGAGTCGCCGAAGCCCAGGCCGCCCTTGTGCGTCTGGGAGCCGATGTCCCCGACGTACCGAACGGCCGCCGGTACGACGCCTACCTCCAGATCGCCATGCAGTTCGAGCCGTCCGACTTCCACGCAGCATGGCGGGCAGCCATCAAGGCCCGTCAGCTCCGCGGAGATGTCTCCTTTCACCGCGATCCCACGCTGTTCCCCCTGCGAGCGTTGCTCGCGCAGCTCGATCCGACGTCGGTGGAAGGGGCTAACCTCAGAGCCTGGCTCTCGATCAAGGGGTGACCGTGTACTTTCCGTACCTGCGAGGCAAACAGTTCGAGCTGCTCGCACTGAAGGAGGCCGCCCCCCAACTGGGTACGAGCGGCAAGATCACGCCCGTCATCGAGCCGGTCAAGGTGCCGGAGGGCGGGCTCGAACGGTCGCTCCAGGCACTGTGGTCGAACGGGGTGAACCCCATCCTCGTGGTGAACCCGGCCGTCGGCGACCTCACCGGCCCGCTGGTCTCGACCGAGATCGCATCGCTCGTCGCCGCAGAGCCGCATCGATGGCACCTGGGCCTCATCATCAGCGAGGACACAGACGTCGCTGCGCTCCTCGCCGCGTTCGAGGCACAGTTCGACGGAAAGAATCTGCTGTCCCTGATTCACGACGGCACCCCCGCCGATCTCGATCTGCTTCGTGACCGCACCCACGCGCTCGGCCGGCAGCTCGATCTCATCTCTGACGAGCTGCGCGACCGGCACTACCGAACGTTCCGGGCGCAGAACGGTTCGGTCATCATGCACGACGGGTTCGTGCCACAACTGCGCAACGCGGACTACCTCGAGCGGCCCGAGAGCACCTTCACCGAGGACGTTCTCTACTACGGCGACGACGACCACATCGGCTTCGGCGACTACCTGACCATCGGCAAGGCGTGGACCTCTGGCGGATTCACGCCGCGTGCCGTCGCCATCCACTGGACGTATCAGCCCGATCCAGCAAGCCCCATCCGCATCCGGCACTTCACGTCAGAGACCAACGGAGACATGGCCAACGTGGGCGGCAAGTTCCTCGAGGCCGCAGGCAAGCTGGTGGCGTTCCTCGATGCAGAGGACATTCACACCAACGCAGCTGAGATCATGCGCGGCCACCTAGCGGCCGACACGTATCCGGGCCTGGGCATCGTCAAGAAGCTCTCCATCCTCAACCACCTCGAGCTGGTGGCGGAGATCCTGGAGCGCCCGTGAGGGCCTGCGCCAGCTGCTTCGCGGCTCCGACCTGGGTATCCAACGCCTCGCCGCCCGAGTCATCGCCGGGGGCCTGCGACTTCGGACACCAGTGGGCGACGGCCACATGGCCGACAGCGGCCTGGCTGGACGGGTTCTCCAGGTTGCTCGCCATCTACGAGGTCGACCCGGGCGGCGAGCGGCTGTCCGTTCGCATCCAGGAGGACTGGGCCATCTTCACCCTCAGCTCTGAGCAGGTCGACGCCTTCCTGGCATCGATGTTCCCCGAGGGCGATCAGCTGCTTGGCGACGATGTGCGTGTCCGCCTGCGCTCGCGCGCCGACGGAGTCATCGCTGATCACGCGAAGTCCTGGGCCGCGTTCTCAGACGAGATCCGTTCGAACAACCGGTACTTTCCACGGGCTGTTCCGGACGGGGAGCTCCTCAGTCGAGTTCTTCTCAACTCGGTGCTCCACATCGACCCGGACATCGATCTCTACCGGGCGCGCCCGTGTGGCACGAACCTGCTCACATCGGACGACATGAGTGCGCCTCCGCCCGAGCTGGCGACTGGCGGCCGTGCGAACCCGATCGGCATCCCCTACCTGTACCTCGGCTACTCAGAGCAGACGTGCATCTACGAGACGCGCGTCTCCAACCACTCCCGGGTCGCGGTGGCGAGATTCAGACCGACCCGGCGAGTGGCGGTCCTCAATCTTGCCGACATCGCAGTACCGGACTTCTTCTCCATCCCGGAGGTGGAGTCCGTCGACGATCAGATCAGCCAGGTCGAGCTCTACCGCTATCTGTGTGCGCTCAGTGGAGAACTGAGCAAGCCCGTCCGAAGCTCCGACCAGCCCACCGATTACATTCCGACCCAGTACCTGTGCGAGATGGCAAAATCGCTCGACCTCGACGGGGTCCTGTACTCGAGCTCTCTGGATCCCGGTGGACGCAACGTCGTCCTGTTCGACACCGGCACCGCGCAGTGCATGGGCGATCCCACCACGTACCAGATCACATCGCTCACCGCGGAGTGGACGGCAACGACGTGACGAAACGATGACCCAGCGCGGATCAGCCCACCAGATCGTGCTCGACCCCAGAGAGTGAGTGGGCTCGGTTCCGTGCCGGCCTCTACATGCCCTACCTCCTCACATGGCCGTCGGTCGGCACCCCGACGTCACCGCTGCACGCGCTCCCACCCGTCGAAGCGAGCAGTGAACCCATCGCTCAGGCCCTCAGCGCCGCGTTTCCGACGTCCGCTGAGATCTGGATGGCATTGAGGAGCGGCGCGCTGCTCGTCGCGAGACGCTCCCGAACTCTGGACATCCTGTGCCAGGCCGGAGTGCAACTTGTCATCTCTCGGTCTCGTCTACAGGATCCAACCGAGCACCTCGACCAGATCCTGCCCGACGACCTCGCACGGAGCCTGTGTCGTCGCGTCCGCTTCGTCTGTCGCGCGAGTACACGATCCCCAGATGCCTTGGACGTCGTTGACCTCGGATGGAACCGCCGAATCTAGGCCGCCCGCCACCGCGACGACGAGGGTGCCGACAAAGAAACCCTCGACAGGATTGCACCTGTCGAGGGTTCCCATATCGATCTGCCTGCGGAGGTGGCGAGATTTGAACTCGCGAGAGGTTTAAACCTCAACCCGCTTAGCAGGCGGGCGCACTAGGCCACTATGCGACACCTCCCCGCTGCACGCCGAAACGTGCAACCGGAACAGGATAGCGACCGCGCACACGATGCAGCGAATCGGTAGGTCTTTCTGGCAATCCACCACGGCGCGCACCTGTGCGCCGATACCGTTTCGGCAGCCACTACAGGCTGTCGCCCGAAGGAGAACCATGCTCGTCCGTGCCATGCGCTTGATGGTCGCCGGTGTCACGTCCGCGGTGCTGATGGCCGGCATGTCATCGGCTGCGACTGCTGACGACGGACCGCAGACCGGCACCATCAGCGGCGTCATCACCGATCGTTCGGGCTATCCCGTCTCGAACGTCCTGGTCTTGGCCGAGTCCACCGAGGACGAGAGCATTCGCGGCTCGAGCCACACCGACGAGTCGGGGCGCTACACGATGGACGTCCAGCCGGACGACGTCTTGTTGCTCGCGAAGCGTGAGAGCTTCGACGACCTCTACCTCGGTGGCCGCGATGCCGCGAGCGCCCGCGTGATCACCGTGACGGCTGGCGCGACCGTCTCAGGAGCCGACGCGGCACTGACCGGTCAGACGCCGCGCAGCCTCGCCCCGGGTGCCGGTATGGGCGGGCAGTTCGACCGGCTGGGTCAGGTCGCGCAAGGCGGAGCTGGTGAGTGGGTCGACAGCACCGGTCGGTGGATCTCCCCCAACCGCATGACGTTCGTCTATCAGTGGTTCCGCATGGACGGCTCCACGCCGACCCCCATCACCGGAGCGACCTCGCGCACGTACCGCTCCTCGGTCGCGGACCTCGGCCACTTCTTGAAGATCGGAGTGACCGCCTCGTACTCCGGCTCCTCCACCGTGTACGTCGAAGGGATGTCGCGCACCGTGGTCAAGCGGTCGGGCAAGGTGTCGATCCTGTCGGCGAAGTCGACCAAGAAGCGCGTCATCCGGTTGAAGGTGAAGGTCAAGGCCCTCGTCGGACCGACGCCGACCGGTCAGGTCCGCGCCTTCTGCCGGCTCACGTACCGCGGCACCGGCCAGAGCAAGAAGATCTCGCTCAAGAACGGCATCGCCACCATCACCCTGCGGACCAACAACCGCACCAGCTCGAAGAGCAAGTACGCCACGTGCGTCGTCGAGTACCTCGGCGACGGGCTCACCCTGCGCCAGCCGTCCCTGGAGTCGAAGCGCTTGCGCATGAAGCTCAAGTAGAAGGTCTCCGATGAACCTGCACCTCGCATCGCGCGCCGCCAGCGTCCTCGTGACCGGCCTCCTCGTCGCCGCCACGTTGGTGGCGACCTCGGGCCCGTCCAGCGCCGACTCCGGCGAACCTGCCAACGACCGCACCATCAGCGGCACGGTGACCAATACCGAAGGCGTCCCGTTGGCGGATGTTCGCGTGACCCCGTTCCTCTGCAGCCAGTACGCGTGCGGTGGGTCGGGTGGGGTCGTCACCGACCAGACACGCGGGTGAACACGTCACATGCATCAAAACGCGGCCCTCGAACGTCCGCAGATCACCTACAACGCCAACCACCCCGCGTTCATCACGAGCAGCGGGACGGGCATCAACAAGCTGCGTTCGATCTTGCCGGGCCTGTGGTCGACCGGCGACTCGCTCATCCCGGCGTCGGCGCTCACCTTCACGTACCAGTGGAACCGGTCCGACGACAACAGGCTGGGCGTGCCGGGTAGGCCGATCGTCGGCGCGACCTCGTCGACGTACCGGACGAGCGAAGCCGACCTCAAGCAGTTCATCGGAGTCACCATCACGGCATCCCACCCCCTGTTGAAGCCGGTGACGCAGGTCGTCAAGGAGGGTGGAGCCTTCCGCCGGGATTCGGCGATCCGCGTGCTCGCCAAGCGTTCTCCCCGCAAGCAGACCGTGGAGATCAAGGTGCGGGTGAGCGCGGACGGCCTCCCCTACACCTCGGGCCGGGTGGAAGTCTTGTGCACCAACAAGCGCCGCGCTGGCGTGTCGAGCCGCCCCGTGAAGCTCAAGCGCGGCAAAGCCACGCTCACCGTGAAGATCAAGGGCTTCGGCAAGCGTCCGAAGCGCGCCTACTGCAACGTCGAGTACGCCGGCACCGCCGACACACGTGGGGACGTCGAGCCCAACCCGCTGCGCAACAAGAGCATCTCGGTCAAGCTCAAGCAGAAGTAGAGCGGGTGACGTGTCTCAGGACATCGGAAGCAGCACGTGTTCGGCCTTCGTGTATGTACCGCCACCAGCCGGTGGGTACTCGAGGACCAGCCGGTCATCGGTGCGGCGAACCGAGTAATAACCGTCGGAGAACGTGCGGGGAGACCCTGTCATGACCAGAGGCACATCAAGCTCCTCGTAGCGGAGCCAGCCCGTGGAGCGGTAGAGCTGCAACGGCCACTGCCCCAGCCCCGGTCCGACCCTCACGACGTACTCGTCTGCGCCCCGCGGTCCGCTCAGCCGGGTGTACTCGCCGAGATCGGCGACCTGCGCCACGATCGTCGCCAACATGACGAGTATCGGGCACACGACGAATGCTGCCGCAGTGACGACGGGTCTCCAGAATCTTGCGCCCCAAACCTCGGCCTCCGCTGCCCGGTTCAAGACCGCTATGAACGCCACAGCGCTCGCCAGGACAGCCAATCCGGCCAGCCAGAACTGAAAGAAGCCTTGGGTGTGCGACCCGACGATCACCACCCCATCGCCCTGATACATCTCGAGCGCGCCGACCGCGACGAGCAGGATGACGGCGACACCTGCCGCGATGCGTGGAACGAGCGACCTGTCGGCTGCCGAGTGGTCGGGCCAAGCCGGGTGCCTACTGACCGCGCACTCGCTGTGATCGCCATGCTCTGTCGACTCCACAGCACCTCCCCGATCGGTCGTGGCAGCACCACGCCGCCAGATCATCATGCCTCAGTGCGAGGCGCTTCAGCCGCCACCGCACGACGATCAATCTGTGCCTATGGGCGACCCCGCCCGCGGCGGACTGCCATGTCAGACGCGATCTGTAACCTCGGAAGGGGTGAGGTTCTCGCTAATTTTCGCCTGCAACTGCAGTGAATTATTTCTCTCCAAGGGTTGCCAGCTCCCCGTCCAATCGATATAGTCGAACACATGTTCGAGTCAACGATGGTCGCGATCGCCGAGGCGCTGGATGCGCTGCGGCTCGACGTCTACGACTCGATGCAGGCCGCAGATCAGATGGCCGCCTGCGAGAGGCTCGCCCGCCTCGAGGCCCGGGTCAAGGCGCACCTGTTCGCCGCCACCCGCGCTGCGGATGCATCCAAGGCCGCGAAGGCTGTCGGTGCGACGTCGACCGGTGCCGCCTTGGCCACCATGTTCGGCGGCGACGAGGCTGCCGCGGCCAGGATGGTCAAGCGAGCCAACAAGGTGCAGGCCGGCTCGGCCACCGAGAAGGCGCTCGCCAGCGGTGAGCTCTCCGAGGCACAGGCCGACCTCATCGCCGACAAGCTCGGTTCGCTGCCGGGCAACCCGTCCGAGGCGCAGCGCGAGGGTGCCGAGACACAGCTGCTCGACGACGCCAAGAAGATGTCGCTCAAAGACCTTGGACGTCGCGCCGACCGCATCAGCGATACGTTCGCCGACGACGACGAGGTCGACGCGCACGAAGACAAGACGTTGCGCGATCGCGAGACCGAGGCCCGCAAGAAGTCGTACTTCTGGATGGCTGATCGCAAGGACGGCACCTACAAGGGTGAGTTCGTGATCCCCGAGGCGCAGGCAGAGATGCTCAAGAACGCCCTCGAGGCCCTCAACGCGCCACAGGTCAAGAAGACCGACGACGATCTCGCTGCGGCGATCTACGACGCTCCGCCCACCTACGGCCAGCAGATGGCCGAGGCGTTCTGCACGTTCATCGAGCACATCCCCGGCGGCGAACTGCCGCAGACCGCCGGAGTCGGCGTCACCGTCAGCGTCTCGATCGAGCTCAGGTCGCTCATCGACGGGCTCAAGGCGGGCACGCTGACCACCGGCTGCCGTGTCAGTGCCGCTGAGGTGCGACGCATGGCCTGCGAGCAGGCGATCCTGCCGATGGTGTTCGACGGCGCTCCCCTGCCGCTCGACTGCGGACGCGAGAAGCGACTGTTCACCCGCGCCCAGCGGCGTGCCGCCGAGGGCCGTGATGGCGGCTGCACCTTCCCGGGCTGCACCCGTCCACCGTCCTGGTGCGTCGGACACCATGCCCGCAAGACGTGGGCCGCTGGCGGCACCACCGATCTTCACGACATGGTGCTGATCTGCCCGCACCACCACCGCATCGTCCACGCACAAGACTGGGACATCGTCTTCGCCGACGACGGACGCCCGGAGTACATCCCGCCCGCGGCGATCGATCCGGAGCGACGGCCTAGACGCAATCACCGCTTCCGCGCCGACCGTTCAGATCAAGCTGCCTGAGCAGGCATGCGTCCCGGCACCACCGGACTCGTCGTCATCCCGAGTGACGACGTGCCCGGTGGTGCCGTTGCGCGTTCAGGCCGTCGGGTCGAACTTGCGGTAGCCGTTGGCGGTGTTGAGCCGGTCGTAGACGTCGCGCACGAAGTCGTTCGCCTTGGGTCCCAGGTGCACGAGCGAGAAGACGACCGAGCTGCCGTCGCCGCGGCTGAACACCAGCTGGCCCTGACCGATGCTGACGTCGTCGACGTCGGACCACAGGACGCGGACGGGCTTGGCCGTGAGCGGGCCGCCGAGCCGCACGCCGTCCCACTCGGTGCGCGCGACCGTGGGCGGCAGGACGATCAAGCGCAGGGCGTTCAGCAGCAGACCCGCCGCGATCAGGCCGATCCAGCCCCAGACGAAGAAGGCGAGCATCGCGGCGACACCGGCACCGATCATCTGGACGCCGACCGACGTCAGGACGAACCGTCGGTCGAGGCGGTATCCGGTCGTCTGCACCGCACCATGGTGCCACCTCGAGGCAGATCGACACGCGGGCGGCCACACCTCCCGGCGAAGCTCGACCCGGCAACGGGACCCGCCAGTATGGACCGGTGAAGAAGCCAAGCACGATCTACAAGTTGTCCATCGTTACGAACGTCCCTATCGGTGCGGGCGTTTACGCCCTCGCGCGTCAATGGTTCGGGGAGGACGCAGGCACCATCACTGCTGCTCTTGTCGCGGTATTCGCGCTGGCCATCGCGCTTATCCCGGTCACAACACCTCCCGTCACCAAAGACCCGGAGGCCGCATACCGTGAAGTCGTCACCAGGCGAATCATGGGAAATGCTCACCTCGCGGCGATGCTGGCGGGTGCTGGACTCGTCGACTCACTATGGCCGGCCGCGGGCTCCGACGATCCATGGGGAGATGCCGTCGCTCCCTTGCTGTGGGCGGTCATCCCCCTTGGCATCATCGTTCTGCTGGTGACGCTCTGCACCGTTCCGGTCATCCAACTCATCGCCAAGCGAAAAGGACACTGACGACAACGGCCGGAGCCGCGCTGTGCGGATCCGGCCGTCGTGATCGTGCACATCCGATCGGCAGAGGGGGCGGGATTCGAACCCGCGGCTGACATCGCTGCCAGCGAGCGCTTTCAAGGCGCTTCCGATCGGCCGCTCCGGCACCCCTCCTGGGCAACGCCGAGACGCTGCACCGCCACCGATTATCGCACCGGAGTGCGGCCCTACTTCAAGGGGGCGAAGCGGGGCGGCTCGACGCGGACGATCTCCTCGATCGCGCGGGCGGCGCGGGCCGAGCCCTGCCGCATGGCGTAGTGCCGCGCGACGAGTCCCACGGCCAGACCGAGGACGGCGGAGTAGAGCGTCGACAGACCGATGTAGGACGGGAACGCGCCGGGCGTGACGAGCGACGTCGACAGCACCGCCGTGCCGATGACGGCGAACACCAGCACCCACCAGCCCTCGCGGCGCTTCGACCGCAGCGACACGCCGACGATGAGCGCCGGGAAGCCGATGAACACCTCGACGGGACGCGGGACGCCCTCGAAGTTCTGCCGCATCCACGTGACGATGTCGCTGAACGCGTTGACGAGGGCCTGCGAGCCGTGGGTGCGGACGAAGCTGCTGTAGGCCAGGAGCAGGAGCAGCAGCGCGGCACCTCCGGCGAGGATCGCGAGGTGCTGGCGTCCGAGACCATGAAGGCCGGCACCGAGGTTCCACACCAGGGCGATCGCGAGACCCATGGCGATGGCGATGACGATGAGGTTGAACCGCTGGTAGTTGACCGGGGCGTTCCAGGCCGCCACGGCGGTGGTGCCGCTCAGGGCGACGACGATCGTGAGGGCGAACTCCCGGATCGCACCGACCACGGAGTCGGCCGGCCGGGTGACCATGACGGCCCACACCGCCGACAGCACGGCTGTCAGGGCGGCCGCCGAGGCCAGCAGCACGTTGTTCTCGGCCACCACCGCCACGACGCCGAGCACCGCGGTGATGGGCAGCCAGATGCGCATGTGTCCGCCGCCGCGGTGAATGAGCCCCACCGCGAAGACGATCATCAGCAGCGCCGCTGAGGGCCGCTGGACGACCGACGGCACGCCCACCGCGACGACCGCGGTCAGGGCTCCGGCGAAGCCCAGCACCCACAGGCCGAAGACGCCGCCCATGATGAGCCGGACCGTCTTGGCCGACTCGATGCGCGGCTCGCGGGTCGGGACGTCGTACTCCGGCGGCACCGAGGCGTCGAGGCGGCGGCGGCCACCCTGTGCGGTCGAGGTCATGAGCTGGAGGACGTCCTGTGATTGGGGAGTCTGTCATTGCCGAGTCTGCGGTTGGCGAGCGACGGATTGACCTCCCGCGCCCGCGCGACGTCGTCTGCCGTCACGTCGGCCTGGATGACCTGGGAGTGTGAATCAGCCTCGACCACGATAGAGCCCCACGGGTCGGCGACCAAGGAATGACCCGTGTAACGGTCGCCGCCCTGGGCTGCCGCGACGACGTGCACCGTGTTCTCGATCGCACGGGCCTGCAACAGAGTGCGCCAGTGGTCGAGCTTGTGGTCGCCGGCGACCCAGGCCGCGGGGATGACGATCACCTCGGCACCAGCGTCGACCAGCTCGCGCGCCAGCTCGGGGAACCGCAGGTCGTAGCAGGTCATCAGGCCCACGGGACGTCCAGCGACGTCCACCACGACGGGCTCGAGATCTCCGGGCAGGAGCCGCTCGGACTCCCGGTAGCCGAACGAGTCGTAGAGGTGGATCTTGCGGTAGGTCATGCGCAGCGCACCGTCGGGGCCGACGACGACCAAGGTGTTGAACGGCAGCCCGTCCGTCCGCTCGAACATGCCGGCGACGATCGTGGCCCCCAGTCGCACGGCCTCGGCGGCGATCATCGCCACGAACGGTCCGTCGAGGGGCTCTGCGACAGGTGCCAGGTCGAGGTCGGGAGACCCGAAGTCGTGCATCGCCGCCTCGGGCAGCACGACGAGGTCGAGGCCGTCGTCGGCACCCAGCTCGGCGAGCTGCCGGGAGATGGCCTCGCGGTTGCTCGCCGAGTCGACATCGGCGGCGAGCTGGACCACGGCTACACGCATGACGACCATCCTGTCAGGTGCGCCCTGATCACGGCCCGATACCGTTCATCAGATGCGCGCAGTCACTGCTCCCACACCCGGCGGCGTCGATGCCCTCCAGGTCGTCGACCGTCCCACCCCCGCACCCGCCCCCGGCGAGGTGCTGATCCGTGTCACGGCGGCCGGGGTCAACCGGGCCGACCTGCTGCAACGCCAGGGGTTCTACGCTCCGCCGTCGGGTGCCACGGACATTCTGGGCCTCGAGTGCGCGGGCGACATCGTCGCCGTCGGCGAGGGCGTCACCGATCTCTTGCCCGGCGAGCACGTGTGCGCACTGCTGAGCGGCGGCGGCTACGCCGAGTACGTCAACGTCCCGGCCGGCCAGGTCGCCATCGCCCCCGAAGGCGTATCGCTGACCGAGGCCGCGGGCCTGATGGAGGTCGCCGCGACCGTGTGGTCGAACGTCTTCATGATGGGCAAGCTGCAGCACGGCGAGACGCTGCTCGTCCACGGCGGTGGCAGCGGCATCGGCACGATGGCGATCCAGCTCGGCAAGGCGTTCGGCGCCAAGGTCGTCGTCACGGTCGGCTCGGAGGACAAGGCCGCGTTCTGCCGCGGGCTCGGTGCCGATCTCGCGATCAACTACCGCGAGCAGGACTTCGTCGAGGAGATGAAAGCGCACGACCTGCGCGCCGACGTCATCCTCGACATCATCGGCGGCAAGTACCTCGCCTCCAACGTCGCGGCCCTCAACACCGCCGGACGCCTCGTCGTCATCGGCATGCAGGGCGGCGTCAAGGCCGAGCTCAACCTCGGTGCACTGCTCGCCAAGCGCGCCGCCGTGATGGCGACCTCGCTGCGGGCACGCCCCGTCTCGGAGAAGTCGGCGATCGTCTCGGCGATGGTCGCGCAGGTGTGGCCCCTCGTCGCGGACGGCACGGTGCGCCCGATCATCCACGCCACGTACCCGCTCGAGGACGTCCGCTCGGCGCACCAGGAGCTCGAGGACTCGACCCACACCGGCAAGGTGCTGCTCACGTTGTGACGTCCGACCGCCTGACTAGGCTGGCGTCATGAGTGAGCAGCAGCCCGAGATCATCGGCCCCGACGGCCAGGCCGTGACCGTCCCCCCGAACGGCACACCGCTCGGCGAGCTCGTCGAGCAGCCGGCCAAGGTCATGCGCATCGGCGCGATGATCCGCCAGCTGCTCGAGGAGGTCAAAGCGGCACCGCTCGACGAGGCCAGTCGCAGCCGGCTGCGCACCATCCACCTGCAGTCGATCGAGGAGCTCAAGGACGGCCTCGCGCCCGAGTTGGTCGACGAGCTGGAGCGGCTCAGCCTGCCGTTCGACGGCGACGCCCCCAGCGAGGGCGAGCTGCGCATCGCCCAGGCGCAGCTCGTCGGCTGGCTCGAGGGGCTGTTCCACGGCATCCAGGCGGCGCTCTACGCCCAGCAGGTGCAGGCGCAGTCGCAGCTCCAGAACATGCGACTGGCTCTCCCGGGTCCAAACGACACCAAAGGTAACGATTCGGACTCTTCCGGAGAAACCGGCTCCTCCGGGGGCATGTACCTCTAGCATTCCCCTTGAACGTTGAACCATCGTGCGCGCAGGAGTGTCGCTCACAGTGGCTCGGCGTCGAAGGATGCAAGGGATCGGCGCAGGAGTGTCGCCGACCCGAAAGATAGAGGGAGCCCCCATGACCGTGATGGTCGACGTCGTCACACCCCCGTGCGCCTCGGTGCCCGAGGTCTACCAGGACGAGCTGCTGCACACCTCGCCCTCGCGCACCGAGGTCAGTGCCGCCGACTGGGAGCGGCTCACGGCCAAGCGCGCCTCCGCCCACCGCCAGTGCGCCGGTTGCCCCATGATGGTCAACTGCCTCTACCGCGCGGTCGTCGAGGTCGACGTGTCGGGCTTCGTCGCCTGCACGACCGAGCAGGACCGTGCCGAGATCCGTCGCCAGCTGGGCGTCGAGGTGCAGCAGGCATCGACGACGCCGTACGGCGCGGCCCGCGTCGGCGGCGGACCGGTCAGCCACGAGGCCGTCATGACCGCCCGCACCGCGTACCCCAAGGACACGTGCCACCAGCTGGCCGAGCGGCTCTCGTGCTCGACCTCGACGGTCAAGCGTCACCTGCGTCGGGCGCGCGAGCAGAAGCTCGACCCCACCTCGGTGCCCGCCGTCGGCGGGACGACGCCGTCGATCGACGCCGTGCTCGACTGCTTCGACCAGCTGGAGTCCAGCCGCGTCGCCTGACCCCTCCCTCGGCCGAGATGTCGGCACTTATCGACGTGAAATCGTCCCGAGGACGTCCACAACTGCCGACATCCTGGGCATGGCTCGGCGTGCTTGGCTCGCCCAGGTCGGGGACGATCGAGACATGGACAGCATCACGTTCGACGTCCGCACGGGTTCGTCCTCGGTCGTCCGCGACCTGACACGGGAGTGCGCCGAGTTCTGCCGCGACCGCGGTGACGGGCTGCTGCACGTCTTCGTGCCGCACGCCACGGCCGGCGTCGCGATCATCGAGACCGGAGCCGGCAGCGACGACGACCTGCTCACGGCGCTCGACGACCTGCTGCCCCGCGACGACCGGTGGATCCACCAGCACGGCACCCCCGGCCACGGCCGCGACCACGTCGTGCCGGCGTTCATCGCACCGTCGATGACGGTGCCGGTCCTCGGCGGACGCCTGACCCTCGGAACGTGGCAGTCGGTGTGCCTGGTCGACACCAACGTGGACAACCCCGACCGCCAGGTGCGCCTGAGCTTCTTGCGGGGCTGATGTCCGCCGGCCGCATACCGCCGGTTTCGGGGTGCACCTGGGAAACCGGCACCTGACCCCTGATCCGATCGTGGTGAGGTGCAGTGTTTCTGGGTGAGCCCCGAAAACTTCCTGGGTCAACCTGGGAAACCGGCGGCGGGACGGGTCACACGTACTTGCTGAGCTCCGCGGCGAGGCCGTCTTCGTCTATGGAGCCTGTTACTGCGTCGGCCACGTCTCTCAGGCTTTCGGGGCTCTGGCCCATCGCCACGCCGCGGCCGGCCCACTGGAGCATCTCGAGGTCGTTGTTGCCGTCGCCGACCGCGAGCACGTCTGTCGGCGCGATGCCGAGACGTTCGCAGACGACGTCGAGACCCGACGCCTTGGAGACGCCCTCCGGGGCGAGGTCGAGCCACGCCGAGTAGCCGATGAAGTAGTTGGTGCCCGTGAGGCCGAGATCGTGGACGATCGCCGTGAACTCCGCGGGGGTGTGGTCGGTCGACCGGATCACGACGCGGGTGACCGGCTCGGCGATGAGCTTCTCGACGTCGTCGATGACCCACTGGTCGGCGAACTCCGTCTCGGGGAACGGCCGGTTGACCCGGAAGCCCTCTCCGACCTTCTCGACCGCGACGATCGCGTCGGGCACCTCCTCCAGCACCCGTCGCACGGCCGCCGCGGCATCGAACGTCACCGAGTGGATGATGTCGACGGGGTCGGCAGCGTCGTCGGAGTACCGGAACACGACCGCACCGTTGCTCGCGACCGCCAGGCCGTCGGTGAAGCCCAGCTTGCCGACGGTGTCCATGACGCCCGGGATGGCCCGGCCTGTCGAGATGACGGTCTCGATGCCGGCGTCGCGGATCGCGTTGACCGCGTCGCGGACGACGTCGCTGAGCTCGTTGTCGCCGTTGACGATCGTGCCGTCGACGTCGAGCGCGACGAGCTTCGGCCGCCACGTCACGAGACGGCCCTCATCGGACGACCCTCACGCGAGCGGCCTCAGGACCTCGCCAAGGAGGGGGTGCAGCGCGGCCGGCAGGCGCACCGAACCGTCCGCCTGCTGTCCGTTCTCGAGGATCGCGATGATCGTGCGGGTCATGGCGCACAGCGTGCCGTTGAGCGTCGCCGCCGGGGTCGTCGCGCCCTCGGCCCCGCGCACCCGGATGTCGAGGCGGCGAGCCTGGAACTCCGTGGTGTTGGACGCCGACGAGACCTCGCGGTACTTGCCCTGGGTGGGGATCCACGCCTCGCAGTCGAACTTGCGGATGGCCGACAGCCCGAGGTCGCCGGACGCGACGTCGATGACGCGGTAGGGCAGCTCGAGGGCGTCGAGCCACGCCTTCTCCCAGCCCAGGATGCGCTGGTGCTCGGCGTACGACTCCTCGAGCGTCGTGTAGACGAACATCTCGACCTTGTCGAACCAGTGGACGCGGAAGATGCCCTTGGTGTCCTTGCCGTACGAGCCGGCCTCGCGCCGGTAGCAGGGGCTGAACGCGGCATAGCGACGCGGCAGCGACTCGGCGTCGAGGATCTCGCCTGAGTGGTACGCCGCGAGCGCGACCTCGGACGTGCCGACGAGGTAGAGATCGTCCTTCTCGAGGTAGTAGACATCCTCGGCACCGCCCTGGCCGAGGTAGCCCGTGCCCTCCATCGCGCTGGGCTTGACCAGCGCCGGCGGGATCATGGGCGTGAAGCCCCACTCGGCGGCCTTGCTCATGGCCAGCTGAGTCAGCGCCAGCTCGAGCTGCGCGCCGACCCCGGTGAGGAAGTAGAACCGCGAACCGCTGACCTTGACGCCACGCTCGACGTCGATCGCACCGAGCATCTGACCCAGCTCGAGGTGGTCGCGCGGCTCGAAGCCCTCCGCGGCGAAGTCGCGCGGCGTGCCGATGGTCTCGAGCACGACGAAGTCGTCCTCGCCACCTTGCGGCGCGTCGGGCGAGGCCAGGTTGGGCAGCGAGCGGAGCAGGCGGTCGAACGTCTCGCCCGCCTCACCCTGTGCGACCTCGGCGTCCTTGACCTGCTGGCTGAGCTCCTTGGTGCGGGCGAGCAGCTGCTGCTTCTCGTCACCCTGGGCCTTGGGGATGAGCTTGCCGAGGTTCTTCTGCTCACCGCGCAGGGCCTCGAAGGCCGCGATGGACGATCGTCGCTTCTCGTCGGCGAGGATCAGCTCGTCGACCACGTCGGTGGACAGCTGGCGACGCTGCAGCGCGGCCCGCACGGCGTCGGGGTCGTCTCTCACGATTCGGGGGTCGATCACGTCCTGAGCCTATCGTCCGGCACGAGAGCCGCTCGCGGTCCATTAGAATCGACCGACCCCTGAGGAGGAGCCTGTGTCGTTCGACCTGCGTCGCGCCGAGCCCGGCCGACCGTCCGTCATCACCTGGCTCGTCGCCGTACCCTCCGTCGTCTTCGCCTTCCTCGTCGTCGCGGTCGCCACCGAGACGTCCGCCGTCATGCGCCTCGACCTCGACGTCGCCGCCCGCGCGTACGACGTCACGTCCCGCAGCGACGGCTTCGTGTCGTTCCTCGAGGCGGTCGCCCTGGTCTTCGGCAACATCTCGTGCGCCGTCGTGCTCGCGCTCGTCGCGGTGTACGCCTTCGTGCGCCGCGAACGTGCCGTGGCGCTGTGGATCGTCCTCAGCGCGACCGCCGCGATCGGCGGCAACGCCCTGCTCAAGCTGGCGTTCACCCGCACCCGTCCGTCGTTCGACGAGCCGCTGTACGAGATCGGCGGCTACTCGTTCCCGAGCGGGCACTCCGCGGGCGCGGGGATGTTCTTCACCGTCGCGATCCTCGTCGCGATCATCCTGACCGGACGTGGCTGGCGTCGTCGCGTCCTCATCACGGTGTTCGTCGTGCTGGCCCTCGGGGTGGGCGCGAGCCGCGTGTTCCTCGGCGTGCACTACCTCAGCGACGTCGTCGCGGGGCTGTCGTTCGGCATGGCCGTCACGATGGGGCTGTGGGTGCTGGTCGTCAGCAGCCGCACCCGCCTGCCCCACGAGCTCGCCGTCATCACGGGCACCGGACGCAAGCGCGCCGCCGTCGTCATCAACCCCTCCAAGGTCGGCGACGTCGAGGAGTTCAAGGCCCGGGTGCGGGCGGTCGCCGAGATCTCGGGCTGGAACGAGCCGCTCTGGTACGAGACGACGGTCGAGGACCCCGGCCACGGCCAGGCCACCGCCGCGCTGCACGAGGAGGTCGACCTCATCGTCGCCGCCGGCGGTGACGGCACCGTCCTGGCCGTCTGCGAGGAGGTCGCCCGCACCGGCACGGCCGTCGGCATCCTGCCGCACGGCACGGGCAACCTGCTGGCCCGCAACCTCGGCATCCCGCTCAACACCCGCGACGCCCTCGACGTCGTGTTCGGCGGCCAGGACCGGGCGATCGACCTGTCGACGCTCGAGACCGATTCCGGCACGAGCACGACGTTCCTCGTCATGGCCGGGCTGGGCATGGACGCCGCGATCATGACCGGCGTCAACGACCAGCTCAAGAGCAAGGTCGGCTGGCTGGCCTACTTCGTCAGCGGAGTGAAGGCCGCCCGGTTCCCGGCCATGAAGGTCAAGATCAAGGTCGACGACGGCGAGTACAAGAAGTTCCGCGCCCGCACCGTCGTGGTCGGCAACGTCGGCTTCCTGCAGGGCGGCATCCCGCTGCTGCCCGACGCCCAGATCGACGACGGCAAGCTCGACGTCGTGGTCATCGCCCCGAAGCGGTTCATCGGCTGGCTCGCGATCATCGTGCGTGTCGTCGGACGTCAGAAGCGCACCAACGAGCGGCTCGACCGCCTCACCGGCAGCACCATCGTCATCAAGGCCGAGAAGGCCATGCCGATGCAGCTCGACGGCGACCCCGTCGGCGAGGGCCGCGAGATCCGCGCCAACGTGCAGCCCGGCGTCCTGCTGGTGCGCGTGCCGGTCAGCCCCGCCGCAGCCTGATCCTGCGCGGGGGCGGTGCGCTGGCGTCCAGCCCTGCGCGGGCACGGTGCGCTGGCGTCCAGCCCTGCGCCCGCACTGGACGCTGACGCACCGCCCCGGCCCGCTCATCGCTTCGGGGCCCTGCGCCCGCGAACCTGGACGTTCGTGCGAACCTCTGCGGAGACGGACCGTCTCGTCTAGCCTCGTGACAACCGCTTTCCGCATCGCTTCTCACGAAGGACTCCCCGATGACGCTGCGTCCTGCTGCCCTGCTCTGTGCCCTCACTGTCGCCGTCGCCGCGACGACCGTCGGCCTGGCCCCACCCGCCGCGGCCGCCACCGGCATCGGTGACGTCGAGACGCTCGTCAGCACGGCGTCGTCGTGCGACGAGCCCACATCCATCGAGCTGACGAAGGACGTCTCGGCTCCCGCGCTGCGACTCGACGTCGCCTGCACGTTCACGATCGACCTCGAGGGCCACACGCTCGCGCTCGGCAACGTCAACGCTCTCGCCGACCGCACGACGTTGACGATCGACGACTCGAGCGCCGCCAAGACCGGCACGCTGGCCGTCGACGCGAGCGACATGCCCGACGACGAGAGCTATGCAGGGCTCTGGATCAGGGACTCCAGCAGGCTCGTCGTCAACGGCGGCACCGTCACGGCCGAGGCCCGCACCGGACCGGGAGTCGGGGACGAGGACGGCGGGGCGACGGTCGTCGTCACCGGCGGGTCGCTCGACGCCACCGGGGTCGACGGAGCCGGTGTCGGCGGCGGTGCTCTCGGCTCAGGATCGGGTGGCACGACGACGATCACCGGCGGGACGGTCGTGGCGACCAGCACGTCGGACCAGGTCGGGGCCGGGTCCGCCGGCATCGGCGCGGGCGCGCTCGGCAGCGGCGCGACGATCACGATCGGCGGCACGGCAGAGGTCACCGCGACCGGATCCGTCTACGGCCCGGGCATCGGCGGCGGCTACCAGGGATCCGGTTCGACGATCTCGATCGGCGGCACCGCCGACGTGACCGCGACGGCCGGCCGCGGCGGAGCGGGCGTCGGCGGCAGCCAGGACGGGCAGGCGGCCACCGTCTCGATCACGAGCGGCGCGGTGACGGCCACGGGCACGGCCGGTGGTGCCGGTATCGGTGCGGGAACGCGCGGCGTGGCCGGGTCCGTCGTCACCGTCGCGGGCGGCACCGTCGTCGCGTCCGCGGCCCCCGGGGCGAGCCCCGAGGTGGGCGGCGACATCGGCGGTGCCGGCATCGGGAGCGGCTTCGGCAGCGGGGCGGGGACGATCGCGATCAGCGGTGGCAGCGTCACCGCTACCGGCGCACTCCACAGCGCGGGCATCGGCGGGTCGAGCTCGACCGGTGGCACGATCACGATCGGCGACGCAGCGACGGTCGAGGCCGCCGGCGGAGCGGGCGGAGCCGGCATCGGCGGTGGAGCCGTGTCGGGGCAGGCAGAACCCGACGTCACGGTCGGCGCGGGCGGAACGGTGACGATCGGCACCGGCGCGGGCTCTGCCGGCCCGACGGTCACCGCCACGGGCGGCTTCGGCGCAGCCGGCATCGGCGGCGGCCAGGACAGCAACGGTGCCGCCGTCACGATCGCCCGGGGCGCGGACGTCACGGCGTCCGGCGGCGAAGGTGCCTCGGTCGTCGGGCGCGGCGCAGGCGTCAGCACGTCCACGTTCGGGTCGCTGCAGCTGGCCGGAACCCTGCACGTCCCCGCGGAACAGACCCTCGAGGTGCCTGCCGGGGCGACGGCGACGATCGCCAACACCGGCGTCATCACCGACGCCGGTGACGATGAACCCTCTGACGACGAAGCCGGCGGGCGGATCATCGGCCCCGGCACGATCGCCAACGGCGGCGTCATCCTCCTGCCGACCGAGCAGGTGCTGGCGGTTCCCGCCGCCACCGTCACGGGCCGTCACCACCAGGTCTCGTTCGACACCGCCGGCGGAACGACCGTGGCAGCCGTGCGAGTCTTCGCGCCCTCATTCGTTCAGGGCGGCCGCACGTTCCCCGCCGATCCCGTGCTCGCGGGCCGCACCTTCCTCGGCTGGAACACCGAGGCCGACGGCTCGGGCAACCCGTTCAGCTCGACGTCCGTGCTGGCCGGCAGCTCCACCGGCGCACCGGTCGAGGTCACGGCGTACGCCCAGTGGTCGCCGGTCGTCCCGCCCGTCGATCCCCCGGTGGACCCGCCGGTCACGCCCCCCGCGGCCAACGCGCCGGTCATCGCCCTGCAGCCGTCGATCACCGGCACGGCGCGTGAGGGTCGGACGCTGACGGCCGCGGCCAATGCGAGCATCGGGGCGACGCTGACCTACCAGTGGCTGGCCGACGGCGTGCCCATCGCCCGTGCCACGGCGTCGACGCTCCCGCTCGGCAAGGCACAGGCCGCGCGCAGGATCTCGGTGCAGGTCACGGCATCGGCACCGGGCTCGGCGACCGTGGTGAAGACGTCCCCGCGGACCCGACTCGTCGCGTCGTCCGGCAAGCGGCTCGTCGTCTCCTCGTCGCGCATCCGCCGGGGGACGTCGTTCAGAGTCGCGGCGTCGGGCCTTCGTCCCGGGCAGGTCGTCCGGGTCGTGCTCGACGGACGCACCGCGTGGAAGGGTCGTGCTGACCGAGCAGGGACGGTGTCGCGCACCGTCCGCTTCGCCACCTCGGTCAGGACGGGCTCGCGCCGGGTGAAGGTCGTCGGGTCGAACGCCCGTGGGCGGCAGACCTACGCGATCTCGACCCGGGTCAGGCTCGTCCGCTGAGACCGGCCCCCGCTCAGGGGCTGCGCGACCGGACGAGGGACACTGTGACCCGGGACACGTCGGCAACCCCCGGCGTGCGGGGAGGACGTCATGACGGACCAGGCCACCGCTGAGCACGAGAGCATCTCGATCGGTGCCACCGATCCGCCCATGCTGACCGGCACCATCGGCCAGCACCTGCTCGAGACCGTCACGGCGCACGGATCGGCCGAAGCGCTGGTCGACGCGGCGACGGGACGACGATGGACGTACGAGCAGCTGCTCGTCGACGTCGACGCCGTCGCGCTGGGGCTCGTCGGCCTCGGTGTCACCCAGGGCGACCGCGTCGGCATCTGGGCGCCCAACTGCCCGGAGTGGACCATCGTCCAGCTGGCCACCGCACGCATCGGCGCCGTGCTCGTCACGATCAACCCGGCCTATCGCACCCACGAGCTGTCGTACGTCATCGGCCAGTCGGGCCTGCGCCTGATCGTCGCGGTGTCCGGCTTCAAGGACGCCAGCTATGTCGACATGATCGCCGAGGTCCGGGGCGAGCACCCGGCTCTGGTGGACGTGATCGTGATCGACGAGCCGTCCTGGCACGAGCTGCGCACCAGCGGTTCGACGGCAGACCGTCGGCTGCTCGACGAGATCGAGCAGGGCCTCGACCCTGGCGATCCGATCAACATCCAGTACACCTCGGGAACGACCGGCTTCCCCAAGGGCGCGACCCTGTCGCACCGCAACATCCTCAACAACGGATGGTTCGTCGGAGAGCTCCTGGGCTACACCGAGCACGACCGCATCTGCCTACCCGTGCCGTTCTACCACTGCTTCGGCATGGTCATGGGCAATCTGGCCGCCATCACGCACGGTGCCTGCATGGTGATCCCCGCTGCCGCATTCGACCCCGCGGCGACCCTGAGGGCGGTCGCCGACGAACGGTGCACGTCGTTGTACGGGGTCCCCACGATGTTCATCGCGATGCTCGCCGATCCGCTCGTCGACGACCTCGACCTCACGTCACTGCGCACAGGCATCATGGCGGGGTCCCCGTGCCCGGCCGAGACCATGAAGCAGGTCATCGACCGACTCGGCATGACCGAGGTGTCGATCTGCTACGGCATGACCGAGACCTCGCCGGTCTCGCTGCAGACCCGCACCGACGACTCGATCGATCGACGGGTCTCGACGGTGGGCCGGGTCGGACCGCACCTCCAGGTCAAGATCGTCGATCCGCTGACGGGCCGGCCCGTCGGACGAGGTGAGCCCGGCGAGCTGTGCACCCGGGGGTACTCGGTCATGCTCGGCTACTGGGACCAGCCCGAGAAGACCGCCGAGGCCGTGGACGCCGACGGGTGGATGCACACCGGCGACCTCGGCGTCATGGACGAGGACGGCTACGTCAACATCACGGGACGCATCAAGGACCTGGTGATCCGCGGCGGCGAGAACATCAGTCCGTTCGAGGTCGAGCAGTTCCTGATGACCCACCCCGATGTCATCGACGCGCAGGTGATCGGCGTCCCCGACGACAAGTACGGGGAGGAGCTCATGGCGTGGTTGCGCGTCCGCGAGGGCGCGACGCCTCCTGATGCCGATGCCGTGCGCGAGTTCTGCCGCGGCCGGCTCGCCCACTACAAGATCCCCCGGTACGTCCATCACGTCGACGAGTTCCCCATGACGATCACCGGCAAGGTGCGCAAGGTCGAGATGCGGGCGCTCGCAGCAGAGCTGCTGTCCGACCGGTCCTGAGGCGATCGACCCCGGCTCGTCCAGGGGTGCGGGGACGGGTCAGGGTGCGGCGTAGGCGTCGATCTCGGCCAGCACCGTCGCCTTGACGTCGTCGGGTGCGAACGACTGCCGCACGCCGGCCCGGGCGAGATCGGCGACCCCGGCGTCGTCCAGCCCCAGCAGGTCGCGGGCGATGTCGTACTCGTGGGTCAGGGTCGTGCCGAACATCGGCGGGTCGTCGGAGTTGATCGACACCGGCACCCCGGCCGCGACCAGCGTCGCCAACGGGTGCTCGTCCATCGACGCGACCGACCGGGTGCGGACGTTCGAGGTCGGGCTGATCTCGAGCGGGATGCTGTGCTCGGCGAGGTGCGCCATCAGGGCTGGATCTTGCGCGGCGGCGATGCCGTGGCCGATGCGCTCGGCACCCAGCGACTCGAGGGCGTCCCAGATGGTCTGCGGTCCGGTCGACTCCCCCGCGTGCGGCAGCGAGTGGAGTCCAGCGGCGCGCGCGGCGTCGAAGTGGGGCTTGAACTGCGGGCGTGGCACGCCGACCTCGGGACCGCCCAGACCGAAGCCGATGAGTCCGTCGGGCTGCAGCCGCAGGGCCGTGTCGAGGGTGACGTCGGCGGCGGGGACCCCCGACTCGCCGGGGATGTCGAAGATCCAGCGCATCGTGATGCCGAAGTCGGCCTCGGCGCGACGGCGCGCGTCCTCGAGGGCCTCGCAGTAGGCCTCGGCACTGATGCCGACCGCGATCGACGTGTACGGGGTGCAGGTGAGCTCGACGTAGCGGACGTTCTGCGAGGCGAGGTCGCGCGCGACGTCGTGGGTCAGCGTCCAGAGGTCCTCGGGCGTGCGCAGCAGGTCGACGACCGACAGGTAGACCTCGATGAAGTGGCCGAAGTCGGTGAACGTGAAGAAGTCGGCCAGCGCGGCCGGGTCGGTCGGCACCGACGTCGTCCCGGCATGGCGGTCGGCCAGCTCGGCGACGGTCCGCATCGACGCGGACCCGACGTGGTGGACGTGCAGCTCGGCCTTCGGTAGCCCCAGGGAGAACGACATGGGCTCGACGATATCGCCGTGGGCAGCTACTCGGTCTGCTGGCGCTCGACGACGGTGCCGCGCTGGTCGAAGTCGACGTCGACGGTGATCAGCACCTCGCCGTCGATCGTCAGCTCGACCCGGTTCTCCTCGGCCGTCAGGTTGCCGGCCGTGCCCTCGTCGAGCCACGTCACCGAGCCGATCAGGCTCACCAGCGCGACCGTGGCACCGTTGTCGCGCTGGCCGCGGAAGACGACCGGGCCGGGACCGGAGTCACGGATGACCAGGGCGGTGCGGCTGACCAGGGGGTTGTCGACACCGACGGTCGGAGCCTCGGCACCGCCGGTGCGGCCGAACGTCCACTTGTCGTCGGCGGACAGCTGGGTCTCGCCCGTCTCGCCGTCGGCGGTCTTCCAGGTCACGGTGATCACCCCTAGATCGTTCCATGCCTGTCTCGAAAGGGCACAGGAACCCGGACATCCCCACCATGAGCCGAGCGGAGCGAGGCGGGCGCCCGGACGGAGTCCGGCCGCTCTGAGGCACGAACAGCGGGAGCGGCGAAGCCGCGCGCCTTACGTACCCGGGACGATCGCGGCGATGATCGTGCCGTCCGAGCGTCGACGCCCGGGCACCGGCGCGGGCTCACCCTCGAGCCTCGGCCCCTGCCCGTCGAGCGCGATCGACGCAGGCTCCCCCGGCAGCACCGTGACGGCCTGGCCGCGGACGATCAGCGAGGCACCCTCACCGTCCTCGAGGTCGAGGTCGACCCGGTTGGGAAGCACCGTCACCCGCACGCGGGAGCCGAGCAGCGTCAGCCGGTAGGTCAGCGACTCCCAGGTCTCGGGCAGGCGCGGGTCGATCGTGAAGACGCCACCGTGGTCGCGGAAGCCGCCGAAGCCGCTGACCAGCGCGCTCCACACGCCACCCGTCGACGCGACGTGCACGCCGTCGGACGTGTTGTGGTGCCGGTCGGCGAGATCGACGAACAGCGCCGACATGAAGTAGCGCAGCGCGAGGTCGTGGTAGCCGACCTCGGCCGCCATGATCGACTGCACGACCGCCGACAGCGTCGAGTCGCCCGTCGTGATCGGGTCGTAGTACTCGAAGTCGGCGCGCTTCTCCTCGGGCGTGAAGTGGTCGCCCTGCAGGAACAGCGCCAGGACGACATCGGCCTGCTTGAGCACCTGGAACCGGTAGATCACCAAGGGGTGGTAGTTCAGCAGCAGCGGACGCTTGTCGAGCGGCGTGTGCTCGAGGTCCCAGACCTCGCGCTCCAGGAAGTGCTGGTCCTGCGGGTGCACGCCCAGGTGCTCGTCGTAGGGGATCGCCATGTCGCGGGCGGCGCGCTCCCACTCGTCCACCTCGCGCAGGTCGAGGTCGAGACGTGCGACCACCTGGTCGTACTCGATGCCGTCGCGCTCGGCCAGGTCGCGGACGGCCCGCGCTGCACGGCTGAGGTTGAACCGCGCCATGACGTTGGTGAAGAGGTTGTCGTTGACGACGGTCGTGTACTCGTCGGGACCCGTCACGCCGTGGATGTGGAACGTGCCGTCCTCCTCGCTGCGCCAGAAGCCGAGGTCGACCCACATGCGGGCGGTCTCGACGAGGATGTCGATGCCCTCGCGGGTCAAGAAGTCGACG
Organism: Aeromicrobium fastidiosum; assembly: GCF_017876595.1. Classification (NCBI taxonomy): domain Bacteria; kingdom Bacillati; phylum Actinomycetota; class Actinomycetes; order Propionibacteriales; family Nocardioidaceae; genus Aeromicrobium; species Aeromicrobium fastidiosum. The sequence continues at coordinate 1,156,085 of NZ_JAGIOG010000001.1, read as the reverse complement.
TCGCCCGTGGCGGCGAGGTACTGGCTCAACGCGTACGAGATGTCGGCGTCGATGTGGTACTGCGCGGTGCCCGCGGCGTAGTAGGCCGAGGCCTCCTCGCCGTTGATCGTCCGCCACGGGAACAGCGCCCCGTGCTGGGCCAGCTGCTTGGCGCGCGAGCGTGCGGCGTCGAGCAACGTGTAGCGGAAGCGCAGGGCGTTGCGGGCCGCGCGCGGGGTCGTGTAGGTCAGGAACGGCAGGACGTAGATCTCGGTGTCCCAGAAGTAGTGGCCGCCGTAGCCCGATCCGGTGACGCCCTTGGCCGGGATGCCGGTGCCCTCGGCGCGGGCCGAGGCCTGGGCGATCTGGAAGAGGTTCCAGCGCGTGGCCTGCTGCACCTCGGGCTGGCCGGCGATCTCGACGTCCGACCGCTCCCAGAAGCCGTCGAGCCAGGCGCGCTGGTCGTCGAACTGCTTGTCGAGACCCTCGTCGTGCGCGCGGTCGAGGGTGCGGCGGCAGCGGTCGAGCAGCTCGCGCGACGGCACCCCCCGCGACGTGTGATAGCTGACGAGCTTGGTCAGGACGATCGGCTGGCCCGGCTCGGCGTCGATGCGGTACGTCATCTTGGCCAGGTCGTCATCGGTCTGGATGCGCTTGGTGTAGTTGTTGGCCGTCTCGAGCCGGTGGTCGGCGGCGACCGCGATCGTCATGCCGCTCTCGGTGCACTGGTAGCCCAGCGCGACCCGACCGTCGGCGATGTTGCCCCAGTTGCTCTGCGGCTTCAGGACGCGGTGGTTCATCTGGCCGGCCTTGCGAGGGTCGACGCCCTCGCCCATCGCCTTGGACCGGACGTGGTACTCGTCCTCGCCGTCCTGGCGGTTGAGGATCTGCGACGAGATCGCGACGGGCGCGTAGTCGTCGAGCATCGTGACCTCGAAGGTCAGCACCGCGAGGTGACGCTGCGTGAACGAGACCATGCGACGCGACCGGATGCGGACCCGCTTGCCGCCGGGCGTCCGCCACAGGATGTCGCGCGACATGACGCCGGTGCGGAAGTCGAGCCGGCGCTCGTACTCCATGAGGTCGGCGATCGGCAGCAGCAGCGGCTCGTCGTCGACGTAGAGGCGGATGACCTTGGCGTCGGGGGCGTTGACGATCGTCTGGCCGACGCGGGCGAAGCCGAAGGCCTCCTCCGCGTGCTGGATCGGCCACGTCTCGTGGAAGCCGTTGACGAACGTGCCGTGGGTGAACGAGTCGCGTCCCTCGTCGACGTTGCCGCGCAGGCCGAGGTAGCCGTTGCCGACGCTGAAGAGCGTCTCGGTGGTGCCGAGGTCGTCGTTGTCGATGTGCTTCTCGACCAGCGCCCACTCGTCGACGGGGTAGCGCGACCGGTCGAGGAAGTCGTGGATCTGCGGTGCGATGTGGCTGGGGCTCATGCCTGCCCTTCCTTGGCGTCGGTCACGAGCTCGTCGAGGTCGTCGACGACGACGTCGGCGCCGTGCTCGGTGAGGGCGTCGGCCCCCACGCCGCGGTCGACGCCGATGACCAGGCCGAAGTCACCCGCCCGTCCGGCCTGGACGCCCGACAGCGCGTCCTCGAACACGATGGCCCGTTCCTTCGGGACGCCGAGGTCGTCGGCGGCGGCCAGGAACGTGTCGGGCGCGGGCTTGCCGGGCAGACCCCGCTCCCCCGCCTCCTTGCCGCTCACGATGACCGGGAAGTGCTGGATCATGCCGGCGGCGGTCAGGACGGCGGCGGCGTTGCGCGAGCTCGATACGATCGCCATCTTGGTGCCGCGGGCGACGAGCGCCTCGACGAGCGCGACCGAACCGGGGTAGGGCTCGACGCCCTCGGTCTTCAGGATCTGCTCGAAGTCGTCGTTCTTGCGATTGCCCAGTCCGGCGACCGTCTCGGCCGTCGCGGGATCGGACGCATCGCCGTCGGGCAGCTCGATGTCGCGGGACGCCAAGAAGGAGCGCACCCCGTCATAACGGGGTTTTCCGTCGACGTACGTGAAGTAGTCGTCGCGCGTGTAGGGCTCGCTGACACCCCTCGCGCGCAGGAAGTCGTTGAACATCTGGTCCCAGGCGCGCATGTGCACCTCAGCCGTCGGCGTGATCACGCCATCGAGGTCGAAGAGGGCAGCGTCGTAGTCGTTCCAGTCCACACCGATGAGCGTACGCACGTCGGGTGTCCGGGAGGTAACGCGTCGGGGTGCGTCGACGGACACGCTGCGCCGCGTGCTCCACGCACCCCAACAGGAGCGACTTCGAGTCGGGCTCTCGCAATCTGCTGCGCGAGTCGCGCGGGATGCTCCAGGATGGACCGTCACCGCACACCAGACCTGAGGAGCACCACCCCATGCGCTTGTCCATCCTGTCCCGCCTGACAGGTGCCGTCGTGGCAGCCGCCGTCGGGTCAGCCGTCCTCACGTCCGCACCGGCCACGGCCGCGACTCCCCAGGGAGTCACCAAGGAGACCGCCATGCGGGCGATCAACGGTTTTCGCAACAGCTTGACCGGAGGCAGCTGGAACGACCAGTTCGAGGGCAGGACGGCGACGTACGAGATCCTGAACCGCAGCTGCGACCTCAAGCCCGGCGAGGAGATCGGAGACCTCGACGCGATGCCAGCGGCCGTCCGGCGCAACGTGGACGTCATGGTCGCTGCGGGCTACATCTTCGACGAAGACGAGGACTACATCCGTACGTGCGTCATCGGCGTGGCGGTGGCGACCTTCGCGGGTGCCTCCATGACCGGCTCGACCAGCCTGCTGGTCGACGTCCGGTCGGATGCCACTGGCGAGACGGCCCGAGCGGCAATGCCCGGGACGCTGTCGGGCGACGTGACCGTCACCGGCCCCTTGTCGGTCGGCGCGTCAGACACCGTCGAGCAGGCGATGCTATCCGCCACGGGTCACAACGTGACCACAACGATCGGCACCATCGTCACCAACGTGCCCAAGACGGCGGCTCAGAAGAAGAAGGCCAAGAAGGCCTACTCCGCCCAGATGTCCTCCGCTCGAAAGGCCCTCAAGAAGGCGCTCAAGAAGGCCGGCAAGGACAAGCGCAAGGTGAAGGCAGCCAAGAAGACCTTCGCCAAGAAGCAGCGCAAGGCGCGCTCGGTCTACGCCGTTGCGCGGAACAACACCCGGGTCGTGACCACCGGGCCCGTGACGCGGAAGACACCGTTCACCACCGCGACTCCCTGGCTCTGACCCCGGACGGGATGCGACGGACCCTGGCACCCATATGGGACAAGTTGCCCAAAACGGTCTCACCCGGCAACCACATGCTGAATACTCCGCGGAGTGGCCGCGTGGCCATGTCAAGTACTCCTAGGAGAACAATGCGTAAGACAATCCTGTCGCGTTCGGTCGTCGCCGTCGCAACCCTGGCCATCGGCTCGGTCGCCCTCGCCGCCACCCCCGCCACCGCTGCGTCCGCCCAGGGCGTCACCCGCGACGAGGTGCTGACCGCCGTCAACGGCATCCGCGCCCTGCAGACGAACGACACCCGGCCCTCGCTGGCCACCAACCGCGCGTTGCGCAACATCGCCACCAAGGGCTGTGGCGTCAGCACGAACTTCGCAGATCTGGAGTACGCAGCCCTCCAGGCGGCGGACATCACCGGCTCCGGCGACGACGCCGAGGGAATCCTGATCACGGCAAGGGTCGGGATCCAGACCATCGAGGGCAGCAGCAACGACTGCACCATCGCGGCCTTCGCCACGGCGGACGGATCGTTCCAGCTGAGCGGTACCGCCCAGATCACCGGCACCCGCTACAACGAGACCACGCAGGCCGACGAGCCTGTCGTCCTGCGCACGCAGGCCCTGTCGGGCGACGCGTTCGTCACCACGCCGGTCGACGCCGACACGATCAGCAACCTCTACGAGGACAGCGTCACCGCATCCGCCGTGGGCAACGCCTCGAAGACCACCACCGTGACGACATCGGTCAAGGTCAAGGACAAGAAGACCAAGTCCGAGAAGGCCAAGGCCAAGACCAAGTACACGAAGAAGATCAAGTCGGTCAAGAAGTCGTACGCCAAGGCGCTCGACAAGGCCGGCAACAGCAAGAGCAAGAAGGCCGCCGCCAAGAAGGTCTACAAGGCCAAGCGTGCCGCGGCCAAGGCCTCGTACAAGTACGCGATCGCCGGATTCAAGATCGTGAAGAAGTCGTCGTCGACCACCGAGAACCGTCCGTTCTCCGTGACGACGCCGAACCCGCGGTTCGAGTTCGACAACTGACGCGCACCCCCATCACACCGATCCCGTCCGAAGCCTTCACGCTCCGGGCGGGATCGGTGCGTCCGGCCGAACGAGCACATGGGGGTTTTCCCTCGAGTTGGAGCAATTCGGGGCAGCTCGGGCCTGCGCGGTCCTACCGTCAAGGGTCGATCACATCGACCGACCACGTCCCTGAAGGAGCCTCATGCGTCCCTCTGCCCTGACCCGATCGGCGATCGCGGTCGCCACTCTCTCCCTCGGCTCGCTCGCCCTCGCCGCCGTGCCTGCGCAGGCCGACACCCCGTCCGGCATCAGCCGCGACATGGTGCTCACCGCCGCGGCCGGCGTCCGCGCCACACCGCCCGGAACCGGCACCGTCCTCTTCGGCGACGCCAAGGGGTACGGCTCGGCTGCCAACCGCGCGCTCAAGGCGATGGTCAACCGCGTCTGCGTCACCGACCCGGACGGTCCTGAGCTGTCGCTTGGCTTCATCGCAGGTGCCGCTGCTCCCGGCGGCAGCACCGACGGTGTCGTCGTCAGCGCCTACATCCTCAACATCGAGGCCAGCAGCAGCAGCGGCTCCGAGGCCGGGCGGGTGTGCTCCTTCGGCGTCCTCGCACCAGTCGGGCTGCGCTCGGTCCTGACCGGCACGGCGGCCTTGACCGGCGCTCCGGCCGTTGCGGTGTCGGGTGACGTCTTCGCGACTCCCGCGTCCAACATCGCCTTCGGCCCATCGTCTCCCGAGCCGTCGACCGGCACGCCGACCTTCACGGCCAGCGGCAACGCCATCCAGTCGAACGTCGTCAAGGTCAAGGACAAGAAGACCACGTCGCAGAAGAAGGCAGCGAAGGTCAAGTACGACAAGCGGCTCAAGGCTGCCAAGAAGGCCTACAAGAAGGCACTCGACAAGGCCGGCAGCAGCAAGAGCAAGGCAGCCAAAGCCGCGTGGACGGCCAAGAAGAAGGCTGCCAAGGCCGCGTACCGGTATGCGATCGCGGGCTACAAGCTCGTCACCCAGAAGGTCAACAGCCCGTTCAGCATCTCGGCGAAGTCGACCCCTCCGCCCGCACCCTAGAGCAGCGCGGCTGGTTCATCTCCACGATCCCGTCCGGAGCCTTCCAAGCCCCGGGCGGGATCGCTGCGTCCTGCGCTCATCCCGACGAGTCATGGCGCGTAGCCCTTCCGGGTGGAATCGCCGGTTTCGGGAGACGGGCCGTTGGCAGGAGCGGATGATCACGGGGGACCACCCGGTCTGCCAGAACCCTGGAGGAACTTCATGCGCACGTCCATCCTGTCGCGATCGGTGATCGCGGTCGCGACGCTGGCCATCGGCTCGGTCGCCCTCGTGGCCGCACCGGCCACCGCCGCCACCCCGTCGGGCATCACCCGCCAGCAGGTGCTGAGCGCCGCCGATGCCGGCCGCTCGATCAACTCGTACGAGGACTATCTGGCCGCCTCCGAGCAGATGCGGGCTATCGCCGCGCCCACCTGCAAGATCGCCGCGGACGACCAGGTCGACGTCGGCTTCCGCTCGGCCTCCGCAGGCAAGAACGCCGACGGCGTCATCATCCAGGCCTTCATCAGCGCAGGCGACTCCGAGCGCGCTCCGTCCCGCCAGTGCGTCGTCGCCGCCATCGCCTCCGCCGATCCGTCGCTGACGCTCTCAGGCAAGTTGACCCTGACCGGCACGTCGGATGCAGACGTCCCCACCCTGCGCGGGGTCCCCAACGAAGTCACCACGACCCTCAACGCGGACCTGTCCGGTGACGTGTTCGTCAGTGCGGCGCTCCCCGTCGCCGACGCGTCGCGCCAGATCTACAACGCCTCGTTCACTGCCACTGGCAACACGACGCGCAGCGACAAGGTCCTCACGATCGACAAGGTCGCCGACACCAAGTCCAAGGCTTCCAAGCGGTTCGCCAAGAAGAAGTACGTCCAGCGGCTGAAGGCCGCCAAGAAGGCGTACGCCAAGGCCGTCAAGCAGGCCGGCGGCAACGCCTCCGCCAAGGCCGCCGCCAGGAGCGCCTACTCGGCGCGCCGCGCCGCCGCCGGTAGCCGGTACGCCTACGCGATCGCCGACTACAAGCTCACCAAGACGCGCACCACGCAGACCATCGACCGTCCGTTCTCGATCGGGGCCGAGGTCCAGTACGACTGACGGCCGCCAAGCCATCTACTCGCCCCACCCCTTTCACCTCGGAGAACCCCTATGAACACATCCATCCTGACCCGTTCGGTCATCTCACTCGCCTCGCTGGCGATCGCGTCCGTCGCGCTCGCCGCCACGCCCGCCGCAGCCGCCCCCGCCGGGGTCAATCGTGACCTCGTGCTGAGTGCTGCGGAGCAGGCCCGCTACTCGTCCATCAGCGACGAGGCGCGGACGCTCGTCGACGTCGTGTGCGGTGTCACCGAGAACGACGGCCTCGACTACTACGTCGACCCGCTGGATGAGCGAAACGCAGCAGACGGTCTGCTGGTCCACGCGATCGTGAACGACAAGACCTGCACGTTCGCGGCCTTCGCGGCCACGGAGAGCTTCACGACCCTCAGCGGAACCGCCACGCTGACCGGCATCCGCTACCCCGTCGAGCAGCGGATCAGCGTCGAGGAGCCGACGACGATCCAGACGTCAGCCCTGTCCGGCGACGTCTTCGTGACGACTCCCGTCGACGACAGCGACTACTACGACGTCAACATCGCCGCCGCCGGCAACGCGATCACCACGACATCGACGACGTCGGAGTCCAACCGCGTGGTCACCCCCAAGACGTCCCAGCAGAAGGCTGCGGCCCGCAAGGTCTACGACCACCGGCTCGCCTCGGCGAAGAAGGCCTACACGAAGGCCGTGGTCAAGGCCGGATCGAGCTCGAGCAAGAAGGCTGCGGCCAAGAAGACCTACCGGGCCAAGAAGGCTGCCGCGCTGGCTGCCTACCGCGCCTCGAAGGCCGGGACGCTGACGATCGTGGTCACCTCGAAGCCGACGACGGTGGCCACCCCCTTCACCCTGACCACCGACTTCTCGCGGTGTGACAGGTTGGCCAAGTGCTGATCCGCACGTAGACGAAGTCCATCGATCCCCGCTCGGAGCCTCTGGCATCGGGCGGGATCGGTGCTTCCGGACCCATGAGGACCATTTCTCCTGGTCCCTCCGGATCATCTTGTGGTGCTCCACGGGCACGACGACGCCTTCCGACGGATGATCGGCGGTGGATCATGTGGTCCACCTCACTCCCAAGGAGCATCATGCGTTCGTCCCTCCTGTCCCGGTCGGTGGTCGCAGCAGCGGCACTGGCCATCGGCTCGGTCGCCCTGGCCGCCGTCCCCGCCAACGCCGCCACGTCCACCGGCATCACCCGCGACATGGTGCTTGCCGCCGCCTCGGTGGTCCGCGCCGAAGCCGGGTCCTCCCAGAACCCTGAGTCGGGAGGTTCACCTGCAACCCAAGCGGCACTCAACGCCCTAGTCTCGCGCACGTGCGACCTCAGCAGCGGGAAGCCGGTGCAGTCCTTCGGAAGCGCCGTGGACGTCCCGGACGGTGTGGACGGGGTGGCCGTGACAGCGGTCATCGCCACCAGCTTGAGCCCCTCCGACCTCGAGTCGGTCGAGACCTGTTCGTTCGTGGCGGTCGCTCCGGTCGGCAACGTCACCACCTTCACCGGCAGCGTCACCGTTCGGACCCTCTCGATCGTGCTGGAGAACGGAGGCATCGGATTCGGTTCCGGGTCCAGCTCGACCAAGGTGTTCGAGCTCTCCGGTGACGTCTTCGCCTCTCCGCGCGTCCAGGCGAAGGGCGAGATCGCCTTCGCGGGCCTCCAGGCCGACGGTCTGGTCAAAAGCCCCGTTGGCAACGCGTTCACCACGACCAAGGTCGCTGACAAGAAGAGCAAGGCGGTCAAGAAGGCTGCCAAGAAGAAGTACGAGCGCCGCATCGCCGCAGCGAAGAAGACGTACGCGAAAGCTCTGAAGCGGGCCGGCCGCAACGCTGCTGAGAGGACCGCCGCGCGGACGGCCTACGTCTCCCGCCGGGCGGCCGTCAGGTCGACCTACGCCTACTCCATCGCGGGCTACAAGCTCGTCAAGATCCGGTCGACACAGACCGATGGACGCCGGTTCTCGGCTTCCACCGACAACTTCCTGTTCTCGTGACGTACCGCAGCCAGACCAGTCTTCGGTCGATCAACCACACTCCCACCTCACGCTCCAGAAGGACCACCATGCGCACCTCCCTCTTGACCCGCGGGGCCGTCGCTCTCGCGACGATCGCCATCGGATCTGTCACCCTGGCCGGATCACCGGCCGTCGCCGACACACCGGCGGGCATCACTCGCGAGACGGTCCTCGGTGCCGCTGACGCCAGCCGCGTCTTCTTCGGCTCCGAGAGCAACCCTGACGCGGCGAAGCTCGTGGCCAGCGTCTGCGGCTTCAGTGCGGACGACGGCTACGTGGACGTCGAGACGACGTCCCAGCCGGACGGTGTCGACGGCGTGCTGATCTACGCCTCCTCGGGCTGGAGCGAGGAGAGCGAGGCTCCTCCCCAGTACTGCACCTTCGCGGCCTTCGCCGTCACCAAGGCGCTCACGACGATGTCGGGCACCGCGACGATCGCCGCACCGGACGAAGAGGAGGACCTGCGGAGCGCCGCTGCCTCTGCGAGCTACCCGCTGTCCGGTGAGGTGTACGTGACGCCGCGCCTCGACAGCGTCGAGTACGGTCCCGGGTCCGTGGCGACCGCATCGGGCGACGTCATCACGAAGGCGGCGACGACCGGAACGTCGTCCCGCGTCGTGACACCCAAGACGACCGCGCAGAAGAAGGCCGCCCGGAAGGTCTACGACCGCCGGGTCGCGTCGGCCAAGAAGGCGTACTCGAAGGCCAAGGACAAGGCCGGCTCGAGCACCAGCAAGAAGTCCGCCGCCAAGAGGGCGTACGTCGCCAAGAAGAAGTCGGCGAAGGCCGCCTACCGCGCGGCCACTGCCGGCACCCTCACGATCGTCGTCTCCGAGAACGCCACGACGACCAAGGCGCCGTTCACCTTCACGACCGGAGGCCTTAGCCGCTGAACCACGCGTGCTCTGATCCCGCTCGGAGCCTCCCGGCTCCGGGCGGGATCGCTGCTTCCCGGACCCATGGTGACCACCTGCCCTGGTCAATCGGGATGGTTTCCGCCGCTCACGCAGCGCGACGGCTTTGGGGGCCGCATGATCATGAACGGGGTCAGAAGGCCCTGCCTTCACTCCCAAGGAGCATCATGCGTTCTTCTCTCCTGACCCGATCGGTCGTCGCTGTCGCGTCGCTCGCCGTCGGCTCCGTCGCCCTCGCGGCCGTCCCCGCTTCAGCCGTCACGCCGTCGGGCGTGACCCGAGACCAGGTGCTGGCAGCGGCTGCCAGCATCCGAGCCACGGGAGCCGGCAACGATCTCACCGACGCGACCATCGAGACCTTGCGCACTATCGCTACCCCCACATGCAGCGTTGCCGCGGGCGACCAGATCGTGAATCCCCGCGCCTATGCCACCGCCGCTGGTGACGACGCAGACGGATTCCTCGCCAGTGTCACCATCGTCACCGCCGGCGTACCTCGGTACTGCGACTTCGGCGCGGTGGCAGTCGTCGATCCGACCTACGCGCTGACGGGCGGAAGCACCATCACAGGCCGGATGACGGACACGCCCACGCCCGAGATTCCCGGTAGCGGAACCCCTCTGACGTTCACCGCACCACTGTCCGGCCAGGTGGCCGTGACCGCGCCGATCAACGGCGGCACCACCTTCTCGGTCGGCACCACTTTCACCGCGACCGGCAATGCCGCCAAGACCACCACCACGAAGACTTCCACGAAGGTCAAGGACAAGAAGACGACCAAGCAGAAGAAGGCCGCCAAGAAGAAGTACGTCAAGCGCCTCGCCCAGGCCAAGAAGAACTACGCCAAGGCCCTCGACAAGGCCGGCAGCAGCAAGAACAAGAAGGCAGCCGCCAAGCGGGTCTACGCCAAGGCCCGCGCCCTGGCCAAGGCCAAGTACAAGAGCTCGATCTCCGGCTTCAAGGTCGTCACCAGGACGGTCACGACGACGGACAACAAGCCCTTCTCCGTTACTGCCGGGTACAGCTACTACTAAGCAATCGACCCACGGCTCCAGCGATCCCGCTCCGAGAACAAGCTCGGGGCGGGATCGCTCCGTTACGCGGTGCGTGATCGAGATTTTGCTCAAACCACGGTCGATGTCGCCCATCTGGTGCCACCATCGAGTGTCGGCCTCCCGGCCGCACTACATCCGCTGAGGAGATCTGATGCGCACCCTGAACTTGTCGAGGGCGGTGATCGCGTCGGCAGCACTGGCCGTCAGCGCGACCGCTCTGACCGCGACCACCGCCACCGCCGCGACCCCGTCCGGCATCACCCGCGAGTCCGTCCTGACGGCTGCCGCGGGTTACCGGGCCAACCCTGACAACCCGGGGGGCCCGGCGATCAAGGCGGTGCGCAGCATTCTGCACCGCGGATGTGCGGTCGACATCGACGGCGGCGAGCTGCTCGACACCACGGTGGAGGCAATCCCGGCGAAGGCCGGAGGAAGCGCCGACGGCCTCGTGGCCTATGGCCAGATCTTCAACATCGTCGACGAGTCGCAGCGCGACTGCGTCGTGGCGGTCGTCGCGTCCACGCTTCCCGACTTCACCCTGAGCGGAACCTCGACCGTCAGCGTCCAGACTGATCCCGGCAACAAGACCGTCTCTGTCACCACACCCCTGACGGGGGACGTGACAGTTTCCGCGCCCATCACGGTCGTGCCTCCTGCGACGTTCACCGGTGGGTTCCCAGCCTTCAGCGCAACGGGTGCCATCACGAAGACGACCAACGTCCCGGCTGTGAAGGTCAAGGACAAGAAGACCACGTCCGAGAAGAAGGCTGCCAAGAAGAAGTACGACAAGCGGATCAAGGCTGCCAAGAAGTCGTACAAGAAGGCCCTCGCCAAGGCCAAGAGCAGCAAGAGCAAGAAGGCCGCTGCCAAGAAGGCCTACGTAGCCAAGCGGGCCACCGCGAAGGCCAAGTACTCGTACGCGATCGCCGGCTACCGCATCGTCAAGAAGGCCACGACCAGCACCGACTCGCGGCCGTTCGCGCTGTCCCTCGAGCTGCTCTGACCTGCAGACGACCGCCCACGATCCCGCCCGACGCCCCACGCGTCCGGGCGGGATCGCTGCGTTCGGAGCAACTTCCTGCGAAACCGTCACGCCGACCGCCCAGGGCGGCATGATGGGAATCGGCCACGCGTCCGGGCCGAACGGGAGATCGATCCGGACGACGACGGGAGTCGTGGCCACACAGCCACTCGTGGCCATTCCGTGGGAGAAGAATGAACCGTTCGACCCGACGTCACACGCTCGTCCTCGCCGCGCTCGGGATGACGTTCGCCGTCGCCGCGACGCCGATCAGAGCGTCTGCGGACGACATCGACGAGGACGCCATCGCCGCGCGACTGTGCCCGGCGGGTGCCGGGTTCGTCGACATGGACTCCGCCGAGGACGACGACCGCGCCGAGGTCGGCGTCTACACGTACGAGGTCGACGGGGCCGGCCAGGAGCCCGATCGTCTCTGCACGTTCGCGATCATCTCGACCGATGACGATGCCACTCTCGACGGCAGCTACACGCTGAACGTCGGAGGTGTGAGCACCGCAGGTGCTGTCGTGGGATCGAGCGGACCGACCAGCGCCGTGCTGAGCGACCGCGCGGTCAGCACCACCGCCGTCCTCGTCGCGTCCGGCAGGCAGACGACCACGACCGTCACCCCCGCGTCGAAAGCCGCCAAGAAGAAGGCGACCAAGGCACGCGCCAAGGCCGTCAAGAAGGCCAAGAAGGCGTACGCCGCGGCAGGGCGCACGACCAAGGCGAAGAAGATCTTGAAGAAGAAGCTGGCCGCCGCCACGAAGAAGTACCTCGCCGCGAAGGCACCCCGCCGGGTCACGACCGTCCGGCCCTACCGCCTCGACGTCACGCTGGCCGTCGAGCCGACCGCAGGCCTGTCGTGACCGCCGCTGTCACCCGCGAGATGGTGCTCGCCGCCGCGACAGGACTGCGCGCCGGCGACCCGGCCACTGCCGACGAAGCTGCGACCGATCGGGCGGTGCGCGCCATCATCGCCGGGTCCGTCCCGGTCGGTACCGACCTCGTCGACTACACCGCCTATCCCACGTCGGACGACGTTGACGTCATCGGCGTGCTGATCGACGCCACGCTCACCCGCACCGACACCGTCCAGACGCGGTCGCTCGCCACCGTCGCGCTGGCTCCCGCGGACGACGACGCCACTCTGGACGGATCGGTGCTGGTCAGGGGCCTGCCGATGGATGCCGCGGACGGTGGCAGGACGCTGCACTCGTCCTCACTGTCGGGCGACGTGCACGTGACGGCACCGGTCGACGTCTCCGAGACCGGGGTGCTGGAGGTCGGGCTCACGTCGGGTTCGGCTGCAGAGGCCGCCGCGCCCGCACCCGTGGCCCCTGCCCCGACGGCCCGGCCGCGCACCACCGCCGAGCTCAAGGCAGCACGCACGGCGTACGACGCCGCCGTCAAGAAGGCGCGGACGAAGTACGCCAAGGCGCGCAAGAAGGCCGGCAAGAGCAAACGGCGGCGCATCGCGGCGAAGAAGGCCTACGACACACGGCGGGCACGGGCCAAGGCCACCTACCGGGCCGCGATCGCGGACGTCCCGGTGGTCGGGATCAACAGTCCCCCGGCGTCTCGCAGCGCGCCCGCCACGGCCAGCAGCGTCACGATCATCTCGACCGACGTGGCCTGGCCGCAGGCGTGAGGTTCGGCTGGCGGCTCGCGTTTTCACAAATGGGGAGTGCGGGGACACGATCAGCGTCATGATGCTCGGTGGGTCACTTCGACCCGTCACCATTTGAAGGAGCTACATGTACACGTCCCGTCTCGCCCGCACCGCAGTTGCCGGTGCCGCCCTCGCCATCGGCTCGGTCGCACTCGCCGCCGTCCCCGCCACCGCCGCCACGCCCACCGGCATCACGCAGGACCAGGTGCTCACCGTCGCGTCGACCCTCCGGATGGACGATCCGACCGAAGCACAGGAGATCGCGGCGCAGAAGGCGCTCCGAGTCGTGATGAACCGCAGCTGCGCCATCGACAGCGACGCCGGCGAGTACCTCGGGGACAACTTCGCCGAGCCCACCCAGGCGAATGCCACCGCAGACGGCTTCATCGGCGGCGCACGTGTGGACAACGTCGTGACGGAGACGTCGCGCTACTGCTTCGTCGGTGCCGTTGCCTCGACCGTCCCCGGTTTCACCCTGCAGGGCACCGCCGCCCTCGACGTCCCGACGCAGCCGGTCTCCTCGTCCAACGTGTCGGCCGCCGCGGTTTCGACGTCCGCGCTGTCCGGCGACGTCTTCGTGACCCCGCCGGTCTCGGTCGGACAGGGCTTCAACATCAGCGCAGCGCCGAGCTTCAGCGCTGCGGGTGCCTCGACCAAGACGACGACCACCACCACCGAGGTCAAGGTCGCGGACAGGAAGACCAAGTCCGAGAAGAAGGCCGCCAAGAGCAAGTACACCAAGCGCCTCGCCGCCGCCAAGAAGAACTACGCCAAGGCCCTCGACAAGGCCGGCAGCAGCAAGAACAAGAAGGCCGCCGCCAAGCGCATCTACGTCAAGGCACGCGCCCTGGCCAAGGCCAAGTACAAGATCGCCATCGCCAACTACAAGCTGGTCAAGAAGTCGAACAGCACCACCGACACCCGTCCCTTCACCATCGGAGCGACGCTCAACGAGGGCTGACCCACCCCGCGCAGCCGCACCCTTCGACCGATCCCGCACGGAGCTGCTCCGTGCGGGATCGGTCGGTCGAGGTGAATGGCTGACACCAAGCCTCGGGAACGCCATGATGGGCAGGCCGTTCATCACCGCCACTCGCGAGGGAAGTCCATGCGTAGATCCGTCCTGTCCCGCTCCGTCATCGGAGCAGCAGCGTTCGCCGTCGTCTCGGCGACCCTGTCGGTGTCACCTGCGTCAGCGGCACCCGTCCCGGACACGATCGCGATGATCAATGCGAAGGCCCAGGACGTGTGCCGCCGCTCGCCGGCCTCGCCCGCCAACCTCGTACCGAAGGACATCCGCTACGCCAGCGCCCCGCTCGGTGCGGGCACCGAAGCGACCGTCGCCACCGTCGACGTGGTCAACGACCCTGCATATGGGTACGAGTCGTGCACGTTCGCATTCTTCACCGCGCCCTACAGCTCCGCCGTGATCGGCCACTACCGCCTGCAGGTGCAGGAGGGTGGAATCGTCGATGCCGACGCCACCAGACGGGTTCCTTTCAGCGGTGACAGGCACATCGGCCAGACCTACACCGTCTTTGGCGAGCCGGTCTTCACCGAGGGCCAGTTCGGGGTGCAGGCATCCCTGTCGGTCGACGGAAAGGTCCTGACGCAGTCCAGCCAGCGGACGCTGATCGTCACGCCCACGCCGAAGACGGCCCAGCAGAAGAAGATCGCCAAGAAGAAGTACGAGCAGCGCAAGGCCAAGGCGAAGAAGACGTTCAAGAAGGCCATCAAGAAGGCGTCCGGCAACACCAAGAAGAGGCGGATCGCTCGGTACTACCTGCACAACCAGCTCAAGGGGGCCAAGCAGAAGTACCTGAAGGGCATCGCCACCTCAAGGACGAGGATGGTCGAGAAGCAGGTCCGGACGGAGACTCCGATCAACTCGACCGTCCGTCTTGACCTGCCCGACGGACTCTGAGCCCTTGGTCCCATGCCGTGGGCACCTCACTGGGCGTCGAGCAGGGGCGAGGTTGGGGAGTTGACATTTCGACAAAACCGTGACAGCGGGTTACCCGTCCGTGGATGATGAGGTTGCCCGCTTGGGCCGTCATCACCATCTCGGGGGAACGTCATGCGTAGATCAGTCCTGTCCCGCTCCATAGTCGGGGCGGTCTCGCTGGCCGTCGCCTCGGTCGCGCTGACGGCCGCACCGTCCAGCGCGGCAACTCCGGCCCCCGTCACCCGCGACATGGTGCTGAGCGTGGCCAACGACCTCCTGGCCCCCGGGGACTTCTACGCGCCCGGCGTCTACGAGACGCTCGAGAACATCGCCGCGACGACCTGCGGCGTGGCTGAGCCGTCCATCATCGACGATGTCGTTGCCGAACCTCTGAACGGTGCCGGCGCGGTGGGTCTGGTCGTGCGAGCGTTCATCGTCGACGCGGACGACGTCAACCGCGAGTGCAGCTTCGGTGCACTCACGACCACTGTCGCCAGCGACTTCGTCCTCTCGGGTCAGTACTCCTTCAGCCACGAGGTGCTCGCCACCGGCTCCGCTGGTCCGTCAGTCCCCGTCGCTGCGACACCCGGCCAGCTGTCCGGCAACCTGGTCATCACCGCCCCGGTCTCGTACACCGACCGGATCATCACCGGCGCCACCATGACGGCGTCGGGCCGAAGCAGCAGGACGACGGACACGACGACGTTCACCAGGATCGAGACACCCAAGTCGGCCAAGCAGCTGCGGGCAGCCAAGGCCACGTACAAGAAGCGTCTGGCTGCGGTCAAGAAGACCTACGCGAACTCCATCAAGAAGGCTCGCACCAAGAAGGGTGCCAAGAAGAAGGCTGCCCTCGACCTGGCCCGACGCAAGCACACCCGCAACCTGCGGGTGGCCAAGGACCGCTACCGCCACGCGACCGCGACCTTCAAGCTCAGGAGGTCGGGCGGCATCGTCGGCACCTTCAACGACTTCAACGTCACTGCGACCTCGCGGGACTGAAGCCGGTCCGACCGCCCCTGCCTGTCAGCAGTGCGCCGTCACCGCACCTCACTAGGCTGTCGGCATGCCTCTCGGAGCGGACAGTGAAGTCGGACGGTTGCGCACGGTCATGCTGCACCGTCCCGGCCCAGAGCTCGGCCGGCTGACACCGCGCAACAACGACTCGCTGTTGTTCGACGGCATCCCGTGGCTCGGCCGCGCGCAGGAGGAGCACGACGCCTTCGCGCAGGCGCTGCGCGACCACGACGTCGAGGTGCTCTACCTGACCGACCTGCTGACTCAAACCCTCGCGATCGAGGCGGCCCGCGACGAGATCATCGCCAGCACCCTCAAGGGACTGTTCGTCGGTCCGAGTGTGCAGGCGCTGATCGCGTCACTGCTGGCTGATGCTGACCCGGCGCGGCTCGCCGAGACCTTGATGGCGGGGCTCCGCAACGACGAGATCCACCTCGACGGCAGCGTGGCACACCACCTGATGCAGCCCGAGGACTTCCTGATCAACCCGCTGCCGAACCTGCTGTTCACCCGAGACTCCTCGGTGTGGCTGCGCGACCGGGTCGCCGTCACCAGCCTGGCGATGCCGGCGCGGGTCCGCGAGACGCAGCTGACCGGGCTCATCTATCAGCACCACGAGCGGTTCGCAGGCACGCCAATCGTCCACGGGCCTCACCTGGAGCACCTCGAGGGCGGCGACGTGCTCGAGCTGTCGCCGGGCGTCATCGCGGTCGGCATCGGCGAGCGGACGACCCCGGCGGGGCTCGAGCGCTTCGCCCACCAGGTGCTGTCCGAGCAGCTGGCGCACACCGTGCTCGCCGTCCCGATCGCCCAAGAAAGGGCGACGATGCACCTCGACACGATCGTGACGATGGTCGACGTCGACACCGTGGTCATCTACCCCAACATGGCCGACACGCTGCGCGCCGTGCCGCTGGCCTGGGGTCCCTCCACGGGTTCAGGCGACGGCGTCGTCATCGGCACCGAGACGACGTTCTTCGCCGCCGCGGCCGAGGCGATGGGCATCGAGACCCTGCACCAGATCGACACCGGACTCGATCCCGTCACCGCCGAGCGCGAGCAGTGGGACGACGGCAACAACACCCTCGCCATCGACGCACGCCTCGCCGTGGCCTACGAGCGTAACGAGCAGACCAACGCGCGGCTCGAGGAGCACGGCATCGAGGTCATCGCGATCAGCGGCGACCAGCTGGGCTCCGGACGCGGTGGGCCCCGCTGCATGTCGTGCCCCGTCGACCGCGACTGACCCCCTCCCCCAACATCTCGGCACTGATCGACGTCCCCGGACCGATTTCACGTCGATAAGTGCCGACATCTTGCCGGGCCGAAGTCGAGCTTGGTCATGCAGGGATCAACGGCACCGACCCGGATCATTCCCGACGGCGGGCGCTTGCGCGGGGACATGTCCGTGAAACGGAGGACACCTCGTGCCGTCACGAGCCGATAGCGTCGCGAGCATCCGTCCCGTCACCACTGGTGCTCCTGGAGAAATCATGCGCAAGCTCGTCGTCGTCATCGCCGCTCTCGGCCTCGTCCTGGCTCTCGGCGCGCCGGCCGAGGCCGCCCGCAAGTACAGGGTCAAGGCGTCGATCAGCTCGTCCAGCATCATGATCGGGCAGTCCGTCACGATCACCGGCACAGTCTCTCCCGCCAGGGGCGGCAAGGTCGTGCTCTACAAGCGCATCTCGGGCAAGAAGTGGAAGCGCGAGGCCACAGCCCGGGTGCGCTCCAACGGGACGTTCGCCTTCACAGACAGGCCGAAGTCGCGCCAGAACCGGCAGTACCGCGTCACCAAGCCCAAGTCCGGCAAGTACCGCGCAGGCACGAGCCGTCCGATGCGCTTGAAGGTTCGCAAGCTGAAGCGGTCGACTCCGACGGTCACCGTCACTGGCGTGAGCAGCCGGGTCATCGAGGCAGGACAGGGCGTCACCGTCACCGGCACCGCGGGACGCAGCGTCGCCGGACGATACGCGCAGCTGCAGGTCGGTGCCGGCGGCACCTTCGGCACGATCGGGTCGGCACGCATCGCCCCCAACGGATCGTTCAGCGTCGCTGGCGGCATCAGCCAGTCGGGGGCGGCGGTGCCGTTGCGGGTCGTCATCCCGTCCTCGCGCTTCAACAACGAGGCCGCGGCCAGCGCAGGCTCGGTCAAGGTCTTCGGCTGGACGTACCTGAGCGAGCTAACACGGGTGTCGTCGTCGAGATTCGGTCCGACGCCGGGCAATCTCCTAGGAAACGCCTACCCCAAGTCTGTGGGGAACACCTCGAACTTCTGGTGGGACCAAGACCCCTGGGCCGAATGGAGCCTGAACTACCGCTGCACAACGTTCACGGCGAGGATCGGCCTCACTGACTCGTCACCGAGTGGGTCTGCCGTGAAGTTCGTCGCCTCCAAGGATGCGGCGAGCAGCGACTTCGGCACCTTGGGCAACGGGACGTCGAAGGACGTGACGCTCGATCTGAACGGTTCCTACAGGCTGAAGCTGCAGGACATCTACGTCGCTGGCCCGACCGGCTCCGGCCCCCCCACTACCGTTGGTCTCTGGGGCGACGCGCGGATCCTGTGCGCCTTCTGACCGGGGACGGCACCCCGGACGGGCTGGCGCGATGACGTCGAGGGCACCGCGCCGGCCCGTCCAGGTCGCGGGCCTCACGCTCGCCCTGCTGCTCGGTGCCTACAGCGGCTACGTCCACTACGCACTGGTGTCCACCGACATCTACGAGCTCGTCTTCCGGGGTCTGGCGAGCGGTCGCACCTTGGTGCTGCTGCTCCTGTTCATCGCGGCCGCCTGGGCGATGTCGGTGGGCGCTCTGCTCGCACTCGTCGCGCTGCTCAACCCCACGGTGACGGGCCGGGCGAGCGCGGCGTTCTTCGTCATCGCCGCCTGCGCCTGGGTGGGGCGAGAGATCACGTTGATCTCGCTGCTGACGGGCGTCGGCCTCGACGTCTCGCCGTTCACCCTCTACCGCCAGTCGACGTCCGACGGCATGTTCGCCGGCCGGTGGCCCGTCATCTGGGCGACGAGCGCGGCCTGCCTGGTGGTGGGTGTCCTCGTGTCACGGACAGGTCGCCCAGTCGTTGCGACCGCCGCACCGCCTGTCCCTCCGGTCGCCAGCACCGCCGGGGCTACGGTGCCGGGCACGCACTTCGTCCACGTCGACGGGGTGCAGTACGGCCCGTTCGACGTCGATCAGCTACGCATGCTCGTCACCGAAGGACGCATGCTGCCGGCCACGCTCGTCTGGCCCGGCACGGGTGACTGGCGACGCGCAGACGAGGTGCCGGGCGTCTTCTGAGCGCCCGACCCGCAAGATGTCGGCACCTATGTACGTCCCCAAGCCGGTTTGACGTCCAGAAGTGCCGACATCTCGGGTGAGGGGTCGGTCAGACCTGCACCTGGCGGCTGATCAGCGAGCCACGGGCCGACCGCTGCTCGGAGGTCAGCGGGCTGTCGTCGGCCAGGGCCTCGGCGAGACGGGCGGCGAACTCGACGGCCGGCTTCTCGAGGGCGTCGGCGTCGTGCTCGAACTCCCACACCGGCACGAGCAGGCCATGCGCCCGGAAGTGGCCGATGAGCTTGGTGCCCTCGCCCAGCGTGTCGGCGTCGGCCGCGTGCAGCCGCGCCAGGGCGTTGAGCAGCGTCGTCTCGTCGTGGGTCATGACCCAGCGGAGGAACCGCTGCGGGCCCATCTCGGTCCAGTAGGCACCGTCGACGGAGTCGAGGTGGACGGTCGGGGCGATCGTGTCATTGGCCTCGGCGAGCGCCTCGGCGATGCCGTCGTTGGACTCGACACCCTCGACCCAGTAGTCGAAGCCGTCGTGCACCTCGACGTCGAAGGCGGAGTCGGGAGCGATGATGTCCTGCAGGCGCGGGCCGACACCCGGGTCGGTCATGCGGACGGGGCTGCCGAGCTCGGTCGTGCGGGCGAGGTCGATGACGTGCGCCAGGTCGCGGCTGATGTCGCCGAAGTTGTGGGCGACCTGCAGGCCGATCCAGATCTCCCCGTCCTGGCGGCGGATGCCCGCACCGTTGCCGGGCAGCATCGAGCACACCCGCACGGTCTCGCCCGTCGTCAGGGTGATGGTGGCCGACGCCGCCGGCACGAACTCACGCAGCGCGACCCAGTCGGCCTCACGCGGGAGCCCTTCGAAGGTGCGCGCCACGAACGGCATGCGTTCTTTCTTGGCGCCCTTGGTCTTGAGTCGCGACTTCTTGCCCATGACGGGCGAGTCTAACGGGCGGCTGCGGGGCCGCTCAGTGGGTCACGAGCGCGAGCTCGGCGTTGACCCGCGTGCCGGCCGACATGTCGACCCACCAGCGGTCGGCGACGCGGCTGATGATCGACAGGCCACGACCGCTGAGCGAGTCCTCGTCGAAGTCGATCGGCTCGAGTCGGCCGCCCACGCCGCCGTCGAGCACGCTCAGCTCGAGCAGGTCGTGGTTGATCGACCACGAGATCTCGATCGTCCCGTCGGTGCCCGGGACGCCGTGGCTCACGGCGTTGGCGATCATCTCGCTGATGACGATCAGCGCGTCGTCGATGACCGACGAGGAGGCGTGCTGCCGGGTGAGGAAGGCGGCCAGACGGGTACGGGCGATGCCCGGCGTGGAAGGGGCGAAGGGGAGACGGACGGTGTCACGTGGGTCCATCTCGTCCACCGCCCTTCGTCTGTCACCGGAAGCTGCCACCTCCATGGAACCACGGAAATCCGAATCCTCTGGTCCAAAGTAACTAGGCGGGGGGGTTCATCGCTACCCCTGTGACCGATCAGACCCCCGTTCGCGCCGGATTTCGTCGCGTTGCACCATGGAGCATGAGCGATCCGAGCATCCCGACCACCGAGATCGACGCGATCCCGGACACCATTCCCGGCGACCTCGTCGTCCTCGACGTCCGTGAGCCCCACGAGTGGGCCGCGGGTCACATCGACGGCGCGATCCACATCCCGCTCGGCGACATCCCCGCACGGGTCGGTGAGCTCGATCCGGCGGTGCGGACCCTCGTGATCTGCCACCTGGGCGGACGCTCGGCGCGGGCGACGCAGTGGCTGCACGCGCAGGGCCACGACGTGACCAACGTCGCCGGCGGCATGGAGGCTTGGGAGACGGCAGGACGTCCGACCGTCCGCTGACTCCCGGTCAGCGCCACCCGGGCGGCAGCTCGCCCGGGTAGTCGGGGGTGTTCGGATGCAGCGCGCCGCTTCGCGGCCCCAGCGGTTCGTTCCTCACCGCTGCCGGGCTTCGCCCGGGCGCTTGCCTTCGCTCGCTGCGCTCGCTCGGCCAGTGGTGGGGGACCGGTGGCGGGTACCAGACGATCGCGTAGGGCGGCGGCGGCCACATGGGCGCTGGCGGCTCCGGGATGCGGTCGCGCGTGCGCTGGACGCCTCGGCGACGGGCTGCCCACTCGACCACGACGAGCAGCAGGATGCTCGAGATGATCGTCGGCACGACGTCGATCGGTCCCGCACCCGTGTCGTCGGTGGCCGAGACCATGCCCAGCGCGTCGAGCGCGAACAGCACGACGTTGTTGGCGGCGTGCGCCGAGATCGCCGCCTCGAGCCCGCCCGTGCGGATCGTCAGCACCGCCGCGGTCAGGCCGAACACGCCGACGTCCACCAACCCCCACAGCCCGTAGCCGTGACCTGCCACGAACAAGGGCGTGGTGACGAGGATCGCCACGATCGCGAAGCGCGACCACGACCCGACCAGCTGCAGCAGGAACCCGCGGAAGAGGTACTCCTCGGCCGCGGACTGGAAGGGCACGATCAGCAGCACGACCAGCAGCGTCACGGCGACGCGCCCGTCGACCTGCGCCGGGGCACTGACCTCAGACGGATCGGTCATCTGCGTGGCCAGCAGTGACCCGCCGATCGTCACGAGCGAGATCGTCGTGGCGATGACGGCCGTGACGCCCAGCCAGCGCCACCGCAGCCGTCCGGTGACCGACGACAGGTAGCCGACCGGACGCGGACCGGTGACCAGCACGCCGAGCAGCACCGACGGGATCAGCAGCACCAGGCTCAGCATGTCGATCACGAAATAGTCGAGCCGGGCGAGATCGAGGTCGCCGGCGGAGTCGAGCCAACCCTCGAAGGACGACGACGAGTCCGAGACGGCGAACCACAGCGCGGCCAGCCCCATCAGCACGATGCAGAGGGCGAAGTAGGTCACCACGATCACCAGCGCTGCGACCGGGAGCTTCCACCACGCATAGCGGGGAGTCTCGCGGGCGAGGCGGTGGAACGGCGTGGCCATGGCTGATCCTCACATCGTGGAAGCAGCGACGCCACCGGGCGGTGGGCCCGGTGGCGTCGCTGGATGCTGTCGGACGCCGGCTGGGCCGACGTCCGACAGGGGGTGAACTACTTGGCTGCTGCCTTGAGGCGCGAGCCGACGCTGACCTTCACGCCGAAGCCGGCGGGGATGTCGATCGTCTCGCCCGTGGAGGGGTTGCGACCCGTGCGGGCGGCGCGGGGAACGCGCTCGACCGAGAGGATGCCGGGGATCGAGACCTTCTCGCCCTTGGCGACGGAGTCGAGGAGGATCTCGCTGAAGGACGAGAGAACCGCGTCGGCGTCGGCCTTGCTGGTGCCGGCCTTCGAAGCGAGGGCAGCGACGAGGTCGTTGCGTGAGATGGCCACAAAAGCTCCTTGTGAGTGATGGTGTTTTCGTCAGTCAGTCTATGAACGTGGTCCTCATGACGGCGTGCACCCCCGCCGTGTCTTGCCGTGATTCCGCCGTGATATCAGGCCCAGACGGCTGGCGGAGGAGCGTCGACGAGGTCGTTGATGCGCTCGAGGTAGAGCTCGCGCGGCCACTCCGTGACCCCCAGCGACGCGAGGTGCGGGGTGCTCCACTGCGTGTCGATCAGCCCGCCCGCACCGACCAGCCGGGCCAGCTCGACGAGCGCCGCCTTCGAGGCGTCCGTCGCCCGGTGGAACATCGACTCCCCCGCGAACAGCGCGCCGATGCTGAGGCCGTAGAGGCCACCCACGAGCGTCCCGTCGGCGGCGCGGGTCTCGACCGAGTGCGCCCAGCCCAGCTCGTGCATGCGCACGTAGGCCGCGCGGATGTCGGAGTCGATCCACGCCCCGGGACGGGAGGGGTCGGCGCACGCGTCGATGACCTCCTCGAACGACTCGTCGAGCGTCATCGTGAAGCGCCGCACCGAGCGGGCCAGCGACCGGCTCACGCGGATGTCGTCCGGCACCAGCACGCCGCGGCGCATCGGCGACCACCAGAGCAGCTCCCGGTCGTGCGGCATCGGGAAGGCACCGCGCCGGTAGGCCTCCAGCAACGTCCCGGGCTCGAGATCGGCCCCACCCGCGACGCAGTCGTCATCCGGCCACTCGTCGGGATCGAACATCCACGGCGAGGGCGGAAGCGGCGTGCGCGTCACGGCTCGAGCACCCGCGACAGGTGGTGCAGCACGCCGTCGCCCCACTCGTCCCACTCGGCGGCGGTGGCCTCCTCGAGGCAGCGCCACCAGAGCAGCGTCCGGTTGACCGGCTGGGTCAGCGAGGCGGCACGCAGCTGCGAGGCGAGGTCGTCGGCCGTGACGTGCCACGCGTCGGCGTAGGCCTCGGCGACCTCGGGCCACGAGAGCGTGTCCTGCTGGCCGATCCAGCCGTGCGGCACGATCAGCAGCTCCGCGGCGTGCGCCCACTGCCCGTCGCCGAAGTCGAACAGCCGGCCGTCCGCCGCGAAGACGTTGAACGGGTGCAGGTCGCCGTGCTGCCACGTCGTGGGCAGGGACGACTCCTCGAGCTCGGCGACGGCGTCGACCACGCGGGGGCGGGCCGCGAGGAGGTCGTCGCGCAGGCTCTCCGACACGTGGGCAGGATGCTCGCGCGGCAGGCCCGACAGCACGTGCACGAAGCGGTCGAGCCGGTCGACGACCGTGGACGGCCGGCAGTCGGGCAGACCCGCGCCGAGCAGCGCCTGCTCCGCGCCGGCCGCGCTGCGCTGCAGGTCTGCGGCCCGGCGCAGCACCTGCTGCCAGTCGGCGACCGTCGGCGAGGTGCTGTCGCCGAGGGTCGCTCCGCGGTCTGCCGTCAGCATCCACCCGCGGTCGAGGTCGACGGCGACGGGTGCGTCGACGGTGTCGGGGGCGAGCCCGGCCAGCTCGACCTGCAGCGCCGGCTCGAACGACATCGACATGCAGTTGGCCTTGAACCAGACGCGGCCGGCGTCCGTCGGCACGGTCAGCTGCGTCGACCACGGCCGGATGCGGGGCTGCTCGATCTCGCCGGTGACCTCGACGCCGCGGTCGGCGAGCGCGTCGCGCGCCCACCGCTCGGCCTCGCGCCGCCAGTCGTCGTGCGCGACACGCTCGGAGAACGGGCGACCCATGAGGCCCAGCGTAGGCGCAGGGACGGCCTCCGGGGGGTTCTCGCACTCAGGGAGCCGGGCGGGGTCTTCGCTCCTATGCTGGACGTCATGGGTCTTCGCCGCAGTGTCGCCACCTCCGCCAGCTCGAAGCTGGCCCCCAAGGTCGCCTCCGGATACGTCCGGACGGTGCTCGACAAGGCGATCGACGGCGTCGGGCCGCTGCGTTCCGCGGCGGCGTCGGCCGACAGCAAGCTCGTCGACGCGGACGGCGACGTCGAGAAGGCCATCTCGTCGCTCATGCGCCTGCACACGGGCCTCGCCGGTGCGCAAGGGTTCGTGACCAACCTGGGCGGTCTGGCCACCGCGGCGGTCGCCGTCCCGGCCAACGTCGCCGGCGTGACGATCGTGCAGTGCCACCTCGTCGCCGGCATCGCGCACCTGCGGGGCTACGACCTGCACGATCCGCGGGTCCGCAACGCCATCTTGGCCTGCATGCTGGGCGAGGACGCCGTCAGGGCGCTGGTCAAGAAGCACCGGCTGCCGTCGTCGCCGATGGCGTTGGCGACGTCCCCCGTGCACGACCCCGTCCTCGACGAGCGACTGTCACGCGAGGTCACGTCCGAGCTCGTGGGGCGGACGGCGGGACGCCGGGCCGTCACGATGATCGGGCGGCGGGTGCCGT
Source organism: Aeromicrobium fastidiosum (assembly GCF_017876595.1). Lineage (NCBI taxonomy): Bacteria > Bacillati > Actinomycetota > Actinomycetes > Propionibacteriales > Nocardioidaceae > Aeromicrobium > Aeromicrobium fastidiosum. Next base: position 1,131,071 of record NZ_JAGIOG010000001.1, on the reverse strand, counting down.
TCCTCGGCGGTGCCGTCGGCGGTTCGAGCGACGCGTGGGCGACGTGGCAGATCGGCTCGTTCGCGGCCGACGAGCTCAAGGACCGCCGCCGCTCCTAGCCCGCCCTGGCGGAACCGCGAGTGGTGCGGTGTGGACGTTCTGGGACGGCGCGTCTGACCAAGGCGCACCACTCAGGTGCCGAAACGCACCACTCGCGAGGGGGTCACCGCAGGGCGCGGACGACGGCGCTGGCCGGTTCCTTGCCGAGCACCTTGGACATCCAGACCGAGGTCTCGACGAGCGATGCCAGGTCGACGCCGTGATCGATGCCGAGACCGTCGAGCATCCAGACGAGGTCCTCGGTGGCCAGGTTGCCGGTCGCGCTCTCGGCGTACGGGCACCCACCCAGCCCACCGGCCGAGGCGTCGAACGTCGTGATGCCGACCTGCAACGCGGCGTGCGCATTGGCGAGGGCCTGACCGTAGGTGTCGTGGAAGTGCATCGCCAACGACGCGGCGTCCGTGCCGGCGGCCTCGAACGCCCGAACGAGCGTTTGCACATGACCCGCCGTGCCGACCCCGATCGTGTCGCCGATCGACAGCTGGGACGCGCCAAGGTCGAGCAGCCGGCGCCCGACGTCGACGACCTGGTCGACGTCGACGGCACCCTCCCACGGATCGCCGAAGCACATCGAGACGTAGGCCCGCACGTCGACGCCGGCGTCGCGTGCCCGTCGCACCACGGGCTCGAACATCGTCATCTGGTCGTCGAGCGTCGAGTTGAGGTTCTTGAGGGCGAAGGTCTCGGTGGCACTGGCGAAGATCGCGATGTGCCGGGCACCGGCCTCGAGCGCCCGGTCGAGTCCACGTTCGTTGGGCACCAGCACGGGCAGCGGCGTCGGGCCGTCGAGCCGCAGGCGCGCGATCACCTCGGCGGCGTCGGCCAGCTGCGGCACCCACCTCGGGTGGACAAAGCTCGTCGTCTCGACGACCGGCAGGCCCGCGGCCATCAGGCGTCCGATGAACTCGACCTTGACGTCGACCGGGACGATCGCGGACTCGTTCTGCAGCCCGTCCCGCGGACCGACCTCGTAGATCGTCACCGCAGACGGGAGCGCCGGATCGCGGACCACCATCGGCCGGATCATGCGGACGTCCCAGCGGCCGGGCCGGCCACCGTCGCGCGAGTGGCGCAAACCGGGCCCTGAGTGGCGCAATCTCGCGCGACACGCCGTCCCAGAATCGCGAGACTGCGCCACTCGCGGGGCTCGCGGACCCAGCGGGACTCGCGATCGAGGCCGCGGGTCATCGGGGGTCCACCGTGAAGAGGAGGTGCCTGATCGGCACCTGGTCGCCGGCGACCGCCCCGACGAGGGACACGACACCGTCGTAGGGGGCGGTCATCGCGAGCTCCATCTTCATCGCCTCGACGACGCCCAGCTGCTGGCCGGCCACGACCGTGTCGCCCTCGGCGACGTCGACCCGCAGCACCGTGCCCGGCATCGGCGACACGAGGTCGGCGTCGGTCGAGGCGCCCCGCTGGTGGCCGCCGCGCATCGGGTCGGGCACCTCGAGCGTCCAGGTCTGCCCCTCCCGGGCGATCGTGATGCTGTCGTGGGTGCCGACCGCGAGGGCGTCACCCTGCTCACCGGTCGGCACCGCGAAGCGCCAGACCCGACCGGTGTCGTCGGCCAGGGCGATCGTCGCGGGTGCCGGATCCGCTCCCGACCGCCAGCCGTCGGCACGGCCGAACGGATCGTCCCCGCCCACCACGACGTGACCGGCCCACATCACGGCTGCCGCGCGGGCAGCGTCCTCGGTCAACACCGGAGCCGTCAGCAGCTGGGCGGACGCATCGCTGTCGAGCCATGCAGTGTGCACGCGGCCGGCGGCGAACTCCTCGCCGGCGACGAGCCGCCGGACGAAGCCGAGGTTGGTCGTGACGCCGAAGATGCCGGTGCCGTCGAGAGCGTCGACGAGCAGCAGCCGGGCGTCCTCCCGGTCGGTGCCGGCGACGACGATCTTGCCCAGCATGGGGTCGTACGCCGTCGAGACGACCGCGTCGCCCTCGAGGTCGGACTCGATGCGCGCACCGTCGGGCCATGCGACGTCCTGCACGTGCCCGGCCTGCGGGACGAAGCCCGCATAGGGGTCCTCGGCGTAGACCCGCACCTCCATCGCGTGCCCCGTCGCGGTGATCTCGTCCTGGGTCAACGGCAACGGCTGCCCCGCGGCGACGAGCAGCTGCCACTGCACCAGGTCGAGGCCGGTGATCTCCTCGGTCACGGGGTGCTCGACCTGCAGGCGCGTGTTCATCTCCAGGAAGTAGGCCCGCTGGCCGCCCGCACCGTCGTCCGCGACGAGGAACTCGACCGTCCCGGCACCCGTGTAGCCGACCTCACGGCACAGCGCGACCGACGACTCGTGCAGGGTGCGGCGCAGCTCGTCGGTGAGGCCGAACGCAGGAGCCTCCTCGACGACCTTCTGGTGCCGGCGCTGCACCGAGCAGTCGCGCTCGAACAGGTGGACCACGTGGCCGGCGGTGTCGCCGAACACCTGTACCTCGACGTGCCGTCCGGCCTCGACGTACTGCTCGACCAGCAGCGTGTCGTCGCCGAACGCCGCCGCGGCCTCGCGTCCGGCCGCCTCGACCGCCGCGGCCAGACCGGACGCCTCGCGGACGATGCGCATGCCCTTGCCGCCGCCACCCGCCGCGGCCTTGACCAGCACCGGATAGGCGTCGGCCGGAACGGCATCGGCCGGGAACTGGGCAGTGACGGGCACGCCGGCCCGCTCGGCGATGGCACGGGCCCGGTCCTTGCGGCCCATCGCGTCCATCACGTCGGCGGTCGGCCCGATGAACACGAGCCCCGCGTCGACCACGGCGCGGGCGAACTCGGCGCGCTCGGACAAGAAGCCGTAGCCGGGGTGCACGGCCTCGGCCCCCGACGCACGGGCCGCAGCCAGCAGGCGGTCGATCGACAGGTACGACTCCGTCGCCGGCGTCGGACCCAGATGCACCGCTTCGTCGGCGAGCCGCACGTACGGCGCATCGGCATCGGCGTCGGAGTAGACCGCGATGCTGCGCAGACCCGCCTCCCGGCAGGCCAGGATGACGCGGCGGGCGATCTCGCCCCGGTTGGCGACGAGCACTGAGCTGAAGGTCATCCGGTCACATCCTGAACATGCTGAAGCGGGGCTCGGGCGTCGGCACGGCGGTGGCCACCTGCAGCCCCATCGCCAGGACGCGCCGGGTGTCGACGGGGTCGATGATGCCGTCGTCCCACAGCCGAGCGGTGGAGTAGTAGGCCGATCCCTGGTCGTCGAACTGCTCCCGGATCGGTGCCCGGAACGCGGTCTCGTCGTCGGCCGACCACTGCTCGCCGCGCGTCTCCATGCCGTCGCGCTTGACCGTCGCGAGCACCGCCGCGGCCTGCTCACCGCCCATCACCGAGATCTTGGCGTTGGGCCACATCCACAGGAACCGCGGGTCGTAGGCCCGGCCGCACATGCCGTAGTTGCCGGCACCGTAGGAGCCGCCGATCACGACCGTGAACTTCGGGACGACCGACGACGCGACCGCTGTGACGAGCTTCGCGCCGTCCTTGGCGATGCCGCGGTTCTCGTACTCCTGGCCGACCATGAACCCCGTGATGTTCTGCAGGAACACCAGGGGGACGCCGCGCTGGTTGGCGAGCTCGACGAAGTGCGCGCCCTTGAGCGCAGACTCGCTGAACAGGATGCCGTTGTTGGCGACGATCGCGACGGGATAGCCCTCGATGCGGGCGAAGCCGCACACCAGCGTCTCGCCGTACAGCGGCTTGAACTCGTGGAGGCGCGAGTCGTCGACGAGGCGTCGGATGACCTCGCGCACGTCGTAGGGGGTGCGACCGTCGACCGGCACGACGTCGTACAGCGTCTCGGGGTCCTCGCGCGGCGGGAGGGGCTCGTGCGGCGGAGGCTCGCTGGTCGGACGCTCGAGCGTCCCGACGATCGACCGGACGATCTGCAGCGCGTGGTCGTCGTCGTCGGCGAGGTGGTCGACGACGCCGGACGTGCGGGCGTGCACGTCACCACCGCCGAGGTCCTCGGCCGACACGACCTCGCCGGTCGCGGCCTTCACGAGGGGCGGTCCGGCCAGGAAGATCGTGCCCTGATCCTTGACGATGACGGTCTCGTCGCTCATCGCCGGCACGTAGGCCCCGCCCGCGGTGCACGAGCCCATGACGGCGGCGACCTGCGGGATGAGCATCGACGACATCTGCGCCTGGTTGAAGAAGATGCGGCCGAAGTCGTCGCGGTCGGGGAACACCTCGTCCTGCATCGGCAGGAACGCGCCGCCCGACTCGACGAGGTACACGCAGGGCAGGTGGTTCTCCTGGGCGATCGCCTGGGCGCGCAGGTGCTTCTTGACCGTCATCGGGAAGTACGTGCCGCCCTTGACGGTGGCGTCGTTGGCGACGATGACGCACTCGCGGCCGCTGACGCGTCCGATGCCCGTGACGATGCCCGCACTCGGCACGGCGTGGACGTCGTCGCTGCCTGTGCCGTACATGCCGTACGCGGCCAGCGCGCCGATCTCGAGGAACGGCGAGCCGGGGTCGAGCAGCCGGTCGATGCGCTCGCGGGGCAGCAGCTTGCCGCGGGAGACGTGTCGCTCGCGGGCCGCCTGGTTGCCGCCGCGACGGGCGACGGCCAGGCGTTCACGCAGCTGTTCGACGAGTTCTCGCATGCTGCGACACTAGCAGATGTGGTTAATGGTTGTTAACCTGCGCCGCTACACTGTGGGGGTGACGACGACCCGGCGAGAGCAGATCCTCGACACCGCCGCGACCCTGTTCGCCGAGCGGGGGTTCCACGGGGTGTCGGTGCACGACATCGGCAGCGCCTGCGGCATCTCCGGCCCCGCGCTCTACAAGCACTTCGCGGGCAAGGGCGACATCCTCACGCAGTCGCTGATCTCGATCAGCGAGCGGCTGCTGGCCGAGGGCCGCTCCCGCTCGGAGAACGCCCGGAGCGCCGACGAGGCCCTGGCCGCCCTCATCGACTGGCACACCGAGTTCGCGCTGGCGCACCCCGCGCTGATCGTCATCCAGGAGCGCGAGTGGGCCAATCTCGAGGCCGACGGACGCCGCGAGGTGCGGGCGCTGCAGCTGGCCTACGTCGACATCTGGGTCGACACCGTCCAGCACCTGAGGGACGACCTCGACGCAGCCGAGGCGCGCGCCGCCGTCCAGGCCACGTTCGGGCTCATCAACTCGACCCCGCACAGCGCCCGCATCAGCGAGTCGTCGATGGCGTCCCGACTGGCTCGGATGGCGCGAGCGGCCCTGCTGGCGTGACGCCCCGGCGGCGGCTGATCGTCGCCGCCGCGACGCCGGCGAGCATCACGACACCCCCGACGACCTCCAGCGTCGACGGCACCTCGTCCTGCACGATCCACGCGGTCGCGATGCCGACGACCGGCACCAGCAGCACGAACGGGACGACCGCGCTCGCGGGGTACCGCGCGAGCAGCGAGTTCCAGATGCCGTAGCCGATGAGCGACGCGCCGACGGCCGTGTAGGCCGTGCTGGCGATCGCGATGCCCGACAGGTGGGTCAGCGAGTGGACGACCTCGTCGCCACCGTCGACGAGCAGCGACAGGACGAACGCGGGCACCGGGACGACGAGCGCCGACCACACGACCATCGAGAACCCCGACTGCACCCCGGCGCTGCGGGCGATGACGTTGCCGGTCGCCCACGACAGGGCCGCACCCAGCATGACCAGCACGGGCAGGAGCGGCGCGGAGGCTCCGTGAGCGAGGACCACCAGCGTGAGACCCGCCGTGCCGAGCACGGCACCGATCACCTGGCGGCGGGTCGGCACCTCCTTGATGACGGCGGCCGCGATGACGATCGTGAAGATCACCTGGGCCTGCAGCACGAGGGACGCGAGACCGGCGGGCATCCCGAGGTCGAGGGAGATGTAGAGCAGGCTGAACTGGCCGAGGCTCATGAACGTCCCGACCGCCACGACGGCCTGCCACGACGCCGCCGGTCTCGGCACGAAGAACACCAGCGGCACCGCGACCAGGACGAACCGCATCGCGAGGAACAGCAGCGGCGGGACGCCGTCGAGCCCCTCGTCGATCACCACGAAGTTGGCACCCCACAGCAGCATCACGAGGACGGCGAGGAGACCGTGCTTGAGGTTCATGGTTCCAGTGTCGTCGGTGAGATGGTGAAGCACCAGCAATGTCTTCTACCGCCAACACGGTAGTGTCGCTTCATGGTGACCTGCCCGTGATCGATCTTGCTGCCCTGCGCGCCCTGATCGCCGTCCGCGACCACGGCAGCATCGTCGGGGCTGCGGACTCCCTCGGCTTCACCCCGTCGGCCGTCTCGCAGCAGATCAAGAAGCTCGAGCGCCAGAGCCGTTCGCCCATGCTCGAACGGGTCGGCCGCAGCGTCATCCTGACCGAGCGCGGCCGCCTCCTCGCCGAGCGCGGCTCGACGCTGCTGCTCGACCTGGAGCAGGTCGAGAACATCGCGATCGGCGGCGCCGAGGAGCTGCGCGGCACGTTCCGCATCGCCTCGTTCTCGACCGCCTCGCACGGCGTGGTCGCGCCCCTGCTGGCAAGTCTGCGCTCGAGCGCCCCCGACCTGGACGTCACGGTGGTGGAGTCCGATCCACGCGAGAGCGTCACGCTGGTCGAGCGTGGCGGGGCCGATCTCGCGATCGTCCACGACTGGAACACCCTGCCGCTCGACGTCCCCGCCACGCTCGAACGGCATGAGCTGTTCGTCGACGTCGTCGACGTGCTCGTGCCGTTCGACCACCCGCTGGCGCAGCGCGACTCCGTCACGCCGCTCGACCTCCTCGGCGACCGCTGGGTGGCGACGCCGGCGGGGACGATCTGCCACGAGTGGCTCGTGCAGATGTTCGCGATGCACGGCGAGCGTCCCGACATCCACTACTTCGACGGCTCGTACGCGACCCACGTCTCGATGGTCGAGCACGGTGTGGCGGTCGCGCTGGTGCCGCGGCTCGGACGGACGCCGCTGCCGCCCCGGGTCAGGAGCGTCCCGGTCGTCGACCCGACGCCGCGGCGCCGGGTCAGCTCGCTGTGGCGGGCGGCGAGCCGCGACAACCCCGCCCGGCAGCACGTCCAGCGCGAGCTCGAGGCCCAGCGCCCGAGCTGAGCCGGGCCGCGTCGGCATCCCACGAGACCGTGGGATTCACGCACCCACCCAGGGTTGCAACCCGAGGTACGTGCCGGGACACCACGAGAACGTGGTGTCCCGGCACCCACGGGTCAGGCGTGCTTGAGGGTGCGCCAGGAGACGAGCGCCGCCAGGAGGGCGATCACGATCGCCACCGCTGAGGTGTGCTGGACGCCGAGGTCGAACGCGGTGCGCGCCGACTCCAGCAGCCCGTCGCCGACTTCGTTGGGGTAGAACTTCGCGACCTCGACCGTGCCGCCGAGCGTCTCGAACGCGCCCTGCCGCTCGCCCCACTGCAGCATCGCCGGATACGTCAGGTGCGAGCGGTAGGTCGACGTCAGCACCGTGCCCAGCACCGCCGTGCCGAGCACCGCACCGATCTCGTACGCCGTCTCGGAGATCGCCGAGGCCGCGCCCGCCTTGGACGACGGGACGCTCGACAGCATCAGGTCGTTGGTCAGGGTCTCGGCCATGCCGATGCCGACGCCCATCACCGCGAAGGCGACGGCCACCGACATCACGGACGGCACCTCGGTGAACGCCGTGATGGCGTAGCCGACGGCCGACGCGGCGAAGCTCGCCGTCACGAGCACCCGCACGCTGACGACGCTCACGAGCTTGACCGCGACGAACCCCGCGAGGACGGTCGCGACGAGCCCCGGCAGGAGCACCAGCGCGGCGTCCATCGCCGACAGGCCGAGCACGAGCTGCAGCAGCTGCGCGCCGAGGAAGAGGAAGCCCGTGAGGCCCATGAGGCTCAGCAGGTTGGCGACGATCGCGCCGCTGAACACCCGGTTGGCGAACAGCGACAGGTCGATCATCGGCGACGGGCTCGTGCGCAGCCGGTGCACCAGCGCCCACGCCGAGACGATGCCGACCGCGAACGCCGTGAGCGTCAGGTCACTCAATCCGTGCTCGGCGAGGTTCTTGATGCCGAACACCAGGGGCAGCATCGTCGTCAGCGAGAGCACGATCGCGAACGGGTCGAGCGGGTTCGGCGACGGATCGCGCGACTCCGGCAGCAGCGCGAGGGCCAGCGGCACCAGCACCACGACGATCGGCACGTTGATCAGGAACACCGATCCCCAGGACGCGTGACCGAGCAGCCAGCCGCCCAGCACCGGCCCGAGGGCCGCACCGCCGGAGAACATCGCGGCCCATGACGCGATCGCGAGCCGGCGGTCGCGCGGGTCGTGGAACACGTTGCGGATGAGCGACAGCGTCGACGGCATCAGCGTCGCGCCGAAGACTCCCTGCAGCGCACGGGCGACGAGCAGCATCTCGGGGCTGCGGCTGTACGCCGCGACGAGCGAGGCGGCACCGAAGCCGACGGTGCCGATCAGCAGCAGCCGGCGACGTCCGAACCGGTCGCCGATGCTGCCCATCGCGATGAGCAGGCCCGCGAGCATGATCGCGTAGAGGTCGACGATCCACAGCAGCTGCGTGCCGGTGGGCTTGAGGTCGATGCTGATGGCCGGCAGCGCGAAGCTCAGGACGGTGTTGTCGACCGACACCATGAGGACGGGCAGCATGAGCACCGCGAGTGCGGCCCAGTCGCGGGGTCGCGCCCGCTGCACGGCTCCGGGCCGGTCCTTGGCTGCGTGCATGGTTACGGCGGTGTTGTCGATCGTGGTCATGTCGTCCTCCTCACGGTGGGTTGTCGTCCGGCCTACTATACCGTCCAGCCGGTACAGTAGAGACCACGGGTGGGGTGACGTCGATCTCTGTAGGCTGTGGCCCATGGCGGCAGACGAACGTTCGACCCGGGACCGCCTCCTCGACGCCTTCGAGACGCTGATGGTCACGGGCGGCAGCCGCTCGGCCACGCTCGACGCCGTCGCCGCCGAGGCCAAGGTCTCCAAGGGCGGCCTGCTCTACCACTTCCACAGCAAGGACGAGCTGGTCGACGGCATGCTGACCCGCCTGCGGGAGCAGGGCCGCACCGACGTCGAGAAGATGCGCACGGCCAAGAAGGGCCCCGTCGACTTCTACCTGACCACCTCGATCAACACCGGCAGCGACTTCGACCGTGCGCTCATCGCCACGGCCCGCATCGCCCAGGAGAACGACTCGCGGGCGTCGGACGCCCTCGGCGACCTGCGGGAGTGGTGGTTCGCCGTCCTGCTCGAGCACCTCGAGGACGAGTCGCTGGCCCGCACGATCCAGCTCATCGGCGACGGCCTCTACTTCGACGACACCACGGGCCTCAACGAGAAGAACGCCCTGAAGCACGTGCGCGACGTGCTCACCCGCCTCGGCGCGCTGTAGCCCGTCCCCCGCTCCCCGCCGACTGTTCACCTGATGTCGGGGTGACGGCCACGCCGTCGTCACCTGCCGCGCGTGGTCTGGAGCCATGACACTCCTCTCCACGGGAACGATCACGCCGCACGTCCGCCGCGCCGCCCACGTCATCGGGGCCGCAGCACTCGCCACGGGCCTCACCGCCGTGCCCGCCACCGCCGAGCCCGCTCCGGCGATCGACCGCCGTCACGCGGAGCCGCCCCGGCACGCCCAGCCCGTCACGGTCTTCGCGCACCGCGGCGCGTCCGGCTACCGGCCCGAGCACACGCTCGCCGCCTACGAGCTGGCCATCCGCATGGGTGCCGACTACATCGAGCCCGATCTGGTCAGCACCAAGGACGGCGTGCTGGTCGCCCGCCACGAGAACGAGATCAGCGGCACGACCGACGTCGCCGACCACCCCGAGTTCGCGAACCGCAAGACGACCAAGACGATCGACGGCGTCGCGGTGTCGGGCTGGTTCACCGAGGACTTCTCGCTGCGCGAGCTGCGGACGCTGCGCGCCAAGGAACGGCTGCCCGGTGTGCGCCCCGGCAACACCCGCTACGACGGACGCTTCCAGGTGCCGACGTTCGACGAGATCCTCGATCTCGTCCGGCGGGAGAGTCGCGCGAGAGGTCGGACGATCGGCGTCGCGCCCGAGACGAAGCACCCGACGTACTTCCGGTCGATCGGGTTGCCCCTCGAGCGTCCGCTGCTGCGGTCGCTGCGCCTGGCAGGACTCGACTCCAAGAAGTCGAAGGTCGTGATCCAGTCGTTCGAGACCAGCAACCTGCGGCAGCTGTCGCGCGAGACCAAGGTCAAGCTCGTGCAGCTGACGTCGGCGACGGGGGCTCCGTACGACCTGGTCGCTCAGGGCGATCCCCGCACCTACGCCGACCTGATGTCACCTGCCGGGCTGCGCCGGGTCGCGACCTACGCCGACTGGCTCGGACCCGAGAAGAGCAGCGTCATCCCGCGCGACGCGGCGGGCTTCCTGACCCAGCCGACGTCTGTCGTGGACGACGCCCACCGCGCCGGGCTCAAGGTCGTCGTCTACACGTTCCGCGACGAGAACCAGTTCCTGCCCGCCGACTTCCGCGACGGCGACGACCCCAACGCCAAGGGCGACATCTTCGGCGAGCTCGACACGTTCTTCCGGACAGGCATCGACGCGGTCTTCAGCGACTACCCGGACACCGCGGTGGCGGCGCGCAACTGGTACGCGGGCGCGACGTCGTCGCTCACTTCTCGCGCTCGCCAGGGCTCGCACGAGGCCGCGTGACTCGCTCCGCTCGTCCATGGTCAGGACCCAGCGGCCTCAGGTGTCGCCCCATGATGTGCCGGACTGGTCCACCGTCGCGCGGCCGGTGCTGGCCGCAGCCACCTCGTCGGCGAAGCGAGCGGGGTCGCTCACACCGACCGTGAACACGACGTCGTCCCCGTACTGGACGTCCGTCACCGTCCCCAGCGATCGGAGGCGATGGTCCAAGGAACCGGCGTCGGTGGCCGCCGCCGTGACCCGCATCGTGTGGCGCAGGCGACGCTCTTGCACCCCGGCCTCGTCGAGCGCCAGGCCGACCGCGTCACCGTAGGCCCGCACCAGACCGCCGGCGCCCAGCAGCGTCCCGCCGAACCATCGGGTGACCACGGCTACGACGTCACTCACGCCCCGGCGGGTCAGCACCTCGAGCATCGGGGCCCCGGCCGTGCCCGCCGGCTCGCCGTCGTCGTTGCTGCGACGCAGCGATGTGTCCGCACCGATCACGAAGGCACTGCAGTGGTGGCGGGCGTCGTGGTGCTCACGCCGGGCGGACGCGATGACGTCGCGCGCTCCCGCCTCGTCGTCGACTCGGACGACGACCGCGAGGAACCGGGAGCGCCTGACCTCGATCTCGGCCGTGGCCGACCTGGCGACCGTGCGGTAGGTGTTCAGCTCTTGCGGAGCTTGAGGAAGATGCTGGGGCCGAAGTCGCTCTTGGCGAGGCGCTTCTGGCTGATGCGCTCGGCGGCCAGCATGACGCTCTTGGGCAGCACCTTCTTGACCTTCTGACTGCGCAGGTTGGACACCGAGAGCTTGCTGTCGAGCACCAGACCCGCAGCGGCGAGCTGCCCCACGACGGTGTCGATGTTGTGGTTGACGAACGCGATCGCGTCGGGCTCGTCGGCCTTGGTCTGGCGGATGTCGACCGGCGCGGTCGGCAGCGGCGTGCCCTGCTTCTTGTGGCGGCGACGGTTCATGAAGTGGCCGTAGTTGGCGACCTCGATGATCGCGGTGCCGCCGGGCGCGAGCACGCGGGAGATCTCGGCGAACTCGGCCGACGGCTCGGGGATGTGGTGCATGACGCGCACCATCGTGATCAGGTCGAGCTCGCCGTCGGCGAACTTCAAGTCGTCGGCCTGCATCTGCACCTGCTTGATGTCGGTGCCGGCCAACACCTTCTTGGCGGCCTCGAGCTGCGTGGCAGCGGGCTCGGCCAGCGTGACCTCGTCGGAGAACGTGCGCAGCAGCAGGCACAGGCGGCCGAAGCCACCACCGATGTCGGCGGCCTTGCGGTAGTGGTTGCCCTTGAGCAGGCGCCGGATGGCGATGTGCTCGGCACCGTTCTCGTAGTCGCGGTTGTCCCAGTACTTGGTGTAGTCGTAGTCGCGCTCGTACTGGTTGGCGACCTTCTTGGACGGCTCGTTGTGATCAGTCACGTCGGAACCCTAGCAACCGCGAGCAGACCCGCGGAATCAGCCGAATGTGCGGGGGCCGAACTCAGGGGTCTCCTTCGCGGCACCCGCCTTGCGGGCGATCGAGGTGTTGCGAGCCTTGAACATCACGGCCTGCAGCTTGCGTTCGAGCCGCCACGCCCGGCGCGCGGTGCCGCGACGCGTGCCGTAGACCAGCTGCTTGGTGGCTGCCACCGAGTCGGGCGAGCGGGCAACGATCTGGTCGACGAGCGACAACGCCGCTGCGAGCGGATCCTCGACGGCCTCGGTGGCCAGTCCGAGCTCGGCGGCCCGGGTGCCCGAGAACGACTCGCCCGTCATCGCGAGCCGCATCAGCACGTCGGCCGGCAGCAGCTCGCTGAAGGGCACGGTGCCGGCCATGTCGGGCACCAGCCCCCACTTGGCCTCGAGGATCGCCCACGTCGCGTCGGGCGTCGTGAACCTGACGTCGGCGCACGCGACGAGCTGCAGCCCTGCCCCGTAGCAGTGGCCCTGGACGACGGCGACGACCGGCACGGGCAGCTCGCGCCACACCTGGTTGACCCGCTGGAAGCGGTTGAGCCGGCGGGGACCGGCGACGAAGTAGCGGGCCACACGCTTCTTGTCGGCGAACGCCGCCCCGAAGTCGAGCCCGGCGCTGAACGAGCGTCCGGCACCTCGCAGCACGACGGCCCGGACGTCGCGGTCGGCGCGCACCGTGGCGGCGGCGGCGATGAGTCCGTCGATCGTGTCGAGGTCGATGCCGTTGAGCTTGTCGGGACGGTTGAGCGTCACGTACGCGATCGGGCCGTCGATCTCGACGAGGACTCGGGGTTCGGTCATGGACGCAACGGTAACGGCCGGTTCAGCCCACGAGGGACGCTATGCGCGCGACCGTCGACTCCAGGTTGACGCTCACGGTGGCGTGACCGCGGGCATGGGGATTGTCGGGCCAACCGGGTCCGCCGAGGATCACGGTCGTCGGCGGTGCCATGCCGGTGACGACCTGCCACATCTCGTCGTCCTCGGTGCGCGGCAGCGAGGCCCAGACGAACACGATCGTCGGCTGCAGGTTGGCCGTCATGCTGGCCAGGGCCTTGGCCGGGAACTGCGCACCCAGCACGTGGCATGCCAAGCCGGCCTCGGCGAGTCCGGCCTCCAGCGCGATGAGCGGCATCGAGTGCAGGTCGCTCTCGGCGCTCGCGACGATGATGGTCGGGCCGGAGGTGTCGAGTCGTCCGATCGCCCGGGTGTGTGCGCGCAGCTCGGAGACCACGACCTCGCTCGTGAGGTGCTCGGTCTCGATGCCGAGCCGCCCCTCTGACCACAGCTGTCCGATGCGGATGAGTGCGGGGGCGATGACCCCCGCCCATGCACCGATGACGCCGTCTCGGCGCAGTGCTCCCGAGACCAGGGACGCGATACCGGTCGGTTCGTACGCCTCCGCCGCCGCGATGATGCCGTCGACGATCTGCGCGTGGTCGAGGTCGGCACCGTGGTCGTCGTCCGAGGCATCGGACAGGGCCGCGGCCAGACCGGTCGCCGGCAGCTCCTGAGCCACCCGGGCGGCCTCCATGGGCGGTGCCCCGCGGTTGATCAGGGCCTGCACCAGCGTGACCCGCGCGATGTCGTCCTCGGTGTACCGGCGATGGCCTCCCGCGGTGCGATGCGTGGGGCCCACTCCGTACCGGCGCTCCCAGGTGCGCAGCGTCGACGGCGAGATGCCCAGCCGCTCGGCGACGGACCCGACGTTCCACACCATGGCGGCCACCGGCGTCCCCGTCGCGACAGGCTCGGCGGCCTCGTCGCTCTGGGGGTTCGGCATGTGCTCAGCATAGAACTTGTTCAGGGGCTTGCGCTCTGAACAAGTTCTGAGTAAGTTTCGAACACATTCTGTTTCAAGGGTTTGATCCCGTTCAATTCGGGGAAAGAGGACATCATGGTCAACGTCAACAGGCTCCCCGGTCCGATGATGGACGCGTACGAGTGGCAGTACGAGGGCGCCTGCATGGGCGTCGACAGCTCCGTCTTCTTCTCCCCTGAGGCAGAACGCGGTGCCAAGCGCGAGCGTCGCGAGCAGGCAGCCAAGCAGCTGTGCTTCAGCTGCCCCGTCATGGAGCGTTGCCGCCAGCACGCCCTCGCCGTGCGCGAGCCGTACGGCGTCTGGGGCGGTCTGACCGAGGGTGAGCGCGCCGCACTCGCCCGCCAGGAGAAGATCGCCAGCTGATCTCACCGGCGCGGTCACGGCAGCTCAGCTCCGTGGCCGCGCCGACCCATTTCCAGGAGTTTCGATGTCATCACCGTCCACCGCTTCCCAGGCCGACAAGCCGCAGCCCGGCCAGCCGTTGTCCGGCAAGAAGATTGCCTTCCTCACCTCGCAGATCGGCGTCGAGAAGGCCGAGCTCGAGTCACCGTGGCAGGCCGTGATCGACGCCGGCGGTGAGCCGACGCTCATCGCCCCCGAGACCTCGCCGGTGCAGTCGATGGTCGGCGACGTCGACAAGGACGCGACCTTCGACCCCGACCTGACCGTGGCCGATGCCACGGCGACCGACTTCGACGCCCTCGTCATCCCCGGTGGCACGGTCAACGCCGACCACGTGCGCGCGGACGACGACTCGGTCGCGATGGTCAAGGCGTTCGCCGACGCCGGCAAGCCCGTCGCAGCGATCTGCCACGGACCGTGGGCCTTGGTCGAGGCCGGCGTGCTGCCCGGCAAGACCCTGACGTCGTTCCCGAGCCTCAGGACCGACATCGCCAACGCCGGCGGCTCGTGGGTAGACGAAACGGTCTTCCACTGCCCCGCCAACGGCTGGGACCTCGTCACGTCGCGCAATCCCGATGACCTCGACGCCTTCAACGCCACCCTCACCGACGTCTTCGCGAAAGCCTGAGGCCCCACCGTGCCCGCACACAACGCCAGCCGCGCCCCCGGCAAGGCCCCCAGCACCTCGGCCAAGATCCTGTACCGCCCCGTCGGGATCGTCAGCTCGATCGCCGGCGGACTGCTCGCCAGCATCATCTTCAAGCAGGTCTGGAAGCGGGTCAGCGCCGGTGACGCCGTCGATCCGCCCGGACCGCTGGAGTCGGAGTACGACTTCAAGGAGATCCTGCTCGCCGCGGTCATCCAGGGCGCGATCTACTCCGCGGTCAAGACCGTCATCCAGCGCCAGGGCGCGCGCACGTTCGAGCGCGCGACCGGCGAGTGGCCCGGGTCCTGAGCATGAGCGCCGGCCGCGATCTGCTCACCGACGCCTTCGGACGCATCCACGACGGCGTGGCTGCGGTGCTCGACGGTGCCGACCGCACTGACCTCACCCGCCGGGTCGCCGACGACGCCAACACGATCGGGTGGCTGGTCTGGCACCTGCTGCGCGTGCAGGACTCCCACGTCGCCGACGTCGCAGCGACGGACGAGGTGTGGACGTCCGGCGGGTTCTTCAAGCGCTCGCAGCTGCCCTTCGACGCTGCGGCCACGGGCCACGGGCAGTCGTCCGCCGAGGTCGCCGCGACGGATGTCGACCCGGCGGTGCTGCTCGACTACTCCGCCGCCGTGCATGCCGCGACGACCGCGTTCGTCGACCGGCTGGCCGATGCCGATCTCGACCGTGTCGTCGACGACTCCTGGGATCCGCCCGTGACGCTCGGAGCGCGACTCGTCAGCGTCGTCGAGGACGATCTCAAGCACCTCGGCCAGGCCGAGCTGCTGGCCGGCCTCCTCGCCCACGCGTGAAACCGATCGTGCCGGGTACGCGCGCCGCATGAGCGAGACACCGCAGGAGACACCCGCAGACGACGAGCCGGGCACGGTAGACCCGTCGCAGTTCGGCCCCGAGGCGATCGACGGCACCAAGCCGCCTGGCACGCAGCCCTCCCACACCGGCGACGACCCCGAGCCCGGCGATCCCGAGCTCACTGCCGATCCGGAGGACGAGCCCAGCAGCTGAGCCGGTCGCCGACCTCCTCAGTCGGCGAAGCGCTGCATGAACTCGCGGAAGCGCTCATTGCGCATCGATTCGGCTTGAGCCTGCGACTCGAACGCGAGGGATGTCGCCAGGTCGGACGCCGCCGCGATGCGCACCGACTGCTTGATGTCGGCCATGAGCTTCGGCTCGCGGCCGGCGTAGAGGCGGGCGAGGCCGAGGGCCGTGTCGACGGGGTCGTCGGACTGTTGATCGGCCAGCCCGATGCGCGTCGCCTCGTCGGCGCCGATCACCACACCCGAGAGCAGCGCGGCCGTCGTGCGTCCGCGACCGATGCGCTCGGTCATCATCCAGCTGCAGCCACCGCCGGGGTGGAGGCCGATCTCGGCGAAGGTCGGTCCAAAACCAGCGTGCGGGCCCGCGACGATCACGTCGCAGGCCAAGGCGACGTTCATCCCGGCGCCGATCGCGGCCCCGTTGACCGCGGCGATCGTCGGGATCGCCAGGTCGCGGATGCCGAGGAACGAGGCGTAGACCTTCATCAGGTGCTCGCGCATCTGGTCGGTCGGACGGTCGAGGTCGCCGAAGAGGTTGCTCAGGTTGGCTCCGGCGCAGAATCCCTTGCCGGCCCCCGTCACCACGAGCGCCCGGGCATCCGCGTCGGCGGCAACGTCCCGAACGGCTGCGGCGAGCTCGTCGAGCAGCGGCCAGTCGAGCGCGTTGCGGCGCTCCGGTGCGTTGAGGGTCAGCAGGCGGACGGGACCGTCGGAGTCGAGCAGCACGAGAGGCATGCCGCGACGATAGTCAGACCCTGGACGCTGATCGCGGTCGGCTGCGACTTCTGGCGTCGCGCAGGCGGCGGGCGCGTGCCAGACGGACGTCGAGCACGCGGGGGTCGTCGGCGTCGGCGGGGAACGCCGCCGTCCACCTCTCGAGAAGACTCACCTCCGCGTCGAGGTCACGCCAGCGCCGCAAGATGACCGCAGCCCGTCGCGTGTACGTCGGCGTCGGGGGCACGCTCCCCGCGCGCGCCTCCTGCTCGGCGGCCTCGATGCATTCGAGCAGCAGCGCGAGGCCCTCGACGTCCTGCCCCTGCCGTCGCATCTCGTCGAGGGTCGCGAGCCATGTGTGGTGGTGCCGCCCGCGCGCCAGCCCCAGCCGGCGGTCCACATGGCCCGCATCGTCCATCGAGCCGTCGACGGCAGGTGCCGAGCTCACAGCCCGTCGGCGAGGCGGTAGTACGCCTGGTTCCAGCGCAGCTCCTGCAAGAACCGCCGCGGCGTCGTGTCCTCATCGATGTGCACGAGCTCGGTGCGAAGGATCTCGGCGAGATCCTCGAACGCCTCCGCGCCGACGGCCGTCGTCAGCACCGTGTGGTGCGGACCACCGGCCATGAGCCAAGCCTCGGCAGACGTCGTCAGCGACGGCTGCGCCTTCCACACCGCGCACGCGACCGGCAGGCTCGACAGCGGCTCGTCGGGCTCGACCAGCGTGATGTCGTTGGCCGTCAGACGGAACCGGTCACCGAGATCGGACAGGCCAACGACGATGCCGTCGCCCGGGTCGGCCAGGAACTTCAGCCGCACCGGGTCCCCGCGGTCGCCGATGCTGAGCGGGTGCGCCTCGGCACTCGGACGTCCGCTCGTGATCGTCGGGCACACCTCGAGCATGTGCGCACCCAGCGACTTCTGGCGCCCGGGCTCGAGGTGGTACGTGTAGTCCTCCATGAACGAGGTGCCCCCTGGAAGCCCCTCGGCCATGGTCTTGGTGACCCGCACCAGCACGGACGTCTTCCAGTCGCCCTCGCCACCGAAGCCGTACCCGTCGGCCATGAGCCGCTGCACCGCGATGCCCGGCAGCTGGCGAAGCCCGCCGAGATCCTCGAAGTTGGTCGTGAAGGCCCCGTATCCGCCGGACTCCAGGAAGCGGCGCATGCCCACCTCCAGCTGCGCCGAGTAGCGCAGCGTCTCGTGGCGGTCGCCGTCCGCTCGCAGGTCGGGCGTGATGTCGTAGAGGTCGGCGTACTCGGCGACAACCTTGTCGACGGCGCCCGGCTCGACATCGTCGACGACGGCGACGAGGTCGTTGACGCCGAACGTGTTGACCGAGACCCCGAAGCGTCGCTGAGCCTCGACCTTGTCACCCTCGGTGACCGCGACGTCGCGCATGTTGTCGCCGAAGCGTGCCAGCCTCAGGGTGCGCATGTCGTGCGCCGCGGTGGCGGCACGCGTCCACGTGGCGATGCGCGCACCGACCGCCGGATCGCTGACGTGCCCCGCGACGGTCTTGCGCGGCAGGCGGAGCCGGGTCTGGACGAAGCCGAACTCGCGGTCGCCGTGGGCGGCCTGGTTGAGGTTCATGAAGTCCATGTCGAGCGTCGACCAGGGAATGTCGCGGTGCCACTGCGTATGCAGGTGCAGGAACGGCTTCTGCATCGCCTCGAGGCCCTGGATCCACATCTTGGCGGGGCTGAAGGTGTGCATCCAGCCGATCAGGCCAACGCACGAGTCGTCGGCGTTGGCGTCGAGCATGACGCGCCGGATGGCGTCGGCCGTGGTCAGGACGGGCTTCCAGACCACCGGCACCGGGATGCGCTCGTCGCCGTCGACCATCGCCGCGACCTCGCGCGACTGCTGCGCGACCTGGGCGAGGGTCTCCTCGCCGTACAGGCCCTGACTCCCGGTGAGGAACCAGACGGTGCGCTCCGGGGCGTTCTGCTGCTGCGTGCTCATGGATCTCCCTCGGGGCTACTGCCCGTAGACGTTCTGATAGCGGTCGAACAGGCTCGTCACCTGGTGGTCGGGGATGGGCACGGGGTCGCCCAGCTGGCGGGCGATGTGCACCGTGCGGGCCACGTCCTCGCACATCACGGCGGCCTTGACCGCCGAACGGGCGTTCGTGCCGATCGAGAAGACGCCGTGGTTCTGCATCAGCACCGCCGGCGACCGGCTGCCCTGCAGCGTCTCGACGATGCCCCGCCCGATCGAGTCGTCGCCGATGAGGGCGAACGGGCCGACCGGGACCGGCCCACCGAACTCGTCGGCCATCATCGTCAGGACGCACGGGATGGGCTCGGCGCGCGAGGCCCAGGCCGTCGCGTAGGTGGAGTGCGTGTGCACGACACCGCCGACGTCCGGCATGTGCCGGTAGACGTAGGCCTGCGCCGCGGTGTCGGAGCTGGGGGCCAGATCGCCCTCGACGACCTCGCCGTCGAGATCGCACAGCACCATCGACTCGGGTGTCAGGTCGTCGTAGGAGACGCCACTGGGCTTGATGACCATCAGGTCGTGCCCGGGGACGCGCGCCGACACGTTGCCGGCGGTCCAGACGACCAGCTGGTAGCGGGTCAGCTCGGAGTGGAGGCCGCAGACCTCGGCGCGCAGCGCGGAGATCGTGGCGCGGACGTCATGGGTGATGGTCATGCGTCGACCACCTCTCCCGACGAGGCCAGGGCACTGCGCCGGATGGCGCGCAGCCCGTGCATGATCTGCCGTTCGCGACGCCCGAAATGATCGTGCAGGGCGGTGAAGACCGCGAACAGCTCGTCGTACACGAGGGCCCGAGCCTCGTCGGGGAGGTAGACGGCCCGGCGAACCGAGCCGAGAGCCTTCGCGGCGGCGCGTATGTCCGCATACGCGCCGGCCGCGACGGCGGCATGGAGGGCAGAGCCGAGTGCGGGGCCCTGCTCGGAACCGACGATCGACAGCGGGAGTCGCGTGACGTCGGCGTAGATCTGCATCAGCAGCGGGTTCTTGGACAGGCCGCCGGCGACGACGAGCTCGTCGACCGGGACATCGCTGCTCGTGAACGCCTCGATGATCGTGCGGGCACCGAAGGCTGTCGCCTCGATCAGGGCACGATAGACGTCCTCGGGCCGGGTGGCGAGCGTCTGACCGACCACGAGGCCCGAGAGCTCGTGGTCGACCAAGACCGAGCGGTTGCCGCTGTGCCAGTCGAGCGCCACGAGGCCGTGCTCGCCAACCGCCTGCTGCGAGGCCAGCGCCGTCAGGTGCTGGTGCACGCTGATGCTGGCTGCCGCGGCGGCCTCGTGGACGTACGGAGGGACGCCGTGCTCGACGAACCACCCGAAGATGTCGCCGACGCCGCTCTGTCCGGCCTCGTAGCCCCAGCTGCCCTCGACGATGCCGCCGTCGACGACGCCGCACATCCCCGGCACCTCGCGCAGCACGCCGGCGCTCATGACGTGGCACGTCGAGGTGCCCATGATGGCGACCATCTGGCCGTGGTCGACGGCCTGTGCTGCAGGGGCAGCCACGTGGGCGTCGACGTTGCCGACCGCGACGGCGATGCCTTCGGGAAGGCCGGTCCAGGCGGCTGCCTCGGCCGTCAGGCCGCCGGCACGCTGGCCGAGCTGGCCGATCGGCTGGTCGAGCTTGTCGGCCACGAAGCGGGCGAAGCCCGGGGCGAGGGCCGCGAGGAACTCCTCGGACGGGTAGTGACCGTCCTGCAGGATGCCCTTGTAGCCGGCTGCGCACGCGTTGCGCACGTAGGTTCCGCACAGCTGCCAGACGATCCAGTCGGACGCCTCGACCCAGCGCTCCATCCGCTCGTACGTGTCGGGATCCTCTTCGAGCAGCTGCAGACCCTTGGCGAACTCCCACTCCGACGAGATGAGCCCGCCGTAGCGCGGCAGCCACTCCTCGCCGCGGGCACGGGCGAGATCGTTGATGCGGTCAGCCTGGCCCTGTGCGGCGTGATGCTTCCAGAGCTTGACGTAGGCGTGCGGGCGGTACTCCAGGCCCGGCACCTCGTTGAGGGGCGTGCCGT
This sequence comes from Aeromicrobium fastidiosum, assembly GCF_017876595.1. Lineage (NCBI taxonomy): Bacteria > Bacillati > Actinomycetota > Actinomycetes > Propionibacteriales > Nocardioidaceae > Aeromicrobium > Aeromicrobium fastidiosum. The sequence continues at coordinate 1,110,200 of NZ_JAGIOG010000001.1, read as the reverse complement.
CGGCCAGCGTCGGCACCATGGTGCAGGCCGTGAAGTCGGTGGCGATGCCGATGACGTCGGAGGGATCGATCCCGGCCTGGGCCACGGCGGCGGGCACCGCGGTGCGCAGCACGTCGACGTAGTCCGACGGCACCTGCAGCGCCCAGTCGGGCGGCAGCATCGGGCCGCCCGATGGCAGCCGCTCGGACACCACCGCATGGGCGTACTCGGTCACCGCGGTGCCGACCTCGGCCCCGTCGGACAGCCGCACCACGAGGGCGCGGCCCGACAGGGTCCCGTAGTCGACGCCGATGACATACCGCTCGCGTTCGCTCACGTCGAACCTGCTCTCGGAAGGGCGGCCGTGCTCGACCGCAGGATGATCTCGGGCTCGATGACCCGGGGTGTGGCGTCTGGACGGCCGGTGATCGCTGCGTCGAGCACCGCGATCGCCCGGCGCCCGACCTCGTGGAAGTTCTGTCGAACGGTCGTGAGGGGCGGGGTGAGGTACTCCGACTCCGGCGAGTCGTCGAAGCCGACGACGCTGAGGTCGTTCGGCACCACGAGCCCGGCCTCGTTGGCGGCGCGGAGCAGCCCCACCGACATCTGGTCGTTCGCAAGGAAGACGGCGGTGCTGTCGCGATCGGCGAGCAGCTCCCGGCCTGCGGCGTAACCGCTGCGGGCCGTCCAGTCGCCGAGGTAGAGCCGACCCGGCTCGTGCCCCGCCTCGCGGATCGCGTCCTCCCACCCCTGTCGCCGCGCCTCCGCCTCTGTCCACTGCACCGGGCCGCGCACGTGAGCGATGCGGGTATGTCCGAGCCCGAGCAGGTGCCGCGTGGCTTCATACGCACCGCGGTGCTGGTCGACGCCCACTGCGAGGTCGGCCCGCTCGACGTCCGCGTCGACGACGAGGAACGGCACGCCGAAGTCCTGGCGGCCGATCAGGTCGAGCGCCGCGTACTGGGCCGCGATCAGCACGATGCCCTCGACGCTCTGGCGCAGCAGGTGCTCGATCGCGCCAGTCAGTCCGTCCTCGGTCACGGTCTGCAGGCTCACCGACCCCGCGAAGTAGCCTGCCTGCCGCGCCGACTCCTCGACGGTGCGCTGGATGCTGTTGGGTCCGTACAGCCCGGTCTCGGTGCTGATGATGCCGATCGTCGACGACCGACGGGTGACCAGGGCGCGAGCAGCCCTGTTGGGCCGGTAGCCCAGGACACTGATGGCCTCGAGCACCTTGGCCCGCGTCTCCGGGCGGATGTTGGGCATCTCGTTGATGACTCGCGACACCGTCTGGTGCGAGACCCCCGCCATGCGGGCAACATCTGCCATGACCGGCGCGTGCACCCGCTCGACCGTCATCGCGGGCCCCGCGAGAACAGCCTCTGGACCACGACGAAGACCAGCACGAGCAGGCCGATCGTGATGCGGGTCCACCACGAGCTGAGCGTGCCGTCGAAGGAGATGAACGTCTGGATGGTGCCGAGCACCAGGACCCCGAGCATCGAGCCGATGACGAGCCCCGAGCCGCCGGTGAGCAGAGTGCCGCCGATCACGACGGCCGCGATCGCGTCAAGCTCCATGCCGACGGCCGCGAGGCTGTAGCCGGAGAGGCTGTAGACGCTGAACAGCAGGCCGGCCAAGGACGAGCAGAAGCCGCTGATGACGTAGACGCCGACCTTGACGCGGGCGGCAGGCAGGCCCATGAGGGTCGCCGACTGCTCGCTGCCACCCACGGCGTACACCGTGCGTCCGAACCGTGTCTGGTGCAACACGTACATCCCGATGCCGACCACCACGAGTGCGATGAGCACGGCCGGAGTGACGAACAGTCCGCCCGGCAGCGGCACCGTGCCCTGGGCCACCTTCTGGAAGCTGCCGTTCGTGATGGGGATCGAGTCGACGCTCACGACGTAGCAGAGGCCGCGCGCCAGGAACATCCCGGCGAGGGTCACGATGAAGGGCTGGATCTCGAAGTAGTGGATCACCAGGCCCATCAGCAGCCCCAGCACGGTGCCGACGAGAAGCACCGCCACGACCGTCGCGAGGGCCGGCCATCCTGCCCGCAGCGTCGACGCCGCGATCATCGTCGAGAGGGCCACGACGGCACCCACCGACAGGTCGATGCCTCCCGTGAGGATCACGAAGGTCATGCCGACCGCGAGCACGATCAGGAACGAGTTGTCGACGAAGAGGTTGAGCACCACCTGCGGTGAGGCGAAGCCCTCGTAGCGTGAAGCGCCGGTGCCGAACATCGCGATCAGCAGCGCGAACGTCGCGATGACCGACCAGAAGCGTTGCGGGACGACGCCGATGCGCCGACGGGGCTTGATACGTGCGCCGACCTGCGGCGGATCGAGCTGGAGGGTCATCTCATGCTCCTGTCGGGGCGGTCGGCGTCGGGGCGGACGGGGCGGCCGCGGGGGGTGATGTGCGGCGTCGTGGGACCAGGACTGCCCTGGCCTTGGGCGACTGCAGCAGGCACACCGCGATCACGACGACGGCCTTGAAGACCAAGGTCGTCTCGGGCGGGATGCCCGTCGCGTAGACCGTCGTGGTGAGAGTCTGGATGAACAGGGCGCCGATCGCGGTCCCCACGAGGGAGAACCGTCCGCCGGCGAGCGAGGTGCCACCGATGACCACCGCGAGGATTGCGTCGAGCTCGATGAACAGCCCCGCGTTGTTGGCATCGGCGGCCTTGGTGTTGGAGGCGATCATGAGCCCGGCGACCGCGGCACAGATCGCGACGAAGACGTAGACCGTCCAGACGATGCTGCGCGACCTCACGCCCGCGAGCCGACTGGCCTCGGGGTTGATGCCGACGGCCTGGATGAGCAGACCGAGCGCCGTCCGTCGGACCACGAGAGCGACCGCCGCGAAGACGACGCCGGAGATCAAGATGGCCAGCGGGACGCCGAACACGAATCCCGCGCCGACCTTGCTGAACGTCGGGTTGTTCACGGTGACGATCTGACCATCGGTGATCAGCATGGCCAGACCGCGGCCGGCCGTCATCAGCACGAGCGTCGCGATGATCGGCTGGATGCCGATGACCGAGACCAGGAAGCCGTTCCAGACGCCGAGAGCCAGGCACAGCGCGATGGCCATGCCCATCGCGACCAGCGCCGTCGAGGCGCTCGCGGGCTGGCTGGAGCCGGCGATGTGGGTGCACGTCACGGCGCCCGCGATCGCAACGATCGCGCCGACCGAGAGGTCGATGCCGCGCGTCGCGATGACCAGCGTCATCCCGACGGCGATCAGCAGCGTCGGGGCGGCATTGCGCAGGATGTCGATCAGGTTGCCGTACAGCTGGCCGTTGCGGACGTCGATCGAGAAGAACGACGGGCTGACGACGAGGTTGATCAGCAGCAGCGCGGCCAGGGCCGCGATCGGCCAGACGAGGGGGTTGCGGGTGTCACGCATCGGTAGGGCCTCCATCGGTGCCGGTCAGGCCCGCACCGTCTCGTCGTGTGCCGTCGGGCTCGGAGCTTCCGGCGGCGATGGTCTCCATCAGGTCGGCCACCGAGGTGTCGACGTTGCGGCGGTCCGAGATCTTGCGGCGGTCACGCATGACCACGACCCGGTCGCTGATGCGGAGCACCTCCTCCAGCTCGGCGGAGATGAACACGACCGACATGCCGTCGCGGGCCAGCTCGGACACGAGCTTCTGGATCTGCGTCTTGGCACCGATGTCGATGCCGCGGGTCGGCTCGTCGAGGATCATGACCTTCGGTTGCGTGATCAGCCACCGAGCCAACAGCACCTTCTGCTGGTTGCCGCCACTGAGGTTGCGCAACAGGGCATCGGGGTTGGCGGGGCGGATGTCGAGCGCCTCCACGTACCGAGCGACGAGAGCGTCCTTGGTCTTCTGGGGGATGGGTCGCAGCCACCCGCGCGAGGCCTGCAGGGCCAGCACGAGATTGTCGCGCACCGACAGGTCGCCGACCACGCCCTCCGACCGACGGTTCTCGCTGCAGAACGCGATGTCCTGGCCGATCGCGGCGCGCGGAGTGCGCAGCTTCGTGAGCCGGCCGCGCACCTCGATGGACCCCTCGTCGGACCGGTCGGCACCGAACAGCAGGCGGGCCAGCTCGGTGCGGCCCGAGCCGAGCAGCCCCGCGACACCGACGACCTCGCCCTCGAAGAGATCGAGATCGATGGGCTCGATGACGCCCTTGCGGCCGATTCCGACGGCCCGGACGACGGGCTCGGCACCGGGGACGGCCGAGGCCGGCGCGCGGCTCTCGTCGTCGAGGTCGGTGAGTGCGTCGAGCTCGCGGCCGAGCATCTTCGAGACCAGACCGACCGGCGTGATGTCACGAGTCAGGTACTCGCCCACGAACGTGCCGTTGCGCAGCACCGTCAGGCGGTCGGAGATGTCGAAGACCTGGTCGAGGAAGTGCGAGACGAAGACGACCGCGACGCCGGCGTCACGGAGGCGGCGGATCACCACGAACAGCTGCGCGACCTCGTCGGCGTCCAGCGACGACGTCGGCTCGTCAAGGATCAACACGCGGGCGTCGACCTCGAGCGCCCGGGCGATCGAGACCAGCTGCTGCACCGCGATGGGGTGCTCCGCGAGGACCGACCGCGGGTCGATGTCGAGGTCGAGGCGCTCGAGCAGCGCGGCTGCCCGGCGGTTCATGCTCTTGAAGTCGATGCGTCCGAACCGTCGCGGCTCGCGGCCCAGCATGATGTTCTCGGCCACGGTCAGGTTGGCGCAGAGGTTGACCTCTTGGTACACCGTGCTGATGCCGGCGTCCTGCGCGGCGGAGGGTGTCGCGAAGTGCCGATCGACGCCCTCGACGACGATCGTGCCGGCGTCGATGTCGTACACACCGGTCAGCGCCTTGATCAGCGTCGACTTGCCGGCACCGTTCTCGCCCATCAGCGAGTGGACCTCCCCGGCGAACAACCTCAGGCCCACGCCGTCGAGCGCCTTGACGCCCGGGAAGGCGATCTCGACACCGCTCATGGCGACGACCGGGACCGCGTCTGCGGCTGAGGGTGATGGGTCACGCTCAAGGCTGACGGTCATGGGTGGTCCTTCCGGTGCGTGGGAACCGGCGACGTGTGGATCGCCGAGTGGTGGGACGAACGGGAGGTGACGGGTGCGGGGGTCCAGGACCCCCGCACCCACCGCTCTCAGTACTTGCGGTCGGGCAGCGCGGCCTTGGCCTGCTCCTGGTCGAACGTGCCCTCCTCGACCAGAACCCGCTTGTCGACCTTCTTGCCGTCGACGACGTTCTTGGCGATCTCCATCAGCTGGTCGCCGAACAGCGGGTTGCACTCGACGATGAAGTTGATCTTGCCGTCGGCAAGCGCCTGCATGGCGTCGCGGACGCCGTCCATCGAGATGATCTTGATGTCGGTGCCGGGCTTCTTGCCGGCGGCCTCGATGGCCTCGATCGCGCCGAGGGCCATGTCGTCGTTGTGCGCGAAGACGACGTCGATGTTGTCGTTGGACTTCAGGAACGACTCCATGACCTTCTTGCCACCGTCGCGGGTGAAGTCGCCGCTCTGGGACGCGATGATGTCGATCTTGTCGTCGGCAGCGATCTTCTCCTCGAAGCCCTCCTTGCGATCGATCGCGGGAGCGGCGCCGGTCGTGCCCTGCAGCTCGGCCACGCGGATCGTCCCGTCGCCGTCGGTGTCGCTGGTGTCGGCGTTCTGGACCAGCCAGTCGCCTGCCTTCTCGCCCTCGACGACGAAGTCAGATCCGAGGAAGGACTCGTAGAGGCTGTCGTCCTTGGAGTCGACGGCGCGGTCGGTGAGGATCACGGGGATCTTGGCGCGCTTGGCCTCCTGGAGGACGGTGTCCCAGCCGGTCTCGACGACCGGGCTGAAGGCGATGACGTCGACCTTCTGCTGGATGTAGGAGCGGATCGCCTTGATCTGGTTCTCCTGCTTCTGCTGCGCGTCGGAGAACTTCAGGTCGATCCCGGCCGACTTCGCGGCCGCCTTGATCGACTCGGTGTTGGCGGTGCGGTAGCCACTCTCCGCGCCGACCTGCGCGAAGCCCATCGAGATGTCGCCGCCGCCCGAGCTGCTGCCCGCTCCGTCGGAGCTGCTGCTTCCGCAGGCCGCCAGCCCACCGACGAGAACTACACCCGCCGTGGCCGTGATGATCTTCTTCAACATGGTGTTTCCTCCATCGTGGTGGTCCCCGGACCGGCGGTCAGGGGTGCGTGGCGGGCGGACATCCGGACACGCGAAGTGGTGCAGGCTCTGAGTGACCTGCATCACCATGGCCTCGATTGTTAACGCTCACATTACGCCTGTCAACCATTTCCTGAAACAATTGTGAGCGTTAACATTGGAGACGGGCTGCCTCGACCTCTTCCTCGCCGCTCAACGAGCCGAGTCTTCCGGCACCCACCGCAGGAGGTCGCCGGGCTGGCAGTCGAGCACCTCGCACAGCGCCTCGAGCGTCGTGAACCGGACGGCCTTGGCGCGTCCGTTCTTGAGCACCGCGATATTGGCCGGCGTGATGCCGACCCGCTCGGCGAGCTCGGCGACCGAGAGCTTGCGGCGCGCCTGCATGACGTCGATGTCGACGACGATCGGCATCAGACCACCTCGTCGAGCTCGGCCTGCAGGACCCGCGCCTCGGCGTCGCGGGCGATGGCCTGCGCCAGCAGCGTGCGCTGAACCCAGACGACCAGAGCGACGCCGGCGACGAGGAGACCCAGGAACCCGAGCAGCAGGACGACCCCTGGCGCGACCGCCTCGCCCGGCGCGAGCACCGCGCCGAGAGCGAAGCAGAGCAGGGCGGCCCCGGCGATCGCGCCGACGATCACGTCGACCCACCGAAGCGCAGCCGAGGTGAAGACCGTGCCGCGGCGCACCATCGACAGCAGCCGCCAGATGCAGACCGCGCACACCTGCGCCATCAGCACGCCGAGCACCACGATGACGATGAGAGGCACGCGGACGTCGGCGACGTCGGAATCTGTGCCCAAGTCACGGGACAGGCCCGGCACGGCAACCACCTGCACCAGCACGGATGCCACCATCGCCAGCCCCAGCACGATGCGCAGCGCTCTGATCGTCATGACGGACATGGCGGCTCCTCGACTCGAAGTTCGACAGTTTTCTATCGAGCAACGATAGATTAGGTCGTTCCTGTCTGGTTGCGCAACCCCGAGGCGGGTACGTCACTCGCATGACAACCATCAGCAGGACGTTCATCGTGACCCCCGCGCCGTCCGTGGTGCTCGACTACCTCAAGGACTTCTCCCACGCCGAGGAGTGGGACCCGGGCACCGAGAAGTGTGTCCGCATCGACGACGGACCCCTGACCGTCGGCAGCACGTGGCACAACACCTCCAAGATCGCCGGGGTCTCGACCGAGCTGGAGTACACGCTCGACGAGTTGACCGACTCGAAGGTCGTGTTCAGCGGCAAGAACGAGACCGCCACGACGACCGACACCATCACGGTCGTGCCGTCCGGCTCGGGCAGCGAGATCACGTACGAAGCCGTCATCGAGATGAGCGGTGCGGCCAAGCTCGCCACCCCGATCGTCAAGCTGGTCTTCGAGAAGATCGGCAGCGACACCGAGGACGACATGGTGACGGTGCTCAACCGGCTCTGATCGAGGACCTCTCCTCTGGCACGCTGAGTGGCATGACCTACCTCGAGGGATCTTTCAGCTCGCAGCAGGACGGCATCGACATCGCGACCTATGCGTGGCCGCTGCCCCACGGAGCGGCCGCGCGCGGCGTCGTCCAGATCGCGCACGGCCTCGCCGAGCACTCCGGTCGCTACGACCGCTTCGCGACGGCGCTGAACGCGGCGGGCTACCACGTGCACGCGAGCGATCACCGCGGTCACGGCCGCTCGATCCACGCGGCACCCGGCGACTTCGGGGCCCCCGGATTCGCGGGCCTGCAGGCGGACGTCGTCCAGCTGGGCGAGCAGCTGCGCACCCAGCACCCCGACCTGCCGCTCGTGCTGCTCGGGCACTCGATGGGGTCGTTCGCCACCCAGCACGTGCTGCTCGACCACTCCGAGCTGTACGACGCCGTCGTGCTGTCCGGGTCCACGGCGCTCGACGTCCTCGCGGCCGGCATGGGCGACGGACCGGTCGATGACCTCAGCGCGTTCAACGCCCCGTTCGAGCACCGCACGGGCTACGAGTGGCTGTCGCGCGACGAGGCCGAGGTCGACGCCTACGTCGCCGATCCGCTGTGCGGCTTCGACCTGCCGCCCGAGACGTTGCCGTCCCTGTTCGCCGGCACCGAGCGCCTCGCCGACCCGTCGGCGCTGGCGGGCATCCGCTCCGAGCTGCCGATCCTGCTCGCCTCAGGCACGGACGACCCCCTCGCCGGCGGCGGCGATCTGATCGAGCTGCTCGCGACGCGCTACCGCGACGCGGGAGTCGCCGACGTCGAGGTGAAGCTCTACGCGCAGGGACGGCACGAGATCCTCAACGAGACCAACCGCGACGAGGTGACCGCCGACGTCATCGCGTGGCTCGACGGTCACCTCGGTCGCCAGGGCTGATCAGCCGACGGTGGGCTTCGCGTCGCCGGTGACGTGCACCGACGCCGCGAACTCGGCGATGCGGGCGTTGTCCCAGCCGAGCCCGTCCCACACCTGGATCGTCAGGTACGTGCCCGGTGCCTGCTCGAGGAACAGCGTCCTGGTGTCGCCGGAGCCCAGCATGTGGGCGATGACCGCGGGTCGGCCGCCGACCGTGACGTCGTCGAGCCGGACGCCCGAGGGGATGCCCGTGTCGCTCTGGGTCGAGACCGCGATCGTGCCGACCAGGCTCGTCGGTCCGCCGGCGGTCGCCGGAGCGCTGGTGCCTTCGGGAGCCAGCGTCAGCAGGCTCGGCGTGCTGTCGCGCACAGCCCAGCCGGCAGGCACCTTGTCGAGCTCGAAGCCGCTCGGCTGAGCCCCGGTGTACGCCACGAGCTCGATGCCCGCGTCGCCCGGCTGGGTGCTGACCGTCGCGGACGGGGTCGACGGCGCGCTGCCCGGGTTGACGACCGCCAAGGCCGCGAGGGTGGAGGCCGCGACCAGCCCGCCGGCGATGCCCGTGCGGCGCGCCCGGCGCACGCGCAGGGCACGTCGAGCACGCACGAGGTCGCGCTCGACGACGAGCTCGGAGACGGCGGTCGGCTGGGGTGCTGCCTCGTGCAGCAGGGTACGAAGATCGGACATCACAAGCTCCTGGGGAGATAAGGGGTCTGGCGGGTAGGGACGGTCGGGTTGCTCGGGGTCAGGCCGGCCGGCGGGTCGAGGACGCCCCGCAGCCGGTCGAGGGCGCGAGCTGTCTGGCTCTTGACCGTCCCCTGTGAGCAGCCGAGCGCATCGGCGGTCTCCGAGACGCTGAGGTCGTGGAAGTACCGGTAGACGACGGCGCTCCTCATGCGCGGCGGCAGCTCGCGAAGCGCCGACATCAGCGCCTCGGTCCTGGTCGATCCCGCATCGGGCTCCACGACGCGGAGGTCGGGCACCGACTCTGCAGCGCTCTCTCTTCGTCGCCAGGGCCGCCGGTGCTCGTCCATCAACGCGTTGACCAGGGCCCGGCGCGCGTACCCCTCGCGATTGCCCGCTCGGACGAACAGCGGCCACGACACGTACAGGCGAGTCAGGGTCGACTGGACGACGTCCTCGGCCAGGTGCGCGTCGCCGGCTGTCAGCAACGTGGCGGTGCGGACGAGGTCGGCGCGGTGCGCGAGCACGTACGCGCGGAACTCCTCGTCCTTCTCCGATCTCATGGGCTTTCCTTTGTTCTCATGCCCCTATGACGGATGTGGACCCCGGCGAGGTTGCACGACCGCCGAGTCGCCCGGTCACCGCACACCTGTGACGTCGCCATGCCGATCGTCCCACGACCCCTTGCCACGACCTCTGCGCTGTCGTACCTCGACGGCGAAGTCCGCGACGACGTCGAGCTGGCCCTGCAGACCGCCGGCGAGATCGATGGATTCACGATCGTCCCTGACACCCGCGTCCTGATCGGCGGCCTGTGAGCCCGCCGGTCAGCCGTGCGGTTGCTCGCCGCTGACCACGTGATCGGCGTGGTTGAGCCCTTCTCGCACGAGTCGCTCCACGTGACCGCCGCGCAGCGAGTAGCGGGCGGTGCGCCCCTCGCGGACGACGTCGACGACACCGGCGTGCCGCAGCTTGGCGAGGTGCTGGCTGACGGACGTCCGCGAGGCACCCACCGCGTCGACCAGCGCCGTGACGGTTTGCGGTCCCTCCGTCATGAGCCAGAGCAGCTCGAGGCGGGTGGGTTCGCCGAGCATCGCGAAGATCACGGCACCGTGCCGCAGTCGGTCGGCATCCGGGCGGACGGGGTGGTCGAGGCTCGCGATCGTCTCGTCGGCTGCGGTCATGCCTGCCCCCGGTGCTCGTGCTCCGTGGCCGGCTCGGCTGCCGGCCAGGTCATGGCAGCGACGGTAGCGGCCAGGGCGGCCACCACCCCCAAGACCGCGGCCGCAACGGGGACCCCGGCGAGCTGACCGACCCATCCGGCGATCGGATAGGCCACCAGGTAGCAGGCGTGCGACAGCGAGAAGTGGGCGGCGAAGGCGGCGGGGCGCTCGTCCTCCCCGACGACCGCCGTGATGACCTGGCCCGTCGGCGTCAGCACGGCGGAGCCGGCCGCACCCAGTGCGAACCAGGTGATCAGCAGCAGCGGCCACGACGCGGCGGACGACGTCGCGACCACCGCGACAGCCAGCGCGACGACCACAGCGACCGCGCCGGTCAGCATGACCCTCCGTTCGGTCGACGCCGCGAGCACGCGCGGCAGGACGAGCGCCACGATCATCGAACCGCCCCCGAAGACGCCCAGCGCGACGGCGACGGAGTCGTCACCTCGACCGAGGACGTCCCGGGCGACGACCACCGTGTCGACGAGCACCAAGGCGGTGGCACCGGCCGCGGCCAGGTGAAGGGCGATCACGGCACGCAGCTCCCGGCGCGACGCGCACAGGCGCACACCCGCCGTCAGGCGACGGCGCAACGGGCCGGTCTCGCTGGAGCCGGTCGCTGCGCGGCCCTGGCGCGAGTGCAGCACGAGCATCGCCGAACCCGCGAAGCCGAGCGCCGTCCCGGCGAACAGCCCGTGGTACGACACGACCAGCAGCGCCGCGGCAGCGACCAGCGGGCTGACGACCGCCTCCAGGTCGTAGGCCAGCCGGGAGAACGACAGCGCGCGCAGATAGTCGTCCCGATCGGGCAGCACGGTGGGCAGCAGCGCCTGGTAGGTCGGCGTGAACGTCGCCGACGCCGCCTGCAGCACGAAGATCAGCACGTAGACCTGCCACACCTCGTCGACCCACGGCAACGTCGCGGCGACGGCGAGACGGACGACGTCCGACCCGATCAGCACGACGCGCGGGGGCAGGCCCACGACCAGCGCCGACACGACGGGTGCCACCGCGACGTAGGCGACCATCTTGATCGTCAGCGCCGTGGCGACGACAGCTCCGGCCGAGCCCGGAGCGACGTCGTAGGCCAGCAGGCTCAGGGCGACCGTCAGCAGTCCCGTGCCCAGCAGCGCGACCACCTGCGCGGCGAGCAGCGAGCGGTAGGCGCGGTTCTGCAGCAACCCCGGTCTCGACGACACGCCCCCAGTATATGTGCACAGGTGCGCACTCGTGCATCTGTGCGAGGAGCTCAGAGAACGCGCGACCACGCGACCTCACGGTCGAGCTGACCCGTCTGCGTGAAGAGGACGACCTGGTGCGCGTCGGGCAGGGCCGCAGCCAGCTCGTGACGGTCGGCGCGCGCGAAGCCGAGGCTCTGCCAGAACGGTCCGGACCTGCGCGAGAACAGCCACGCCCGGTCAGCGCCCGAGGCGCGCGCCTCGTCGAGAGCGTGCCGGGCGAGCCTCGATCCGGCACCGGCCGCGCGACGTCCGGGCGCGACGGCGACACTCCGGATCAACGCGTTGCGGCCGTCGGCGCTCACCTCGAAGCCCGTGCTGCCGATGATCTCGCCGCGCTCGTCGTGCTCGACCCACAACCGCACGGCGGGTGCGTCGAGACCGGCGAGGGTCAGGTCGACAGACCGGAGGAAGTCACGCACCCGTGCCACGTCGCGAGGCTCGACCAGCCTGAGACCCGTGTCGTCACGTTCGCGAACCATGGACCGTCAGGCCGAGTGCGCCAGCACGCGCTCGGTGGCCCCCTGCTCGAGGGCGTCGAGGTAGTCGTCGACCAGCTGTGCGTGCGTCATGAGGCGATTCGACCACGACGCCGCCCAGCACTCGGAGGAGAACCCCTCGCCAGCCGACCCCTACACCGGGACAATGTCGACGAGACCCTCGAGCCCGATGAAGTCGGCATCGTTGCGCGTGACGACGGCCAGGTCGTTCGCCAGGGCCACAGCGGCTAACTGCAGGTCGGCCAGTCGGCTTCGAGGCTTGCGTCCCACGGCCGCCACAGCCGCGAAGATCCGGCCGTAGGCACGCGCGGCCTGACCGTCGAACGGAAGCGGCTCGAACATCGCCTCGACGCGCTGGAGCCGATCCTGTCGCCTCGCCCGTTCGGTCAGATCGATCGCCACGAGGGTCCCGGCCGCCAGCTCGGCCACGGTGATCGCGCAGATCGCGACGGACCGTGGCAGGAGATCGGGATCGAGAACCGGAAGGTCGATGACCACCGAGGTGTCGAGCAGGCCGTGGGCCAGCCGCTCAGCCACGCGGCTCGACCGTCTGGTCGACGACATCGTCGACGTCGCGCCGAAGCTGTGCGAGATCGATCTCGGGGCTGTCCTTGAACGCCGCGCCGACGACGCCCGCATCGACGAAACGCGCGCGCCGAAGCGGGCGCAGCTCGCCCACCGGCTGACCGTGTCGACTCACGACGAAGCTCTTGCCCTCGTCGAGCGCCCGCATGATGCGACCGCTGTCGTTGCGCAGCTCGCGCTGGCTGATCTGCTCCGTCATCTCGCGAGCGTAGCACCATGTGCTACATGCGGCCCGAGTCCAGCACGCCGCCGCGTCAGCGCAGCCGAGTGGACGTCATCACGATCGAGCTGGTCCACGGACAGAAGGGATGACGTCCGGGGCGACGGGGGCCGGAATAGGCACGATGCAGGCCGGGTTGCCCACGACATGAGAGCTATCGGAGTGACCACGCCCGGCGACGAGGACGATCTCGAGGTGCTCGACCTCCCTGTGCAGGATCCGCAGGACGGCCAGATCCGCATCCGCGTCCACGCCGCGACCGTCAACCCCACCGACACCGCGATGATCCGCGGCGCCTACTACCGCGGCGATGACGTGCCGCCCGGCCCGCACATCCCCGGCATGGACCTGTCCGGGGTCGTCGACGCCGTCGGGCCGGGGGTCGACCGGCTCGCGGTCGGCGACCGGGTGATCGCCGTCGTCGCCCCCACCAGCGAGACCCGCGGTGCCTATCAGGAGCAGATCGTCCTGCCTGCCGAGCAGGTCGTCGCCGCCCCCGCGGGTGCCGACGACGCGGCGGCGTCGACCCTGCTCATGAACGCGCTGACCGCGCGCCTGGCCCTCGACGAGCTGGCCGTCCCGGCCGGTGGCACCGTCGCCGTCACCGGCGCGGCCGGGTCGTTCGGCGGGTACGTCGTGCAGCTGGCCAAGGCCGACGGCCTGCGCGTCGTCGCCGACGCCAAGGAGGGCGAGGAGGACCTCGTCCGCGAGCTCGGTGCCGACATCGTCGTCACCCGAGGCGACGACGTGGCCGCCAACATCCGCGCCGCCGTGCCCGAGGGCGTCGACGGCCTGGCCGACGGCTCCGTGCAGATCGACCAGACGCTCGCGGCCATCAAGGACGGCGGTGCGCTGGCGACCATCCGCGGATGGGAAGGTCCGGGCGAGCGCGACATCTCGGTGCACCCGATCTGGGTCTTCCCCGCGATCGGCCACACCGACCAGCTAGACCGACTCCGCCAGCAGGCCGAGGACGGCACGCTGACGTTGCGGGTGGCCAGGACGTTCCCGGCCGAGCAGGCCGCCGAGGCCCACAAGCTGTTGGCCGGCGGCGGCGTGCGGGGCCGCATCGTGCTCGACTTCAGCTGACGCACCGGCCCCACGTGGAACGTCCCCATTGCACGAACGATGGAACGTGTTCCGCGTGCGGCCCCGACGCACGAAGGGCCGGAACCCTGAGGCTCCGGCCCTTCTCTGCTGCTCTGTGCGCGAGGGGGGATTTGAACCCCCACGCCCTTGCGGACACTGGCACCTGAAGCCAGCGCGTCTACCATTCCGCCACCCGCGCATGGTCCCGAAGGACCGAGAGTAGAGTCTAACAGGCCCGTCAGGGCGACGTCGCCCCGCGCCCGACACCACTGGATGGGGTGCCGTTGCGGGCAGTCCCGATACCATCGCAGGGAACATCATTGATCCGAGCAGAAGGTGGGTGGCCATGGCGGGGGTGCTGCAACGGTTCGAGCAACGTCTCGAGGGTGCCGTCACCGGCGCGTTCGCCCGGGCGTTCCGCAGCGCGGTGCAGCCGGTCGAGATCGCGGCCGCCCTGCAGCGCGAGGTCGACAACTCCGCGCACATCCTGTCGCGCGAGCGGATGCTCGTGCCCAACGACTTCACGGTCGAGCTGTCTCCGCCCGACTTCGACCGCCTCAACCCGTTCAGCACGACGCTGGCCGACGAGCTCGAGACCCTCGTCAAGGAGCATGTCACCGAGCAGCGCTACACGATGGCCGGTCAGTTCGAGATCGCCTTCAAGCAGGTCAACGACCTCAGCACCGGACGCTTCCGCGTGCGCAGCAAGACCACCGCGTCGGTCACCCCCGTCGCAGGTCAGCGCATGACCGAGACGGCGGTGCGCTCGTCCAACGTCGTGATCGAGGTCAACGGGATGAAGCACCCGTTGAGCCCTCCCGGTGTCGTCATCGGTCGTGGCAACGAGGCCGACCTCAAGATCGACGACCCGGGCATCTCGCGGCGTCACGCCCAGATCAAGATCCACCAGAGCGGGGCCGAGACGACCGTGACGATCGTCGACCTCGAGTCGACCAACGGGGTCGTGCTCAACGGGCACCGCGTCTCCACCGCGGTCGTCGCCGACGGCTCGGAGATCCGCCTCGGCAACACCGTGATCATCATCCGCATGACGGAAGTGACGTGATGTCCGAGCTCACCCTCACCCTGATCAAGCTCGGCTTCCTGGCCGTCCTGTGGCTGTTCGTGCTGTCCGCGGTCTCGGTCATCCGGTCCGACATCTTCGGCACCAAGGCCCCGTCGACGCCGCGTCCGGCCAAGCAGAAGGCCCCGGCCAAGAGCAAGCCCCGCAAGGCACCCCGCGGCAACCCGACGACGCTCAAGATCGTCGACGGACCCAACATGGGCCAGAGCGTCCCCCTCGGCGACGGCCCGATCCTGCTGGGCCGCGGCACCGACGCCGCGATCCGCCTCGACGACGACTACGTCTCCACCCGGCACGCGCGCTTCGCGACCAACGGCGAGCAGTGGTTCGTCGAAGACCTCGGCTCGACGAACGGCACCTACCTCGGCAGCCAGCGCATCACGACGCCCATCCCGATCGGCCTCGGCATCCAGGTGCGCCTCGGCAAGACCATCGTCGAGCTGCAGAAGTAGTCCATGACCGCCCTCACGTATCGCTATGTCGCCCTGACCGACACGGGTCTGCGCCGCGCCGACAACGAGGACTCCGGCTACGCGAGCGACCGACTGCTGGTCATCGCCGACGGGATGGGCGGTGCCGCGGCCGGTGAGATCGCCTCGTCCGAGACGCTGCACGTCATCCGGCAGCTCGACCAAGATCTCGACATCGACGCGATCGACGCCCTCGACCGGGCCGTCATCGACGCCAACAAGCGGCTCGCCGACATCATCGCCAGCGATCCCTCCGTCGAGGGCATGGGCACGACGCTCGACGCCCTGTTGTGGGACGGCGAGAAGTTCGCCTTCGCGCACATCGGCGACTCCCGGGTCTACCGGCTGCGCGGCAACGACCTGCAGCAGCTCAGCACCGATCACACGTTCGTGCAGAGCCTGATCGACGAGGGCCGCATCTCCAAGGCCGAGGCCCGCACGCATCCGCACCGATCGCTGATCCTGCGCGCGATGCTGGGTCGCGACGACAACGGTGCCGACCTCAGCTGGGTGCAGCCCGTGCTGGGCGACCGCTACCTGCTGTGCAGCGACGGCCTCTCCGACATGGTCGAGGATCCTGCGATCGCGCGGGCGCTCTCGTCCGAGACGATCGACATGGCCGCCACCGAGCTGGTGCGGCTCGCCCTTGAGGGCGGCGGCGTCGACAACGTCACGGTCGTCATCGCCGAGTTCGTCGAGAAGGGCACCGAGCCCGACGAGCACCTGTCGTCGCACGACGGTCAGCCCCAGCTCGTGGGTGCCGCCGCCAGCCAGCAGCGTCCACGCACGGGCGGGGCGGCCTCCGGCACCGACACGACCCGCACCGAGTCGACGTTCGACCCCGAGGAGCTGCGCTACGCGCCCCGTCCGCCGAGCCGCCGCCGGTGGGTGCGCTGGACCGCCGGCATCCTGGTGCTCGCCGCGATCCTGGCCGGAGCCGGCACCCTGGCCTACCAGTGGTCGCAGGACCAGTACTACGTCTCGGTCGAGGACGGCAAGGTCGCGGTGTTCCGCGGCGTGCAGGCCGACATCCCGGGCGTCACCCTCAGCCACGTCGACGAGCTCACCGACATCGAGCTGAGCTCCCTGACCGAGTTCCAGCGCCGGGAGATCGAGGACGGCATCGAGGCGTCGAGCCGGGCCGACGCGTTGCGCACGATCGACGAGCTCGACGTCATCCCGCCGACACCCGATCCCGCGCCCACGACACCCGATCCCGCGCCCACGACACCTGCGCCCACCACCCCGCCGGCGACGCCCGATCCGGCGGCCACGACCCCGACCACGGCGACGTCCGCGGTGTGGCTCCGATGACGACGCCGGTCTGGGTCCCCCGCAAGCGGCGCGGGGCTGAGCTCTTCCTGACCTTCCTGGCCGTGTTCATCGGCATCGCCGCCTACGCCTCGGTCGGTCTCGGTGCCGAGGGTCGCATCCCGGCCGACACCTACAAGCTCGGCGGGGCGCTGATCGTCGTCGCGATCGCGACCCACCTGATCGTCCGCCGCGTCGCCCCGTACGCCGATCCCGTTCTGCTGCCGCTGGTCATCGCGCTCAACGGCCTCGGCCTCGCGATGATCTACCGGCTCGACCTCGGCCGGCAGCAGATCGACCCCGACCGCGCGGCGTTCGCCAACTCGCAGCTGGTCTGGACGGCCGTCGGCATCGCGGCGTTCGCGGGCATCCTCATCGCCGTCCGCGACCACCGCCGCCTGCAGACGCTGACCTACACGTTCGGCGCCGCCGCGATCGGCCTGCTGATCCTGCCGCTGATTCCCGGCGTCGGCCAGACGATCAACGGTGCCCGCATCTGGGTCGTCCTGTTCGGCTTCAGCTTCCAGCCCGGCGAGGCCGCCAAGGTGTGCCTCGCGATCTTCTTCGCCGGCTACCTCGTGGTCAAGCGCGACGCCCTCGCGCTGGCCGGGCGACGCATCATCGGCATCGACCTGCCGCGCGGCCGCGACCTCGGACCCATCCTGGCGTGCTGGCTCATCAGCGTCGGCATCCTGGTCTTCCAGCGCGACCTCGGCTCCTCGCTGCTGTTCTTCGGCCTGTTCGTCGTGATGCTCTACGTCGCGACCGAGCGTCCGGGCTGGATCGTCGTCGGCGGCCTGCTCTTCGGCGCGGGGGCCTACTTCGGCTACGCCGCCTTCGGCCACGTGCGCGTGCGGTTCGACGCCTGGCTCGACCCGTTCGGCGACCCCGACCGCAACGGGCAGGTCATCAACGGCCTGTTCGGCCTCGCCCACGGCGGCATCCTCGGGCAGGGCCTCGGCCAGGGCAGCCCGCAGCTCACGCCCTACTCGTTCTCCGACTTCATCGCCGCATCGATGGGCGAAGAGCTCGGCCTCACCGGGCTCATGGCGATCCTGCTGATCTACGGGCTGATCGTCGAGCGCGGCCTGCGCATCGCCCTGACCTGCCGTGACGCCTTCGGCAAGCTGCTCGCCGCGGGTCTCGCGTTCTCGTTCGCCCTGCAGGTGTTCGTCGTCGTCGGCGGCGTCACCCGGCTCATCCCGCTGACGGGTCTCACGACCCCGTTCATGGCGCAGGGCGGCTCGTCCGTCGTCATGAACTGGGCGATCATCGGCCTGCTGCTGCGCATCAGCGACCAGACCCGTCGACCCGCCCCCGAGATCTCCACGTTCGACAGCAACGAGGAGACGCAAGTGGTGAAGATGTCATGAACCGTCCCATCCGCAACATCGCCGTCGCCTGCCTCGTGCTGTTCCTGGCGCTGATCATCAACGCCAACTACGTGCAGTTCGTCGAGGCCGACTCGCTCAACAGCAAGAACGGCAACCGACGCGTCATCAACGAGGAGTTCTCGCGCGACCGCGGCTCGATCCTCGTCGACGGCAAGCCCGTCGCCGAGAGCGTCAAGAGCAAGGACGAGTACAAGTTCCAGCGCAAGTACCCCGACGCCGAGCTGTACGCGCCACTGACGGGCTACTTCTCGTACATCTTCGGACGCAGCGCGGTCGAGAGCACCCAGAACGACGTGCTGTCGGGCAGCGACGACCGCCTGTTCGTCAACCGGGTCGTCGACCTGGTGTCCAACAAGCAGCCCAAGGGCGGCAGCGTCGAGCTCACCATCGACCCCCTGGCGCAGAAGGCCGCCTCCGAGGGACTCGAGCGCCTGGGCGACGAGACCAAGGGCGCCGTCGCCGCGATCGACCCCCGCACGGGAGCCGTGCTCGCGATGGTCACCCAGCCCTCGTACGACCCCAACCAGCTGGCCAGCCACGACTTCGACAAGGTGCAGGCCGCCTGGAAGCAGCTGACGGGCGACGCCGACCAGCCCATGACCAACCGCTCCACCGAGTCGACCCTCCCCCCGGGCTCGACCTTCAAGCTGATCACGGCGGCCGCGGCCCTCGAGAACGGCGTCGTCAACAACATCGACGACAAGGTCAAGGCCGGCTCGACGCTCAAGTTCCCGGGCTACGGCTACACGCTGCCCAACGAGAACGGCGGCAACTGCGGCGGCAACGAGATCACCTTCGAGCGCGCGCTCAACGTGTCGTGCAACGTCGCCTTCGGCGGTCTGGCACTCGAGATCGGCCAGGAGAAGCTGGCCGCCCAGGCCGCCAAGTTCGGCTTCGGCACCGATCCCATCTCGGGCCTCGCCGCCAGCCCCAGCCGCTTCACCACCCCCGACACGACCCTCGAGCCGCCGCAGCTCGGCCAGAGCGGCATCGGCCAGTACGACGTCGCCGCGACGCCGCTCCAGATGGCCATGGTCGCCGCCGGCATCGCCAACGACGGCAACGTCATGAAGCCGTACGTCATCGACACCGTGCGCGCACCCAACCTGCGCGTCCTCGACAAGACGCAGCCCGAGCGGCTCAGCGAGGCCGTCAGCTCGACCACGGCCCGCAAGCTGCGCGAGATGATGGTCAGCACCGTCACGCAGGGCACCGCGACGTCGGCCCAGATCCCCGGCGTCGAGGTGGGTGCCAAGACCGGCACCGCCCAGTCGACGCCCGACCGACCCCCGTACGCCTGGTTCGTGTCGTACGCCAAGGACGGCGACAAAGAGGTCGCCGTCGCCGTGCTGGTCGAGTCCAGCGACACCGCTCGCGACGAGATCGCCGGCGGACGCCTGGCGGGGCCCATTGCCAAGTCGGTCATGCAGGCGGTGCTGGGCTCATGACAGACGTACTCGTAACGAACGCATCCACCGGGAGAATCACACCATGACCGAATCCGGCGACATCGACGCCAACGACGGGGTCGTCCGCCTGGGCGACCGCTACGAGCTCGGCGGTCTGCTGGGTCGTGGCGGCATGGCCGACGTGCGCGTCGGACGCGATCTGCGCCTCGGACGCACCGTGGCGGTCAAGCAGCTGCGCGGTGACCTCTCGGCCGACGACACCTTCCAGGCCCGCTTCCGCCGCGAGGCGCAGTCGTCCGCCGCGCTCAACCACCCCTCGATCGTCGCGGTCTACGACACGGGCGAGTCGATCGACAAGCACGGCAGCCACGTTCCCTACATCGTCATGGAGTACGTCGAGGGCCAGACGCTGCGCGACATCATGCGGGGGGCCGAGAACGGCCGCAAGATCCTGCCCGAGCGCGCCCTGTCGATCACCGCCGACATCCTCAGCGCCCTCGACTACAGCCACCGCTCCGGCATCATCCACCGCGACATCAAGCCCGCCAACGTCATGCTGACGCCGTCGGGTCAGGTCAAGGTCATGGACTTCGGCATCGCCCGCGCCATCGCCGACACGTCCTCGGCCATGACGCAGACCGCGGCCGTCATCGGCACTGCGCAGTACCTGTCGCCCGAGCAGGCGCGCGGCGAGACCGTCGATGCCCGCAGCGACATCTACTCGACCGGCTGCCTGCTCTACGAGCTGCTGACCGGACGGCCCCCCTTCATCGGCGACAGCCCGGTCTCTGTGGCCTACCAGCACGTCCGCGAGGAGGCCAAGCCCCCGTCGCAGCTCAACCCCGACGTCAGCCAGGCGATCGACAACATCGTGGCCAAGTCGCTGGCCAAGCGCGTCGACGATCGCTACGAGAGCGCTGCCGACATGCGCAAGGACATCGACCGCGTCCTCGCCGGCGGATCCGTCGCGGCTCCTGCGGCCACCGCGATCGTCGGTGGCACCTCCGTGGCCCCCGCCGTCGCCGCTGCGGCTGCCGGCGCAGGTGGCACGCGTCGTGCCCTGCCCGAGCCCGAGGACGACTCCGACGGATCGGGCAAGTGGTGGGCCATCGGTGCCCTCGCGCTCGTGCTGATCGCCGCGATCGTGGGCGTCCTCTGGATGACCGGGACGTTCGACGCCAAGGAGCCGCCGCCGACGCCGCAGGTCGAGATCGCCAACGTGGCGGGCCAGTCCGTCGAGGTCGCGACGCGCGCGCTCGAGAACGACAAGCTCGTCGTGGGCGACCAGACGACCCAGCCGAGCAACGACGTCGACGAGGGTGACGTCATCGAGACCGATCCTCCGGCCGGCCAGCAGGTCGACGAAGGGTCCACCGTGAACCTCGTCGTGAGCTCCGGCCCCGAGACGGTCGACGTCCCGAGCCTGTCGGGCTACACGTACGACCGCGCCAAGGAGCTGCTCACGAGCCTGGGGCTCGAGGTCGAGAAGGAGATGCAGGACAGCAACCTGCCCCGCGACCAGGTCATCAACACCGATCCGCCGAGCGGCACCGCCGTCGAGGCAGGATCCACCGTCAAGCTGATCGTGTCGCGGGGAGAGGTCACGGTGCCCGATCTCGTGGGCAAGACGCAGGACGAGGCCCAGGCTGCCCTCGACGAGCTCGACCTGAAGTACGACGTCACCTACGACCCCAACGCCACCGATCCGGCCAACACCGTCACCCGCCAGTCGCCGTCGAGCGGTCAGCAGGTGCCGCGCGGGTCGAGGATCACGCTGACGGTGTCGGCCAGGCCCGAGACGCCGGCGCCGACCACGCCGACGCCTCCGGCCACCGACGGCGAGCTGCCCGACGGCGATGCGCTCGGCGGCTGACCGGGAGCGTCAGCTCGTTGCCCGGGCGTGGCTGAGGGCGACCGGGTTGGCGTAGGCCTTGATCGTGACCTGCGCCAGCTGGTCGACCTCGAGGCCGAGGTCGTAGCGGCGCGAGTAGTCGGCATAGCTGGACGCCTCCGCCGACTCGTCGATGGCGCGGTTCATGCCCCCCACGGGGCCGATCGCCTCGATGACGTAGGGAGGCGAGTAGGGGACCCCGTCGAGCAGCACCGTGTTGCCGACGCACGTGATGCCGCTGGTGGACATGAGCCGCTGTCCCTGCAGCGACATGGCCTCGGCCCCACCGGCCCACATCGCGTTGACGTAGGCCTGGATGTCCTGCTGGTGCACGACGAGCAGGCGCGGATCGATGTCGGGGTCGTCGCCGGTGCGCGGCGCATCGGTCAGCGTGACCCGCATGCCGGGGCCGACGAGCGAGGTGAGCCCCGTGACGGGCTCCAGCTGCTTGACGCGCTTGCGCAGGGCGTCGAGGTCCTTGCCCGTGACGCTCGACGACAGCTGGTCGATCTCGGAGCGCAGTGTCTGCGCGGTGTCGCGGCGGGCGTCGATGCGCTCGGACCGCTCGCGCAGCAGCGAGGCGACGTCGCCGCCCGACGGTCTCAGGTCGTCGCCGTCGGCGCTGACGGCCGCGGCCACGAACAGGAAGCCGGTGACGCTGAAGGCCGCGAGCACGGCCAGCGGCTTGCGCTGCAGAGCGTGGCTGCCCTTGGTGCCCATGCCGCACTCCTTCGATGACCGGTCGCCGACTAGGCTACCCGTGAGCACCCACCGATGCGGCCGAGGTCGCACCCAACCACCGGAGACGTCGTGGCGAGAGACAAGGCCCCCAAGGGTCCCAAGGCCCAGAAGATCGGCAACCGCTGGGCAGGTCCGGCGATGGTCACCTCGGCCCTGATCGGGCTGCTCTGGATCGTGGTGTTCTACGTCCTCAACGGCCAGACGATCGACTACCCGTCGTTCCTGCAGTGGTACGCCGACCTGGCCAACTGGAACCTCGTCATCGGCATGGGCTTCATCGTGGCGGCGTTCGGCTTCGCCATGAAGTGGGAGTGAGCCTCACCGGGCTCCGAGTTACACGCGTGTAGTTCTCCACAGGCGTGTGCACACCTGTTGACGATCAAGGCGTGAGTGCCGACGTCCTGAGCACGAAGGCCACGATCATGGCGATCCAGATCGCGGAGATGGCGAGCACCTGCACCAGCGTGCGGCGGTCGCGCGGGGCGTAGGCGAAGACGGCACCAAGGGCGAGGCCCGCGACGAAGCCGCCGAGGTGTCCTTCCCAGCTGATCCTGGCGCCAGCCACGCTGATGAACGCGTTGATCGCCAGCAGTACCAGCAGCGCTCGGACGTCCTGCTTGGCCTTCAGCAGGAACACCAGCGCCATGGCCAGCAACCCGTAGATCGCTCCTGAGGCACCCGCCGTGCCCACCAGTGGATCAGTGATTAGGTAGACGGAGATCGAACCGCCGACCGCGGCGGTCAGGTAGGCCACGACGTAGCGAGCCGTGCCGAGCGCCCGCTCGACGAACGGCCCGAACAGGTAGAGGGCGTACATGTTGAAGGCCAGGTGGAGAAGACCGTTGTGCAGAAAGGCCGACGTCAGCAGACGCCAGTAGTCCCCATCAGCGACGAGGTAGCCCTGCATGGCCCCGCGCTGGTAGATCTCACTAGAGAAACCGCCTGTCGCGACCTGCGCGACGTACGCCGCGACGTTGATCGCGATGAGGATCATCGAGACCCGGCCCTCGCGGCCGGTGATCGCGCCGCCCGCGACGGTGCGGGGCTGGCGGATCGTCTTGGCACCCTCGGCGATGCACGAGGGGCACTGGAACCCGACGGAGGCTTCTCGCATGCACTCCGGACAGATCAGCCGCTCGCACCGCTGGCACGAGATGTAGGCCTCGCGGTCAGGGTGGTTGTAGCAGCGATAGTCCTCCGCCGGGAAGTTCACCCGTGCCTATGCCTCGGAACGGGCGATCGTCAGCTTCTCGATCACGACGGGCTTCGCCGGACGGTCGAAGCCATCGGTCGACACCTTGCCGATCGCGTCGACGACGGCACGGCTCGCATCGTCGGCGACCTCACCGAAGATCGTGTGCTTGCGGTTGAGCCAGTCGGTCGGCACGAGGGTGATGAAGAACTGCGAGCCGTTGGTGCCGGGTCCGGCGTTGGCCATCGCCAGCAGGTAGGGCTTGTCGAAGCGCAGGTCGGGGTGGAACTCGTCCTCGAACGTGTAGCCGGGGCCACCCGTTCCGGTGCCGAGCGGGTCGCCGCCCTGCAGCATGAAGTTGGCGATGATGCGGTGGAAGCCGAGCCCGTCGTAGAAGGGCTTGGTCGCGACCTGGCCGGTGGCCGGGTCGACGAACTCCTTGGTGCCCTCGGCGAGGCCGACGAAGTTGTCGACCGTCTTGGGAGCGTGGTCGGGGAAGAGGTTCACGACGATGTCGCCGTGATTGGTCGAGAAGGTCGCGATGAGCTGCGAGGCCACAGGGGGAATCCTTTCGGTGTGGTGTCTCTATCTTTTCATGGCCCGGCAACTTCGGCCGCGCGGCTGGCGGGGCAGCGGACGGGAGATCTGGTGGCTATCGTGATCGACATGTCGACCTCCTCCGGGCCCCACCGCGTCCGCACCCTGTTCCTGCTGGCGCTGCTGATCGGTGCCGCCCTCGGCCTGCGCGCAGCCGTCGCCGACAAGGGCGGCTCCTACGACCCGGCGGACGTCCGATGAGCGTCACGGTCGAGCGTCTCGCCGACGGCATCGCAGTCGTCACCTTCAGCGCGCCGCCGGTCAACCTGTACTCCCTGGAGATGCATGCCGACTTCGACGCCGCGCTCGACGAGGTGCTGGCCGATCCGCCCCGGGCGCTGCTGATCCGCGCCGAGGGCAAGATCGTCTCCGGCGGCGTCGACGTCGCCCAGTTCCACGCCCGCAAGAGCAAGGCCGAGACGCTCAAGCTCTACGACCGGATGCTCGAGCTGCCGACCCGCATCGACGCGATGCCGTTCCCGACGTTCTTCGCCGCGCACGGGCTCACGCTCACGTGGGCCTTCGAGGTCGCTGTCGCGTGCGACATCATCCTGGCCAGCGAGAAGGCCAAGTTCGGCCTCGTCGAGCGGGTCATCGGCCTGACGCCGACGATGGGCGGCACCCAGCGACTCGCGGCCCGTGCCGGCGTCGGCCGCGCCAAGGAATTCGTCTTCACCGGCGACCTCTACGACGCCGCGACGCTCGAGCGATGGAACGTCGTCAACCGGGTGCTGCCGATCGAGGGGTTCGACGACGCGGTGGTGGCGTTCGTCCGGGCGATCGCGGTCGGACCGACCAAGGCGTTCGGTGCGGCCAAGGACATCCTGCGCCACTTCGAGGCGGGCGGCGTGCCCCAGGCCATCGAGCACACCACGGCAATCGCCTCGGAGCTGTTCGACACCGCCGACCTGCAGCACGGCATGGAGTCGTTCCTCGAGAACGGTCCCGGCAAGGCGACCTTCGAAGGTCGCTAGACCGTCTCGGGGTGGGCGGCGCGGACGGCCTTGGTCGCCCGGTGCTCGGCCCAGAAGCTCACGACGGGGATCGTGCCCGCGAGCAGCGTCGTGACCGTGAACGGGATCGACCAGCGGGCCGCCCGGGCCAGGATCGCCGCCATGACCAGGAAGATCATGTAGAGCCAGCCGTGCGCGACGCCGAGGTAGGTCGTGATGTTCTCGCCGAGTTGCTGTGCCGACGACCCGTCGGTCGCGAGGTACTTCAGGGGCACGCCGATCAGGATCAGGATGATCAGCAGCACGCCGACGATCGTGGCCATGACGCGGTAGCGGAGCAGTGCGGATTTCACGGCGTCAGGCTACCTTCGCCCGCGAAGCCTCGATCGTCTCGGTGCACATCCGCCACCACATGAACGCCGCGAACATCCCGAAGACCCACCACTGCAGCGCATACGCGAGGTTGCGCAGACCGACGGTCCACGAGACGTCGCCCGGCTGGGGCGGTGGCACCAGGTCGAGACCCCCGGCGGATGACGCATCGGTGCTCACGGCGAAGCCCGAGTACAGGTCGTAGGGCATCTCGTTGATCAGCGTCGGGAGCCGCACCGCCCCGATCGTGCGATCGGCCGGGTCGAACGCACCCGCTGCTGCCTCGGCCGGCTCGCCCGGCTCGAGCACCGCGTCGATCGACACGCGTCCGGCCGGGACCGGAGGGAACGTGTCGGTCGAGGCCGACCAGCCGCGCACGACCAGCATCGTGTCGCCGCCGTCGACCTGCAGCGGTGCGACGAGCCAGGCCCCCTCGCGGCCGTCCTGCTCCTTGGGCGTGACCCAGATCTGGTCGTCGGCGGGCGCGAACGATCCGTCGATCGTCACGGGCCGGTGGTTCAGCACGCGCGTGAACGGGGTGTCGGGTGTCCAGAGATCAGTCAGGGCCACCCGTGGGACCTCCCGCTTGTCGGCCTGCTCGTCGTGCTGTCGCGAGTCGTAGACCCCCATCTGCCACAGCCCCATCAGCACGCAGAACACCACGGCGACGATGCCGAGCACGTGCAGACCGAGCAGGCCCGGCGAGAGCCAGGCGCGCGGCGAGAACGGAGGCCGGTCGCTCACGTCGACCGGGTCACGCCGTGAACGGCGTGATGTCGGGGTAGAGCGGGAAGCGCTCGGCCAGCACCGTGACCCGCTTGCGCAGGCCCTCGAGATCGACGTCGCCCGGCTGCAGGGCGGCCGCGATGATGTCGGCGACCTCTGTGAACTCCTCGGCGCCGAAGCCCCGGGTGGCCAGGGCGGGCGTGCCGATGCGCAGGCCCGACGTCACCATCGGGGGACGCGGGTCGTTGGGGACGGCGTTGCGGTTGACCGTGATGCCCGCCTCGTGCAGCCGGTCCTCGGCCTGCTGTCCGTCGAGCTCGGAGTCGCGCAGGTCGACGAGCACCAGGTGGACGTCGGTGCCGCCGCTGAGCACCTTGACGCCGGCACCCGTCATGTCGTCGGCGAGCAGGCGGGCCGCGAGGATCTGGGCACCCTCGATGGTGCGCTGCTGGCGCTCCTTGAACGACGGCTCGAGCGCCATCTTGAACGCGACGGCCTTGGCGGCGATGACGTGCTCGAGCGGTCCGCCCTGCTGGCCGGGGAACACCGCCGAGCGCATCTTCTTGGCGACGTCGTCGTCGTTGGTCAGGATCGCGCCACCGCGCGGGCCGCCGAGCGTCTTGTGCGTCGTGGTGGTGACGATGTGCGCGTGGGGGAGGGGGCTGGGGTGCAGGCCCGCTGCCACGAGACCGGCGAAATGAGCCATGTCGACCCACAGCTTGGCACCGACCTCGTCGGCGATCTCGCGGAAGAGCGCGAAGTCGAGCTGACGGGGGTAGGCCGACCAACCGGCGATGATGACCTGCGGCTTGTGCTCGTGGGCCAGCGAGCGCACCTCGTCCATGTCGACCAGTCCGGTCTCGGGGACCACGTGGTAGGCGACCGGCTTGTAGAGCTTGCCGGAGAAGTTGAGCTTCATGCCGTGCGTCAGGTGACCGCCGTTGGCCAGGTCGAGGCCGAGGATCGTGTCGCCGACCGTCGCGATGGCGTGCAGGGCCGCGGCGTTGGCGGTGGCACCCGAGTGCGGCTGGACGTTGGCGTAGCCGGCGTCGAACAGCTGCTTGAGGCGGTCGATCGCGATCGTCTCGACCTGGTCGACGAACTCGCAGCCACCGTAGTAGCGCTTGCCGGGATAGCCCTCGGCGTACTTGTTGGTCAGCACGCTGCCCTGTGCCTCGAGCGCGGCGACGGGCGCGAAGTTCTCGGAGGCGATCATCTCGAGCGTCGACTGCTGACGATGCAGCTCGGCGTCGAGCAGAGCGGCGATGTCGGGGTCGAACTCGGACAGGTGCTGATCGTGGCTCATGCCCCCAAGGATAACGGTCGCTACGTCAGCGGGCGCGCGGGTTCTTGCCGTCATGCCGGGTGACGAGCACCGCAGCCTGGGTGCGACGCTCGAGGCCCAGCTTGGACAGCAGCTGGGTCACGTAGTTCTTGACGGTCTTCTCGGCCAGGAACATCTCGGCGGCGATCTGCCGGTTGGTCAGCCCCTCGCCGATCAGGTCGAGGATGCGGCGCTCCTGCTTGGTCAGGGAGTGCAGAGGGTCCTCGGCCGGCTCGCCCTCGCGGATGCGGCGCAGGACCCGCTGGGTCACGGCGGGGTCGAGCAGCGACTGCCCGGCGGCGACGCGGCGCACGGCGTCGACGAGGTCGGTGCCGCGCACCTGCTTGAGCACATAGCCGGCGGCACCGGCCATGATCGCCGCGAACAGGGCGTCGTCATCGTCGTACGACGTCAGGATGATGACCGCGATCGAGGGGTCGGTCGAGCGGATCTCGCGGCACACCTCGATGCCGGACCCGTCGGGCAGCCGTGCGTCGAGCACCGCGACGTCCGGCTTGATCGTCCGGATGCGCTCGACGGCGTCCTCGGCCAGACCGGACTCGCCGACGACCTCGATGTCGTCCTCGTGGTCGAGCAGATCCTTGAGCCCCCGCCGGACGACCTCGTGGTCGTCGAGCAGGAACAGCCTGATCGGTGCGGCGCTCATCAGATTCTCCTCGGTACGGTCCACAGGACGGTCGTGCCCACGCCAGCACCACCAGTGACGGCACAGGTGCCGCCGAGCAGCTCCGCACGCTCACGAATGTTGCGAAGACCGTTGCCGGACGTGCCCGAGCCCAGACCCTGGCCGTCGTCCTCGACCTCGAGGTGGACGTCCTTCACAACGCTCAACCGTACAGAGACCTCGGTGGCGTCCGCATGACGGACGATGTTGGACAACGTCTCGCGGAGCACTGCCACGAGCTGCTCGCGGGTCTCGCCGTCGATCACGCTGTCGACCGGCCCCACCAGGGTCAGACGGGGCATGAACCCCAGCAGCTTCGAGGCGCCGAGCACGACCTCGTCGAGCTGGGCGCGGATGTCGGTCGACTCCGTGTCCGAGCTGAGCGCGAAGATCGTGCGCCTGATGTCCTTGATCGTCTGGTCGATGTCGTCGATCGCCGACGACAGCCGGTCGACCGCCGCGGGTGCCTCGATGAGCTTGGTCGTGTTGTCGAGCATCAGGCCGATGCCGAAGAGTCGCTGGATGACGAGGTCGTGGAGGTCGCGGCCGATGCGGTCGCGGTCCTCGAACACGGCCAGCCGGGCCTGGTCCTCCTGCGCCTTGGCGACCTGCAGCACCAGCGCCGCCTGGTTGGCGAAGCCCTGCGGCACGACGGGGTCGAGCTCCCAGCGCTCGGTCTGGTGGCCCTTGAACCAACCGACGACCAGGACGCCCATCGTGTCGGTGCCACGCAGCGGCAGCACCATGACGGAGCCGAGATCGGGCCAGGCCGTCGTCTTGTCGCGCCGGTAGCGCGGATCGAGCTCGGTGCGAGGGACGACGATGGGCTGGTCCAGCCGGGCGGCCTCGCCCACGAGGCTGCGGCCCTGCCCGACCACCTCGTCGAGGACACCGGCAGCCGGCACCCCCGACACGGCGCGGACGACCAGCTCGTCGCCCTCGTGCGGCATCAGCAGGGCGACGAAGTCGGCCCCTGCCACGAGCCGGGCGCGGTCGGCCACGAGCTCGAGGGCCGAGCTGCGGGAGATGGGTGCCAGCAGCGACGTCGTGATCTCGCTGGCTGCCTCGAGCCACAACCGCTGCCGTTCGCCCTGCTCGTGCAGGCGCGCGTTCTCGATCACGACGCCTGCGGCCGAGGCGAGCGCGTGGGCGACCTCCTCGTCCTCGTGCGTGAAGCCGTGCCCCGTGCGCTTGCCGATCAGGTAGAGGTTGCCGAACACGCGCTCGTGGATCTTGATCGGCACGCCGATGAACGCGCTGGCCTCGTCTCCGGCCGACGCTCCCGACCGGACCCGCGCGTCAGGACGCTCCAGCAGCTTGACCAGCAGCTGGCGCCCGGGGTGCTCGTCGTCGACGACACCGGGGAGGTTGTAGGCCGCGAAGGAGCCGATGCGCCGGTCGGTCGCCCAGCCGAGGACGTCGATGAAGCCGCTCTCGGCGTCGACCAGGTTGCCGGCCTGCCGCAGGATGCGGTCGAGCAGGCCCTCGACGGCGAGGTCGGACGACATCGACGTGACGGCGTCGAGGATGGCGCGGACTCGCTCCGCCGCGACCTGGGCGCTCCTCGGCATGAACACACTCCCTGGGTACCAGTCCACGACCCCCGGGACCTGAGGTCTTGAGTTTACCGACCTTCGGCAGCGTTCATGAGGACATCGATCCCTGCCGCCGAAGACCTCCCCGGGTCAGGATGGACGTGCGAGCTCCGTCGAACATAGGCGCTCCCGCCACGACCCGCCAGCGGATCTCTCTCCGCCCGGGCCTCGGGTGCCAGGTGGCCTCTCCCGGCCGGCCCTGCTCCGGACGACTCGAATTCGCACCGGACCGTCCTCCCGCGCCTCCAGGTATCGGCCCCCATCGGCACTCGCGCTGCGGGGGCCCTCGACCTGCCCGGCTCCGGGCGACTGTCGCCGGTCGTCATCGAAACGCAATCTTCGAGACCCCCACCTGCCGTCCGCGCGCGTGTAGCGTGCGGGCAGGCCTGTCCCATCATGTGGACATTCCCAGCCGCGATCCGAGCGGCCCGATCTCATAGGAGACCCATGACCCACTTCCGTCGGGGGACCGCGCTCGTCGCGGTGTCCGCACTGGCCGGCGTCGCCCTCGCCGCCTGCGGTGCAGGAAACAACAGCGGTGACAGCAACAGCGGTGCCGGCATCATCGTCGGCACGACCGACAAGGTCGTGTCGATCGACCCGGCCGGCTCGTACGACAACGGCTCGCTCAACGTCCAGACGCAGGTGTACCAGTACCTCCTGAACTTCCCGGCCGGCACGACCGATCTCACGCCGGACGCCGCCTCGAAGTGCGAGTTCGCCACCGACGACCCCACGAAGTACGTCTGCACGATCAAGCCCGGCCTGACGTTCGCCAACGGCAACGAGCTCACCGCCTCCGACGTGGCGTTCTCGTTCAACCGCATCGTCACGATCAACGACCCCAGCGGGCCCGCCTCGCTGCTGGGCGCCATGAAGAGCGTCGAGGCCACGGACGACTCGACCGTGACGTTCACGCTCAACGCCCCGAACGACCAGACCTTCCCGCAGGTGCTCGTCACCTCCGCCGGTCCGATCGTCGACGAGGAGACGTATCCGGCCGACAAGGTGCTGGACGACGACGCCGCGGTCAAGGCGAACGGCTTCTCGGGCCCGTACACGATCGCGAAGTACAGCAAGAACCAGCTGGCCGAGTTCAAGGCCAACCCCGCCTACGACGGCACCTACGGCAAGGCCAAGACCAAGACGGTCACGATGAAGTACTACGCCAAGCCCGAGAACCTCAAGCTCGACATCAAGAACAAGGACATCGACGTCGCGTACCGCTCGCTGACGCCGACCGACATCGCCGACCTCGAGAAGACCGACGGCATCAACGTCGTCACGGGTGCCGGCGGCGAGCTGCGCTACATCACCTTCAACCTCGAGACGATGCCCGGCGACTCGCCCGAGCAGAAGCTCGCGATCCGCAAGGCCATGGCGTCGTCGGTCGACCGTGCCGACATCGCCAAGCAGGTCTACAAGGACACCTTCACGCCGGCCTACTCGATGGTGCCGGACGGACAGGCCGGCGCGACCGAGGCGTTCAAGGACACCTACGGCGACGCACCCGACGCAGACGCGGCCAAGAAGTTCCTCGACGACGCCGGCGTCACGGCACCCGTCACGATCAAGCTGCAGTACAACCCCGATCACTACGGCTCGAGCTCGGGCGAGGAGTACGCGGCGATCAAGCGTCAGCTCGAGGCGTCCGGCCTGTTCAAGGTCGACCTGCAGTCGACGGAGTGGGTGACCTACTCCGAGGAGTACAACGCCGACGCCTACCCGGTGTTCCAGCTCGGCTGGTTCCCCGACTTCCCGGACGCCGACAACTACCTGTCACCGTTCCTGAGCCCGTACGACAAGGAGAAGAGCGGCAACTTCACCAACTCGCACTACAACGACCTCGACACCGAGTTCGCCGACGACGAGATGACCAAGCTGCTCGACAGCGAGCGCACCGACGGCGACAAGGCGTCCCGCGAGGCCACGCTCGGCAAGATCCAGGAGCGCCTGGCCGACCAGGTGCCGTACCTGCCGCTGCTGACCGGCTCGCAGGTCGCGATCGGCGTCGATGGGATCGACGGTCTCGACAAGACGCTCGACGCATCGTTCAAGTTCCGGTTCACCTCGCTGTCGAAGTGACCACCTGAGGAGGGGCGGGCCCATCGGGTCCGTCCCTCCTCGGCATGAGACCACCACCAGGAAGAGACCACATGTCGACCGCCGAAGTCCTGGCACCGCTCGAACCGGCCGGTGCGCCTACGCCCACCCGTCGTCGCGGGCCACTGAGCCCCCTGGCCCGCTACCTCCTGGTGCGACTGGCCCTGCTCGTGCCCATGATCTGGGTGCTCGTCACGATGGTGTTCGTGCTGATGCGGGTCATCGGCGACCCCATCCAGGCCGCGCTCGGCGGACGCCTCAACGCCGAGCAGATCGCCGAGCGCAAGGCCGACGCCGGCCTCGACCGGCCCATCCTCACGCAGTACTGGGAGTACATCTCGGGCCTGTTCCGCGGTGACTTCGGCACGACGCTGACCGACAACCGCAAGGTCTCCGACATCCTGGTCGTCAACGGCGCCGCAACTCTCGAGCTCGCTTTCTGGTCGCTGCTCGTGGCCTTCGCGGTCGGCGTGCCGCTCGGACGCCTCGCCGCACGCTACCGCGACCGCGTGCCGGACGTGCTGCTGCGGCTGTTCTCGATCCTCGTCTACGCGGCACCCGTGTTCTTCGTGGGGCTGCTGCTCAAGCTGGCGTTCACGCCGTTCGGCTGGCCCTCGTCGGGGCGCGCCAGCATCGCGACCGAGCTGACGCTGCAGGACGTCCACCCCAAGACCAACATCATGATCGTCGACGCCATCTTGTGGGGAGACCCGGCGCTGATCGGCGACGTGCTGAAGCACGCGATGCTCCCCGCGATCGCCCTCGGCCTGCTGACCGGCGGCGTGTTCCTGCGCCTCGTGCGCGTCAACCTGCTGCAGACCCTGCGGATGGACTACGTCACGGCGGCCCGCGCCCGCGGCATCTCCGAGCGACGGGTCATGAACAAGCACGCCTTCCGCAACGCGCTGGTGCCCGTCGTCACCGTCATGGGCATGCAGGTCGCACTGCTGCTGGGCGGCGCGATCCTCACCGAGACGACGTTCGAGTGGAAGGGGCTGGGCTACCAGCTGTCGGAGTACCTGATCCGTCGCGACTTCCTGGCGGTGCAGGGCATCGTCACCGTCATCGCCCTGATCGTGGGAGCGATGAGCTTCCTGATCGACGTCATCGTCGCATTCGTCGACCCCCGAGTGAGGTTCTGATGTCTCGCCGTTCCCTGAGCCTGTCGAAGGTCGTCCCCAGCGTGGTCAGGCAGTCGCACGGCCTGCAGCGGTTCATGCTGCTGCTGGGCTTCGGGCTGGTCTTCCTGTTCGTGTTCGTGGCGATCTTCGCGCCGTGGCTCGCGCCCTACGACTTCAACGCCGACCGCGCCGGTGGCGTCGTCTTCGGCACGCAGCAGGGCCCGTCGGCCGATCACTGGTTCGGCACGACGGTCGGCGGCACCGACGTGCTGTCGCGCGTCATCTACGGGGCACGCACCGCCGTCGAGGTCATCGTCCTGGCCGTCGTCCTGTCGGGCGTCGTCGGCGTCCCCCTCGGGCTGGTGTCGGGATACCTCGGCGGCTGGCTCGACCGGGTTCTCGTGCTGGTCATGGACGCCCTCTACGCCTTCCCGTCGCTGCTGCTCGCGATCGTCGTCTCGATCGTCCTGTCGGGCGGCAACAGCAGCGCCCTCGGCGGCATCCTCGCCGCGGCGATCTCGATCACCGTCGTGTTCGTGCCGCAGTACTACCGGGTCATCCGCAACGCGACGCTGTCGGTCAAGGCCGAGCCCTACGTCGACGCGGCCAAGGTCGTGGGCGTGCGCACCCCGCGCATCCTGCGCAAGCACATCTTCTCCAACGTGTCGTCGTCGCTGCCGGTCATCGGGACGCTCAACGCGTCCGAGGCGATCCTGACGCTCGCAGGCCTCGGCTTCCTCGGGTTCGGCATCGAGCCCTCGGCGGCGGCCGAGTGGGGCTACGACCTCAACAAGGCCCTGCCGGACGCCTCCTCGGGCATCTGGTGGACGGGGGTCTTCCCGGGTCTGGCGATCGTGCTGATCGTCCTCGGCGCGACCCTCGTGGGCGAGAGCCTCAACGACATCCTCAACCCGCTGCTGCGCACCCGCGGTGCCGACACCAGCGAGGCCGACCAGGCCGAGATCGAGCAGGAGTTCGCCGAGCTCACGGCCGACGAAGACCGGTCCCTGGCGAGGCCGCCCGCGGCCGAGAGTGAGCGAAGCGAAGGGACCCCCACTGACGCCAAGCGGGTCGCGGCGCTGTCGTTGACCGATCTCGCCGTCTCGTTCCGCACCGACGGCGGCCAGGTGCGGGCGGTCAAGGGCATCAGCTTCGACGTCGCGCCCGGCGAGGTCGTCGCTGTCGTCGGCGAGTCGGGATCCGGCAAGTCGGTCAGCTCGCGCGCCGTGCTCGGACTGCTGCCGTCGACCGCCGAGGTCAGCGGATCCGCCCGCCTCGGCGACCGCGACCTGCTGGGTCTGTCCAACCGTGCCCTGCAGCCGGTCCGCGGCGACCGGGTGTCGATGGTCTTCCAGGAGCCGGCCACGGCGCTCAACCCCGTCTACACCGTCGGCTGGCAGATCATCGAGGGCCTGCAGGCCCATCAGAAGATCTCCAAGAAGGCCGCCCGCGCGCGGGCGGTCGAGCTGCTCGAGATGGTCGGCATGCCCGATCCGGCCGAGCGGGTCAACTACTACCCCCACCAGCTCTCGGGCGGGCAGAAGCAGCGTGTGGTCATCGCGATGGCGATCGCCTGCGATCCCGACGTCATCATCGCCGACGAGCCGACCACGGCGCTCGACGTGACGGTGCAGGCGGCGATTCTCGAGCTGCTGCTGTCGCTGCGTGACCGCCTCGGCACGGCGATCGTGCTCATCACCCACAACATGGGCGTCGTCGCCGACATGGCAGACCGCGTCGTGGTGATGTACCGCGGTTCGATCGTCGAGCAGGCACCAGCGCGTCAGCTGTTCGCGAGCCCGGGCCACCCGTACACCCGCGCGCTGCTCGATGCCGTACCGCACCTCGGGCGCGAGGGCGGACCCGGACTCGTCGGCGACGACCGCGAGATCGTGCTGAAGGTCGACGACCTCGTCGTCGAGTTCGCCGGACGCTTCGGGCAGCCCGCCTTCCGCGCCGTCGACCACGTCTCCCTCGAGGTGCGCAAGGGCGAGGTGCTGGGTCTGGTGGGCGAGTCGGGCTCGGGCAAGTCGACGATCGGACGCGCGACGGTCGGGCTGCAGCAGCCGACGTCGGGCACGATCCACGTGTCGGGCAACCAGGTGTCGGGTCTGAGCGACCGCCAGCTGCGTCCGCTCCGGTCGCGTTTCGGGTTCGTGTTCCAGGACCCCGCGTCGTCGCTCAACCCGCGGATGTCGCTCAACCCGCGGATGTCGATCGGTCAGTGCGTGGCCGAGCCCCTTCACGTGCAGACCGACATGACCCAGTCGCAGATCGAAACGAAGGTCGCCGAGCTGCTCGACAACGTCGAGCTGGGCGGGTCCTACGCCGAGCGGTTCCCGCACGAGCTCTCGGGCGGGCAGCGCCAGCGCGTCAGCCTGGCCCGGGCGCTCGCGCTCGATCCGGATCTGCTGATCGCCGACGAGCCCACCTCGGCCCTCGACGTGTCGGTGCAGGCCCGGGTGCTCGACCTGTTCACCGAGCTGCAGCAACGGCTGCAGTTCGCGTGCCTGTTCATCAGCCACGACCTGGCCGTCGTCGACACGCTCGCCAACCGCGTCGCCGTCATGCAGCACGGTCGACTCGTCGAGATCGGTGCCCGCGACCAGGTGCTGGGCAACCCGGGCGAGGACTACACCCGACGCCTCATCGCCGCCGTGCCCGTGCCCGATCCGGACGAGCAGGCTCGGCGACGGGCCGAACGCGGAGCCCTGCTGACCGACATCACCTGAGCGAAGACCGCCGCGCGGGCGCAGACTGAGAAGATGAACCCGTTCAACATCGTCCGTGACCGCGCTGGCGCGGCGATCTTCGCCCGCGTTGCAGGCGACGAGGGGCCCGCGCGGCGCGATCGCATCCACCTCGCGGAGGGGCCCCGTCGCTTCGGGCCCGACTCGGCGATCCAGCGGGTCCATTCCGACGCGTCGATGTTCGTCGGCGGCATGCGTGCTCTGCTGCTGCAGTCGCTGCACCCGTTGGCGATGGCCGCGGTCGATGAGCACTCGGGGTATCGCGGAGACCCGTGGGGACGCCTCCAGCGCACCAGCACCTTCTTGGCCGAAACCACCTTCGGCACGATCGAGGACGCCGATCGCGCGGTCCGCATCGTGCGCGCGGTGCACGGTCGCATCCATGGCGTGGCACCCGACGGACGTCCGTACGAGGCGTCCAACCCGCATCTGCTGCGCTGGGTGCACGTCGCGGAGATCGACAGCTTCTTGCGCGCGCACGACCGCTACGGGGCCCGTCGGCTCGACGCTGCCGGTCGCGACGCGTACGTGTCCGAGACGGCGCACGTGGCCCGCGCGCTCGGGGCCGTCGACGTCCCGGAGACCGTGGCCGAGCTCGCCGAGGTCATGGCGCTCTACCGCCCCGAGCTGCGCGGCACCCCTGCCGCCCGCCGGACGGCCCGATTCATCCTCGTGCACCCGCCGGTGCCGATCGCGCTGCGCGGTCCGTACGGGCTGCTGTCGGCGGCCGCGGTGTCGATGATGCCCCGCTGGACCCGCATCCCGCTGCGCCTGCCGTGGTTGCCGCTCACCGAGGCCACGGCGGTGCGCACCAGCGGGATCGCGGTCACGGGGGCCATCCGGTGGGCCATGGGTGCCGGCGTTCCCGCGTCAGCGGGCCACTAGCCCCTCAAGTCCCTCAGCACTCGGGTACAGGCGCGCCGCACCCGGAGTGGTCGTCGGGGGCTCCGTCGGTGACCCGAGCCAGCAGCGACCTGAAGGTCTCGACCTCGTCGTCGGAGAGCCCGGCCAGCACGGCGCGCTCGACGTCGCGGATGCTCGCGGTAGAGGTCTCCAGCAGCGAGCGTCCCCGGGGAGTGACCACGACCTGACGAGCCCTGCGGTCCGCCGGGTCGGGACGTCGCTCGACCAGCCCTGCCCCCTCGAGGTCGTCGACCAGGTACGTCATGACCGTACGGTCGAGACCCAGCCGCATGGCGATCATGGCCTGGTTGCTGCAGGCTCCCTCGTCGGCGATCGACAGCACCTGGAAGCCCCGCGGTCCGCCCGGAACGTCCTCGATCGCGGCACCCGCGCCCTTGAGGTAACGACGGAGCACCGCACTGAGGGCGCGTCCGAGATCGACCTGACCCGCTGCCGCGGGTGGGGTCGACTCGTCCATGAGCCGAGTCTATCCCCGAGGGTCGAGATCCAGATCATCATGGATCGAGATGATCGGCGTGTAATATGATCGGCCATACAGACTATGTCGCTCTCGCGACGACGAAGGAGCAACCATGAGCACGATCTTCCGGCTGGACTCCAGCATCCGCACCGAGGGCTCGGTCAGCCGCGCCGTCGCCGACACGCTCGAGGCCGCGATCCTCGAGGCCGAGGGCGGCGACACGACCGTGACCCGCCGCGACGTCGGCACGCAGCCGCTGCCAGGCGACGTCTGGGCGACGTCCGCGTTCGCGGGATTCGTGCCCGAGACCGAGTGGACGCCCGAGCAGCGTGCCGCCAAGGCCTTCGCGGCCGAGCTCGCCGACGAGGTCGTGGCGGCCGACGTGCTCATCATCGCCACGCCGCTCTACAACTTCGGCGTGTCGGCACACCTCAAGCTCTGGATCGACACCCTGATCTCCGATCCGCGGTTCGCTCCCGGCACCGAGACCGTCAAGGGCAAGCCCGCCTTCCTGGTCGTGGCACGCGGCGGGGGCTACGGCGAGGGCACGCCGCGCGCCGGGTGGGACCACGCGACGGCCTACCTCCGCCGCATCCTCGAGGACGTCTGGCAGCTCGACCTCGACGTCATCGAGACCGAATTGACGCTCGCGGAGGTGAACCCGCAGATGGCCGAGCTGCGCGACCTGGCGCGCGAGCAACTGGCCGAGTCGCACGACGCGGCACGTGCCGGCGGTCGATCCGTGACGCTCAAGCTGCGGGCAGCTGCTGCCTGATCAGTGCGGGTGGCCCGGCAGCCCCGGTCATGTGCACGGCGGCCGGGGCTACCGTCCCGCCAGCGAGAAGATCAGCAGCTGCAGGCTTCGCTCCACGAACTCGCGACGCCGGTCGGGTGCCTCCCGCAGGGCCCGGGTCAGGACACCGTCCATCGCCGCGAGCAGCGTCTCTGCCCGCTCCTCGGGCTCCGGGTGCTCGCCGCGGATCATCACATCGGTGACGATGGCTCGCAGCTGACGGTCCCACGCCGTCGAGATCTCGGCCAGCTCCGGCTGGCGTCGCCCTTCGAGACCGAGCTCGAGTCGCGTGACGAGCAGCTCGGGATGCTCCAACCACCCGATGAACAGGTTCAAGGTCTCCCGCACCGCGCGCTCGTCGTCGCCGGGATGCTGGTTGATGACGTCGGCCAGTGCTCGCACGTCGTCGGCCATCCGGCCCGAGACGTACTCGGTCATCGCGGTCAGCAGCGCCAAGCGAGTGCGCAGGTACGCCGAGCAGCTGCCTTCTGGCAGACCGGCGGCACGATCGACGGCCCGGTGCGTCAAACCACGCAGGCCGACGCTGCCGACCACCTCGACACCCGCATCGAGCAGCTGCTGCATCCGGGGGCTGCCTGCCATGAACACCGTCCTCCACTGTGTGTCAGAACACTAACGTTCCGGGTTGTCGGGCCGTTCTCTACAGGTGTAGACTTCTACATGTGTAGAAGAATCTACATCACCTACTAGGAGGACATCATGACCTTCGACATCCCCACCCCCACCGCCCTGCTCGTCGTCCTGGCCGTCGCCGCCATCCTGAGCGCAGCCGTCCTGCTGAGCGTGTTCGCGAACTTCCTGCTCGAGAACCGCAAGGTGCGCGTCGCGCGTCACCAGCCCGTCACCGCGTACTACGGAAACCTGATCCTCGGCCGCTGACCCCGCCAGCACGATGTGCGTCATCTCTGGGTGACGGGGTACCCCCTGGGTCCAGCACCCACAGAGGAGTGGTTCACCGTGAAGAAGCTGACGCTGCTCGTGGCCGCGGGAGCCGGGTACGTCCTCGGATCCCGCGCCGGCCGCGAGCGATACGAGCAGATCAAGAGCCAGGCGAACAAGACCTGGAACAGCCCGTCGGTGCAGGATGCCGTCGACGAGGTGCAGACTCACGCCAAGCAGGCGGGTGCCGACCTCAGCCACAAGGCGGGCTCGAAGGTGGCTGACACCGCCTCGAGCGTCAAGGACAAGGTCGCCGAGAAGGTGTCGTCGCACGACACCAGCCACGAGCAGCCCTCGACGATCGCGCCGGGGCAGGGGACGGCGTGAGCGACGACCGCACCCCCGTCGGCGAGGCGTCCACGGGCCAGCTCATGACGCAGGCGATGGAGGACATCTCGACGCTGATCCGCGACGAGCTGGCCATGGCCAAGCAGGACCTCGCCACGACGGGCAAGAGGGTCGGCCTCGGTGCGGGACTGTTCGGACTCGCCGGCACCCTCGCGCTGTACGGCCTCGGCGCTCTCATCGCGGCGGCGATCCTCGGCATCGCCGAGGGACTCGAGCCGTGGATCGCCGCGGCGATCGTGGCCGTCGTGCTCTTCGCGGCTGCGGGAGTCGCCGCGCTCGTCGGCAAGGGCAGCATCAGCACGGCCGGTGACCCGCCTGCCGCGCGCGTCGAGAGCGTCAAGGCCGACATCGACACCGCCAAGCACGGCACCGACCACGATGGGACGTCCTGATGAGCTCTGACCTCGAGCAGGAGATCAAGGAGACCCGCGAGCACCTCGGCAAGACCGTCGATGCGCTCGCGGCCAAGCTCGACGTCAAGTCGCGAGCCCAGGAGAAGGTCGCCGAGACCGACAAGCGTCCGATCCTCGCGATCGTCGTGCTCGCCGTGGGCGTGCTCGCGGCTGCGCGGGTGTGGCCGCGCAGCCGCTGAAGCTCACGAACCGCGCTTGATCCAGTCGTCGAGGTGGGGCTTCTCGGCGCCGATGCTGGTGTCGTCGCCGTGGCCGGTGTGGACGACCGTCTCGTCGGGCAGCGTGAGCAGGCGTTCGCGGATCGACTCGATGATCGTGTCGAAGTCCGAGTACGACCGGCCCGTCGCTCCCGGTCCGCCGTTGAAGAGCGTGTCGCCGGAGAACACGACACCCAGGTCGGGTGCGTAGAGGCACGTGCTGCCCGGGGAGTGACCCGGTGTCGGGATCGCCCGCAACGTGGTGCCGGCGACCTCGAACGTGGCCCCCGAGTGCAGCTCCTGGTCCGGCGGGGAGTCGTGCTCGGCATCCCACAACATGCGGTCCTCGGGCGGGAACCACACGTCCGCGCCGGTGGCCCTGCCGAGCTCGACCGCGGCGTTGATGTGGTCGTTGTGCCCGTGGGTCAGCACGATCGCCACCACGCTGCGTCCGTCGATCGCATCCAGGATCGCCGGCGCGTCGTGGGGTGCGTCGATCACGATCACTTCGGCGTCGTCACCGACCAGCCACACGTTGTTGTCGACATCCCAGGACCCACCGTCCAGGGCGAACTGCCCCGACGTGACGACCTTCTGCACCCGTGCGGCCATCAGAGCGTCACGACCGAGCGCAGGACGTCGCCGTGGTGCATCTTGGCGAACGCGGCCTCGACGTCGTCGATGCCGATCGTCTCGGTCACGAACGCATCCAGATCGAGCCGTCCCTGCTGGTACAGGTCGACCAGCATCGGGAAATCCCTGGACGGCAGGCAGTCGCCGTACCAGGACGACTTCAGCGACCCGCCGCGTCCGAACACGTCGATCAGCGGCAGCTCGAGCTGCATGTCGGGCGTCGGGACACCGACCAGCACGACCGTGCCGGCCAGGTCACGTCCGTAGAACGCCTGCTTCCACGTCTCGGGACGACCCACCGCATCGATCACCACATCCGCGCCATGGCCGCCGGTCAACGCCTGAATCGCTTCGACGACGTCGCCTGCCCCCGCGTTGATGGTGTGGGTGGCACCCATGCCCTTGGCCCACTCGAGCTTGCGATCGTCCAGATCGATCGCGATGATCTTCGCCGCATTCGCCAAACGCGCACCGGCGATCGCCGCCGACCCGACCCCGCCGCAGCCGATCACCGCGACCGAGTCACCCCGCTGCACGTTGCCGGTGTTGATCGCCGCACCCAGACCCGCCATCACACCGCAACCCAACAGACCCACCGCAGCCGGCGACGCGGCCGGATCGACCTTGGTGCACTGACCCGCAGCGACCAGCGTCTTGTCGGCGAACGCACCGATACCCAACGCCGGCGACAGCTCGGTGCCGTCCTCCAACGTCATCTTCTGCTTCGCGTTGTGCGTGTCGAAGCAGTACCACGGACGCCCCCGCAGACACGCCCGACAGCTCCCGCACACCGCCCGCCAGTTCAGCACCACGAAGTCACCCGGAGCCACATCCGTGACACCCTCACCGACCGACTCCACCACACCCGCAGCCTCGTGACCCAGCAGGAACGGGAACTCGTCGTTGATGCCACCCTCGCGATAGTGCAGATCGGTGTGGCACACCCCGCACGCACTGATGTCGACCACAGCCTCACCCGGACCCGGGTCGGGGATCACGATGTTCGTCGTGACGACAGGCTCACCCTTCGACAGGGCGACAACTCCTCGAACGATCTGCGGCATGGGGTCTCCTCGTGTGTCAGCAGTCACCACGACGGTAGTCGGCGCGGGTGGCGCTCGCTCGTCCGCCCCGAAGAGACCCCGAGGCCTGCCGGCGTCACAGGATGTAGAGCATCTCCTGGTACGTCGGCAGCGGCCAGAGGTCGTCCGCGACGGTCGACTCGAGCCGGTCGGCGGCGGCACGGACCGTCGCCATCGCGGGCAGCAGCGCCGACTGCGCGTGCGTCGCCTCGGCCAGCGCGTCCTCGGCGGAGTGCGAGGCCTCGATCGCGATGCGCAGCGCGCCGATGCCCGCACGCAGGTCAGCGATGATCGCCGTGACCTCCTCGAGCAGGTCCATGTCGGCGTCGATGCCGGCGGTCTTCAGCGCGGTGACGTTGGTCGCGAGCTCGGTCTGGTAGCGGACGCCCGCGGGGAGCACCGACGTCTGACCGATCTCGAGCGTCGACAGCGCCTCGACCATGATGCTCTGCGTGTAGTGCTCGAGGCCGATCTCGTAGCGCGAGTGCGCCTCGCTCTCGGTGAAGATGCCGTAGCGCTCGAACAGCTGCACCGACGCATCCGTGATCAGCTCGGGCAGCGCGTCGAGCGTCGTGCGCAGGTTGGGCAGACCGCGCTCGGCGGCCTCGACCTGCCACTCGTCGGAGTAGCCGTTGCCGTTGAACACGACCGAGCCGTGATCGGTGATGAGCTCGGTCAGCAGCGCCTGCACGGCCTCGTTGAACTCGGTGCCGAGCTCGATCGCGGTCTCGAGCTTCGTGGCGATGTGGTCCAGCGCCTCGGCCATGATCGCGTTGATCGTCGTCATCGGGCCGGCGACCGACTGCAACGACCCGGGCGCGCGGAACTCGAAGCGGTTGCCGGTGAACGCGAACGGGCTGGTGCGGTTGCGGTCGCCCGGATCGGTCGGCAGGACGGGCAGCGTGTCGACGCCGATCTGCAGCGTGCCGCGACCCTTCGACGAGGTCGCAGGCCCCTTGGCGAGCTGCTCGAACACGCCGGCCAGCTGGTCGCCCAGGAAGATCGAGATGATCGCCGGCGGTGCCTCGTTGGCACCGAGACGGTGGTCGTTGCTGGCCGATGCGACCGATGCGCGCAGCAGTCCGCCGTACTGGTGGACGGCGCGGATCACGGCCGCGCAGAACACCAGGAACTGCGCGTTGTCGTGCGGGGTGTCGCCCGGCAGGAGCAGGTTGCCCTCGGTCGCGTTGCCGAGCGAGAAGTTGACGTGCTTGCCCGATCCGTTGACGCCCTCGAACGGCTTCTCGTGGAACAGGCACTCCATGCCGTGCTTGCGGGCGACGGTCTTGAACGTCGTCATGAGCAGCTGCTGGTGGTCGGCGCCCACGTTGGCGGCCTCGAACATCGGCGCGATCTCGAACTGCCCGGGTGCCACCTCGTTGTGGCGGGTCTTGGCGGGGATGCCGAGCTTGAACAGCTCGCGCTCGGTGTCGGCCATGAAGCCCAGCACCCGCTCGGGGATCGCGCCGAAGTAGTGGTCGTCGAACTCCTGGCCCTTGGGCGGCTTGGCCCCGAACAGGGTGCGCCCCGAGTTGAGCAGATCGGGACGGGCGACGAAGAAGTGCCGGTCGATCAGGAAGTACTCCTGCTCGGGACCGCAGTACGAGACGACCGCCGACGGGGTGTGACCGAACAGCGTCAGCACCCGCTCGGCGTGCACGGCCATGGCCTGCTGGGCGCGCAGCAGCGGCGTCTTGTGGTCGAGCGCCTCGCCGGTCATCGAGATGAACACCGTCGGGATGCACAGCGTGTTGCCGTTGGGGTTCTCCAGGATGTAGGCGGGGCTCGTGACGTCCCAGCCGGTGTAGCCGCGCGCCTCGAAGGTGTTGCGCAGGCCGCCGTTCGGGAAGCTGGACGCATCGGGCTCGCCCTGCACCAGGGTCTTGCCGGCGAACTCGGCCAGTGCGGTGCCGTCGCCGACCGGGTCGAAGAAGCCGTCGTGCTTCTCTGCCGTGAAGCCCGTCAGCGGGTAGAACACGTGCGCGTAGTGGGTGGCACCCTTCTCGATCGCCCAGTCCTTCATGGCGGACGCGACGGAGTCGGCGACCATGGGGTCGAGCATCTCGGAGTTCTCGATCGTGGCGATGACCGACTTGTAGACCGACTTGGGCAGGCGCTTCTGCATCACGGTCTTGCTGAAGACGTTCATGCCGAAGATGTCGCCGGGCGTCTCGCCGGGGCTGAAGCTGGGTGCCGGCGGCACGTACGCCTCGACGTCGGTGATGGCCTGCAGGCGTACGGGGTTGGCGCTCATGTGATCGTTCCTTCT
This sequence comes from Aeromicrobium fastidiosum, assembly GCF_017876595.1. NCBI lineage: Bacteria > Bacillati > Actinomycetota > Actinomycetes > Propionibacteriales > Nocardioidaceae > Aeromicrobium > Aeromicrobium fastidiosum. The sequence goes on along the minus strand of NZ_JAGIOG010000001.1, from coordinate 1,066,404 downwards.
CGGGGGCGAGGGACAGCCGTCCTCCAGCTGTCACGGTCAGGATGGTCGACGCGCGTTACGGATCCGTGTCGGTCGCGATTCGAGCGCGGAACCATGGGCTGAGGAGGTGAGCACCCCGCGTCCGCGACCTGCACCCCCTCGGCGCGGAAGCCCGCGTGTCGCTGGGGCTCGTCGTCATCCCCACCGACTCCGCGTCGTCCGACGAGGTGGCCTTCGCCCTGCCGTTCACGTTCGGCCACGACGACTACGTGCAGATCCTGACCGACATCGCCGAGGTGCTCGGCCCCCTGCTCGGCTGGCGCCCCGCGTCCTGAGGACTGTGAATCACAACCGTGTCATTCATCCACAGGTGTGTGCACAGCTGTGCGTAAACCTCGCTGACCTGCGGAACCACATCGATGTAACTATCCACAGGTGTGTGCACACTTGGGGACGAGGCCGGGTGCCGTGGGGACAACGACAAGACCCCCGCCCAGTGTTGGGCAGGGGTCTTGATGTTGGTGGAGCCACGGGGACTCGAACCCCGAACCCCCTGCTTGCAAAGCAGGTGCGCTACCAATTGCGCCATGGCCCCAGTGTCATACAGGTGGTGCTGCTGGTGCTGCGGTGATGCCGATCAGAGGCGGTCGGTGGCCGCGGCCCAGGTGTCGACCGGCGTGTCACTCGACCTCTTGCCGAGGGCCCAGAAGACGCCGGCGGCCGCGAGACCGAGGGCGATGAACTTCTTCATCTGACCTCCTCGTTGAGTGGGCGTACGAGGACTTGAACCTCGGACCTCTTCCTTATCAGGGAAGCGCTCTAACCAAGCTGAGCTATACGCCCGCAACAGCGATGAACTTTACCTCACCGCTGATCGACCCGGTGACGGGGGTGGGTCACTTGTCCTCAGCGAGCGTCACCTCGACGCCGCCCATGAGCTGGGCGGCGAGGTTGTAGAGGTGCGCACCGATCGTCGACAGTGCCGTCATCAGCACGACGTTGACCGCCGACAGCACCAGGGTGAGGCCGATGACCCGCCCGATGCCGAAGTAGTCGGTCACGTTGAAGCTCGAGCTGTCGTCGCTCAGCACCGTCGTGAAGCTCTCGTTGATCTGGTCCCAGACGCCGACGAGGTCGAGCACGAACCAGAAGATCGCCACTGCGACGACTGCCACGATCATCATCGCGACCGAGATCGCGAACGCCAGGCGGGTGACCGACCACGGCTCGACGTGCGTGAGGCGCAGGCTCGCACGCCGGCCCGTGCCTGCCTCGACCGTCGCGAGGGGCTGGGACGGCGCAGGGTCGCGCGGACGGTCCTTGACCGCGGGGATGACCGAGGTCGAGGCCGGCGAGCCCTTCGTGGTGTGCTCGTAGTCAGCAGCGGTCAGCGGCCGACCCCTCGGACCACCGACGGGCTGGATGAGTCGCTTCTGGTCGGCCGGTGCCTTCGGGGCATCTGACGTGTTGGCAGCCGGCACCTTCGTGGGGCCACCGCTCGAGGCCGCTGTCGCGGTCTTGGCCGGCTTCGCCGGGGTGCGTGGGCGCCCCTTGTCGGTCTGGGACGGCTTGGACGCCGGAGCCTTGGAGTCAGGCACCTTGGGGACCGACTTCTTGGCAGGTGCCTTGGCGAGGCGCGGGATGGCCTGCGTGGGCGCGGCGTCTCCGGCACCGGCACCGGGTGCGGAGCTCGGGCCTTCGGATTCTTCGGTCACTGGTCCCCGCCCTCATCTGGCTGCGTCTCGTCGGTCGACGTCACCTCGGTCACTGCCTCGTCCTGGAGGACCTCGGCGTTGCGCGCGATCGTCACCACCCGATCGTCCCCCTTGAACTTCACGAAGCTGACTCCCATCGTGCCACGCCCCGTGGGATTGACCCCGGAGACGAGGCTGCGGGTGACCTGTCCGCTGGCCGTCACCGAGATGACGTCGTCGGTGTCGACCAGGACCAGGCCGCCCACCAGCTCACCGCGGTTCTCGGTGATCTGCATGGCCTTGATGCCCAGTCCACCACGTCCCTGCAAACGGTACTGATCGATCGGCGTCTTCTTGGCGTACCCACCGTCGGTGACCGTGAACACGAACAGCTCGTCGGCCTCGGGCACCTCGACCTGCTCCAGGGCGTCGGCCGAGCGGCGGATGACCGACAGCGACAGCATCGAGTCGTCGCCACGGAACTTCATGCCGGTGACGCCGGACGTCGCACGGCCCATGGGGCGCAGCTGCTCGTCGTCGGCGCGGAAGCGGATCGCCTGGGCGCGGCGCGAGATCAGCAGCAGGTCGTCGTCGGGCGTGACGAGCTCGGCACCGATGAGCTCGTCGTCGTCATCGCGGAAGTTGATCGCGATGACGCCGGCCTGGCGGGGGCTGTTGTAGTCCTCGAGACGCGTCTTCTTGACCAGGCCCTTGCGGGTGGCCAGGACCAGGTACGGCGCCTGCTCGTAGTCGCGGATCGCCAGCACCTGCGCGATCTCCTCGTCGGGCTGGAACGACAGCAGGCCGGCGACGTGGCCGCCCTTGGCGTCGCGGCCGGCCTCGGGCAGCTGGTAGGCCTTGGCCCGGTAGACGCGCCCGGCCGTCGTGAAGAACAGGATCCAGTGGTGGCTCGTGGTCGAGAACATGTGGTCGACCATGTCGTCGCCGCGCAGCGACGCCCCGCGCACGCCCTTGCCGCCGCGGTTCTGCACGCGGTAGAGCTCGGTCTTGGTGCGCTTGGCGTAGCCCCCCTTGGTGATCGTGACGACGACCTCCTCGTCGGGGATGAGGTCTTCCATCGACAGGTCACCGTCGGCGGGGACGATCGGCGAGCGCCGCTCGTCGCCGTACTTCTCGACGATCTCGGCGAGCTCGTCCGACACGATCTGACGCTGGCGCTCGGGCCGGGCCAGGATGTCCTGGTAGTCGGCGATCTCGAGCTCGAGCTTGGCCAGCTCGTCCATGATCTTCTGACGCTCGAGGGCCGCCAGGCGACGCAGCTGCATCTCGAGGATCGCATTGGCCTGCAGCTCGTCGATGTCGAGCAGCGCGATCAGACCGCTACGCGCCTCGTCGACCGTGGGGCTGCGACGGATCAGCGCGATGACGTCGTCGAGCGCATCGAGCGCCTTGGCCAGACCGCGGTAGATGTGCGCCCGCGCCTCGGCCTCGTCGAGCAGGTACTGGGTGCGTCGCTGGATGACCTCGATCTGGTGCGTGATCCAGTTGCTGATGAAGCCGTCGAGCGTCAGGGTGCGCGGGATGTCGTCGACGATCGCGAGCATGTTGGCGCTGAAGTTGCTCTGCAGCTCGGTGTGCTTGTAGAGGTTGTTGAGCACGACCCGCGCGACGGCGTCGCGCTTGAGCTTGACGACCAGGCGGCGTCCGACGCGCGACGACGACTCGTCGTTGACGTCGGCGATGCCCTGCACGCGACCGGAGATCGCGAGGTCGGCGATCTTCTCGGCGAGGTTGTCGGGGTTGACCTGATAGGGCAGCTCCTTGACCACGAGGCTGAGGCCGCCCTTGGCGTCCTCCTCGATCTCGACGATGCCGCGCATCGTGATCGATCCGCGACCCGTGCGGTACATGTTGTCGATGCCCTGCGTGCCGACGATCAGGCCGTTGGTCGGGAAGTCGGGGCCCTTGATGCGCTCCATGAGCGCCTCGAGCAGCTCCTCCTGCGAGGCGTCGGGGTTGGCCAGCGCCCACTGGGCGCCATCCGCGACCTCGATGAGGTTGTGCGGCGGGATGTTGGTGGCCATGCCGACCGCGATGCCGGCCGAGCCGTTGACCAGCAGGTTGGGGAACCTGGCCGGCAGCACCGTGGGCTCCTGCGAGCGACCGTCGTAGTTGGGGCGGAAGTCGACGGTGTTCTTGTCGATGTCGCGCACCATCTCCATCGCGATGGGGGCGAGCTTGCACTCGGTGTACCGCATCGCGGCGGCGCCGTCGTTGCCCGGTGAGCCGAAGTTGCCCTGTCCGGAGATCATCGGGGCACGCATGACCCACGGCTGGGCGAGACGCACGAGGGTGTCGTAGATCGCGGTGTCGCCGTGCGGGTGGTACTGGCCCATGACGTCGCCGACGATGCGCGAGCACTTGGAGAAGCCGCGGTCGGGACGGTAGCCGCCGTCGTACATCGCGTAGAGCACGCGGCGGTGAACGGGCTTGAGGCCGTCGCGGACGTCGGGCAGCGCACGCGACACGATGACGCTCATGGCGTAGTCGATGTAGGAGCGCTGCATCTCGACCTGCAGCTCGACGTGCTCGATCCGGTCGTGCTCGGGGGGAGGCGTGGTGTCAGTCATGTGTGGGTGCCTGTCAGATCAGATATCGAGGAAGCGGACGTCTTTGGCGTTTCTCTGGATGAAGCTGCGTCGCTGCTCGACGTCCTCGCCCATCAGGATCGTGAACATCTCGTCGGCGACGGCGCCGTCCTCGAGGGTGACCTGGCGCAGGATGCGCTGTGCCGGATCCATCGTGGTGTCCCACAGCTCGGAGTCGTTCATCTCGCCGAGACCCTTGTAGCGCTGGACGGGGGCCTCCTTGGGCAACCGGCGCCCGGCCTCGGCGCCGGCGGCGAGCAGCCCGTCGCGCTCGCTGTCGGAGTAGGCGAGCTCGGCCGGCGCGTTGGTCCACTTGATCTTGTAGAGCGGGGGCTGCGCCAGGTAGACGTGGCCCGCATCGATCAGGGGCTTCATGAAGCGGAACAGCAGCGTCAGCAGCAGGGTGGAGATGTGCTGGCCGTCGACGTCGGCATCGGCCATCAGCACGATCTTGTGATAGCGCAGCTTGGCCATGTCGAAGTCTTCGTGGACGCCGGTGCCGAGCGCCGAGATGATCGCCTGCACCTCGGTGTTCTGCAGGATCTTGTCGATGCGGGCCTTCTCGACGTTGAGGATCTTGCCGCGCAGCGGGAGGATCGCCTGCGCGTACGGATCGCGTCCGCCCTTGGCGGAGCCACCGGCCGAGTTGCCCTCGACGATGAAGATCTCGCACTCCTCGGGATTGCGGGACTGGCAGTCGGCGAGCTTGCCGGGCAGACCACCGCCGCCCATGAGGCCCTTGCGGTTGCGGGCGAGGTCGCGAGCCTTGCGGGCCGCCATGCGGGCGGTCGCGGCATCGATCGACTTGCGCACGATCGTCTTGCCCTCGGCGGGGTTCTGCTCGAACCACGCGCCGAGCTCGTCGTTGAGCACCGACTGCACGTAGGAGCGGGCCTCGCTGTTGCCGAGCTTGGTCTTGGTCTGGCCCTCGAACTGGGGCTCCTCGAGCTTGATCGAGATGATCGCGGTGAGGCCCTCGCGGATGTCCTCGCCCGAGAGGTTGTCGCTGGCCTTCTTGATCAGGCCCTGCGCCGTGGCGAACTTGTTGACCGTCGCGGTCAGCGCTCCGCGGAAGCCCTCCTCGTGGGTGCCGCCCTCGTGGGTGTTGATCGTGTTGGCGAAGGTGTGCACCGATTCGATGAAGCTGTCGTTCCACTGCATCGCGATCTCGAGCGACAGGCCCTTCGACTCGTCCTCGGACTCGATCGAGATGACGTCGCGGTGGATCGGCGACTTGCTGCCGACGTTGATGTGCTCGACGTAGTCGACCAGTCCCTTGTCGAACCGGAACCGCGCGTCGCGCACCCGGTCGTCTCCCTTGGGCCCCTCGGTGCCCTCGACGTCGGGACGGTCGTCACGCAGGACGAGCTCGAGGCCCTTGTTGAGGAAGGCCATCTCGCGGAAGCGCTTCTCGAGCGTGTCGTAGCTGTACTCGACGGTCTCGAAGATGTCGGCGCTGGCGTAGAACGTCGTGGTCGTGCCGGTCTCGTCGGTCGCGGCGCCACGCTCGAGCGGAGCGTCGGGCTCGCCATACGTGAACGACTGCGTCCAGACGTAGCCGTCGCGCTTGACCTCGACATAGAGCTTTGTCGACAAAGCGTTGACCACGGACACGCCGACGCCGTGCAGACCGCCGGAGACCTTGTAGCCACCGCCGCCGAACTTGCCGCCCGCGTGCAGCGAGGTGAGCACGAGCGTCACGGCCGGGATCTTCTCGGTGGGGTGCTCGTCGACGGGGATACCGCGCCCGTCGTCCTCGACCCGGATGCCGCCGTCGGCCTGCATCACGACCTTGATGTGGCTGGCGTAGCCGGCGAGGGCCTCGTCGACCGAGTTGTCGACGACCTCGTAGACGAGGTGGTGCAGGCCGCGCTCGCCGGTGGACCCGATGTACATGCCCGGACGCTTGCGCACCGCCTCCAGACCTTCGAGAACCTGGATGTTGCTGGCGTCGTAAGAAGCGGCAGGATCTGGAGTTTGGGTCACCTCACCAGTATACGGGGCCATTCTGTGCGTCTGAGGAACTGCCCACAGGTGTCGGCCTCTAATGGAGCGACTCACGGTGGGCCTGAGAGACACGCAATGGCACCTGTGACGACACAGCAGACCCGGAGTCAAGTCCCAGTAAGGTCCCGTCCGTCCTCAGCCGCCCATCGGGTGAACGTGTTCCACGTGGAACACGCATCGTGAGGCCCTGTCGTGCATCGTGGAGGGATGACCACCACGACCCTGCGCCGCGACACGACCGCTTCTGCGGTCGCGGCTGCCACTCTAGGACTCCTGACGCTCGTCGTCCTGGTGCGTGTCGCCCTCGGGTCGCAGCGCGGCCAGTCGTGGGACGACACCGCGATGCACACCGTCATGGGTGGACGTGACACCCAGCTCGCGATGCTGAGCCTGCTGGGATACGTCGGCATCGGTGCCCTCGTGGCGGTCGTGGCGGGATGCGTCGTGGTGGCGGTGCTGCGCGGACGCCTGCTGCTCGCTGCGGGTGCCGTCGTCGTCATCGCCGGGTCGAACGTGACGACCCAGGTGCTCAAGCGCACCCTGCTCGATCGGCCGGATCTGGGACTCGGCACCCTCAACAGCCTGCCCAGCGGGCACACGACCGTCGTGGCCAGTGCCGTCGGCGCGTCGCTGCTGGTCGCACCCCGTGCGTGGAGGCCGCTCATCGCGCTGGCCGGCGGCCTCGCCACGACGCTCACGGGTGCGTCGACGGTCGTGGCCGGATGGCACCGGCCGTCCGACGTCATCGCCGCCCTCGCCGTGAGCCTGGTGTGGACGGCGGGGGTCGCGCTGCTGCTGCGCGGACCGTCGGCACCCATCGCGGGCACCACCGCCGGAGCCGCAGTCGGCTGTGTCACGGCAGCGGTGCTGCTGATCGCGATCGGCGTGCGCCCCGTGCTCGGCTGGGACGGCTTCGTCCAGGCCGGACTCGTGCTGGGACTCATCACCGCGGCCACCACGATCTTCGTCGTGGCAGCCGCATCCGTCTGCACCGACGACTGAACACCAAGCCGATCAAGCACACGCTGCCACTGACCCGACCATGGGCCGAGCGAGCCCTGCGTCCCACCCATGGGCCGAGCGAGCTCTGCGAGCGAAGGCAGGCTGCCGTGCGAAGCACGGGCGCGGTGAGGGACGAACCGCGCGTACCGCGACGAAGGAGCGGTCAGCCGTAAGTGTCCCGCGGCCCCCGCGCACCGCGGATGGAGCGGGTACCGTTCTTCCAGGACGGCGCCTGGGGTCCGCGCACGTCGATGCGGGTGACGGTGCCGTCGCCGAGCGCTTCGTTGAGCTTGGCCACGATGCGCGGCGCGAGCAGCTTGAGCTGGGTGGCCCACGCCGTCGACGTGGCCCGCACGTGCACGACGGTGTCGTCGAAGCCGTCGATCTGGGCGTGCTGCGCGACCTCGGGGCCGACGATCGTCGCCCACTCGGTGAAGATGCGCTGGTCGTCGAGCTTCTCGGTCCAGCCCTGGTTGCGGACCACCTGGCCGAGGAGGTCGGAGATCGTCGAGGGGTCCTCGTTCTTGGCGCGCGATGGCTTGATCGGGCGCGAACGCTTCTTCGGCCCGGGGCCGGGACGTCCGGCACCCTGGCCCTCACCGCGGTACGACTGCGCGATGCGGCGGGCGAGCTCGAGCGGGTCGTCGTCAGTCACGCGTCACCACGCCCCCCGCCACCTTGAACCGATGTCCCTTGAGCCCGTCGGGCACGTCGTCGGCGACGGCCGCCGTCACCAGCACCTGCTCGGCACCGGCGACGAGGTCGGCCAGCTGCTCGCGTCGTCCCTGGTCGAGCTCGGCGAAGACGTCGTCGAGGATCAGCACGGGGTCGTCGCCGTCGTCGCGCAGCAGCTCGAACGAGGCGAGCTTGAGCGCGAGCCCGAACGACCACGACTCCCCGTGGCTCGCGTATCCCTTCGCGGGCAGGTCGCCGATCGCCAACACGACGTCGTCGCGGTGCGGACCCACGAGGCTGATGCCGCGATCGACCTCGTCGCTGCGACGTCTGTCGATCTCGTCGAGCACGAGCTGGTGGATGACCTGCTGATCGCGGACGTCGGGATCGAGGTCGACCGACGACCGGTACGTCGCCGTGACCACGCGACGGTCGGGTGCCGAGGCGGCAGCCACCCGCTGGTAGGCCTCGACGAGGTGGGGTGCGAGGGCGTCGAGCAGCGCCAGGCGGGCGGCGATCAGCTCGGCACCCGTACGCGCGAGGTTCTCGTCCCAGATGTCGAGGGTCGCGATCTCGACGTTGCGCCGGCCACGGGCCGACTTGAGCAGGGTGTTGCGCTGCTTGAGCACCCGCTCGTAGTCGGCCCTGACCCCCGCGAGCCTGGGGGTGCGCAGCACCAGCAGCGAGTCGAGGAAGCGCCGGCGATCGGACGGGTCGCCCTTGACGAGCGCGAGGTCCTCGGGCGAGAAGATCACGGTGCGCAGGACACCCACGAGATCGCGGGTGCGCGGCAGGGCGCCCCGGTTGATGCGGGCCCGGTTGGCCCGTCCCGGCGTGATCTCCAGCTCGAGCAGCGCCGTGCGATCGCCGCGCACCACGTCGGCGCGGACGATCGCCTGCTCGGCCCCGGCCCGCACCAGCGGAGCATCGCTCGAGACCCGGTGCGAGTCGAGGCGCGACAGGTAGTCGATGGCCTCGACGAGGTTGGTCTTGCCCTGGCCGTTCGAGCCGATGAAGGCCGTGGCACCGGGCTCGAGGACGATCTCGACGTCCTCGTACGAACGGAAGTCGTGCAGGATCAGCTTGCTGACGTGCATGCAGTGCCCGCCGTCACGGCTCAGGCGTCCTTGGGGTCGTGACCCGCCTCGGCCGCGGCCTGCACGGCGTGGCCGCCGAACTGCTGGCGCATCGCGGCGACGGCCTGCATGGCCGGCGACTCGTCCTGGCGCGAGGTGAAGCGGGCGAACAGCGAGGCCGCGATGGTGTGCATCGGCACGGCGTTGTCGATCGCGGCCTCGACGGTCCAGCGTCCCTCACCGGAGTCGTCGGCGTAGCCGCGGATCTTGGACAGGCCCGGATCGTCCTCGAGGGCCTTGACCAGCAGGTCGAGCAGCCATGAACGGACGACGGTGCCCTCGCGCCACGAGTCGAAGACCGCCGTGACGTTGTCGACCATCTCGACCTTCTCGAGCAGCTCGTAGCCCTCGGCGTAGGCCTGCATCATGGCGTACTCGATGCCGTTGTGGACCATCTTGGAGAAGTGGCCCGCACCGACGCGGCCGGCGTGGACGAAGCCCGACTCGCCCTCGGGCTTGAGGGCGTCGAAGGCCGGCTGCACCTTGGCGATGTCGTCGGCGGTGCCACCGGCCATCAGGGCGTACCCGTTCTCGAGACCCCACACGCCACCGCTGACACCGCAGTCGACGTAGCCGATGCCCTTCTCGGCGGCGAGGGCGGCGTGCTTCTCGTCGTCGGTCCAGCGGGAGTTGCCGCCGTCGACGATGACGTCACCCTCGCTGAGCAGCTCGATCAGCTCGGTGACCGTGGAGCGGGTGATGTCGCCGGCCGGCACCATGACCCACACGACCTTCGGCGAGGGCAGCTGCTCGACGAGCTCGGCCAGCGAGCCGACGTCGGTCACTTCGGGATTGCGGTCGTAGCCGACGACCGTGACGTCGCCGTTGCGCAGGCGGGTGCGCATGTTGCCGCCCATCTTGCCGAGTCCCACGAGTCCGATGTGCATGTCGCTCCCTAAGCTCGATTGCGGTGTCTCCGCGTGCGATGTGTTGCGGTGTGCCCTGCCCGTGCCCCGGATGCGGTCAGCTCTGCAGGCGGACGGGCATGATCAGGTAGCGGAAGGCGACGTCGGGGTCGGCGCCGATCTCCGGGACGCCCGAGATGGCCGCGGGCTTGGTGTGCTGCGTGAACGACAGGTGCACGACCGGCTCGGACATGACGGCGAGCCCCTCGAGCAGGTAGGTCGGGTTGAACCCGATCGAGATGTCGGCGCCGTTGATCGTGGCCTCGATCGACTCCGATGCCTGTGCCTCGTCGCCGCTGCCCGCCTCGAGCAGCAGCATGCCGTCGGAGAACGTCAGGCGCACCGGGGTGTTGCGCTCGGCCACGAGGGCGACGCGCTTGACCGAGTCGACGAAGGCCTGGGTCTGGACGTAGGCGACGGTCTCGGCGGCGGCCTGGAACAGCTGGCGAACACGCGGGAAGTCACCTTCGAGCAGGCGCGTCGTGGTGCGACGGGTGCCATTGCCGACGACGCCCTCGAAGCCGATCAGGCCGTCGCCGGCCTCGCCCGACGACACCGCGATCGTGACGTCGCCGCCACCGGTGAGCGAACGGGCGGTCTCGTTGAGGACGCGGGCCGGCACGAGGGCGTTGGCCGACAGATCGCTCGCCTGCGGGAACCACTGCAGGTCGCGCAGGCTCGCGCGGAACCGGTCGGTGGCCATGAGCGAGATGGTCGAGCCCTCGAGCTCGAGCCTCACGCCGGTGAGGAGGGGCAGCATCTCGTCGCGACCGGCTGCCGCGCTGGCCTGGGCCACCGCGGTCGAGAAGTCCTCGGCACGGACCGTGCCCGTGGCCGTCGGCATGTCGGGCAGCTGCGGGTACTCCTCGACGGGCATGGTCTGCAGGCTGAAGCGGGCGCTGCCACACACGACCTGCACCTTGGTGCCCTCGAGCGACACGTCGACGGGCTTGGCTGGCAGCGACTTGACGATCTCGGCCAGGAGACGGCCCGACACCAGGGCGCGACCGTCTGCGCTGACCTCGGCCGGCAGCGTGGCACGCGTGGACGTCTCGTAGTCGAAGCCGGACAGCGTCAGCCCGTCGGCGGCCGTCTCGACGAGGAGGCCGGCGAGGACCGGCACGCTCGGACGGTTCGGCAGGCTGCGTGCCGTCCACGCGACAGCGTCAGCGAGGGTGTCGCGCTCGATACGGAACTTCACGTGATGGGGCCTTTCCGGGGACGGGATCCGTCGTGGTGAATCCTGCCACGACGAGTCGTCCACACACATCGCGGGACGTCACTTCGGCGGGAGTTGTCGATGAATAGAAGAGTAGTAGTCGTAGTAGCGTCTGTGGATTCGGTGGACAAGCCGGAGATGGGCTGCGAGCCCGGCGAATTCACCGGTGGACAACCTGTGTGGCTCGCACCGCCGAAACTACGCGTTCCTGTGGATGTCGGCGATGCGTTCACACGGCGTTCACACTGGGACACCTGATGTCCACGGAACGCGTGTGGTTTCCCACAGCTCCGTCCCCAGTTGTGCACTGCGGTGCTGAGGACGGAGCGGTTCATGACTGGCGGGCCTGCTGCTTGATGCGTGCGGTGAGCTCAGTGACCTGGTTGTAGACCGCGTGCTTCTCGGCCATGAGCTTGCGGATCTTGCGATCGGCGTGCATCACGGTGGTGTGGTCGCGGTTGCCGAACTCCTGGCCGATCTTGGGCAGCGACATGTCGGTCAGCTCACGGCACAGGTACATCGCGATCTGCCGTGCGAGCACGAGGTTGCGGCTGCGGTTGGTGCTGCACAGGTCGTCGATCGAGAACTCGGAGTACGCGGCGGTCTGGGCCATGATCATGCCGACCGTGATGTCGGGCTCCTCGCCCTCGGCGATGAGGTCCTTGAGCACGATCTGTGCCAGCTGGAGGTCGACCGTCGTCCCGTTGAGGTTGGCGAAGGCCGTGGCACGGATCAAGGCGCCCTCGAGCTCGCGGATGTTGGTCTGCACCTTGCTCGCGATGAACTCGAGGACGTCGGCCGGCGCCGTGAGCTTCTCGTTGGCGGCCTTCTTGCGCAGGATCGCGATGCGGGTCTCGAGGTCGGGCGGCTGGACGTCGGTCGTGAGGCCCCACTCGAACCGGTTGCGGAGACGGTCCTCGAGCGTCGTCAGGTTCTTGGGCGGCCGGTCGGACGTCATGACGATCTGCTTGTTCTCGTTGTGCAGCGCGTTGAAGGTGTGGAAGAACTCCGTCTGCGTCGACTCCTTGCCCTCGAGGAACTGGATGTCGTCGACGAGCAGGACGTCGATCTCGCGGTACTTGCGCTTGAGGGCTGCCGTCCGGTTCTCGCGGATCGCGTTGATGACGTCGTTGGTGAACTCTTCGCTGTTGACGTAGCGCACGCGCGACGACGGGTAGAGATTGAGGACGTAGTGACCGATCGCGTGCAGCAGGTGCGTCTTGCCGAGCCCGGACTCGCCGTGGATGACCAGCGGGTTGTAGGCCTTGCCGGGCGCCTCGGCCACGGCGACCGCAGCGGCATGTGCGAAGCGGTTGGACGATCCGATGACGAAGTTCTCGAACAGGTACCTCGGGTTGAGGCGCGCCTCGGCGACGGTTCCGATGCGTGGCGGCGCGGTGGTGCGCTCGGCCCAGCTCGGGACGAACTCGTCGCCGCTGTCGTCGTCCTCGTCGTTCTCAACGTCGTAGGCCGCACCTACTTGTCGATTTATCGACATGTCGTCTTGTTGACTATGGAGTGTCTCGATCAGCGAGGGCTCAATCGTGACGACCAAGCGGGTCTCCTGCTGCAGGGTCGTGCTGATCGCGTGCTCGAGCGCCGGTCGTACCCGCGACTCGAGCTGCGCGCGCGTGAGGTCGTCCTGCACCGCGACGATCATGATGTTGTTGTGCAGCGTCAGTGGCTTGGCCGAGTAGACCCACACCTTGGCACCGGGCGAGAGCGTGTCGACGGCTCGCTGCCAGACCTGCGCGAGGTGTTCATCGGGACCGTCCTGGCCGTCTTGCATGTGATGCCTCCCGACATGTCCCTGCTGGTGTGTGCACAGTGTTGTCCACATGGTGTGAATCAGAACTCGAGGGTTCTCGGCAGCTTGTGGAAAAGCCGGTACCGCGGTGACGCTAGCAGCGTTGCAGGTGCCGTACAAGCGACTTGTCCCCAGACGAGAAGGGCTTCGCGGCGTGTCGTCTGGACGTCGTCGCGCGGGAGGCGTAGAGAGGTCGGTTTGACCGGCTCGTGGCGCCCCCGTACCGTTGTGTGGTCGTCCCTGAGCGACTTCTGCCGCATGCCCATGACCGTGTCTGGTCGTGGGCGAGCGGTGGCCGTCGAACGGCCCAGTCCTAGATCCGAGGAACAATCGTGAGCAAGCGCACTTTCCAGCCCAACAACCGTCGTCGCGCCAAGAAGCACGGCTTCCGTCTGCGCATGCGCACCCGCGCGGGCCGCGCGATCCTCGCCGATCGCCGGCGCAAGGGTCGCGCCAAGCTGTCTGCCTGATCCGTTGCTCGCGCGCAGCCAACGCATGCGCAGCGGGGAGGATTTCCGGCACACGATCCGTCGTGGCGCCAGAGGCACCCAACCCACCCTCGTCACGCACCTGGTGATCGGACCCGATCCCCTTCGTTCGGGCGTGACCGGGGCTCGCGTTCCACGAACCGGCGGACAGACGTCCGTCGGTTTCGTCGTGAGCAAGGCAGTTGGCTCGGCTGTCGAGCGCAACCGGGTCAAGCGCCAGCTGCGCCACCTGATGCGTGACCGCGTCGACAGGTTGCCCCGGGGATCACGAGTCGTGGTCCGGGCCCTGCCTGCTGCGCAGTCCGCTGACAGCGCCACTCTCGCTGAGCACCTCGACGCGGCACTCGTCCGCGCAGGTGCCCGGTGACGCACGTCCCGTCGGTGCGACGGTTCTCGCCGGTCAAGACCGTGCTGGTCTGGCTGCTCAAGGGCTACCGTTTCGCCATCAGTCCGTTGTACGGCCAGGTGTGCCGCTACCACCCCACGTGTTCGGCCTATGCTTTGCAGGCCGTGGAGACTCATGGGGCGGCGCGGGGTTCCTGGCTCGCCGGTCGTCGCGTCCTGCGATGCCACCCGTGGAGCTCGGGCGGATACGACCCGGTTCCGCAGTCACACAGAGGAGAACAATGTTCGGCTTCCTAGGCGACATCGGCGGCGCGATCATGACGCCCCTGTACTACGCCGTGTCCGGGATCCTGCTCGCCTGGCACCGATTGTTCGAGCTGGTCGGGCTCTCGGGCGACTCAGGCTGGACGTGGGCGCTGTCGATCATCGGGCTCACGGTCACGATCCGGACGCTGCTGATCCCGCTGTTCGTCAAGCAGATCAAGTCGAGCCGCAACATGCAGCTGCTGCAGCCGCAGATCAAGGCACTACAGCAGAAGTACAAGCACGACCGGGAGCGCCTGACCCAGGAGCAGATGAAGCTCTGGAAGGAGACGGGCACCAACCCGTTCGCCTCGTGCCTGCCGTTGATCCTGCAGATGCCGATCTTCTTCGCCCTGTTCCGCGTCATCGACCGCGCGGCTCAGGATGGTGCCGCCGGTGCGCGTGGCTTCCTCGACGGTAGTGATGCGGAGTCGCTGTCGAAGGCCAAGCTGTTGGGCGCGCAGATCGCTGACACCTTCGTCAAGAGCGACGCGACCGAGACCAAGATCCTGACGATGTCGCTGGTCGTCATCATGTGCATCACGCAGTTCACGACGCAGCGCCAGCTCATGAGCAAGAACATGCCGGCTGACGCCATGACGGGGCAGTACGCCCAGCAGCAGAAGATGCTGCTCTACATCCTCCCCGTGGTCTTCGCCGTCGGCGGTGTGGCGTTCCCGCTCGGCGTGCTGTTCTACTGGACGACCTCGAACTTCTGGACCATGGGCCAGCAGTTCTACGTCATCCGCAACAACCCGGCTCCGGGCACCCCGGCCTTCAAGGCCAAGCAGGACCGTGACAAGAAGCGCGGCAAGACCGTGGCCGAGGATCCACTGAAGGCCGTCGAGGACGAGGCACCCAAGCCCGCGCCGCGCGCTCAGCCCAAGAACCAGCCGCGCAGCCAGCGCAAGAAGCCGGCTCAGCCCGGTGCTGGTCAGCAGAAGCCGAACCCGGCCAAGGGCGTGCAGAAGAAGACTGGACCGCCGAAGAAGAAGCCGGACATCACGTCCAAGGGTGACGACACAGACGGTCGCGGAACGAAGGGTGGCAAGGCATGAGTGACGCCGGACAGCTCGAGAACGAGGGCGAGATCGCCGCGGACTTCCTCGAGGGACTGCTCGACATCGCCGATCTCGACGGTGACATCGACATGGACGTCGACGGCGATCGCGCTGCGGTCGAGGTCGTCGGCGGCAACCTCGGTCACCTGGTCGGCCAGGACGGCGAGGTCCTGGACGCCCTGCAGGAGCTGACCCGGCTGGCCGTCTACCGCGAGACCGGTGAGCGCAGTCGACTGATGCTCGACGTCGCCGGCTTCCGTGCCGCTCGTCGTAGCGAGCTCGTGGCTATCGCCCAGGGTGCGATCGACCAGGTCAAGGGTGGCGAGACGTCAGTGTCGCTGGATGCCATGACGCCATTCGAGCGCAAGGTGGTGCACGATGCCGTGGCGGGTGCCGGCCTCGAGAGCTCGTCCGACGGTGTGGAGCCACACCGCTACGTGGTCGTCCACTCGGCGGGTGAGTAGTCATCTCGACGTCCGATCTGCCGTCCGACGACGGTCATGTTTCACGTGAAACACCCCCGCCGCACGCGGCGGGGGTGTTCGCGTCCCGGCTTCACCTGGCTGAGCAGTACGCCGACATCTTGTCGACCGATGGTGTGGTCAAGGGTCTGATCGGTCCTCGCGAGGTGCCCCGCATCTGGGACCGCCATGTCATGAACTCGGCGGTGGTGGTCCCCCGCGTCCCCCAGGGTGCGACTGTGGCCGACATCGGCACCGGTGCTGGACTACCCGGCTTGGTGTGGGCCATAGCCCGTCCCGATCTGCACGTCACGTTGGTGGAGCCCCTGCTGAGACGGACGACCTTCCTCGACCAGGCAGTGGCCGACCTCGGACTCACCAATGTCGAGGTGCTGCGCAGCCGTGCCGAGGATGTCGGTCGGACCTTCGACGTCGTGACGGCCAGAGCAGTTGCCGCCCTCGACAAGCTGGCCCGTTGGTGCATGCCGTTGGTGGCACCGGGCGGAGCCCTGCTGGCGATGAAGGGCCGGTCCGCAGTCGAGGAGGTCGAGGTCGCCACGGCGACCCTCCACCGCCTCGGTGCGACGTCTATCGTGGTGGCTTCGTACGAGAACGGTGATGTGCCGACCACGGTCGTGGAGGTCACCCGATGAATCATGTTTCACGTGAAACAACGAAGGGGGAGGCATGAACGAGCACCAGCCCACACGGCCAGCTCCACGCACGGCAGCCAACACCTACAGCGTCCCGATCCCCTCGAACGACGACTCGACCCCTCTGGCGGCAGCCGCTGAGGAGCACGTATCGCTGCTGCAGCGCGCGTCGTCGATCTCGCGCTTCGAGCAGCCCATCAACACCAGGGTGTTCGTCGTCGCGAACCAGAAGGGTGGCGTCGGCAAGACCACGACGACGGTCAACATCGCCGCGGCGTTGGCCCTCAAGGGACTGCGCGTGCTGGTCGTCGATCTCGACCCTCAGGGCAACGCGTCGACCGCCCTCAACATCCCTCACGCAGAGGGAACGCCCGGCGTCTACGAGGCGATCGTCGAGGGCACCGATCTCGATGAGCTCGTGAAGCCGTGTCCGGACATCCCCGGTCTCACGGTGCTGCCGGCGTCGATCGACCTGGCAGGTGCCGAGATCGAGCTGGTCTCGCTCGTGGCACGCGAGTCGCGTCTCGACCGGGCCCTGCAGACCTACCTGACCGACTGTGCCGCAGCAGGCGACCGCATCGACTACGTGCTGATCGACTGCCCACCGTCTCTCGGACTGTTGACGGTCAACGCGATGGTCGCTGGACGCGAGGTGCTGATCCCGATCCAGTGCGAGTACTACGCACTCGAGGGTCTCGGTCAGCTCATCCGCAACATCGACCTCATCCGAGCGCACCTCAATCCCAAGCTCGAGGTCACGACGATCCTGCTGACGATGTACGACGCCCGCACGCGGCTGTCGGCGGGAGTCGCGGAGGAGGTGCGAGGGCACTTCGCCGAGAAGGTCATCACGACGCCCATCCCACGCTCGGTGCGCATCTCGGAGGCGCCCAGCTACCAGCAGTCCGTCATCACGTACGACGGCACGTCCTCCGGAGCACTGTCGTACCTGGAGGCTGCACGCGAGATCGCCCTGGCCGGGGCACGGAAGGGGACCGCCCGATGAGCACACGCCGAGGACTGGGACGAGGGCTGGAGTCACTCATCCCGTCGAGCTCCGCCGATGCCGCCGCATCAGGTCTGAAGGAGATCGAGGGCGCGCGGTTCGCCGAGATCCCCCTCGACCAGATCGTCGCCAACCCCCGCCAGCCGCGTCAGGTCTTCGACGAGGACCACATGGCCGAGCTGGTCCACTCCATCAAGGAGGTGGGGCTGCTCCAGCCCGTGGTCGTCCGCGAGGTGGCCAAGGACCGCTACGAGCTCATCATGGGCGAGCGGCGGTGGCGAGCCAGCGGCAAGGCCGGGCTCGACACGATCGGCGCGATCGTGCGCGAGACGTCGGACGAGGACCTGCTCCGCGACGCGTTGCTGGAGAACCTCCACCGGTCGCAGCTCAACCCGCTCGAAGAGGCATCGGCCTACCAGCAGCTGCTGGAGGACTTCGGGTGCACCCACGAGGAGCTTGCCGACCGCATCGGCCGATCACGACCGCAGATCAGCAACACCCTGCGGCTGCTCAAGCTGACGCCCACGGTACAGCGACGCGTCGCCGCCGGAGTGCTGTCGGCGGGACACGCCCGCGCCCTCGTGAGCGTCGCCAACCCGGAGATCCAGGACCGCCTCGCGGCCCGTGTCGTCGCCGAGGGATTGTCGGTGCGAGCGCTCGAGGAGATCGTGACGGTCGGGCCGGACGACTCCAAGCGTCCTGCGGCCCGTCAGTCGGCGAAGGCATCGGCGCCACGGCTCGCCGATCTGGCAGCCCGCCTGTCGGAGCGCTACGACACCCGGGTGAAGGTCGACCTGGGCCGGTCGAAGGGCAAGATCACCGTCGAGTTCGCCACGATCGACGACCTCGAGCGGATCGTCGGCATGATGGATCCCACGAAGCCATAAATAGTTATATCGCTCTAACGACTTGTCTACTAGGTGACTTGTCGACAAAGTGATCATATGGGGAGACGAAGAAGCCCGGCATCCTCGCGGATGCCGGGCTTCGTCGTGCAGCGTCGATCAGCCTGCGTACTCGTTCAGATCGTTGAGGATGGCGCTCTTGGGGCGCACACCGACGATCGACTTGACGACCTCGCCGTTGACGTAGAGGTTCATCGTGGGCAGGCCCGTCACGCGGTACTGGGCGGGCGTGACGGGGTTGGCGTCGGCATCCATCTTGAGGATCGTCAGCTTGTCGCCCTTCTCGGTCGCGATCTCCTCGAGGATCGGGGCGAGCTGACGGCACGGGCCGCACCAGCTGGCCCAGAAGTCGACGAGCACGGGTCCGTCAGCCTTGAGCACGAGCTCGTCGAACGTGGCGTCGGTGACGGCGGCCAGGGTGGAATCTGCCATGGGGTTCTCCTTCAGGTCTGTGTGGGGTTCAACGTGTGGGGGAGGTGGTTATTCCGCCCACTGCGCCATCGCGACATCGGTGGCCGGCTCGCCGGCCGAGTCGATGTCGGCGAGGAACCGCTCGGCGTCCAGCGCGGCGGCGCAGCCGGTGCCCGCTGCCGTGATGGCCTGACGGTAGGTGTGGTCGACCAGGTCACCAGCGGCGAACACACCCGTGAGGTTGGTCGCTGTGGATCCGGGCTGGACCAGCACGTAGCCCTCGTCGTCGAGATCGACCTGACCGGTCAGCAGCTCCGAGCGCGGGTCGTGGCCGATCGCGATGAACAGCCCCGTCGCGTCGAGGCGACGCTCCTCGCCGGTGACGGTGTCACGCAGCGTCAGCGCCTCGAGCTTGTCGTCACCGATGATCTCGGCGACCTGCGAGTTCCAGGCGATCTCGATCTTGGGGTTGCTGATCGCCCGGTCCTGCATGATCTTCGACCCGCGCAGCTCGTCACGGCGCACGACCATCGTGACCTTCGAGGCGAAGCGCGTGAGGAACGTGGCCTCCTCGAGGGCGGAGTCTCCACCGCCGACGACGACGATGTTCTGCTCGCGGAAGAAGAAGCCATCGCACGTCGCGCACCACGAGACGCCGTGGCCCGACAGACGGTCCTCGCCCTCGACTCCGAGCTTGCGGTAGCCCGAGCCCATCGCCAGCACGACGGCCTTCGCGCGGTGGGTCGTGCCGTCATCGAGGCTCACGGTCTTGATGTCACCGGTGAGGTCGACCGACGTGACGTCGTCAGACACGAGCTCGGCACCGAACCGCTCCGCCTGCGCGCGCAGCTTGTCCATGAGCTCGGGGCCCATGATGCCGTCGGGGTAGCCCGGGAAGTTCTCGACGTCGGTGGTGTTCATCAGCGCACCGCCGGCGGTGACGGATCCTTCGAAGACGAGCGGCTCGAGATTGGCGCGCGCCGCGTAGATCGCCGCGGTGTAGCCCGAGGGGCCCGAGCCGATGATGATGAGATTGCGAACGTCGTCGCTCATGCTGTTCCCTTTGGTTGCTGGACCGGTGTCAACGAATTCTAGGTGCCGGACATTCCTTCGACTGCCTGACGTCGTGTCATGACCTGCCACGCACGACGACATCGCGGATCTCGCCGCGGAACACGCCGGTCTCGACCTCGGGCAGCGAGGTCAGCCACACCACGACGTACCGGGTGACGATGCCTGATCGCAGGGCGATGCTGGCGTCGGTGCCCACGCCGTCGACCGTCGCGACGGGCTCCAGGTCACGGCGTGACCTCGGCGTGCGCGTGACGTCGTCGGATGCCGCGTAGACGACCAGGCTGGTCGGTTCACCAGCGAGTCGCAGGCGGAGCGAGTCGACCTCGCGGAGACCACCGAGGTCGAGCACCAGCCCCACCCCGTCCTTGACGCCCCCCAGCGTCGGTAGACCGAGGTAGGTCGAGGTCTGCCAGCCCGTCGTCGCCACGCCGTCGACGGCCAGCCGTGCCTGCTCGCGGTTCTCGCGACCGTCCTCGCCCTGCGGATCGAAATCGGTGGCGCGCTGCACGGGCAGCACTCGCACGGGGGACGAGGCATCGATGGGATCGGCACTGTGATTGTCGGTGCGGAACACCAGGAAGCCGATCAGCGACAGGATGACCAGCGCACCGACCACCCCCAGCAGCACGAGCCCACGGTCACCCTTGGCCGCGTGCCGTGCCCGCTGCTTGCTGCGCTCGAACGTCGTCGGCGGCGCGGGCTCGTAGGCCTTGGGCCGTCGGCGAGGCGGTTCGAGCCCCGGGGGAGGACCGCCCGGCACGATCACGGGGTCGAGCCGCAGCAGATCGGGCGACGAGATGCCGGCCAGGCTCGGCTGGTCGTCGTGGATGTCGTCGTCCTCGCCCGACAGACGCAGGATGCGCGCGATGTCGGCGGCCTTGCGCAGGGGGGTCGCGTGGTGACGGGGAGGGGTGCCGAGGATGCGGTCGGCGATCGAGTCGATGTCGCGCGAGACACCGGCACGCACCTGCCGGGGCCTGAGCAGACGTCCGTGCTCGACGGGTGCCGCCGCGAGCCCGTCGACGTCGCCGCCGGGCCACCGGCCCGTCACGCTGGCGTACAGCAGCCGGCCGAGGGCCTGCACGTCGAGCTGTTCGTAGGCCTGCAGGTCGGAGAGCGTGTCCTGGCGGCCGACGGGTGCCAGCGCGGTTGCCACCCCGAGGCCCACGACCCGCACGGCACCCGACTGCTTGAGCAGCACCTGGTGAGGCGTCAGTCGCCGGTGGTAAACGCCATTCTCGTGGGCGTGCGCCATGGCCTCGGCGACCTCGGCGACGACCGTGGCAGCGCGGCGGTTGGGCAGAGGGGACTGGGCGAGCAGCTGGTCGAGGGGGAACGCGCGAGCCCACTCCCGCACGACGAGGTGGTGCTGCTGCTCGTCCTCGATCAGGTCGAGCACCCGCAGGAACCGCGGATCGGTGACCGACGTCGACTCGCGGGCCGCCTCCAGGAAGTGCTGGGCCCGTGGATCGGCGCTGGAGATCATCTCGATCCCGACGTTGCGGTTGAGCGTCTTGTCGTGCGCCCGCCACGTCGTCGATCCGTGGCGCTCGTTGACGAGGTCCTGCAGCTCGTAGCGGTGGGCGAGGACGTCGCCGGAGGCCAGTGACCGTCGGTCGGTCATGCCCTCACCCCTTCATCGCCTCGCCCCGGCTGGTGCCTGCGACCATGCTAGACGGGACGGGGGCACCCCACGGGGTGATCAGCCCCTGCGGCGCAGCGAGCCCACGAGGTGGTCGAGCTCGGACAGCCCGACGACCTTGGCGGCCGAGATGAACGTGAGCATGCCCACGAGCCCCGCCACGACGGTCGTCACGAGTCCGCCCACTGCCCTGAGCGGCTCGACCCCCAGCGCGTCGAGGCCGCCGGCCACCCCGAGCGTCACGAAGGCCGTCACGATCAGGGCCACGACCATGCGGCGGATGAAGAACCGCATCTCGCGGTCGATCATCGGGCCGATCGCCCGCGACAACAGGGTCACCGACAAGATCGCGCCCACGACGTAGGCGATGCCGTACGACAGCGCCAGCACCATCGCGACCCGGTTCGGCTCGACGAGGGGGACCAGCACCAGGGCGAGCGCGACGTTGACGACGCCGATGACGAGCTGCATGAAGAAGGGGGTGCGGTTGTCCTCGTTGGCGTAGAAGCCGCGCAGCATCAGGTAGTGCACCGTGAACGCGACGGTGGCCAGCGAGAAGGCCTGGATCGTGTGGCCGATCGCCAGCGTGCTGCCGCCGAGGGCGCCGAGACCACCGGCGATGGCGGCCGCGGACTGCCCCAGGCAGGCCAGCGCGACGGCGAGAGGGGCCACGATGACCAGCGCGATGCGCACCGTGCGGCCGAGCTCGAGCCGGAACCGGTCGTAGCTGCGGTCGGCGGCCAGGGCGGCCAGGGTCGGGATGACGGCGGTCGCCAGCGACACCGTGATGACGCCGTGGGGCAGCTGACTGATCAGGAAGCCGAGGCCGTAGACCGTCGAACCCGCCCCCTTCTCGCCGTCGGCGGCACCTTGCAGCGTCGCCGACGTGGCCAGCTTGACGACGACGATGAAGGCGATCTGGTTGACCACGATGAACATCAGCGTCCAACCGGCCAGACGGGCCGTGTGGCGCAGGCCGACGCCGCGGAAGTCGAAGCGCGGCCGGTAGCGGAATCCCGCGAGCCGGAGATAGGGCGCCAGGACCAACGCCTGCAGCACGATCGCGCCCGTCGAGCCGAGGCCCAGCACCAGCGACTCGGTCGTCGTGAAGCCGTCCCCTCCCTGGCTCGTCCCGAAGACGAGCGCATAGACGATGACGACGGTGCAGGCGACGACGTTGTTGACGATCGGTGCCCACATCATGGGCCCGAACCGACCGCGCGCGTTCAGCACCTGACCGGCCAGGACGAAAACGCCGTAGAAGAACACCTGCGGCAGGCACAGCAGCATCAAGAACTCGGCCGAGTCGCGTTGCACCGCGAACTTGGGACGGAAGAGGTAGTCGTCGAAGACGATGCGCAGCAGCACGGGGACGAGCAGCATCAGCACCACCGTGCCGACGGCCAGCACCATCACGCCGAGCGTGATGACGCGGTTGGCGTAGGCATCGCCTCCGTCGGGGTCGTTCTTCATGGCCCGGACGAGCTGGGGCACCAGCACGACGTTGAAGACGCCGCCGGCCAGCAGGATGTAGAGCGAGTTGGGGATCGTGTTGGCGACGTCGAACAGGTCGCCGTTCAGGGCCGTGCCGATCACGACCGCGAGCAGACCGGCCCGCAGGAAGCCCGTGACGCGCGAGACGATCGTGCCGAGGGCCATCCAGGCACTGGCCCGGGCGATCGTGCGTCCGGCCGAGGCCTCAGTCATCGTCGTCCGCGAGCTGCTCAGGGGCGTCCCCGGTGCCGGAGGTGCGCCGACGGTGGAAGCGCCTCACCAGCGCGATGAGCACGAACACCCCGGCGGCACCCATCGCGACCCAGAGCACGGTGCTGATGCTGCTCGACCGCACCTTGAACGTCGTCTTGGTGCCGATCGTCTGACCGTCGGTCGTCATGAGGCGGGCGGTCAGGTAGGTCGTGCGCTGGTTGCCGAGGTCGATCTGCACCGTCAGCGTGCGGCGTTCGCCCGCCGCGATCGTCACCGACTTGACCGACGGGATCGTGAGGGCGGGGTTGCTGGAGTCGAGGTCGGCGCCGATGCGGATGGCCTCGTCGGTGTCGTTGCGGATCGTGAGCGGGAACCCACCCTTCGAGCTCGACAGCGTGACCGACGGCGGTGCCTCGATCGCGATCTTGTCGAGCTCGGCACCGGCACGGCGGGCACGGGACGTCGCGATCTGGAGAGCGCGAGGACGATCGAGCCGCCACCTCACCGCCAGCACCTCCGCGACACCGCGGGCCAGCGAGACGTCGAAGCCGTCGTTCTGGGCGATGATCGTGCTGAGGGTGCGGCCCTGCTGGACGATCGCGTCGGCCGCCTCGAGCTGGTCGCGGGAGAGCGGACGGGCGCGAGCCGTCGCGGGAACGTCGCCCGCGTAGGTCGAGACGGGCCGGGTCAGCACCGAGTCGAGGCTCGTCGGCTGCACGAACGGGGCCGAGAAGGCCGTCGCCAGCTCGCCGGACGCCCAGTCGGCGCCGGGGTTCCACTGCGGGTCGACCATCACGACGGCATCGGCACGCGATGCGGGGTCGATCGTCCGCTCCAGGACGGCCAGGGCGGCCTCGCTCAGCACCTGCTGCCGCAGCGTCGCGGGCGTCTGGTCCCCGGACACGTCGGCATCGTCGACCAGCAGCGGGACGGGTCCGCGTGCCGACTCGTACTGCACGATCGAGCCGAGGCGGCGGTCCCAGTCGGGCACGGCCTTCGGCGTCACGATGACCGGGGCATCGCCCTCGCCGCGCAGATCGGACAGCAGCGTGCGGTCGACCCCGTCGCGCGTCGGCCACGAGACGCGACGTCCGCTGAGCTGGTACGTCGACAGCGCCTCGTCGGTGGCCCGGTCGACGGCCTCCTGCAGCGGTGCCCGCAGGTCGGGGTGCTGCGAGAGGGCCAGTGAGTCGGGGCGGTCGTAGTCGAGGATCCAGGGGCTGCGGGGCCGCGCGAACGCGAGCAGGTCGTCGAGGAACCGGCCGGCTGCGGCCCGCTCGTCGTCGGTGACCTCGACGTCGTCCGCGATGTGCCGTCCCTCGGCGAGGTCGCCGACCCCGACCAGCAGCGCGGGGTCGATCACGACGGTGGCCCCCGCACCCGGTGTGCTGGCGGCGAGGTCGAGCAGGTTGCGCAGCTGGCCGCCCGCCCCGACCGACGTCAGCAGGCTCCGGGGATCGGCGTAGTCGCCGTCCGCGCGGCGGTGGTCGGGCATCACGAAGGGCCACACGATCGAGGTGGGCACCGGATCGGTGGCCGACGACACGAGCGGCACGAACGTCGTGGCCTGTGCCACCGCGACGGTGTCCCGGTTGCCCTCGTCGTCGGTGGCGAGGATCTGCACGCCCACGGGGTAGACGCCCTCGGCACCCGTGATGCGCAGCTGCTCGAACGGCACGTCGACCCGGAACGCGCTCGTCTGACCCGGCGCGAGGTCTCCGACCTCGTCGAACGAACCGGTCTCGATGACCCGCACGCCCGTGTACGCGCGGCCGTCGGCCATGGCCTGGTCGACCTGTCGACGCGTCGTGAAGGGCGAGGCCGGGATGACGAGGTACGCCTGCACCTTGGTCCAGGCGTGGTCGTCCGCGTTGGTGACGGTGCCGCTCATCGACACGTCGCGCCCGGGTGCCAGCAGGGTCGGTGAGACCGTGCCGATCGTGACGGTGAGGCCCGGGTCGTCATCGGCCGCGGACGCGGGCGCGACTCCGGCGAGCGTGACGAGCGCCGTCAGGAGCAGCGCGACGAGGATCGTGCACCGACGGCTGCTCACCCGGACATGCTAGACGCACGGGCCCCGTCGCCAGGACCTCAGCGCGCGGGTCCGGACGGTAGAGTGTGTCCCCGTGCCCACGCCCTCGCTGACCGCAGACCGCCGGGCCCGGATCGACGCCGAGCTCGACGCCAACCCGTTCCTGGCCGAACTCGGCGCGCTGTTCGAGGCGGCGGGCCACGAGCTCGTCATCGTCGGCGGTCCCGTGCGTGACGCGGTGCTCGGGCGTCCGGGCAACGACTGGGACTTCGCGACCTCGGCCCGCCCCGACGAGATCGAGCGCATCGCAGCGGGATGGGCCGACGCGATCTGGGACATCGGCCGCGACTTCGGCACGATCGGCCTGCGCAAGGCCGGCCGACAGCTGGAGATCACGACGTACCGCACCGATGCGTACGCCGCCGGTTCCCGCAAGCCTGACGTCCAGTTCGGCGACACCCTCGACGGCGACCTGTCGCGCCGCGACTTCGCGGTCAACGCCATGGCGATCCGGCTTCCGTCGCGCGAGTTCGTCGACCTGTTCGGTGGTCTCGACGACATCGAGGCCAACGTGCTGCGCACCCCCGTCACGCCCGAGCAGTCGTTCAGCGACGACCCGTTGCGGATGATGCGGGCGGCGCGCTTCGTCGCGCAGCTGGGATTCACGGCGTCCCCCGAGGTCGTCGAGGCGATGGCGGCGATGGCGGGCCGGCTCGACATCGTGTCGGCCGAGCGCATCCGCGACGAGCTCGACAAGCTGATCACCAGCGCACATCCCGTCGAGGGCCTGCGCCTGCTGGTCGACACCGGCCTGGCCGAGCACATGCTGCCCGAGCTGCCCGCACTGATGCTCGAGCGCGACGAGCACCACCGCCACAAGGACGTCTACGAGCACTCGCTGACGGTGCTCGACCAGGCGATCGCCCTCGAGGACCGGCTCGACCACGCACCCGACCTGGTGATCCGTCTGGCGGCGCTGCTGCACGACATCGGCAAGCCGAAGACCCGTCGCTTCGCCGACGGCGGCACCGTCACGTTCCACCACCACGACGTCGTCGGTGCCAAGCTCGCGCGCAAGCGGATGAAGGCGCTGCGCTACAGCAACGACACGACCGACCAGGTCGCGTCGCTGATCGAGCTGCACCTGCGGTTCCACGGCTACGGCTCGGGCGAGTGGACCGACTCGGCGGTGCGCCGCTACGTCCGCGACGCCGGCGACCAGCTCGAGCGCCTGCACATCCTGACCCGCGCCGACTGCACGACCCGCAACCAGAAGAAGGCGCAGCGCCTGCAGCGCACCTACGACGAGCTCGAGCGCCGGATCGCGGTGCTGGCCGAGGCCGAGGAGCTCGGCTCGATCAGGCCCGATCTCGACGGCGGCCAGATCATGTCGATTCTCGGCATCCCGCCCGGGCCCGAGGTCGGCGAGGCGTACCGGTTCATGCTCGACCTGCGGATGGACCGCGGCCCGCTCAGCGAGGCCGACGCGACCGAGGCGCTCAAGGCCTTCTGGGCCGCGCGCGGCTGAGGCGGGGGCTGACGGCAGGTCAGGCCTCGACGGCGAGGGCCGTCGCGAAGCCCAGCATCACGACGCCCGTCACGCCGTCGACGCCGCGCCGGAAGGCCGGTCGGGTCAGCCGGTCGGTGGCCAGCGAGCCCAGCTGGACGAGCGTCACCAGCACGATCGCACCGATGCCGACCAGCGTGAGGGCGTAGGCCAGGAGCACCGGCACGCCCGGGTCGTCGCCGACGAACTGGGGCAGCACCGCCAGGTTGAACGCGAGGACCTTGGGGTTGGTGATGTTGCAGACGAATCCCTGCCGGAACGCGCGCCTGGCCGAGACCGTCGCGCCGCTGGCCCCCACCGTCCACACGCTCCCGTCGCGCCGCAGCGCATCGCGGATCGCCGTGACGCCCAGCCACGTCAGGTAGGCGACGCCGGCCCAGCGGATCGCGAGGAACACGGGCTCGGCGTGCAGCAGGACGGCACCGAGTCCCGTCGCGGCGAGAAGTCCCTGGATCGCGCCGGCCGTCGTGATGCCGGCCGCGGTGACCAGACCGCGACGGCGTCCACCTGCGACCGTCGCACGCAACGTCAGGAAGCTGTCGGGCCCCGGTGCCACCGCGAGGAGGGCGGCGAACGCCACGAACGTCACGTACTCGGTCATCCCGTGAGCATATGGCCCGTCATGCCAGCTCGGGGCCGATCGACCGTAGGCTGGTGCGCATGACCTTTCTGGGACGTGCCTGATGGCCGGTGGACTCATGGCGCTGCTCGACGACGTCGCGGCGCTGGCCAAGCTGGCGGCAGCCTCCGTCGACGACATCGGTGCCGCCGCAGGTCGCGCCAGCACCAAGGCGGCCGGGGTCGTCATCGACGACGCGGCCGTGACGCCGCGATACGTCCAGGGCTTCGACCCGTCGCGCGAGCTCACGGTCATCCGCAAGATCGCCGTGGGGTCGCTGCGCAACAAGATCGTGTTCATCCTGCCGGCCGCGCTGCTGCTGAGCCAGTACGCGGAGTGGCTGCTGGCACCGATCCTGATGCTCGGCGGCACGTACCTCGCGTTCGAGGGGGCAGAGAAGCTGTGGGAGAAGTTCGGCCCCGGAGATCACCACGGTCCGGCCGAGCCGGTCGCGGCCGACGGGGGCGCCGACCACGAGAAGACCATGGTCAGCGGCGCGATCCGCACCGACTTCATCCTCTCGGCCGAGATCATGGTGATCGCGCTCAAGGAGGTGACCGACGAGCCGTTCGTGTCGCGGGCGCTGATCCTGGCGGTCGTCGCCGTCGCGATCACGGCGCTCGTCTACGGAGCCGTCGGGCTGATCGTCAAGATGGACGACATCGGGCTGCACCTGGCCAAGAAGTCGTCCGCGGTCGCGCAGAAGGTGGGTCGCGGCCTCGTCGTCGGCATGCCGATCTTCTTGACGGTGCTGGCCAACATCGGCATCGTCGCGATGCTGTGGGTCGGCGGCCACATCCTGCTGGTCAATGCCGACGAGCTCGGCTGGCACTGGCCGTACGAGACGGTGCACCACTGGGAGAAGGACGCCGGCGGTGGCGCGGTGGGCTGGATCGTCAACACCGCGTCCTCGGCGGTCATCGGCATCGTGGTCGGCGCGATCGTCGTCGCCGTCATGCACCTGATCCCCCGCAAGAAGCACTAGAACCACGCTGGGCCTGACGTTCTGACCAACACGCCGACGGCGTGTCTGCAGAAACGTCAGGCCCAGCGGGGCTTGGTGGGGTCTAGCGCTCGACCTCGCCGGCGATGTACTTCTCGAGCATCTCGCGACCGAGGTCGTCGGGACGCTGCTCCGGCGGCGACTTCATGAGGTACGACGACGCCGACAACAGCGCTCCGCCGATGCCGCGGTCCTTGGCGATCTTGGCCGCGCGGATCGCGTCGATGATGATGCCGGCCGAGTTGGGCGAGTCCCAGACCTCGAGCTTGTACTCCAGGTTGAGGGGGACGTCGCCGAATGCGCGACCCTCGAGGCGGACGTACGCCCACTTGCGGTCGTCGAGCCACGCGACGTAGTCCGAGGGACCGATGTGGACGTTGCGGCTGTCCTTCAGGCCCGCGAGCGAGCCGGTCAGGTTGGAGGTGACGGCCTGCGTCTTGGAGACCTTCTTGCTCTCCAGTCGCTCGCGCTCGAGCATGTTCTTGAAGTCCATGTTGCCGCCGACGTTGAGCTGGTACGTGCGGTCGAGCGCGACGCCGCGGTCCTCGAACAGCTTGGCCATGACGCGGTGCGTGATGGTCGCGCCGACCTGGCTCTTGATGTCGTCGCCGATGATCGCGACGCCGGCATCCTCGAACTTGCGGGCCCACTCGGGGTCCGAGGCGATGAAGACCGGCAGGGCGTTGACGAAGGCGACCTTCGCGTCGATCGCGCACTGCGCGTAGAACTTGTCGGCCTGCTCCGAGCCGACGGGCAGGTAGGAGACGAGCACGTCGGCCTTGGTGTCCTTGAGCACCTGGACGACGTCGACCGCCTGGGCGTCCGACTCCTCGATGGTCTGGCGGTAGTACTTGCCGAGGCCGTCGAGCGTGTTGCCCTTTTGCACGATGACGCCGGTCGGGGCGACGTCGGCGATCTTGATCGTGTTGTTCTCGCTGGCCTGGGTGGCCTCGGCCAGGTCGAAGCCGACCTTCTTGGCGTCGACGTCGAACGCGGCGACGAACTCGATGTCGTTGACGTGGTAATCGCCGAACTTGACGTGCATGAGCCCGGGAACGTTGCCCTCGGGGTCGGCGTCCTTGTAGTACTCGACGCCCTGGATGAGCGACGTGGCGCAGTTGCCCACTCCCACGATTGCTACGCGAATCGAACCCATGGGTTCTCCTTTGTTGATGGTTGTCACTTCTCGGTGGTGTTGGTCGGTGCTTGCTGGTCGGTGGTCTGGTCGTGCGACGGCTCGACGTCGGGGTATCCGCCGGCGCGCTCGCGGTCGATGAGCTCGGTGAGCCACCGGACCTCGCGCTCGACCGACTCCAGCCCGTGCCGTTGCAGCTCGAGCGTGTAGGAGTCGACCCGGTCGCGCTTGCGCTGACCGGACTTGCGGACGTTGTCGAGCCGTTCCTCGAGCCGGCTGCGACGCCCCTCGAGGATGCGGACCCGCGAGGCGGCGTCGGTGCGGGAGAAGAAGGCGAAGCGGACGCCGAACGTCTCGTCGTCCCACGTCGACGGACCGGAGTCCTCGAGGGCCTGGGCGAAGTGCTCCTTGCCCTCGGCGGTGAGCTCGTAGACGATGCGGGGCCGCTTGCTGCGTCCGGCGGGGTCGACGGTCTCGTCGGCCACGATGAAGCCGGCGCGGCCCAGTGCCTTGAGCGCGGGGTAGAGCGTGCCGTACGACAGGATGCGTCCCCAGCCCAGCAGGGCGTTGACCTGCTTGCGCAGCTCGTAGCCGTGCATGGGGGCGTCGTGGAGCAGGCCGAGGACTGCCACCTCGAGTGCCGCGCCGCGTCGTGTCATCGCCCATCCATACATAGTCGTCCGTTTGTTATATCGAGACGATACATCGAAACTGCACGTGTCGGCACCCACCCCCCGACGTGACCCCCGACACCGGAGTCGCAGGCGATTGGTCATCTCTCAGGTACGTTCGGCACACTGGATCGACGAAGGACTCGCACCACGGGTCCCGTATGGAGGTAGACGGACCCTTGGCAGCCCAGCGAAAGCGCCCCTCGACGTCGAGGAGCGCCCCGAAGAGCAAGAGCACGCGGTCGTCCTCGACGAAGGCCTCGGCCAAGAAGTCGACCGCCGGAGCGGGCGGACTCTTCGCGGTCGGACGCAAGATCGGTGGCCGCGGACCGTGGTGGACCAAGACGCTGCGGTGGTTCTCGTTCCTCGTGGTCTCGGGCGTGCTCGCCGCGGCACTGACGTTCTTCGTGCTCTACCGGGCGATCAGCATTCCCGACGCCAACGCCGACTTCCAGACCCAGACGACGCAGGTCTACTACTCCGACGGCAAGCACAAGATCGGCGAGTTCGCGCTGCAGGACCGTGAGAGCGTCTCGATCGACGAGATCCCGGCCTCGATGCAGGCCGCGGCGATCGCCGCGGAGGACCGCACGTTCTACACCAACCGCGGCATCGACCTGAAGGGCATCCTGCGCGCCGTCCGCGACAACACGACGAGCGGCGAGATCCAGGGCGGCGGCTCGACCATCACGCAGCAGTACGTCAAGATCCTCTACCTGACGCAGGAGCGGTCGTACACGCGCAAGGTCAAGGAAGCCGTCCTCTCGATCAAGATCCACAACCAGCTCAGCAAGAAGCAGATCCTCGAGGGCTACCTCAACACGATCTACTTCGGCAACGGCTCGTACGGCATCCAGGTCGCCTCGCAGAACTACTTCGGCAAGCCGGCGTCCGAGCTCAACTACGCGCAGTCGGCGCTGCTCGCGACCATCATCAACAGCCCCAGCTACTACGACCCGTACGCCGAGGGTGCGCAGGCGCGCATCCAGCCGCGGTTCACCTACGTGCTCGAGGGCATGGTCAAGTCGAACGCCATCACGGCCGAGGAGGCCGCGAAGTTCTCCGACACGCTGCCCGAGGTGCAGCCCAAGAAGGACCTCAACCGCTTCGGCGGCACCAAGGGCTTCTTGCTGGCGGCGGTCAAGGACCAGATGCAGAAGCTCGAGTTCAGCCCCTCGCAGATCGAGGGCGGTGGCCTGCGCATCGTCACGACGTTCGACTACGAGGACCAGAAGGACGCCGTCGAGTCGGTCAAGGCCAACCGCCCGTCCGGTGCCCCCGAGCTGCACCCGGCACTCGTGTCGGTGCAGCCCGGCACCGGTGCGGTGCGCGCGATGTACGGCGGGCCCGACTACCTCAAGAGCGAGCAGAACTGGGCGATGCTGGGCACTCAGCCCGGATCGACGTTCAAGGTCTTCGCGATCATCGCGGCGCTGGAGGACGGCTACAGCCTGCAGACCAAGCTCAACGGAAACTCCCCCCTCATGATCAACGGCAAGATCGCCACCTACAACCAGGGCGATGGTGGCGGTGGCTCCTTCGGCAGCATCCCGCTGTCGAAGGCGACCGAGGAGTCGGTCAACACGGCGTTCGTCGACCTCACCAACCAGATGAGCGAGGACGGCGACATCTCGGTGGGCGCCAAGAAGGTGCTCGCCGCGGCCAAGGCCGCGGGCATTCCCGCCTCCGTGGCCGATGCGATCGATCCTGTGGCCGTGACGCCGCTCGGCTATGCGCCCGTGGCACCGATCGACATGGCCAACGCCTACGCCACGTTGGCGGCCGGCGGCAAGCGAGCCGACTGGTACATGATCCAGAAGGTCACCGACTTCCAGGGCTCGGTGATGCACGAGCACGAGAACAAGACCAAGCGCACGATCCCCGAGGACGTCGTCGCCGACACCGTCTCGGCGATGCAGGGAGTCGTGAGGTCTGGCACCGGCGTCAACGGGCGGACGGTCTGCACGACCGCCGGCAAGACCGGTACGGCCACCGCCGGCACCGACACCGACCAGTACGTGTCGTCGTCGTGGTTCGCTGGCATCACGCCCAAGCTCGCGACAGCCGTGATGTACAACCGCGGCAAGGGCAACGAAGACCTCGAGGGCTACATGCTGCCGACGTTCTTCGGCGGTCAGACACCTGCCCGCACGTTCAAGGCCTACATGGATCGGGCCCTCAACCCCTCCGAGTGCGGCACCTTCCCGCCGGCAGCCAACATCAAGGCCGACAAGGGCACGACGTACGTCGCGCCGAAGCCCAAGCCGACCAAGAAGCCCAAGCCGCAGCCGTCGCGCACGATCGAGCAGCCGGATCCCGAGCCGACGCAGCCGCCGGCACCGGAGCCGACCGTCCCGCCGGCACCGGAGCCGGTGCCGACCACGCCGCCGGCGCAGCCGACGACCCCGGCACCGACGGGGACCCCGCCGGTCGTCGGCCCCTAGGGGGCCTACCTAGCGCAGGTTGATGCTGTCGAACGTCGCGGTGGTGAATCGCACCGCGACGTCGACGGCGTCGCCGACCTCGGGGGCCGTGACGCTGGCCGGCACGAAGATCATGCTGGCCTGCATGTGCGGGGGCTCGGCGAACCAGCGCTGCTTGCCGGCGATCGTGAACGGCGACAGCGACAGACCCGCGGCCTCGAGCCCGCCCTTGGCCAGCAGCTTGCCGCGCTGCACCGCACCGGACGACGCCTTGGGTGCCTCGAGCCCTATGCCGTGGCTGGTGCCGCCGGCGATGACCAGAAGGGTGCCGTCACGGGGCATCGCGCGCTGGCGGTAGCCGATGTGCTCGCCGCGCGACACGAGGTGCGAGTCGAGAACCGTCGCGCGCACCGACAGTGCGCCGAGGTCGCCGAGCCACAGTGACGTCCCGATGCGGGGGCGGATGTCGAGCTGCGGGCGGCGGGCGGCGAGCGCACCGACCTCGCCGGGAGTGAGGTGCGAGACGTACAACGTGGTGGTGTCGACCTGTGACGTCTCGAGGGCCGCGGCCCAGCTCTCGGCCTCGGCGACATTGCCTCCTGGACGGCCTGGCCCCCCGGACGCCGCCTGCAGCGGCAGGTGGATCGCGAAGCCCTCGAGCCTCAGGTCGCCCAGGGCGGCGACGGCCGCGGCGAGCTCGTGCCGGTCGAGCCCGTGGCGCGACATCGACGTCTCGCCCTCGAGCAGGACACGGGCACTGGGGGCCAGCGCGGCCAGGTCGGCGACGTCACTGATGCGGCCGAGCGTGTGGATGACGCGATCGTCGAGCACCGCGTCGGTGAAGAACGGGCGCCACGGCGTCATCACCATGACGTCGCCCGCGAACGACGCGAGCGCTCCCGGCACCTCGGCATAGGTGCCGACAGCGATCGTGCCGAGCCCCACGGCGGCGGCCTCCATCGCGAGCAGGCTGCGACCCAGGCCGTAGCCGTTGCCCTTGATGACCGGCACCAGGCCGCGGCGGGCCTCGACGGTCGCGGCGACGTGCCGGCGCCAGCGGGCGGCGTCGACGTCGAGCTCGAAGCCGCTCATCCGCGCCTCCTCATGTGGGCTCCTTCGTCGCCGCATTCGTCGCTCGGACGTTCCATGACAAGCGCCGAGGCGCGCTGGGTGATCGCAAGCCGGTGGCGGCGCATGTCCTGGCTCATCCTCGTCTCCTCATGTAGGTCGTGAACCCGCGGTGCAGGGCTCGGTTGAGGGGGAGGTCCCACTCGCCGAGGTACTCGACCGCCTCGCCCCCGGTGCCCACCTTGAACTGGATCAGGCCGACGTGCGAGTCGTCCGAATCGAGGGTCTCGGTGATGCCGCGCATGTCGTAGGTCGTCGCGCCGGCGGCCATCGCATCGCGGATCATCTGCCACTGGATCGCGTTGGACCCGCGGACGTCGCGCTTGGCCGTGGTGGAGGCGCCGTACGAGTACCAGGCGTGGGTGCCGACGCGCACCATCGTGGTGGCGGCGACGAGGTCGCCCTCGTGGTGCGCGAGGTACAGCACGACCCGGTCGGGCTCCTCGGCCGTCATGGCGTCCCACATGCGCTCGAAGTAGGGCAGGGGACGCGGTGTGAAGTGGTCGCGCTCGGCGGTCTCGGCGTAGACGGCGTGGAACTCGGCGAGGTCGTCGCGGGTGCCGGTCGTGATCTCGACGCCGGCCTTGGCGGCCTTCTTGATGTTGCGCCGCCACAGCTGGTTCATGCCGGCGAGCACCGCGTCCTCGTCGCGCCCGGCCAGCGGCAGCTGGAAGTTGAACTTGGGCTGCCCGGCCGAGAAGCCACCCGTCGTGGGGATCTCGTTCCATCCCAGCTGCTCGAGCGTCGCGACGACTCCGATCGCGGTGTCGTCGAGCTCATCGGCCGGCACCTCCGACAACGAGCCGAGGACGGGATCGGCGATGGCCTGCTTGATCGTGCCGGCGTGCCACCGGCGCGTCACGACCGGCGGACCCATGCGGATGCCGAACGCACCCTGCGCCTTGAGGTGCGCCGCCATGGGCGTCAGCCACCGGGCCAGGTCGGCGTCGGTCCAGTCGATGTCGGGGCCCTCGGGCAGATAGGCGAGGTAGCGCTTGAGCTTCGGCAGCTGCCGGTAGAGCACCAGGGCTGACCCGACGATCGTCGTCCCGTCGAACCAGCCGATCGACTCACCTCGCCACTCCGCCTTGACCGCGGCCCAGGCCGGCGTCTGCAGGAAGCTGACGGACGATCGGCCGCGCACGAAGTCGAGGTGCTCGGAGGCGTCGATCGGGCGGACGGTCAGGGCTGCCCGGGAGGCTGGTGTCGTCACCGCACCACGCTACCAACCGGCAGCCGGCCCGCCGCCCGACACATGAGTTAGGCTTGCCTTACTCTGCACCCCATCAGGAAGACCTGACTGTGAAGACGTACACCGCGACCGTGCTGGGCAAGCGACAGCTGTCGGCCCACCTGGTCACCGTGACCCTGGGCGGCCTGCACGACTACGCCACGACCGGGGTGCCCGACGAGTACATCCGCCTGCTGATCCCGCCGGTCGGGGCCGAGCTCGCCCTGCCCGAGATCGACGAGAAGTGGGCCATCACGTATCCCGAGGGTGCCGTCGAGCCCGACTTCCGGGTGTACACGATCTCCGACCACCGGGTCGTCGAGGGCGTGACCCAGATCGACCTCGACATCGCCCTGCACGACGAGGGCGTCGGCTCCGACTGGGTGCGTCGGTGCCAGCGTGGCGAGCAGGTCGGCCTGATCGAGCCGCACGGCCTCTACGCCGCGCCCGCCGACGTGGCGTGGCAGCTGCTGGTCGCCGACATCACCGGACTGCCGGCGCTGGCCCGCATCCTGCGCGGCCTGTCCGCCGGGCAGAAGGTCGTCGCCCACGTCGTCCTGACCGATCCCGCCGACGAGATCCCGCTGCCGAGCGCTGCCGACGTCGACGTCACGTGGCAGGTCGTCGCGAAGGACACCGACATCTGCGAGGCGCTGGCCGATGCCGTCACGTCACGCGAGCTGCCGGCATCCGACCGCTACGTGTGGCTCGCCGGTGAAGCGCGCGCCAGCCGGGCCGCGCGTCGTCACCTGCGTCGCGAGCTCAAGTGGCCGCAGTCCGACTTCTACACCTGCGGCTACTGGCAGATCGAGGCCGAGAAGTGGAACGCCCGCTACGAGGAGGTCGCGGCGGTCGTCGAGCAGAAGTCGGCCGAGGTTCAGCAGCAGGTCGGCGACGACCAGGGGGCCTACCTCGACGCCCTCGACGACATCTACGAGTCTGTCGGGCTGTAGCTCGCTCCGCCTCGGCCGCGGCTTCCCAGGTGCACCCCGGAAGTTTTCTGGGTGCACCCAGAAAACTGGCACCTCGCCCCGGATGCAACAGGGGCGAGGCGCCAGTTCTCTGGGCGAGGTTGCTCGAGTCGACGACGCGTGCGCCTTGTCGTGCTCAGGCGGGGACCTCGTACTGGGGCTGGCGGGGCACGACGAGCAGGGTCATGCCGGCCTCGGCCGGGGTGCGGTCGGCCTTGCGGTGATTGCACCGGACGCACGCCGCCACGGCGTTCTCCCACGTCAGCGCACCACCACGGCTGCGCGGGATGACGTGGTCGACCGTCTCGGCCTTGCCACCGCAGTAGGCGCACATCTTGTCGCGGGCCTTGATCGCCGACTTGGTGCACAGGTTGGAGCGGCGGTGCATCCACCGGGTCACGACGTAGCGGACGAGTCGCAGCACCTTCGGCACCGGGAACGGTCCGAACGTGCCGACCGCGGCCTCCTCGATCACGGCGACCTCGCGCACCAGCATCTTGATGGCGTGCCGCATCGATACGCGCTGCAGGGGCTCGTAGCTCGCGTTCAGCACGAGCACGTGCGCATCGGACATCCCTGACCGCCTTCCGACGGTAGAACCTGGCCCGAGCCTAGCCGCCCGGACCACGATCCGGGCTGCAACGACAGGATGAACACTTCCGGCCGCGCCCGCGGACGCGGGTCGCTGAAACACGCCGTTAGCAAATCTGTCCTACGGTGAACACGTGGACACCTCTGAGCTCTTCGACGGCTATGGCCCCGTTGCCGGATTTGACGAGATGTTCGAGGGCACCGAGGTCAGGCCCAGCTACGGGCAGGTGCACACGTCGTTCGAGACGATGGGCGCCGACGAGGTGCGCCTGCGGGCCGACTCGCTCGCGTCCTCCTACCTCGAGCAGGGGGTCACGTTCGGCGTCGAGGGCGAGGAGCGGCCGTTCCCGCTCGACATCGCACCGCGCCTGATCGAGGCCGACGACTGGGACCACGTCGAGAAGGGTGTGCGGCAGAGGGTCCTCGCGCTCGAGAAGTTCCTCGCCGACGCCTACGGTCCCGGCGAGCTGTTCGCCGACGGCGTCGTGCCCCGCGACACCGTCGTCACCTCCCCCCACTATCACCGCGTCGTCGCAGGCCTCGAGCCCGCGAACGGCGTGCGCGTGCACGTCGCCGGTGTCGACCTGATCCGCGACGGCAACGGCGACTTCCGGGTGCTCGAGGACAACGTGCGCGTCCCGTCGGGCGTCTCGTACGTCATGACCAACCGTCGTGCGCTGTCGGCCGCGCTGCCCGAGGTGTTCGCCGACCACCGCATCCGCCCGGTGTCCCACTACTCGCAGCAGCTGCTCGCCGCGCTGCGCAAGGCCGCCCCCGCGGGAGTCAGCGATCCCACGGTCGTCGTGCTGACGCCGGGCGTCTTCAACTCCGCCTACTTCGAGCACACGCTGCTGGCCCGGACGATGGGCGTCGAGCTCGTCGAGGGCCGCGACCTCGTGTGCCGCTCGGGCCGCGTGATGATGCGGACGACGCAGGGTCTCGAGCCGGTCCACGTGATCTACCGCCGCATCGACGACGAGTTCCTCGACCCGGTGCAGTTCCGTCCCGACTCGGCCCTCGGCGTGCCCGGCATCATCAACGCGGCCCGCGCCGGCCACGTCACGATCGCCAACGCGGTCGGCAACGGCGTCGCCGACGACAAGCTGCTCTACACGTACGTGCCCGACCTCATCCGCTACTACCTCTCGGAGGAGCCGATCCTGCGCAATGTCGACACGTGGCGCATGGGCGAGGCCGATCAGCGCGAGGAGGTGCTCGACCGGCTCGACGAGCTCGTGCTCAAGCCTGTCGACGGCTCCGGCGGCAAGGGCATCGTGATCGGACCGGCCGCCTCCAAGGCCGAGCTCGACGAGCTGCGCGGCAAGATCCTGCTCGACCCGCGGGCGTGGATCGCCCAGCCGGTCATCTCGCTGTCGACCGTCCCGACCCTGGTGGAGGACGGCATCCGTCCCCGCCACGTCGACCTGCGGCCCTTCGCGGTGCACGACGGCGACGACGTCTTCGTGCTGCCCGGCGGACTCACGCGCGTCGCGCTGCCGGAGGGCGAGCTGATCGTCAACTCCAGCCGCGGCGGCGGCTCCAAGGACACCTGGGTGCTGGCCCGCCCGAGCGACCCGGACGACGAGGGCGAGATCGCACCGACTGCGTCGCCCGTGTCGGGCATCGCGCAGTCGGCCGGCCCGGCGCTCGACACCGACGCCGGGGAGATCCACGTGCAGGAGCAGGAACAGCAGCAACAGCAGATCCTTTCGACAGACCGTCCCCCGAGCTCGTCGACGGGCGAGGAGGAGCCGACATGCTGAGCCGCATCGCCGAGTCGCTGTTCTGGATCGGCCGCTACCTCGAGCGCGCCGACGACACCGCCCGCATCCTCGACGTCCAGATGCAGGTGCTGATCGAGGATCCCGGCATGGACGAGCGCACGTCGTGCGAGCAGCTGCTGTCGGTCATGGGGGTCGAGGGCTACACGGGCAACCCCAACCGCTGGATGATGCTCGACCTGCTGGCGCACAACCCCGACTCGCCGGTGTCGATCGCCGCGGCGATCGGTGCCGCCCGCGAGAGCTCGCGTCGAGCGCGCGAGACCCTGTCGACTGACATCTGGGCTGCGATCAACACGACGTGGCGAGGTCTCAGCACGGCTCGGGCCATGCGTCCGCCGGACATGTTCAACTGGGTGCGCAACCGCACCGCCATGATCTCGGGCATCGCCGACTCGACGATGTCGCGCGACGACGGCTGGCACTTCTACATGCTGGGTCGCAGCATCGAGCGCGTCGACATGACCGCGCGCCTGTTGTCGACTGCGGCGCTCGCATCGGGCCCGCAGGTCGCGTGGCCCACGACGTTGCGCGCGTGCGGTGCGTACGAGAGCTTCATCCGCGCGTACCGCGGCATCGAGGCCGACCGTCAGGCCGCGGAGTTCCTGCTGCTCGACCGCTGGTTCCCGCGATCGATCGTGTCGTCGCTGGCCGAGGCCGAGCGGGCGCTCGGCAACCTGGCGGCGTCCGGTCAGCGCTCGGGCTTCAGCGACGAGGCCCAGCGGCTGCTCGGCCGGGCTCGCACCGAGCTGGAGTACCGGCCCCTGGCCGACATCGTCTTCGACCTGCCGGTCGAGATGGAGCGGTTGCAGCGCAGCTGCGCCGCGGCGAGCGACGCCGTCTCGGCGCGCTACTTCGCCGAGTCCGAGGTCCACACCTGGCGCGGAGGGGTGATGATCTGATGACGTACCAGCTGCGCATCAAGCACACGACGGGATACCACTACGAGAAGGGCGCGATGGCGTCGTTCAACGAGGCCCGCATGACGCCCATGACGACGTCCGAGCAGTACGTCCTGCGGTCGCGGCTCGAGATCTCGCCGGCACCGTGGTCGTACGAGTACCGCGACTACTGGGGCACGACGGTCACGTCGTTCGAGGTGCACGACCCGCATGCCGACCTCACGGTCGTGGCGACCTCGATCGTCGACACGCAGGAGGTGCCGCCCAAGCCGCAGGCCATCGGGTGGGACGACCTGACGCCCGACGTGCAGGACGAGTGGTGCGAGTACCTCGCGCTGTCCAGCTGGGTGGCACCCGCCGACGAGCTCCAGCAGCTGCTCGACCCGATCCGCGCGACGGCCGAGCGTCCCGGCGACTACGCCCTCGCGGTCGTCGAGCTGCTGCACTCCCGCATCGCGTACGTGCCCGGCAGCACCGAGGTGACGACCTCTGCGGCCGACGCCTGGGCGGCCCAGACCGGTGTCTGCCAGGACTTCGCGCATCTCAGCCTGGGCGCGCTGCGGTCAGCAGGCATCCCCGCGCGCTACGTCTCCGGCTACCTCCACCCGTCGCGCGACCCCGTCGTCGGCGAGACCGTCGAGGGCGAGTCGCACGCCTGGATCGAGTGGTGGGACGGCGAGTGGGTGGCCTGGGATCCGACCAATGCGATCGCCCCCGGACCCCGCCACGTCGTGGTCGCCAAGGGACGCGACTACGGTGACAGCCCGCCCCTGCGCGGCATCTTCTCGACCGCGGGCGGCTCCGAGCTGTTCGTCGGGGTCGAGATCACCCGCCTGCGCTAGCCGCACCCCCGTTCCCGCGAGTGGTGCGGACTGGACGTTCCGGGACGGCGTGTCTGTCCACGCCGCACCAGTCGAGGTCGGGTTCGCACCACTCGCGGGGGTGCCGCAGGATGAGCACATGGCCCTCATCCACGCTGCCGAGATCCGTCCGAGCAAGATCGAGCTGATCCGCACCTGGGCCCCCACCCAGCCGTGGTTCACAGGCGACGACCTCGGCCTCGAGCAGGTAGCGGCCTATCGCTTCGACGACCCCGACGACGAGGTCGGCATCGAGACGATCCTGGTGCGGTCGGGCGACGGGCCGGTGCTCCAGATCCCGCTGACGTATCGCGGTGCGCCGCTCGCAGGTGCCGACGAGTGGCTCATCTCGACGATGGAGCACACCGTGCTGGGCGACCGGTGGGTGTACGACGCATGCGGCGACCCCGTCTACGCCGCAGCCCTCGCGACCACGATCCTCGCTGGGGGCTCCGAGGCATCCGTCGAGCGCGACACCGACGGCGAGCGTGCGCCGGTCGAGCCGTCCATGCGGGTCACCGGCAGCGGTTCGTCGACCGATGTCGGGACGGTCGGGCTCGTCGACGTCCGCGACCTCGACGGCGCCACGCTGGTCGTGACGTCGGTGGCCGACATCGAGCTGCTGCGCGTCGTGGGTGACTCGTGGGCGATGGGCGGCGAGACGCTGAGCGGCACCTGGCCCGGTCGCGAGGGCTCCGTCCTGCTCGCCGCCGCGCGTTGACATGACCCCACGGATAGCGTGAACCACATGACCGAAGAGCGCTACTACGCCGACCGCGTGCCCGACATCCACCGCCCCTACGTCGCTGCCGACGACCGCTACCAGCAGCTCGACTACCGCCGCGTCGGCACGTCGGGGCTCCTGCTGCCGCCCATCTCGCTGGGCCTGTGGTGGAACTTCGGCGACAACCGTCCGTTCGACACCCAGCGCGAGGTGCTGAGGCACGCCTTCGACAGCGGCATCACGCACTTCGACCTGGCCAACAACTACGGTCCGCCGTATGGCTCGGCCGAGGAGAACTTCGGTCGCATGATGCGCACCGACTTCAAGCCGTACCGCGACGAGCTGATCCTGTCGAGCAAGGCCGGCTGGGACATGTGGCCGGGGCCGTACGGCAAGCTCGGCTCGCGCAAGTACCTGCTCTCGAGCCTCGACGCGTCGCTCGAGCGGATGAGCGTCGACTACGTCGACATCTTCTACTCGCACCGGGTCGACCCCGGCACGCCGCTGGAGGAGACCATCACGGCGCTCGACACCGCGGTGGGCCAGGGCAAGGCGCTCTACGCCGGCATCTCGTCGTACTCGCCGGAGCGGACGGCCGAGGCCGTCGCGATCGCCCGCGACCTCGGCACGCCGCTGATCATCCACCAGCCGTCGTACTCGATGCTCAACCGCTGGGTCGAGGGCGGACTGCTGACGGTGCTCGACGAGCACGGCCTCGGTGCGATCGGCTTCTCGCCGCTGGCGCAGGGCCTGCTGACCGACCGCTACCTCGGCGACGAGCCGGTCGAGCGCAAGGGCGACCGCGGCAGCTTCGACGACTCGGTGCTCACGGACGAGAACCTCGACCGCCTGAAGGGGCTGGCCGACATCGCGCAGCAGCGCGGTCAGTCGCTCGCGCAGCTCGCGATCTCGTGGATCCTGCGACCGGGCGGGGTCACCTCAGCGCTGATCGGCGCGTCGTCGGTCGAGCAGCTCGACGAGAACCTCGCGGCGGCGAAGCAGATCGACTTCACCGATGACGAGCTCGCGGCGATCGACGAGTTCGCCGGCACCGCCGAGGGCGTCGACCTCTGGAAGGTCTCGGCCGACCTCTGACCACCGTGCCCCCGACGACCGGGATCCAGCGTCTGCTCGACAGCCCGCCCGACCTCCCGGTTGTCGGCGGGCTGCCGGCGCTGACGGCGGCGTTGCGGGCGCAGGGAGTCGCGGTCGTCCAGGCCCCGCCGGGCACCGGCAAGACGACGCTCGTGCCGCCGGCGGTGGCTGCGCTGGCCACCGGCGGACGCATCGTGGTGACGCAGCCGCGGCGCATAGCAGCCCGGGCGGCGGCGCGACGACTCGCGGGCCTGCTGGGCGAGCGCGTGGGCGAGACCGTAGGCCACACGGTGCGCGGAGACCGGGCGGTGGGTCCGGACACGCGCATCGAGTTCGTGACGACGGGAGTGCTGCTGCGCAGGCTCCAGCGCGATCCCGAGCTGCCCGGCGTCGCGGCCGTCGTCCTCGACGAGGTGCACGAGCGTCAGCTCGACGCCGATCTGGTGCTCGCCTTCCTCGTCGACGTGCGGGCGACGGTGCGCGACGACCTGCTGCTCGTCGCGATGTCGGCGACGGTCGAGGCCGAGCGGCTGGCGGCGGTGCTCGACGCCCCGGTCGTGGACGTGCCCGGTTCGCTGCATCCCGTGACGCAGCACTGGTCGCCCCCGCCACCGGGCGTCCTGCCGACGGACGAGCGCGGGGTGCCACCGCGCTTCCTCGACCACGTCGCGGCGACGGTCCGGCAGGCGCTGGCCGCCGATGACGGCGACGCCCTGGTGTTCGTGCCGGGGGTCGGCGAGGTCGACGGAGTCATCCGCCGGCTGGCCGGTTTCGCCGACGTCGACGTGCTGCCCCTGCACGGACGCTTGCCCGCGCGCGAGCAGGACGCCGCCCTGGCGAGCGGGGCACGTCGCCGCGTCGTGGTGTCGACCGCCGTGGCGGAGTCGTCGCTGACCGTGCCGGGCGTGCGCATCGTCGTCGACGCCGGGTTGTCGCGGGAGCCCCGCACCGACCAGGTGCGGGGCCTGCCGTCGCTCGTGACGGTGCGGGTGAGCCGGGCGGCCGCCGAGCAGCGGGCCGGCCGCGCCGGCCGCGAGGGTCCTGGCGCGGTGCACCGGTGCTGGGCGCGCGCCGACCACGGCCACCTCGCGGCGCACCCGGCACCCGAGATCGCGGTCGCCGACCTCACGGGCTTCTGCCTCGAGCTCGCGGCGTGGGGCGACAGCGACGGGTCGGGGCTCGCACTGCTCGACCGCCCACCGCCGCTGGCGTTCGAGACCGCGCGGCAGACCTTGGTCGAGCTGGGTGCCGTCGATGCGAGCGGTGCGATCACGGCCCGAGGACGCGCGATGGCCCAGGTGCCTGCCGATCCCCGCCTCGCCCGTGCCCTCCTCGACGGCGCGGAGGCCGTCGGAGCCCGCC
The DNA here is from genome assembly GCF_017876595.1 of Aeromicrobium fastidiosum. NCBI lineage: Bacteria > Bacillati > Actinomycetota > Actinomycetes > Propionibacteriales > Nocardioidaceae > Aeromicrobium > Aeromicrobium fastidiosum. The sequence goes on along the minus strand of NZ_JAGIOG010000001.1, from coordinate 1,023,220 downwards.
GGGCCGCCGAGGTCGTCGCCCTGCTCGACGACGACGTCCGCGCCCCCGGCGGAGACCTCGTCGCGGCACTGCGCGCGCTGCGCCGGGGCGGCCCTGCGTCCCGTTCGTGGTCGGATGCCGTGGCACGGCTCGAGTCGCTGCTCCCGTCCCGTCCGCCGCGCACCGAGCTCACCGACGACCTCGCGGTCGGCACCGTCGTGGCGCTCGCCCACCCGGGACGCATCGCGCGTCGCCGCCCGGGCGGCACGTCCTACCTCATGGTGTCGGGCACGGGCGCGTCGTTCCGCGCCGCTGACCCGGCGCTGGCAGGCGTCCCGTGGATCGCGATCGCTGACGCCGAACGACGTCCGGGCGCGCGCGACGCGACGATCCGCTCGGCCGCTCCCATCGACGAGGACATCGCCCTCGACGCGGCGTCCGGCACGTGGCTCGAGGCCGACGAGATCGCCTGGACGCAGGGCCGCATCGTGGCGCGACGGGTCACCCGGCTCGGGGCGATCGAGCTGTCGGCCGTCACGGTGCCCGACCCTCCTCCCGAGGCCGTCGCGGCGGCGGTCGCCGAGGGGCTGTCGCGGGACGGGCTCGCAGCGCTTCCGTGGAGCGAGGCCGCCGGTGCGCTGCGTCGCCGCATGGCGTTCCTCCACGATGCAGTCGGCGAGCCGTGGCCCGATGTCGGCGACGAGGCGCTGCTCGCCGGCATCGACACGTGGCTGGGTGCCGACCTCGCCCGGGTGCGCGGGAGCCGCGACCTGGCGCGTCTCGACGTCCTCGGTGCGCTGCGCCGTCTCCTCCCCTGGCCTGCTGCCGGCCGGTTCGACGAGCTGGCACCCGAACGGGTGGCGGTGCCGAAGGGGCCCGCGGTGCGGGTCGAGTACGGCCCGACGGGCACCGAGCAGCCCGTGCTGGCGGTGCGACTGCAGGACGCCTTCGGGTGGACGGCGACGCCGCGGCTCGCCGACGGACGGGTGCCGCTGCTGCTCCACCTGCTGACGCCGGCCCGTCGCCCCGCGGCCGTGACGGCCGATCTCGAGTCGTTCTGGGCCGGGCCCTACCGGCAGGTGCGTGCCGAGCTGCGCGGCCGGTATCCCAAGCACGCCTGGCCCGAGGACCCGTCCGTCAGGCCATGACCGATCAGCCAGTCAACGATCAGGCCGTGGGGGCCCGGCGCACCTGACGGGTCAGCTCGTCCTGCGGGATCGGCACGACGTCCGTGACGGTGGCCGGACCGATCGACAGCTGTCCGTCGTCCAGCGGCTCGCAGCGGATGCCGGCGTGTCCGCGGAGCGCCTGGTGCGATCCCGGGGCGAAGACCTCGTTCATCCACGCGCAAGGATTGGCCGGGGTGATCGACCGGAACCGGATCGGTCCGTGGCCGCCGTCGAGGGTGAACGTGCACCGCACCAGCGCATCGACGTCGAGGCCACGCGTGACGATGTTGCGGCGGGCGAGCACGGGGTCGAACGGCGTGTTCTCGGCCGGGAAGAGGCCGTCGCCGGCGACCTGGGTCTCGAGCTGCTCGATCTTCTCGGCCGCGATGATCGTCACCGAGGCGTACGTGAACCGGGTGTTGAAGTAGCGGTCGCCGAGCAGGCCCTTGTGCGCCCGCACCTTGACGGTGGCCGGTGTCTCGTCGCCGTCGTAGGGCGTCATCCCGTCGCGGGGGCGTCCGTCCATGCGACGCACCGGCGAGACCACCAGGTGCTCGATCGCGATCTCCACCCCCGCAGCCTAGACACCAACACCTTTCCGCGAGTGGTGCGGAGTGGACAGTCCGAGACGGCGTGTCGGTCCACGCCGCACCACCCGAGACCGTGAACGCACCACTCGGCGCGTTCTGTGGACGGCGCGCGGACGTCCACAGGCGTCGGACGACCTCTGGCCGGAACCTCCGCCGTCGGCGGATCGTCGCGGAATGGACCCGATCCTCCACCGCGCCGCCGAGGCGCACGGCTTCACGTCCCGCACCCTGCGTCGCTCCTCGAGCTTCATCCATCCCGTGCGGGGCGTGGCCCAGCTCGCGTCGAGCGCCGACGACCTCGCGTCGACGTGCCGGGCGGTGGCGCAGGTGCTGCCCGCCACCACCGTGTTCACGCATGTCACCAGCGCCCAGCTGCGCGGGTGGTGGATGCCGATGGCCGACAGCTTCCCGGTCGTGGCGTGCACCGACGGCGAGACGACGCACCACGACCGCCGCGGCGTGTACGTCCGGCGGTGTGACGTCCCGCCCGGGCACCGGCACGCGCTGGGAGACATCGCGGTCGCGTCGCCGGAGTGGACGATCGTCGAGCTGTCCGAGCACCTGGCCCTGCTCGACCTGGTGGCGGTCATCGACAGCGCGCTGCACCTCGGTCACACGACGGTCGACGCGATCCGCGCGACGATGCGGCGCGGCCGGCGGGGCGTCCGGGTGCTTCGCCGCGCCCTCGACCTGTGCGACGGACGCAGCGAGTCGTGGTGGGAGACGATGCTGCGGCTCGTGCACGTCCTCTCGGGCTTCGAGGTCGACCCCCAGGAGCGCGTCCTCAACGCGGCTGGTGTCGAGATCGCCCGGGTTGACCTGCGTGTCCGCGGCACCAGGCGGGTCGCCGAGTACGACGGTGCCGGTCACCGCGAGAGATCGCAGCACCAGGACGACCTGCGACGCGAGAAGGCGCTCAACCGCGAGGGTCTCGAACGCTACGGATACGTCGCCACCGAGATCGTCCGTGGTGCGCGGCAGATCGTGCGCGACGCCGAGGACGCGACCGGACGCCCGCACGTCGACTCCCGCGCCGATCCGTGGCTGGCCGAGGCGAGGCTCGCCAGCATCACCCTCTCGGGACGGGCTGCCCTGGCCAGACGCCTCGAGAAGCTGACCCGCGAGACGTCCCAGCGGGTCGCACGTCGTGCGGCCTCATGACGTCGAGTGCTGCGTTCTGGGTCTCGAGTGCTGGCGATTGGTCAGACACGCCGTCTCGGAGTGTCCACTCGGCACCACTCGCGGGACCACACTCGGCACCACTCGCGGGATACGGGGCGCGATTTCCCTCGGACGTCGCCGGTCCCGTAGACTTGGGCGGTTGCTGTTCGGCAACCACTCCTGCTACGGAATCCCCGTAGCCGTTTAGTCCGAAGGAGACTGAATGTCACTGCGCCCGTACGAAGTCATGATCATCCTCGATCCTGATCTCGAAGAACGTACCGTCGCCCCCAGCCTGGACACGTACCTCAACGTCGTGCGCCAGGACGGCGGCTCCGTCGACGAGGTCGACGTGTGGGGCAAGCGCCGTCTTGCCTACGAGATCAACAAGAAGAACGAGGGCATCTACGCCGTCGTCCAGCTCAAGGCCGAGCCCGCCACGGTCAAGGAGCTCGATCGCCAGCTCGGACTCAACGAGTCCGTGGTGCGTACCAAGGTCACACGTCCCGACGTGAAGTAGGCCTGACCCGTTCCCGATGTGGACGAGCGCTATCGCTCTCGCCCGCACTGCGGAACACTCGAGCCAGACACCCACACACCTGAAAGGCTGCGCCCCATGGCAGGCGAAACGATCATCACCGTCATCGGCAACCTGACCGACGACCCGGAGCTCAAGTTCACTCCTTCGGGCGCCGCAGTTGCCAACTTCACCGTCGCGTCGACGCCTCGTACCCTCGACCGTCAGACGAACGAGTGGAAGGACGGCGAGGCTCTGTTCATCCGCTGTGCCGCATGGCGCCAGCTCGCCGAGAACGTCGCCGAGTCGTTGCAGAAGGGTCAGCAGGTCATCGTCCAGGGCCCGCTGAGCATCCGCAACTACGAGCGCCAGGACGGATCCCGTGGCACGAGCGTCGAGATGACGGTCAACGAGATCGGTCCCTCGCTGCGCTTCGCCACGGCCAAGGTCACCCGCGCCAACCGCTCCGGCGGTGGCGGCGGAGGTGGCTTCGGCGGCGGCAACGGCGGCGGAGGCGGAGGCAACCAAGGTGGTGGCTACGGCGGAGGCAACTCCGGCGGAGGTGCACCGGCACCCGCGAACGACCCCTGGTCGTCGCAGCCGGCGCAGGGTGGGTCTGGTTCATGGGGTGGAAGCTCCGGCGCGTCCGAAGAGCCCCCCTTCTAACCACTCACGTCATTCACGAATCACAGGAGCAACATGGCTAAGCCAGTCGTCCGCAAGCCGAAGAAGAAGAGCAACCCGCTCGCCGCGGCCAAGGTCACCGACATCAACTACAAGGACACCGCGCTGCTGCGCAAGTTCATCTCGGACCGCGGCAAGATCCGCGCGCGCCGCGTCACGGGTGTCACCGTCCAGGAGCAGCGTCTCATCGCCAAGGCCATCAAGAACGCCCGCGAGATGGCACTGCTTCCCTACACGACCACCGGCCGTTAAGGGGTATCGATGAAGCTCATCCTCACGCACGAGGTCACGAACCTCGGCGCCCCCGGCGACATCGTCGACGTCAAGGACGGCTACGGCCGCAACTTCCTGCTGCCCCGCAACTTCGCCATCCGGTGGAGCAAGGGTGCTGCCAAGCAGGTCGAGTCGATCAAGGCGGCGCGTGACGCACACGCCGTCCACGACCTCGAAGAGGCCAAGAGCATCAAGGGCAACCTCGAGTCGAACCCGATCAACGTGCCGGTTCGCTCCGGCGCGGGCGGACGCCTGTTCGGCGCCGTCACGGTCTCCGACATCGCCGACGCCCTCGGCGAGGCCGGTGCCAAGGTCGACAAGCGTCGCATCGAGGTCGGCAACCCGATCAAGTCGCTCGGAGCCCACGAGGTGTCCGTCCGCGTGCACCCCGAGGTCAGCGCCCGGGTCAAGCTCAACGTGGTCGCCTCCAAGTAGTCCCCTCGACGGGTCGACCCGCTGAGCCATCGGCTCGGCGGTGTCGGCCCGTTGTCGGTGGCACACGCGTCATGCGATCCCTCCTCGCCGCAGCGGCGTCGTCCCTCCTCGCCGGGAGCCTCGTGCTCTCCGGCTGCTCGGTGCTGTCCGGGGGCGATGACAAGACGGCTCCCGAGCCGACCGCAACCAAGGCCCCGGTCACCGCGCTGCCGAGCACGGCCTGGAAGCAGGCCGACGCCGCCGAGGTGTCGCAGGGCGGCACCCTGAGGCTGGCGGCCTCGGCCCTGCCGACCAACTTCAACCCGCTGCAGTCCGACTCCGCCGAGTCCGATGCGGCCGAGATCCTCGCGCCCACGACAGGCAGCGCCGTCCGCACGACCGCCGACGGAGGCTGGGAGGTCGACCCCGACTACGCCGAGTCGGTCGAGGTCGTCGACGACAGCCCACTGACGGTCGAGGTCGAGCTCAACCCGGACGCGGTGTGGGAGGGCGGCACCTCCATCACCGCCAAGGACATGATCGCGTTCTGGAAGGCCCAGAACGGCTCCGACGAGGCCTACCAGGTCATCTCGACGGCCGGCTACGACGCGATCTCGAACGTCGTGCAGGGCGACGACACGTTCTCGTACACCGTCACGTTCTCGACGCCCACGGCCGAGTGGCCGCAGTACGTCTACCCACGGCTGGCGTCCAACGTCTCGTCGTCGCCCCAGCTGTTCAACGAGGCCTTCCGCACCCGCGCGATCTCGTCCAACGGCCCCTTCGTGGTGTCGTCGATCGACCGCGACGCGGGTGTCGTGACGCAGAAGCCCAATCCGCGGTGGTGGGGCGACAAGCCCAAGCTCGACGAGATCACCTGGAACATCGGCGATCCCGAGCTGCAGGCCGAGGCCTACGTCAACGACGAGCTCGACGCCGTCGACCTGCAGGCCTCGACGTATCGCATCGCCCGCGGCACCGGCACCGTCCAGCGAGCCGCCGGCGTGGAGTGGTCGCAGATCACCCTCAACGGCGGTCGCGGGCCGTTGGCCGACGTCAAGGTCCGCCGTGCCGTGGCCCGGGCGATCGACCGGACGCCCATCGCCGCCACGTCGGCCAAGGCCCTGGGCGCACCGGCTGCGCCCCTCGGCAGCCTGCTGCTCGTCCCGGGGCAGAAGGGCTACGTCGACTCGTCCGCCGAACTCGGCTACGACCCCGCCGCCGCCCGCCAGCTGCTGGTCGACGCCGGCTACGTCGAGGGTGCCGACACGATGTTCGCCAAGGACGGCAAGCCGCTCGAGCTGACGCTGCCCGTCCCCGCCGACACGCCGGTCAACAATGCACGCGCCAAGGCGATCGCCGCGGACCTCCGTGACGTCGGCATCGCGGTGACCCTTCGCCCCGTGCCGGCGGACACCTTCTTCGACGACGTCGTGATCCCGCTCGACTTCGACCTCGTGACCTTCGTGCGGCGTGCCTCGGCGTTCCCGCTGACCCCGGCCAAGCCGCAGTACTTCCCGCTCGACTCGGCCGAGAACTACACCGGCATCGGCACCGCGCGGTTCGGCACCGGCTTCGACACCGTGCTCGGCACGCTCGACGACGACCTGCGGCTCAAACGGGTCGCCAAGCTCGACGAGTGGCTGTTCGAGGACGTCCCGGTGGTGCCGTTGGCGGTCACGCCGATCGCGATGGGCGTCCGGCCGCGGGTCCTCAACTACGGGGCGGCGCAGTTCGAGCAGCCCGACTGGACGACCGTCGGCTTCGCGCCGAAGTCCGCGGCGAAGAAGAACGACTAGCCGACCGCGTCGAGCACGATCGTCGCGACGTGTCCGAGCGCGGTCAGCGCCGCGGCGTCGGTCGACGGCAGGTACTGCTCGGTGCGCGGGTGGTAACGGGCCCCGACGACGCCGCCGTGATCGGTGTCGACCGCGTGCAGGCTCGTCGACCACCCGGCGGCGCGCAGCCTGAGCTCCAGCCCGCCCACCACGTCAGGGGGTGTCACGGTGTCGGCCGTGCCGTAGACGACGTCGACGCGACACCGTCCCTCACCCGGCGGCAGCGGCGTCGGCAGGCGAGACCCCGAGATGGGGTCGACCACGTGCGGCGATCCTGCCGGTGCGACCAGCACGACTCCGCCGAGGTCGATGCCGAGCCGCTTGGCGTGCACCGCCAGGCTCACCGCGGCCGTGCCGCCCAGCGACCAGCCGACGACCACGAGGTCGTCGGGGTCGAGCCCGTGGAGGGCCGCGGTGTCGCGGGCGTGACGCACGGACGACAGCAGGTCGCTGCGGCCACCGTCGGCGGCGGTGGGGTCCCAGTCGACGGCGAGGGCCATGGCGCCGCCATCGGCCAGCCGGCGCGCCAGGGGCAGCAGGCACGATCCGTGGTCGACGCTCATGCCGTGCCAGAGCAGGACGATGCCCCGCTCGGGGTGGCCGATGACCTCGACGTGGCGGCCCGGCCCGTACTCCTGGGTCGTCATGCGATCAGTGTGCCGAACGGTTCGCGCCGAGCAGCATCCAGGTGTCGCCGCGCTGCCGCCGCCAAAGTGTCGCGAGACGTGCGGTGATGAAGCCTCCGTACGCGACCCACAGCCATGTGAACCCGGCTCCCGTGGCACCCACCAGCACCACCAGCGGGACGTAGACGACGAGCGTCGCGAGGCCGGCCAGGGCCAGGTAGGTGCCGTCGCCCGCGCCGATCAGGACACCGTCCAGCACGAACACCACCCCTGAGAGCGGCTGGACGGCCGCGACCACGAGCAGGGCCGGCACGAGTGCGCTGCGAACGGCCGGGTCGGACGTGAACAGGTGCGGGATCCAGGGTGCCGCGACGGCCAGTGTCACGGCGGCCACGAGACCCGTGCCGACGCCCCACCGGATCATCCGCCGGGTGAGCTCCCGGGTGCCGGCAGCATCACCCGCGCCGAGCGTGCGGCCGGTGAGTGTCTGCGCGGCGATCGCGATGGCGTCGAGGGCGAAGGCGAGGAACGCCACGATCGTCGCGGCGACCTGGTGGGCGGCGAGCTGCACGTCGCCGAGACCCGCAGCCACGAGAGCGGCCAGCACGACCGCCACCCGCAGGGTCAGGGTGCGCACGACGAGCGGGACGCCCTGCGCGGCGGCGGCGAGGATCTCGGCGATGCGCGGTCGCACCGACGCCCGCGCGGGGCGCGCGCGGCGGACGACAGCCGTCACGAGCCACGTCGCGGCGAGCCACTGGGCCATGACGGTGCCGGTGGCGGCACCGCGCACGCCGAGATCGAGGCCGTACACGAGCACCAGGTTGAGGACGATGTTGAGCACGTTCGCCACGATCGTGGCGACGAGCGGCGTGCGCAGGTCGAGCACTCCGCGCAGGGCGCCCGTGGCGGCCAGCAGCAGGAGCATCGCCGGCACTCCGAGCGCCGACACCAGCAGGTAGTCGCGGGCGTGGGAGGCGACAGCGGGTGAGCTCGACAATTCGTCCGCGAGCGTCCCGCTGGTCGCCGCGACGATCGCACCCAGCCCGACGCCGAGACCGACCGCCAGCCACAACGAGCTGACCGCGAGCCCGTAGGCGGCGCGCTCGTCACCGGCTCCATGGTGCCGAGCGACGCTTGCGGTGCTCCCGTAGGCCAGGAACACGCACAGGCCGACGACGGTGCCGAGGACGACCGAGGCGGCGGCGAGCCCGCCCAGCTGCGGGGTGCCGAGGTGGCCGATGATCGCGGTGTCGGCGAGGAGCATGAGGGGCTCGGTCACGAGCGCGAAGAAGGCAGGCACTGCCACCGCGACGATGCGCCGATCGACCTCGTTCAACAGCATCGTGCGGGCCTCTCCGAAAGTGTCCAGCGGGTGACGAGTGACCAAAGTGACGGGGTTTGTCGACAAGTCTATGAACAGGCGGCGGTGGACGACCGAGTCATGAAAACTATTTTGTCTCCACATCGAACAAAAGGAGTTTCCGCAGGTCAGAGCGTGTTCGGCCGGAAAAGATTTTTGGTTGTCCACATGTTCGTCCACCGGCTGTGCACATGGCCGCGCGGCGTTTTCCACACCTGGAGGGCAGTTGCGCACAGGGTGTTCCGGGACCGTGTTGGACAGCCGGATCGACAGGCCTAGTGTGACGGGTCGGTGTTTGTCGGTGGCGACAGCAAGGGTTGTCGACATCGGGTGGTACGGGAGAAAAGGTGGGCTCATCGGTGAGTGTGGCGGACCTCTACGAGGCAGGCCCCGGGCCCGGCGAAGACCCCGGATCAGGGCGCGTCCCACCCCAGGACATCGCGGCCGAGCAGAGCGTCCTCGGTGCGATGCTGATCAGCAAGAACGCGATCGATCCGGCTGCCGACATCCTCCAGGGCCGCGACTTCTACCGTCCCGCCCACGAGCTGATCTTCGACATCATCGTCGACCTCGCCAACCGAGGTGAGCCCGCCGACGCCATCACGGTCGCCGCCGAGCTGCAGCGACGCGGCGAGGTCGGACGCATCGGCGGCGCGCCCTATCTGCACGATCTCGTGCAGACCGTGCCCATCGCGTCCAACGTCGACTTCTACGCCCACATCGTCCGTGAGAAGGCCGTGCTCCGCCGGCTCGTGCAGGTCGGTCAGCGCATCGCGCAGATGGGGCAGGCGCAGGAGGGCGAGCTGTCCGAGATCGTCGACCGCGCTCAGGCCGAGGTGCTCGACGTCGACGGCACCAGCCAGGCCGAGGACTACCGGCTGGTCTCCGAGCTCATGCCGCTCACGATCGACGAGATCGAGGAGATCCAGGGCCGCGACGGCACCCTCTCGGGCGTGCCCTCGGGCTTCCCCGATCTCGACAAGTTCACGACGGGCTTCCGCGCCGGCCAGATGATCGTCGTCGCCGCCCGTCCGGGTGTCGGCAAGTCGACGCTCGGGCTCGACTTCGTGCGGTCGGCAGCCATCCGGCACCAGATCCCGTGCGCGATCTTCTCCTTGGAGATGACAGGCGCCGAGATCGCGATGCGCATGCTGTCGGCCGAGGCGCGCGTCAGCATCGGGCACATGCGCGGTGGCGGCATGCACCAGCGCGACTGGGACGCCATCACCAAGGCGATGCCGCGGGTCAACTCCGCGCCGATCATCGTCGACGACAGCCCCAACATGACGATGCCCGAGATCCGGTCCAAGGCGCGGCGCATCAAGAAGCAGCACGGTCTGGGCTTCATCGTCATCGACTACCTGCAGCTCATGACATCGGGCAAGCGGGTCGAGAACCGTCAGGTCGAGGTCTCGGAGTTCTCCCGCAACATCAAGCTCCTGGCCAAGGAGCTCGAGTGCCCCGTCGTTGCGATCAGCCAGCTGAACCGTGGCTCCGAGCAGCGCACCGACAAGACGCCGCAGATCTCCGACCTGCGTGAGTCGGGCTCGATCGAGCAGGATGCCGACATCGTGCTGCTGCTCAACCGTCCCGACGCCCAGGGCGCCGGCGAGTCCGACCGTCCGGGCGAAGCCGACATCATCATCGCCAAGAACCGCTCGGGCCCGACCAACAAGATCGCCGTCAGCTTCCAGGGTCACTACTCACGGTTCACGCCGATGGCCCGTGACGCCGAGCCCCCGGCCGTCGCCGCCGGCGAGTTCTTTGGTTGACAGTTATCAACACGATAAGTCGGACTACCGCTAAGTGGTCAAAACTTTGATAATATGCTGTCATGGCGGTAAGGACCTTTGAACTTGCCGGGGCCGGCGAGTCACTGTCGGTCGAGTTCAAGCGGGGTCGACCTGCTCCGAATGACCGCACGTTGATCGAAGCGGCTGTCTGCATGGCCAACGGTCCTGGCGGCTCCATTCTCGTGGGAGTTGACGATGACGGGACTGTGACCGGGACCCCTCCGCGCCATGGGGCGGCGACGAACCCCACCTTGGTCGAGGCATTGATCCTCAATCGCACGAACCCCTCGCTCGTCTGCGCCGTTACAGTCGAAACAGTGCCCGAGGGCGAGGTCATCATCATCGACGTGCCGCCCGCTCAGACCGTGACGGGAACCAAGGACGGGGTGTACAAACGTCGATCGCTGAAGGTCGATGGCTCTCCGGAGTGCGTGCCGTACGAGCCGATGGAGATGTGGTCGCAGCAGTTTGTCCTCTCCGGCCAGGACTACGCCGATGTCGAGGCCCGTTCTGCGACGCTCGATGATCTCGATCCCGCCGAGTTCGAGCGGTTTCGGACGATGGCGGGTCGGCCGGGCGGCGACCAGTCGATCGCGAAGCTCTCCGACCAGGATCTGGGACGTGCGCTCGGAGTTCTGCGAAGCGGGGGCGTTGCCGATCACACGGTGACACTCGGTGGGATCCTGCTGTTCGGGCGAGAGGCGTCGCTGCGGCGGTTCGTACCCAACGCCGAGGCGGCCTTCGTCGAGCTCAACGGGTTGAAGGTGTCGGTCAACGATGACTTCGCCAGACCCCTGCTCAGAAGTGCTGAGGAGCTGTTTGCGGCCGTGCAGTCGCGGAACGCGGAGAGCGAGATTCAATGGGGTCTTCATCGACTCGCAGTGCAGCGAATTCCGCAGATCGCGGTCCGCGAAGCAGTCGCTAACGCCATGGTTCACCGCGACTACGCCGAACGAGGAATGACGCGAGTGCAAATCGACCGGCAGCTCCTGACTGTCGAAAGCCCTGGAGGATTCCCTCCTGGAGTCACGCGGGACAACCTGCTCTCGACGTCGAGGCCCCGGAGTAGGACGTTGGCCGACGCGTTCAAACGAGCGGGTATCGTCGAAAGATCCGGTCGCGGGGTCGGGTTGATGTTTGATGCGCTGTTGCGTACGGGGCGCGCTGAACCGGACTACTCGAGGTCGACGGATCGATCCGTGACGGTCTCGTTCGAGATATCGGAAGTGGACCTCGAGATGACTAGGTTCATCCTGCAGCGCGAAGATGAGACCCAGCGCGAGTTCTCGCTGGACGAGTTGCGAGTTCTGCACGAGCTACGGACGTACGGCACGTTGCAGACCAGTGAGATTGTCGATGCGCTTCACCTCGACGACCAGCGGGCCCGGCTGTCATTGGCCGGTCTGGTCGAGCAGGGGCTGGTCGAATCCAGGGGTGTGGGTCGCGGTCGGCGCCATCATCTGACAGCCGCTTTCTACCGATTGAGCGAGGACGACTCGGCCTACATCCGGGTGCGGGGGACAGAGCCTCTCCAGCACGAGCAGATGGTGATCAACTATGTGACCGAGTATGGATCGATCGTCCGGTCCGTTGCGGCAGACCTGTGCATGCTCGATGGCCCGCAGGCGAGCAAGCTTCTCCAACGCATGCGGGCCGCGGGACTCCTGGAGCAGCTGGGCGAACGGAGAACCGCCAGGTACGTCCTCCCGGGCTCGCGGCCAGGTTCCTAGCGTCCGAAGGTGCCGGCCGAGTCGACCGTCGCGGCGGGATCGGACGCGCTCTCGGCGCGCATCGTGAAGTCGAGCTCGTAGCCCTCGGTGTTGTCGGACGCCAGCGACGTATCGGTGAAAGTGCGGGTGATCTCGGTCGCCTGCTCGCTCGTGACGTGGTTGACGAAGACCTCGGGGTAGCGCTCGCCCGAAGCGGCGGCCTCGACCGCGAAGCTCCCGTCGGGGTAGCGGTCGGACGCCCGCGCGATCGCCTCGAGCTGGGCGGTCGTGACCCGTCGGGGCTCGTCCATGATCCGTAGCCGGTCGTCGCCCGCGTGCACGTTGCCGCCCTCGTCCCAGGCAGGGCTCGCCCGGAGCCTCGGGACGAGTGCGACGACATCGGCCACCTCGCCGACCTCGATGTAGGGCGTGCCGCCGGCGAAGGATGCGCTGGTGACCCCCGGCAGGGACGCGAGCGCGAAGGCGTCGGCCACGTCCTGTCCGGCGGACTCGTCGACGGTCGGATAGATCTCCACCTGCACCGACGACGATCCGGGTTCGCCCACGTACAGCTGCGACGTCCACCGCGACGCCGCTCTCTTGCGGTGGCGCTCGGCGAACGCCCGGGCGTCGTCGGCCACCTCGCCCGCCTGTGCGGCGGTGGCACCGGCGTCCATCACGACCGCGACGTCGACCGTGCCCTCGGTCGGTGACTCGCTGACCTCGATGCGATCGACCGCCTGTCCACCGGCCAGCTCGCCGTCGGCCAGCTCCTGGACCGAGGGTGGTTCCTCGTCGCCGGCGGAGCCTCCCGTGCACGCTCCCACGAGCGTCAGGAGCGCGATGACGACGGCCGTGCCGAGCGGTCGGTGCCGGAACTGGTGGTGGTGCAGGCGCATGGACGCAGGCTACTGATACGTCACGAGGTCGGGGTGGGGCTTGACCTCGCGCCACGTCTCGCGGGCGTTGAGCATCGGCGAGTCCTCGTCGACGAAGTTCTTCCAGCCCCATCCCACGCCCGCCGGGGCGTTGCGGCGCAGCACTTGCCACGTGTCCTGCTTGGCCCCCTGGGGCCCCGACCCGTCGACGTGGATGACGGTGGCGAGCTCGGGCCGGGTCGTGTCGAGGCTGCTGCGATTCTTGATCATCGAGAGCGAGAACTGGTGCAGCACGAAGATCTTCTGGGGCAGCGCCTTCTCACGGGTGAGGTCGGCGAGCCAGGCGGAGGTGCGGTTGATCTCGGCCGCGGTGACCGAGCCGATCTGCACGAGGTGCTTCTGCTTCTTCTTGAGCCGCCACTCGGGATCGAGCGCGAGTCCGACGTGAGGACGTTCGAGCAGTGACTGGTACCGCCTGGCCTGGGTCAGGAAGTCGGTGCGGCCGGGCTGCAGGTCGAGGACGACGTAGATGCCGGCCTTCTCGGCGGCGTCGACCAGCGGCAGCAGCTTCTTGACCGATGTCTCGGTGGAGTAGTCCTTGTCCTTGCCGGCCGACGACGAGGCGACGGTCGCGATGATCTCGAACATCGGCACGAACGTCGACGAGCTGACCCGTCGGTACTTGCGAGCCAGCCGCTCGACACGCTTGACGGACGCCCGCACGCCCTGCTCGCCCAGTACCCCGAGCTGCGGTGCCCCGGGGTGCCCGTACATCGCGGTGTACGTGCGGCCGCCGAGCGCGAGGTAGCCACCGGTCGGCTGCTGGATGTCGCGGCGGACGACCTCGAGCGGGTAGGCGACGTGCGCGAAGGCCTCCCCGAGCGCGATGACGGGCTGCTGCGGGTGCTCGGCCAAGTAGGCGGCGGCCTCGGGGTTGCGGCGCGGGTCGGCGTCCGCGAGCTCGATGACGTGGGCACCCGCGGTGCGGGCGTTGGCGACGGCGACGGCATTGGCCTGTTCCGACCGGGTCAGCACGATCGCGTCGAGCGTGCGGGACGGTGCTGGCTCGTCGCCGCGCAGGGACGCCACCTCGGCGGCAGCCTGTGCGTCGTCGACCGGCACGGCCCGAGCGCCGGGCACGGCCTGGGTGCGTCCGAACGTGAGCACCTGCGTCGCCCCGAGGCGCGTGAGCTCGGTCGGTGCCTCCGGGGTGTCGACCAGCACCGGCACGCCGAGGCCCACCGCCGTGGCGGTGGCCACGCGCTGCGCCTCCGGGTCGGCGGCGTCGGCGAGCACCGCGATCGGGGACGCCGAGAACAGCCGCCGGGAGATCTCAGTGGGTGCCTGGACGGTCGAGACGGGACGGATCACGTCGACCGGCTCGGAAGGGTCACGCGTCTGCGTCGAGGTCGGCACGTCACGCCCGTCCGCCCGCTGCGGCGTCGGTGCCGAGGAGTCGCGGCCGACCACGACTGCGGTCACGAGGAGAGCCGCGGCCACGGCGCAGCAGATCAAGGTCACCCGATTGAGCCCGGAAGATACGCTCATGCCCGTGACCCTACTGACCGTCCTTGCCTCGTCCACGTCGGGAGTTCCCGATTCCGGGCTCGCAGGCTTCGTCGCCGATGTCATGGGGTCCGTCGGTCTCGTGGGCGTCGGACTGATCCTCGCGGTCGAGACGATCCTGCCGTTCCTGCCCAGCGAGGTGGCCCTTCCACTGGCCGGTTTCAGCGCCAATCGCGGCGACTTCGGTCTCGTGCCGGTCATCATCTCCGCAACGGTCGGATCGGTCGGCGGGGCGCTGGTCCTCTACTGGATCTCGCTCAAGTTCGGCCTCGACCGCACCCGCGCCGTGCTGTCGAAGGTCCCCTTCGTCACCGAGCACGACATCGACAAGGGTGTGGCCTGGTTCGCGCGCAACGACGCCAAGGCGGTGTTCTGGGGACGCATGGTGCCCGGCATCCGCAGCCTCATCTCGATCCCCGCAGGCGTCGAGCGGATGTCGCTGCGCCGGTTCCTGATCTACACGACCGCGGGCAGCCTGATCTGGAACGTCATCTGGATCGTGTCGGGCTACCAGCTGGGCGAGAACTGGGAGTCGGTCGAGAAGTACGGCAACGTCCTGAAGTACCTGCTCGTGGCCGCCGTCCTGGCGTTCGTGGCGTGGTTCATCGTCTACAAGCTGAGGTCGCGTCGCGCGCAGGCCTGAGGCGCGTCAGTCGACGGTAGTGCGACGGCGGCGACGCGACACCTCGTCGAACAGCAGGGCGACCGGCACCACGATCACCCCGGCCAGGATGCCGATGCCGACGAGGAGCGTCCTCCACGGCTCGGCGTCTCCGCCACGGTTGCCCGCGAGTCGCGCCGCGGTCGGGTGCTGGGCGACGTACTCGAGACCGATGCGCTGCCCCTCGTCGTACTCCTTGTCGTCGCGGCGCGTCCACACCATCGTCGTGACGTGGCGATCGTCCGAGGTCGTGTAGCGCACCGACATCTGGCTCCACTCCTTGCCCGACGCCTGGGCCGCAGCTGGCGGCATCTCGACGGTGCCCACCACGGGGACGAAGGTGCTGTCGGGATCGTCCAGCGCCGTGGCGTTGCCGTGCTCGGCGATGCCTCCTCGCACCGCGACGACCCCGGCCGTCCCGAAGGCCAGCAGGACGACCGTCAGGACAGCGGTGGTGATCCGACGTCTGCGTCGTGGCTGCATCGTCGACTCCCCTCGAGCGGTTGAGCACCGGTCGTCACGGTACCGGGGGGCGGGTGACGCTGCGGTCACCGTCGTGGCTGCCGCGGTTGTGGGCCCTCTCCTACAGTGGCGGGGTGACTCATTCGGTGATCCGGCGTCTCGTCCCGGTGGCGGCAGCCTCCCTCGTCCTGCTGTCGGCGTGCAGCGGCAGCGACTCCGACGGTTCGGACGGCGGGGACGCTGCGGACCCGACGTCGTCCGCGACGCCGAGCGCCACCGCGTCACCCACGCCGCCTCCGGTCGATGCCGACCAGGTCGCCTGCAAGCTGCTGACCGGCTCCGACCGCACCGAGCTCGCGGGCTCGTCCGTCGACGACATCGTCGCCGCATCGGGTGCCGACGGCAGCAGCCAGTGCCGGTGGCAGGCCGCATCGGCCCTGATCCAGGTCACGACACTGCCTGCCAAGGAGTGGGCCAAGTCGCTGCCGCAGGTCGTCGAGCAGCTCGCGTCGTCGAGCGACGTCGACTCCGCGACCGACAAGAAGGACCTCGCCGCCGCCAAGAAGCTGCTCGCCGGTGCCGCCTCGTTCGACGACCAGCAGGCCTGTGACGCGTTCACGACGCTGGCCGAGCTGGGCGGTGCCAAGAAGGGCACCACGACGACCGTGACGTCGATCCCGATCACCGAGACCGAGTCGGGCATCTCCGGTCAGACCTGCGTCGACGGCGACCTGACGTCGGTGCTCTACTCGGTCCCGGGGCTCAAGCAGACCGACGCGGTCGACGCGACCGTCACGACGATCCTCGAGCGGGCCCAGAAGCGTCTGGCCGCCGCCCAGTAGTCTGCTCGCATGCCGACCACCGATGTCCTGACAAAGGGCGTCGCGGCCCTCGGCGTGCTGCTGGTCGTGGGTGGATGTGGTGGTGGTGGCACGCGCGGAGTGCTGACCGAGGACGACGTCCCGCGCGTCGAGTCGGTGGCAGACACCTTCGAGGGGATCGGCGTCGCGCCCTGCTCGCGACTCACGATCGCCGAGCGGAGGATCAGGCTCGACAACGGCTCGGCCGACCGAGACCGCCGGCTGATCCTGCACAGCAACGAGGTGGTGGGCTCCAGCGCCAACGGGGTCGACCGCCGCTTCGCCGATGCGGCCGCCGCCCTCGCGCTGGTCGACTCCGCGATCGACTACTGCTCGAGCCGCGAGCCGCTGCCCAGCACGACCGTCGAGCGACTGGATGGTCTGCCGGCTGCTGCGTACGGCTACCGCGCGACCGTCAGGAGCGTGTCACGCCACATGGTGCTGACCCGGGTGTTCGCGCCGCACGGCGACGAGGTCGTGATCGTCAGCACGCGCGGCACCGGGGACGATCGACCGACCGTCGACGCCGTCGACCTGCTGCCGACGGCGCTCGAACGGGCCGACGAGCTCGACTGAGCCAGGCCGGAGCTACAGCGACACGTCGGCGCGGCGACCGTCACGGTCGGTGCGGTCGCAGTGCATCGTGCCGTCGGAGTAGCGGACGCCGTCGGTGAACCGCGCCTCGATCTGACCCGAGCCGAACTGCTCGACGTAGAGCCGCGAGTAGAGCCCGCCGCGGGCCAGCAGCTCGTCGTGGGTTCCCTGCTCGACCAGGTGCCCGTCCTCGAGGCCGAAGATGACATCGGCGTTGTGGATCGTCGACAGGCGGTGCGCGATCGCGATCGTCGTGCGGTTGTGGGTCGCGCGCTCCAGCGCGTCCTGCACGAGCCGCTCGGTCTCGGTGTCGAGGGCCGACGTGGCCTCGTCGAGGATCAGGATGCGCGGGTCCATCAAGAGCACCCGGGCGATCGCGAGGCGCTGCTTCTCACCGCCGCTGAGCCGGTAGCCGCGCTCGCCCGTGATGGTCTCGTAGCCGTCGGCGAACGACAGGATGCGGTCGTGGATGTTGGCGTCGCGCGCGGCCTGCTCGATCTCGTCGGCGCTAGCGTCGGGCTTGGCGTAGGCGATGTTGTCGCGGATCGAGCCGTGGAACAGGTACGGCTCCTGCGTCACCATGCCGACCGCCTCGGCGACCGAGCCCATCGTCAGGTCACGGACGTCGGTGCCGTCGATCAGCACGGCACCCGTGTCGACATCGTAGAACCGCGGCACGAGGTACGTCATGGTCGTCTTGCCCGACCCGGACGGGCCGACGATCGCGGCGAGCTGGCCGGGCTCGACCTTGAGCGAGATGCCGTCGAGCGCCCAGCCCTGCTCGGGTGCCGGCTCGGTGCGGTCGATGCGCACGCCGGTGTCGCCGAAGCGGTCGCGCGACACGGTGCCGCTCAGGCTGCGCGGCTCGGGGTAGCGGAAGAACACGTCGCGGAACTCGATCTCGCCCCGCAGCCGCTGCGGGTCGAGCGCGACGGCACCGGGACGCTCGGTGATCGCGGGCTCGAGGTCGAGGTATTCGAACAGCCGCCGGAACAGGGCGAGCGACGTCTGCACGTCGAGCGAGACCCGCATGAGCTGCAGCAGCGGCATCTGCAGCCGGGCCTGCAGCGTCGTGAACGCGACGAGCGTGCCGGCGGTCAGGGCGCCGGAGCCCTGCAGGAGCGTGCCGGCGACGAGGTAGATCAGTGCGGGCGTGATCGCGAAGAACGTCTGCACGGTCGCGAAGAACGCCCGACCCGTCATGGCCTGGTCGACCTGCAGCCGGGTCTGCTCGCGGTTGGCCTGGCGGTAGCGGTCGACCTCGGAGTCGGCCCGGTTGAAGACCTTCGACAGCAGGATGCCCGAGACGCTGAGCGCCTCCTCGGTGATCGCGGTCATCTCGGACAGCGACTCCTGCGTGCGCCGGGCGAGTCGCTGGCGGCGCTTGCCGACCTGCAGCTGGATGTAGACGAACAGCGGCATCAGCACGAGGGTCAACAGGGTCAGCTGCCACGACAGGATCACCATCGACACGAAGGCGGCGATGACCGTGACGCTGTTCTGCAGGATCGACGTCGCGGTATCGGTGAGCACGGTGCGGACGCCCGCGACGTCGTTGGCCAGGCGCGACTGGATGGCACCGGTCTTGGTGGCGGTGAAGAACGCCAGCTCCATCTTCTGCAGGTGGGCGAACAGATCGCTGCGCAGATCGGCCATCGCGGAGTTGCCGATCGTCGACGTCAGCCAGTTCTGACCGATGCCGATGAGGGCCGTGACGATCGGGATGGCGCACATCCCCACGACCAGCCAGGCCAGGAGGTGGGTGCGGACAACGCCGTCCGGCGGGAACAGCGCATCGTCGAAGACCGCCTTGGTCAGGAACGGGACGACCGAGGTCAGGGCCGCGGAGACGACCACCGCGACGGCGACGAACGCCATCTTGGTGCGGTAGGGCTTGAGCATCAGGGCGATGCGGCGCAGGATCGGAGCGCCCCCGGCGTGCAGCTCCGCCTCGCTCAGGTGCGTGACGGTCGGTCCGCCCCCGCGTGGCACCCGGTCAGTCCTCGATCTTGGTCAGCAGCACGGCGTTGGCCTCGGAGGCGACGGGGACGAGCTCGGGCGTGCCCCACACCCCGGTCTCGCTGCGCAGTGCGGCCCAGATGAACAGCGTGTCGGGATCGGGTGCGAGGGCCGGATCGGCCGACAGCGCGAACTCGGTCGGCAGCGCGACGGACTCGATCGCCGTGCCGGCCAGCACCTCGCCCTCGCCGTCGACGAGCTTGATCGTGGCGATCGCGCCCGGCGGGAGCGAGATGCGCTCGCGGACGTAGACGGTGCCGGTGACGGTCAGGAGCTGGGAAGACATGGCTACAGGCTAGAGCCCGGCCTCGGCGATCGCCTCGTCGAAGGACGTGGCCGGCCGTCCGAGCAGACGCTCGACGTCGCCGCTGACGTGCTCGAGCTCGCCGTCGCGGATCGCGGTGTAGGTGCTGACCCAGGCATCGACCTGCCAGTCGGGTGCGCCGAAGTGGGCGCGGCTGGCACGCGCCTCCTCGAGGGTCTCGTCGACGAAGCGGAACGGACGTCCCGTGATGCGGCTCGTGATCGCGGCGACGTCGTCGAAGGTCAGGGCCTCGGGGCCGGTCAGGTCGTACGTGCGACCGACGTGGTCGCGGGGGTCCTGCAGCACGTGGGCGACGACCGCTCCGACGTCGCGCTGCGACACGGCTGCGACGCGTCCGGTGCCGGCGGGTCCGCGGATCACGCCCTGGTCGTCGGCGAACATCGGCAGGATCTCGGCGTAGAAGTTGTCGCGCACGAACGTCCAGTCGAGCCCGGACGCGCGGATGTGCTCCTCGGTCGCTCCGTGGTCGCGGCCGAGCGTGAAGCCGGATGTCGTGGAGGCTCCGACGAACGACAGGTAGACGATCTGCCGCACGCCGGCCTGCGCCGCCGCGTCGACGAAGGAGCGGTGCTGGTCGAGCCGGTCGGCCGCCTCGTGCCCCGACACCATGAAGACCGTGTCGACGCCCTCGAGTGCTGCGACGCATCCGGCGTCGCCGTAGGAGGCCTGCCGCACGTCGGCCCCCGACAGGTGTGGTGCCCTGGCGGCGTCACGCACCAGCAGCCGCACGGGGACTCCGGCGTCGGCGAGCAGGTGGGCAGCGGTGCCGCCGACGGCTCCGGTCGAGCCGGTGAGGGCGATGATCGTCATGCCGGGTGCAACTGCCTACGGCCGGCGGGCATTCCACACCAGGCTGACCACGACCAGGCCGAGGGTGAGGACGATCAAGGAGTCGACGACGCCGTTGAACGCCAGGAGGTCCAGCGCGGCCGGTGCAGTGCGCAGGGCGGAGAAGACTCCCGCCGCGGCGGCAAGACCCACGACGGCCGGCAGCGTCGCTGCCGGGAGACGGCGAGCGGGCCGGTCGACGTCGGGCGGCCCGGCCGACCGCAGGTGCGCGAGCACGGCACCCGCGACGATCGCGAGCCCGATGACACCCGAGGCGTACTGCGCCCACTGATGGCCGGCCAGCCCGGCGTGATCGGCCTGCAGCCACCCCACCTGGCGGACGCCCCACCGTCCCGGATGGGTGAACGCGTCCCACACGACGTGCGTGGCCGAGCCGAGGCATGCCGCCACGGGCAGGAGGAGGAGCTGCCGGCGGTCGAGCCGGGCACGGGGCGGCAGGCGGAGCCGCACGGCGTCGGGAGCCAGGTCGACGAGCGCGTCGCGCACGACGACGAACCAGACGGCGACGACGCCGACCGTCAGGAGCAGGTCGATCGTGACGACCCCCGTCCACGCATGGGTCGCGGAGTAGCCGGCGCTCGACCCGAGGAACAGCGGCACGTCGGGCACCATCGAGGCGATGACCATGACCGAGGCCGGCAGCCCGAGTCGGCGCAGCGGCAGCACCGCGGCGGGATGGCTCAGGGTCAGCGGCACCCGCAGAGCCTACTGAGGCGGGGGCGACGAGGGCGAGGAAGAAAGTCTGTCGGGCGTCCATCATGATGGGGCCATGAGGACGTCTCCATCGGGATGACAATCACCGACGGACAACACTCAGGAGGTCGACATGGGACTCCCACGCATCGATGAGAAGGCGATTCGTCGTCCGCGACTCCTGGCCCGGCTCGACGAGCTGCCGGCGCTGACCCTCGTGCGGGGTCCGATCGGCTCCGGCAAGACGACGCTCGCCGCTCAGTGGGCGTCAGAGGCTCGAGCCGCCGGGCACGAGGTGTTGTGGCTCGACGGCACGGTCGACACCCCCGCCACGGTGGTCGAGGCGCTGGCCGAGGTGGCAGGTGCCGTCGTGCCGGTCGGTTCGTCGACCGAGGAGGCGCTGGCCGGTCTCACGCCCCGGCTGCGGCGGCTCTCCAGTCCCCTCGTGTTGGTCATCGACGCCTTCGACCCGCTGGCCGATGAGCTCGGCGAACCGCTCATGTCGCTGCTGCGCCGCTGCCGGTCGATCCACGCCGTCATGTGCGTCCGGGGACGTCACGACTTCGTCTGGCATGCCGTCGCCGGCGCGGGCTACCGGCTGATCGCGATGGACGAGCTGGCGTTCACCGCCGACGAGCTCGTGACGATGGCGTCGGCCCAGGGGATCCGCGCCGACGACCAGACCGTCGAGGAGATCCTGCAGGGCACCGCCGGGCTCGCCGCGTTCATCCGCGTCGGCATGCAGGCACGCCGCGACGAGACGGTCGGCAGCTGGTGGTCATGGGGCAATGTCCGCGACTTCATCCGCGACCAGGTGACGGCCATGGTCGGTGCCGATGCCGTGGCGGCGGTGAGTGCCGTGACGCAGCTCGGAGGCATCGACATCGACGTGCTCCGGGCCAGTCTCGGCCCCGAGCACCGGCAGCTGGTGGACGCGGTGCAGGGGCTCGGCGTGGTCGAGCGTCGCAGGGAGTCCGACAGGCTGCACCTCTCGGTGCCCCCCGTCGTCGTCGAGGCACTGCGTGGGACGCACCACGTGGACGGCGACCGCTACCTGGCGTCCCTGCAGGACAGCGTGATCGGCGAGCTCGAGCGCCTCGGTCGCGTGATGGACGCCGTCGACCTCGCCCGGCGGGCGGGCCGGCACGAGGCCCTCGTGGGTCTGGTCAAGCGGCACTGGTGGGACATCGCGGCCGAGGACGTCGCGATCTTGGCCGAGGCGCTGACGGAGATCCCGAACGAGCTGCTCGAGCCACGTTCGGCGCTCATGCGGCATCTGGCCGAGCTCATCCCCGACCGGGTGGCCGACCAGCAGCTCGAGCCCATCGACACGATCCCGGTCGACGACGACGAGCTGCGGGCGCGTGCCGCCGATCCCGATGCCACGGTGCTGCTCGACGGCATCATGATCGCGTTGATGGCCGCCCGGTTCCGCGGTGAGCGTGCCGCGGCGCGCGAGGAGGTCCGGCGCGGGATGCTCATGGTCGCGGCGATGGCGCACGAGACCCAGCACGACCTCCCCGCCAGCATCCGACGGTTCTTCGTCCAGGCCGGTCTGATGCACCTGCTCGATCTCGATCTGACCGCTGCCGAGCTCGCCTTCCGTCGCGGCTACGGTCCCGACCGGCACGAGTCGCCCGACGTCCTGCGGCGCGAGGCCGCCAACAAGCTGGCGCTGGTGAGTGCCCTGCGGGGAGACCACACCACGACGCGAGCCTGGCTGCACCGGTCCGACGCGATCGACCCGCCCACGGGGTGGCTGACCCCCAACATCGAGGCACCCCGTCGGGTGGCCGAGGCGATCATGGCGCTCGACCGTCTCGACCGGGCCGAGGCCGAACGTCACATGGCTGAGCTGTCGGCCACGATCTCGACCGACGAGCTGTGGTTCCTCGAGCTCACGGTGCGTGCGGCGGCAGCGCTGCTGTGGGACGGGGGCCACGTCGTGCTGCACGAGATCCAGCTGGCCCGGGCTGAACGAGGCCACCTGATGACAGAGGGGACGCTCGCGCAGGCCCAGCTCAACGCGTGGGAGGCCACCCTGCACATGGCGCTCGGTCACGGCACCCGGGCGGAGACGCTGCTGGCCGAGCACGGTGGCGCCTTCCGCACCAGGACCGTCCGCGCCCGGCTGCTGCACCTGTCGGGACGTTCGCGCGAGGCGCTGGGACTGCTGGCCTCGATCACCCAGACCCCGCACGACTTCACCCGCGTGCGGGCCGAGGCGCTGCTCCTCACCGCGCAGGTCCACCACGAGCTGGGCGACGCCGAGGTCGCGCGCACCTATCTGGCGGGCGCGGCGGTGCACGCTGAGCTCGTCTCGACCTTCGCGTCGGTGTCGCGGTCGGTGCTCGACGAGCACGTCGAGGCGGTACCTGCCCTGCGAGCCGTCCTCGACGAGATCGACAGCCGGGAGCCGGTCGCCGGCTACCCGGAAGCCCTCGAGGTCGTCGTGCTCACCGAGAGGGAGCGTCAGCTGCTCGAGCTGCTGCCCACCCCGCAGTCGCGTGACTCCATCGCCCGGAGCCTGTTCGTCTCGACCAACACGATCAAGACCCAGCTGCAGGCCCTGTACCGCAAGCTCGGCGTCAAGACCCGGGACGACGTCGTCGCCCGCGCGTACGAGCTCGGCCTGCTGCGCTGAATCTCCCCGCGCGCACGATCACCCTCTGATTCACCCGTTACGGGCGTAATGGAGACCAGCTGTTCCCGTCTACTGGCACACGGCATCGCCGTCGGCCAGTTCAGCACGACCATCTTGGGAGCAGCAGCACATGAGTTCAGCGCGCCACCGCACGCGTCAGCAGCACCGCACGTCGATCAGGTCAGGAGTGGTTCTCGCGACGTTGTTCGCGCTGCTGCTGCCGGTCATCCCGGCCCAGGCTGATCCAGTGCCGGTGCCTTCTCCGTCACCTGAGACGACGGCCACCGCGACGCCCGAGCCGTCCCCGGCACCGACGAAGAAGACGGACCCGACGGAGAAGAATGACCAGAAGGCCGACCGCGCTCCCGTCGCCGCGGCCGCCGACTCGGCCCAGGTCGGGGTCGTCAAGAGCAACAACCTCGACGGCAAGACCCTCAAGCCGGGCGACGACTTCGCCTACGAGCTGACGGTCGAGTGCTCGAGCCTGGTCACCGACTGCGTCAACGAGACGTTCACCGACGTGCTCCCCGAGGGCCTGACGGTCACGAACCTGCCGCCGTCGACCTCGACTCGCACCGTCACGTTCGACCAGACGACCCGCAAGCTCACGGTCGTGTTCAAGCAGGCCTTGCAGGACCCGGTCGGCGAGGTCGGTCTGCGCGCCGGCGGCACCGTCAACTTCGAGATCGGCATGCGGCTGCCGGCCGACACCGCGCTGCTGGACGGCACGGAGATCGCCAACACCGCCGACGTCACGGCCGACAACGCCACGCCCAAGGACGACACCAACGTCGTCACGGTCGAGGTGCCGCGGGTCGTGCGCCCCGTCGCGACCAAGACGTGGACCGACGGCTCGGCCGTCGCCGGCCTGGGCGAGGCCAGCACCGTGACGCTCGGCGTGCGCAACGCGTCGTCGAGCTCGGCGAAGGTCACCGATCTGAGCATTGTCGACCAGACCGCGACGACGTTCGAGCACTTCGACCTGACGGGGCTCGAGCTGAAGCGCTTCCCGGCCGGTGCGAACCGCGCCGTGCTCTCGGTCAAGACCGGTGGCGGCTGGGTCGACGCGGCAGCCGTCAGCTCCACCGGCGCGCTGGGCCTGCCCTCGGGCGTCTCGGCCTCCGACGTGACGGCTGTCCGCGTCGTCTTCACCGACGTCGACGGCGGGGTGCTGCCGTACGACGCGACAGGTGGCAGCGTCGAGATGGGGCTCGTGCTCCGCGACACGACGCGGTCGGACGACGCACCGATGCGACCGACGACCAAGATCGCGGTCAACAACTGCGCCGAGCCAGCGGCCGAGGACGCCGACTCCGGGACCGTCACCGGCGCCGACGCGTGCCACAGCTACGACATCCTGCCCGACACCCTCGTGCTCGGATCGTCCAAGACGTACTTCGCCGACACCGACAAGGACTTCACGAGGGAGAACGGCGAGTACGCCGTCATCGGCCGCGACTCGCGCGTCTCGGCCAAGGTCGACGTGAGCAACAAGTCGCCGTTCGAGCTCTCCTCGATCGTCATCACCGAGCCGGACCCGACCAGCACGTCGAGCGAGCTGGAGAAGCTCGACATCGACACCGTCCGCCTGCGCCTGCCTGCGGGCGCGGCCAAGGCCGCCCTCACGGTCACGTACGCCGACGGCACCGTCAGGTCCGAGGACCACACCACCGGCGTGACGCTCGCCGTCGCGAAGACCGGCACCCGCGTCGTCGGGGTCCAGGTCACCTACACGGGACGTGACGGCGATCCGACGATCGACGAGGGCGCCGTGGCCGGTCTCGACCTGAGCGGACACCTCAACAGCCTCGTCACGTCGGCGGACCTGCCGAACGGCTCGAGCCCCCACGTCGTCAACTGCGCGGGCTACCAGGGCTCCGCGGGTCGAACCGACGGCACCGGCACGGCGTCCGGCACGGCCTGCGCCAACCTTACGGTCGAGCTGCCCCGCAACGGATCGACCGGCGTCAAGACGGTCGGCCAGACCTCGGTGCCCGAGGGCCAGCCGATCCCCTTCGGACTGAAGGTCACCAACAACGGCAACCTGCCGCTCGTCGACCCCGTCATCTCCGATCCGCCGACGGGCGTCGACGGCCGGCCCGACCCGACGCGTCCCAACCCGTTCACGACGTTGCGAATCACCAGCGCGAAGGTCTCGGCGACGGGTCTGCCGCCTGTCGCGATCGAGCTGTACGACCCGACCGTGACCGCCTGGGTCGCCTACGACGCGTCCGATGCCGCTCTGCTCGAGCGCGCGCAGGGCGTCCGTGCCGCCATGAACGGCGAGCTCGCGCCGACACAGGGGTTCACCCTCGACCTCGTGACGCAGCGTCGCGCGGGGACGGCGGACGCCGTGAAGATCCTCAACTGCTTCACGACCAGCGCGGACGGCTACGTGGCCGACGACCCGGCCTGCTCGCCCGAGATCACGACCGGCCCCGTCTCCGACGCCGCGTCGATCAACAAGTCGATCACCCCGGGCGACCTGCCGGCGTACGTCCCGGGCCTGCCGCGGCAGTACGCGACGGTCGAGCTCTCGGCGACCAACACGGGCAACCTGAGCATGTCGACCCTGCGGCTGACCGATGCCGACACGGACTTCTTCGACGCCGTGGATTTCGTGGACTTCGGCCAGGTCAAGCTGCCTGCGGGTGCTGACCGGGTGCGCATCGACGCGCTCGTCGCCGGCTCGTGGGTCACCGGCACCGCGGCTGCCAACCCGGCGCTCCCGTCCGGCGTGTCGGCCGCGAGCGTCACGGGCATCCGGGCGACGTTCAGCCACTCCAGCGGTGATCCTCGCATCACGCCGTGCGCCAAGCCCGCCGACTGCGGCGGCGTCCTGAAGCTGCGGGTCAGCCCCCGGCAGTTCCTGCGCAGCGACTCGTCGACGACGATCCCGAGGCACATGGAGAACTCGGCCTCGGCGGAGTTCGTCACGCGACTGCAGGACCCGTCGTCGCCGAAGACCGTCGCGCCGGTGCGCGCGACGCTGAACCTCAACGACGGTGCCGCGCGCCTCGCGGTGCAGAAGACCCCCGACTCGACGATCGCCCCGGGCGACCCGGCACCGTTCAAGCTCAAGGTCACCAACACCGGCACGTCCAACATCACCGATCTGGTGGTCAAGGACGTCCTGCCCGCGGGTCTGCAGCTCGACGAGACGTACGTCGGCGACGGCGGCGAGCCGTTCAGGATCGTCGACACGCAGGTGCCGTCCGGGACTCCCGCCGTCCCCAAGCCCGTGCTGGACGTCGAGCGCGACGGCGGTCGCGTCAGCGGCCTCGCCTTCGACTTCGGCAAGACCGCCGACGGCGACCCGTGGCTGTTCGCTCCCGGAGCGACGCTGACCATCGAGATCCAGGTGCTCCTGGAGCCCGGTGTCGGCTCGGGGCAGGTCATCACCAACACCATGGGAGCGATCGGCAAGGGGCCCAACCTGGCGTGTGACGGCACCTCAGCGACCGACTCGGCGTTCGGCTCGGGCACCTACTGCACCGACACGGCCGCCGTGACGGTGCGCGCAGGTGCCGCCTTCCAGGCCCGCAAGTGGGTCGCCGGCACCGTCAGCCGCGGCTGGTACAACACCCGCACGGCCGAGGCCGTGCCGGTGGGCGACCCCTCGTGCCCCGTGGCGACCGACGCCGCCGGGGTCGAGTACACCGCGCATCCCTGCATCGCGATGGTCGATCCGGGCGACCGGTACGACTACCTGCTGCGGCTCGTCAACGCCGGCACGGAGTCCGCGACCGACATGCGCATCATCGACCGGTTCCCCGCTCCGGGCGACCGCGGCGTGCACGTCGACCAGGCGCGTGGCACCGAGTGGGACAAGCGTCCGACGCTCGCGACGCAGCCGAAGCTGACGGGCAAGGGTGCCTTGACGACCAGCTACACCGACCGGGCCGGTCTGTGCATCGCCGACCTCGACATGGGCGGTGCAGGATCGTCGGCCGCCCAGTGCGCGCCGGGCGACTGGTCGACGCCGTTCGGTCCGGGCGTCACGGCGGCGCAGATGCGCCTCACCTTCGCCACGCCGCTCGAGCCCGCCGAGGGCGTCGACATCACGTTCTCGATGAACACGCCGCTGGACATCGAGCAGGTGTCGGACCCGACGATCGCGTGGAACTCCTACGCGCACGCCGAGACGACGCTGCGTGGTGGACGTCCCCACGTCCTGCCGCGCACCGAGCCGATCAAGGTCGGTGTCGGCCTCGCCTACGGTGCCCTGCACCTGGAGAAGAAGATCGGCGACAACCCGTCGAACCTGCCGCTGGCCGGCCTGACCTTCCCGTTCCACGTGGTCTGCACGATCGACCCCGTCGGCGGCACGGTGCAGACCGTGCTCGACGACACGTATCAGGTCTCGTCGACGACACCCGTCGACGTGACGGGCCTGCCGGCAGGAGCGTCGTGCTCGGTGTCGGAGACCGATGCGAAGGGCGGCATCTCCGACCACCCGGCATCCGATCCGCTGACGATCGCCATCGAGCCGGGCATGGGCCAGGCCTCGGTGCAGACCGCGACGATCACCAACGACTTCGCCGACGCCGAGCTGGCCGTCGAGAAGTCGGTGACCGGCGGAGCGTCCGACTACGCCGCCGCGGAGTTCGACGTGAACCTGTTCTGCTCCTTCGGCGGTGCGCCGCTCGACGGCTTGTCGCCCCAGGCCCTCACGGTGAAGCCGGCGGTCGACGACGGCCGGGTCGTCACGAAGGTCCCGGCCGGCGCGAGCTGCTACGCGGTCGAGACCGACACCGGCAGCGCGACCGCGGTGACGTACGACCCCGCGGGTCCGTCCGCCGATCGTTCGGGCGCGGTGTCGACGACGAGCAAGAAGCGGTCCGTCATCGGTGTCACCAACGAGTTCCGGGCCGGCGGCCTGTCCATCGCCAAGGAGCTCGCTGGCCCCGGTGCGCCGTCGCTGTCGGACGGGCCGTTCACCTTCGCGGTGGCGTGCTCGTTCGACGGCAAGGCCAACGTGTTCACCAAGAACGTGACCCTGACCGGTGACGGAAGCAGCAAACTGGTGACGTCGCCCACGATGACGGGTCTGCCGGTCGGTGCCGTGTGCACCGTCACGGAGACCGACAACGGTGGAGCGGACGAGACCCCGGTCCCCGCGACCGTCACGATCCCCGACGAGGTCGACGGCGAGCCGCAGGTCGTCGTGGCCGGGCTCACCAACGTGTTCTCCGCCGGCACGATCAGCCTGAGCAAGGTGCTGGCCGGTGCGGGTGCCGACAAGACGTACGCGGCCGACGCCGTCTTCACGGTGCAGGTCACGTGCGAGCGCGACGTCGCGAACGTCCGGACGACGGTCTTCTCGGGCCCCGTCCAGATCAAGGGCGGTCAGACGCTGACGATCGAGGGCAGTGACGGCAAGCCCCTGCCGCTCCCGCTGGGCACGCACTGCTTCGGCACCGAGACCGTCACCGGCGGAGCGACCACCGCGGTCGTCGACCACGACTCCTTCGACAAGGGCGTCGTCGTCACGACGTCGAGCGAGGTGCAGAAGCTGGCCCTCACCGCCACCAACAGGTTCGACCTGGGTGCCGTCGCGGTGACCAAGACCGTCGACGGCGCGGGTGCACCGTTCGTCGCCGGCCGGACCTACGCGGTCGAGGTCACGTGCGTCCTGCCGCAGGGCGGTCCGACCCCGACGGTGCTGTTCGCCGGCAAGAAGCTGTCGCTGACCGGCGGTCAGACCCTCAAGGTCGATGATCTGCCGATCGGTGCGCAGTGCTGGGCGGGGGAGAGTGACGGCGGCGGGGCGACCCGCACGACGATCTCGCACGACAGCGCCACCACGCCGGCCACGGTCGTGGCCGACCGGACGGCGGGCATCGAGGTCGTGAACACGTTCGACA
Organism: Aeromicrobium fastidiosum; assembly: GCF_017876595.1. NCBI lineage: Bacteria > Bacillati > Actinomycetota > Actinomycetes > Propionibacteriales > Nocardioidaceae > Aeromicrobium > Aeromicrobium fastidiosum. The sequence continues at coordinate 993,686 of NZ_JAGIOG010000001.1, read as the reverse complement.
CCGGCCGGCTGAAGGTCAGCAAGAAGGTCGTCGGACCCGGCGAGGGTCGGTTCAGCTTCACGCTGACCTGCACGACGCCGCGCGGCGACGTGCCCTTGAAGGACTCGGTCGCCCGGTTCACCCTCACGGCAGGCCAGAGCCGGGTCTTCGAGGTGCCGCTGGGTGCCTCGTGCATCGTCAGGGAGGTCGACGTGCCGGACGACGCCGACGTCTCGTACAAGGACTCGACCGGCAAGGGTGATGGCAAGGTCGTCGTCGGGCCGAGCGCCTCGGTGACGGTGACCAACACCTTCGCCGCGGTGCTGAGCGACAACGCCTCCGACCGTCCGGACGCCGATCGCGACGACAACGGCAACGGCATCCTTCCGGGCACAGGAGGCGCGCGGCTCCTGTGGCTGGTCACCGGCCTGGGGCTGGTGCTGGCCGGGGTCGTCGTGACCCGGACCGCACGCCGCCGGGCCTAGCGGCACCGGCACCTGACGCGCCGGCTCCAGGGGGGTCGGCGCGTCAGGGTAGGTGTGTCAGGGCTGGACGTCCTGGACGATCGTGTTGTCGGACGGGACGGGGTCGGTGTTGCCGGGTGCGTCGACCGTGGCGGTGAACGCCATCCCGGCCGTCTGGCCCGTGAGCACCAGGGTGAGGGCGCCGGAGTAGGCCTCGGCGAACGTGCAGACGACCGTCGTCGGTGAGCTGCCTCCGGAGCTGCTGGTGCAGGTGGCACCCGGAGGGTTGGGGTCGAAGCTCCAGCCGCCCGTCGACGTGATGTCGACCGTCAGCACAGGGGCGATGTCGGGCGAGCTGACATCCATCTCGAAGATCCCGGCGTCGCCCGCCACGGTCGTGGCACCCGCGGTCAGCTGCTGGTCGAACGTCGTGCCGGTGGGCGGCTCGGGCTCGGTCGGGGGCGTCGGCTCCGTCGACGGCGTGGGCGGAGTCGGCTGCGTCCCCACGGGGGTCGTCGGGACGCGGGTGGGCGTCCGGGGCACACGGGTCGGCGCGGTGGGGCGTGGCGTGGGGTTGGTCCGCGGCGAGGGATCGTCGGCCGCGCGGGGCTGCTCGGCCCGGGGCACCGGGTCGACGACCGGGGGCCACTGGAGCTCCGGGGCGACCGGCGAGCTGGCCTCGTCGGGGGTGTTCGGCGATTCCGCCGCGGGTGGCTCGACTGCATCCGGAGTCGCGATCGCGGTCGGGGGACGCAGGCTCGCGAGCACCGCGGTGTCGGAGGAGTCGGACGACACCGCAGCGGCGGCCACGACGGTGGCCGCGACGGCAGCCACGGCAGCCCCCGCCGCCACGAGGGATCGCGGGACGCGGGGTCGGCGTGGCCGTCGCGACCGGCCGCCGGGGCGGGTGGAGAGATATGACGTCGCCGCCGCACCGAGCAGGGCGGGTGCGAGGACGGCACCGAGAGCGCTGGTCACGCCGCGCAGGTCGGCCAGCACGGCGGTGCACTGGTGGCACTCGTCGAGGTGGGCCTCGACCTCGCTGTGGGCGCGGGCACCCAGCTGCTCGCGGACGTACGCGGGCAGCCGCTCGCGCGTCTGGCGGCACGCGAGGTCGGACGTCTCGGCGAGGTGGGCCGCGAGGTACGCCTGACGGAGTCCCTCGCGGGCCCGGTAGGAGAGCGCCGCGACGGCCGCGGGCTTGATGCCGAGCAGCCGGCCGACCTCGCCGTGCGACTCGTTCTCGATCGCGGTGTGCCACAGCACCGCCTGCCAGCGCTCGGGAAGCGTCGAGAACGCCTGGGCCAGCAGCGACGACTCCATGCGCAGACCGGCACCGTCATCGGTCGCGGCCCTGCCCTCGACGCCCGTGTAGTCCTCGACCCACACGTAGCGGCTGTCGCGACGGATGCCGTTGACGAAGGCGTTGCGCACCGTGGTCATGATGTAGGCGCGGAAGGCGACCTCGGGGCCGTGGCCGTTGCGGATAGCGGCGAAGACCCGCACGAACGCCTCGGAGGCCAGGTCATCGGCGTCCGAGCGTCCGGCGATCGACACGGCCAGCCGCCAGACGGCTTGGTGGTGTCGGGCGTACAGCTCTCCCGCGGCGCTCTCGTCGCCCCCGCGGTAGCGGCTGATCAGGTCGGCGTCGGCCGCTTCCTGGTCGGTCTGCACGGGCTACTTCCTCTGGCGCTCGGTCGTCCGGGGATCGGCTGCCGACAGTCGGTCGGCCAAATCTCGAGTCTGTCACGGAGCGGCCTTCGCCCTCCAGGTCATCCCGGGCTTTCACCCCCGGTTTCACCCTGGTTGCCGATCGCGCCGCACATGCCTGCTGATATGTCAGGCGTGGGGCGAGAACCGCCGCAGTCGCAGGCTGTTCGTGACGACGAAGACGCTGCTGAAGGCCATCGCGAGACCCGCGATGAGCGGGTTGAGCAGGCCCAGTGCGGCCAGCGGGATCGCCGCGACGTTGTAGGCGAACGCCCAGAACAGGTTGCCCTTGATCGTGCGCAGCGTCGCGCGCGAGAGGCGCACCGCGTCGACGGCCGTGGCGAGGTCGCCCTTCACGAGGGTCAGGTCGGACGCCTCGATCGCCACGTCGGTGCCGGTGCCCATCGCGATGCCGAGATCGGCGGCCGCCAGCGCCGCGGCGTCGTTGACCCCGTCACCCACCATGGCGACGACCCGGCCCTCGGCCTGCAGCTCGTGGACGACCCGCAGCTTGTCGGCCGGCGTGACGTCGGCGATGACGCGGTCGATGCCGACCTCGCGGGCGACGGCGTCGGCGACCGCGGCGCTGTCTCCGGTCAGCAGCACCGGCTCCAGTCCGAGCGACCGCAGGTCGGCGACGGCCTGCGCCGACGTCGGCTTGACGGTGTCGGACACCGTGATCGTGCCGCGCAGCTCGCCGTCCCATGCGACCGCGACGGTGGTGCCGGTCCTCTCGACAGGCTCGAGGGGCGAGGGGCCAGGCTCGAGGGGCGAAGCCGTGATGCCGCGCTCGGCCAGCCACGACGGACGTCCGACGGCCGCGTCACGCCCGCCGACGGCCCCGGTGACCCCGAAGCCGGCGTGGTTGGCGAACGAGCCGACCTCCACGGCGTCCGCGAGCGTCGCCACGGCCCGGGCGATGGGGTGCTCGGAGGCGTGCTCGAGCGATGCCGCGACGAGGCGCAGCTCGTCCTCGTCGACACCCGGCAGCGCGTCGACCGACGAGACCCGCATGGCACCGCTCGTGACCGTGCCGGTCTTGTCGAGCACGACGGTGTCGACCGCACGGGTCGACTCCAGCACCTGGGGGCCCTTGATCAGGATGCCGAGCTGTGCGCCGCGGCCCGTCCCGACCATCAGTGCGGTGGGCGTCGCGAGGCCGAGAGCGCACGGGCAGGCGATGATCAGCACGGCGACTGCCGCGGTGAACGCATCGGTCCACGACGAGCCGGCGGCCACCCAGGCACCGAGCGTCACCAGCGACAGGGCGATGACAGCCGGGACGAACCACGACGACACCCGGTCGGCGAGGCGCTGCACGTCGGCCTTGCCCTCCTGGGCCTCCTCGACGAGCCGGGCCATCTGGGCCAGACGGGTGTCGGCCCCGATCGCTGTCGCGCGCACCACGAGGCGTCCGCCGTGGTTGACGGTGGCACCAGTCACGATGCTGCCGACCGTGACGTCGACAGGCACCGGCTCGCCGGTCAGCATCGACTCGTCGACCGATGACGAGCCGTGCTCGACGACCCCGTCGGTGGCGATCTTCTCGCCGGGACGCACCACGAACCGGTCGTCCGGGTGCAGGTCGGCCAGGGCGACGACCTGCTCCTGACCGTCGCGCAGCACCGTGACGTCACGCACTCCGAGGCTCATGAGGGCGCGCAGCGCGGCGCTCGACCGCGTCTTGGCGCTCGCCTCCAGGTAGTGACCGGCAAGGATGAAGACCGTGACCGCGGAGGCGACCTCGAGGTAGATCTCGTCGTGCCCGGCGCCCGACGCCGGCATCAGCGAGAACTGCATCGTCATGCCGATCATCCCGGCGTCGCCGATCAGCAGGGCCCACAGCGACCAGACGTAGGCGGCACCCACGCCGACGCTCACGAGCGTGTCCATCGTGACCGCGCCGTGCCGGGCGTTGATCCAGGCGGCCCGGTGGAACGGGTACGCGCCCCAGGTGACGACGGGCGTGGCCAGCGCGAGCGCCAACCACTGCCAGCCGTCGAGCTGCCAGGCCGGGACCATCGACAGCAGCACGACCGGCAGCGCCAGGGCAGCCGAGATGCGGAGACGCCGCAGCATCGACCCAGCGCCATGCATCCCCTCGTGCCCGGCCCCGCCCCCTGAGCCGTCTCCGCTCCCTGAGCCCGTCGAAGGGACGCTCGCCGAGTAGCCGGTGCGCGCCACGGTGTCGATGACGCCCTGCACGTCGACGTCCGAGTCGTCGTCGATGCGGACGGTCGCCTTCTCGGTCGCGTAGTTGACCGACGCCTCGACGCCGTCGAGACGGTTGAGCTTCTTCTCGACCCTGGCGGCGCACGAGGTGCACGTCATGCCGGCGATGTCGAGCCTGACGGTGCTCATGCCAGCACGTAGCCGGCCTCGTCGACGGCCTCGGCCACGTCGGCCGGGTCGAGCGGCGCGCTGCTGTGGACGGTCACGTCGGAGGTGCCGCCGGCCGCCAGGTCGATCGTCACCGAGGTGACGCCGTCGAGGGCGGTGAGCTCCTCGGTCACGGCCTGCACGCAGTGCTCGCAGGTCATGCCCGTGACTCGGTAGGTGTGGGTGGTCATGTCGGTCTCCTTCACGAGCGGACGAGACGCGCGATGGCGTCGGACGCTTCCTTGATCTTGAGGTCGGACTCGGAACCACCGGCGCGCGCCGCGGTGACGACGCAGTGGCTCAGGTGCTCGTCGAGCAGCTTGAGCGCGACCGCCTCGAGCGCCTTGGTCGTCGCCGACACCTGGGTCAGCACGTCGATGCAGTAGGTGTCGTCCTCGACCATGCGGGTCAGTCCGCGCACCTGCCCCTCGATGCGCCTGAGCCGCTTGAGGACGGCGATCTTGTCGTCGCTGTATCCGGGTTCCATGGCTCCAGTATACCCCCCGGGGGTAATGGTCAGCCGAGCTGGAAGAGTTCTGCGGCCTGCCGAGGCAGCTGGTCGTCGAACATCGCGTCGCCGACGAGCGAGCGGGCCCATCCGACGAGCGAGGAGACGAGCTGGCCCTCGTGCTGCGTGAACGGCCAGTCCGTGCCGAACACCAGTCGATCGACCAGTCCCGCGTCGACGAGGCTGCGGCCCCGGGCGGTGGCCAGCTCGAGGCCCGACCGGTAGGGCGCTGACACCTTGACCCACACGTGATCGAGTGCGGCGAGTGACGCCACGACACCGGCGTCGGCGGGCCCCGGCAGCCCGAGGTGATCGACGACGACCCGACCCGGCCACGAGACCACATGGGGTGCCAGCTCGGCCCACTGCGTCTCCGTCGCCTGGATCTCGAGGTGCCACCCGAGCGCTGCGAGTCGCCGGGCGGATCTCTGCCAGCTCGACGACGACAGGTCGGGGACGTCGCGGCCGACGAGGTTGAGCCGCACTCCGCGGACGCCGCCGTCGTGCAGCTCGGCCAGATCGGTCGTCGCGGGATCGTCCAGCACCGCGACGCCCCGCAGTCGGTCGGGCGCGCCGGCGATGGCGGCCAGCAGGTACGAGTTGTCGGTGCCGAGGAAGCTCGGCTGCACCAGCACGCCGGAGCCGAACCCGTGATCGTCGAGCATCGCGAGATACGCCTCGGGGGTGGCGTCGTGGTGGGGCTGGTAGCGCCTGCCCGGGGCCATCGGCAGATCGCGCTCGAATACATGCGCATGGGTGTCGACGAGGCGAAGGGGGTTCACGAGTCGAGCGTAGACAGACCGTGAAGACCTGTAAACCTATAAAGGTATGGAGATTTACAGAAAGTTGTGGAAAGGTGTGAGCCGTGACACAGACCGACGACGCCCGCCTGCCGCTCCACGCGCGCACCCACGACGACCTGCTCCGACGCATCAGGGCCGGCGAGTGGCCTCACGACGTCCCGCTGCCGAGCGAGGGCGAGCTGGCTGCTGAGTACGGCATCTCGGTCGGCACGATGCGACGCGTGCTCGGCACCCTCACGTCCGACGGCCTGGTCGAACGTCGTCAGGGGCGCGGCACTTTCGTGCGTCGAGCCGCCTTCGAGCACTCGTTGGCCCGATTCTTCCGGGCTGGCGACCGCGTCCCGGCCAGTCGCATCCTGGACCGTCAGCGGGTCGCCGCACCCGCGGACGTCGCTCATGCCCTGGGATCGTCCGGCGAGGTCCTGCACCTGCTGCGACTGCGCCTGCTGGACGACGAGCCGTACCTCGTCGAGGACATCTGGCTCCCGCTGCCGGCCTTCGAGCCGGTCGCCGTGGCCGCTCTCGACGACCTGGGCGACCTGCTCTACCCCGCCTACGAACGGCTCACGGGGCTCGTCGTGGCGGCTGCCACCGAGGACCTGTCGGTCGTCACGGCATCGGCCGACGACGCCGTCGTCCTCGGTTGCGCCGACGCCTCCCCGCTCGTCCGCGTCGAGCGCTCCGCCAGGTCCGTGACCGGGCAGGTGCTCGAGCACCGCATCTCCCGCGGTCCGGCCTCCCGCTTCCACTACCGAATGGAGATCTCATGAACCCCGAGATCGTGGCCGTCCTCGGCCTCGTCGCCATCTTCGCGATCAGCATGTCGCGAGGCATCAACATGGGCGCGGTCGGACTCGTCACCGCGTTCGTCCTCGGCGTCACCTACTACGACCTCGAGGTCGACGACATCGTCGGCGGCTTCCCGGGCAACCTGTTCGTGACCCTCGTCGGCGTGACGTTCCTGTTCGGGATCGCGCGCGCCAACGGAACGGTCGACCTCATGGTGTCCGGTGCCGTCGCCATGGTCCGGGGGCGTACGGCACTCATCCCCTGGGTCTTCTTCGGGCTCGCCGCGATCATCACGGGCGTGGGTGCCGTCAGCGCTGCCACCAACGCGATCCTGGTGCCGGTCGCGCTGGCCTTCGCCTACCGCTACCGCATCAACCCGCTGCTGCTGGGGCTGTCGGTGCTCAACGGCACCAACGCCGGTGGCTTCTCGCCGATCTCGGTCTACTTCTCGATCGTCGACGGCGTGCTGAAGCAGAACGACATCGCCGTCTCGCCGGGCCCCGTCTTCGCCCTGACCTTCGTCACGAACCTCCTGCTCAACCTCGTCGCGTTCTGGCTGCTCGGCGGCCGGGAGCTGGTCCGCCGAGGTCGCGAGTCCGCCGACGAGCGTCCGGAGAACGGCGGAGGGGTGTCGACGACGACCCGGGTCGACACCCGCTGGGGGGTCATGCAGCTGCTGACGATCGGCAGCGTCGTGGCCCTCGTCGTCCTGGCCCTGACCCTGTCGCTCGACGTCGGTTTCATGGCCCTGACGGCCGCGGTTGTCCTGGCCGCGATCCGGCCCCAGGACTCCTCCGACGCGATGGCGCACATCGGCTGGAACACGGTCCTGCTGATCGGCGGCATGGTCACCTACATCGGGATGCTCCAGACGGCCGGTGTCATCGAGGACCTCGCGCAGACCGTCAGCACCATCAGCGTGCCGCTCGTCGCGGCCCTGACGATCCTGTTCATCGCCGGCGTCGTCTCGGCCTTCGCGTCGACCAACGCGATGTTCGTCGTGCTCGTCCCGCTGGCGGCACCGCTGCTGCTGGGAGGTGAGCTCGGCATGCTCGGGTTCGTCGTCGCCCTGTGCGTGGCGGCCTCGGCGGTCGACTCGAGCCCGTTCTCGACAGGTGGAGCGCTGGTCATCGCCAACGGCGAGGAGCAGGATCGCGACCGGCTCTTCCGCGGCCTGATGTTCTGGGGAGCGAGCATGATCGTGGTCGCCCCGCTCTTCGCCTGGCTGGCCTTCGTCGTGCTGTGGCCGTGAGCAGCCCTAGGGTGAGTGCATGACTCAGATCCCCGGACTCGACGGTGTGCTGGGCGTCGAGCACGTCGAGGCAGGTCCCGACAAGGTCGTCGCGCGGTTCACGATCGGCGAGGCGCACCTCCAGCCCTTCGGCATCCCGCACGGCGGTGTCTACTGCGCGGTGCACGAGTCGACCGCCAGCACCGCCGGCATGATCTGGCTCAACACGACGGGCCAGGGGGTCGTGGTCGGCACCAACAACTCCACCGACTTCCTCCGCCAGGGCAAGGTCGGCGACGTCATCACCGTCACGGCGACGCCCATCCACCGAGGCCGCAGCCAGCAGCTGTGGCACCTCGACTCCGTCGACCAGGACGGCCGGCTGATGGCGCAGGGCCAGGTGCGCCTGGCCAATCTCGATCGCGAGCTGCCGCCCGAGGCGCGGGCCGCCTTCGCGCTGGGCGACAAGGACGCCTGAGAGTCCCGCTAGACTGGGGCAAGCAGCCGCAACTGGCGTTGAGGTGGATACCACCGGGGAGCGACTGCTGAGCACGATGCACACCGTGACATCGGGACCGTTCGCCTGGGCCCCACGTCAGCCGAGTTCCGCTGACTGGAGACACCAGAGATGATGATGACCATGACGACGACTGATCCCTTTCCTACTTCGTTGCTGGACGACGGCGACGTCCGCGTGCTGCTGCTCGAGAACATCCACACCGACGGGGCCGACTTCCTGCGCGGCAAGGGATTCCAGGTCGAGACGCAGACCGGCGCACTCGGTGAGGACGAGCTCATCGAGGCGATCCAGGGCGTGCACCTGCTCGGCATCCGCTCGACGACCTACATCACCGAGAAGGTCCTCGACGCGGCTCCCGACCTGCTCGCGATCGGCGCGTTCTGCATCGGCACCAACCAGATCGACCTCGCCGCCACGACGGCGCGCGGTGTCGCGGTGTTCAACGCGCCGTACTCCAACACCCGCAGCGTCGTCGAGCTCGCGATCGCCGAGATCATCTCGCTCGCGCGCCGCCTGCACGAGAAGTCCACCGACATGCACGCCGGCGTGTGGAACAAGTCGGCCGCCGGCAGCCACGAGATCCGCGGCCGCACGCTCGGCATCATCGGCTACGGCAACATCGGCAGCCAGCTCTCGGTCATCGCCGAGGCGCTCGGCCTGTCGGTCGTGTTCTACGACATCGACGACAAGCTCGCGCTCGGCAACGCCAAGCGCTGCTCGACGCTCGAGGAGCTGCTCGCTATCTCCGACGTCGTCACGCTGCACGTCGACGGCCGCCCCGGCAACGCCGGGCTGTTCGGCGACGACGAGATGCGCCAGATGAAGCCCCGCTCGCTGTTCCTCAACCTGTCGCGCGGCATCGCGGTCGACACCGCGGCGCTGCGCACGCACCTGGAGTCGGGCCACATCGCCGGTGCCGCGGTAGACGTCTTCCCGATCGAGCCCAAGAAGCAGGGCGATGCCTTCGAGTCCGACCTGCGCGGGCTCAAGAACGTCATCCTCACCCCGCACGTGGGCGGGTCGACCGAGGAGGCGCAGCAGGACATCGGACGCTTCGTGGCCTCCAAGCTGCGCTCGTACGCCGCGTTCGGCGGCACGTCGCTGAGCGTCAACATGCCCGAGATCAACCTGCCCGCCGACACCACCAAGCACCGTCTGGCGCTCGTGCACCGCAACGCCCCCGGCGTGCTGGCGACGATCAACGGCCTGCTCGGCGAGCACGACGTCAACATCGAGGCGCAGTCGTTGTCGACCCGCGGCGAGATCGGCTACGTGCTGACCGACGTCGCCGACGAGGTCGGTCCCGAGGTGCTCAAGGAGCTCGCCGGGCTGCCCGAGACGGTTCGCCTGCGCCAGCTGAGCTGACGATGGTGCGGGGCGGGGCGCGATCTCGATAGGGTGTCTCCCATGTCAGACCCACAGACGCCCCCCGTCCCGCCCGCCGGCTCGGCCTTCCCGCCCCCGCCGCCCGCCGGTGCCTACCAGCCGCCCCCGGCCGGATGGGCCCCTGCACCCGTCGGCCCCGGCTTCCACGTCGACCAGGCCAGCGGGCTCGCCCTGCCCGACGGCGTCGAGCTCGCCTCGAACGGCCGCCGCATCGGTGCCTACTTCCTGTCGATCCCGCTGGCGATCGTCACGCTCGGCATCGGCTACCTCATCTGGGGCGCCATCGTCTGGGGCAAGGGCACGTCGCCCGCGCTGCAGGTGCTCGGCATGAAGGTCTACCGGCCCGAGCAGCGCTCGACCGCCACGTGGGGAACCATGGCGCTGCGCAACATCATCGGCGGCATCGCCCAGGGCATCCTGTCGATCATCACGATGCTGATCTCGTTCGTGCTGTTCCTGACGCGCCCCGATCGCAAGTCGCTGCCCGACCTCATCGCCAGCACCGTCGTCGTCCACGACCCCCGCAAGATCCTGGGCTGATTCAGCCCGCAAGGACCGCCCGCGCGAGCGTCTCCGCGACGCCGGCCTCGAGCTTGATGCTGGCGAGCGGGTCGCCGCGGGTGGTCCCCCGATTGACGATGACGATCGGGATGCCCCGCTGGTGCGCGGCCTTGACGAACCGCAGGCCCGACATGACGTGCAGCGACGACCCGAGCACGACGAGCGCCTCGGCCTCGGCGACCAGCGCGTAGGACCGCTCGACCCGGTCCTTCGGCACGTTCTCGCCGAAGAACACGACATCGGGCTTGAGATCCCCGCCGCACGTCAGGCACGGGGCGACCACGAAGTCGCCCGTGTCGCCCAGCACGACGTCGCCGTCGGGGGCGATCTCGCCGACGCGCGACTCGTAGCCTGGGTTGAGGGCTGCGAGCCGCTCATGCAGGTCGGCGCGGGTCGTGACCTCGCGACAGGCCAGGCAGACGACCCGGTCGATGCGGCCGTGCAGGTCGATGACGTCGCGGTGGCCCGCCCGCTCGTGCAGGCCGTCGACGTTCTGCGTGATGAGACCCGTGAGCCGGCCGGCGTCCTGCATCGCGACCAGCATCTCGTGGGTCGCATTGGGCTCCGCAGTCCACATGCGCGCCCAGCCGACGTGCGACCTCGCCCAGTAGCGCTGCCGTCCCTCCGCCGTGCGGACGAACTCCTGGTAGGTCATCGGCGTGCGGACGGGCGACGTCGGTCCCCGGTAGTCGGGGATGCCCGAGTCGGTCGAGACCCCCGCGCCGGTCAGCACGAGCAAGCGCCGGTCCCCGAGCACGTCGTGGAGGTCGGACGGGATGGACACGCGTCCAGCCTAGGTCGACTCTTGGCGGCGCGCTTCACGCTTGTCGTCGTCGAGCGCCGTGTAGACCAGCGTGCGGAACACCAACCAAACGGCCGAAGCGACGAGAGCGAAGATGCCGAGGGCTCCACGAACTGCCTCGGTTCCTTCCGGCAACGGGTCGGGGTACGCGTAGCCGACGAGGAAGGTGGTGGCGTACGCGGCGATCGCAGCAGTGGCCCAGCGCCGGGCAGCCGCCAGGCGTCGCTGGTTGCGAGGGCTGCGGACCGTACGGCCGCGGTCGCCGAGGGTCCTCAGCACTCTTCGGCGCTGGATGCGCGCGCCCGCGAACGTCCCCGCCCACAGGAGTGCGACACCCAGCCAGCCGAGGCCGACGGGATGACCGTGCACCAACAGCGCGATCGCGCCGGCCACGCTCAGCAGCGACCACGTCGCCGTGTATACAGCCACCACGGGAGACTCGGCGTTCTGGCGCGTGTAGCGAAGCTGGTCCTCGTCGGCTCGATCGAGATGGCCGACGGAGCGTAGGCCCAAGACCGTCAGGGCCAGTGCCGAGCCCGCGAGCACATAGCCCACGATCAATGCACCCATCGCTCGAGGCTACGCGAGTTCAGCGATCGGCGAGCGGTGTCATTGCGTGGCGGGGTGCGCAGATGGTGCGCGACCGGCAAGGGCCGAGCACGTCGTGGAGGTCGGTCACGTCGCGAGCTCGATGAGCTTGCGGACCGTGTTGAGGTTGCGGGCCGTGCCGGGCACGCCGAGCGCCCTGCCGATCTGGTCCGACTTCATCTGCGGCCGACCAGCACCGTCCGCGTACCGGATGTGCATCTCGCTGCCGATGACGTCCCAGCGGTCGTCGTGCGTCTCGTGGGTGCGCGCCTTCTCGAGGGCCGCGGGGGTCGGCACCCCGGCCAGGAAGCTGACGTACGAGAACTTCGGCTCGACGATCTCGAACGGATGGGCGTCGAGAGCGTCCCGCACCTGCTCGGGAGAGCGCGAGATGACGTCGCGGAAGAAGCCGAAGCGCTGCTCGACGGCCTGCTCGAGCGAGCGGTCGAAGGCGTCCGGGTCGCTCGGCACGTCGGCGACGAGGTTGCCCGACGCGATGTACGTGCGCACGTCGGTCGCTCCGAGGTCGGTCGCGATGGCGCGAAGGTCGGCCATCGGCAGCTTTCCCCCGCCGCCGACGTTGACGGCGCGCAGCAGGATGATCCGGACGGGCATGCCTCCAGTATCGCGCTCAGCGCACCATGAGCATCACGAAGCCGACGGTCAGCGCCACCGTGACGACGATGCCGCCGAGGGCCCGCAACCAGGCGGGTCGGCCGCGGCGCGACGCGCGGACGATCGCGATCGGGACCAGCACGAGCAGCACGGCCAGGGCGATCCAGTAGCCGAACAGGACGGCCCCGAAGTAGTCGGTGTCGCAGACCGCGGGCTCGTCGCTCACGCTGCCGCACGAGTCGGTCATGAAGACCGACGTGATCGCCAGCAGCGCGAGCACTGCCGACAGCAGCAGCTGCAGGACGTAGATGACCCAGGCGGCGGCGGTGCCGGAGCGGGTCGTGGAGGTGTCGTTCACCGCGTGACCGTAGCGCGACGACGACCTGTCACGGACCGTTTCGGGCGACGCCGTCAGAGGCGGGCCGCGAGCTCGGTGGCCTGCTTGATGGCCCGCTTGGCGTCGAGCTCGGCCGCGACGTCGGCTCCGCCGATGACGTGGACGGGCACGCCGGCGGCCTCGAGCGGGTCGACGAGGTCGCGGACGGATTCTTGGCCGGTGCACAGCACGATCGTGTCGACCTCGAGCACCCGGCTGTGGTCGCCGACCGTGATGTGCAGGCCCTCGTCGTCGATCCGGTCGTACGTGACGCCCTTGATCATCTCGACGTCGGCGTCCTTGAGCGTCTGACGGTGCACCCAGCCGGACGTCTTGCCGAGCCCCTTGCCGAGCTCGGTCGTCTTGCGCTGCAGCAGGTGCACCTGTCGGCGGGCGGGAGCCTTGACCTTGGTGGCCAGCCCGCCGCGCTCCAGGGCCGGATCGGTGACGCCCCAGCGGTGCATCCACTCCTCGACCGACTCGTCGGGCTCGTGCAGCAGGAACTCCGACACGTCGAAGCCGATGCCGCCGGCGCCCACGACAGCCACCGTCCGGCCGACGGGGACGCGGTCGCGGACGACCTGCTGGTAGTCGACGACCGACGGGTGGTCGACCCCGGGGATCGACGGGATGCGCGGCGTGACGCCGGTCGCGACGACGACCTCGTCGAAGCCGGCCAGGTCGGCGACCGTGGCGCGGGTGCCGAGGTGCAGCACGACCCCGCCGAGCTCGAGGCGTCGCGAGAAGTAGCGGATCGTCTCGGTGAACTCCTCCTTGCCGGGGATCTGCATCGCGATCCGGAACTGTCCGCCCACCTCGGGCAGCGCCTCGAACAGCTCGACGGCGTGACCGCGTCCCGACAGCTCGGCCGCGGCGGCGAGTCCGGCAGGCCCGGCACCGACGACGGCGATGCGCTTGGCGGCGCGGGTGGGCGACAGCACCAGGGTCGTCTCGTGCCCTGCACGGGGGTTGATCATGCAGCTCGCGCGCTTGTTCTGGAAGGTGTGGTCGAGGCAGGCCTGGTTGCACGCGATGCAGGTGTTGATCTCATCGGCGCGCCCCTCGGCGGCCTTCTGCACGAAGTACGGGTCGGACAGCAGCGGACGGGCCATCGACACGAGATCGGCCTGCCCCGAGGCGATGATCTCCTCGGCCACCTCGGGGGTGTTGATCCGGTTGGACGCCACGACGGGCACCGACACCTCGGGCCGCAGCTTGCCGGTGACCCACGAGAACGCCCCGCGCGGCACCGACGTGACGATCGTCGGGATGCGGGCCTCGTGCCAGCCGATGCCGGTGTTGATGATCGAGACGCCGGCAGCCTCGATCTTCGTGGCGAGGGTGACGGTCTCGTCCCAGCTCTGCGCGTCGTCGACGAGGTCGAGCAGCGACATCCGGTACATCACGATGAAGTCGTCGCCGACGGCCTGGCGCACCCGGTCGACGATCTCGACGGGGAACCGCATGCGGTTCTCGGCGCTGCCGCCCCAGCGATCGGTGCGGTCGTTGGTGCGGGCGGTCAGCATCTGGTTGATCAGGTAGCCCTCGGAGCCCATGATCTCGACGCCGTCGTAGCCGGCGCGCCGGGCCAGCACGGCGGACGCCGCGAAGTCGTCGACCGTCCGGCCGACCTCCTTGGTCGTCATGGCCTTGGGTTTGCCGAACGGGGTGATGGGCGACGGCTTGGCCGAGGCGGCCCGCTTGAACGGGTGGTAGCCGTAGCGGCCGGCGTGCAGCAGCTGCATCACGATCTTGCCGTCGTGCTCGTGCACTGCGTCCGTCACGACGCGATGCTTGTCGGCGAGCCGGGCGGACGTCATGAGCGAGCCGAACGGCAGCAGCCAGCCGTGCCAGTTGGGGGCGTAGCCGCCGGTGACCGACAGGGCCACCCCGCCCTTGGCCCGTTCGGCGAAGTAGGCCGCGAGCTCGGGCAGGTGCTTGGCACGGTCCTCCATGCCGGTGTGCATCGAGCCCATGATGACCCGGTTGCGCAGCGTCGTGTGCCCGAGGTCGAGCGGCTCGAGCAGGTGGGGATAGGGGCTCATGGGGTCTCCTGTGATGGGATGGTCTGGTGATCTCGAAGACTGCGGCCCGGTTCCTCGTCGTGGCGGGCGTCTTCAACGTCGTGATCTGGCCCCGGTTCGCCAAGGCGATCGTCGACGACGACCGCGCGTGGTCGGGCGAGCGTTGGCACAGCACCCCGCAGGCGTTCTTCTGGGTGCACGCCGTGCTGATCACGACCGCGATCGTCATCGGCCTCGGCGTGCTGGTCGTGGGTGTGCGTGCTCACCGGTCCGCCTCGGCGTCGAGCAGTCGCTGAAGGATCTCGTCGCACCACCTGATCGCGGTCTCCTCGGTCAGCAGGCCGCCGCGCAGCACGAGCCAGCCGCCGAGCTGATCGTGCGTCAGGGAGTCCGGGTCGGGGTAGAACTTCGCCGCGCTCTCGACGTAGTAGGCCAGGCGATCGGCGTGGTGGCGGCGCTGCCGGCGCACGTCCTCGACGATCGCGGCGGCGTCGCCGAACGGCAGGGCGCGCAGCTTGACCGAGAACTCGCTGCGCAGGTGCTCCTCGGCGGTCGGACGCGCCGTCCACGCCGCCAGCTCCGTGCGACCGGCGCTCGTCACGACGTAGACCTTCTTGTCGGGCCGTCCGGCCTGGGCCACGGTCTCGGACGACACCCAGCCATCGCCCTCCATGCGGGCCAGCACCTTGTAGATCTGCTGGTGGCTGGCCTTCCAGAAGTGGCCGATCGAGGCGTCGAACCGGCGTGCCAGGTCGTAGCCCGAGGCGGAGCGCTCCGCGAGGGACACGAGGATCGCATGCTCCAGGGCCATGGCCGGACGGTAGTACGTCCAGCACGCATGTGCAACTGGTTGCATAAGCGGGGACGTCCCGGGCGGGATAGCATCTGGCGATGACGTCAGACGACCAGCCGGCCTTCGATCCGTCCCTGCTGATCGACGTCGCCTCGGCCTACCTGTTCGACGCGCCGCCCTCCCTGACCCAGGAGGAGGTCGCCGAGGCCGCGGGTGTCGACATTGACGAGGCCAATGCGATGTGGCGGCACCTCGGGTTCTCCGAGGTGGGGCCGGGGGTCGTGGCGTTCACCCCGGCCGATGTCGAGGCACTGCGCATCACCCGCCGCCTGACCGATCTCGGCGTCGTCGACCCCGAGCGCATGCCGCAGTTCGTCCGGTCGATGGGTCGCTCGTTCTCGCGTCTGGCCGACTGGCAGACCCGCTTGCTCCTCTCCTCGCTCAGCGCCGACGACGGGGGCGACGAGCCGCCGCTCGAGGTGCTGACCGAGGTCATCCCGATGGTCGAGGAGGTGCAGGGCTACATCTGGCGGCGTCACCTGCTGGCGACCGCGAGCCGCATGGCACTGCGCGGTTCCGCCGGCGGCGCGACGTCGACCGAGACGACGGTCGGCTTCGTCGACATCGTCGGCTACACGTCACGCAGCCGCCAGATGAGCACGCGCGCGCTGGGCGAGATGGTCGAGTGGTTCGAGCGCGTCGTCACAGACCTCGTGGTCGAGCGCGACGGCCAGGTGGTCAAGACCATCGGTGACGAGGTGCTCTACACCGTCGACGACCCGTTCGACGCCGCCGATCTCGCGCTGCTTCTGGTCGAGCGGTCGGAGCACGACGAGCAGTTCCCGGAGGTACGGGTCGGGTCCGCGCACGGCCCCGTTCTCGCCCGTCTGGGCGACGTCTTCGGGCCCACGGTCAACCTGGCATCGCGGCTCACGTCGATCGCCCGGCCGGGTCGCGTGCTGGTCGACTCCGAGCTCGCCGGCATCCTGCGCGAGGAGTCCGACACCTACCGGCTGCGGCGCACACGACGCACCTCGGTCAAGGGCTACGAGCACCTGGAGCCGTGGGCGCTGAAGCGGCCGCGGCTGCGCGGCGACTGACACTACGATTCTCTTCATGAACATCTCCCCCTCCACGGGCCTCACCGGCCTCGCGGCGCTCGCGCTCGCCCTGACCGCGGCCTGCGCCCCCACCGACTCGGCCGGGTCCGACGGTGCCTCCTCCTCGTCGGCCGTCGCGACAGCCACCTCGCTGGCCGACTGCAAGCCCGCCGACCTGCCGCTGCTGAAGTCCGGCACCTTCACGATCGCCACCGACGACCCCGCCTTCGAGCCGTGGTTCGTCGACAACGACCCCACCACCGGCAAGGGCTTCGAGAGCGCCGTGGCCTACGCGGTCGCCGACAAGCTGGGCTTCGCCAAGGACGACGTCACATGGGTCAAGGCGGGCTTCAACCAGGCCGTCCAGGCCGGCACCAAGTCGTTCGACGTCGACATCAACCAGTTCTCGATCACGAAGGACCGCGCCAAGGCGGTCGACTTCTCGTCGCCGTACTACTCGGCCGCGCAGGCGATCATCACGCTGAAGGACTCGAAGTTCGCGGGTGCGACCTCGCTCGCCGAGCTCAAGGACGCCAAGCTCGGTGCGCAGGTCGCGACGACCTCGCTCGAGGCCATCAAGCAGATCGCGCCCACGAGCGACCCGCTCGTCTACGACGACACGACCAAGGCTGCTCAGGCCCTGCAGAACGGTCAGGTCGACGCCGTCGTCGCCGACCTTCCCTCGGCCTACTACCTGACCGCGGCCGAGCTCG
Organism: Aeromicrobium fastidiosum; assembly: GCF_017876595.1. Lineage (NCBI taxonomy): Bacteria > Bacillati > Actinomycetota > Actinomycetes > Propionibacteriales > Nocardioidaceae > Aeromicrobium > Aeromicrobium fastidiosum. The sequence goes on along the minus strand of NZ_JAGIOG010000001.1, from coordinate 976,345 downwards.
ACGGCGCGACGATCGTCGGGCAGTTCCAGCCCACGACGGGTGAGTCCGAGCAGTTCGGCCTGCTGTTGGCCAAGGACAGCAAGCTGACCCCGTGCGTGAGCCTCGCGGTCGACGCGCTGGCCGACGACGGCACTCTCAAGGCCCTCCAGGAGGAGTGGCTCAACCAGGCCACCGACGTGCCCGAGCTGAAGTGACCGAGGCCGCAGCGTCCGGGGTCAGCCAGCGTCAGCTCGAGCGAGCCTCGTACCGCCGTCGCCGTGCCCGCACGCGGGCCGCGGTGGCGGTGCTCTCGACCGTCGTCGTGCTGGGTGCCCTGGCCCTGGCCGTGACCCAGTCCCCGGGCTGGCCCCGTGTGCGCGCGACGTACTTCGACCTGGGCGACGCCAAGGCCGTCCTGCCCGACGTCGCGAGGGCCTTCTGGCTCAACATCCGGCTGTTCCTCGTGGCCGAGGTGTTCATCCTGGTCGTCGCGATCACCGTCGCGATCATCCGGGTGGTGCCGTCGCCGGCACTCGCGCCGATCAAGCTGCTGGCCGTCGTCTACACCGACGTCTTTCGCGGCACGCCCACGATCCTCGTGGTGTTCCTCGTCGGCTTCGGCGTGCCGGCGCTGGCCCTGGCCGGTCTGCCGACGAGCCTGTTCTGGCTCGGTGTCATCGCCCTGACCCTCAGCTACGGCGCGTACGTCGCCGAGGTGCTGCGCGCGGGCATCCTGTCGATCCACCCCACGCAGTGGGCCAGCGGACGCGCGCTCGGGCTGTCGTACGGGCAGACGATGCGCCACATCGTCCTGCCGCAGGCGATCCGCCGGGTCGCCCCGCCGCTGCTCAACGACTTCGTGTCGCTGCAGAAGGACACCGCCCTGCTGTCGATCATCGGACTGGTCGAGGCGCTGCGCGTCGCCCAGGTCGACTCCGGACGCACCTTCGCGTTCACGGGGTACGTCGTCGCGGCATGCTTCTTCATCGTCGCGACGATCCCGTTGGCCCGCTTCACCGACTACCTGACGGTGCGCTCGCTGCGCCGCGAGAACGGAATCTGATGGGCGCGATGCTCCGGGCCGATGCCGTCCGCAAGTCGTTCGGCGACCACGAGGTGCTGAAGGGCGTCTCGCTCGACATCACCGCGGGCGAGGTCGTCTGCCTGATCGGTGCTTCCGGCTCGGGCAAGTCGACCCTGCTGCGCTGCCTCAACCTGCTCGAGCAGGTCGACGACGGCGACATCTGGTTCGGCGACCGCGAGATCACCGATCCGCGCGTCGACGCCGATGCCGTCCGCCGCGACATCGGGATCGTGTTCCAGGCCTACAACCTGTTCCCGCACCTGACGGTCGAGCAGAACATCGTGCTCGGACCCGTGAAGTCGCGGGGCGAGTCGCGGGAGGCAGCGCGGACCCGGGCTCACACCTTGCTCGAACGGGTCGGCCTGGCCGACCGCGCCGGTGCCTACCCGGATGCGATGTCGGGTGGTCAGCAGCAGCGGGTCGCGCTGGTGCGGGCCATCGCGATGCAGCCGCGGCTGCTGCTGCTCGACGAGATCACGTCGGCGCTCGACCCCATGCTCGTCGGCGAGGTGCTCGACGTCATCCGCGACCTGCGGGCCGAGGGCATGACGATCGTCATGGCGACGCACGAGATGACCTTCGCCCGCGAGGTGTCCGACCGCATCGTGTTCATGGCCGACGGGCGCATCGAGGAGTCGGGCACGCCCGAGCAGATGTTCACCGCGCCGCGCAGCCCCCGCACAGCCGAGTTCCTGGCCAGGCACCTGTCATGACGCACGACTTCGAGGCGCGGGCCGCCGAGCTGCTCGACGCCGGTGCGCACGGCTACTTCGCCGGTGGTGCCGGTGACGAGCTGACGCTGCGCGACAACGAGGCGTCCTGGGGGCGTGTGGCCCTGACGCCGCGGGTGCTGGTCGACGTCGCGCACCGCGACACGTCCGTGACCCTGCTGGGACGTGAGCGGGCGCACCCGTTCCTCGTCGCGCCGACGGCGTACCAGCTCGAGGCGCACCAGGACGGCGAGACCGGAACGGCGCGCGCGGCCGCGGCCACCGGCTCGATCATGGTGCTGTCGTCGCAGACGACGACCGACCCGCGGGAGGTGGCGGCGGCTGTGGGGACAGCCGACCGCTGGTTCCAGCTGTACGTCTACCGCGACCGCGGCCTGTCGCACGATCTCGTCGCGGCAGCGCGCGAGGGAGGCTACGAGGCCCTCGTCATCACGGTCGACTTCCCGTTCGGCGGTCGTCGTGAGCGCACCGAACGCTCCGGGTTCACGCTGAGCCACCCTCCCTTCGTCGATGGCCTCGCAGGTCCGCTGTCGCTGGCCGAGCGCCACGCGATGCACGATCCGACCCTCACGTGGGACGACATCGCCGCGTTCGGCGAGGCCAGTGGCCTGCCCGTCGTCCTCAAGGGAATCCTGCACCCGGCCGATGCCGCGCGTGCGGTCGACGCGGGCGTGGCCGGCATCGTGGTGTCCAACCACGGCGGCCGCCAGCTCGACACCGTCCTGTCGGGGGCCGACGCCCTGGGTCCTGTCGTCGAGGCGGTCGACGGGCGCATCGACGTGCTGGTCGACGGCGGCATCCGCCGGGGGTGGGACGCCGCGAAGGCCCTCGCCCTGGGAGCCGACGCGGTGCTGGTCGGACGTCCGGTGCTGTGGGGGCTCGCGTGCGAGGGTGCGGCCGGTGCCCAGCAGGCGCTGGAGCAGCTCGTCGAGGAGTTCGACGAGACCCTGGGCCTGCTCGGCTGCCCGCGGGCCCGCGACCTCGACGGGTCGTACGTCACCCGACGTCCGAGCTGATCCTCCCGAGAGCAGCGACCACGCCGCGAGCCGCGACACGTCCGGCCCGGTTGGCACCGATCGTGCTCGCCGAGGGGCCGTAGCCCACGAGCTGGACCCGCGGATCGGCGACGGCGGTCGTGCCGTCGAGCTGGATGCCGCCCAGGGGGCTGCGCAGGTGCAGCGGTGCCAGGTGCTCGACGGCGGGTCGGAATCCCGTCGCCCACAGGATCACGTCGGCCCGCTCGAACGCTCTGCCCCCTGAGCCCGTCGCTCCGACCCCTGAGCTTGTCGAAGGGGCCCACCGCACGCCGTCCCGCTCGATCGAGCTGAACATCGGTCGCCGGTCGGCATACGCACCGAGCCGCTCGGCCTCGCGCTCCTGCTCCCGCAGCTGCAGACCCGTCACGCTGACGACGCTGCGCGGCGGCAGCCCCTGCCGCACGCGCTCCTCGACCTTGGCGACGACCTCGCGGCCCAGCTCGGGCGAGAAGTCGCGGTCGTTCCAGACGGGTTCGCGCCGGGTGACCCACAGGGTGTCGGTGATCGGTGCGAGGGCGCCGATGAACTGGACCGCGGAGGCACCGCCCCCGACGACCACGACCCGCCGGCCGCGGAAGTGCTCGGGGCCGGGGTAGGCGACGGTGTGCAGCTGCTCGCCCGCGAACGTCTCGATGCCGGGCACGTGGGGGACGAAGGGCCGCGTCCAGGTGCCGGTGGCGTTGACGAGCGTGCGGGTCGTCCACGACTGCCCGCCCTCGGCCTCGACCACCAGCTGCCCGTCGACGTCGTGCACGCGGCGGACGCGCACGGGCCGCTCGACGGGCAGCTCGTGACGTGCCTCGTAGTCGGCGAAGTAGGCGGGCACGAACTGGTTGGCCCGTTCGTGCCCCGAGTCGGCCGGGATGTCCTGGCCTGGCAGGTCGGCGACGCGGTGCACGTCGTCCATCGTCAGCGCGTCCCAGCGATGCTGCCACGCCCCGCCGGGGCGCTCGTCGGCGTCGAGCACGACGTGCCGGATGCCGCGTCGCCCCAGGTGGTACGACGTCGACAGCCCGGCCTGGCCCGCCCCGATCACGAGGCTGTCGAGGACGCGTGACATGGACGCGTCAACACCCGGTTGGAGATGGACATTCCGGAGGTGTCGGCCCAGAACTTGTCATGCGACTGATAAGTATCCGACCATTGTGCAGATCGCTGCTGTCTCCGCTGGCTCCCTGGCAGTCGCGCGGCCTACTGTCGGCCGCGTGCCGGCGCTCCACGTAGACGACGTAGTCGGCCTCTGGGGTGCTGACGCCGACGCACGCTCCACGCCTGCGCACCTCCAAACCGAGCCGTGGATCCAGTTCGACGAGCATGGCTTCTATCGCGGTTTCGACGGCTGTCGCCTGGTGGGCGGTTCGTGGTGCGTCGACGTCGTCAGCAGGACGATCACGGTGGAGAAGTTCGGTGCTGTGGGTCTCGGTGCGGGGGGCAAGGTGCCCGGATGGTCGCAGGAGAGGACCTTCACGTCGATGACGGTCGAATCGGACCGGCTCGTCTACCGGCTCGGGGCCGCCGAGCCCAGATCCCTGACGCGACGCCGGTGATGGTGAGGTGTCAGGCCGCGGCCGGTGCCTGACGATCGGCGGCGGTGGTCTGCTCGATGACCCGGGCCACGAGCGCGGGATCGTCGATCATCGGCACGTGCCCGCAGTGCGGCAGCGCGACGTGACGCGCCTCGGGCAGTCGCTCCTGGGCGATCGCCGACGAGCTGTACGGCAGGATCAGGTCGCGCGTGCCCCAGGCGATCGTCGTCGGCACGTCGAGGTGCTCACGGAACGAGTACGTGACGCCCTTGACGATCGTCCGCTCGAAGCCGTGGCAGCGCTTGAGCGCGAGGGCGTCGCCGAAGACCTCGTCGGCCGTGAACCGCTCGGGGTGCGCGTAGAGCGAGGACCCGGCGAGCCGGCGTCCGAAGCCGCTGCGTGACACCGCACGCAGCACGCTGTCGGGCAGCTGGCTGGTGACGCGCAGCAGCACGAGCAGCACCAGGGTCTGCACGCGGTTGAGGGTGCCGAAGAAGCCGGCGGGGCTGAGCGCCGTCACGGAGCGGGCCAGCCCGCGGGCACCCAGCTCGAGGGCGATCGCCCCGCCGAGGGAGTTGCCGACGACGTGCGGCCGCTCGATGCCCCAGTGGGCGAAGTTGTCGCTGAGGTTGTCGCAGGCATTGTCCATGTCGTACGACGACTTGAGCGGATAGGCCGGCGACTCGCCGAACCCGGCCAGGTCGACCGCGATGACGTCGTACGACTGCGCGAGCAGCTCGAACACCGGGTCCCACGCCTGGCGCCGGTGGCCGATGCCGTGGATGAGGACGAGGGGCTCGCCGGAGCCCTTGCGCGTGTAGACCAGTTCGGAGAGCATGCGGATCAAGATACCGACGGTATGTGGATGTGTCACCCATGCCGTCCGGTTGCCATTGTGACAGCACTACTGTCACAATTGTGGTGTGACGATCACAGAGAAGTCCGGACCCCTCCACGGCGTGCGTGTCGTCGAGCTCGTCGGCATCGGCCCAGGCCCCTTCGCCGCGATGCTGCTGGCCGACCTCGGGGCCGACGTCATCCGCGTCGACCGTCCCGGCGGCAACGCCCTGCAGCTCGGCCCCGCCGACAAGGACATCCTCGGCCGCGGTCGACCGTCCGTCGCGATCGACCTCAAGAACCCGCGTGGCGTCGAGACCGTGCTCGACCTCGTGGCATCCGCCGACATCCTGATCGAGGGCCTGCGCCCCGGCGTCACCGAGCGGCTCGGTCTCGGACCCGCCGACTGCCACGCCCGCAACCCCGCCCTCGTCTACGGACGCATGACCGGCTGGGGCCAGGACGGTCCGTTGGCCCAGACGGCCGGCCACGACATCAACTACATCGCCGTCGCGGGAGCGCTGGGCGCGATCGGTCGTGCGGGCGGTCCGCCCCAGGTGCCGCTCAACCTGGTCGGCGACTTCGCCGGCGGCTCGCTCTACCTCGTGACCGGGCTGCTCGCAGCGCTGACCCACGCACGAGCGACCGGCGAGGGGCAGGTCGTCGACGCCGCGATCACCGACGGCACGGCCCACCTGATGTCGATGATCGTCGCGATGCAGCAGTCAGGCAGCTGGAACGACCAGCGCGGCACCAACATGCTCGACACCGGCACGCCGTTCTACGACGTCTTCGAGACGTCCGACGGGCAGTGGATGTCGGTCGGACCGCTCGAGCCGCAGTTCTTCGCCGCGCTGCAGCAGGGCCTCGGCATCGAGCTGCCGGGCCAGTACGACTTCGCCCGGTGGGGCGAGCTGCGCGAGACGCTCTCGTCGACCTTCGCGAGCCGCACGCGTGACGAGTGGGTCGAGACGTTCGACGGCACCGATGCCTGCGTGGCCCCCGTCCTGAGCCTGCCCGAGGCCTACGAGCACCCTCACAACGTCGCCCGCGGCACGTACGTCACGAAGGACGGGCTGACCCAGCCGGCACCTGCACCACGCTTCTCCGCCACCCCCGCGACGCTGACCACCCCGCCCGAGCGCCCCGGCGCGAGCACCTCCGCGGCCCTCACCGCCTGGGGCGTCGCCGACGTCGACCAGCTCATCGCCGACGGCGTCGCCGTCCAGGCCAACTGACACCACCACCACCACCGCCACCACAGAAGACAGGGACCATCATGAAGAGGAACATCTTCGACGCCGACCACGAGGCGTTCCGCGACACCGTCCGCTCGTTCTGCGAGAAGGAGATCGCTCCGCACCACGACCAGTGGGAGAAGGACGCGATCGTCCCCCGCGACATCTGGACCAAGGCCGGCGACATGGGCCTGCTCGGCTTCATGATGCCCGAGGAGCACGGCGGAGGTGGCGTCACCGACTTCCGGTACAACGCGATCCTCACCGAGGAGATCACCCGCATCGGTGCCAGCGGCATCGGCTTCGTCATCCAGACCGATCTCGTGTCGGGCTACCTGCTCTCGCACGCGACCGAGGAGCAGAAGGCGCGCTGGTTCCCGAAGTTCTGCAGCGGCGAGATGATCACCGCGATCGCCATGACCGAGCCCGGTACCGGCTCCGACCTGCAGGGCATCAAGACCACCGCCGTGCTGGACGGTGACGAGTACGTCATCAACGGCTCCAAGACGTTCATCACCAACGGCATCAACGCCGACTTCGTGATCGTCGTGTGCCAGACCGATCCGTCGGCCGGCGCGATGGGCTTCTCGCTGGTCGTCGTCGAGCGCGGGGCCAAGGGCTTCGAGCGCGGCCGCAACCTCGACAAGATCGGCCTCAAGGCGCAGGACACCGCCGAGCTGTTCTTCGACGACGTGCGGGTGCCCAAGAGCAACCTGCTGGGCGAGGCCGGCCACGGCTTCATCTACCTGATGGAGAAGCTGCCGCAGGAGCGCCTGTCGATCTCGGTCGTCGCAGCAGCCGCTTCCCGCCGGATGATCGACATGACGCTCGACTACGTCAAGGAGCGCAAGGCGTTCGGCAAGCCGATCGGCTCGTTCCAGAACTCGCGCTTCGCGATGGCCGAGATGGAGACCGAGGCGCGCATCGCGCAGGTGTTCGTCGACGAGTCGATCACGCAGCTCAACGCCGGCACGCTGACGGTCGAGGACGCCGCGATGGGCAAGTGGTGGACGACCGAGCTGCAGAAGAGGGTCGCCGACCAGTGCCTGCAGCTGCACGGCGGCTACGGCTACATGTCGGAGTACCCGATCTCGAAGGCGTACCTCGACACGCGCATCCAGACGATCTACGGCGGCACGACCGAGATCATGAAGGAGATCGTGGGACGCGGCATGGGCATCTGAGCCTCGTCCACGGCGCGGCTCCCGACACCTTCCGGTCGTCGGGGGCCGCGTCTATTCTGGCCACATGAGCGACGCGCAGACCTGGACCACGATCGGCGGCGCTTTCGTGGTGGAGGCCACCTTCATGCTGGCGTTCATGGCCATCCTCGTGCGGCTGTTCGGTCAGAACCTCGACGCCCGCTTCGGTGCCCTGAGTGCCGTCATGACGGCCGGCTTCGAGCAGGTCGACCGCCGGTTCGAGTAGGTCGACCGCCGGTTCGAGCAGGTCGAGCGTCGCCTCGACCGCATCGAGAACCGGGTCGACGCCCTCGATCGCGACGTCACGGCCATCACCAGCCGCCTGATGGACGGCCCAGACACGCCGTAGCCGGCCCGGCTACGTGCGGCGCCGCACCGACTCGCGCTTCGACTCGTCGACGGCCGACTCGTACGCCGTCACGAGCGCCTGGATCGTCAGGGGCTTGAACCGCTCGACCAGCGCCGTGATGTCCTCGGGTGGACGACCGGACGCCCGCAGCTCGGGCCACCACATGGTGCGGAAGACCTCGGTGATCTCGCGGGCGACGGCCTTGCCCGCCTCGTCGAAGATCTTGCGCGAGGCCAGGGCGACCTCGATCGGCATGTCGGTCTCGATGAACTGGATTCCCACGGCCAGGTGGGCGGGGGCGACCTGGAAGACGTCCTCGGCGGGGGTGGGCTCCACGACGCCGAGGGCGATCAGCATCTCGATGTCGTCGTCGGTCAGCGGTCGCCCGGCGCGCAGCTCGAGCGACGGACGGTCGAGCTCCTCGGGGCGGTCCGCCATCCACGGGGCGAGCAGCGTGCGGTGCAGCGCGACCTGCTCGGGCGTCGCGGTCGACGGGATGTTCTCGAGGTAGCCCTCGATCGCCGACAGCGTGAACCCGTGACCCTGCAGCTCGCGGACGAGCTCGAGTCGGGCGATGTGGTCGGGGCCGTAGAACCCGTTGCGGCCCTCGCGGCGAGGCGGCGGGATCAGGCCGCGGCCGGCGTAGAAGCGCACCGTGCGGACGGTCATGCCGACGCGGGACGCTAGCTGCTCGACGCTCATCGTCTCTGCGGGGGTCGTGTTGGTGGTCACGAACCCATTCAACACCCGACCCTTGGACTTTGACAGTGTTGGTGTCACAATCGACAGTGCCGCCTTCGTGCGGCACCTGTTCTCCATCCACATCTGCGGGACACATCTCAAAGGAATCCGTTATGACCGAGGCCTTCGTCTACGACGCCATCCGCACGCCGCGTGGCCGCGGCAAGAAGACCGGATCGCTCCACGAGGTCAAGCCGATCTCGCTGGTCACCGGTCTGGTCGACGAGCTGCGCAAGCGCAACCCCACGCTCGACACCGACGGCATCGAGGACCTCGTCCTCGGCAGCGTGTCGCCCGTCGGCGACCAGGGCGGCGACATCGCCAAGACCGCGGCGCTCGCCGCCGGGCTGCCCGACACCGTCGCCGGCGTGCAGCTCAACCGCTTCTGCGCCTCGGGCCTCGAGGCCGTCAACCAGGCCTCGGCGCGCGTGCGCTCGGGCTGGGAGGACCTGATCCTCGCCGGTGGAGTCGAGTCGATGAGCCGCGTCCCGATGGGCTCCGACGGCGGCGCGTGGGCCATGGACCCCCGCACGTCCTTCGACACCGACTTCGTGCCGCAGGGCATCGGTGCCGACCTGATCGCCACGATCGAGGGCTACAGCCGCCACGACGTCGACACCTTCGCCGCCGAGTCGCAGGCCCGCGCCGCCAAGGCCATCGCCAACGGCTACTTCGCCAACTCGGTCATCCCGGTCAAGGACGCCTCGGGCCTGACGATCCTCGACCACGACGAGTTCGTCCGCGAGGGCACCACGGCCGAGAGCCTCGGCAAGCTGCCCGCCTCGTTCGCGCAGATCGGCGACCAGGGCGGCTTCGACTCCGTCGCCCTCGAGAAGTACCACTGGGTCGAGAAGATCGACCACGTCCACCACGCCGGCAACTCCTCGGGCATCGTCGACGGCGCGGCCCTCGTGCTGATCGGCAACGAGAAGGCCGGCGAGCGCCACGGTCTCAAGCCCCGCGCGCGCATCGTCTCGGCCGCGGTCTCGGGATCCGATCCCACGATCATGCTGACGGGCCCCGGCCCGGCCAGCCTCAAGGCCCTCGAGCGTGCCGGTCTCAGCATCGGCGACATCGACCTGCTCGAGATCAACGAGGCCTTCGCGGCCGTCGCCCTGCGCCTCATGAAGGACCTCGGCGGCTACCCGCACGACCAGACCAACGTCAACGGCGGCTCGATCGCGATGGGTCACCCGCTGGGTGCGACCGGCGCGATGATCCTCGGCACGCTCGTCGACGAGCTCGAGCGTCGCGACCAGCGCTACGGCCTGGCCACGCTGTGCGTCGGCGGCGGCATGGGCATCGCCACCGTCGTCGAGCGCCTCCGCTGATCCCTCCGCTCGTCTCCTCCTCCTTCTTCTTGACCAGAAAGACACACCCATGACCGAAGCAGTGCGTTACGAGGCCGAGGGCGGCGTCGTCAACCTCGTCCTCGACGATCCCAACCAGAGTGCCAACACGATGAACCAGGACTACTCCGCCTCGATGGCCAAGGCCGTCGACCGGCTGGTCCAGCAGATCACCGACGACCCCGACTCGGTCCAGGGCGTCATCATCTCCTCGGCCAAGAAGACCTTCTTCGCCGGCGGTGACCTCAAGCTCATGACCCAGTCGACCCCGGCGGACGCCCAGCGTCTGTTCGACGAGGTCGAGGGCATCAAGGCCACGCTCCGCAAGCTCGAGACGTCCGGCAAGCCCGTCGTCGCGGCGATCAACGGCGCCGCGCTCGGCGGCGGGCTCGAGATCGCGCTCGCGGCCCACCACCGCATCGCGGTCGACGGCGGCTACTCGATCGGCCTGCCCGAGGCGACGCTCGGCCTGCTGCCCGGCGGCGGTGGCGTCACCCGCACCGTCCGCATGTTCGGCATCTCCGACGCGCTCATGAAGTTCCTGCTGCAGGGTCAGCAGATGAAGCCGTCCAAGGCGCTCTCGGAGGGCCTCGTCGACGAGGTCGTCGCGACGCAGGACGAGCTGATCCCGGCCGCCAAGGCTTGGATCGAGGCCAACGCCGGCAACGAGGAGGCCGCGACCCAGCCCTGGGACCGCAAGGGCTACCGCATCCCGGGCGGCACGCCGTCCACCCCGAAGTTCGCCGCGTTCCTGCCGGCGTTCCCGGCCAACCTGCGCAAGCAGACCAAGGGCGCGCTCTACAAGGCGCCGCGCAACATCATGAGCGCCGCGGTCGAGGGCTCGCAGGTCGACTTCGAGACTGCGACCCGCATCGAGTCGCGCTACCTCGTCGAGCTCATCGTCGGCCAGCAGTTCAAGAACATGACGCAGGCCTTCTTCTTCGACCTCGGCGCGATCAACGCCGGAAAGTCGCGCCCCGAGGGCATCGCGCCCACCAAGGCTGAGAAGGTCGCCGTCCTCGGCGCCGGCATGATGGGCGCGGGCATCGCCTACGTCTCGGCCAAGGCCGGCATGCAGGTCGTGCTCAAGGACATCTCGCTCGAGGCCGCCGAGAAGGGCAAGGCCTACAGCCAGACCATCGTCGACAAGGCCGTCTCGCGAGGACGTCTGACGCAGGAGAAGGCCGATGCCCTCCTCGCACTCATCACGCCGACCGACGACTACGCCGACCTTGAGGGCTGCGACTTCGTCGTCGAGGCCGTCTTCGAGTCGGTCAAGCTCAAGCACGAGGTCTTCGGCGAGGTGCAGAAGGTCGTCAAGTCCGACGCCCTGCTGGGCTCCAACACGTCGACGCTGCCCATCACGATCCTCGCCGACGGCGTCGATCGTCCCGAGGACTTCATCGGCATCCACTTCTTCTCGCCCGTCGACAAGATGCCGCTGGTCGAGATCATCGCCGGCAAGGACACGTCCGACGAGGCCATCGCGCGCGTCATCGACTACACCAAGGCGATCAAGAAGACGCCGATCGTGGTCGGCGACAGCCGCGGCTTCTACACCAGCCGCGTCATCGGCACGTTCGTCAACGAGGGCGTCGGCATGCTGTCCGAGGGCGTCTCGCCCGTCAGCATCGAGCGGGCCACGACGCAGGCCGGCTTCCCGGCTCCTGTGCTGCAGCTCAGCGACGAGCTCAACCTCGAGCTCATGGTCAAGATCCGCAACGAGTCGAAGGCCGCTGCCGAAGAGGCCGGACAGGCGTGGCCCGAGAGCGCGTCGGAGAAGGTCATCGACACGATGATCGAGCTCGGCCGCCCGAGCCGCCTGAAGGGTGCGGGGTTCTACGAGTACGTCGACGGCAAGCGCCAGGGACTCTGGAGCGGACTGGCCGAGCAGTTCCCGGTCGCCGACGAGCAGCCGGCTTTCGAGGACCTCAAGGAGCGGCTGACGTTCATCATGAGCATCGAGTCGATCAAGTGCCTCGACGAGGGACTGCTGTCGGTGCCCGACGCCAACATCGGCTCGATCTTCGGCATCGGCTTCCCGGCCCTGCAGGGTGGAGCGATCCAGTACGTCAACGGCTACGAGGCCGCCGACGGCTCGATCGGCATCGAGGCCTTCACGGCTCGCGCCCAGGAGCTCGCCGCCAAGTACGGCGACCGGTTCACCCCGCCGGCCTCGTTGCTCGAGAAGAGCAAGAACGGCGAGAAGTACGTCTGAGGACGTTCGTCCGAGCTCGTCCGCGACGACGCCCCCGCAGCCCCCAGGGTTGCGGGGGCGTCGTGCATGACTGACGTGTCGACGTTCGGGTCGCCGGGACGACCTATACGTCGAAAGATCCGTCCCGTCCGCTGTGACGCAGGCACGGTGGATTGGCAAGGCATACCTAAGTTAGGCTGACGGGGCCATGACCGTCAGCGACCGCCTCGTGCCTGCCTCCGAGCAGCGCCCGACCCACCGCTCCCGGGCCGTGCTCTCGACCGGCTTCGTGATCCTGATCGGCGTGCTGGCCGTCGTGTGCTTCTTCAGCATCACGATGGGTGCCCGCGGCGTCGGCCTCTCCACGATCTGGAAGGCGTTCGACGACTACGACCCCGGCAACGCGTCCGAGACCGTGATCCGCGAGCTGCGCGTGCCCCGCACCCTGATCGGCATCGTCGCCGGCGCGGCGCTCGGCCTGAGCGGCGCGATCCTGCAGGGCGTCACCCGCAACCCGCTGGCCGATCCCGGCATCATGGGCATCAACGCGGGCGCGGCGGCGTTCATCGTGTTCGGCATCATGGTGCTGGGCGTCCAGTCGGTCAGCACCTACGTCTGGTTCGCCTTCGCCGGCGCCGGCTTGGCCACCGTCGTGGTCTACGGCATCGCCTCGTTCGGACGCGAAGGGGCCACGCCGGTCAAGCTGGCCCTCGCCGGGGCGGCGGTCACCGCGATCCTGTCGTCGTTCACGTCGGCGATCATCATGACCAACGTCTCGGCGCTCAACGAGCTGCGCTTCTGGCAGGTCGGGTCGCTCGCCGGTCGCTACTTCCCGGTGTTCTGGCAGACCCTCCCGTTCCTGGCGCTCGGCATCGTGCTGGCGCTCGGCACGGGCCGGGCCCTCAACGGCCTGGCCCTCGGCGAGGACCTCGCTCTCGCCCTCGGCCAGCGGGTGCGGCTGACCCGCGTCATGATGTTCGTGACCGTCGCGGTGCTGTGCGGCGCGGCCACCGCCGCCTGCGGCCCGATCGTGTTCGTGGGCCTCATCGTGCCGCACCTGGCCCGGATGATCTGCGGCCCCGACTACCGCTGGATCCTGTCGTACTCGCTGCTGCTCACACCCATCGTGCTGCTCGCCGCCGACATCGTCGGTCGCCTCATCATCTCGCCCGGCGAGCTGCAGGTCGGTGTCGTGATCGGTGTCCTCGGGGCCCCGGCCTTCATCCTGCTCGTCCGCTACCGCAACCTCGCGGAGCTCTGATCGCGATGACCTCGACCCTCGACGTACCCGTCGTCCGCGCAGGACGCCGCCACCGCCACCGTCGCGCGACCGTCGTGACGATCGTGCTGGCCGCGCTCGTCCTGGGCTTGTTCGTTCTCACGATGATGGTCGGCTCGTACTACGTCTCGCCGCTTGGCGTCGTCAAGGCCGTCCTGGGGATCGGGGACGACCCCACCAACGACTTCATCGTGCGCGACCTGCGGCTCCCGACGGCTTCGGCCGGGCTCGCGGTCGGCATCGCGCTCGGCGTGGCGGGCATCGTGTTCCAGAAGCTGCTGGGCAACCCGCTGGCGTCGCCCGACTTCGTCGGCATCTCGTCGGGGGCCAGCCTGTTCGCGGTCTCGTCGATCGTGCTGTTCAACGCCAGCAGCTCGGTGATCTCCGGCTCGGCCCTCGTGGGCGCACTGCTCACCGCGTTGCTCATCTACGTGCTGGCGTGGCGCGACGGCATCTCGGGCTACCGGTTCATCCTGATCGGCATCGGCGTCTCGGAGTTCATGCTCTCGATCGTCGGCTACGTCATCTCGCGGGCCGAGCTCTACGAGGCACGCGAGGCGATGACGTGGCTCGCGGGCACCGTGGGCCAGTCCGGAGCCGGCGAGCTGCGCACCCTGCTGGTTGCCGTCGTCGTCATCGTGCCGGTCGCGCTGGTGCTCGAGCGGCCGTTGCGCACCCTCGAGCTCGGCGACGACACGGCCAAGGCGCTCGGGTCGAGGGTCGAGCTCAACCGACTGGCCCTCCTCGGCATCTCGATCGTCCTGATCGGCTTCGCGACCGCCGTCGCCGGACCCATCTTGTTCGTCGCCCTGATCGCCGGCCCCATCGCGCAGCGGCTGGCAGGCCCCTCGGGCGGCATCCTGGCCGCCGGACTGGTGGGAGCGGTCATCGTGCTGGGTGCCGACCTCGTGGCGCAGCAGGTGCTGCCCACCCCCCTGCCGACAGGCGTCGTGACCGGCATCATCGGCGCGCCCTACCTCATCTGGCTCCTCGCCACCGTCAACCGGGAAGGACGCGGCGGATGACCTCTCACGACCTGCGGGCCGAGAACCTCACCCTCGGCTACGCCGACGTCGACATCGTCAAGGACCTCGACGTCCAGATCCCCGACGGCCGCATCACCGTCATCGTGGGCGCCAACGCCTGCGGCAAGTCGACGCTGCTGCGTGGACTCGCCCGGCTGCTGAGCCCCCGGTCGGGCCGGGTCGTGCTCGACGGCACCTCGGTGCAGGACATGAAGAGCATCGACGTCGCCAAGGTCATGGGCCTGCTGCCCCAGACGCCCGTCGCCCCCGACGGCATCTCGGTCGGCGACCTCGTCGGCCGCGGCCGCTACCCCCACCAGGGCTGGTTCCGACGGTGGAACGCGGACGACGACGAGGCGGTCGCGGCGGCTCTCGAGGCCACTGGCACGACCGATCTCGAGCACCGCAACATCGCCGAGCTGTCGGGCGGCCAGCGCCAGCGGGTGTGGGTCGCGATGGCCCTGGCACAGGACACCGACCTGCTGCTGCTCGACGAGCCCACGACGTACCTCGACATCAACCACCAGGTCGAGCTGCTCGACCTGCTGACCGATCTCAACCGCGAGTCGGGCAAGACCGTCGTCATCGTGCTGCACGACCTCAACCTCGCGTGCCGCTACGCCGACCACATCATCGCGATGAAGAAGGGTGCGATCGTCGCCGAGGGTCCGCCGTCAGCCGTCATCACCGCCGACGTCATCACCGACGTCTTCGGCCTGGCCTGCGAGGTCGTCCCCGACCCGGTGAGCGGCACGCCGATGATCGTGCCGCGCGGCCGCCACCACGCACGACCCGAGGCCGCCCCGGCGCTGGCCTGACGTCGGGCGGGTTCGGGTTGCCGCCGGGCGGTCGCGTGGTGGGATGGTCGGCATGGACGACGTCACCGAGATCGCGATGTTCCCCCTCGGCTCGGTGCTGTTCCCGGCGATGCCGCTGCCCCTGCGGGTCTTCGAGCCGCGCTACCTGCAGATGCTGCAGGACCTGCTCCCCGACGGGCCCGCCGAGTTCGGCGTCGTGCTGATCGAGCGCGGCCAGGAGGTCGGCGGCGGCGAGAAGCGCTTCGACGTCGGCACGATCGCGCAGGTCGCCGAGCTCAAGGTCGCCGACGGCTACCTGGCCCTGCTCGGCGAGGGCACCCGCCGCATCGAGGTCGTCGAGTGGCTGGGCGAGCACCCCTACCCACGAGCCCGCGTCCGCGACCTGCCCGCCCTGGAGTGGGACGAGGAGCTGCGGGAGCGGTTCGACCAGACCGAGGCGCTGGTGCGCCGGACGCTGGCGCGTGCCAGCGAGTTCGACGACCTCAGCTGGTCGCCCGCCGTCCAGCTCAGCGACGACCCGGTCGACGCGCTGTGGCAGCTCGCGGCGATCGCCCCGCTCGGGCCGCTCGACCAGCTGCGGCTGCTGGGCTGCGCGACGGCTCGCGAGCTGCTCGACGCGGTCTTCGCCGCGACGCAGGACGCCGGCGAGACCTACGACGTCAGGGGGCTGTGACGTGCTGCGCCTGCGCGGGGGTGCCGGGACGGCCGACATCTCGCCCCTGGGTGCCGAGCCGCACTCCCTGCGCGACGCGACGGGTCACGAGCTGCTCTGGCAGGCGGGTGCCGAGTGGCGCCGCCATGCGCCGATCCTCTTCCCGATCGTCGGTCGCGTGCCGGACGACACGATCACGGTCGACGGCGCGACGTACCCGCTGACGCAGCACGGCTTCGCCCGCGACCTCGAGTGGGACGTCGTGGAGGCCACTGAGTCGTCGGCGACGCTGCAGCTGAGCGACAGCGCCGAGACGCGCGCGCGGTTCCCCTTCGCCTTCGAGCTCACTGCGCGCTACGTCATGGACGACGTCGGGCTCGCCACGACCTACGAGGTGCTGAATCCCGGTGACTCGCCGATACCGGTCTCGATCGGATCGCATCCCGCCTTCGCCTGGCCGCTGGAGCCCGGCGTGGCAAGGACCGACCACGTGGTCGTCTTCGACGAGCCCGAACCCGCCCCCATCCGCCGCCTCGACCACACCCTCGTGCTGCCCGAGGCGCAGCCGACGCCCGTCGTCGGCGGCACGCTGCGGCTCGATCCCGGTCTGTTCGCCGCCGATGCGATCGTGATGGATCAGGTCGCCAGCCGCGGGCTGAGCTACCTCGCCCCGTCCGGCCGCGGCATCCGGATGACCTGGGACGACGCGGTCGACGTGTTCGTGGTCTGGTCGCGCCCGACCGGAGCAGACCTGCTGTGCCTCGAGCCGTGCGTGGGCGGAGCGGCCCCGATCGACTTCGCCGGCGAGCTGCGCGACAAGCCGGGCGTCCGGATCGTCGGTCCCGGCGAGACGTTGACGATGGGCTATCGCGTCGAGCCGCTGCTGCCCTAGTCCTCCGGGGAGGTGTCAGCCGCCGAGGGCCTCGTCGAGCCGGGCCACGAAGAAGTCGACGCTGTCGCGCGACATGCACAGCGGCGGCTTGACCTTGAGGACGTTCTGCCGGTCGCCGGTCGGCAGCACGACGACACCGAGCTGCAGCATGCGGTCGCACAGCGCGGCGGTCTCGTCGGGTGCCGGCTCGAGCGTCTCGCGGTCGCGCACCAGCTCGATGCCGAGGTAGAGCCCACGGCCGTGGACCGTGCCGATGAGGGGATGCCTCTCGGCGAGTCGCTCGACCTCGCTCTTGAGGTGCGCACCGACGATGCGGGCGTTCTCCTGCAGCCCGTCGCGCTCGATGACGTCGAGCACCGTCGCGCCGATGCGGCTGCTCAGCGTGCTGCCGCCCGAGGACGAGAAGAACGTGCCCTGGTCGGCCAGGGCCTGCGCGATCTCCGCCCTGGTGATGACGGCTCCGAGCGGGTGCCCGTTGCCCATCGCCTTGGCCATCGTGATGACGTCCGGCACGACACCGTGCTCCTCGTAGCCCCAGAACCATTCGCCCTGCCGTCCGTAGCCGACCTGCACCTCGTCGGAGATGCAGATGCCGCCACCCGCGCGAATCGCCTCGAAGACCGGGGCGAGGAATCCGTCGGCCAGACCGATCGCGCCGGCGTTGCCGTTGCGCGGCTCGGCGATCCAGGTGCCGATCGGCGTGCCGGCCCGCGACAGTCGCTCGATCTCGGCCACGGCGTCGCGCGCGTAGGCCTCGCCGGCACCGGCTCCTCGGTGCGTGCCGCGGTAGGCGTTGGGGAGCTCGACGGTGTGCACCCATCCGGGACGGGTCTGCTCGGCCAGCGGATTGTCCGATGTCGAGGTCGAGACGGCGTCCGAGGCGACTGTCCAACCGTGGTACGACTCGGTGACGCACAGGACGTCCTCGCGTCCGCTGAACGCGCGGGTCAGTCGCAGCGCCAGGTCGACGGCCTCCGAGCCGCTGTTGACCAGCAGGACCGTGTCGAGCTCGTCGGGGACGGTCGCGAGCAGGCGTTCGCTCAGCTCGGCGACGGCGGCGTAGTGGAACCGTGAGTTGGTGTTGAGCCGGCGCCACTGGTCGGCGGCCGTGGCCGCCACCTCGGGGTGCCCGTGCCCGAGGACGGAGACGTTGTTGACCATGTCGACGTAGTGCCGACCAGTCGTGTCGACCAGGTGCTCACGCCATCCGCGCTCGATCTGTGGCGGGGCCGCGTAGTAGTGCTCCTGCAAGGGCGCGTAGGCCCCGGTGCGGCGCTCGAGCAGGTCGACGGCGTCGCGGGTCGGGGCCGGCGACGGCTCGGTGCCTAGCAAGGGCGCCGGATCGAGCACCCGAGTGCGCCAGGCGGGCAGCTCGGACGACCTGACGAAGGCCGGCGGCAGGCTGTCGGCGACGGCCGCCGGCACGGTGAGCCACACCGTCGCACGATTGGTCGTCGCCAACGCGTCGCCGGCCGCGAGGACGTCGCCGTCGCCGGCGGCTCCATGGACCGACGGAATGCGCAGGACGACGGCGTGGTCGCGGCCCGTCAGGACGAGGGCTCCCGCGCGGTGGCCGACGGTGCCGTCGAAGGGGGCCGTCAGCGTCACGGGCGACGCTGTCCGCAGGTCGCAGGCAAGGGCGACGTTCGTCGGCTCGTCGCGGCTGTTGGCGCGGGCGCGGGTGAGCCGGGCCTCGCCGAAGAGGGTCATGGCCGCCGGGGCGCGCGACACGGCATCGCCGAGGGCCACCTCCTCCTGCGCCGGGCCGTCCTCGAGCCAGACGCCGTCCCACAGGGCATCGCTGTCGTGTCCGAGCCGGACGATCGCCGGGGGCCCATCGACGAGTGAGCTCGCCAAGGGGCGGATGCCGGCCGGTGACGCGGGCTCTGCGACCGGGCGTCCGAGGCCCAGCCGGATCGCCGCGGTCATGACGGCGGCATCCTGGGCGGCAGGCACCTCGTACATCGCCCACTCGTCGTCGAGAGCGGCCGCGGCGTACGCGTTGTTCGGGTCGACCGCGAGCTGCTCGGCACCGCTGACCACCAGGGTCGTGCCGCGCAGGACGATCAGCGGCCACAGCGCAGCCAGCTCGTCATCGGTGAGACCCACCTCGGCATCGAAGGCCGCGACCATGGGCAGGATCGCGAGCGGCCGGTCGGGCTCGTGCCGGAACACCGCGCTGCACGCGACGGCCAGCTCGGCCACCCGCCAGCTGGTCATGACGTCGCCGAAGTCGATGATGCCGGTGGGCCGGAGGACGCCCTCGTGGTCGCGGTCGCCGACCAGGTTGTCGGTCGTCAGGTCGCCGTGGACGGGCTGGGTCGGCAGCGCGTCCCGCACGGGGTCGAGATCGGCGGTCACGCGGCGCAGTGCCCGTTCGACCGACTCCCGCCGCGTGGGGTCCTCGATCAGGTGGAGCCGCTCGGCGACGACCGCCTCGCCCTGACGCAGGTCCCACTGCAGGTCGCGCTCGAGGCCCGGGTGGGTGACGTCCGCGAGCGCGGCCGTCATCTGTCCGGCCAGCTGGCCGATCCGCGCGAGCGTGGCCGGCCAGGGTGCGCCCCCGGACGACAGGGGCGCACCGGGCACGAAGGTCAGCAGGCGCACGGCGTGCGGCACACCGTCGACGTCGACCTCGACGATCTCCGCGCCGTCCAGGGCTGCGGTGGGCTGCGGCGTGACGTGCCCGCGCTCCGCGAGATGGCGCATGGCGAGGTTCTGTACCTCGATCTCGGCACGCGTGAAGACCGGGTTGCTGACCTTGAACAGGTAGCGGGTGCCGCCAGGGGTGGTCAGCAGGACGTTGCGGTCCTGCTGGCTGCCGAGCTCGACACCGGTGCCGTCGACACCGAAGTGCTCGCGCGCGAACGCGATGGCCTGGTCGACGGTGACGGCCGGCCGAGGAAGGCCGGTGGTGACGGGGTCCATGGATCCTCCGGGTGCAGACGGCGCCGGACGCCGACGCTGGTGCTCCCGATCATAGGGCCAGACGGATTCAAGGCCGCAAGATCGTGTGTGAAACGGTCTAAGCACTGCCGATTCTGCTGTTCGCGGTGGTCTAGGGTGTCCACGTGACACCCTCACCCGACGACGGACTCGATGCGACCGACCGTCAGCTGCTGACGCTGCTGCAGGAGGACGGCCGCCTCCCGTACTCCGACCTCGCGTCCGCGACCGGCCTCTCGTCAGGTGCTGCCCGCGCTCGCGTGCTCCGTCTGCAGGAGCGCGGCATCCTGCGCGTCATCGGCGTCACCGATCCCCTCCAGCTGGGCTACCGCAGCATGGCGATGCTGACGATCGAGGTCGAGGGCGACGTCGAGCCGGTCGCCGGCGCGATCGGCGCGATCGACGCCGTCATCTACGTCGTCGTGGCCGCGGGGCCCGCCGATCTGCTCGTCGAGGTGATCGCGCCCGACCACGACGCCCTCTACGCCGTGGTCAACGACCAGATCAGGTCGGTGCCGGGGGTGCGGGGGCTGCAGACCTTCACGTACTACCGCACCCACACCCACCGGTTCACCTGGGGAACCCGCTAGCGGCGAGCGCGCCGCTCGTACTCGGCGCGGGCGTCGACGTCGACCGCCCGCAGTGCCTCGTCGGCTCCGATCGCGTGACCGGCACCGTTGCGGACGCGCCGCGGCAGGACGTTCATGGAGTAGAACAGTCCCTTGCTCCACGCCGGCACCCACGTCTCGAACCGTGGCTTCTGGGCGACCTTGACGATCGAGGCCGCGACCTCGTCGGGGCTGACGGCACGCATGCCCTTGGCCGCCGAGACACCTGCAGCCAGCTCGGTGTCGACGACGGTCGGCAGGATGCACGACACGTCGACACCGGAGGGCGCGAGCTCGGACTGCATGGCCTCGGAGAACCCCATGACGGCGTACTTGCTCGCGCTGTACGTCGCGCCGTTGGCCACGGCGATGCGGCCGACGGCAGAGGCGATGTTGATGATGTGCCCGTGGCCCCGCGCGATCATCTCGGGAGCCACGAGCTTGGTTCCGGTGATGACCGCGCGCAGGTTGACGTCGATGATGCGGTCGGTCGCCGCGTCGGTCTCGTCGACGAGGGGCGACAGCGGCATGATGCCGGCGTTGTTGACGAGGACGTCGATGGGTCCCTGCTGTCGGGCGAGGTCGACGAAGCGGGCGAACGACTCGCGGTCGGCGACGTCGACGACGTGCGCGACGGCGCGGCCGCCGACCGCCAGGGCCGCCTTGGCCGCGACGTCGTCGTCGAGGTCGCCGATCACGACGATCGCTCCTGCGGCGGCGAACTGCCTGGCAGCGGCCAGACCGATGCCACGACCGGCTCCGGTGATGGCGACGACCTGGTTGGTCAGCATGCGGGACATGGCGCTCCTGGGGCTTGGGGGCAGGGGTCTGGGGTCGATGGGTGTCAGCGGCGGGTCAGGTGGACGGGTTGTCCGTCCTTCGGGAAGGGCAGCGAGGCGTAGCTCATGGGGGCGACGTAGCCGGGGTCGACGGTCCACTCGTACTGGCGCAGCAGGTGCACGAGGATCGTCTTGACCTCGGCCCCGGCGAAGAACAGGCCGAGGCACTTGTGGACGCCTCCCCCGAACGGGTCCCAGGCGTGACGGTGCACCTTGTCGTCGCGGCGGTGGTCGGCGAACCGCTCGGGGTCGAACCGCTCTGGGTCGTCCCACAGCTCGGGCATGTGGTGTGACAGGTGCATCATGACGGCCACGAGGCGTCCGGCCGGGATGTGGTGCCCGAGGACCTCGGTGTCCTTGACGGCCTTGCGGGCCACCATGGGCACGGGCGGCACGAGCCGCAGGCATTCCTTCATGACCAGGTCGATCGCGACGAGCCCGTCGAGCTCGCTCATCGTCGGGTTGTCCGGCAGGGCGAGGGCCTCCTCGCGGCATCGCTGCTGCCACTCGGGGTGCTGGCCCAGCTGCTGCATCATGGTCGAGACCGTGATGGTCGACGTGTCGTGCGCGGCCATGAGTAGGAAGATCATGTGGTTGACGACGTCGGCGTCGCTGAACCGCTCGCCGTCGTCGGTCTCGAGGTGGCACAGCACCGAGAACAGGTCGTCGCCCGGCTTGCTGCGCTTGGCCTCGAGGTGGCGGCCGAAGAACTCCTCGAGCAGGCGTCGTCCCCGCAGTGCCCGGCCCCACCGCGTGCCGGGCACGTTGGCGCGGACGATCGAGGTGGCCGCCTGCACGCAGTCGATGAACGCCTGGTTGACGCGCTCGAGCTCGTCGGGCGTCGTGAGCTCGGCACCGCCCATGAACACCTCGGTGGCGAGGTCGAGCGTGAGCTCCTTGAGCGCCGGGTAGGCCCGGAAGTCGGGCCCGGTGCGCCAGTGCGCGAGGCCCGCGGACACGGCGGGCTGCAGCGCGGCGGTGTAGCCCTCGAGCCGGTCGCGGGTGAACGCCGACTGCATGATGCGGCGGTGGCGGTGGTGCTCGTCGAAGTCGAGCAGCATCAGCCCGCGGTCGAAGAACGGTCCGACGAGGTAGCCCCAGCCCTCGCCGCTCGCGAAGGCCTTGTCGGCGTTGCGGAACGCCGCCTCGCACGCATCGGGCCCCAGCAGCATCGTCCAGCGCTTGCCGAGGAAGGCCGTGTCGGACACGGGACCCCAGCCGTCGTACTGGCTGCGCATCATCGACATCGGATTGCGCACGTAGTGGATCGTCTGCCCGATCCAGGGCAGGCCGCGGCGGCGGGGAGGAAGGGTGGTGGTCTGGGTCACACCGGCATCTTGCATTCAGACAGGACGCTCTGTCAAGATGGGCGCATGGCGGTCAAGGCGGGGACGTACAAGGGTCGGTCGGCCGAGGAGCGGACGGCCGAGCGCCGCGCACGGCTGCTCGAGGCGACCCTCGAGGTGTGGGGCCGCGACGGGGGACCGAAGGTCACGATGACCCGCATCTGCGCCGAGGCGGGCCTGACCGAGCGCTACTTCTACGAGAGCTTCGACGGCCTCGACGCCGCGCTACGGGCCGTCATGGACGGCATCGCCGAGCAGATCGCCGACCGGTCGGTCGCGGCGCTCGGCGCCGCCACGGGCGATCCCACCGAACGCGTCCGGGCGGGCATCGGCGCGTTCGTGGAGATCCTGACCGACGACCCACGCAAGGGGCGGGTGGCGATCGTCGAGTCGATGTCGATCGATGCCCTGAGGCCCCACCGCGCCGAGCTGCTGCGGCGCTTCGCCGAGCTCGCGGCGCACGAGGCGCGGGGCCTGTACGGCGTCGAGGCGTGGGACGAGGTCGAGGGCCGGATCGCCGCCACGATGTTCATCGGCGGCGTCGCAGAGCTGGTCACGGCCTGGATCGAGGGTGTCCTCGAGGCCGATCCGCAGATGATCGTCGACGCCGCGACTCATCACTTCACGTCGACGGCCCACCGCTGACGTCGCCGTCGACCTCCGCCTGCCTGAGACCCTTGCCGAGTCGCGACGACTTGTAGCCATACGCGAAGTAGACGACGAAGCCGATCGCGAGCCAGATCAGGAATCGCACCCACGTCTCGACCGACAGGTTGACCATGAGCCACAGGCACGCCGCGATCGACAGGATCGGGATGAGCGGCACGGCCGGCACCCGGAACGGGCGGTCGAGGTCGGCGCGGGTGCGGCGCAGGATGATGACCCCGGCCGACACTACGACGAACGCGAACAGCGTCCCGATGCTGACGAGCTTCGACAGCTCCGACAGCGGCACGAAGCCCGCGAGGACGGCGACGAACAGGCCCGTGATGACCGTGATGCGGTAGGGCGTGCCGAAGCGGGGGTGCACCTTCGCGAGGCTGACGGGCAGCAGGCCGTCGCGCGACATCGCGAACAGCACGCGCGACTGACCCAGCATCAGGACGAGCACGACGGTCGTCAGGCCGGCGACGGCACCGACCGAGATGAGCTTGCTGGCCCAGTCGAGGTCGTTGGCCTTGAAGGCTTCCGCGAGCGGGGCGGCGGTGTTCATGCGGTCGTCGCTGTACTTGAGCATGCCCGTCACGACGAACGACACCGCGGCGTACAGCACCGTGACGATCGCGAGCGAGCCGAGGATGCCGCGCGGCATGTCGCGCTGCGGGTTCTTGGTCTCCTCGGCCGACGTCGCGACGACGTCGAAGCCGATGAACGCGAAGAACACGACGGAAGCCGCCGCGATGATGCCGTACACGCCGAACACCGTCGGGTCGACGCCGAAGATCGACTGCAGCAGCGTCGAGTCGAGCCCCGACTCGCCCTTGCTGGGCTGGGAGTCGGGCACGAACGGGGTGTAGTTGGACGCCTTGATGAAGAACAGTCCCGCCACGATCACGAACGTCACGACTGCGACCTTGACGATCACCAGGACGCTCGTGAACCGTCCGGACAGCTTGGTGCCGAAGACGCCCAGGGCCGTCAGCGCCAAGACGATCGCGATGGCGCCGAAGTCGGGGATCGCCTCGTCGCCGGCCAGCCAGGTCGGCAGGTCGAACAGCGACTGCAGGTAGGCCGACCAGCCGCGGGCCACGACCGCCGCCCCGAGGGCCAGCTCGAGCACGAGGTCCCAGCCGATGATCCACGCGATCAGCTCACCGAGCGTCGCGTACGAGAACGTGTAGGCGCTGCCCGCGACGGGCACCGTCGAGGCGAACTCGGCGTAGCAGAGCGCCGCAAGGCCGCACACGATGCCGGCGATGACGAACGAGATGACGATCGCGGGTCCGGCGTTGCTGTAGGCCTGCTCCCCGGTCAGCACGAAGATGCCGGTGCCGACCATCACGCCGACGCCGAAGACCGTCAGGTCCCACGCCGAGAGCTCCTTCTTGAGCCGGGTCTCGGGCTCGTCGGTCTCCGCGATGGAGCGTTCGACGGACTTGATGCGGAAGAGATCCATCCGGACATTCTGTTGCCCGCGCCGTGCGGATGCAACCGCGCGGTCAGGTGCCGGGCGCGACGACGCGCAGGCCGGCGTCGATGGCGGCGTCGGCCTGTCGCAGGTCGTAGGTGACGAAGGCGTCTGCGCCGGTCTCGAGGGCCGTGGCCAGGTGCAGGGCGTCGAGCGATCGCAGCGATGCGCCCGGCAGGCGTCCGGCGAGTCGATAGGTCTGAGCTGTCGGCAGGACGAGGTCGATCTCGGCCAAGGCGTCGTCGATGCCGGCAGCGTTGACCCCGAGACGACCCCCCGCGCGGAGCAGCTCGGTGGCGAGGAGCTGGGACGAGGCGAAGCGTCCGCCCGCCGTCTGCACCGCAGTGAGGTGGTCGAGCATCGGCTCGGTCTCGGCCTCGTCGACCACGAGCTTCAGCCAGGCCGAGGTGTCGGCGTAGTGGAGGCTCATCGGTCGGAGCGCAGCTCGTCCAGAACATCCTGCGACGTGCGCGACGGCACGATCCTGGCGATGTCACGGGCGTGCCCGGGTCGGCGGGCGCGTGACACCAGACCCGCAGCCACCATCTGGTCGTACGCGCTCGTCGACGGAGGCACCAGGATGGCGCTGATCTCGCCGTTGTTGGTCACGGCGATGGTCTCGCCGGCCTTCACGTCGGCCAGCACGGCGCTGCTGTTGTTGCGCAGCTCTCGATGGGGGATGGTCCGCATGACTGTCACACTCCTGTAGCAGAGTGTAGCAACCCGGGCTCCGGTGGACGGCTCAGCGCGTGCGGGGGTTCTTGGCCCAGGCGAAGCAGAACAGGCCGAACGCCGCGAGCCCCAGGGCCACGGCGCTCAGCAGGTACGGACCGAATGGCTGGTCGCGGACGGTCTGGAGGGCGTCGTCGAGCCCACCGGCCTTCTCGGGGTCGTACGCCAGGGCGGCCCAGCCGAACAGGATGCCGACGACGCCGACCGCGGCACCCTTCGCGACGTAGCCGACCCGCCCCAGCAGGACCACGACGGATCCGGAGTCGCCCGACGTGGCCGGACCTTCGAGGTCGTGAGTGAAGGAGTCGGTCACGCCCCGATGCACCTGCCGGATGCCGAGCGCGATGATCGCGAGCCCCACGGCCGCGACGAGGAAGCGTCCGGCCGGCGCACCCAGGAGGTCGGCGGTGAGGCCCTCCTCCTTCGAGTCGCCGCCCGACCCGCCGCCCGTCCCGGCGGCGATCTTCGCGGCCGAGACGGCGAGCGCCCCGTAGACGATGACGCGCCCGGCTGCCCCGAGACGCTTGCGCGCCCGCTTGGCGCCGTCCTCGGTCTGATACCCCCACACGGCGGTGCCGAGCTGCCAGACCACGAGCGCCGCGAGACCCGCGACCGTGAGCCACAGCAGGGTGCGCCCGAACGGCTGCTCGGCGACGGTCCGTAGGGCGCCGCCGCTGCTCGCGTCGCCGCCGCCGGACCACGCGACCTGCAGGGCGATCCACGCGATGACGAGGTGGACGACACCATAGGCGACGAGCCCCACCCGGGCGCCGTGCTTGAGCAGGTCGCTGTGCCGCACCTGCTGGGCGCCGGACGACGTCATGTCGGCTGCTCCTCCAAAGCCTCGGCGGCCTTGGCGATGTTGCGCTGCATCGAGCCGAACACGATGCCGTGGAACGGCAGGATCGCGAACCAGTAGGCGTGTCCCAGCAGGCCCTTGGGCGCGAACAGGGCGCGGTGATGGAACGTCGTGGTGCCGCCCTCGGTCGAGCCGACCTGCATCTCGAGCCAGGCCAGCCCGGGCAGCTTCATCTCGGCCCGCAGGCGCAGGAACGTCGCGTCGTCGGTGTCCTCGACCCGCCAGAAGTCGAGGGCGTCGCCGACCACGAGATCCTGCGGGTTGCGGCGGCCGCGGCGCAGACCCGGACCGCCGGCGAACCGGTCGAGCACGCCGCGCACCCACCACGCGAGCGCCCACGAGTACCAGCCGTTGCGGCCGCCGATCCCCTCGATGACCTTCCAGAGGTTGGCGGGGCTGGCGTTGACCTCGCGGGTGCGCTCGTCCTTGTAGAGCGAGCCGCCCGCCCAGTCGGGGTCGGTCGGCAGGCCCTCGGCGGGCGCGCCGGCGGTGGCGGCGGACGACCAGCTCGTCGGCACGTCGAGGTCCTGGATCTTGGTCAGTGCGAGCTCGACCGAGCGGTCGAAGTCGATCAGGCCCTCGGGCGGGTCGGGGATGAGCTCCTTGATGTCGGTGTCGGCGGCGACGACAGTGTTGCGCAGCGACTCCACGAGCGGACGGGCCAGGCTCGCCGGCACGGGCGTGATGAGGCCGATCCAGTGGCTCGAGAGCCCCGGCGACAGCAGCGGCACCTTCAGGACGCGACGCTTCGGCAGGCCCGAGATGCCGGCGAACCGCTGCATCAGGTCGAGGTACGTCAGCACTTCCGGGCCGCCGATGTCGAAGCGTCGGCTGACCTCGGACGGCATCGCGGCGGAGCCCACGAGGTAGCGCAGGACGTCGCGGATCGCGATGGGCTGGATGCGGGTGTTGACCCACTTCGGGGTGACCATGACGGGCAGCCGCTCGGTCAGGTAGCGCAGCATCTCGAACGAGGCCGAGCCCGAGCCGATCACGACGCCGGCCTGCAGGACGGTCGTCGGCACGCCCGACGCGAGCAGCACGTCGCCGACCTCGCCGCGCGAGCTGAGGTGCTCCGAGAGCTCCTCGCCCTCGGGGATCATGCCGCCGAGATAGACGATGCGGCTGACGCCGGCCTCCTTGGCGGCGTCGGCGAACCGCTGGGCCATGTCGTGCTCGGTCTTGCCGAAGTCGTCGCCCGTCCCGATCGAGTGCAGGAGGTAGTAGAGGACGTCGACGTCCTCCATCGCGGCTCGCACGTCCGAGTCGCTCGTGCCGTCGCCGACCGCGATCTCGACGCCGTGCGACCACTCGTGGGCGCGGGCCTTGCGCTCGTCGCGCACCATGACCCGCACGGTGTGGCCGGCCTCGAGCAGCTGGGGGACCAGGCGGCCGCCGACGTAGCCGGTCGCGCCGGTGACAAGACTGCGGGGGGATGACATGGCTCCAGTCTCCGGGCCGGGCGCCCTCCTCGCACTATCTGTCGGTCGCGCTCGGGAGATACCGTCGGGTCATGACGACCTTCTCCGCCGAGGTGGTGGGCGCGATCCTCCACCACATGAACGACGACCACACCGACGACAGCCTCACGATCGTCCGCGCGTTCGTCGACCCGGCAGCCTCGGCAGCCTCGATGACGGGCGTCGACGCCGCCGGTGGCACGTGGGACGTCGAGGTCGACGGCACGACGAGATCGGCGACCGTCCCGTGGCTGGGCCCCGTGGTCGAGCGGGCCGACATCCGCCGCGAGGTCGTGCACCTGCACGACGCGGCGGTCGCGCGGCTCGGCCTGCCGGCGAGGGAGGCGCACTGATGTCGGACGACACCGAGCGCAGCGTCGAGCTGACCCGCACCGGCCCGTCCCGCTACCGCGCGACCAACGTCCGCGGCACGACCCTCGAGATCGGCGACGGGTCGACCGACGACTTCACGCCCGTCGAGCTGCTGCTCGTCGCACTGGCCGGGTGCACCGCGATCACGGTCGACCCGCTGGTGTCGCGGCGGGCCGAGCCCACGACCTTCGACGTCCACACGCGGGCCGACAAGATCCGCGACGAGCTCGGCAACCACCTGGTCGACCTGCTGATGCGGTTCGACGTCGCCTTCCCCGAGGGCGAGGCGGGCGAGCGGGCCAGGGCGCTGCTGCCCGATGCGATCCACAAGGCTGAGACACGGCTGTGCACCGTCAGCCGCACGCTGGCGCTCGGGGTCGAGGCCGAGGTGCAGATCGACGACGTCTGACCGCTCACGCGTGGTGGTGGACCAGGACGTCCTCGTAGGCGAAGCAGTTCGGGAAGTGATGCGGCGTCAACGGGCTGCCCGTGGGCTCGGCGGGGCCGGGATCGTCCGGGATGCGGGAGCACTGGCGCTCGCACCAGTCATTGCGGCGGACGAGGCGGTCGTCGACGACGGTGCCGAGGTAGCGGCCGTCGAGGTCGACGACGTCGTTGTCCTCCCACGGCAGACACCCGATGCGGTGCCCCTCGAGATCGAAGACGTGCGGATCGGACCAGGTGCGACGGAAGGCGACCGGCTGGCCGCCCATGTCGAACAGGTAGACGCTCATGCTGTGTGAAACCTTCCCCTCGCCATCGACGTTACGAGGGGATCGCGTCATGCGGGCGGATTCGGCGCGCGTCGTGCAGATTTGATCCGAACGGACTAGTCCTTCCGGGCTGCGAAGGCATCCTCGAGACCCTGGATGCTCAACCGCTGCATCGTCATCATGGCGGCCTGCGCCCGTCCGGCGGCCTCGCGGTCGGGGTCGCCCAGCAGGCGGTGAAGGGTCGTCGGGACGATCTGCCAGCTGAGCCCGAAGGCGTCGACGAGCCAGCCGCACTGCGACTGATGTCCGCCTCCGGCGATCAGGGCGTCCGAGATCTCGTCGACCTCTTCCTGCGTCTCGACGCTGACCGACAGCGAGAACGCCTCGGTGAGCGTGAAGTGCGGTCCGCCGTTGAGCAGCGTGAGCCGTTGCCCCTGCAGGCTGATCTCGCCGACGAACAGCGAACCGTCAGGGTTGCGCTGCTCGCTCAGCAGCTCGGCGGTGTCGAAGATCGACAGGTAGCGCTCGATCGCCTGCTCGGCGTCGGCGTCGAACCAGAGGAACGGGGTGACCGTGATGTGGCTGCTCATGCCGACCGGTCTACCAGCGATCGTCAGTGCAGCGAAAGGGTCGGGTCGTGCGGACCCTTCGGCTCGACCCAGAAGTCGAGCGCGAGCTCGGACTCCTCGCCGCCGTTGAGGTAGATCGAGAAGTCGGTGACCCCCGCCTCCTCGAGCACGTCATCGTCGATGAAGAAGTTGCCGGTGCACTCGCGGCTCGGACGGACGAGGATCTCGTAGGCGGCGTCGGCCATGATCGCCGGCGTGCGGGAGTGCGTCGTGAGACCGGCACCGACGACGTTGCGCACCGCGGCGGTGTCGATCGCCGTGCGGGGCCACAGCGAGTTGGCGGCGATGCCGAGCTCGCGCAGCTCCTCGCTCAGGCCGAGCGTCACGAGGCTCATCCCGAACTTCGCGATCGTGTAGGCCGTCGCCGTCTTGAACCACTTCGGGTCGAGGGAGATGGGCGGAGACAGGGTCAGGACGTGCGGGTTGTCGGCTGCTGCCAGGTGGTCGATGCACGACTTGGCGAGCAGGAACGAGCCGCGAGAGTTGATGTCGTTCATGAGGTCGTACTTCTTCATGGTCACGTCGCGGGTGCTCGACAGATCGATCGCCGAGGCGTTGTTGACCACGATGTCGATGCCGCCGAAGGCCTCGGCCGTCCGCGCGACAGCGTCGAGGACGAAGGCGTCGTCGCGGATGTCGCCGACGAGCGGCAGTGCGTGCCCTCCGGCGGCCTCGATGGCCGCGGCGGCGGTGTGGATCGTGCCGGGCAGCGCCGGGTGCGGCTCCGTGGTCTTGGCCAGCAGGGCGACGTTGGCCCCGTCGCGGGCGGCGCGCACCGCGATGGCCTCGCCGATCCCGCGGCTGCCGCCGGACATGATGATGGTCTTTCCCGCGAGTGACATGTGCCGATCTTGCCACCACCACTGTCACGGTGGCCAGGGGTCGCCTAGTCTGACGACATGAACGCACCCGTGCTGGTCGATGACGTCGGTGCCGTCCGCACCATCACGTGGAACGATCCCGACCGGCTCAACGGTTTGACCGGCGACATGGTGGCCACCGCGACCGATGCCGTGGAGAGGGCTCCCGGCACGACGCGGGTCATCGTGCTCACGGGTGCCGGGCGGGCGTTCTCGACCGGTGCACGCCTGGACGGACCCATCAGCGGCACCGAACCGATGGACCTGGCCAACGCCCTGACCCGGGCGATCGTCTCCGCACCCGTTCCCGTGGTCGCAGCGGTCAACGGGCCGGCAGCGGGGCTCGGTTGCTCGGTCGCCCTGGCCGCCGACATCACGATCGCCCGCGAGTCGGCCTACTTCCTGCTGCCGTTCACGAACATCGGCCTGATGCCCGATGGCGGCGCGACCGCGGTCGTCGCCGCCTCGATCGGACGGGCCCGCGCCTCGGCGATGGCGCTGCTCGGCGAGCGGCTCTCTGCGTCCGGGGCCGCGGAGAGCGGGCTGATCCACCGTGCGGTGCCCGATGACGATTTCGCCGCCGAGGTCGAGCAGCTCGTCGACCGTCTGGCGCAGGGCGCGGGAGCGGCCTACCGGGCGACGAAGACCGCGATCACCGCCGCGACGCTCGGGCACCTCGACGACACCCTCGACCGCGAGCGCGACCTGCAGGTCCAGCTGTTCGACACCGCCGACTTCGCCGAGGGCACGAGTGCCTTCATGGGCAAGCGCCGGCCCGTCTTCGAGGGGCGATGACCATGGGAGACGACATGACCGGCCAGCACGACTTCGAGACGCTCGACAGACTCCTGACCGGCCGCCGTAGCTGCCGCGGCTACCTGCCCGACGAGGTGCCCCGCGCGACGATCGAGCAGCTGCTTGGTGCTGCGCAGCACACCGCGTCGTGGTGCAACACGCAGCCGTGGCAGGTGCACATCGTGTCGGGTGAGGCCCGTGAGTCGCTGTCGAAGGCCGCGGTCGACAACGTCATCGCGATGTTCGGCCAGCCCGCTCCGTCCGACTTCCCGTTCCCGGCGGCATACACCGGCGTCTACGACGAGCGTCGCAAGGAGGTCGGCTGGCAGCTGTACGGTGCGGTCGGCGTGGAGCGCGGCGACCGCGACGCCTCGGCGGCCCAGATGCTGCGCAACTTCGAGTTCTTCGGGGCACCGCACGTCGCGATCGTCACGACCGACGCCGATCTCGGGGTCTACGGCGCGATCGACTGCGGCCTCTACGTCAACTCGTTCATGCTCGCGGCCCAGGCGCTGGGGCTCGGCACGTGCGCACAGGCCGCGATCGCGCAGGTCACGCCCGCGGTGCGCGAGGTGCTGGGGCTGCCCGACGATCGCCTGGTGGTCTGCGGCATCTCGTTCGGCCGCCCCGACCTCGACCACCCGTCGGCCGGGTTCACGTCCACCCGCGCCCCGATCGACCAGGTCGCGACGTTCGTCGACTGAGACCGCTCAGCAGATCGGGGTCACCTCGGAGTCCGATCCGCTGCGAAACACGGACGTCACGATTCGTCGCCCCAGTGACACATCGTTCGACATCGTCAGGAAATGCGCGACGCCGATGCTGGACCCATGAGTCGGCGCGCACGGTGCCGGAGTCGTCGAAGGGACTGTCATGACCACCACAACCACTCCGGTCACCCAGCTGCAGGTGGTCGACACCACGAGCGCTCCGTGGGGAAAGCTGCCGATCCCCGAGCTCGGCGTCGAGCTCGACGTGCTCCCGCTCATCGACGATCCGGACACCGGCATGTCGGTCATCAAGATCGTCTACCCGGCCGGTCACGTGACCACGTGGCACACGCACCCCTGCGCCCACGGCATCTACGTCCTGGAGGGCATCCTCATGACGCATGACGGCGAGTACGGGCCCGGGTCGTTCGTCTGGTTCCCCGAGGGAGGGAAGATGCAGCACGGCGCGACTCCCACCGAGAGCGTCACCTTCTTGTTCATCGTCAACAAGCCCTTCGCGATCGACTTCTGCGACGCACCCCAGGGGCCGTGCGACGTGTGAGCTGATCAGCTGCGCAGGGCACCGATGCCGAGCGAGGAGTAGGCGTCGTTGGCGATCCGCACCTCCTCGGCCGGGACGGCGAACGTGTCGGTGGGGGTGGCCAGGAAGGCCAGCGCGGTGTCGTCGCGACGGTCGACGAGGTGCTCGGCCAGGGCGTCGGCCGCCATCGACAGGCGGACGTGCGTGCCGCCGTCGGCGCAGCAGTAGTTGCTGTGCGCGAGGTGCTGGGGCTGCCCGACGATCGCCTGGTGGTCTGCGGCATCTCGTTCGGCCGCCCCGATTCCGAGCACCCGTCGTCCGGGTTCACGTCGACCCGCGCCCCGATCGACCAGGTCGCGACCTTTGTCGACTGAGACCCCGCGCCGCCCGCCGATCGCCAGGGAGCGCAGCTGGGGTACCTCCCACGAGCGCAGCTGGGGGCCCGTGATGGCGAAGCTTTGGGGGCGGCGAACCGCCTGATCAGACGGGTGGGGTCGCTCCGGGTGCGCAGACGGCGTAGGCCGTGATCGCCGTCGCGGTGGGGTCGGGGTAGTAGGTGACGGTCCATGACGACGGGGAGGTCGTGCTGGCGGTACCGCTGGCGTTGCTGGGATAGCTGGCGGAGACAGTGTTGGGGGTGCCGCTGGACAGGCCGCCTCCGATCGCGATTCCCCCCGCGTTGCAGCTGGTGGTCGCCACGTTCGGGTCGAGGCTGCCGTACGCGGCCGATGCGGCGGAGGACTTGTAGTAGATGCCGCTGATGCCGCCGGTGGCTCCGGTGGCACCCGTCGCTCCCGTGGCGCCGGTCGCGCCGGTGGCTCCCGTGGCGCCGGTCGCGCCGGTCGGTCCGGTCGCGCCGATGGGTCCGATGCCTCCCGTCGCGCCGGTGGCACCGGTGGTGCCCGCCACTCCGTTGACGCCCGTCGCACCCGTCGCACCCGTCGCCCCTGTTGCTCCCGTAGGCCCGGTCGGGCCCGCAGGGCCGATGTCGCCGGTGGCTCCGGTGGCTCCGTTCGCGCCTGCTGTTCCGGTCGCACCGGTGGCACCGGTGGCTCCGGTGGCGCCTGCTGTTCCGGTCGCACCGGTCGCACCGGTCGCACCGGTGGCGCCTGCTGTTCCGGTCGCACCGGTCGCGCCGGTGGCTCCGTTCGCGCCTGCTGTTCCGGTCGCACCGGTCGCACCGGTCGCACCGGTCGCACCGGTCGCGCCGGTGGCTCCGTTCGCGCCTGCTGTTCCGGTCGCACCGGTCGCACCGGTCGCACCAGTGGCTCCCGCGGGGCCGGTGGCACCGGCAGCGCCGGGCGCTCCGGCCGCTCCGGTGGCTCCCGCAGGCCCGGCAGCACCGGTAGCGCCGTCCTTGCCCTGGGTCGGGTAGTTGTCACGCAGCCAGAGGATGCGGGCCTCGCCGCGCCGGCAGCTCGTCTTCGTGTCGACGATGCGGATCTTGCCCGTCTTGAGCTTGAGGCACGCACGAACGACCTTGGCGGCGTCTGACGTGTCAGCCGCGACGGCTGTTCCAGCAGTTCCGACGACGGAGGTCAGAGCGAGCGTGGCGATGGACAGGGCGGCGAAGGCGCGAGGTCGCGAGGTCGACATGGAATCAAGATATGGTCTCGAGAGGCCCAGCGTGACAGATTCGGAAAACCTGTAGCGAAAAATCGTCAGTCGTACGACGGAGCCTTGACGTCGACCATCGACGGGTCCAGCTTCACGCCGGTTGCGAGGTGCTTCTCGGCCTCGGCCTTCTTGCCCAGGTGCAGGAGCGCGAAGCCCAGTCGCATGTGGGCGGCTGCGAGCTCAGGGTCCGCGGCAACGGCTCGCCGGTACAGCTCGACGGAGGCGTCGAGATCATCGGGTTCGAGGATGATGGCCTTGTTGTACAGCGCCGACGAGAACGCCGGATCCGCCTTCAGCGCCGCGTCGTAGTGCTTGATCGCGAGAGTGTTGTTGCCTGCGCGCTGAGCCAGCAGGCCGAGGTTGTAGTGGCCGTAGACATTGTCGGTGTCGAGCGCGAGCACGTTCTCGAACGTGGCCTGGGCCTTGGCGTCATCGCCCTTCTGGAGCTGCTCGAGGCCGGTCTGCACCAGGGTGTCCGCTGCTGAGGGGCTTGCCGTGGACGTACCTGACGACGATGGGCCGTCGTCCGAGCCGCCGCTGCATCCGCTGATGACGAGGATGCTGAGCAGCGCGAGAGCGGCAAGCCGAGGACGGGTCACGCCGGTCATCCTACGGCTGCGCTTGCCAGGGCGAGGTTCTGCTCGACGCGAGGACGCTCGTCGGGCGGCAGCTGCGGATCCGCCAGTACGGTCTCCGCGAGCGCGGCGGAGTCGGCGTACCTGCCCACCCAGTAGCTCGAGACCGAGAGTTCGTCGCGCGCGCGCCAGCCGTAGTTGTCCTGGGCAACGAAGAGGATGTCGTCCGTCGCTGTGAGCTGGACCGCGCGGGTCGCGAAGACGTGCGCCAGCTCGTGGCGGCCACTCTCGCGCAGGTGACGGGCCAGCTCGACGAGGGTCTCGGCGCGCCCGGGCCGGCGTTCGAACGCCGTCAGGTAGGCCGCGAGCACCTCCGGAGCGCTGTCCGCGAGTCGCTCGCGCAGCATCGCCGTCTGGAGCAGCGAGTACCAGACCTCCTCCTCCCAGCCCCCCAGGGATGCCCGATGCTCGTAGGCGGCCACGGCCTCCCGGTTCCGGCCGAGGTCGCGCAAGGTCTGCGCCCGGTAGAAGACGTAGCGGGCGTTCTCCGGCTCGGCGAGGAGGCCCCGCTCCAGCAGTGCGAGGTCGCGCTCGAACTTGACCGCGCGGCTGGAGCCTTCCGCATGGTCCCGGAACCAGGCACCGTCGAGGGCCGGACGCGGGGCAGAGCCGATGTCGACGTACTCGTGAGTGACGCCGACGTACTGCGCGGTCGCGCCGGCGCGCACGAGCCTCACGTTGGCGTAGTGGAGGCCGCTGGATCGCTGGCCGAGAAGGTACGCGTCCGCGGTCAGCGAGTCGCGGAAGGCCGAGTCCTCGACCACGAGCTCCATGTCGGCGTCACACAGCAGGAGGTAGTCGGCACCGTGCGCTGCGGCGGTGCTGCGCGCTGCCGTGAGGGACTCGTTGCGAGCCTGCGCGAAGTCCTCGAAGCGGCCGTGGGTCACCTCGCCCGGTATGCCGTGGCGTTCGAAGAACGACGAGACGATGTCTGCCGTCGCGTCGGACGAGCCGGTGTCGTGGATGGCGTAGGCGTCGATCCATGGAGCCGCGGCCGCGAGGCAGCGCTCGATGATGCCGGCCTCGTCCTTGACGATCATGGTCAGGCAGAGCCTGGCTCGGGTGTCAGCCACAGCCACGGAGTCTAAGGTCTCGGGGGGCTGTCGGGCATCACGTTCGGTGACTCCGCCGCATTCAGTCGTCTCGATCTCGGCCTGTCAGCTCCGCAGGGCACCGATGCCGAGGACGGCGGCCAGGCCGAGGGCGCTGCGCGGGTCGTAGGCCGCGGTCCACAGTCCGCCATGCGCAGCGTTGACGGCCTCGTCCTGCCAGGGCTCGGCCTGCGGCGAGGCTCCCGCGCGCAGGTCGTGGACGAGCAGCGCCGCCATCAGGGTGTTGCTCGTCGCGGGGTCGAAGATCTCGACGCCGAAGCGGTGCGAGCCGGCGTACGCGGCAGCCAGGGCCTTGTTCTTGACGACCGACCGGGTGCGCGTCGCCGGCGCGACGTTGAGCGAGACCGTGGTGCCGGCCTGCCGTGACGTCGTGGCCCGCCAGCGCTGCAGCCGCTTGGCGAGGGCGTAGTTGGGGCCCTGCTGGGGCACGAGCGCGTCGCAGATGCCGGGGTCTGCCCCGGGCGGGTAATGCCGCTGCAGCAGACGTCCGCCGCTGGCCAGCCGCAGCGGGGTGCGGATCAGGCGCGACCGCGACGCGTAGGCGTCGTTGGCGATCCGCACCTCCTCGGCCGGGACGGCGAACGTGTCGGTGGGGGTGGCCAGGAAGGCCAGCGCGGTGTCGTCGCGCCGGTCGACGAGGTGCTCGGCCAGGGCGTCTGCCGCCATCGACAGGCGGACGTGCGTGCCGCCGTCGGCGTAGCAGTAGTTGCCGATCACGAGCCGTCCCGGCAGGCCCTCGAGCCACTGCGCGACGCCCGGCAGCTCGGTGAGAAGATCGGCCCCCGTGTCGTCGCCGCGGGTCACGATGCGCGCCGGCAGCAGCGCGCGTCCGGCCGACTCGTCCGCCAGGGCGCGGATCCGCTGCTGCACGTCGTCGCGGGGCAGGTCGAGTGCCACGACCTGCGCACCCCAGCGCAGCAGCGCCCGGTAGGGCCCCATCTCGGCACCCGCACCGAGGACGACGACGGTGTCGCCGTCGAGCCGCAGCCAGTCGGGGTTGTCCTGCACGGTCTGCACGGCCTGCGACGCCGATGCGGTGATGACGCCGGCGGCGACCCACCGGTCGAGCTGCTCGACCAGGGCCCGTCCACTGAGCCGCTCGCCGCGGTACGGGATCGACAGCTCGGTCTCCGGGTCGCCAGCGCCCTCGACCGTGCGCGTGCCGAACGCCTGCGTGAGAGCGCTGCCGGTGATCGCCTCGTCGAGCGGGAGGTCGCCGAACCGCATCAGGTCGTGAGCGCTGCGCAGCCCGTCGGCCGCGATGCGGTGCGCGGCGGTCGCCTCGCCGACCCCTGCCTCGACCGCGCGGCGGAAGTGCGCGAGGTAGTTGCGTCGCCAGTTGGTCTCGTTCTCGATCGCCCGGGACCCGACCGGATCGGCCTTGCGGAGCGCGTCGGCCATGACGGTGCGTGCCGCCGATGTCGAGCTGTCGGACGGAAAGCTGACTCCCTCGCGTGCACTCATCTCGCCAGCGTAGGAGCAGCCGGGTCCGCCCGTGAAGACAGGCTCGGAGATCCTTCGCAGAAGTTTCTCGACGATCGACCAATCCATGACCCCGAGGGCCCCGAACCCATGATGTGAACACGACGACGCAGACCCGGGCCTCAGCGCCATGGTGGGCCGGAGCCATCGCAGGCTTCCTGGCCGCCGCCTCGGGCGTCGCCGTGGGCACGGGGGTGGCAGCCCTCCTGCAGGGCGTCCCCTCGCCGATCGAGTCGGTCGGCAACCGGGCGATCGACTACGCGCCGCCGTTCCTCAAGGAGTTCGCGGTCAAGCAGTTCGGCACCGCCGACAAGCCGATCCTGATCGGTGGAGTCGTCGCGACGCTGGCGCTGTTTGCGATCGTCGCCGGCGTCATCGGCCGCAAGAAGCCGCGGGTCGCGATCATCGCCGTGGCCCTGCTGGGCGCGCTGGCCATCGCCGCTGCCGCGATCGACCGCACCACGACCGCGAGCCGCGCGCTCACGCTCGTCCCCTCGGTCATCACCCTCGTCGTCTCGCTCGCTGCGCTGCTCGTGCTGCTGGCCAACCTGCGCGGCCGCGAGGAGGCCGCGGCGGCGCACCCGCTGGGTCTCGGACGTCGAGGATTCCTCAAGGCCTCTCTCGGCGTGACGGCCCTGGTCGTCATCGGTGGCGCGGTCGGCCAGATCTTCGGCAACGCGGCCGCTGCCGCTTCTCGTGCGGGCATCCGTCTGCCACGGGCCGCCAAGCCTGCACCCGCGGTGCCGGCAGGTGCCCAGGTCGAGATCGAGGGCGTCAGCGAGTTCGTCACCCCCAACCGCGACTTCTACCGCGTCGACACCGCGCTGCGCATCCCCGACGTGCCGGCCGACGGCTGGAACCTGCGCATCCACGGCATGGTCGACAAGGAGCTCAACCTCTCCTTCCGCGACCTGATGGACATGGAGCTCGAGGAGCACCGCGTCACCCTGACGTGCGTCTCCAACGAGGTCGGCGGTCCCTACGTCGGCAACGCCCTGTGGCTCGGCATCCGCACCGCGACGCTGCTCGAGATGGCGGGCGTGCAGGACGGTGCCGACGCCATCAAGTCGACGAGCGCCGACCGTTGGACCGCGGGCACCCCGATCGAGGCCGTCACCGACGACCGCAACGCGATGGTCGCGATCGGCATGAACGGTCAGCCGCTCCCGCTGGCCCACGGCTTCCCGGCGCGGCTCGTCGTGCCCGGTCTCTACGGCTTCGTCTCGGCGACCAAGTGGCTGACCGACATCGAGGTCACGAAGTTCTCGGACTTCAAGGGCTACTGGACGACGCGCGACTACACCGCGCTGGCTCCCATCAAGTTCTCGTCGCGGATCGACGTCCCCAAGTCTTTCCAGGCCTTCCCGGCCGACAAGGTCCGCATGGGCGGCGTCGCCTGGTCGCAGACCGTCGGCATCGAGAAGGTCGAGCTCAGCATCGACAAGGGCGACTGGTTCGAGGCCGAGCTCGCCGCCGAGGACAACGTCGAGACCTGGCGCCAGTGGTCGTACGTGTGGGACGAGGCCACGGCCGGCATCCACAGCGTCCAGGTGCGGGCCACCAACAAGAACGGCGAGACACAGACTTCCGAGCGGGCACCGATTCGCCCGAACGGGACGACCGGCTGGCAGAGCGTCCAGTTCCGCGTCGAGTAACACGCAGCACCCGTACGAGAGCAACACAACCCAACCACAGCATCATCCACACCGAGGAGACACACCATGCGCACCACCACCAAGAGCTTCGCCGTCGCGGCGGTCGCTTCGCTGGCACTGTTCACTGCTGCTTGCGGTTCGAGCGACTCCGAGGGTGACGCGTCCGCTCCGGCCGACGACACGGCCACCTCGGCCGCTCCCTCCGACGACTCCTCGGCTGCCGACCCGGCTGCCGACCTTGTCGGACCCGGCTGCGCCGACTACGCGAAGGCCGTCCCGGACGGCAAGGGCTCCGTCAGCGGCATGTCGCAGGACCCGGTCGCCACGGCCGCCAGCAACAACCCGCTGCTGACCACGCTCGTCAAGGCCGTCAGCGGCCAGGTCAACCCCGACGTCGACCTGGTCGACACCCTCAACGGCGGCGAGTTCACCGTGTTCGCGCCGGTCGACGACGCGTTCGCGAAGATCCCGGCCGACACGATCGACACCCTCGCCAAGGAGGCCGGCGGCACGACGCTGTCCAGCATCCTGACGTACCACGTGATCCCCGAGCGCATCGCGCCCGCGGACATCGACGGCACGTTCAAGACCGTCAACGGCGCCGACCTGACCATCACGGGTTCGGGCGACGACATCAAGGTCGGCGACCAGGCGTCCGTCATCTGCGGCGGCGTCCAGACCGCCAACGCGACCGTCTACCTGATCGACACGGTCCTCATGCCGCCCGCGGCCTGATCCTTGCTCGTCACCAGGTAGCTCCGCACCATCGCACCACCCAGAGGGGCCGGTCCTGACTTCACCAGGGCCGGCCCCTTCGGCGCTTCCAAGCTCTTGTTCCTATTAGGAAGATGTGTCACGATGTCGCCATGGAGCTGGCGATCGAGACCCACGGCCTGGTCAAGGCCTTCGGCGACAACCGCGCCGTCGACGGGGTCGACCTGCGGGTGCCGGCCGGCGGCGTCTACGGCGTGCTCGGACCCAACGGAGCCGGCAAGACCACGACGATCCGCATGCTCGCGACACTGCTGCGGCCGACCGGCGGCACGGCCCTCGTGCTGGGGCACGACGTCGTCGCCGAGGCGTCCACGGTGCGCTCCAAGGTGGCGATGACGGGCCAGTTCGCGTCGCTCGACGAAGACCTGACCGGCACGGAGAACCTCGTGATGCTGGGCCGGCTCTACGGGTTCAGCTGGCAGCAGTCGCGCGAGCGCTCGGCCGAGCTGCTCGACGCCTTCGACCTGACCGATGCCGCCGACCGGCAGGTCAAGAAGTACTCCGGCGGTATGCGGCGACGCATCGACATCGCCGGCAGCATCGTGGTGCGCCCCGATCTCATGTTCCTCGACGAGCCCACGACCGGTCTCGACCCGCGCAGCCGCAACCAGGTGTGGGACATCGTCCGCGCACTCGTGTCGGCCGGCACGACGGTGCTGCTCACGACGCAGTACCTCGACGAGGCCGATCAGCTGGCCGACCGCATCGCCGTCATCGACCGGGGCAGGGTCATCGCCGAGGGCACGAGCGGCGAGCTCAAGGCGTCCGTCGGCAGTGGAGCGCTGCACGTGCGGGTCGGCGACGCGTCGCGGCGTGACGAGGCAGCCCGGTTGCTCGAGGCGTCCCTCTCGGGCGAAGCCACCGCGACCGGCGACCTGACGGGCCTGACGATGCGTGTCGCCGACCCGACGGCCGTCCCGGCGGCGCTGGCGCGGCTGCACGACCACGGCATCGTCACGACCGAGTTCTCGCTGGGGCAGCCGAGTCTCGACGAGGTCTTCCTGGCACTGACCGGCGAGCCCGTCCCCGACGAGGAGAACCAGCCGACCGAGGAGGTCACGGCATGACGACCGACGCCGGACAGCGGATGGACACCAAGGTCGCCGCGGCACTCGGGACGGGCGTTCGGCCCGCCCCCGCGTCGCCGATCGCCTCGTCGCTGACGTTCGGCTGGCGCGCCCTGCTCAAGATCAAGCACGTCCCGGAGCAGCTCTTCGACGTGACGATGTTCCCCATCATGTTCACGCTGATGTTCACGTTCATCTTCGGCGGCGCGATCGCGGGCTCTCCGCAGGACTACCTGCCCTATCTCGCGCCCGGAATCCTCGTGCAGACCGTCGTGATGATCACGATGTACACCGCGATGACGATCAACAACGACATCGAGAAGGGCGTGTTCGACCGCATCCGCTCGCTGCCGGTGTGGCGACCGTCCCTGCTCGTGGGCTCCCTGCTCGGCGACACCCTGCGCTACTCCATGGCGTCGACGATCATCATCGCCATGACGCTGCTGCTGGGATACCGTCCGGCCGGCGGGGTCACGGGCGTCGTCGCCGCGGTGGCGCTGCTCCTGATCTTCTGCTTCAGCCTCAGCTGGATCTGGACGCTCCTGGGCTTCAAGCTGCGCACGCCCAACGCGGTGATGGGCGTCAGCATGATGGTGCTCTTCCCGCTGACGTTCCTGTCCAACGTCTTCGTGTCGCCCGACACGATGCCCGACGTGTTGCGGAGCGTCGTCAACGTCAACCCCGTCACGATCCTGGTCGACGCGGCACGCAGCCTCATGGACGGCCGCGCCGACGGCGGGGCCATCGTGACGGTGCTGATCATGTCGGCGGTGCTGGTCGCGGTCTTCGGGCCGCTGACGATGCGGGTGTTCGCCAACAAGAGCTGAGACCGCCGCCGGTAGGGTCACGCCCATGGGTTCCATCCACCTCGTCCGGCACGGCCAGGCCTCGTTCGGGGCGGCCGACTACGACCAGCTGTCCGAGCTGGGCCACGAGCAGTCGACCTCGCTCGGCACCTCCTGGGAGGCGTCCGTGTGGGCCCCGACCGCGGCCGTCGCGGGCGGCATGAAGCGCCATGCGCAGACGGCGATCGCCGCGATCGACGCGTGCGGCCAGGGCGACGGCTACGACGTCGACGCCGGGTGGGACGAGTACGACCACCTCGCGCTCGCGCGGGCGCAGGACTCCACCGCGATGGGGTCCGACAGCAAGGCGTTCCAGCGCACGCTCAACGTGGCCATCACGGGGTGGATGGCCGGGGAGCCCGGTGCCGGGGAGCCCTACGTCGCGTTCCGCGATCGGGTCCTGGCCGCGTTCGATGCCGTGGTGTCGCAGGCGACCTCGGGTCAGCAGATCGCGGTGTTCACGTCGGGCGGTCCGATCGCGCTCGTCGCGTCGCACCTGCTGGCCGGCGACGACTCCCTGTTCCAGCGCATCAACGACGTCGTGATCAACGCCGGCGTCACGACCGTCATCGTCGGGGCCGGGGGTGCGCGGCTGCTGGCGTTCAACGAGACGGGTCATCTGCCGCGCGACATGGTGACCTTCCGCTAGTGAATCCGGTCGGCATGACCGACGACTCGTCAGATCTAGCCTGCTACGTGCAGTTGGACCGGTAGTAGGACGAGAGCCTCCTCGCTGCGTCGCCGAACTCCCTGGCGCGCTCGGTGATCGTGGACGGGTCGATCGTGCTGGGATCGCTCGCGGCCTCGAAGTAGTCAGCCAGGATGCCGACATCGCTCTTGACCTCCGCGGGGGCCGTGGCCTCGATGTTGCGGAAGATGCTGGCTGTGGCCCTGGCCTTGGCGGCAGCGGCGGCAGAGCCCGGCGCGTCGCTCTCGGCTCCGGCTACGGCACGCTGCGCCGACTGGAACCCCGTGCAGAACGGGATGTTGGAGTCCACGGTGGGCGGGTCGGACGGCGCGGGCGAGTCGGATGAGTCGGGCGCGTCGTCGGAGGGCGCGCCGACGGTCTGGGACGGCGAGGCCTCGTCCTTGTCGTCGTCTCCGCCGAAGACCTTCGTGGCGCCGAATGCGATGCCGCCGATCAGGACCAGGACGACCGCGACCATGCCGAGCACGATCCAGAGGTTCTTGCCGTTGCCGCTGGTCGAGCCGGGTGTCGACGTGCTCGGGTTGCTGGTGGGGGGGACGGCGGTGTGGCCCGCGGGCGCGGTGGGAGCCCCGGAGGGCGGTGGCCCTGCCGGTGCGGGTGCAGCGGCCGGTGACCCGGAACGCAGCGCCAGCACGGCGTCGACCGTCGGATCGCCCTGTTGCCCGAGCCACTCGAGCAGCGCAGGATAGGCCGCGGGGTGCACCGCGATGGATGTCCACAGGCCGCGGTCGAGCTGGGCCAGCTCGGCCAGCCGCGCGCCTGTGGTCGAGGGATCCTGCGATTCGCGGATCGTGTCATCCGATGTCATGGCTTTGTTCCTTCCCGGAATGATCCCTGTCGCCTGGCAGGCTGACAGGAAGATGGTGGCTCGCCGACCTCTGTGACGTGCGGTAGCGCGAGCGAGGCATCTGCCAGCCTGCTACCTGCAGTTGGCCGTGTAGTAGTCCGCGGCCCGTTTCTGTGCAGCGGTGAGCTCGGCGGGGGGAGTGCCGTCGAATGCGTTGGGATCGCTCAATGTTCTGAAGTAGGTGGCCATGATGCCGACATCGCTCTTGACCTCGGCGGGCG
The DNA here is from genome assembly GCF_017876595.1 of Aeromicrobium fastidiosum. NCBI lineage: Bacteria > Bacillati > Actinomycetota > Actinomycetes > Propionibacteriales > Nocardioidaceae > Aeromicrobium > Aeromicrobium fastidiosum. Next base: position 932,907 of record NZ_JAGIOG010000001.1, on the reverse strand, counting down.
CAAAGCGTTCGACGTTGTCGAGGATGCTGACCATCGACTTGACGGGGCCAGAGCCCGGCTTGGCGTCGGGATTGGCGGTGATGACGCTCACCAAGGACTTGAATCCCTCGCAGAACAACGCCAGGGACGAGCTGGACGAAGGTGAGCCCAGCGTGGGCGAGTCGAGGGTGGGCGAGTCCAGGGTGGGTCGGGTCACTGTCGGCGGGGCGGACGGCTTGGGCGCGTCGACCGTCTGTGATGGCGACGCCTCGTCCTTGTCGTCGTCTCCGCCGAAGACCTTCGTGGCACCGAATGCGATGCCGCCGATCAGGACGAGGACGACGGCGATCATGCCACCGACGACCCAGACGTTCTTGCTGCCGTCGCCTGCTGAGCCGTGCGTCGACGAGACCTCGTTGTTGACGGGCGGGACGGAGGCGTGACCCACGTGCGCGCTGGGTGTATCGGCTGGTGGCGGCGGTGGCCCTGCCGGTGCGGCTGCGGTGGCAGGTGACCCGGAACGCAGCTCCAGCACGGCGTCGACCGTCGGATCGCCCTGCTGCCCGAGCCACTCGAGCAGCGCAGGATAGGCCGCGGGGTGCACCGCGATGGATGTCCACAGGCCGCGGTCGAGCTGGGCCAGCTCGGCCAGCCGCGCGGCTGTGGTGGACGGGTCCTGTGACTCGCGGATCATGTCGGCTGACGCCATGACGAACTTCCTTCCCCCAGAACAACCTGTCTCCTGACAAGTTGCCGACGAGGATACTTGCTCGCCGGCCGATCGAGCACCCGGGCCCGGAGTCGCCTTTGGGCCGGAAGGGCCGCAGACCCGCCTCGGGTCCTTCTCGGCCGCTTGGAGCCAGGCCGGTCCGGACGCCCGGATACCGGTAGTATCTGAGACATGACGATCGCCTCCGGCTCCCGAGCCCTCATCACCGGGGGTGCCTCCGGCCTCGGCCTGGCCCTGGTCCAGCAGCTGGCCGCGCGGGGGTGCCGTGTGCTCGCCAGTGACGTCCACGCCGACGTGCCGGACGTCCTCCGCGATCTCGAGAACGTCGACTACCTGCGCCTCGACGTGACGCAGGACGCCGACTGGTCCGTCGCACGCGACTGGGTCGTCGAGCACTGGGACGGCCTCGACCTGCTGTTCAACAACGCGGGCGTCGCCGCGGGTGGACGCATCGAGCTGACCGAGATGGACCAGTGGCAGTGGATCGTCGACATCAACCTGCTGGGCGTCGCCCGGGGCTGCCGCACGTTCGCCCCGATGTTCAAGGCCCAGCGCAGCGGCCACATCGTCAACACGTCGTCGGCGGCGGGCCTCATCCACCCGCCGCGCATGAGCGAGTACAACGCGGTCAAGGCCGCGGTGGTCGCGCTCAGCGAGACCCTCAAGCACGAGCTCGCGCCATACGACGTCAAGGTCTCGGTGGTCTGCCCGACGTTCTTCAAGACCAACCTCACGGCGTCGATGCGCGGCAAGGACGAGGCAGCTCAGCGGTCGGCGGCCAAGCTCATCGACCGCTCGCAGGTCACGGCCGACGACATCGCGACCACGGTGCTGAAGGCCGTCTCTGCTGGACGGCACATCATCCTGACCGACCGGCAGGGCGTCATGGCCTACGCGGCCAAGCGGTTCGCCCGACCCGTGTACGACCAGATGATGCGGCGCGCCTCGTTCCGCATGGCTGCGAAGGACTGACGTGCGCACCAACGTCCTCATCACGGGAGCCAGCTCGGGTCTGGGTGCCGGCATGGCTCGCATCCTGGCCGCCAAGGGGCACCACCTCGCGCTGACGGCCCGCCGCGTCGACCGGCTCGAGGCGCTGCGCGACGAGCTGCTCGCGGCGCACCCCGACATCGAGGTCGTCGTCCACGCCCTCGACGTCAACGACCACGACCAGGTCTTCGCGGTGTTCAAGCGGGTCATCACCGACCTGGGCGGCATCGACCGGGTCATCGTCAATGCGGGCCTCGGCAAGGGCGGACGCATCGGCACCGGCACGTTCCACGCCAACAAGCAGACCGCCGAGACCAACTTCATCGCGGCGCTCGCCCAGTGCGAGGCCGCCATGGAGCACTTCTACGAGCGCAAGTCCGGCCACCTCGTCGTGATCTCGTCGATGTCGGCGATGCGCGGCATGCCGGGATCGATGACGACGTACGCCGCGACCAAGGCCGGCATCGCGATGCTCGCCGAGGGCATCCGCGCCGACCTGATGGGGCGCAAGGGGCTCGACATCAAGGTCACGACGCTCTACCCCGGCTACATCGCCTCGGAGATGAACGACGGTGTCGAGCAGGAGTCGCGCATGATGGTCGACACCGAGACGGGATGCCGCGCGCTCGTCGCCAAGATCGAGGCCGAGGTCGTCGACGCCGCGGTGCCGACGTGGCCGTGGGCCCCCCTCGGACAGGTGCTCAAGCACGCCCCGCTGGGCATCGTCCGCCGCCTGGTCTGATCTGCTCGACGTGCGGTGTGCCCGCCGGAGTCGGTAGGTTCGTGGCACCGAGACAGACCGTCGACGACCAGGGGGATCATCATGACGACCACACCGCCGGAGCCCGACCAGCCGTTCGGGGCGGGCCAGACGCCGTATCCCGGACAACAGCCCGCCCAGCCTGCGTACGGTGCCTATCCGACAGGTCCCGCAGGTGCCCCGCGCCAGGGTCCGCCCGCCCCCGAGCAGCCCGCGTCGATCTCGCTGGCCGTCAAGCTCATGGGCGCTGGTGCCGGCGTCAGCCTGATCTCGCTGATCGTGTCCCTGCTGGGGCTCGGGTCCTTGAAGGACGACATCGCGCGGCAGATGCGGGAGGCCGACCCCTCTGTGACACAGTCGACGATCGACGCGGCCTACGCCGTGGGCATCGTGTTCGCGATCGTCGTCGGGGCGATCAGCGTGCTGCTGTGGCTCTGGATGGCCTGGAAGAACGGCCAGGGCCGCTCGTGGGCCCGCGTCACCGCCACCGTGCTGGGCGCGCTCAACGTCGTCTTCACGCTGTTCGGCTTCGCGGCCGGCGGCGTCGAGACCCCGACCCTGCTGCTGTCGGTGGTCAACCTGGTGCTCGCCGTCGTGATCCTCGTCCTGCTGTGGCGCAAGGAGTCGACCCAGTTCTTCGAGGGGCACACCGCCGCACGCCGGCTCTACTGACCCTCCGTCAGTACTGACCCACCCTCAGTACTGACCGGCCCTCGGCGCTACAGGCGCAGCAGCGCCGAGGCGAGCTCGCCGACCTGGTCGTGCTCGACCAAGAAGCCGTCGTGGCCGTGGTCGGAGGTCACGACGGCCAGTGGCGCCGCCCCCGGGATCAGGTCGGCGAGCTCCTGCTGCTGGTGCAGCGGGTAGAGCCGGTCGGAGTCGATACCGGCCACGACGGTGCGCGCCGTGACCCGGGCGAGGGCTGACTCGATGCCGCCGCGGCCGCGCCCCACGTCGTGAGTGTCCATCGCCGAGGTGAGCACGACGTACGCGTTGGCGTCGAAGCGCCGCACCAGCTTGGCCCCGTGGTGCTGCAGGTAGGAGTCGACCGACCACGTGCCGTCGTCCTCGCGGTCGCGGCCGAACCGCGCGGCGAGCTCGTGTTCGCTGCGGTACGCGATGTGGGCGATGCGGCGGGCGAGGTCGAGACCGGCGAGTGGTCCGACGGGTCCGTCGTAGTAGTCGCCGTCGAACCAGGCCGGATCGTTCTCGATCGCGGAGACCTGCGTGCGCGAGAGGGCGATCTGCTCGGCCGAGGCCGCCGCGGACGTGGCCAGCAGGAACAGCCGCTCGACCCGCGCCGGGTGCTCGACCGCCCACTCGAGGGCGCGCATGCCGCCGGCCGAGCCGCCGATCACGGTGTGCCAGCGCTCGATGCCGAGACGATCGGCCAGCTCGACCTCGGCACGCACCTGGTCGCGGACGGTCAGCGCCGGGAACGAGCCGCCCCACGGCAGGCCGTCGGGGTCGAGCGACGCCGGGCCCGTCGATCCCTGACAGCCGCCGAGGATGTTGGCGGCGACGACGAAGAACCGGTCAGTGTCGATCGGCCGGCCGGGGCCGACGAGCGTCCCCCACCAGCCGGGTGTGGGGTGGCCCGGGCCGGCGTCGCCGACGACGTGGCTGTCGCCGGTCAGGGCGTGCAGGATCAGCACGGCGTTGCCGCCGTCGAACGTCCCCCACGTCTCGTGCGCCAGGCGTACGACGGGCAGGACGACACCGGAGTCGAGGGTCAGGTCACCGATGTCGGTGAACGTGCGACCGCCCGGCGGATCCCCCTCCCGCCACGCGCCGGTGACGAGAGAGGGATCGATGCCGGGAGCGAGACTCACTTGGCTGCGCGGAATCCGGCGTCGAGGTCGGCCAGGATGTCGTCGATGCCCTCCAGGCCGATCGCGAGACGCACGAGCCCGGGGGTGACGCCGGTCGCGGCGTGCTCCTCGGGCGAGCCCTGCGAGTGGGTCGTGCTGGCCGGGTGGATCGCGAGGCTGCGCACGTCGCCGATGTTGGCGACGTGGCTGAACAGCTCGAGCGAGTCGATGAACGCCTTGCCGGCCTCGAGGCCGCCGGGCAGCTCGAACGTCAGCACGGCACCTGCACCCTTCGGCACGTACTTGTCGGCGAGCGCCTTGTAGGGGCTGCTGGGCAGGCTCGCCCACGTCACCTTCGAGACGTCGTCGCGTGCCTCGAGCCACTCCGCGACCTTGCGCGTGTTCTCGATGTGGCGCTCGACGCGCAGGCTCAGGGTCTCGAGGCCCTGGGCGATCAGGAAGGCGCTGAACGGGCTGAGCGCGGCACCGACGTTGCGCAGGTACTGGACGCGCAGCTTGGCGATGTACGCCGCGGGTCCGAGCGCATCGGCGAACACCAGGCCGTGGTAGCTGGGATCGGCGGTCGTGAAGCCCGGGAACCTGTCGCCGTGCGCGGCGTAGTCGAACGTCCCGCCGTCGATCACGACACCGGCGATCGTCGTGCCGTGGCCGCCGATGTACTTGGTCGCGGAGTGCACCACGGTGTCGACGCCGTGCTTGAGCGGGTTGAGCAGGAACGGCGTCGCGACGGTGTTGTCGACGATGAACGGCACGCCGACCTCCTTCGCGACGGCTGAGATGGTCTCGAGATCGAGGATGTCGCCCTTGGGGTTGCCGATCGTCTCGCCGAAGAACACCTTGGTGTTGTCCTGGACGGCGGCGCGCCACGCGTCGGGGTTGTTGTTGTCCTCGACGAACGTCACGGTGATGCCGAGCTTCGGGAACGTGTGGCGCAGCAGGCTGTCGGTGCCGCCGTAGAGGCTGGCCGACGCGACGATGTGGTCGCCGGCCTCGGCGACGTTGGTCAGCGCGCCGGTCGTGGCAGCCTGGCCCGAGGCGAACAGCAGGGCACCGACACCGCCCTCGAGCGCGGCGAGGCGCTCCTCGACGACGGTCTGCGTCGGGTTGATGATGCGCGTGTAGATGTTGCCGGGCTCGGCGAGGCTGAACAGCGCGGCGGCGTGATCGGTGTCGCGGAACTGGAACGAGGTCGTCTGGTAGATCGGCAGTGCGCGGGCACCGGTCGTCGGATCGGGCGTCTGCCCGGCGTGGATCTGCTTGGTCTCGAAGGACCAGGTGTCGCTCATGGTGTCTCCCGGGGAGTCGAAGGTCTTTGCCTCCGAGAGTGCCACCGTCTCGCGGGTTGACAAGGCCGTCTCAGCATCCGGTCCTCGGCGAGGTCAGCGCATGCTGAAGGGTTGGGCGGTTGACTCGAGGACGGAGAGCCACAGGTCGCCGTCGGGGGAGACACTGTGCGACCCGGAGGTGACGAACGGGATCGGGACATTGACGAACCGGTGCCGGCGGCGGCCGACGACCATGTCGGTGCGTCCCGACATCGCGGCGTGGACGGCGATCTGCGCCAGCCGTGCGCAGTAGACCGAGTCGGACGCGTCAGCGGGCACCGACCGGATCGCGTAGCCGGGATTGAAGTAGCGCATCGTCAGCGGCTGCGACCGGTTGGCGAAATCCTTGCCGATCTGGTCGCGCAGGAAGCCGGCGATGTCGCCGAGGACGGCGTTGCCGCTGGCGTCGGTGCGGTCGTCGGCGGGGATGAGGTCCTGCCCTGCACCCTCGGCGAGGACGATGACCGCGCTGCCGCGCTCGGAGACGCGGCGGGCCAGCAGCGGCAGCAGGCCGTTCTCGCCGTCGAGCGAGAACTCGACCTCGGGGATCAGCACGAAGTCGGCGTCGTGGTTGGCCAGCGCGGCGTAGCAGGCGATGAACCCCGCGTGACGACCCATGACCTTGACGATGCCGACACCGCCCACGGCCGCCTCGACCTCGACCCGTGCGGCCTTGATCGACTCGGCGGCCTTGGCGAATGCCGTCGAGAAGCCGAAGCTCTGCCCGATGTGGGGGATGTCGTTGTCGATCGTCTTCGGCACGCCGACGATGCCGATCGACAGCCCCCGCGACTCGATCTCGCGGCCGATGTTGTGCGCGCCGCGCATCGAGCCGTCGCCGCCGATGACCAGCAGGATGTCGATGTCGAGCTCGACGAGCCGGTCGACGATCGCGACGGGGTCCTGCGCGCCGCGCGACGACCCCAGGATCGTCCCGCCCCGCTCGTTGATGCGCGCGACGTACTCGGGCGTGAGCTGCACGACGGGGTGGCCGTTGGCCTCGACCATCCCGGCGTAGCCGTGCTGGAAGCCCACGACGTCGCGCACCCCGTAGTGGGTGTGCAGCTCGAGGACGATCGCGCGGATGACGTCGTTGAGGCCGGGGCAGAGGCCGCCGCACGTCACGACGCCGACCTTGGTCGCGGCAGGGTCGAAGAAGATCGAGCGGCGAGGCCCGCCGGCCTCGAACGTCGGCAGCTCGTCGAGGGGCAGCCCACGGGCCGTGATCAGCTCGACGGTGTCGTCGTAGAGGATGCGATCGGTCTCGCCGACGTAGTACTCGTTGGTCTCGCGCTCGCTGACGTACATCGCGAGCGGGCTGCTGACGGTGCACGGACCGAGCGTGCGGACCTGGAGATCGGCGAGAGTGACCACACCTCGATCCTATCCGAGGAGACCCTCATGTTCTGCGGGATCCGAGGGGTTCATCCCGCCGGGAACACGAGGCACGTCGAGGTCGCGGTGGCGAGCAGGCGACCGTCCGCGTCCTTGATGTCGGCCTCGACGAACGCCGCCCGCGAGCCGGGCTTGGTGACCCGCCCGGTCGCGACGACGCGACCCGTGTCGACCGTGATGCCGCGCAGGAAGCTGACGTTGAGGTCGAGCGACGTGTAGGCGGTGCCCGCCGGCAGGGTCGTCTGCACGGCGCACCCGCAGACGGAGTCGAGCAGGGTCGCGAAGAAGCCCCCGTGGACGGCACCGATGGGGTTGTAGTGCGACTCGTCGGGCGTCGCGCCCATGACGACGGTGCCGACCTCGACGCTGACGAAGTCCATGTTGATGTGACTGGCGATGGGGGCACCGGGGATCTCCCCGGCCAGGATCGCGCGGAGGTAGTCGAGGCCCGACATCGTCAGCGCCTTCGCGGCCTGGGGTCGCGGATCGACCCACGTGATGGTCTTCGACTGCTCGACCGGCTCGGTCATCGGTGCCCTTCGCTTTCCGGTGGACGCGGTGGGGTGGCGTCGCGAGCGTAGCGGGCGGTGCGCGAGCCCGGTGGCGTGTCGCCGCATGAGGCAAGATGGCGGCATGACGCTCGACATCACCGTGCGAGGCTCCGCGGAGCAGCACCATCCGGCCGAACGCGCGACCGTCTCGATGGCGGCCGCCATCGAGGGGCCCGACAAGGCGAAGGCCTTCGCCGCCGCGATCGCCATCCAGGAGCCGTTGTCGGCGCAGCTCAAGGAGCTCGTCGAGCTGCACGCCGTCCACTCGTGGTCGAGCGACCAGGTGCGCGTGTTCAGCCACCGCCCGTGGGACGGCGACGGCAAGCGTGGCGCGACGGTGCATGTGGCGCGGGTTCAGGTGCGGGCCGAGTTCACCGACTTCGAGCGGCTGAGCGGGTTCCTCGACTTCTGGTCGGGCACCGACGGCGTCGAGGTCGGCCAGATCGAGTGGGACGTCAGCGCCAAGAACCGTCGCGTCTTCGAGGCCGAGGTGCGCAAGTCGGCCGTCGACGACGCGGTGCAGAAGGCGCAGTCGTACGCCAACGCGGTCCGCCGCGGCAAGGTCGTCGCGGTGCAGATCGCCGACCCCGGCATGCTGGCCGGGCCCGGCGACGCCGTGGCGTCCCCGTTCCACAAGAACGCGGCCCTCGCCCTCTCCGACGGCCCCGGGGCAGGGCTCGACCTGGCACCCGAGGAGATCGTGATCCGGGTCGAGGTCGACGCGAGGTTCCGCGCCGACTGACACCTGTTCACATACTGCGGGTATGCTCGCAGTATGTGGTGGTCGTCGTGGCGTGACCGTGCGGCCAGGCTCGTGGGCCTGGTCCCTCACCCGCGGACGCCCGTGCCGCGCGACAGATCCGCCCGCGCGGGGCGCGGGCCCATGAAGGTCGTCTACGAGCAGGCGGTCGTGCACGAGTCGTTCAGCTTCAAGGCCCGGGTCGTGCAGCGGACGATGCGCCTGGTCTTCAAGCCGCTGCTGCAGTACACGCCGATCAACGATCGTTCGCTGGCGACGATCCGCGCGCTCGACAAGCTGTCGGCCCGTCGTCCCCGCTCGCGCTACATCGAGCCCGTCGAGTACCGCCTCGGCGGGGTGCGGGTCGAGGCGATGACGCACCGTTACGGCCCCGACAGCGACATGACGATCCTGTACCTGCACGGTGGCGGGTTCTTCTCGTGCGGCATCGAGAGCCACCGCCGCATCTGCGAGCGCCTGGCCCTCAAGACCGGGGCGACGGTCGTCTCGGTCGACTACGTGCAGCTGCCGGAGGGCTCGATCGCCGACTCGGTCAGCGACGCGATCACGGCCTACGCGGCCCTGCTCGATGAGTCGACCCACGCCGACAAGATCGTCGTCGCCGGCGACTCGGCCGGCGGCTACCTGACCATGAAGATCGCCGAGCTGGCGACGCGGCGCGGCCTGCAGGCTCCCGCGGCGCTGTTGGGGTTCTCCCCGTTGCTGAGCGTCGACCCCGACCGCGAGGACAAGGACGTCGTCCGCATCATCCGCTCCCGTGACGCCTACCTGCCGATCAAGCGCATCGCGAAGATCCGCGAGCGGTGGCTGCCGGAGGGGTCGTCGATCGAGGGCTACGCGTCGCCGCTGCACGCCAGCGCGTACATCTCGTCACCGACATTCTTCGTAGCGGTCGAGGACGAGATGCTGCGCCCCGAGGTCGAGGCGATGGCTCTGCTGCTGTCGCAGCGCGGGGTCGAGGTCGAGACCCACCTGTGGCGCAAGCAGGTGCACGCGTTCCCGGTGATGGCCGACGTCCTGCCCGAGAGCGAGATGGCGCTGCAGCTGGCGGCCGACTTCGCCCGTCGCGCCGTCGGCGAGCTCGACCGTCCCGCGACGGTCGACCCGGACGCGCACCAGGAGCAGATCGCCGGGATGGTCCCCGACTCCGCTGCCTGAGCGCGTCCGGTCGGCGCTACTTGAACGCCACCCGCAGGCGCACGAGCGACCGGTCTTCGCCCTGCTCGCTGGTCGACACGCCGACGGCTGACAGCGCCTTGGCGGACTCGATGTCCTGGCGGACGTCGGCCGGGGGATCGGCCTCGAGCAGCTTGTCGATGATCGTGCCGATGTTGACGTAGACGCCGCCCGACGTGCTGTCGCCGTCGGGGATGACGCTCTTGAACGCGTCCTCGTCGCCGAGCGAACCGTCAGGATCGGTGATCGCGTCGGCCGCGTCCTCGTTGGTCGCGAGCACCGCGCCGTCGTCGGTCGGCGACGTGACGAGCGGGATGCCCGCATCGCTGGCGAGCGCCGCGATGCGCTTGACCAGGTCGAGCGCCGGGGCGGACTCCGACGACAGCGACAGTGCGACGTCGAGCGAGGAGATGTCGTCAGGGCCGGAGAGGGTCGGCAGCGTCTCGAGGTTCTTGGACCCGACGGCCAGCGTGAGGCTGTCGCCGAACAGGGTCTCGAGGTCCTCGGGCAGCTTGAATCCCGTCGCCTGCTCGAACTGGTCGATGAAGCTCTGGGCGCTGAAACCGCCGCCGGGGACGCCGAACGGCGAGAGCGGGGGCAGCTCCTCGGTCTCAGGCTGAGGGTCCGTGGGGTCCGTGGGGTCCGTGGGGGGATCAGACGGGAACGTCGGGATCGTTGGCACCGGCTCTGTCGGCTGCGTCGACTGCTTCGCGATGACGGGGTCGGCGGTCGCGGACGGGGTCGACGAGAGAGCCGAGTCCTGGTCGGGGATCAGCCCGCTGTCGAGCTGGGCGGCGAACTGCTTGTCGAACTCCTGCACGAAGGACTCGAAGCCCTCCGAGACCTGGTCTCCCAGGCCGGCGAGCGACACGGCGGCGACGGTGTCGGCGGGCAGCGCACCCAGGGCCGTGGCCTTGGCGTCCTTGCCGCCGCCCGCCGACGGTGCGCCGAGCACCGCGAGCTCGATCGCATCACCGTCGGTGCGCAGCGTGCCCGCGACGGAGCCCGCCTTGGTGAGCGCGTCGAGCTGGTCGCCGAGCGCCTCCTTGGCCTCAGGGAGCTCGGCGACGGCCTTCAGGTCGGCCCAGACCGACGCGATGCCCTGGTTGCCGAGCTCGTCGAAGTCGTCCGCGAAGGTCTTGCTGTCGCCCAGCGACTCCTTCTCGGTGGCGGCGACGGCACGGTCGACCTGCGCCTGCTTGGGGGCGAGGATCGCGTAGCCGTCGACGTAGGCGATGCCGTACTTCTCGTCGGCGCAGTCGAACAGCTTCTTGATGCCGGCGCGGGACTCGTCCTCGTCGGTCGTCTGGACCGCGATCAGGACGGTGCGGTCCTCGATGTTGGCCCCCACGCCGATGCGGTCGCCCAGCCACGGCTTGACGTCCCTGTCGTAGTCGACGTCGTCGCACTGGCCGGCCAGGATCTTGGGGAAGACCAGCTCGCGGATGTCGGAGCCATCGCTCTTGATGCCGATCTCGTCGGCGAGGTCGGGGACCTTGCGCAGGAGGCGGAAGAGGTCGACCTTCTGGCTCGCGGACGGGTCGAGGTCGAGGCGGACGTAGACCTGGGTCGACGCCGGGAGGACGTCGTGGGGCTGCGGGCCACCGCCGCTGAGCCGGTCGTAGACGGCATAGGCCCCGAAGCCGGCACCCAGCACGAGCGCTGCGGCGATGCCGCCGATGACGGCGGTGCGACGACCGCGACCGCCGCCGCCGGCCGAGGCGGGCGCAGCGGGTGCTGTACCGGCGGGCGGGGGCGGAGGCGGCGGGGGTGCCGACTGATCAACGGGCGGCGGAGGCGGCGGTGGGGCGGGAGTCTGCTCGCTCATGGTGATCCTTCTCAGCGAAATCTTGGGTCACCTGAGGGTAGCCGAGGTGGACGGGCTGTCTCACCCGGCGATCGTCCCTACCGGTCGATCTTGGTGACGGTGAAGTCGGCGTCGAGCTCGACCGTGACGTCCTCGCCGCTCGGCAGCAGCACGTCGACCTCGTAGACGTGGTCGGCGTCGTCGCTGCCGCTGGTCTCGGTGACCTTGCCCCCGCCGGTGGCCTTGAGCGCCGCAGCCTTGGCCTTGGTCAGCGTCTCGCCCACCAGGGCGCGGTCGTCGTCGGGTGCGACGCCGGACGGTGCATCGGTGGGGGCATCGGTGGGGGCGTCGCTCGTCGGCGCGGACGACGGGGTGTCGGTCGCGAAGTCGGAGGCCTTGGCCGGGCTGTTGGTCACGGAGAACGACGTGTCGAGCTCGACGTCGATGTCGGTGCCGTTGGGCAGCGTCACTTCGACCTGGTAGGCGTACCGGTCGTCGCCGTCGCCGCGCTCGGCGTCGGTGACGGCTCCGCCGCCGACGTACTCGAGGGCTGCGGCCGAGGCCTTGCTTCGGTCGGACGACGAGAGAGCCTCGTCGTCACTGCCTCCGCAGGCAACGAGGGTCAGGGCGAGCGCCGAGATGGCACCAACGGCGGCGAGGCGGGTCCGGACGGCTGTGCCGGTGCGAGTGGTCGTGCGCATGGGGTGCTCCTTGGCGATGGGCTGCGATGGGGATCGAGTCGATCTCGATGACCTCATCACACCGAACCGCCGTGAGCGCCCTGTGAGACCGCGGTGAGGGAGTTCTTATATTTGGCATCCTGGCCCCGTCCGTAAACAATCAGGCTTGACTGTTTCTAACATCTGACCCATGCTGGACGCGTGACGACCGACACCGCTGCGCGCACGACCCAGGGCGAGCGCACCCGCGCCATGCGCCTGCGTCTCATGGAGGCCACGGTCGAGTCGCTGGTCGAGCTCGGCTGGGCCGGGACGACCACGACGGTCGTGAGCCAGCGCGCCGGCGTCAGCCGTGGTGCCCAGCTGCACCACTTCCCGAGCAAGCAGGCTCTCGTCGTCGCGGCGGTCGAGCACCTCACCGACCGTCGGCGCGACGACATGCGTCGTCACGCCGAGGGCCTCCCCGAGGACGACCGCATCCGGGGAGTCCTCGAGATCCTCGCGGCACAGTTCGTCTCACCGGTCTTCTTCGCGGCCCTCGAGCTGTGGGTCGCGGCCCGCACCGATGCCGGGCTGCGCGAGTCGGTCGGCCCGCTCGAGCGTCGCATCGGTCGCGAGACCCATGCCTACGCCGTCGAGCTGCTGGGCATCGACGAGAGCCGCGGCGACAACCGTCAACTGGTGCAGGCGACCCTCGACCTCGTCCGTGGCCTCGGCCTGGCCGCCTCGCTGAGCGACGACACCAAGCGTCGCGCGACCGTCCTCGACTCGTGGGCCGCGGTCCTCGAGCGCGAGCTGGACCCGTCATGACCGAGCCATCTCGAGAGGCCATCGCATGAGCACCCTGGACGACGTCCTGTCCGACCTGACCGCCGAGAGCCTGCAGCTCGACCAGTGGGTCGCCGGTCTCGCCGAGCCCGCCTGGACGACGGTCACGACGCCGGAGGGCTGGACCGTGACCGACCAGGTCGCGCACCTGCACTGGACCGACACCGCCTCGCTGACGGCGCTGCAGGATCCTGACGCGTTCGGGGCGATGCTGAAGGCGGCGGCGTCCGATCCCACGGGATTCGTCGACGCGCAGTCGGCGGAGACCGCGCTGATCCCGCCGGGTGACCTGCTGCTCGCGTGGCGCGAGGGACGGGTCGAGCTCGACGCTGCCCTGCGCGCCGTGCCCGAGGGCGAGAAGGTGCCGTGGTTCGGGCCGCCCATGAGTCCCACGTCGATGGCGACAGCCCGGATCATGGAGACCTGGGCGCACGGGCACGACGTCGGCGAGGCGCTGGGCATCACGATCCTGCCGTCCGACCGGGCCCGCCACGTGTGCCACATCGGCGTGCGCGCCCGTCCCTACGCCTACCTGGTGCACGGGGAGGCCGATCCCGGCGTCGACGTGCGGGTCGAGCTGACCGGGCCGAGCGGCGACCTGTGGACGTGGGGGCCCGCCGACGCCGCCGAGCGGGTCACCGGATCGGGGTACGACTTCGCGCTGCTGGCCACGCGTCGGCGTCACCTCGACGACGTCGACGTGACGGCCGAGGGCGAGCACGCCGCGCACTGGCTCACGGTCGTCCAGGCCTTCGCGGGGCTCCCGGGGTCCGATCCCGTCCGGCTGGCCGACCGATGATCCGCGGGGACCGATCTTTCGGCGTTCCTGTCGTCCCGGCGTCGCAAACGCAGACAGATCGGTCGTGCTCGCATGTCGTCGGGACTGATGTTTCGGCGTTGCTGCTGCCGGGACAGCCGAAAGGCCGAAGGATCGGTCGCGCGGGGGCTCGCGCATGATCCGGATCGGCAACTGCTCGGGCTACTACGGCGATCGCCTGTCGGCGATGCGCGAGATGCTCGAGGGCGGCGACCTCGACTACCTCACGGGCGACTACCTCGCCGAGCTGACGATGCTGATCCTCGGCCGCGACCGGATGAAGGACGAGTCGCTCGGGTACGCCAAGACGTTCGTGCGGCAGATGACCGACTCGATGGCACTCGCCCAGCAGCGTGGCGTCCGCATCGTCGCCAACGCCGGCGGGCTCAATCCGGCAGCGCTCGCCGCGAAGCTGCGCGAGATCGCCGCCGAGCAGGGCCTCGACATCGCGATCGCGCACGTGGAGGGCGACGACCTGATCGCCCGTGCCGACGAGCTCGGCCTGAACGAGGCGGCCGGCGGCGACGCGCTGACGGCCAACGCCTACCTCGGGGCGTTCGGCATCGCCGCCGCGCTGACGGCCGGGGCCGATGTCGTGGTGACAGGACGGGTCACGGACGCCTCCGTCGTCGTCGGTCCGGCGATCGCCCACTTCGGCTGGGGCCGGGACGACCTCGACGCGCTCGCCGGTGCCGTCGTCGCCGGTCATGTCATCGAGTGCGGCACGCAGGCCACGGCCGGCAACTTCTCCGGATTCGCTGATGTCGATATGTCGACACCGCTGGGGTTCCCGATCGCGGAGATCTCGGCCGACGGATCGGTCGTCATCACGAAGCACGAGGGCACCGGCGGCGCGGTCACGGTCGACACCGTCACGGCGCAGCTGGTCTACGAGATCCAGTCGCCGGTCTACCTCGGCCCCGACGTGTCGACGCGGCTCGACGGCCTGACCCTCAGCCAGGTCGGTCCCGATCGGGTCGCGATCACGGGCGCCGCGGGGGAGCCGCCACCGGCGACCGCGAAGGTGTGCCTCAACGCGTTCGGCGGCTTCCGCAACGCCGTCGAGTTCCTGCTCACGGGGCTCGACATCCCGCAGAAGGCCGCGCTCATCGAGCAGCAGATGGAGGCGGCCTTCGCGGCCGGCACTCGTCCCGAGACCGTCGAGTGGCACCTCGACCGCACCGACGCAGACGATCCGGAGACGCAGGCGCGCGCCACCTCGCTGCTGCGGCTGCACGTCAAGAGCGATCGGCCCGAGCCGGTCGGCCGCGCGTTCAGCGATGCGGCGATCCAGCTGGCGCTCGCGTCCTACCCCGGCTTCAGCGTCTCCCGGCCCCCGTCGGCCGGCACCCCGTACGGCGTATACCGCGCCGCGTACGTCCCCCAGGCCGAGGTGCCCCACGTCGTCGTCCACCCCGACGGTCGCCGCCAGCACATCCCCCCACCCGGAACCGCGAGTGCTGCGGACTGGACGAAACGAGACGGCGAGTCTGACCGGAACGCACCACTCGAGACCGGCTTTGCGCCACTCGGGGAGACCGCGGGCGGGACGACGCGGACGCCGCTGGGCCGGTTGGTCCACGCCCGATCCGGTGACAAGGGCGGGGACGCCAACATCGGGGTCTGGATCCCCGCCGACCACCCGCGCCGCGACGACGCCTTCGCCTGGCTGCTGGACCTGCTCGACGACGCGACGGTGCGCGAGCTGCTGCCCGAGGCGGCCGCCCTCGACATCGAGATCCATCCCCTCCCGAACCTGTGCGCCGTCAACGTCGTCGTCCACGGCCTGCTGGGCGAGGGGGTCGCGTCGTCGACCCGGCTCGACCCGCAGGCCAAGGGCGTGGGCGAGTGGCTCCGGGCCCGCGAGTGCGCCATCCCGAGCGTCCTGCTCCCCGACCCCACCACCGCCGCGGAGGCATCCCTGTGAGCACCTGGAACACGACCGAGCGTCTGGCCCTGCGCGAGATGGTCACCTCGTTCACCGAGAAGGAGATCGCCCCACACCTCCCGGCCTGGGAGGACGCCGGGCAGCTGCCGCGCGAGCTGCACCGGAAGGCCGCGGACGTCGGGCTGCTCGGCATCGGGTTCGCCGAGGAGATCGGCGGATCGGGCGGCGACATCGTCGACGCGACGATCATGACCGAGGCCGTCATGGCCGGCGGCGGCTCCACCGGCCTGCTCGCGAGCCTGTTCACGCACGGCATCGCGATCCCGCACATCGTCGACGGCGGAGACAAGAACGCCGACCTGATCGACCGCTACGTGCGCCCCACGCTGGCCGGCGAGAAGATCGGCTCGCTCGGCATCACCGAGCCCGGTGGCGGCTCGGACGTCTCGGGGCTCACGACCCGGGCCGTCCGCGATGGCGACGAGTACGTCGTCAACGGCGCCAAGACCTTCATCACGTCGGGGGTCCGCGCCGACTTCGTGACGACGGCGGTGCGCACGGGCGGCGCGGGCTTCGGCGGCATCAGCCTGCTGGTCATCGACAAGGGCCTGCCCGGGTTCACGGTCTCGAAGCCGTTGCGCAAGATGGGCTGGCACTGCTCCGACACCGCGGAGCTGACGTTCGACGACGTGCGGGTTCCGGCCGCGAACATCGTCGGCGACGTCGACGGCGGCTTCGGCCTCATCGTCAACCAGTTCGTCAACGAGCGCCTGAGCCTCGCGACCCAGGCCTATGCCACGGCCCAGCGCTCCCTCGACCTCGCGATCGCCTACTCGAAGCAGCGCGAGACGTTCGGCAAGCCGCTGGCCACGCGCCAGGTCATCCGCCACAAGCTCGTCGAGATGCACAGCCGCACCGCCGCCGCCCGGGCCCTGACCCGCGAGGCGGTCGAGCAGGCTGCCGCCGGTCAGAGCCCGTTGCTCGAGGCGGTCGTGGCCAAGAACGTCTCGGTCGCGGCCTGCGAGTGGGTCGTGTCCGAGGCCGTCCAGATCTTCGGCGGCATGGGCTACATGCGCGAGTCGGAGGTCGAGCGGCACTACCGCGACGCCCGCATCCTCGGCATCGGCGGCGGTGCCACCGAGGTCATGACCGATCTGGCCGCCAAGCTGATGGGACTGTGATGAGGACTGAGCGGGGAGTGCTGGATTCCGGGCCTCGAGTGGTGCGTCGTGGTCAGACACGCCGTCCCACAATGTCCACTCCGCACCACTCGCGAGACGGGGGAGGTGTGCGATGAGGACGACGGTCGACACCACCTCGGAGACGTACCGCGCCAATCGCGAGCGGATGCTCGAGCGCGTCGCCGACCTCGCCGCGCAGCACCTCCTGGCGGTCGACGCCGGTGGCGAGCGCAACATCGAGCGCCACCACCGACGGGGCAAGCTGACGGCACGCGAGCGCATCGAGCTGCTGATCGACGCCGACGCGCCGTTCCTCGAGCTGTCGCCGCTGGCGGCCTGGGGCACCGATTTCGCGGTGGGTGCCTCGGTCGTGACCGGCATCGGCGTCGTCGAGGGCGTCGAGGTGCTGGTCGTCGCCAACGACCCCACCGTCAAGGGCGGCTCGACCAACCCCAGCACGCTGCGCAAGGTGCAGCGGGCGGCCCAGATCGCCGAGGAATGCGGTCTGCCGACGGTCAACCTGGTCGAGTCGGGAGGTGCCGACCTGCCGACGCAGAAGGACATCTTCATCCCCGGCGGCCGCTCGTTCCGCAACATCACCCGCGCCAGCGCCGACCGGCGTCCCACCGTGGCCCTGGTGTTCGGCAACTCGACGGCCGGCGGGGCGTACGTGCCGGGCATGAGCGACTACGTCGTGATGGTCAAGGAGGGTGCCAAGGTCTTCCTCGGCGGCCCGCCGCTGGTCAAGATGGCGACGGGCGAGGAGTCCGACGACGAGTCGCTCGGCGGTGCGGAGATGCACGCCCGCCAGTCGGGCCTGGCCGACTACCTCGCGGTCGACGAGCGCGACGCGATCCGCATCGGCCGCTCGATCGTCAAGAACCTCAACTGGCGCAAGGGCGGCGTCACGCCGGAGCCGACGTACGCCGAGCCGGTGCACGACCCGGAGGAGCTGCTCGGGATCGTCCCGACCGATCTCAAGATCCCGTTCGACCCGCGCGAGGTCATCTGGCGCATCGTCGACGGGACCCCGGACGGTTCAGCGCCGTTCGACGAGTTCAAGCCGCTCTACGGGACGTCGCTGGTCACGGGTTACGCGCGCCTGCACGGCCACCCCATCGGCATCCTCGCCAACGCCCAGGGTGTCCTGTTCAGCGAGGAGGCCCAGAAGGCCGCGCAGTTCATCCAGCTGGCCAACCAGATCGACACGCCACTGCTGTTCCTGCACAACACGACGGGCTACATGGTCGGTGCGGAGTACGAGCAGGGCGGCATCATCAAGCACGGCGCGCAGATGATCAACGCGGTCAGCAACTCGACCGTCCCGCACCTGTCGGTCGTGATGGGCGCGTCGTACGGTGCCGGTCACTACGGGATGAGCGGGCGCGCCTACGACCCGCGCTTCATGTTCAGCTGGCCCAACGCCAAGTCGGCCGTCATGGGCCCCGCGCAGCTCGCCGGCGTCATCTCGATCGTCGCCCGCGGTGCCGCCGAGGCCAAGGGGCAGCCGTACGACGAGGAGGGTGACGTCGCGATGCGCGCCTACATCGAGGAGCAGATCGAGAAGGAGTCGTTGGCCTACTTCACGTCGGGGATGCTCTACGACGACGGCGTCATCGACCCCCGCGACACGAGGACCATCCTCGGCATCTGCCTGAGCGCGATCAACACCAGACCCGTCGAGGGCACCGATGGATACGGAGTGTTCCGCCTATGAGCCGCGCGCGCTTCGCGCGCCTCGCGGGTCGTTCCTCCCCGCGACTGGGCTTCGCCCAGGCGGCAGCCTCGCTCCGCTCGGCCAGTGGTCGGGCGTCTTCCACTCATCAAGGGGTTCTTTCGTGATCCGCTCTGTTCTCGTGGCCAACCGGGGGGAGATCGCGCGGCGGGTGTTCCGGACGTGCCGGGAGCTCGGCATCTCCACCGTCGCCGTGTTCTCCGACGCCGATGCCGGTGCGCCGTACGTCGCTGAGGCCGATGTCGCGGTGCGGCTGCCGGGCAACGCGCCCGGCGACACGTACCTGCGGGGCGATCTCGTGATCGCGGCGGCGCTCAAGGCCGGGGCGGACGCCGTGCACCCCGGCTACGGCTTCCTGTCGGAGAACGCCCAATTCGCCCGCGACGTCGAGGCGGCTGGGCTGACCTGGATCGGTCCGACGCCGTCGGCCATCGACTCGATGGGCGACAAGATCCGTGCGAAGGAGCTCATGCTCGACGCGGGCGTGCCGCAGCTGGGACGGCTCGAGCCCGAGGTCGTGACGGCCGCCGACCTGCCCGTCCTCCTGAAGGCGTCGGCGGGCGGCGGTGGTCGCGGCATGCGTGTCGTCCGCGACCTCGACGAGCTGTCGTCGACGATCGAGCAGGCGTCCGCGGAGGCGGCGTCGGCATTCGGCGACGCCACGGTGTTCGTGGAGCACTACCTCGAGTCCGCACGCCACGTCGAGGTGCAGGTCATGGCCGACATGCACGGGACGACGTGGGTCGTGGGCGACCGCGACTGCTCGATCCAGCGCCGGCACCAGAAGGTCGTCGAGGAGGCGCCTGCCCCGGGCCTGTCCGACGCGACACGCGCGACCCTGCACGACGCGGCCCGCGCGGCTGCGCAGGCCGTCGACTACGTCGGTGCCGGCACGGTCGAGTTCATGGTCGCCGGGACCGGGCCGGACGACCAGAAGGTGTTCTTCCTGGAGATGAACACCCGCCTTCAGGTCGAGCACCCGGTCACCGAGGAGGTCTTCGGCCTCGATCTCGTCGCGCTGCAGATCGCGGTGGCAGAGGGGCACCCTCTGGTCGGCGAGCCTCCCGCCCCGTCCGGACACGCCGTCGAGGTGCGCCTCTATGCCGAGGACCCCGCGGACGACTGGCAGCCGCAGACCGGCACGCTGCGGACGTTCGACGTCCCCGCAGGGCCGGGTGTGCGCGTCGACTCCGGGGTCGAGACGGGCTCGGTCGTGGGCATCCACTACGACGCGATGATCGCCAAGGTCGTGGCCCACGGGACCGACCGGACGACCGCGGTCCGCCGCCTCGGCGACGCCCTCCGTCGCGCACGGGTGCACGGAGTGACGACCAACCTCGACTTCCTCCGGGCGATCCTCGCCGACGACGACTTCAGGGCGGCGCGGTTGCGCACGACGCTGCTCGACGACCGCCTGGAGGCCTGGACGGCACCGGCGATCGACGAGCTGCCGATGCACCGGTGCGTGTGGGCGGCAGCGCTCGCCGAGGCGTCCGCCGCGGCGTCGACCGCGACGGTGCTG
Source organism: Aeromicrobium fastidiosum (assembly GCF_017876595.1). Lineage (NCBI taxonomy): Bacteria > Bacillati > Actinomycetota > Actinomycetes > Propionibacteriales > Nocardioidaceae > Aeromicrobium > Aeromicrobium fastidiosum. Next base: position 912,951 of record NZ_JAGIOG010000001.1, on the reverse strand, counting down.
AGCCGCATCCCCCCGGCCTACCGCAACGTGCCGTTCGCGCCGCGAGTCCGCACCTACGCCGTCTCTCCCGACGTGCACGTCGGGGTCATGTACGAGAGTCGGGGCGGACGTCTGGCGCTCGTGACGGGTGTGCCGGTCGCGGTCGTGGAGTCCGGCCCCAGCCGCGTCGTCCTCGACGTCGACGGCGTCAGGGAGACCTACGACGTCTCGATCGGCACCGCATCCGTCGACGTGGACGGGCCGCACGGCTCGATCGACCTCGTGCCGGTGCCGGTCTTCGTCGATCCGGCCGACGTGGTCGCCGAGGGATCGCTGCTGGCACCCATGCCGGCCGCGGTCGTCAGCGTCGCCGTGGTCGACGGGCAGCAGGTCAGCCGGGGCGACGTCGTCGTCGTGCTGGAGGCCATGAAGATGCAGCACACCATCACGGCACCGACCGACGGTGTCGTCACCGGGCTGTCGGTCACGGAGGGCTCACAGGTCGAGTCCGGAGCCGTGCTGGCCGTCATCGCAGATCCGTCCGATCCCACAGGAGAACCGTCATGACCATCGCCTTCACCGAGTCCGACGAGCGCATCGCGCTGCGCAGGTCCGTCGCCGCCCTGGGCAACAAGTACGGGCGCAGCTACTTCGAGGAGGCGGCCCGCACCGGCAAGAAGACCACGGAGCTGTGGGCCGAGGCCGGACGCAACGGGTTCCTCGGCGTCGCGATCCCCGAGGAGTACGGCGGAGGCGGTGGCGACATCGGTGACCTCGCCGCGGTGTGCGAGGAGCTCGCCGCCGCGGGCAGCCCCCTGCTGCTGATGGTCGTGTCGCCCGCGATCGTCGGCACGATCATCGCCCAGTTCGGCAGCGACGAGCAGAAGCAGGCGCTGCTGCCCGGCCTGGCCGACGGGACGTCGACATTCGCGTTCTCCATCACCGAGCCCGATGCGGGATCGAACTCGCACAACATCATCACGACGGCGTTCCGCGAGGCGGACGGCTACCGGCTCACCGGCACCAAGACCTACATCTCGGGCGTCGACGAGGCCAGCGCCGTGCTGGTCGTGGCCCGCTCCGAGGACTCGCGCACCGGCAAGCTCAAGCCAGCGCTGTTCCTCGTCCCGACCGACTCCGAGGGGTTCACCTACCAGGAGATCGACATGGGCATCAGCTCGCCGGAGAAGCAGTTCACGCTGTTCTTCGACGACGTCCGGGTACCGGCCGACGCGCTGATCGGCGGCGAGGGTGCCGGCATCGAGCAGCTGTTCGCGGGCCTCAACCCCGAGCGCATCATGGCGGCGTCGTTCGCGCTCGGCACGGCCAGGCTCGCGCTCGCCAAGGCGTCCGAGTACGCCAAGGAGCGCAAGGTCTGGGACGCGCCCATCGGTGCCCACCAGGCCATCGCGCACCCCCTCGCGCAGACCCACATCGAGATCGAGATGGCCCGGCTCATGACGCAGAAGGCCGCTGCGCTCTACGCCGCGGGTGACGTCATGCGGGCCGCGGAGGCCGCCAACATGGCCAAGTACGCCGCGGGCGAGGCGGTCTGCAACGCGGTCGACCGCGCCATCCAGACCCACGGTGGCAATGGGCTGGCCAACGAGTACGGTCTGGTGCAGATGCTGGCCGGGTCGCGCCTGTCGCGCATCGCGCCGGTCAGCCGCGAGATGGCACTCAACTTCGTGGCCCAGTTCAGCCTCGGCCTGCCGAAGTCCTACTAGAGGAGTTCCAGCATGTCTGAGCTTGTCCACCTCGACGTCGCCGACGACGTCGCCACCATCACCCTCGATAGCGAGCACAACCGCAACGCGCTGAGCCGGCAGCTCGTGAGCGAGCTGTCGCGACGACTGGACGACGCCGGAGACGACGACTCTGCTCGTGCGGTGCTCGTCCGATCGGCCGGCACGGTGTTCTGCTCCGGGGCCGACCTGACGGAGGCGGCCGGCGGCGGGATGGTCGAGGGCGCGAAGGCGCTCATCGCGCTGCAGCGCCAGATCGCGACCCTGCCCAAGCCCGTCGTGGTCGAGCTCGCGGGAGCCGTGCGGGCCGGCGGCCTCGGCATCGTCGGTGCCGCAGACCTCGTCATCGCCGCCGAGTCGGTGACCTTCGCCCTCACCGAGGTACGGCTCGCGCTGGCACCGGCGGTGATCTCGGTGAGCCTGCTGCCTCGGTTCACCGCGCGTGCTGCCGCCGACCTGTTCCTGACCGGACGGACGTTCGACGCGACCGAGGCCGCGCAGCACGGGCTGGTGACCCGCGCCGTGCCCGACGCGGAGCTGCAGGCCGAGGTGGCCCGTTCGCTCGGCGACCTGGTCAAGGGCTACCCGCAGGGCCTGCGCGAGACCAAGACCCTGCTGAACCACGACCTCGTGGCCCGCATCGACGCCCTCGGGGACGATCTGGCCCGTCTCTCGGGCGAGCTGTTCGGCAGCGACCAGGCGCGCGAGGCGATGACGGCGTTCCTGCACCGCACGAAGTAGCGGTTCGCGTCGCGCCGTGCTGTGCACGGGACGGGTTCCTGGGTTAGCGTCAGGTGGTCTCACCGCACCCACCTCCCACCAAGGAGCACGACCAGATGAAAATCACTCCTCTGCGCAGGACGGGGGCGCTCGTCGCCACCCTCGCCCTCGCTGCCGGCACCCTCGCCGCCACGGCCGTGACGGCCAGCGCCGCCGGCACGGCCGGTATCGTCACCGGCACCGTGAGCCAGCCCGGCGGTGGCGCCTTGGCTCGGACGTCCATCACGTTCTTCGCGGAGAACGGCCCGGGCTCGGCCGACAACGTCAGCCGCTCGTTCGAGGTCAACGAGGACGGTACGTTCGCCGCAGCCGTTCCGGCAGGCAGCTATGTCGCCCAGGTCTACGACAACTGCCAGGTCTTCGACGACTTCGCCACGCCGATCACCGTCGCCGGTGGCGTCGAGCAGGCCTTCAACCCTCAGTTCACCGCCGCCGAGGCCACGGCACCGACTGCTCTCTGCGCGCGAGTCCAGCCCAAGGTCGCCGGTCTGCCGCAGGTCGGCGTGCCGCTGACGGTCTCGTCCGGTACGTACGCCCAGCCCGTGTCGTCGATCTCGTACCAGTGGTACTCAGGATCCGCGGCCATCGCCGGTGCGTCGGGCACGACGTACGTGCCGACCGCCGACGACGTGGGCAGCGACATCTACGTCGAGGTGACGGTTGCCTCGTCCCTGCCGACCAAGATCTTCAGGGCATCGCCCACGGAGGCGATCGTCAGGCGTGGCGACTACGTCTTCAGGACCGGTCCCAAGGTCAACGGCCTGCCGGTCGTCGGTCGGACGATCGCGGCATCGCCGGGTGCTCTCGTGCCGGGTGCCTCGGTGAGCTACCAGTGGTTCCGCAACGGTGCCGCGCTGCCGGGCAAGACGGCTCGCACCTATCGCGTCGCCAAGGCCGACTACAAGAAGAAGATCACCGCGGTCGTCACCTACAAGACGCTCGGCTACTCCACGGTCGCCCGCACGGTCGCTCCCGCCTTCGTCCCGAAGAACAAGGGCAAGATCTCCGCGCGCACCAGCGTCAGCAAGAAGACGGCCACGATCAAGGTCGCGGTCTCGCCGAAGGCATCCAGGAAGTCGCAGGGCAAGATCATCGTCCTCGAGGACGGCAAGACCCTCAAGCGCGCCTCGATCAAGGCCGGCACGACCACGGTCAAGGTCACAGGCCTGAAGAAGGGCAAGCACAAGCTCACGATCGTCTTCGACGGCAAGAAGAACCTCGCCGGCACCTCCAAGACCGTGCGCATCAAGAAGTAGCACCACACCACGAGCGACGCCCCGGCCTCTTCCAGGCCGGGGCGTCGCTGTCCTCCCGTCCGGATGCTGGACCGCGTGCGCCGCGGGCGGCATCCCCGTACGGTCGGAGCACACACGCGACGAGGGGACGACATGCGGCACGTACTGAGGGCGCTCGCGCTCGTCCTGCTGTCGCTGACGGTCGTGGTCGTCCCGGGCGGTGCCGCGCACGCCGCGCAGGACGACCGCCCCGTCGTCCGGGTCGGCACCGAGGGCACGTATCCGCCGTTCTCGTTCCACGACTCCGCCACGAACGACCTCACCGGCTTCGACATCGACGTCATCAAGGCCGTCGCGAAGAAGGCCGGCTGGCGGCTCGAGTTCGTCGAGACGACGTTCGACGCGATCTTCGCGGCGCTCGACGCCGACCGCATCGACGTCATCGCCAACCAGGTGACCGACAACCCCGAGCGCGCCGCCCGCTACGGGTTGTCCGACACCTACACGTACTCGCGCGGCGTCATCGTGGTCAAGACCGGCACGAAGGGCATCACCAAGCTCTCCGACCTCAAGGGCAAGACGACGGCGCAGTCGCTGACCACCAACTACGCCAAGACCGCGCGCGATGCGGGCGCGAAGGTCGAGGGCGTCGAGGGGTTCGCACAGGCGGCCGCGCTCGTCGTGCAGGGCCGCGTCGACGCCCTCCTCAACGACAACCTCGCGGCCCTCGACTACCTCAACACGACGGGCTCGGACGAGATCGAGATCGTCGGCACCGCAGGCGATGAGGTCAACCAGCAGAAGCTGGCGTTCCGCAAGGACGACACGGCGCTGCTGCAGCAGGCCAACGAGGCACTCGCGGCGCTCAAGGCCGACGGGACGATCGCCGAGATCTCCCAGAAGTACTTCAAGATCGACGTCTCGGTCGAGAACTCCGGCGAGGCCGACCTGTCGGGTGGCCGGGCGGTGCGCAGCGACGCCGACATCGTCAAGGACGCCGCCGGGCCGATGCTGCAGAAGCTGGTGATCGCGACGATCCCGATCACGGTCATCAGCTTCGTGCTGGGTCTGGCACTGGCGGTCGCCGCCGCGCTGGCCAACATCTCCGGCAGTCGGGTGCTGCACGGCATCGCCCGCGGCTACATCTCCGTGATCCGCGGGACGCCGCTGCTGGTGCAGCTGTTCATCGTCTTCTACGGCCTGCCCGAGATCGGGATCGACCTCGGGCCGTGGCCTGCGGCGGTGCTGGCCCTGAGTCTCAACGTGGGTGGCTATGCCGCCGAGATCGTGAGATCGGCGATCCTGTCGGTGCCGAAGGGGCAGTTCGAGGCGGCGTCGATGATCGGGATGGGCTACTGGCAGGGGCTGCGCCGCATCGTGTTCCCGCAGGCCGCGCGCACCGCCGTCCCGCCCCTGTCCAACACCCTGATCTCGCTGCTCAAGGACACGTCGCTGCTGTCGGTCGTCCTCGTCACCGAGCTGTTCCGTGAGGCGCAGAACGCGGCGTCCGCGGCACAGGTGTTCTTCCCGCTGTACCTGCTCGCCGGCCTGTACTACTGGGTCGTGTGCGCGGCTCTGGCTGCCGGCCAGGGCAGGATCGAGACTCGACTGAACAGGTTCGTGGCCAGATGACCGACACCTCCGCACCCCTCGTCGAGGTCAGGGGCCTCGAGAAGTCCTTCGGCGACAACCGCGTCCTGCAGGGTGTCGACTTCGCGGCCGACGCCGGCACGACGACCGTGCTGATCGGCCCGTCGGGCTCCGGCAAGACCACGATCCTGCGCTCGCTCAACGTGCTCGAGGTGCCGGACACCGGCACCGTCCGCATCGACGACGTCGAGGTCGACTTCGCCGCGCTGCCGCACCGCGCCAAGGCGGCCCGGGCGCGGACGTCCCGCCTGCGGTCCCAGAGCGGCATGGTCTTCCAGTCGCACCAGCTCTTCCCGCACAAGACCGTGCTCGAGAACGTCATCGAGGGTCCTGTCCAGGTGCAGCGGCGTCCTCGTGAGGACGCCGTCGCCGATGCACGCCGGCTGCTCGACCAGGTCGGCCTGTCGGAGAAGGCAGACCAGCACCCGTTCGAGCTGTCCGGCGGTCAGCAGCAGCGGGTCGGCATCGCCCGTGCGCTGGCCCTCAAGCCCAAGGTCGTGTTGTTCGACGAGCCGACGTCGGCGCTCGACCCGGAGCTCGTCGGCGAGGTGCTGGACGTCATCAAGGACCTCGCGACCGAGGGCTGGACGACGGTCATCGTGACGCACGAGATCCGCTTCGCCGAGCAGGTGGCCGACCAGGTGCTGTTCCTCGACGGCGGAGTCGTCGTCGAGCGCGGGACGAGCGCCCAGGTCATCGGCGATCCGGCGCAGGAGCGCACGCGGCAGTTCTTGAAGCGGATCCTCGACCCGGGCGGTTCCGGCGCTGCCCGTCAGTAGGGCGCGGCGGCGACCTTGTAGGGCCACATGCACGCGACCTTTGGGAGGCCGAGGATCGTCCGGGCATCCGCCCCGGCCTCGGCATCGGTCACAGACACCGTGAACGGTGCGTTCGGGTCGATGTTCTCGGACTGCGCGCGGGTGGGCTCGGCATACGCGCCCCCCTTGGTCAGTGCGCCGGCCATGATGCCGCGCCCCGGCTGCGAGACCTGGTAGCTGGCGTCGCCGACCCGCGAGACCTGCGAGAGCGCGAGCTTGAGGTTGAAGCGCATGCAGCGGTATCCGGCGAAGCTGAACACCGCGGTCGAGTCGCCGGTCAGCGCGTACGCGGTGCTCCAGCGCTCGTTCGGGTTGGTGCCGCTGCCGGTCTGCTCCTTGTCGGCCACCGTGACGCTGCCCGTGCTGGCTGCGGGCTGGTAGAACGACGAGAGGCTGACCCACTCGTACACGCGGATGGAGAAGGTCTTGACCTTGGCCTTGCGGCCGCCGCCGGCGCTCTTGACGACCTCGATCTTGTACGTGCCCGCGTGGCCGTTGGCCGGCTTGAAGGCCTTCGTGAACACGCCGCCCTTGCCGATGCGTGCCGAGCCGAGCGACGTGCGCGTGCGCGACGCGCTGTGCATGTTGGTGGCGTAGACCTGCACCTTCTTGCCCACGACCTTGCCGCCCTTGACCCGTCCGCGGATCGTGGTCCGCCCGTGCGCTTCGCCGTGGGCCGAGCTCAGGTCGAGGCTCGTGTCGTTGTAGGTCTTCTGGGTGCCGCTCGGCGTCGGGCTCAGCGAGACGCCGAAGCTCTTCTTGCGGGCCGCCTCGGCAGGGCTGAAGAGTCCCAGGACGACGACGGCCGCAGCGAGCAGAACGAAGATCTTGCGCACGATGACATCCTTGGGAGGCGGGACTTAGGTCCCCCAAGGGTACGGCGACAACATCCGCAGCGTCGCCGAACGGTCAGAGCAGGGGGACCACTGTCATGCCACGGCCGTCAGGCCTTGGGTGCCGTGCGGATCGGGTACGTGCACGCGGCCTTGGGCAGACCGAGGACGAACGGCGCGTTGCCGGCCACCGACACCGTGACGGGCTGGCTCGCGGTCATCCGCTTCTGCTGGCTCGTCGACGGCTGGATGAACGACTGGCCGAAGCTGTGCGAGCCGGCCAGGATAGTGCGGCTGGCCTGCCCGACGCGGAACGAGCCCGATCCGCCGCGAGCCACGTCGGCGACGCCGATCTTGAAGTTGATGCGCAGGCACCGGAAGCCCTGCGTCGCGAAGACGGCCGATCCGCCGGGCTCGAGCTGGTAGGCCGTCGACCAGTTCTGTCCGTTGATGGACCCTGCCTTGTCGACGCGGCTCACGCCGGCGCTCGCCGCGGGGACGTAGAAGTTGCTGAGGCTGACGAACTGGAACACGTTGACCCGCGTGGTGCCGGTGCCCTCGGCGCGGCCCTTGCCCTTGCGCTTGACCACCTTGACGACGTAGCTGCCGCCGTCGCGCGGCTTCCACTTCTTGGCGAACCGGCCCTTCGACGACACCCGGTCGGAGCCGATGTAGCGGAACGACTGGTTGCGAGCGCTCGTGTTGGCGGCGTAGACGTACACCTTGGTGCCCTTGACCGACCCGCCACGGACACGTCCCTTGATGACCGTGGTGCGGTTCGTCCCGTCGTCCGACGTGAGGTCGAGGGTCTTGTCGGACGAGCCGACCGAGACCTTGTAGCGGGATGGTGCGGCCTCGGCCGCTGTGAGAGGAGCGACGACGAGGGCCGTGACGGCGAGGGCGACGAGTGTCTTGCGCATGGGTTCCCCTGATGGTGAGAGCGTGTCCTCCGACGGTACGACGCGAACCGGCGGCCGGCCACCCGGGCGACGGCCCCACGACCGTCCGGACTGCGAGCATCCGCCTGCGACGCCACGACCCGACGTCCTAGAATGGTGAGTTCTCCCAGCACCGAAGGAGTGGGGTGAGCTCACACAACGCGGAACAGCGCGAGATCGAGGCCGAGCAGTCGTACGTCGACACGGTCTACGAGCGACTCGACGCATCCGCCAAGGTCGCCCAGTCGCTCGTCGTCGAGGGCATGGCGCGTGGTCACGTCGGCAACGAGGGCGGTCTCGTCGAGCGCGACGCCATGGTGTTCCAGGCGCAGCGGCGCCTCTCGGCGCTCAACGCGGCGCACGACGGGCTGGTGTTCGGACGCCTCTCGATGCTGAACGGGGAGTCGCGCTACATCGGGCGCATCGGCATCCGCGACGCCGACCGCGAGATCCTGCTGATCGACTGGCGTGCCCCCGCCGCGGCGATCTTCTACCAGGCCACCGCGCAGGAGCCGTCCGGCGTCGTCCGGCGTCGGGTGCTGCGCTGCGCCAACGACAAGGTCATCGGTGTCGAGGACGACCTGCTCGACGCCGACAACGCCCCCGACGACCTCGTCGTGATCGGCGAGGGAGCCCTGCTCGCGAGCCTCACCCGAGCGCGCGACAGCACCATGCACTCGGTCGTCGCGACGATCCAGAAGGAGCAGGACGAGGCGATCCGCGCCCCCAGTCGCGGCGCGACCACGATCGGCGGAGGCCCCGGCACCGGCAAGACCGTCGTCGCCCTGCACCGGGCGGCCTACCTGCTCTACACCGACCGCCGCCGGTTCGAGTCGGGCGGCGTTCTCGTGGTGGGTCCGTCGACGGTGTTCATGAACTACATCGAGCGCGTGCTGCCCAGCCTCGGCGAGACCAGCGTGACGCTGCGCTCGCTCGGCGAGGTCGTCGACGGCATCCGGGCCGCGCGGCACGACGAGTCGGTCGCCGCGGCGGCCAAGGGGTCGTCGCGCATGACGGGCTTCCTGGCCAAGGCCGCGGCCGCCCCCATGGCGGGCGCCCCGACCGAGTTCCGTTACTTCTTCAAGGACGATGTCCTGCGGCTCGACGCGGCGCAGCTCGACAAGCTCCGTCGCCAGCTGCTGAACAACGCCAAGCGCAACCGCGCGTACGCGCAGGCGCCTGCCGTGCTGGTCGAGGCGCTCTGGCGCCAGGTGCGGGGCGAGCGAGCCCTCGACAAGGGACGCGACGACTTCGTCGAGATCGTCACGACCGACGACCGTTTCATCGACTTCGTCGAGCAGTGGTGGCCTCCGGTCGAGCCGATCGAGATCTGGCGCATGCTGCCCGACGTCATCGACCGACTCAGTGCTGGTCACGGGGGCGAGGGCACGTTCAGCCGCGTCGAAGTGGCCGCGCTCAAGGCCTCGTGGGCCGCGGGCGAGCCGAGCATCCAGGACGTCCCGCTCGTCGACGAGCTGCGCTACCTGCTGGGCGAGCTGCCCGAGGTCACCGACGACGATGACGACGGGCCCAAGCAGCTCATGAGCTTCGAGCGACGCGAGCGCGACGAGCGCGTCGACCGCAACCGCACGACCCAGAGCATCGAGGACGACGGATTCGCGCACGTGCTGGTCGACGAGGCGCAGGACCTGTCGCCCATGCAGTGGCGCATGCTCGGACGTCGTGGCCGGCACGCCAGCTGGACGATCGTGGGTGACGACGCGCAGTCGTCGTGGCCGCACCCGCAGGAGTCGGCGTCGGCCCGCAAGGCCGCGCTCGACGGCAAGCCCGAGCACGCCTTCCGGCTCTCGACCAACTACCGCAACTCCGCCGAGATCTACGAGCTCGCGGCCAAGGTCGCCGTCATCGGCGTGCCCGACCCCGACCTTGCAGACGCGGTGCGCCGCACGGGCGAGCTGCCGCAGCACCTGCTGGTGTCCGCCGACGAGCTCGTCGGCACCGTCCGCCGCAGCGCCCGCGAGATGCTCGACCGGGTCGACGGCACCGTGGCCGTCGTGGCACCCCGCGCCTCGCTCGGACGGCTGCGCGACGACCTGGCCGAGCTCACGAGCCAGCACCCCGACCGGCTCCGCGTCCTCGACGGGCTCGACACCAAGGGCCTGGAGTTCGACGGTGTCGTCGTCGTCGAGCCCGACGCCATCACCGACGAGGCCGCGGCGGGATGGCGCACGCTGTACGTCGTCCTGACCCGTGCCACCCAGCTGCTGTCGACGGTCGGCACGACCGACCGGTGGAGCGACCGCATCGGATGAGGTTGCTCGGCAAGGTCCTGGCGGTCGTGGTCGTGGTGCTCGCGGTCGCCGCGCCCACGACGTGGACGCTGTTCCTGCAGAGCGAGCGATACCTCGTCATCGGCGCGCACGACGCCACGGTGCGACCTGTCACCGACGGGCACGCGACGCTCGACTTCGGTGCGCTCGTGCCGCAGGTGAGGGTGCCGATCGACGCGCCGGGCGACATCGGCGTCGCGATCGATCTCGGCGACAGCCAGGGCGAGGGGCTCGAGCAGGTGCTGGCCCGCGATGCCGTCATCGCGAGCCAGCCCGAGGGCGAGATCCGCGCGGTGCGGTCGGCCGTCGTGGGCATGGCCGCGTCGGCAGCACTGCGCGGGCTCGGAATGGGCCTGCTCGCAGGCACGGCGACGGTGCTGGTCTGGACGGCCCTGGGGCGGAGCCGCCGCAGCGAGCTGCGCACCCGGCTGCTCCGTCCCACGCGCAGGCAGGGGCTGACGGCGGCGGCCACGACGCTGGTGGTCGTGGGCGCGCTGGTGCTCGTCGCGGTGCCGGGCGACGACGGCAGCCCGTCGCGGCAGTGGGTGCCGCTGACGCAGGAGTTCCCCGAGGTGCCCGGCGACATCGCGGGCATCCGGCAGATCGAGCTCGCCCGGGGATCGGCCACGAGCTCGAGCCGCGCGCTCGTCGAGGGAGCGCTGTACCTGTACCGCGACTCGGTCACGTTCTACGAGGCGTTGGAGAAGAACGCCCAGGAGGCCGTGCTCCGCACCCCGACCGACGGCGAGACGACGGCGCTCGTCGTCACCGACCGGCACGACAACATCGGCATGGACCCCGTCGTGCGCACGATCGCCGACCGCGCCCAGGCGCGACTGTTGATCGACCTCGGTGACGACACGGGGCAGGGGGCGTCGTGGGAGTCGTTCAGCATCAACTCCCTGGCCCGTGAGTTCGACGGCTTCAAGACCGTTGCCGTCGCCGGCAACCACGACACCGACGCCGTGGCCGATCAGATGGCCGACAAGGGATTCACGGTGCTCAGGGGCAAGCCCGTCACGGTCGGCGGTGTTCGGTTCCTCGGCGCCAGCGATCCTCGTGGCACGAAGCTCACGGGCTACACCGAGGACGCCGAGACCCGCAACGGCGGCTTGGCCGAGCAGGACACATCACTGCGCGACACAGCGTGCGAGGCCGATGCCGCGGGCGACCGGGTCGGGGTGCTGGCAGTGCACTCCTGGGCCTCGGCGAGCGAGGTCGCCGCGAGCGGGTGCGTCGACCTGGTGCTGACAGGTCACCTGCACTACCAGGTCGGACCGGCCGCGATCGACGGCCCCGGAGCGACCCCCACGACCCGCCTCACCACCGGGACGACGGGCGGCGCGGTGCTGCCCATCGCGCTGGGCAGCAGCCTGCGGCGGCAGGCCCAGGTGTCGATCGTGACGTTCGACGCCGACGGCGTCCCCGTGGGCGTGCAGGTCGTGTCGTTCAACCCGTCCAAGGAGATCGTCGTCGCCGACTACGTCGAGCTGCCGCTGTCGTCGCAGGGCGCGACGCCGGCAGCACCCGATCCGGTCGAGGATCCGAGCGCCGAGGAGACGGGCGCGCCCGAGCAGCTGCCGACGACCCCGTGAGGCCGTCTGCGCTCAGCTGCAGCGGGCGACGATGAGCTCGGCGTACGCGATGGCACACGCCACGACATCGGCGATGTCGACGGCCTCGTCGACCGCGTGGGCGTCGGCGATGTCGCCGGGTCCGTACTGCACCGTCGGGATGCCGGCGGCGGCGTACTGCCGCAGGTCGGATCCGTAGGGCGCGCCGACCAGCGGCGGCAACGGCTGCCCCGAGGCAACCACGGCCGTGGCGACCTGGTCGCCGAACGGGTCGCCCTCGGGCAGCCGGCCCGCCGCGAAGTGACCGCCGGGCCACGTGACGACGGGCGGGTGCGCCGACAGCCAGGTGTCGGACGACGCGACCCGGGCGACGGTCCGCTCGAACACGGCCTTGGCATCGGCGAACGACTCGCCCGGCATGACGCCGTAGCGCCCCTCGGCCACGAGCTGGTCGGGCACCGTGCTGGCCCAGTCGCCGGCGTGCAGGATGCCCACGCTGATGGGCCACGGGAGGAACCCGAACGGCTCCGGCGGTGCCGTGTTGCGGACGTCCTCGAGCTCGGCCAGGGCCCGGTGCACGAGCTCGAACGCCGTGATCGCGCTGTGGCCGGTGGAGCGCATCGATCCGTGCGTGGCCCGGCCCTGCACCTCGATGCGGAACGTCAGCGAGCCGGCATTGGCCGCGACGACCTGGCCCGCGGTCGGCTCGGCGATGATGCACGCATCGCCGGTGTGCCCGCGGCGCAGGGTGCCGAACGTGCCGATGCCACCGTCCTCCTCGCCGACCACTGTGTGCACCGCGAACGGCCGGGTGAGCGGCAGGTCGCTGACGGCGCGGGCGGCGGCGATGATCGCGACGACGCCGCCCTTCATGTCGCAGACGCCGCGGCCGAACCAGCGGTCGTCGATCTCGCGCACGTGCCAGGGATCGGAGCCCGTCCACGTGTCCGGGTCGCCGGACGGCACCACGTCGACGTGTCCGTTGAGGATCAGCGCCGGGGTGCCGGGGCCGGACGTGCCGACGACGCCCCATGCCTCTTCGCGCTCGACCTCCTCGCCGGGGTAGTCGGGGTCGGAGCGCAGGGCGTCGAGGTCGAGCCGCCACTGGTCGACGTCGAGCCCGAGGCCCGTCAGCGTCGCGGCGCACCATCGCTGTGCGGCGATCTCGGCATCGGATCCGCCGGTGCTGGGGATGTTGACGAGCTGCGCCAGGTCGCGGCGGATCAGGTCGACGTCGATGTCCATGAGGCGAGTCTGGCAGCAGACTCCGGATAGCTCATGACCCCGGTCGACACCGCGATGACGAGGTCGTAGGCGTCATCCTCGGGGGCGTTCAGGAATACCCCGTTGATGCCGTAGAACACCGTCGCCGACAACCACCCGAGTCTCTTGTTGCCATCGATCAGGGGATGGTTGCGGACGATCGACTCGAGAAGAACGGCGACCTTCTCGTCGAGAGTGGGATAGGCGTCCTCGCCGAACACGGTCGTTCGCGGGCGTTGTGCCGCTGAGTCGAGCAGGCCGACGTCGCGGACTGCCTGCAGGCCAGCCTCGCCGACCATCGCCATCAGGTTGTCGAGCGTCAGATAGACGGTCACTGGGCCAATCGGTCGAGCAGCGGGCCATACTGCTGGACCGCCTCGCGCGTGAGCCGACGCACTTCGTCGTTGCTCGCGAAGCGTTCAGCGCGTTCACGGATCGCCCGGACAGCAACCTCGTTCTTGCTGATGCCCTCTGCCTGCGCCATCTTGGTCAGTCGGGCGTCGTCCTCATCGCTCAGTCGCAGTGTCATGGTCATCCTTCGATGGTATCGGTGTGATACCACCGGGACAAGACCATCTGTCGTCGCAGCCCTGCGATAGGCTCCTGCCATGTCGACCTCGCACCTCTCCTGGTGGCGCCGCCTGTAAACGGTGGCCTGTCGACTTCTGCCCAGACCGCCTCATGGCCGGCTCTGGGCTTCGTCGTCTCTGCGGGACGTGCCCTCGCCGGCCCGAACAATCGAAGGAATCACATGACCGCCCTCGACGAGACCCTCGCCCAGCCGGCGTTCGCCCTGATCCGCGTGCGCGAGTCCGACACCGTCACGCTGGTCGGCGGCCCCCGCACCGATCTCGACGTGCTGGCCGACGTGCCCGTGCGCACCGGCGTCGAGGGGGAGCGCGCCTGGGACCACCTGGTGCTGGTGCCCTACGCGCAGGCGCGGGAGCGCGGCTTCGAGGCGCACCAGGACGGCACGCCGCTGTCGGCGATCGAGATCCGGCACAGCGCCGAGGTGCCGCTCGCCGAGCTGCTCGAGCAGCTGCCCGACGTGCCGGTCGAGTTCACCGACCGTGGTGGCTTCGAGACGTCCGACGAGCAGTACGCCGGCATCGTCCGGCAGATCATCGACGACGAGATCGGGCAGGGGGAGGGTGCCAACCTGGTCATCGGGCGGCACTACCGAGCGCAGGTCGCCGACTGGGGTCACGACGCTGCCCTGACGGTGTTCCGCCGGCTGCTCGAGCGCGAGCGGGGAGCGTTCTGGACGTTCCTGATCTTCACGGGCGACCGCTACCTCATCGGCGCGAGCCCCGAGCGGCACGTCAGCCTCGAGGCCGGCCAGGTGCGCATGAACCCCATCAGCGGCACGTTCCGCATGCGCGGCCTCGAGACCCACGCCGATCGCAAGCGCGAGCTGCTCTCGTTCCTCCAGGACGAGAAGGAGATCTACGAGCTCTTCATGGTCGTCGACGAAGAGCTCAAGATGATGTGCGACATCTGTCACGAGGGCGGCCTCGTGCTCGGTCCGTACCTCAAGCCCATGACGCACCTGGTGCACACCGAGTACTTGCTGGCCGGCCGCACGAACCGTGACGTCCGCGAGGTGCTGCGCGACTCGATGTTCGCCGCGACGGTGACCGGCAGCCCCGTCGAGAACGCGTGCCGACTGATCAAGCAGTACGAGCCCGAGGGCCGCGGCTACTACGCCTCGGTGGCCGCGCTGATCGGCCACGACGAGCAGGGCGAGCAGCTCGCCGATGCGCCGATCCTCATCCGCACCGCCGACGTCGACCTCGCCGGCAACCTCAAGGTCACGGCAGGGGCGACCCTGGTGCGCGACTCGGATGCCGACTACGAGACGTCCGAGACGTGGGCCAAGGCCGGCGGCATCCTCAGTGCCTTCGGGCTGGTCGACGCCGCCCCGGCTCTCGACGCGTCGCGCGAGGCCCACGCCTGGGACGCGTTCACCCGCGAGGACGAGGTCCTCATCGCCCTCGGGTCGCGCAACCAGCGGCTCAGCCAGTTCTGGCTGACCGACCAGTCGGGAGCCGCCCCGGTGCCGTCCCTGGTCGGCAAGCGGGTCGTCGTCGTTGACGGCGAGGACGACTTCGTCAACATGCTGTCGCATGTCTTCGGCGTGCTCGGCATGTCGACCGACATCGTCCGGCACGACGCCGAGGCGCTGCGCGAGCACGGCGCCGGTGCGCTCGACGGGTACGACCTCGTGGTGGTGGGCCCCGGACCGGGAGACCCCCGCGACCTCGCCGACCCGAAGATGGCGACGCTGCACCGGGTCGTGAGGGGCCTGCTCGACACCGAGCGGCCGTTCCTCGCGGTGTGCCTCGGCCACCAGACCCTCAGCCACCAGATCGGTCTCGACCTGGTGTTCAAGGACATCGTCTTCCAGGGCACGCAGAGCCGACTCACGGTGCTCGATCGCCCTGAGACCGTGGGCTTCTACAACACCTTCGTGGCGCGGGTGCCCGACTCCGGTCTGCCGGACGGTGTGACGGTCGAGACCGATCCGGCGACCGGCGACATCCACCTGGTGGCTGGGCCGCACTACCGCGGGGTGCAGTTCCACGCCGAGTCGATCCTGACCCAGAACGGCTTCGGCATCCTGCGCGACCTCGTCACCGATCTGATCGGATGACCGACGAGCTGCTGGCTGCCTACCGCGGCACGCGGTACGCCGTCCTCGACGTCGACGGTGGCTCGGTGGCGGAGGCGCTGATCGGCCGTCACCGCCCGGACGTCGACAGCGTGCTGCAGGCGCAGGGTGCCGCATCAGGTGTCTTCATCACGGCATGGAACCCGCGCAGCGTCCCCACCGACGACACCGCGAACGCCGAGGCCCACGCTCGCATGTCGGCCCTGCTGTCGGACCGTGGCTACACGGCGCTGCCGCATGCCGGGTTCGGTGAGGACCCGGCCTGGCGTGCCGAGCACGGATTCTTCGTGCTCGACCTGGCGGAGCGGGACGCGCTGGAGATCGCGGTCGAGTTCGACCAGAACGCCGTGGTGGTCGTGCAGCGCGGGGCAGCCGCGAGGCTCGTGCTGTCCGACGTCATGACGTCGTGAGGGTCAGCCCTTCAGGACGTTGAGCGCCGACGGGGCGTGAGCGGCCCTCGCGCCGGTCTTGTCGCTCTCGACGATGAACTTCGGCTCGTCGTCGGACGCCGTGAACGTCTGCTTGGCCAGCTGGAAGTCCTTGGTCTTCTTCTCCACGATCGTGCCGTGCGTGCGGCCCTGGGAGGTGTCCCAGCTGACCTTGTCGCCGATCTTCATGACTCCATCGTGCGTCGTGGCAGGAGTCGGCGCATGCTGAGGCCTGATCTCGATGCTTTTGGGTCGCCGGGACGACCGATTGGTCGACAGATCCGTCCTCGGTGCTACGGCACCGGGCCGGGATCGGCCGGCGCAGGCGTGCGGGGCCTGATGCGGGTGATGGCGACGCCCATCAGGCACATCCCGCCGCCCACGAAGGCCAGGGCCGCCGGCACCTCGCTGAGCACGACCCACGAGATCAGCGTCGTGACGGCCGGCACGAGATACGTCGTGGACGCGGCCTGGCCCGTCGAGATGCGCTGGAGCGCGTACGACCACGTGCTGAAGCCGATCGCCGTGGGAAAGACCCCGAGGTAGACCAGCCACGCGAGGTCGTGGAACGAGGCCCCCGAGACCTCGGACACCAAGGCCGGCGCGAAGGGGAGGCAGACGACGACTCCCACGAGGCAGCCGAGCCACACCGACATGACCGGTGCCATGTGCCGCAGCGCTGGCTTCTGCGCGACGGCACCGCAGGCGTAGAACACGGCTGCCGCGACGCACAGCAGCACGCCGGTGGTGCTCGCGGTCCCGACCGAGGTCGAGTCGCGGTCGGTGCTCACCGCGATCAGGGCGACCCCCGTGAACGCGACGCCCATGCCGATCAGCAGGGCACGGGGAAATCCCTCCTTGTAGAGGACGCCGGCGACGAGCGCCGCGATGGCCGGACCGATGTTGACGATCAGCGCCGTGGTGCCAGCGTCGAGATCGCGCTCGGCGGCGTTGAGCGCGAGGTTGTAGGCACCGAACCACACGACGCCGTAGAGGACCACGAGCATCAGCGGCCGACCCGTCGGCAGGGTGCTGCGAGTCGGTCGGGCGAAGAGCGTCAGCACCGCCGCGCCGACCACGAGTCGGCCGAGGGTCAAGGAGCCCGGCGAGTACGTGTCGCCCACCGCGCGGATGCCGACGAAGGCCGACGCCCACAGCAGCACCGTGGTGAGCAGGGCCAGCACGGACAGGTCGCGATCGGTCTTCACGGTGTCACGCTACTGGCGACCGGCGATACCTGGCTGGCGGGAATCGGACGCGACCGTCGGCACCGGCGCACGACAGACGCAGGCCCCGATCCGGGGGAAGATCGGGGCCTGCGTCTGTCTGGGAGGGGCGGTCTACTGGCTGGTCGCGCCGCCGTCGGAGCCGAGCGTCACGTCGGTCTCGTCCTTCTGGCTGCCGCGGGTGTACGAGACCGTGACCTTCTCGCCGGGGTTGAAGCCCCGCACGGCCGCGACGAGTGCCTCGGAGCTGGGCACGAGTGCACCGTTGATGGCGGTGATGACGTCGCCCTGCTTGAGCCCGGCCTTGTCGCCGGCACCGTCGGGAGTGATCTCCTTGACCTGCGCGCCGATGCCCGTGATGCCGTCGGGGCCGAGGAAGTTGTCGACCGTGACACCGATCTGCGCGTGCGAAACGGTCTTGCCCGCGAGCAGCTGCTTGGAGACGTTCTTGGCCAGATCGATCGGGATCGCGAAGCCGAGGCCGATCGAGCCGGCCTCACCCGACGTCGATCCGCCCGAGCGGATCGCGGAGTTGATCGCGATGACGCGGCCCTGCAGGTCGACGAGCGGTCCGCCGGAGTTGCCGGGGTTGATCGCGGCATCGGTCTGGACGGCCGGGAACGTCGTGCGGTCGCCGCCGGAGCCGTCGCTGGAGGAGACCGGACGGTTGAGGGCCGAGACGATGCCCTGCGTGACGGTGCTCTCGAGGCCGAACGGCGAGCCGATCGCGACGACCTCCTGGCCGACCTTGAGGGTCGACGAGCTGCCGAGCGTCGCCGGGGTGAGGCCCGACTTGCCGTCGGCCTTGATGACGGCAAGGTCGGTCTTGGGATCGGTGCCGATGATCTCGGCCTTGGCGTTGGTGCCGTCGTTGAAGGCGACCGTGATGGTGCCGCTGTCCCCGGCGACCGCGACGACGTGGTTGTTGGTCAGGATCTCGCCATCGCTGCTGATGATGATGCCGGTGCCGGAGCCCGACTCCTGCCCGCCCTTGACGTTGATCTGCACGACCGACGGCAGCACCTTGTTGGCGACCTGTTCGACGGTGCCGGCGGGGGCGTTGGTCTGCGTGGCCTTGTTGGTGCTGTCGAGCGAGCTGACGGTCGTGCCGTTGCCACCGCCGTCGTCCTGCTGGTCGAAGGCGTACGCCCCGCCGTAGCCCGCACCGGCGGCGAGCACCAGGAAGGCCAGTGCGCCCACGGCGGTGCGTCCGCGACGCCGGGGTGCCGGAGCTGCGGCAACCGCACCGCCGTCGTGGCCGCCGGGTCCTGCGCCGTAGGCCCCGCCTGCGGCCGCGAAGGCGACGGTCGGCTCGTGGCCACGGAACGGATCACCGTGGGGCGCGGCAGGCGGTGCCGCGTGGCCCGCCTGGGGCGTGGGGGCGGCGGACGGGTCGGTCGAGCTCGCGTAGCGGTGCGTGTAGTCGTCGGCCGGCGGCGTGGGCTGGGCCTGAACAGGCTGGGCCTGGTCAGCGGGCTGGGCATGAACGGGCGGGACCGGGGGTGCCGGCGGGGTGGCCTCCTGGGCCGGGACCTCGACGGTGGGCTCGGCGTGGCCTGCGGGTGCCGGGGCGGCCGGAGCCGGGGCGGCGGGCGCCTGAGGCGCGTCGGCAGGCGGCGTGGCGGCCGTGGGGGAGGCGTCTGCGCCGTCACGATCCGTGGGAGGCGTGTACGGATTGGCGGCGAAGGGATCGTGCGAATCGGTCATGGTCATACATTCTCGCTCATGGCTGAGATGGATATGAGAACGACGTGTGAGCGATCGAAGAAGCCGCGGCCTGCGACGACGGCGTGAATCAGGTGCCGGACGGCTCAGGAGAGCTCGGAGGGGGACGCCTCCGGGAGCACCAGCGTGAACGTCGTGCCGCTCCCTGGCGTCGAGGCCACGTCGACGGTGCCCCCGTGGCGCTCCGCGGCGCGCTTCACGATCGACAGGCCGAGGCCCGATCCGGGCAGCGTGCGGGCCTCGCTCGACCGGTAGAAGCGGTCGAAGATGTGCGGGAGGTCCTGCTCGGCGATGCCCGCTCCGTCGTCCGCGACAGTCAGGGCACCGCCCTCGAGGCGCACCCTGATCTCCCCGTCGGGCGGGCTCCACTTGGCCGCGTTGTCGAGCAGGTTGGTGACGGCCCGCTCCAGCAGCTGCGGCTCGCCGATGACCATCCACGAAGAGAGGTCGACGTCGATGCGCACGTCCTGGGCGCGCAGCCGCACGCGGTAGACGGCCTGGTTGACGACGTCGGCGAAGTCGAGCGGTGCGGGGTCGCGCGACATCGGCTCGTCGCGAGCCAGCTCGACGAGGTCGCCGACGAGGGTCGTGAGCTCCTCCAGCTGGGCGCGGACGTCGCCCATGATCTCGCGTCGCTGCTCGTCGGAGAGGCTTCGCTCGGCGTTGTCGGCAGCCTGCCCGATGAGCTCGATGTTGGTGCGCAGGCTCGTGAGCGGCGTGCGCAGCTCGTGGCCGGCGTCGGCGACGAGCTGCCGCTGACGCTGCTGCGAGGCGTCGAGCGCGATGAGCATCGAGTTGAACGACGTCGTCAGACGGGCGAGCTCGTCGCGGCCGGTGACCTCGATGGGCGTCAGCTCCGACGTGCGGGCGACCCGCTCGGTGGCCGCCGTCAACCGCCGGACGGGACGCAGGCCGTTGGTCGCGACGCCCCACCCCGCGATGCCGGCGAGGGCGACACCCGCCGTGCTGGCGAGCAGCAGGATGATCTTGAGCCGCTCGAGGGCGTCACGGATCGAGTCCATGGGCTGCGCGAGCACCAATGCGGTGCCGGGGCCCGCCTGCACGGCGACGACGCGGTAGGGCATGCCGTCGTAGGTCAGCGTCCGCGCGGAGCGCTCGGCCGCACCGATCGACACGTCGTACTCGAGCTGGCCGTACGGGAACTCCTTGTCCTGCTGGCGGGTCATGACCGCGCCGCCCTGCACGAACAGCACCTTGATGCCGGCCAGCGTGTCCGCCGTCTTCTCCTGGTCGTCCGACTGCTTGTAGCCGGCCTTCGCGGCATCGTTGGCGCGCTGGAACATGCTCTCGTCCAGCGAGCTCTCGAACTCCGCACGCACCGTCACGAACACGACCGCGCTGACGACGCCGAGCGTCAGGGCGACCGCGGTCGTCGTCAGCACCGCGACGCGCAGCGCCAGCGACATCCGTCCCGAGATCTTCTGCAGCGCGCGGTGTGCCGCGTCGATCACGGAGGAGTCTCGCGCAGGACGTATCCCACGCCGCGCACGGTGTGCAGCAGGCGTGACTCGCCCTCGGCCTCGAGCTTGCGCCGCACGTAGCCGACGTAGACCTCCAGGGAGTTTGCCGTGGTCGGGAAGTCGAAGCCCCAGACCTCCTCGAGGATGAACGACCGCTCGAGGACGCGCTTGGGGCGCTGCATGAACAGCTCGAGCAGCGCGAACTCGGTGCGGGTCAGCGACAGCGGCCGGTTGCCGCGGGTGACGTCGCGCGTGACGGGGTCGAGCGACAGGTCGGCGAACGTGAGGGGCTTCTCGTCGGGCTCGACCGCCGCAGCCCGGCTCGACCTGCGCAGCAGCGAGCGCACCCGGGCCAGCAGCTCCTCGAGGGCGAAAGGCTTGGTGAGGTAGTCGTCAGCACCGGCGTCGAGACCGTCGACCCGGTCGGAGACGGCATCGCGGGCGGTCAACACGAGAATCGGCACGTCGTTGCCGGCACCACGCAGCGCACGGGTCGCCTCGAGCCCGTCGAGTCGGGGCATCATGACGTCCATGATGATCGCGTCGGGGTTGATCTGGGGGACGCGGGCGAGCGCCTCGGCCCCGTCGGAGGCGAGCTCGACGGTGTAGCCGTTGAACTCCAGTGACCGGCGCAGGGAGTCGCGCACAGCACGGTCATCGTCGACGACAAGGATGCGCATGGGTGACAGTGTGCCCGGCATGTCTGAGATCGCGCTGAAAGATGGCCGAATCAAGCGGAGCGACCTGCGAGCAGGTCCTTGGCCGCGGCGGCCGCTCGGGCCCCGTAGGTGCCGCCGAACAGCACGGAGTGCACGAGCAGCGGGTGCAGCTGGTGCAGCTGCAGGCGGTCGTGCCAGCCGTCGGCGAGAGGGGCCGCCTCGGCGTATGCGTCGAGGATGCGCTGCAGGTGGGGTGCCCCGAACAGCGACAGCATCGCGAGGTCGGTCTCGCGGTGGCCACCGTGCGCGGCGGGGTCGACCATCCAGACCTCGCCGTCGGCACCCCAGACGATGTTGCCCGACCACAGGTCGCCGTGGATGCGCGCGGGCGGCTCCTCGGGTCCGGCGAGGTCGTGGATACGGCGCATCGCGGCCTCGATCGTGGCCGCCTCGTCGGTGGTCAGCGAGCCGCGATCGACGGCCGCCCGGACGTAGGGCATGACGCGGCGGGACGCGAAGAACTCCGGCCACGTCGGCAGGGTGCGGTTGGGCAGCGGGGCCAGGCCGACGTAGCCGTCGCGTGCAGCTCCGAAGCTCTCCGCCCCCGCACGGTGCGTCGCGGCCAGGCTGCGTCCGAACCGCTCGGCGAGGTCGGGCGTCGGCTTGCTGGGCTCGATCCAGTCGAGCACGAGGCAGTCGTCGGCGACGGCCAGCACCTGCGGGACGCGCGCGCCGTCGGCCTCGGCGAGCCACCTCAGGCCCTCGGCCTCGCGCTCGAAGAAGCCCGCGGGTGCCTGTGGCCGGGTCTTGATGATCGCGCCGCGTCCGTCGGTCAGGCGCAGCCGCGTCGCGGTGCAGATGTCTCCGCCGGCCACGGGGGTCGTCGACACGACGCCGATGCCGAGAAGCGTCTCCGCCCGGGCGGCGGTCCCTGCCATGCGTGCCATGCCCCCGACGTTACCGCCTGCGCGGGGGCGGGACTCACGCTCGCATGAGCTCGGGCAGCCGGGCGACCAGCTCGTCGGTGGTGCGCTCGATCATCGCCAGGACGTCGCGGAAGCCGTCGGTGCCGCCGTACCAGGGGTCGGGCACCTCGTCGTCGCCCTCGGCGGCAAGGGGGTCGAACTCGCGGAACAGGCGTGCCCGGGCCTGCTCGGCGACCGTCGGTGCCTGGTCGACCATGTCGGCGAGATTGCTGTGATCCATCGCGAGCAGCAGGTCGTGCTCGGCGTACCAGTCGGTCGAGAACGTGCGGGCGCGGTGACGGGACGGGTCGTAGCCGGCGTCGCGGAGCACCGCGGCGGCTCGACGGTCCATGGGCTCGGACTCGTGCCAGCCGCCCGTGCCCGACGAGGCGACGGCCACGCGGTCGTCGAGGCCGGCGCGGGCCAACCGGTCCTCGAGCACGACGTGGGCGATGGGCGAGCGGCAGATGTTGCCGAGGCAGACGAGCGCGATGCTGTAGGCCATGGTCAGTCGTGCGACCCCACGAAGGCGTTGACGACGCCCTGGCTGACCGAGATGACGACGGAGGCCACGACGGCCCACCAGAAGCCCTCGATCGTGAAGCCGATGTCGAAGGCGTCGGTGATGCGCTCGGTGAGCAGGAGCAGCAACGCATTGATGACCAGCAGGGCCAGGCCCAGGGTGAGCACGATGAACGGCAGCGACAGCACCTTGATGATGGGCCCGATGAGGCTGTTGACGAACGTGAACACCAGCGCGACGACGAGCACCGCGACGACGCTGTCGGTGGTCGAGTCGCCGGAGTCGCCGATGTTCATGTGGGTGCCGAGCAGCCAGGCGGCGACCGACAGGGCCACGGCGCTGACGAGCCAGGTCGAGAGAAAACGCTCCATCGGACGATTGTCGCACCCGGAGCCACGCGGCGCGGACCCCTCTTAGGGGGCGGGGATCGTCAGCTCGACGCGGCGGGACGTCTGCGCGAGCACGATGCCGACCAGCACCGCGACGGCCCCGCCGACCTGCACGGGGGTCAGGGACTCCCGGAACCAGGCCCAGCCCAGCACGACCGCGATGACCGGCTCGAGCATCGCCACGACCGTGACGATCGTGGCCGGCAGGTGGCGCAGCGCCAGCATGGCGAGGAAGAACGGCACGACGGTGCCGAGCACCACGACGTCGGCGATCACGAGCCAGGGGTTCACCGAGATGCCGTCGAGGCGGCCGAGCCCGCCGGTCGTGGCCGGCAGGTCGGGCGTCGTCCAGACGGGCTGCACCAGGTTCATCGCGACGGTCGCCGCGACGAACGCCCACAGGATGACCCGCAACGGGTCGTCGGCTCCCATGTTGTGCTCGCCCAGCAGGAAGTAGGTGGCGAAGCAGACGGCGGCCAGCAGGGCCATCACGATGCCGAGACCGTCGAACGCCAGCCCGTTCCAGACCCGGCTCACGACGCCGAGGCCCACGACGGACAGGGCGACGGCGGCCCACATCCGGGGCCGCACCTCCTCGCGCCGCACGAAGCGGACCCACAGCACGACCAGCACGGGCGCCAGGTACTCGATCAGCAGGGAGATGCCGAGCGGCAGCCGGTTGATCGCGACGTTGTAGGTCAGCTGCAGCCCGAGGACGCCGACCAGTCCCAGCGCGACCGCGAGCAGGAGCGCCGTCCCCTGGGGACGCACCAGGGCGCTGCGGCGGAAGCAGGCTGCGTAGCCCACGAACACCAGCGTCCCGCCGGTGATGCGCAGGGTCGTGAACGACTCCGGGCTCAGTCCCGCTCCCATCGCGACCCGCGAGACGCCGCCGTTGACGCCGAACAGCACGGCGGCGGTGATGATCAGCGCATATCCCAGGCGCGGGTTCGGACGGGGCACTCGGTGATTCTCGCAGGCGGTCGTCCCGGGGCTAGTCTCGGCGCATGACGACTCCCCGGGCGCGGCAGGCACTCGACGGCATCCCGGTGTACCGCGCCGGCAGGGCCGCGTCGAGCGACGACCACAAGCTGTCCAGCAACGAGAATCCGTACGCCCCGCTGCCCGGCGTCATCGAGCGTGCCGCCGCCGAGCTGGGGCGCATGAACCGCTACCCCGATGCGGGCATGACCGAGCTGTACGCGGCGCTGTCTGCCAGGTTCGGCCTGCCCGCCGACCACTTCGCGGCCGGGACCGGATCGGTCGCGGTGCTGTTCGCACTGCTGACGGCGCACCTCGAGCAGGGCGACGAGATCGTCTACGCGTGGCGGTCGTTCGAGGCCTATCCGATCGCCGCCGACCTGACGGGCGCAACGACGGTGCGCGTCCCGCTGCGGCCGGATGCGACGCACGACCTCGACGCCATGGCTGCCGCCGTCACTGACCGCACCAAGGTCGTCCTCGTCTGCACGCCCAACAACCCCACCGGCCCGGTCGTGTCGGCCGAGGCGCTGTCGGCGTTCCTGACCAAGGTGCCGAGCCACGTGCTGGTCGTCGTCGACGAGGCGTACGTCGAGTTCGTCCGCGACCCGCAGGCGGCCAGCGGTCTCGCGGCGCTCGCCGAGCACCCCAACGTCGTCGTCCTGCGCACGTTCTCCAAGGCGTACGGTCTCGCGGGGCTACGGGTCGGCTACGCCGTCGCGCGTCCGGAGGTCGCGATCGCGATCCGCAAGGCGACCCCGCCGTTCGCCGTCACCGACCTGTCGCAGGCTGCGGCGGTCGCCTCGCTGGAGTCGCAGGACCTGCTCGACGAGCGGGTCGAGGCGATCGTGCAGGAGCGCGTCGCGATGCTGGCCGCGCTGCGGGAGCAGGGCTGGGACGTGCCCGACACGGAGGCCAACTTCGTGTGGCTCCCGCTGGGTGACGACGCGCTCGACTTCGCGGCGTCCTGCGACCCCGTCTCGGTGCGGCCGTTCGCGGGCGAGGGCGTGCGGGTGAGCATCGGCGCGCCGGCTGTCAACGCCGAGCTGCTGGCGGCGGCTGCGGCCTTCCGCCGACTCCGCGACGTGTGACGCTCAGGGCATCATCGGGGGCGTGAGAGGCCCTGAGCGCCACATTTCGCGGACGGGTCGGGGTGGGTTACCGTGTCTTCAGGTGTGACGCCAGTCACGCCCGTGCGAGTCTCCGTCCGTCCGCCACCCTGTGACGTCGGTGGCTCGCAGCTTCGACACCGGCACGGAGACCCCGTCGTCCGGTTGATGGAGGAGACCCCATGGATCCGTCGAACGACCCCACCCCACCGACCTCCCCGCTGACGACCTCGCCGCCGATGGTCCAGCTGCTCTCGCCGAGCGGTGAGCGCGTGACCGATCCGCGCCACGCCTTCGACGGCGACCGCGCCGAGATCGAGGCGCTGTACCGCGACCTCGTCATGACCCGCCGGGTCGACACCGAGGCGTACGCCCTGCAGCGCCACGGTGAGCTCGGCCTGTGGCCGCCGGCCCTCGGCCAGGAGGCCGCGCAGGTCGGCTCGGCGCGGGCGCTGCGGCCCCACGACTTCGCGTTCCCGACGTACCGCGACCACGGTGTCGCCTGGTGCCGGGGCGTCGACCCCACCCACCTGCTCGGCATCTTCCGCGGCTCGCACCTGGGTGGCTGGGACCCCGCCGAGCACGGCATCGCCCTGCCCAACATCATCATCGGCGCGCAGACGCTGCACGCGACGGGCTATGCGATGGGCCTCGCGCTCGAGGGTCTCGTCGGCACCGGCGACGCGGAGCGTGACAGCGCCGTCATCGCCTACTTCGGCGACGGCGCCACGAGCCAGGGCGACGTCAGCGAGGCGCTCGACTGGGCGGCCGTGCACCAGTCGCCCGTGGTCTTCTTCTGCGAGAACAACCAGTACGCCATCTCGGTGCCCGTCGACAGCCAGACCCGCGTGCCGATCGTCCAGCGCGCCGACGGCTTCGGACTGCCGGGCGTGCGCGTCGACGGTAACGACGTCCTGGCCTGCCTGGCCGTCACCCGTCAGGCGCTGCAGCGTGCCCGCGACGGTGAGGGCCCGACCCTGATCGAGGCGGTCACCTACCGGATGGGCGCGCACACGACGTCCGACGACCCGGGCCGCTACCGCGACGCGTCCGAGGTCGAGGGGTGGAAGGCCAAGGACCCGCTCGAGCGGGTGCGGCTCCTGCTCGTCGCCGAGGGGACGTCCGAGGAGTTCTTCGCCGAGCTCGACGCGGATGCCGAGGCGCTGGGCGTCCGGCTGCGGGCCGCGTGCCAGCAGATCACCGAGCCCGATCTCGCCGAGCTGTTCGACCACGTCTTCGTCGAGAGCACGGTCGAGAACCAGCAGCAGAAGGCCGAGCACGTCGCCTGGCAGGCCGCGTTCGAGGAGGTGGCCTCATGACCCGCATGAGCATGGTCAAGGCGCTCAACTCGGGTCTGCGCCGCGCGATGGAGGCCGATCCCCAGGTGCTCGTGATGGGCGAGGACATCGGCCGTCTCGGGGGTGTCTTCCGCGTGACGGAGGGCCTGCAGAAGGACTTCGGCGACGGACGGGTCATGGACACGCCGCTCGCGGAGTCGGCGATCGTCGGCACCGCGGTGGGCCTGACGTTCCGGGGGTTCCGTCCGGTCGTCGAGATCCAGTTCGACGGCTTCGTCTACCCCGCCTACGACCAGATCGTGAGCCAGGTCGCCAAGCTGCACTTCCGCAGCCGCGGTCGGGTGCGCATGCCGATCGTCATCCGCATCCCGTACGGCGGAGGCATCGGTGCCGTCGAGCACCACTCGGAGAGTCCGGAGGCGCAGTTCGCGCTGACGGCCGGCCTCAAGGTCGTGTCGTGCGCCGATCCGCACGACGCGCACTGGATGATCCAGCAGGCCATCGCCTCCGACGACCCCGTCGTGTTCATGGAGCCCAAGCGACGCTACTGGGAGTCCGGCGAGGTCGACCTCGGCGCCGAACCGCTTCCGCTGTGGTCGTCCCGCATCGTGCGACCCGGTCGCGACGCCACGCTCATCACGTACGGGCCCATGGTCAAGACGTGCCTCGACTCGGCTCGCGCCGCAGAGGCTGATGGGCTCGACCTCGAGGTCATCGACCTGCGGACGCTCTCGCCACTTGACCTCGCGCCGGTCGTCGAGTCGGTGCGTCGCACGGGTCACGCGATCGTCGTGCACGAGGCGGCCCGCACGCTGGGTCTCGGTGCCGAGGTCGCGTCCCGCATCTCCGAGGAGTGCTTCTACTCCCTGGAGTCACCGGTGCTGCGGGTCACGGGCTACGACATGCCGTATCCGCCGAGCCGCGCCGAGCACGACTTCCTGCCGGGTCTCGACCGCATCCTCGATGCCGTCGACCGTGCCCGTGCGTTCTGAGAGGCGGATCCCATGAACATCTTCACGCTGCCGGACGTCGGCGAAGGCCTGACCGAGGCCGAGATCATCTCCTGGCGGGTCGCGGTCGGCGACACCGTCCGGGTCAACGACGTCATCGTCGAGATCGAGACGGCCAAGTCGCTCGTCGAGCTGCCGAGCCCCTACGCCGGCACGGTGCAGGCGTTGCACGTCGCCGAGGGCGACACCGTCGAGGTGGGCCGACCGATCATCGCGATCGGCGACGGCGCGCCGGTCGACAGCTCGCCGAACGAGTCTGCCGGTGGCGGGCAGGACGCCCGGCAGCCGGCACCCGAGCGGCAGGCGATGCTGGTCGGGTACGGCCCCGGCGCAGAGCAGCTCGTGCGTCGGCGTCGCGTCGCGGCCCCGTCGGCCCCGTCGGCTGCTGCGCCCACCGCCGCGGCTCCTGTCACTGCCCCCACCCAGCCGGTTCCGGTGGAGGCGGCTCCCTCGACGCGGGTGCTGGCCAAGCCGCCCGTGCGCATGCTCGCCAAGACGCTCGGCGTCGACCTGTCCGAGGTCATCGCGACCGGCGAGGTCGTGACGCGCGCCGACGTCGAGGCGCACGCCGCCGGACGTCATCACGAACGCGCCGACGCGCACACGTCCGCGATGACGTCCGAGCCCGATGAGACGCGCATCCCCATCAAGGGAGTGCGCCGGTGGACGGCAGACGCGATGGTCAGGTCGGCGTTCACGGCCCCCCACGTCACGGAGTGGGTCACGCTCGACGTCTCCCGCACGGTCGAGCTCGTCGCGTCGCTGAAGGGCGATCGCGCCTTCGCCGACGTCAAGGTGTCGCCGACGCTGATCGCTGCCAAGGCGGTCTGCCTCGCGATGCGGCGCACGCCCGAGCTCAACGCCCGGTGGGAGGAGGACGCGCAGGAGATCGTCGTCCCGCGGTCGGTCAACCTCGGCATCGCCGCCGCCACGCAGCGCGGACTGGTCGTGCCCAACATCGTCGCGGCCGAGCAGCTCTCGCTGGTCGAGCTGGCCCGCGCGATCGGCGAGCTGACCGTCACGGCACGTGAGGGCCGTACCCAGCCGGCGCAGATGACCGGTGGCACGTTCACCCTGACCAACATCGGCGTGTTCGGCATCGACGCCGGCACGCCGATCCTCAACCCCGGCGAGTCGGGCATCCTGGCGCTCGGGTCGATCGAGCGGCGGCCGTGGGTCGACGAGCACGACCAGGTCGTGCCGCGCTGGGTCACGACACTCGCGCTGAGCTTCGACCACCGGGTCGTCGACGGCGAGCAGGGCTCGCGGTTCCTGGCCGATGTCGCGGCGGTCCTGCGCGACCCCGCCATGGCCCTGACGTTCTGACGAGACACGCCCCGGCGTGTCTGCAGGAACGTCAGGCCCACCGGGGCGGGGTCAGAGCTGCTCGCCGGCCTCGATCCGCGCGGCGACGGTGTTGCCGGGCGGGGCGAGGGGGCACTGCCAGCGGGGGTTGTAGCGGCACGACGGGTGGTAGGCGAAGTTGAGGTCGAGCGTCAGCGACGTCGCCGTGCCGCCCAGCCACGACCCCTTGGCGGTGTCGAGCAGGTAGCGGCCGCCGCCGTACGAGCCGTGGCCGGAGGTGCCGTCGCGCAGTGGGACGAAGATGCCGCCGCCGTACTGGTGGAGCCACCACACGTCGAGCGTCCCGCCCACGGGTATCTCGACGTGGCCCAGCAGGTGCATCTCGATCGTCCCGTCGCCGCCGGCCTCGACCAGACGAGGCTCCTGTGTCGTCGCGGTGGCGACGAGCGCGGCCTCGAACCGCAGCGAGGGGTCGTAGGCCCAGTAGGGCAGCCCCGTCCGGCGGAGCGCGTCGTCGTCGGTCAGCGGCGTCTGCGGGTGGCTGCGGAAGAGCTCGTCGCGGGTCTCGCGCCAGTGTGCCCAGGCTGACTCGTGGTCGGGATCGTCGCGCACGCGGGCGTACATCTCGCCGATCCGGCGACGCCAGTCGACGAGGGTCAGTGACGAGGACGACATGACGTCCACGGTGGCACACGCCGCATCGTGATGCCTGCCAGGCGGGGCTACGCTCGATCGGTGAGCCAACCTGTCGACGTCCGTCACCGTGGGGCGTACGCGGTGTGGGTCGTGGCGGTCCTGGTCTACGTGCTGGCGGTTTTCCACCGCTCGTCGCTGGCCGTGGCCGGCCTCGTCGCGGCGGAGAGGTTCGACATCTCGGCCGCCCAGCTCGCGACGTTCACGATGCTGCAGCTGCTGGTCTACGCCGCGATGCAGATCCCGGTCGGGCTGCTGATCGACCGGTTCGGTCCGCGTCGCGTGCTGTTGACGGGCGCTGTGACGCTGACGCTCGCGCAGACCGCCTTCGCCTTCGCCGACACCTATGCCCTGGCGCTGGTCGCGCGGCTCTTCGTCGGCATGGGCGACGCGATGACGTTCATCTGCGTGCTGCGCCTGGTCAACAGCTGGTTCTCGCCGCGCCGCATCCCGCTCATCACGCAGCTGACGGGGATGTTCGGCCAGCTCGGCGGTGCCCTCGCGGCCGTGCCCATGACGATCGCGCTGCGCGAGCTGGGCTGGACCAAGTCGTACCTCATCGCGGCCTCCTTCGGCATCGTCCTGAGCCGCGTGCTGGTCGTCGTCGTGCGCGACGTGCCGGGGGTGCGCTCCGCACGCGGGCCGGCGATGTCGGTCACCCGCATCCGCGCGAGCCTCGCCGCGTCGTGGGAGCAGCCCGGCACCCGCCTCGGGTTCTGGACGCACTTCTCGACGCAGTTCAGCGCGACCACGCTGGCCCTGCTGTGGGGCTACCCGTTCTTCGTCCAGGCCGAGGGCCTCTCCGACCACACGGCCGGCCTGCTCCTGACGCTGATGGTGGGGGTCATGGTCGTGGCCGGGCCGGTGCTGGGTCTCGTCATCGGACGCCATCCCTGGCACCGCTCCACGATCGTCCTGTCGATCGTGGGCTCGATCGTGACGGTGTGGACCGCCGTTCTCGCCTGGCCGGGCGAGGCGCCCCTGTGGCTGCTGGCCCTGCTGGTGGTCGTCGCGGGTGTCGGCGGGCCGGCCTCGATGATCGGCTTCGACCTCGGACGCACCTCCAACCCCTCCGACCGGATGGCCAGCGCCACGGGCATCATCAACCAGGGCGGCTTCATCGCGAGCCTCCTGCTCGTCGTCGCGATCGGGCTGATCCTCGACTGGCGCACGCCCGGCGGCAACGACTACACGCCGTCCGCGTTCCGCTGGGCGATGTCGTTCCAGTACGTCCTGTGGGCGCTCGGCGTCGCCCAGATCTGGCGCTACCGCCTGCGCACCCGCCGCAAGATCATGGCCGAGGAGCCGGAGGCCTACGGCCGCGTGCGCCTCTAGCCCGAGATGTCGGCACTTCTGGTGCCTTCTTGTGGTCCGGCAGGTCGACAAGTGCCGACATCTCGGCCGGCTGCGCTGGTCAGACCGTGAAGGTCACGCCTGCGGCTGACTCCGACGCCTTCCACAGGTCGGCGGCGAGGCCGATGTCGCGAGCGGTCTTGGTCATCCCGACGAGCTTCGGACGTCCGCGCCAGCCGCCGAGCGCTCCGGGCCCGACGTACTCGCCGCCGGTCAGCGACGGGTCGGTGGCTGCCATGAGCAGCGGCCAGGCTCCGTGCGAGGCGGGCTGGCCGATGATCTTGCTGATCTGGTGGATGCCGACGCCGGGCAGCGACACGCCGCGCACGTTCATGCCGGTCTTGGTCAGGTTGGTCGAGGCGTAGCCGGGATGGGCGGCGACGCTGACGACGGGGCTGCCGGACGCCTTCGCGCGCCGATCGAGCTCGAGCGCGAACATCAGGTTGGCGAGCTTCGACTCGCCGTACGACTGCCAGCGCTTGTAGGGGCGCGAGGAGCCCTGCGGCGTCAGCGAGTCGAGGTCGATGCTGCCGACCGCGGTGTGCGCCATCGACGACACCGCCACGACCCGCGCCCCGCTCGCGGACAGCAGCGGCCACAGCCCGGCCGTCCACGCGAAGTGCCCGAGGTGGTTGGTGCCGATCTGCAGCTCGAAGCCGTCCTTGGTCTCGCTCTTCGGCGGGATCATGATGCCGGCGTTGTTGAT
Source organism: Aeromicrobium fastidiosum (assembly GCF_017876595.1). Lineage (NCBI taxonomy): Bacteria > Bacillati > Actinomycetota > Actinomycetes > Propionibacteriales > Nocardioidaceae > Aeromicrobium > Aeromicrobium fastidiosum. The sequence goes on along the minus strand of NZ_JAGIOG010000001.1, from coordinate 881,323 downwards.
CAGGATGTCGACGCGGTCGTAGGCCTTCACGACGTCCGCAGCGGCCCGCCGTGAGTCGGCGAGATCGGCGAGGTCGAGCGAGACGACGTCGACCGATGCCCCCGGTGCGTCCTTGGCGATGCGGGCCAGCGCCACATCGGCCTTGGCGCTGTCACGGGCGGTGACGACGAGGTCGGCACCCTTGCGGGCGAGGCCGATCGCGGTGTGCAGGCCCAGGCCCCCGGTCACTCCGGTGATGACGGCGCGGCGGCCGGTGAGGTCGGGGATGTCGTCGGTGGTCCAGGTCATGCGCCTCACGGTACTGGCACTGGCTCCATCCGGCCGGTTCTGCCGTATCGTCCTCGCCATGCCTGGGGCCCGTCGAGCAACCATCGTGGCCATCACCGGTCTCCTGATCGGCGGCTGCGTACCGGGTGGACCGCCCGACCGGGTCCCCGCCCCGGGCGATGGTGCGTTCGTCGTCGACTACGAGAAGCCCGATGATCGGGAGCTGCGCGCGGTCGCGGCGGAGCTGAAGGACGACGGCGTGGTCGAGAGCACGGTCGAGGCGCTCAACGACTTCGTGCTGCTGCCGGGCGATGTCGGCGTCGTGGTGCGGTCGTGCGACGACGGGGCGCTGTACGACCCGTCGAAGCGGGAGATCCAGATCTGTCTCGAGGACGTCCTGCAGACCCGCGAGCTCCTGGCTGATGCGGACGCCGAGGACCTCGAGTGGACCGAGCGTGGCGTTCTCGTCGACACCGTCAACCACGAGGCCGGACACGCGCTGCTCGACGTCTACGCGATGGAGTTCACGGGACGCGAGGAGGACGTCGCCGACCAGTTCTCGGCCTTCGTGTCGGTACGAGCCGGCGACCAAGGCCTCGACGACCTCGAGGCCGCTGCCTATGCGTACGAGCTCAGCGCCGCCGCGTACGAGGAGGATCCGACCGACGAGCACGCGTCCGACGCCCAGCGAGCGGTCAACTACCAGTGCTGGGTCTACGGCACCGAGAAGCGCGACTCCGCCTATCTCGTGGCCAAGGACGGGCTCACGAAGCGGCGGGCGGAGTTCTGCTGGGAGGAGTGGGGTGACCTCAAGGACGGCTGGCTGCGGCTGCTCAAGCGCGCCGACGCCTTCCGCGCCGTGACGGTGCCCAGCGAGGACCAGTAGCTCAGGCGTCGAGCAGCCCGAGCTTCTTCTCGCGTCGCTGCTTGCGGCGGCACCAGTAGATCCACCCGGCCAGCGCGGCCGCGATGCCGACCCCGATGCTCGCGACGCCCTTGCCGTTGTTGACCGCCGAGGTGTAGCCCGTGACGGTCGCGTAGCCGTAGATCGCGTTGTCGACGCGGTCGTCGTCGGGCGTGCACACGACGCGCAGCCCCTCACGTCCCTGTTCGAGCAGACCGATCAGGTGCCATGTCGTGCCGTCGCCCGCCGCGGTCACGTCGATGCCCTTGTCGGGGATCACGATGCGGCCCTTGTCGGCCTCGCCGTAGCGTCCGCGGCAGCTGATGACCCGCTCGGGCTGCACGAGGTCGGTGTAGACAGCGAGGGTCGCACCGCTCGCGTCGATGCGCTCGGTGATGGGTGTGACCGTCGCGTCGCGCACGGGACCGAAGGCGCTGGCGGCGACGGCCGTTCCGGCCATGGCGCTGCCGAGGGCGAGGAAGAGCGCCGCGAGATACCAGAGCGGGTTGGTGAGTCTCACGCAGCAACTTTCGCACACGGCCCGTGTGGCGCGGCAGTTTGACTGGCCGGGGAGAAGACGCCACGATCGTGGTTTAAGTCTCAATCACTCAGCATCTACTCAGCATCTGGAGCCCTTCATGGAAGCCATCTTCCTCATCAGCCGCATCCTGTTCGTCTTCCTCCTGCTCGGGTCGGCCTACGGGCACCTCACGCAGGCCGACGCGATGGGCGGCTACGCCTCGTCCAAGGGCCTGCCCAACGGCAAGGTCCTCGCCCAGGTCAGCGGCGTCGCGCTGCTGGTCGGCGGCATCTCGATCCTGTTCGGCATCTTCGGCGACGCGGGCTCGCTGGGCATCGCGATCCTGCTGCTGATCATGGCGGTCACGATGCACGCGTTCTGGAAGGAGACCGACGCCCAGGCCAAGCAGATGGAGATGATCTCCTTCAACAAGGACGTCGCCCTCGCCGGTGGCGCGCTGGCGATGTACGTCATCTTCTACGGCTTCAGCGAGTTCGGCTTCTACACGCTCACGGGCGCGCTCTTCAACTGACGCACCCACGACCGAGCCCTCGCAGCCACGCTGGCTGCGGGGGCTCTGTCGTTCGCTCACATCGAGGTCAGCGGCTCGTCCGACCCGGTGTCCTCGGGGTTCGGGTCGTTGACGCCCTGCTGGGCGTCGGTCGCCGGGTCGGGCTTCGGCTCGGCGTCGATCTGGGGGCCGTCGGAGGTGCTCGCGTCTTCGGGTGTCTGCGTCATGCGGCGCGCGTACCCGATCAGGGCTGACTGACGCGGATGAGCAGGCGGCAGCCGGGTACGCAGCCGTCATGACTGAATCCACCCATGACCACGACACAGACACCGCCAAGCTCGTCGAGCTGACGAAGGACTCCCGCTTCGTCATGCTGACGACCACCGACGCCGACGGCCAGCTGGTCAGCCGTCCGATGTCGCGCCAGGACGTCGACCTCGACGTCGACCTCTGGTTCATCGCGACGCGCGACTCCCGCAAGGTCGAGCACATCCGCGCCAACCCGACGGTCAACGTGACCGTCACGAGCCAGAGCTCGTGGGTCTCGATCTCGGGACGTGCGGAGGTCGTCGACGACCTCGAGAAGCTCAAGGAGTACTGGAGCACCTTCGCCGAGGCCTGGATCCCCGAGGGACCCGAGGACCCCAACGCGATCCTGATCCACGTCGATGCCGAGACGGCCGAGTACTGGGACAACCCCGGTGGCCGCGTGTCGAGCATCATCAGCCTGGTCAAGTCGAAGGTGACGGGTCAGCCGTACGACGGCGGCGACCACGCCACGGTCACCGACCTCTGACCCGTGCCCGGTGCCCGGTGCCCGGTGCCCGGACGGACGATGAGGGTTTCAGGTCGTCCCGGCTACCGCGAACCCTCGTCCTGGGCCGGCGGCCGGACGAACGATGAGGGTTTCGGGCAGTTCGCGCTGCCCGAAACCCTCATCGTCGGTCGTCGACCCGCTCGAGGACTGGCTCAGAAGGCGGCTTCGTCGAGCTCCATGATCGAGGCGTCGATGTTCTCGGCGATGGCACGCTCACCGGCCATCAGCGGCAGGATGTTGCGGGCGAAGAACGAGGCCGCGGCGACCTTGCCCTCGTAGAACGCCTTGTCGGCCGCCGACACGTCGGTGCCGAGCTTCTGGAGCGCGACCTCGGCACCGCGCAGCAGCAGCCACGCGATCGTGAGATCACCCAGGACGTAGACGAGACGGGTCGTGTTCAGACCGACCTTGTAGATGTTCTTGATGTCGCCCTTCTCATCGGCCGGGTTGGCCGACATGAGATCGGTGAACGTCGCGCCGATGATCGCCTGGGCATCCTCGAGTCCCTTGGCGAGCAGCTCGCGCTCGACCTTGAGACGACCGTTGCCGGCCTCGCTCTTGACGAAGCCCTCGATCTCGCCGGCGAGGTAGCCCAGCGCGGCACCCTTGTTCTTGACGATCTTGCGGAAGAAAGGTCCTGGCCCTGGATCGCCGTGGTGCCCTCGTAGAGGGTGTCGATCTTGGCGTCGCGGACGTACTGCTCGATGGGGTAGTCCTGCAGGAACCCCGAGCCGCCGAACGTCTGCAGCGACTCGGTGCCCAGCAGCACCCACGAGCGCTCCGAGCCGAAGCCCTTGACCAGCGGCAGCAGGAGGTCGTTGACGGCCTCCGACAGCGAGGCGTCCTCGCCGGCGGCGGTCTTGATCATGACGTCGTCCTGCCAGGTGGAGCAGTAGATCATGAGCGAGCGCAGGCCCTCGGCGAAGGCCTTCTGGGTCATGAGCGAGCGCCGCACGTCGGGGTGGTGGGTGATCGTGACGCGGGGCGCGGTCTTGTCGGACGCCTGGGTCAGGTCGGCACCCTGCACGCGCTCCTTGGCGTAGTCGAGGGCGTTCAGGTAGCCGGTCGACAGCGTCGCGATGGCCTTGGCGCCGACGAACATGCGGGCGTTCTCGATGACCCGGAACATCTGGTTGATGCCGTCGTGCACCTCGCCGAGCAGCCAGCCCTGGGCGGGCTCGCCGTCGCCGAAGGTGACCTCGCAGGTCGTGGAGACCTTGAGGCCCATCTTCTTCTCGACGTTCGTGACGTAGGCACCGTTGCGCTCGCCGGTGAGCTCACCGGTCTCGTGGTCGAAGTGGAACTTCGGGACGAGGAACAGGCTGAGTCCCTTGGTGCCGGGCCCGCCGACGCCCTCGACGCCCTGGGGGCGGGCCAGCACCAGGTGCATGATGTTCTCGGACAGGTCGTGCTCGGCCGAGGTGATGAAGCGCTTGACGCCCTCGATGTTCCAGGAGCCGTCCTCGTTGGGGAACGCCTTGGTGCGTCCGGCACCCACGTCAGACCCGGCGTCGGGCTCGGTGAGCACCATCGTCGCGCCCCACTGCTTGTCGACCATGAACTGCGCGATCTTCTTGTCGCGGTCGATGCCGTTCTCGAAGACGATGCGCGCGAAGGCGGGGCCGCAGGCGTACATCCAGATGGCGGGGTTGGAGCCGAGGACGAACTCGGCGCTGCTCCACACGAGGGACGCAGGGGCGACCTGGCCGCCGAGCTCCTCGGGGATGGCCAGGCGCCACCACTCGGCACCCATCCAGGCGTCGTAGGAGGCGCGGAAGGCGTCGTTCATGACGACGGTCTTGGCGGCCGGGTCGTAGACCGGGGGGTTGCGGTCGGCGTCCTCGAACGAGGCGGCCAGCTCGTCGCGGGAGATGCGGTCGATCTCGCGCAGGATGCTCTTCGCGGTGTCGACGTCGACCTCCTCGAAGGGACCGGTACCGAGGACGCTCTGACGGTCGAACAGCTCGAAGAGGTTGAACTCGACGTCGCGCAGGTTGCTCTTGTAGTGGCTCATGCCGGCATTCCTTCGTGGGATAAGCGCTGCCCTCGGCAGCTTGCTACTCGGAAGTAACTTAAGTATCCGCTGCTCGGAGGGGCAAAGACAAGTCCAACGGCTGATCTGCGATGTTCGACGAATCACACCGCGGTCAGCGGTGCTGGGCCAGCCAGGCCGGAAGGTCGACCAGCGTCGACACGACATGGGCGGCCCCGGCTCCACGCAGCTCGTCCGCGCTGCACGGCCCCGTGGACACCCCGACGCCCGTCGCGCGGCTCAGACGGGCCGCCTCCATGTCGTGCACGTGATCGCCGACGTAGACATCCGCTGCCTCCGCCAGCAGCACGTCCGCCTTGCCCTCGCGCCAGGCCCGGCCATGCACCGCGTCGACGACGATGCCCAGACGGTCGAGGTGCAGCTCGGCGTTGGGACCGTGCTTGGCGGTCACCACGACGACGCGGCCGAGCGAGCGGGCGGCGTCGACTGCTGCGCGGGCACCCGGCAGGGCCTCGACGAGGTCGACGGCGATCGTCGGGTAGAGCTCGCGATAGCGATCGGCCCAGCGACCGACCTCGCTGTCGGGCATCCAGTGGGCCAGCTCCCACTCGACCGGAGGTCCGAGCCGCGAGACGACGAGCTCGGTGTCGATCGTGGCACCGGACTCGACGACCAGCTGCTCGTACACCGCGCGGATGCCGGGTCGGGAGTCGATCAGGGTCATGTCGAGGTCGAAGCCGGTCGTCGTCATGACCTCGACGCTACCGAGCCCGGACGCGGCGAGACCCCCGGAGCGATGCCGCGGGGGTCTCGGGTGTGCGTTGCGCGAAGGTCAGCGCAGATCGAACGTGTGCGTGTTGGTGCGGGTCGGGACGCGGCCGTGGCCGTCGGTTGCGACGAGGTGCGCCGACTTGGTGATGCCGACGGTGGCGACCGCACCGATGAGGATTCCGAGGATGAGCATGTGGGCCTCCTTGAAGGCTGTCAGTCGAGTCGGGGGTGGCTCGTGGTTCCATCGTGAACCCTTCAACCATCAAGGACAAGCCAACATTTCTATGCCCAACATGTAGTATCACTACATGGACGTGTACCGCCTAGGACTGCTGCGGGAACTGGCCGAACGCGGCACCGTCGGCGCCGTCGCCGACGCGATGAAGGTCACACCGTCCGCGGTCTCCCAGCAGCTCAAGGTGCTGGAGCGCGAGGCCGGATACCGTCTGGTCGAACCCTCGGGGCGCGGCGTCGCTCTGACGGCGGCGGGGCGCGCGCTCGTCCAGACGGCCACCGAGATCGCGGTCGCGATCGAACGGGCCGAGGGGCGTTGGCGCGAGTACATGGAGAGCCCCGCGGGTCAGGTGCGCGTGGCGACCTTCCCGACGGGCGGCGAGATGCTGCTGCCCGGTGTGCTGTCGCGGATGGCCGACACCCCCGAGGTCGAGCTGATCTGCTCCGACGAGGACGGCGTCACCGTCGACTTCGCCGACCTGACCCCTGACTACGACGTCGTCATCGCCGACTCGCCGACCACGGCGGCGTCCTGGCACGAGCGCGGACTGCAGGTCGTCCCGCTGATGAGCGAGCCGCTCGACGTGGCGCTGCCCGAGGGCCACCCGTTGGCCCGCAAGGCCAGTCTGTCGCCGCGCGACGTCGTGGGGGAGACGTGGATCGGCGTCCCGCACGAGTACCCGTTCGACCGGGTGCTGAGCCAGGTCGTGGCCGCGACGGGCGAGCCCGTGCGCATCGCGCAGCGCATCTCCGACAACGGCATCGTCGAGGCGTTGGTGGCGGGCGGTCACGGCATCGCGATCCTGCCGCGCTTCACGACTCGTGAGCACGGCAACGGCCTGGTCACGAGGCCACTCGTGGGCATCCGGGCCAAGCGCGAGATCGCCGCCCTGCTGCGGCCCGACCGCTTCGAACGGCCGTCGGTGCGCCTCGTCGTGCAGGCGCTGCGCGACGAGGCGCGCTCGGTCGCCGACCTGCACCAAGCCGTCTGACCGGCGTCCGCCAACACCACAGCGGACGCCCCCGAGGGAGCGTCCGCTGTGGTTTCTCCTCACCCAACCGGGAAGGAGGTCTGGAGGACCGTCAGCTGGCCGGAGTGGTGTTGACGGTGATCTTGGCGACGCCGACGAGGAGCTGGTCGGTGACGGCGTCGGTCTTGAACGTGTCGTTCAGCAGGCTGGCGGCGACGGGGCTCACGAACACCTTGGTGCCCTCGAGGATCGCGGTGTCACCCTCGACCTGCAGCGGCTTCAGGGTCGCGCCACGCAGCTGGAAGATGAACGCCGAGCTGGCGACGGTCTTGCCGTTGACGGCCACGTCGCCGTAGACGCGGGAGATGCCCGGGTCCACGTTGAGGTTCGTGATCTCGACCTTGGTGCCGCCGGCCTCGAGCGAGAAGCCCGAGCCCTCGTGCTGGATCTGGCCGATGACGTACGGCTTGGCCGTGCCGGGCTTGAAGTACGTGACGTTGCCGCCCGTGATCGGGAAGACGAGCGAGCCGTCGGTCAGCTTGCCCTCGCCGACGACGCCGGGGGTCAGACCGAGCGAGGTGAGCGCGTCGGTGAAGCCGGAGTCGAGGGCCACCGCGGTGTCGTCGCCCGACAGGGCGTTGATGCGAGCGACGGGCTTGGCGATGGACGTCTTGCTGTCCGAGCTGGACGACGAAGCCGATGCGCCGGCCGAGTCGGACGACGAGCAGGCGGCGAGCGGCAGGGCGGCGACGGCGACGAGTGCGATGCCGGCGAAGGTCTTCTTGTACGAGCGAATGGTGCTCATGTGATCCACATCCTTGGGGTTGTCGTGTTGGTGAAGTCGGTGGGGGGCTTGCACCTGTACTTCGCCACGGACGGGGGGCGTGGATGGGTCGGGTCGTCTGCGTGGCCCGTTCGACGGAGCGCAATCTGCTGCGATGGCAGACCGGAATGGCAGTGAGAATAATTCTCAGAAGAGGGTGTCGACGTCGTCGCGATCGTCGCCGTCGTCCTCGTCGTCCCACAGGACGGAGCCGACGAGACCCTCGACGGAGATCGCATCGGCGCTCGGCCGTGGACGGCCCTCGGCGTGCGCCAGCCGGACCGCCGACAGGTGCGCGAGGCGGACGGCCTGGATGACGAGCACCCGCCGCAGACCCTCGCTGACCTCGCCACGTTCGCGGGCCACGGCAGCGAGCCGCGAGATCGTCTCGGCCCTCCGGGCGATGCGGATGTCGGGGTGACCGCGCTCCACCCGTGTGGCGTCGGAGATCAGCCCGAAGCGGTACGACTCGGGCAGCTCGACGGGTGTGCTGACCGGCGGGATCTTCTCGTTGAGGATTGCGCCGAAGCGGCTCGCCTCGATCGCGGCCAGGTAGGCGGTGTACTCGGTCGCGTCGAGCCGGGTCTGGGCAGCGACTCGGTCGCCGAGGTCGTCGGCGAGGTTCCACAGCGGCCACAGCTCGAGCTCGGCCACCTCGAAGGTGTCGAGGATGCGCATCGCGACGGCGTCGGTGCGCTGGTTGGTGAGGTGCCGGTTGACGCGGACGCCGAGGCCCTCCTTGGTCTGGCCGACGTAGATCGGCTCGCCGTCGTAGTCGTAGAACGCGTAGACGCCCCACTGCGACTCGCGGACGCGTCCCCTGCCGTCGACCTCGTGGTCGAGGGCGTGGGTCAGCATCGTGCGGAAGTCGCGGACGTCCTGCGCCGGCAGCGACTTCTTGGCCGGTTTGGCCGTCGGACGGTTGGCCGACGCGCGACCGGTGCTAGCCATGCACCAGCTCGAGCGCAGGCGACTGCGCGCGCATGGCACCGCGGACCAGCGGCAGCAGGTAGTGCTCGGACAGCCACCCGACCGCCGGGACGCACACGGCGTCGCCGAAGCCGAACAGTGCCTGGGAGGTGCGGGCCGCGCTGAGGTCGTAGTCGCCGGCTCCCATCAGGCGCGCGTACTCGCGTCCGGTCATCCACCGCACCTGCACCTGGCCGCGTCCGGCCCGCACGACGGCCTGCTTGGACGAGCCCCCGCGCGCCGTGCGCAGGCAGCCGGCGATGTCGTCGGGGCGCACCTCCCAGATCGCGACGCCCTTGCGGGTGCGGCGGTACGCGGTGCGGTACGACACGGTGCGCCCGCGGCGCAGCAGCTCGACCCGTTCGGTCTGCAGCGGTGACAGGGAGTCGAGGAACGACCGGGTGCGGTCGGCGTCCCACCACAGCGTCGATGACCGCTCGACGACCTCGCCGAGTCCGGACGTGAGCGGTGCGGGCGGTGCCGGAAGGGCCGCGCGGTGGGTCGTCAGGGCGGGATCGCCGAACACGGTCTGCAGCCAGTCGGGACGCAGCTCGCTGCCGGGGTCGTGCACGTCGTCGGGGGCGTCGAGGGCTCCGACGAGGAACAGCCGCGGGCGCGACTGCGGCACGAAGCGGCGCGCGTCGAGCGTCACGACGTCGACGGAGTAGCCGAGCCGGTTGAGCTCGGCGACGGCCGACGCCATGTCGTCGCCGCCGTGGGACGTCGCGAACCCTGTGACGTTCTCGAGCGCGACGACGGCAGGCCTGCGATCGCCCATCTCCTCGAGGATGCGGGTGAACTCCCAGAACGTCGCCGACGACGACCCGGCGAGGCCGCGACGGTTGCCGGCCAGCGACAGGTCGGTGCACGGGAAGCTCGACCAGGCGAGGTCGATGTCGGGCACGTCGGCACCCGTGATCGTGGCGATGTCGCGCTCGACGTAGTGGTCGCCGCCGAACCGGGACGTGTAGAGCAAGGTCTTGTTGGGGTCGAGGTCGTTGGCCCACACGACCTCGGCTCCGGCCTGCTCGAGACCCAGGCGCGCCAGGCCGATGCCGGCGAAGAACTCGGCGACCCGGGGTGCTGCGGAGGTGCTTCGGATGGTGCTCAGTCGCGGGGGTTCTTGGGCGACGAGCGGCATGAGAGCCATCGTAGGTGGACGCCCGGACAGTTCCGGCGAGGCTCGCGTGGGGGTGGGGTGGGGTGTGGATCGCGCTTCACGCGACCGCGTGGGCCGATGACGGGATCCCGTGGCGGGCGGGCACTGTCGGGCGGCTTCGCCGCGGTGGGCCGGTGCGCTGCGGGGCCCACTCGATTCCCGTCATCGGGATGGACGGGCTTCGCCCGTGAGAGCCGATGACGGGATCCCTTGGCGGGCGGGCCCTGGACGGCGGCTTCGCCGCGATGGGGGCCCGCGGGGAGGGGCCCACTCGATTCCCGTCCTCGTCGCCTCGCTGCGCTCGGAGCCGATGACGGGAATCGAACCCGCATATCTTGCTTGGGAAGCAAGCGCTCTACCACTGAGCTACATCGGCGCGACGTCCTCGGACGTCAGGGAGAGTCTAGCCAGCCCGGGAGTACCGATCTTTCGGCGTTGACGGTGTCGGGGCCGCAGGAACGTCGAAAGATCGGTCGAACGGTGGACTGATCTGTCGACATCTCGGTCGCTGGGACGACCGGAATGTCGAAAGATCGGTCGGGCCCGGCGGCTTGGTTCGCGGGCGCGGGCGGCCCCTGCCATGCTCGTGGGATGACCGACCACGCCCGTCCCGACGTCGCCGTCATCGGCGGATCCGGCTTCTACACGTTCCTCGACGACCCGCAGCAGGTCGAGGTCGACACCCCGTACGGCAAGCCGTCGGCACCCATCTCGATCGGCACCGTCGAGGGACGCTCGGTGGCCTTCCTGCCCCGTCACGGCGCTCACCACGACTTCCCGGCGCACATGGTTCCGTACCGGGCCAACATGTGGGCGCTGCGCAGCCTCGGCGTCCGGCAGGTGCTGGCACCGTGCGCGGTCGGCGGCCTGCAGGTCGAGCACGGACCCGGCACGTTCGTGGTGCCCGACCAGCTCGTCGACCGCACGAGCGGCCGTCACCAGACCTACTTCGACTCCGGCGCGTGCCATGTGTCGTTCGCCGATCCCTACTGCTCGCGGCTGCGCGGCCACCTGCTCGACGGACTCACCGACCGCGACCCCGTCGACGGCGGCGCGATGGTCGTCATCGAGGGTCCGCGGTTCTCGACCCGCGCGGAGTCAAAGTGGTACGCCGCGCAGGACTGGGCCGTCGTCAACATGACCGGCCACCCCGAGGCGGTCCTCGCCCGCGAGCTGGCGCTCTGCTACGCCACGGTCGCGCTGGTGACCGATCACGACGCGGGGGTCGACGAGGCGTCCGCGGTCAGCATGGATGCCGTCTTCGAGGTCTTCGCGGCGCACACCGACACGCTCAAGGGCGTGCTGGCCGGCGTCGTCGCGGGCCTCGGCGCCGACCGCGACTGCGCGTGCCCGCACGCCGTCGACGGCATGGACCTGCCGGTCGAGCTGCCGTGAAGATCCTCCTGACCGGAGCCGCCGGCTTCATCGGCACCCACATCGCCCGCATCGCCCGTGAGCGCGGCCACGACGTCGTGGCGCTCGACATGTTCCTCGACAAGGCGCACGGCCCCGGAGAGCGTCCGCCCGGGTTCGCGCAGCTCGACCTGAGGTCCGCCCGGCTCGACGACGTCCTCGAGGGCGTCGACGTCGTGTGCCACCAGGCCGCGATGGTCGGCAACGGGGTCGACGCGCAGGATCTGCCCGACTACGCCGAGCACAACGACGCCGGCACGGCCCGGCTGCTGGCGGCGATGGCCCGCGTCGGGGTCGCCGACCTCGTGCTCGCCTCGTCGATGGTCGTCTACGGCGACGGCCGCTACACGTGCCCCGAGCACGGTGACGTGCCCCCGGCAGTGCGCCGCGAGGACGATCTCGCGTCCGGGCGCTACGACCCCCGCTGCCCCGTGTGCGGCGGCGACATCACGTGGCGGCGCATCGCCGAGGACACCCCGTTCATCCCACGCACGAGCTATGCCGCGTCGAAGATCGCGCAGGAGCACTACTCGTCGGCCTGGTGCACGCTCGAGGGCTCACGGGCGATCGCGCTGAGGTATCACAACGTCTACGGGCCCGGCATGCCCGCCGACACCCCCTACGCCGGGGTCGCGGCGATCTTCCGGTCCGCGATCGCGCGCGGCGAGGCACCCCGCGTCTTCGAGGACGGGCAGCAGGTGCGCGACTTCGTGCACGTGCACGACATCGCGCGCGCGAACGTCCTGGCCGTCGAGCAGGTCGCGTCGCACCCCTCGGGCGTGACGCCGTACAACATCGCCTCGGGGACGACGTTCACGATCGGCGAGATGGCGTCGACCCTCTCGGCGGCGGCGGGCGGCAAGGAGCCGGTGCTGACCGGCGACTACCGGGCCTTCGACGTCCGCCACGTCGTGGCATCACCGGAAGCGGCGAAGACGGGTCTGGGCTTCGCGGCCGAGATCACCCCGCAGGAGGGTCTCGCCGCCCTGGCCACCGACCCCCTCCGCACCCGCTGACCCCACCGAACCCCCGCGATGTGTGACGTTCTGCACCGCTCCGGGGCTGCAACCGGGGCAATTCGTCACACATCTCGGAGCCGAGCCGAGGGTTCACCAGCGGGTGAGGAGCAGCTGCTGGGCCAGGAGGGCCAGCACGACCTGCGACGCGAGCAGGGGCTTGTGCCACCGGGTCGGCAGCAGGGACGGCAGCGCGACGATCCAGATCGTGAACGGCAGCCAGATGCGCTCGACCTCGGCCTTGCTCATCCCCGACAGGTCGGCCACGACGATCGTCAGGAGGGCCGCCGCGGCGAGCTGAGCCAGCACGTTGCGTTCCCGCAGAGCCCGCACGCCCACGGGGAACGCGGCCCACACCGCGAGCCCTGCCGTGAACGTCCAGGCCGCGATGTTGCCCCAGACCCAGTACGAGAACGCGCGCTCCGACGCGATGCCGTCGTAGTAGCGCTCGCGCAGCACGGGGTAGGCCTCCCACCACGCGAAGCCGCCGAGGGTGAACGCCGCCGCAACGACGAGCGCGCCGCCGAGCGCCCAGGGGAGGGGACGCCACGTGCGGGCGACGAGCAGCACCGCGACCGCCAGGACGCCCAGCAGCGTCAGCCCGTACGACAGGTAGACGCAGTAGCCCAGCAGCAGTCCGGCGCCGACGGCCGGCAGCGCGCGACGGTTCTTGGCCGCGACGGCCAGCAACGCCAGACCCCAGGCCGCGACGGCCGTGAACACCGCGTCGCCGTTGACGCCCATCCACACCGCGGTGGGGGCCAGGACGATCCACGGCATCGCTGAGCGGGCGATCTTCTCGGTGCCGAGGGTGCGCAGCGTGATCATGACGGCGACGATCGCGGTGCTGGCGATCGTCACGCACACGACGCCGATCCAGAACGGGTCGGTGATGCCGAGCCGGTCGACGCCCACGAAGTAGAGCAGCGCGCCGGGGGGATGACCGGCCACGTGGACGTACCAGTTGTCGGGGGCGTCGTACGGGATGCGGTCGATGAACGTCTGCAGCATCGTGTGGATCGACCCGACGCTCTGGGCGTCGTACACGTACTCCTGGCGGCGCTCGAACGTCCGGGCCAGGCCTTCGGTGCCCTCGGTCATCGCCACGGCCACGATCCAGACCCAGGTCGTCGCGAACGCCGTCGCGAGGAGCGCCCGCCACGGCAGCGTCCGCGCGAGGCCCGGCAGGACGAGCACGAAGAGCAGCCCGATCGCGATGGCCGGCAGGGTCAGCACGCCGAAGCGGGGGTCCCAGTCGGCGTGCAGCGGAGGGAAGTGCACCCGGACGTCGTCGTCGAGCCACAGCGGGACCACCATCGATGCGATGACCAGCAGCAGGCCGGCACTCGCCGACAGGGCGGCCGCACGAGGGCGCGTCAGGAGGCGGGTCACGCCGCCCAGCCTAGGTGGCTCCTGCCGAGGCGGCCGGGCCAAGAGGCGCGTCACGGCATGCGACCAAGCGCCACGCCCCCTAGGTTCGAATCATGACCATGAGCACCTGTGATGTCGTGATCCCGTGCCGGGACGAGGCGCTCGCCCTCCCGACCGTGCTCGCGCACGTCCCCGAGGGGTGGCACGTCATCGTGGTCGACAACGGCTCGACCGACGACACGGCCGACGTTGCCCGGTCGCTCGGTGCCACGGTCGTCACCGAGGACCGTCCCGGCTACGGGGCCGCGGTGCACGCCGGGATGCTCGCGGCGACGGCCGAGTTCGTCGCGGTGATCGACGGCGACGCGTCGATGCGTCTGGACGAGCTCGTGCCGATGCTGGACCTCGTGCGCGAAGGCACCGCGACGATGGCCGTCGGCCGCCGTCGCCCCGTCTCCCGCGGAGTGTGGCCCTGGCACGCGCGCGCCGGCACCAAGCTGCTCGCCGCGACGATCCGCCACCGCAGCGCGTTCGGCATCCACGACCTCGCCCCCATGCGGGTGTGTCGCCGCGCCGACCTGCTGGCGCTCGACGTGCAGGACCGCCGGTTCGGCTACCCGCTCGAGCTCATGCTCAAGGCTGCCAGCGCGGGCTGGACCGTCAGCGAGATCGACGTGTCGTACGACCGCCGGGCCGCGGGCACCAAGTCGAAGGTGTCCGGCTCGTTCAAGGGCACGGCCCGCGTCGCCCACGACTTCGCCAAGGTCATGCGATGACCGCCCCCACCGTCCTCGTCGTCGCCAAGGCCCCTGTCCCGGGCCTGGCCAAGACCCGCATCGCCTCGACTGTCGGCGACGACGTCGCGGCCGACCTCGCCGCGGCGGCGCTGCTCGACACGCTGGCCACGGCGACCGCCGTCGGCTGGCCCGTCGTCGTCGCCATGACCGGCGACCTCGACCGTGCCGCCCGCGCTGACGAGATCCGGGCCGCGCTCGAGCCGCTCGAGGTCGTCCCCCAGCGCGGCGAGGGCTTGGCCGAACGTCTCGCCAACGCCCACGCCGACGCCGGAGCCACCGACGGCATCGTGCAGGTCGGCATGGACACCCCGCAGCTGCTGGTCGCCGACTACCTCGACGCCGGCCGCATGGTCGAGCTCGGCAGCATCGTCGTCGGGCCCGCGACCGATGGCGGCTGGTGGCTGCTGGGACTGCCCGATCCGGCCCTCGCGCAGCGCCTGGTCGACGTGCCGATGTCGACCGACGAGACGGGTGCCAAGACCGTCGAGGCGCTCGGCGGCGAGGTCATCACGCTGCGCACCCTGCCCGACATGGACACCTGGGACGACGCCGTCGCGATCGCCGCGGACGTCCCCATCTCGCGCCTGGCCGATGCGGTGAGCCTCCACCGGGCCGCGGCACTCGGCGCGGCAGGGACAGACGCCGAGGAGTCGACACCATGAGCCTCGCCTTCGACCCGGTCAGCGCCTACGACGCGGCCTTCACGGGCAAGACCACCCACGTCGTCGACGACGGGGGTGGCGTCGAGCCGTTCGACGTCGCGATGTGGTCGTCCGAGCCCGACTGGGTCGACCGCGAGCTGTTCATCGACCCCTGCGACGCCGAGACGATCGACATCGGCTGCGGTCCGGGTCGCCTCGTGGGCGCTCTGGCGGCCCGGCACGTCTTCGCGATGGGCATCGACGTGTCGAAGGAGGCGGTGCGCCAGACCCGCGACCGGGGCGCCCTGGCGCTGCTGCGCGACGTCTACGCGACGATCCCCGGCGAGGGACGCTGGTCGTTCGCCCTCCTGGCCGATGGCAACCTGGGCATCGGCGGCGACCCCGTGCGTCTCCTCGCCCGGGTGGGCGAGGTGCTGGTGCCGGGTGGGCAGGTCATCGCCGAGGTCGCCGATCACGGTGCCGGCCTGGTGAGGGAGCGTCGCCGGCTGCGGGTCGACGGACGTCTCTCGGTGCCGTTCGACTGGGCCGTCGTGGGTCTCGACGCCATCGCGGACGTCGCGGCCTCCGCAGGCATGCGCGTGGTCTCGACACAGACCGCCGGAGGGCGTCACACTGCCACCATGGTCCGGAACCGCACGTGAGACTGCCCACCGTCGCTGACATCGAGCGACGGATACCGCGCCCGGACGACTTCGAGAGCCGCGCGCGAGGCACCGAGCTGACCGCCCGCGTCGGGACGGCTCTCGGCATCTGCTTCGCGATCTGCTTCCTGACCGGCATGTGGAGCCACCTGCAGTACAGCACCCCGGGCTGGCTGTCCCTGAGCCCGAACCCCACCCAGCTCTACCGGTGGACCCAGGGGCTGCACATCGTCTCGGGCACCGCGGCGATCCCGTTGCTGCTGGTCAAGCTGTGGTCGGTCTTCCCGCGCCTGTTCATCCGGCCCCCGCGGGGCGGTCGCGCACTGATCGTCGAGGGTCTCGAGCGGGTCTCGATCGCGGCGCTCATGGGCGCGACGTTCTTCATGCTCGCGAGCGGGACGCTCAACATCATCGGCTGGTACCCGTGGGAGTTCAGCTTCCGGCGCACGCACGAGGCCGTCGCGTGGGTCGCGATCGGCTCGCTGCTGGTGCACATCGGGGTCAAGCTGCCGGTCATCCGTCAGGCGCTGGGTGCCCCGATCGAGCACCCCGATCACGCGGACGACCCCGCCGCGCCCACCCGCCGCACGGTCATGCGCGGTGCGTTCCTGGCATCGGGGCTCGCCGTCGTCCTCACCGCGGGGCAGACCGTCCCGTGGCTGCGGCACCTGTCGGCGTTCTCGGTGCGCCCCGGCGACGGGCCCCAGGACCTGCCGGTCAACCGCACCGCGGCCGGTGCCGGTGCCGACAAGACCGCGGTCGACCCCGCCTGGCGGCTCGAGATCACCGCTGGTGACCGGACGGTCTCGCTGACCCGTGACGAACTGCTCGCGATGCCGCAGAGCACTCATCGCCTGCCCATCGCGTGCGTCGAGGGCTGGAGCCGCAACGCCACCTGGACGGGCGTGCCGGTGCGCGACCTGCTCGCGCTCGTCGGGGCCGACGCCCGCTCGGACGTCGTCGTGCGCTCGTTGCAGACGAAGGGCGCGTTCGGGTCGTCGCGCGTCGTCGGCAACGTCGTCGACGACGGACGCACCCTGCTGGCGCTCGAGCTCAACGGTGGGACGCTCGACATCGACCACGGCTACCCGGCCCGCCTCATCGCACCCAACCGTCCCGGGGTCTTCCAGACCAAGTGGATCAACCGCATCGAGGTGGACGCATGAGGGCCGTGCGCGCGCTGCTGGTGCTCGTCGGTGTCGGCGCCGGTCTCTGGGGTCTGTGGCTGATGCGCGACTTCACCCGCGAGCAGCTGACGTCCGAGGCCTTCTGGCTGGCTGGCGGGGTCGTGCTGCACGACGCGGTGCTGGCCCCCGTGGTCGTGCTGCTGGGCTACGGCGCGGCCAGGGTGCTCCCGGCACACTTCCGCAGCTCGTCGGCCACGGCCTTCCTGGTGTGGGGCACCCTCACGATCGCGTTCCTGCCGGTGCTGAGCGGGCAGGGCGGCAAGCCCGGCAACGACACGATCCTCGGCAAGCCGTACGTGCTGAGCTGGATCGTGCTGTCCCTCGTGCTCGTCGCGTACGCCGTCGGTGCCGCGCTGTGGCGTCGTCGTCAGACCAGCTCGAGCGACATGAAGACGCTCCACGGATCGGCTTCGTAGTCGCCGAACGGCTCGACGTACGTGAACCCGTGGCGCTCGTAGAGACTGCGGGCAGGGACGAACGGCGGGTTGCTGCCCGTCTCGAGGCTGACCCGCCGGTAGCCGCGCGCCCGGGCGACGTCGAGCAGGTGCGCCAGCACGAGGCTCGCGACCCCGCGGCCACGGAAGGCGTCCGCAGTGCGCATCGACTTGATCTCGGCGTGGGTCGGGTCGAGCTGCTTGAGCGCGCCGCAGCCCGCGAGGGTGTCGTCCGACCATGCGCTCCAGAACGTCACGCCGTCACCGCGCAGGCTGGCGACGTCGAGGGCGTGGACGCTCTCGGCCGGGGTGTGGCTGTGCATGTCGGTCAGGTGCTGCTCGAGCAGGGCGACGACCTCGGGGCCCGTGAGGTCGTCCTCGCGGATGACGAGATCGGTCACGCGCTCGGTCACCGGACGTGGTGGTGCAGGTGCACGATCTGGCCGAACCGGTGCTGGTCGACGAGCTCGAGATCGACGCGGACGCCGTCGGGCAGCCACCGCGCGCCCCCTCCGACCAGGATGGGGTGGGCGAAGGTGTGGATCTCGTCGACCAGCCCGGCCGCGATGGCCTGTCCCGCCAGCTCGGGCCCGCCGATCAGCACGTCGGTGTCGGACGCCGCGACGAGCGCCCGCACCGCGTCGACGTCGAAGTCGCGCTCGATGCGGGAGCGGGCGGTGGACGTCTCGGCGAGCGTCCGGGAGTAGACGACCTTGTCGGCCGCCTGCCACAGCTGTGCGAAGTCGACCATGAACGGGTCGGGATCGTCGACGGTCTCCCAGAACGACATGACCTCGTACATGCGCCGGCCGTACAGGTGCGTGCCCATCGGACGGATGACGTCGGCGATGTAGGCGTGCACCTGCTCGTCGGGCTGCGACCAGTCGAAGCTTCCCTCGGCGTCGGTCGCGTAGCCGTCGAGCGAGACGTTGCAGGAGTAGATGAGCCGGCCCATGGCATCACGGTAGCCACGTGCGTCACCGGATGCGTTAGTTTCGACTCGTGCTCCTCTCAGACCGAGACATCCTGGCCGAGATCGAGGCCGGACGGGTCGGCCTCGACCCCTTCGACCCCGGCATGATCCAGCCGTCCAGCATCGACGTCCGGCTCGACAAGTTCTTCCGGGTCTTCGACAACCACAAGTACCCGCACATCGACCCCGCGGCCGACCAGTCCGACCTGACGCGCGAGATCGAGGTCGCGTCGGGCGAGGAGTTCATCCTGCACCCCGGCGAGTTCGTGCTCGGCTCGACGTACGAGCTCGTGTCCCTGCCCGACGACATCGCCGCACGTCTCGAGGGCAAGTCGTCGCTCGGACGCCTGGGGCTCCTGACGCACTCGACCGCCGGCTTCATCGACCCCGGCTTCTCGGGGCACGTGACGCTCGAGCTGGCGAACGTCGCGACCCTGCCGATCAAGCTCTACCCGGGCATGAAGATCGGGCAGGTCTGCTACTTCCGGCTGTCGTCCGCGGCCGACAACCCGTACGGCTCGGAGAAGTACGGCTCGCGCTACCAGGGCCAGCGCGGCCCCACGGCGTCCCGCTCCCACGCCAACTTCCACCGCACCGAGATCTGAACCCCGCCCCCTTTCGCCGAGTGCTGGGGAGTGGACGTTCTGGGACGGCGTGTCCGACCAGTCCGCACCACTCGAGACCCGGAATGCACCACTCGACTCGTAGGCTTCTGGGGTGACTCTTCCCCTCAGCATCTCGCCCGCCGTGCAGTCCGCGCTCGACGAGGGACGGCCCGTTGTCGCGCTCGAGTCGACGATCATCTCGCACGGCCTGCCGCGCCCCGACAACCTGCACGCCGCCCGCCGCTTCGAGTCGATCCTGACCGGCGCGGGCGTCGTCCCGGCGACGATCGCGGTGCTCGACGGCGTGCTCAAGGCGGGTCTCACCGACGACGAGCTGGTGCGGGTCGCCGGCGAGGACATCCCCAAGCTGAGCGTGCGCGACCTGCCCATCGCGATCGCCCGCGGCGGCAGCGGGGCCACGACCGTCGCCGCGACGTCGTTCATCGCGAACCTCGCCGGCATCCGCGTGTTCGCGACCGGCGGGCTCGGCGGCGTCCACCGCGGCGCGTCCGAGACGTTCGACGAGTCGGCTGACCTGACGATCCTGTCGCAGGTGCCGATCACGGTGGTGTCGGCCGGGGTGAAGTCGATCCTCGACATCCCCGCGACGCTCGAGCGCCTCGAGACCCTGAGCGTCCCGGTGCTCGGCTACGGCACCGACCGGTTCCCGAGCTTCTGGCTGACCGACTCCGGCTTCGAGCTCGACTGGACCGTGCCGGACGCCGCCGCGGTCGCCGACGTCATGACCGCCCGCGACGCCCTCGGCCAGCAGGCCGGCATCCTCGTCGCCAACCCGCTGCCCGTGGCCGAGCAGCTCGATCCTGCGGTGCACGACCGGGCGCTCACGGACGCGTTGCGGATGGCCGACGAGCAGGGCCTGACGGGCAAGGAGGTCACGCCGTTCCTGCTGCTCACGATCGTCGAGCTGACCGGCGGCGAGAGCCTCGCGGTGAACCTCAAGATCGCCGAGAACAACATCCGGGTGGCGGGCGAGATCGCCCTGTCGTGGTCGGCGCGATGACGATCCTCGTCGTCGGCGACCTGGTTGACGACATCGGCGTGCGTCCGCTCGGGGCGGTCAACGCGGCCAGCGACACCGTCTCGGAGATCCGGATGACGGCGGGCGGTTCGGCCGCCAACGTCGCCGCCTGGCTGGGACACCTGGGTGCCGACGTGCGCTTCGTCGGACGCTGCGGGGCCGACGCGGTCGCGCGTCACACGTCCGCGCTCGTGGCGTATGGCGTGGACGCGCGGATCACGGGCGACCCCGACCTGCCGACCGCCACGATCGTCCTGACCTTGGATGACGATGCCGACCGCACGATGTACGTCGACCGTGCGGCCAACACGACCTTGTCGGCCCAGCACGTCCCCGACGACGTGTGGGACGACGTGGCGTGGCTGCACCTGACCGGCTACTCGTTCTTCGACGACGGGGTGCGTCCGCTGGCGCTCGAGCTCGTCGTCGAGGCGCGACGTCGCGGTGCCGGCGTCAGCATCGACCCGAGCTCGCTGGGCTTCGTCGAGGCGGCGGGACGCGAGGCCGTCGTCGAGTGGCTGGCGGATGCCGACCTGGTCTTCCCGAACGACGACGAGCAGGGCTTCCTGCGGCTCGACCGTGACGGCGTCGTGCTCACTCGCGGAGCGCAGGGTGCCTCGTTCGCGGGAGCGTCGGTCGCTGCGGCTCCGGCGGACGTCGTCGACACGGTCGGGGCCGGCGACGCGTTCGCCGCGGGCTTCCTCAGCCGCTGGGTGCCGGCCCGGGACGCCGATGCGTCGTTGCGGGCCGGCGCACAGGCCGCGGCGGGTTGCGTCTCGGTGCGCGGGGCCCGTCCGGTCGCCTGAACCAGCCAGTCGGGTGGGGGCGCCCCGTCCCCGAGGGTCGCCGAGTGGCGCAAACCCGTCCCCGAGCGGCGCAGTCTCGCGCGACACGCCGTCCCAGAATCGCGAAACTGCGCCACTCGCGGAACTCGCCGGAGGCCGGACGCGGGGTCAGTCGAACCAGGTGGCGATGGCCTCGCCGAGCTCGGGGGTGCTGGAGGCGCTGATGTGGTTGCCGGGCACCTCGACGAAGGTCGCGCGCCGAAGCGTTGCCGCGAGCTCGCGCCCTGCCTCCGGCTCGTCCTCCGACCCGCTGATGGCGAGCGTCGGCACCGTGATGGCCGCCAGCTGCTCGCGCGAGGTGTCGACGGGCGTCTCCAGCACGAGCAGCAGCGCCGCGGGATCGCCCTTGACCTTGCGCAGGAAGCCCTCCAGGAGCCAGTCCTGCGAGCCCCATTCGTGCTGCCCCAGGTTCTCGAGCACGTGCCGGAACCCGGTGCCCCGCCCCGATGCCTCGAGCAGCTGCTCGAACCCGGCACCGCCGACCGCTGCCCGCCGCGGAGTCGCACCGCGCACGAGCATCCGGATGATCGTGCGCGCGCCGAGCGAGTAGCCGCCGAGGTCGTAGTCGGTCAGGCCCAGGTGCTCGACGAGGGCCAGGGCGTCGTCGGTCAGCACGTCGGGCGGGTAGTCGGCGGGATCGCGCGACTTCGGGCTGTCGCCGTGACCGCGCATGTCGGGCATGATCACCCGGTGCCCGCGCTCGACCAGACGGGCGGCGTGACCGCTGCGCAGCCAGGCAACCGTGCCGGTCGTGAAGAAGCCGTGCAGCATCAGCACGGGGCGTCCCTCGCCGATCTCGCGGTACGCCAGCTCGGCTCCGTCCCGCCCCCGGAAGTGACGGGTCTCGACGTCCGTCACGGGGTCAGGTCGCGGGTGTGCGGCGGATCGGCCCCCGGACGCGAGCACGTGATCGCGGCTGCGCTCGAGGCGTACATCGCGAGATCCGTGAGCTCGGTGGCGTCGAGCTCGTCGGCCGCCGGCCAGTCGTAGGTCGCGCACCAGGCGAGCATCGCGGCCATGAACGAGTCGCCGGCCCCGATCGTGTCGACCACGCGGACGTCGGCCGGCGGGACGGACGCGAACGCGCCGGCCGTCGCGATGACAGCGCCGTCGCCGCCACAGGTGATCGCCACGATGCCGTGGTCGGCGGCGAGCCGGCGGGCCAGGTCGGCAGGCTCCTCCCCGGGAAACAGGGCGGCGGCGTCCTCGTCGCTCATCTTGATGATCGAGGCATGCGGCGCGATGGCCTCGAACACCCTCCGCCACACCTCGGGGTCGGGCTCGACGGCCAGGCGGACGTTGGGGTCGTACGACAC
The DNA here is from genome assembly GCF_017876595.1 of Aeromicrobium fastidiosum. NCBI lineage: Bacteria > Bacillati > Actinomycetota > Actinomycetes > Propionibacteriales > Nocardioidaceae > Aeromicrobium > Aeromicrobium fastidiosum. The sequence continues at coordinate 859,085 of NZ_JAGIOG010000001.1, read as the reverse complement.
CGGCACGCCGATGACGTCGGCCGCGAGCACCAGATCGGCCACGAGCGTCGCGCCGGGCTCGAGGGCGGTGCCGAGCGAGCCGACGTGCACGGCGTCGACCTCCGCCGGGTCGGGGAGGCCGGTGGGGTCCCACGTCAGGTCGAACTCGTAGGTCGCGCTGCCGTCGTCGGCCAGCGTCGCGGCCGCGGTCGAGGTGCGCTCGGGGACGGGCTCGAGCTCGAGCAGCGTGACGTCGGAGTCGGCGAGGTGCCACCGCAACCCGTCGCCGTACCTGTCGGGGCCGATCTGCGCGGCCAGCGCCGTGGGCACGTCGAGCCGGGCCAGGCCGACCGCGACGTTGAACGGCGAGCCGCCGGCATGGGGCTCGGGCTCGCGGCCGGGCCGCTGCACGACGTCGACCAGCGCCTCGCCGATGACCAGGACGGTCATGCGGATGCTTCACCGATCGTCAGCGCCGCGCTCGGCGACAGCGGCAGATCGGGCAGGGTCAGCGCGTTGAACGCGTGATACGCATCGGGCTTGCCGCGCCACGTGCGCGACGAGCTGCCCATCGTCGGCGACAGCTCGTGGTGCCACGACCCCGTCGCGTCGTCGACGAAGTGCTCGGCGATCTCGGCCCACCAGCGGCTCGCCAGGCCCGCGTAGAGCGCGCCGCCGGTGTAGGTGCTGAGCGCCTCGGCGGCCAGCACGGCCTCGGCCATGACCCAGTGGAACCGCTCGCGGACGACGGGCTCGCCGTGCCAGTCGGTCGTGTAGGCCAGGCCGGGGGTGTCGTCCTCGGCGGTGTCGTCGACGGCCTGGGCGAACAGCGCCTCAGCGGCCTCGACGATCCACGGCCGGGGCTCGTCGAGGCTCGCTGCGAGCTGGACGAGGAGCCGCGACCACTCGAAGGCGTGACCGGGCGTCGCGCCGTACGGCCGGAACGGGTCGGCCGGCGACTCGACGTTGTACTCCGGCACCGGCGTCCAGTCGTGGTCGTAGTGCTCGGGGATGCGCCAGCCGTGCGAGCGCGCGTGGATGCCGATGATGCGCTCGCAGATCGACAGGGCGCGCTCGTGCCATCCCGGGTCTCCCGTGACGTCGCCGGTCACGAGGTACGCCTCGACGGTGTGCATGTTGCTGTTGGCACCGCGGTAGGGGTCGATCTGCGACCAGTCGCGGCTCAGCGACTCGACGCACCGGCCGGACTCGTGCTCCCAGAACCGGTGGAGGTGCAGGTCGGTCGCCTCGTCGAGCAGCGCCTGTGCGCCCGCGATGCCTGCGGCGACGGCGGTCGCGGCGGCCAGCAGCACATGGGCGTGGCCGTAGCAACGCTTGTCGGTGTCGTCGGTGTGGCCGTCGGTGTCGACCTCGTCGAACCAGCCGCCGTGCTCGTCGTCGTGGAGCAGCGTCCGCAGCCCCGTGATGCCGTGCTCGGCGAGCCGCTCGGCGTCATCGGCGCCGTCGAGGTGGGCGAGCGCGAAGACGTACGTCATGCGGGCGTTGATCCACAGCTCGAGACCCTTGTCGGGATCGGGTTCGCCGGCGTCGTCGAGCCACACGAATCCGCCGTCCGGACGCTCGGCGCGTCGTGCGAAGGCCAGCAGGTCGGCGCGGGCGGCGTGTCGCCAGGAGGGGCTCCCGGACGAGCCGTCGGTGGTCACCATGCACCCACCGTACGACCCGTCCGCCGAGTGGCGCATTCTCGCGGTTTCGAGACGGCGATTCCCGCCAGATTGCGCCACTCGGGGACGGGATTGCGCCGCTCGGGCGCGCGGAGCGGACGGGGCGGGGTCAGCCGCGGAGGCGCTGGAGGATCCGCATCGCGTGGTAGACCACGACTGCGGCGATCGTGCCGAGGGCGATGCCGGTGAACGTCATGTCGCCGGCGCTCAGCGTGAGGTTGCCGATGCCGATGACCAGCGCGATCGCGGCCGGGTACTGGTTGACCGGCTGCGTGAAGTCGACGTGGTTGTCCATCCAGATCTTGACGCCGATCAGGCCGATGAGTCCGTACAGCGCGACCGTCACGCCGCCGAGCACACCGGTCGGGATCGTGTTGAGCAGCGCGCCGAACTTGGGCGACAGTCCCAGCACGATCGCCACGATCGCCGCGACCCAGTAGGCCGCTGTCGAGAAGACCCGGGTCGCGGTCATGACGCCGATGTTCTCGCCGTACGTCGTCGTGGCCGAGCCACCGCCCATGCCGGCGACCGCGGTGGCGAGACCGTCCGCGAGCAGCGCGGGGCCGGTCTTGGCGTTGAGGGACGGGTCGTCGGTCAGGTGCGCGACGCTGCGGACGTGCCCGACGTTCTCGGCCACGAGCACCAGCACGACCGGCAGGAACATCGGCACGACCGACCATGTGATGCTCGGCGACGTGAACTCGGGCAGGCCGACCCACGAGGCGTCGCCGACCTGGCTGAAGTCGAGTTGTCCACCGATCGCGGCGGCCACGTAGCCGACGACGACCCCGATCAGGATCGACAGCCGCGCCACGAGGCCGCGGAAGGCCACGGCCACGACGATGATCGTGGCCAGCGTGATCGTCGCGATCCACGGGGCGGTCGCGTAGTTGGTCGTCGCGACGCCCGACAGGTTGAGCCCGATCAGCGCCACGATGGCACCGGTCACGACCGGCGGCATGAGCGCCTCGATCCAGCCCGTGCCGGTGACGGTCACGAGCGCGCCGACCGCGGCGAGCAACAGCCCCGTGACGACGAGTCCGAACAGCGCTGCACCCATGTCGTCGGACTGCATCGACGCCTGGATCGGCGCGATGAACGCGAACGATGAGCCGAGGTAGCTGGGCAGGCGGTTGCCCGTGAGCAGCAGGAACAGGATCGTTCCGATGCCCGAGAAGAACAGGGTTGTCGTGGGCGGGAAGCCCGTCAGCAGCGGCACCAGGAACGTCGCGCCGAACATCGCCACGACGTGCTGCCCGCCGAAGCCGATCGTGCGCGGCCAGGTGAGGCGCTCGCCCGGCCGGACGAAGTCTCCGTCGGCGATGCTCTTGCCGTCGCCGTGCAGTGTCCAGCTCACGTGATGTCCTCTCGTCGGCCCGGTGCCGCGTCACATCGTAGGGGTTCGCGACGGGGTGACCCGTTCGCGGGGAGAATGGCCAGGTGGCCGGACGCTGGAGGGACGCCCTGCTCCTCGCCGAGCCGCGTCGGCGCCGGCGGGTCGCCCGGCTGGTTCGCCGCCTCGAACGTCTCGAGCGCAAGGGGACGCGTCCCGGACCATGCGACCACCGGATCGCCGACCCGGTGCAGGCCCCGGCCGGGGAGCGCGGCCACAGGCGAGCGGCCACGGCGGTCGCCGTGCTGGTCCTGCTACTCGGCGGCCTGTTCGTGTCTTCGCTGCTCCGCGACGGCATGCGTGGCGGCGGGGTCTTTCCCGATCGTCCAGCCGACGCGGCCGACGCGCCGTTGGGCACGCCGAGCCCGGGCCGCGGCACTGCCGAGGGCGACAGCGACGCCTACGCCTTCACGGCCACGCAGGAGGGCGATGCCGCGCCGGTGACGTACGACCCGTGCGTGCCGATCCACGTGGTCGTCGACCCGCGCACGATGGTGAAGGACGGGATGAGGCTGCTCGACGAGGCGCTCGAGCGGGTGCGCGAGGCGACCGGCCTGGTGTTCGTGGTCGACGGACTCGTCGAAGGGAGCGAGACCGCGCCAGAGGACGGTGACAAGGATGCGGACGACCTGCGAGGCCCCGACGGCGGCTGGGCACCCGTCGCCGTGACGTGGAGCGACCCCGGCGCGTCGCCGACGCTCGACGACCGGGTCGCGGGCTACGCGGGCAGCGCCTCGGTCGAGCGCGACGGCCACCGCTGGTTCGTCACGGGCTCGGTGGTGCTCGACGGCCCCCAGCTCGAGGAGATCCTCGACCGCCGGGGCGGATGGCGGTCGGCGCGCGCCATCGTGATGCACGAGGTGGGCCACCTCGTCGGGCTCGACCACGTCGACGCGCCGGGCCAGCTGATGCAGCCCGAGGGGGACGGCAGGCTCGACGAGTGGGGCGCGGGCGACCGCACGGGTCTCGCGGCTCTGGGCAGCGGTCGCTGCGTCGACTACTGACCCCGCACCCCGTCGAGGTAGAACCAGAGGCCGTCCTCGCGTGAGAAGCGGCTGACCTCGTGCTGGCTGCCGGCTCCAGCGGGCGAGCGGTGGAAGGCCTCGAACTCGACGACACCCGACGTGTCGAACGGGCCCCCCTCGCGGGTCGCCCGGACGTCGAGGCGGTACCAGCGCTGGTCGGGGTCGAGGTCGAGCGAGACCGGTCGGGTCGAAGCGTGCCACGTGGCGACCAGGTAGGCGGTGTCACCCACGGCGAAGGCGCTATACCGCGATCGCATGAGCTGCTCGGCGGTCTGGGCCACCGCCGATCCGGTGTGCAACCGGCCGCAGCAGTCGTCGTACGTGAGGCCGCTGAGGCAGGGGCAACGAGTCGCTGACATTTTTCCATTCTCCCCCGTGACCCGCCGTGGGGAGCATCGTTGAACTTTTCGAACCGGGCACACTCCCTCCCGCCCGGTTGCGACGCTGGTCCTCCCAGATCAGCAGAAGTCCGACCCGTGGCTCCCTCCCGGTCGGACTTTTCGCATGTCGGGGGTCGGACGAACGAGATCGGGGAGCTTCTCAGTCACTGGGTGACCGGGAAGCTCCCCGATGAGGGTCGCGCCAGGGGTTACTTCTTCGGCTCGCCGTCCTCGACGTCGTCGAACGACAGTTGCGTCGCCGCCTCGCTGAGGTCGCTGCCGCTCGGGTTCGCGTCGCTGAGCGGGGCGACGTCGTCGTCGACCGGATCGGCCGTCGTCTCGCCGTCCTCGACCGCGATGACCTCGGCAGGTGCCTCGACCGTCGTGGCGACGGCTTCGGTGGTCGGGGCCTCGGTCGCCTCGGCCTCCTCCTCGCGTGCCTCCTCCTCGACCGGCTCGGTCTCGTCGGGGGCGGCGGTGACCTCCTCGGCGGGCGACTCCTCCGGCTCCGGCTCGGACTCGGCGGTGTCGGCCTCCGCGGCCGGTGCGTCGTCGGACGGGGTGAGGTCGGTGTTGACCGGGCCGACGTTGGCCCAGGCGGCCTTCTCCTTCTCGGACGCCTCGCGGTCGTCCGTCTCGGCCTCGGCGGCGTCGACGGCACCCTCATCGGAGGCGGCCTTCGCCTCGTCGGCGGCAGCGACCTCCGCGTTGGACGGTGCCTCCGCGCGGGCATCGGCGTTGCGGGGCTCGACGGGAGCCGCCGATTCGTCGGCGTGGCCGCCGCCCTGCTCGTCGACCTTGACGTTGTTGTCGGCCGCGAGCTTCTGATCTGCGGCGTCGCTCTTCTCGGACGGCTCGTCGAGCTCGTCGACGTCGGTCGTGTCCTTGTCGTCCGGATCGCCCTCGGTGTGTGCCTCGGCGGCCGCACCGACGTCCTCGGTCTCGGTGATCGAGTCGGGATCGGCGGCGTCCGACGCGTCGGGCTCGGCATCCGTCGCGGGGTCAGCGGCAGCGGCGGCGGTCGCGGCCTCCGCCTCCGCGACGACGTCGGCGTCATCGGCCTGCGTCGGCTCGACGACGGGCTCGGGCCCACGCTTGACGCCGGCCAGCAGCATCTGGGCGACGTCGAGCACCTCGACCTCCTCGCGCGCGGCACCCTCGGACTGCTTGAGGGTCAGGCCGTCCGACATCATGACGCGGCAGAACGGGCAGCCGACCGCGATCTGGTCGGCGCCGGTGGCGATGGCCTCCTCGGTGCGGTTGACGTTGATGCGCGAGCCGATCGTCTCCTCCATCCACATGCGGGCACCACCGGCGCCGCAGCAGAAGGACTTCTCGGAGTTGCGCGGCATCTCGGTGAACTCGGCACCGGGGATGATGCTGAGCAGCTCGCGCGGCGGCTCGTACACCTTGTTGTGACGGCCCAGGAAGCACGGGTCGTGGTACGTGATCTTCTTCTTCTCCTCGCCGGCGACGGGCGGGCGAGGCGTCAGCTTGCCCTCCCGCACGAGGCGGTTGAGCAGCTGCGTGTGGTGGACGACCTCGAGCTCGACGCCGAACTCGGCGTACTCGTTCTTGAGCGAGTTGAAGCAGTGGGCGCAGGTCGAGACGACCTTCTTGACCTTGGTCTCCTTGAACACCTCGGCGTTCTGCATCGCGAGCTGCTGGAAGACGATCTCGTTGCCCGCGCGGCGGGCCGGGTCGCCCGTGCAGGTCTCGCCGTCACCCAGGACGGCGAACGTCACGCCGGCCATGTCGAGCAGCTCGGCGACGGCCTGCGTCGTCTTCTTGGCGCGGTCCTCGTAGGCGCCGGCGCAGCCGACCCAGAACAGCCACTCGACCTCGTCGAGGTCCTCGACGTCGCGTCCGACCTGCTTGACCTCGAAGTCGAGGCCCTTGGTCCAGTCCATCCGGTCCTTGGGGGACATGCCCCACGGGTTCCCCTTGCGCTCGAGGCCCTTGAAGATGTTGTTGAGCTCGGCTGGGAAGTTCGACTCGACGAGCACCTGGAAGCGGCGCATGTCGTCGATGTGGTCGACGTGCTCGATGTCGACGGGGCACTGCTGCACGCAGGCACCGCAGTTGGTGCACGACCACAGCACGTCGGGGTCGATGACGCCGTAGACCGACTCGTCACCGATGAGGGGACGCTCGAGCTCGGCCTTCTGCTCGTCGGTGAGCTTGTCCTTCTCCTCGTCGGAGAGCGACAGCAGCGGTGCCTTGGCGTAGGCGTGCTCGCGCAGACCCAGCACGAGCAGCTTGGGCGACAGGGGCTTGTCGGTGGCCCAGGCGGGGCACTGCTCCTGGCAGCGTCCGCACTCGGTGCAGGTCGTGAAGTCGAGGATGCCCTTCCAGGTGAAGTCCTCGATCTTGCCGACGCCGAGCTTCTCGAAGTCCTCCTCCTCGAGGTCTTCCATCGTCTCCATGTCGAGCGGCTTGCCCTGGATGTAGATGGGCTGCAGGCCGCCGAGGGCCGTGCTGCCGTCGCTGTTGCGCTTGAACCAGATGTTCGGCCAGGCCGTGAAGCGGTGCCAGGCGACGCCCATCGTGAGGTTGCGGGCGATGACGATGAGCCAGACCATCGCGAGCGTGATCTTGAACATCGCGACGAAGAAGACGACGTTCTCGAGGCCCTTCTCCGACTCGGGGTAGAGCAGGTCGCCGACGTACGAGCTGAGCGGGAAGTGCGCGCGTCCGCCGTGCTCGCCGCCGTGGAAGTTCTCGATGAGCTTGTACTCGGCACCGCGGATGAACAGGATCGCCGCGCCCTCGAGCATCGCCATGGCCTCGACGAAGTAGGCCTGCCAGAACGTCGAGCCGAAGAAGCGGCTCTTGCGGTCGAGGCGACGCGGGTGGTTCCACTGACGGACGGCGATGAGGTAGACGATGCCGATCGTGCTGAGCAGTCCGAGGCCCTCGGCGGCCCATTCGTAGAGGTAGAAGTGTCCGATGATGGGCCAGGCGAACTCGGGGTCGAAGAGCTGGAAGTAGCCCTGCAGCACGGCGGTGCTGAGCAGCACGAACGCCGCGTAGACGAACCAGTGGGCGACCGCGACGGCCTTCTTCTGGAACATCCGGGTGTGCCCGAACGTCTCGATCAGCATGTTGGCGGTGCGCTTGGCCGGGTTGTCCCGTCGGCCGACGAGCGGACGGCCCGTGCGCAGCACCTTCAGCATGTCGCGCACGGCCTTGGTGGTGAGTGGCAGCGCCACGGCAGTGATGACAAGCGAGACGACGATCGCGACGACCTGCATGAAGGTCCCTACTCTCTAACGACGAGCCGGGTCAGACGGCGACCCTGACAGTAGGGCTGACATTAACCGGTCGGTAACTTCCGCGCCCAGTAAGGCTTGCCAAACGGTCGAAGAGTGAACGGGCTCACACTGCGGTGTTCCAGCAGTCGGGATCAGGCCGCGCGTCGCTCGCCGCGGACGGGCACGAGCGGGATCGCGAGGAGCGGGAAGATCGCGACCGCGGCGAAGGCGAACCCGTAGCCCCGTCCCTCGACGAGTGCCCCGACCACCGGCGGGACGAGCGCGGAGACGACGTACTGGCCGGTGTTCTGCAGGCCCATCGCCCGGCCCGACCAGAACGGTCCGCCGATCTCGGCGACCGAGGTGAACGCCAGACCGTTGTCGGCGACCGTGATGGCCGTCGCGATGACGATCAGCGCGATGCCGAGCGGGGTGCCCGACAGGAGTCCCAGCGCGAGCATCGTGGTGGCGGCGGCGATCGCCACGACCCGCATGGGCCCGAGCCGGCTGCCGACGTGGTCGGACCACCAGCCGGCGGCGATGCGTCCGCCCGCGCCCAGCACCTGGGTCGAGGCGACGAGCGCGCTCGCCGCGAACGTCGACCAGCCCTTGTCGTCGATCAGCCACACCAGCATGTACGTCCAGACCGTGAACTGCGGGACGACCAGCAGTGCCGAGGCCAGGTGGATGCGTGCCAGGCGGTGGTCACGGCGGTACGGATTGGCGAGCTGACCGGCGTCGGCCGCCTGCGCCCGGGTCGGACGCGGCGGATCGACGATCAGGGTCGCGCACGACACGGCGGCCGCGAGGGTGATGCCGCCGACCACCAGCAGCGTGGTGCGCAGGCCGTCGGCCTCGACGAGGTTGGGGATCAGCAGGGCGGCCGATCCGACGCCGAGCGGCAGGGCCGTCTGCCGGATGCCCATCGCGGTGCCGCGGCGGTGGGCGGGGAACCAACCGACCACGACTCGTCCGCTGGCGGAGTTGGTGCTGCCGGCACCGATGCCCCCGAGCAGGAACCACAGCGCCAGCGCCGTCAGCGAGGTCGAGAACGCCGCTCCGACCGCACCGGCCGTGACGACGGCGAGTCCGATCGTCATCGACGCGCGCTCGCCGATGCGGTCGACCACGAGGCCCCAGACGACGAGCGAGACGGTGATGCCGACGAACGGCGCAGCGACGATGACGCCGGCCTCGCGCAGCGACAGTCCGCGGTCGTCGCGCAGGAAGGTGATCAGGAACGGTGCGCCGTTGACGAAGATCGTGCCGGCGACCTGGCCGAGCATCGAGACACCGAGCATCAGCCACTTGTCGGGCGTGCGGGTCTCGGAGGTCATGTCCACATCCTGATACGAATCGTCTCAGGATTCAGACTACTCCTGTCCGCGAGGGCGGTGCGCTGGCGTCCACGGCGGCGACCGAGGTGGACGCCAGCGCACCGCCCTCGCGGGTCAGCAGGGCGGGCGTCAGTGGTCGAGGGCACCCACGTGGGCGAGGGCCTGCTTCAGCAGCGACCCGCGTCCGCCCTCCATGTCGGCCAGCACGTCGGGGTGCGCGGCCTCCTGGGGTGTGAGCCAGGTGAGCTCGAGGGCGTCCTGGCGCGGGTTGCACTCGCCCGTGACGGCGACGACGTAGGCCAGGGCCACGGCGTGCTGGCGTGGGTCGTGCAACGGGGTGACGCCCGGGAACGGGAAGTACTCCGCGACCGTGAACGGGACGATCGACGTCGGCAGCTGCGGGAAGGCCGTGGGTCCGAGGTCCTTCTCGAGGTTGCGCAGCAGCGCGTCGCGCACCGACTCGCCGTGCAGCACGCGGCCCGACACCAGGGTGCGGGTCATCGCGCCTGTCGTGGCCGAACCGCGCAGCAGGACGCCGATGTGCTCGACGGTGCCGTGGGCGTCGATCCGCACGGGGACGGCCTCGACGTACAGGATGGGCACCCGCGCGCGCGTCTCGTCGAGCGCGAACTCGGGGAGCCAGCCGGGATTCGGGTCAGGGGTGCGCACGGACATGGCCACATTCTGTCCCATGAGGGCACATGCCGGGCGGTGTGCCACGGCGGGGCGCGAACGGATGCGACGTCGGGTCGTGACGCGTGGACGAGGCGTACGACACATGCCGAGCTTGCGTAACCGCTGGTCAGATGGCGTAACCAGCAGTTACCTTGTGCTCCGTGACGAAGACTGCAGACGGCGCTCCCCTCACTGCCGTTTCCCTGGCGGTCGAGGCTGTCGCGATCCTGGTGTCGTTGGAGAAGGACGCGCTCGTCGCCGCCCTCCGCCCCCTCGAGGAGCTGGTCTCGTCGACCTCCAACGAGCTGGCGCTGCTCATCGTGTCGCAGCTGTGCGCCGGTGTGACGCTGGGCTGCGCCGATCTGCTCGGCGTCAATGCCGGCCGGCTGGTCCGCGACGCCGGCGCGGCCATGACGGGCGCCGATCGGCTCTGACCCGTCACGCCGACGGCAGGTGGATGGGTAGACTCGTCGGCACACGACAGGGGAGCGCCACCGCAGAGGGCGCTGAGAGTGCGGATCCGCCGCAGACCCTTGAACCTGCACCGGTTAGTACCGGCGAAGGGAGTCACGATGAGTTCTGCCACCACGTCCACGACGGGGTTCGACGTGCGATATCGCACGATCGACCTGGTCACCATCACGACCCTGGGTGTCGCCTTCGGCGTCATCTTCTGGGGCTGGGGCAAGCTGTACGAGCCGCTCAGCGGGCTCGCGGTCTTCTCCTATCCACCCAGCTCGGCACTGCTCGGCGGGGTGTGGCTGTCGGCCGGCGTCGTCGGCGGCCTGATCGTCCGCAAGCCCGGCGCGGCGTTCGCGACCGAGTTCATCGCCGCGACCGTCTCGGTCTTCATCATCGGCGGCACGCAGTGGGGCTTCAGCGTCTTCGCCTCAGGCTTCTGGCAGGGCCTCGGTGCCGAGCTGATCTTCTTGGCGTTCTTCGCCTCGCGCCTGTCGTTCCGGCGCTGGGGAGTCGTCGTCGCCGTCCTCGCCGGTGCCCTGGCCGGAGCGCTGGAGTCGTTCTACGAGTGGAGCGCCTACATCCCCGACTACTCCATGGGCGCCAAGCTCGCGCACCTCGGCTTCTTCATGCTGTCGGGAGCCGTGATCGCCGGGGTGGGTGGCTTCGCGCTCGTCAAGGCGCTGGCCCGGGCCGGTGTGCTCGACGCGTTCCCGGTCGGACGCGAACAGACCGTCGAGGTCTAGACAGCGGGCCGTGGACGTCATGGGTCGGGGCGGCATCCGCCTCCGCGACGTCACGTGGCGACCGATCGGGCGACGGCTCCCGGTGATCGCCGGGCTCGACCTCGAGGTCGAGCCCGGCGAGCGGGTGCTGCTGGTCGGGCCGAGCGGGGCCGGCAAGTCGACGATCCTGCACGTTCTCGCCGGTGCCCTGGGCTCGACCATCGCCGGTGACCTCGACGGCTCGATCGAGGTCGACGGCCGCCTGGGCCTGCTCCTGCAGAACCCGGCGGACACCGTCGTGGCCGAGCGCATGGGACGCGATGTGGCGTTCGGTCCCGAGAACGCGGGAATGCCGCGGGACGAGATCTGGCGGCGCGTCGACGAGTGTCTCGCGGCGGTCGGTCTGACCTACGGTCGCGACCACTTCACGGCCGCACTCTCCGGCGGCGAGCAGCAGAGGCTCGCGCTGGCCGGGGTGCTGGCGATGCGGCCGGACGTCCTGCTGCTCGACGAGCCGACCTCGATGCTCGACGCCGACACCGCGACGAGTGTCCGCGAGGCGATCCTGGCGGCGGCGGGCGACCGCACCCTGGTCGTCGTCGAGCACCGCATCGAGCCGTGGCTGCCGCACGTCGACCGCGTCGTGGTGCTCGGTGTGGGTGGCGTCGTCGTCAGTGACGGCACCGTCGGCGCCTTCCTCGCCGGTCCGTGGCCGGCAGGGGTGTGGATGCCGGGCCTGCCCACCCCTGCACCCCTCGACGTCCCGACCGAGCTGGTGCGTCCGGGTGCTGAGCCGATCGCGGTCACGGCCACCGATGTGTCGGTCGAGCTCGTCATGAGGACGCTCCGGGGCACGCAGCGCTCGCAGGCGCTGACCGGGCTGACGGCAGGTCTTGCCCCGGGCCGGGTCACGGGTTTCACCGGTCCCAGCGGGGCGGGCAAGTCGACCGCGCTCGCGGTGCTCGGCGGACTGCTGAAACCCAAGAACGGCATCGTGACGCCTGAGCTGCGACGCCGCCGATCCGTCGAGCTCGCGTCGATCGTGGGCTGGGTGCCGCAGAACCCCGAGCACGGCTTCCTCACCACGACGGTGCTGGCCGAGATCGAGCTCACCGCCGCCCGCGTCGGTCGCACGGTCGACGCCGCGGCGGTGCTCGAGGTCTTCGGCCTGGAGCGCTACGCGGCGTCCAACCCGTACCGGCTGTCGGGCGGCGAGCAGCGGCGGCTGGCGCTGGCGGCAGCGCTCGCGCACCGGCCGGCGGTCGTCCTGCTCGACGAGCCGACGGTCGGCCAGGACCCTGCGACGTGGTCCGCGGTCGCCGGCTGGATCGTGTCGTCGCGCGCGGCGGGAGCGACGGTCGGTGTGTCGACCCACGACGCCGACCTCGACCTCGACGTCGACCACCGCATGCGGTCGGGAGCGCTGGCGTGAGGACCGCCGTGCTGCGGGTCAACCCGCTGGCCCAGCTGTCGGTGGGGCTGTTCTCCCTGCTGGGATCGTTGTGGATCGACAGCCTGCCGGTCGCGCTGACGGCACTCGGTGCGTACGTGCTGGTCGCGGCTGTGCTGCTGCCGGGCTGGCGCTATCCGCTCGTGTGCCTCGCCTTCACGTCGATCGCCGCCCTCACGATCGTCTACTCGACATGGCGGGTCGGCGGGCGCGACCTCGACGTCGCCGCGACGGCAGGTCTGCGGATCGTCGTGCTGGCGTGGCCGGGCTCGGTCGTGGCCGGCTACGTCGACCCGTCGCGGCTGGCCGACTACCTCGCGCAGACGCTGCGCCTGCCTGCCCGCCTGATCGCGGCGCTCGCTGCGGCGCTGCAGAAGTTCACGGGGTTCGGCCTCGCCTGGCAGCAGCTGGAGCGGGTGCGGCGCGTGCGGGGCTTCGGGCCCGGACGCAGTCCCGTCGCCAACGGCCGGCACGCCGCCAACATGTCGTTCGCGCTGCTGGTGCACGCGATGCGCGGGGCGACGGCGGCCTCGATCGCGATGGACGCCCGTGGCTTCGCCACCGCCCAGGCGCGCACGTGGGCGTTGCCCGCACCCTGGGCGCGCGGCGATGTCGTCGCAATCGTCGTGGCGGTCGCGCTCGGTGCCGTCCCGGTCGTCGTCCGCTTGGTCTGACCCCGCCGGGGACGGATCTTTCGATGTTTCTGGTGCTGGGGCGGCATGAACGCCGAAAGATCAGTCGGCCCCGGGACGGATCTTTCGACGTTTGCGGTGCCGGGACACCCTGAACGCCGAAAGATCGGTCCCGCCCGCGGGCTCTGGCGTGCGGCCCGTCGAGCGGTTAGGGTGCGAACTAAGCAAGCGCTTACCTGTGCTTCGATCTGGGAGGTCCCGCATGACCCGCGTGTTCGACAGTCTCGACGACTTCAAGGCAGCCGCCGGTGAGGAGCTCGGCACCAGCGAGTGGGTCACCGTCACCCAGGAGCAGATCAACACCTTCGCCGATGCCACGGGCGACCACCAGTGGATCCACGTCGACCCCGAGCGCGCCGCCACCGGCCCCTTCGGCGGGACGATCGCGCACGGCTACCTGACCCTGTCGCTGCTGCCGGTGTTCGCCGAGCAGATCTACTCGATCGGCGGCCTCGCCTTCGGCATGAACTACGGGGCCAACAAGGTCCGCTTCCCGGCCCCCGTCCCCGTCGGCTCGCGTCTGCGGGCGACCGCGACGCTCGTGTCGACCAACGACATCCCCATCGGCACGCAGGGCATCGTGAGCTTCGTCGTCGAGCGCGAGGGTGCCGACAAGCCCGTGCTCATCGCCGAGGTCGTCTACGTCATGGCCGGAGCCTGAGATGCACTTCGGACACGATGACAAGACCAACGAGCTGCTGGCGAAGGTCACGGCCTTCATGGAGGCCGAGGTGTACCCCGCCGAGGCCGTGTTCAAGGAGCAGGTCGAGCAGGCCGTTGCCGACGACAGCTGGTCGTTCCCGCCGATCGTCATGGAGATCCGCGCCAAGGCCAAGGCCCAGGGCCTCTGGAACTTCTTCGACCCGTCCGACCACGGTGCGGGCCTGACCAACCTGCAGTACGCCCCGATCGCCGAGCTCACGGGTCGCAGCATCCAGCTCGCGCCGGCGGCCTTCAACTGCGCCGCGCCCGACACCGGCAACATGGAGGTGCTGAGCATGTTCGGCACCGACGAGCAGAAGAAGACGTGGCTCGAGCCGCTCCTGGCCGGCGACATCCGCTCGGCCTTCGCGATGACCGAGCCGCAGGTCGCGTCGTCGGACGCCACCAACGTCGAGCTCAGCATCGTCCGCGACGGTGACGAGTACGTCATCAACGGCCGCAAGTGGTGGATCACCGGCGCCATGAACCCCGACTGCAAGATCTTCATCGTGATGGGCAAGACCGATCCCGAGGCCTCGCGGCACCGCCAGCAGTCGATGATCCTGGTCGAGCGCGGCACCCCCGGCTTCGAGATCATCCGCGGCATGCGCGTGTTCGGCTACCACGACCGCGACCACGGCGGTCACGCCGAGCTGCGGTTCACGGACGTCCGCGTGCCGGCCAGCAACATCATCGGCGGCGAGGGAGAGGGCTTCGCGATCGCCCAGGCGCGCCTCGGGCCAGGTCGTATCCACCACTGCATGCGCTCCCTCGGCATCGCCGAGCGCGCCATCGAGATGATGAGCAAGCGCGCGTCCGAGCGGGTCGCCTTCGGCAAGCCGATCGCCGAGCAGGGCGTCGTGCGCGACTGGATCGCCGAGTCGCGGGTCAAGGTCGAGCAGCTGCGCCTTCTGGTGCTCAAGGCCGCGTGGCTCATGGACGTCGCGGGCAACAAGGCCGCCCACACCGAGATCCAGGCCATCAAGATCGCGACGCCGCAGACCGTCGAGTGGATCCTCGACAAGGCCATCCAGGTGCACGGTGCCGGCGGGCTGAGCCAGGACTTCCCGCTCGCCGAGTGGTTCGCCGGCATGCGCACGCTGCGCTTCGCCGACGGCCCCGACGAGGTGCACAAGAACGCCCTGGCCAGGGCGGAGATCAAGAAGTGGGCCTGACGCCCGGCAGTGGCACCGTCGCGGTCGTGACGGGTGCCGCGAGCGGCATCGGCGAGGGCATCGCGCAGCGGCTGCTCGAGCGCGGCGCCTCCGTTGTGCTCGGCGACCTCGACGCGTCCCGCCTCGACGCCACGGCGTCCCGCCTCGAGTCCGAGCACTCAGGCCGGGTCGCGCACGTCGCGGGCGACGCGGCTGATGTCGACCACGTCGCTGCGCTCATCGAGGCGGCCCCGGGCGACGTCGACCTCTACGTCGCCAACGCCGGCGTCTTCAGGGGCTTCGGGCTCGACGTCGCCGATGCCGACTGGTCGCTCGCGTGGGACGTCAACGTGATGGGCCAGGTGCGCGCCGCACAGGCCCTCGTGCCGGGATGGCTCGAGCGCGGAACGGGGTGCTTCGTCAGCACGGCGTCCGCGGCCGGACTGCTGACCCAGCTCGGATCGCCGACCTACTCGGTCACCAAGCACGCCGCGGTCGGCTTCGCGGAGTGGCTCGCCGCGACGTACGGCGACCGGGGCGTGCAGGTCTGCTGCCTGTGCCCCATGGGCGTGCGCACCGACATGCTCACCGAGGGTGAGACCAGTACCGACGAGACGGCGCGGCTCGCGATGCGCTCGGTCGTCGGGGCAGGCGCGACGGTCACGCCGCTCGACGTCGCCGACGTCCTGCTCGAGGCGCTCGAGGCCGGGACGTTCTTCGCCCTGCCGCACCCCGAGGTCGGCACGATGTACGCCCGCAAGGCCGCCGACACGGATCGCTGGGTGTCAGGCATGCAGCGCTTCCGGACCTCGCTCGAGTCCTGACACCCCGCTGGGCCTGACGTTCTGACCGACACGCCGACGGCGTGTCTGCGAAAACGTCAGGCTCAGTGGGACGTGGTGTCAGTCCAGCCAGCGTGCGGCGGCCTTGGTGTGCGCGGCCTTCTTGGCGGGGTCGAGCCCGTCGTACATCCGCGTCATCATGCGGGAGCGGTGGTTGCGCTCGAAGACGTCGCGGTGGTCGCGCACGAACGTCCAGTACAGACCGTCCCAGTCGGACGTCCAGTCGCCCTTCGGCAGGTCCGACATCTTGCGCAGGTAGTTGCTGCCCGACACGTACGGCTTGGTCGTGATGCCGTCGCCGGCCGCGAACTGGCTCATGGCGTAGACGTTGGGCACCATGACCCAGTCGTACGCGTCGACGTACATCTGCATGAACCACTCGTAGGCGTCGTCGGGGTCGGTGCGCAGCAGGCTCATCGCGTTGCCCAGCACCATGAGCCGCTCGATGTGGTGGCTCCACCCCCGCTCGAGCACGCCCTCGATCGCGTGGTCGACGGGATCGAGGCCGGTCGCGGCGGTCCACCAGCCCGGGTCGAGCGGCCGGGTGTGGTGCAGGTGGTTGCGCGACCGCATCCGCCGTCCGTAGAGCACGTAGGTCGCGCGCATGTACTCGCGCCAGCCGATGACCTGGCGCACGAAGCCCTCCATCGAGGGCAGGTCGACGCCGTCGGTGTCGAGCGCGCGGGCGACGACGTCGGCCGGTGACAGCAGCCCGATGTTGAGCGACGGCGTCATGACGGAGTGGAACAGGAACGGGTGGCCGACGCTGATGGCGTCCTCGTAGGGCCCGAACTGCGCGAACCTGGTGTCGAGGAAGTCGCCGAGTGCCGCCTCCGCCTCGTCGTGCGATGTGGGCCAGGCGAAGGCCTCGGCCCGTCCGGGGTTGTCGGGGAACTCCTCGCCGACCCAGTCGATCGCCGCGGTGACCTCGGGATGCCGGTCGGGCCACGCGACGTCGGGCACGGGGTGGCCGCGCGGCAGCTTCTTGCGGTTCTCGGTGTCGAACGACCAGCGGCCGCCGACCGGCTGGTCGCCCTCGACGAGGATGTCGAGGCGCTGCCGCTGCCAGGAGTAGAAGTGCTGCATGCGGGCCGGGTGACTGCCGAACCAGTCGGCGATCTCGCGGCGGGACGTCAGGAAGCTCGGCGACTCCAGCACGTCCTCGGGGCGCAGCTCGATACCGGCCTCCGAGAGTGCGGCCGAGATGTCGCGCGAGAGCCAGTCGTCGACGACGTCGAACACCGTGACCCGCTCGGGTCGCAGCCGGCGCAGCATCTCGATGAGCCGCTCCCCGGTCGTCGCCTCGGCGGAGGTGTCGATGCACTCGACGTCGAACGACTCCCCGAGGCGCGTGGCGAAGCGGCGCATCGACGCCCGGTGCAGCACGAGCTTCTGCGTGTGGAACCGGTACTGGCGGAAGAACAGATCGTCCTCGACCAGCACGAACACCGTGCCCGCTGGCGCGTCGAGATGGTCCTCGAACAGCTGGTGCGGATAGACCAGCCGGACGTGCGGGGTGCTCACCCCCGCCAGACTAGGCGCGGTCGGACGTCACCGCCGGGCGACGGCCTCGCCCACGATCTCGGCCATCCCGGCGTAGCCCGCGTCATTGGGGTGGAAGTGGTCGGACGACAACCGGCCCCGCCACGACCGCATGCGGGGGTCGCGGAACTCGGCGACGCGCACGTGCCCCGCGGCGGCCGCCTCGTCGACCTGCCGGTTGAACTCCAGCGACGCCGGCTGGCCTCCGGGCTGCGAACCCACGACCGATCCGCGGGGGAGCAGCGCCAGCATCTGCGCGAGCGACGCCGGGAGCAGGGGACGGTAGCGCCGACTGAACAGGTCGTTGCTGCCGATGACGACCGTCACGAGGTCGGGGGCGGTGCCGAGCGACTCCATCGCGGGGATCTGCCGGTCGACGACGTCCGCGACGCGCCCGCCGTAGACCGACAGGTTGACCAGCCGGTGCCCGGGCAGCGACTCGGCCAGCTGCCCGACCCAGCCGCGGTCGAAGGCCGACGCCCCGACGCCCTGCGACATCGAGTCGCCCAGCACGACCCACAGCGGACCCGACGCAGCGACCGCCTCGCGGTTGTGCCGCTCCCACGCGTGCGCGTACGGCGCGACCTGGGCCTGCACCCGACGCACGCCCGGCAGCAGCAGGCTCGCGGTGCGGACGAAGGGTCCGGTCTCGCGGCCGCTGAGGTTGGAGTACTCGAAGCCCGTCTCGGTCATCAGATCAGTGAAGCAGCCAGATCGTGGTCCGGCCCGGCGAACGTCCCGCGTAGGCTGGAGGCGACCTCGAGGAGTACGGACGTGACCAACGTGCAGGGCATCAGGACCATGAGCGTCGCCGCGGCCGTCGTGCTGGCGGCGTACGTCGTCGGTGGCCTGCTCGAGGCCGACCTCGGGTCCGCGCTGGGCTACGTCAAGATAGGCGTCGTCGTCGCCGCGGTGGTCGTGGCGGGTTTCGCCTTCCAGCGCTGGTCGCACGACAGCAACCCCCACACCCTCAGCGCCATGGTCGTGAGCCTGCTCGGCGGTGCCTCGATGGCGTCGACCGTCAGCACCGCTCGTGGCAGCGACCTCTACGGCAGCGACCCGATGGCCCTGGTCGGCACGCTGGCGGTCGTCGCCGCCGTCACGATCGCCCAGATCGGCCAGACCCGGTCGAGCACCCCCTCCCGATGAAGGACACCGCACGATGATCGAGCTCCTCACCCCCACGCAGATCGACGAGATGCGTCCGGCCGGACGCTTCGTGGCGTCGGTGCTGACAGCCCTGTCCGAGGCGGCGGACGTGGGCGTCGACCTGCTCGACCTCGATGCCCTCGCGCACGAGATGATCCGCAAGGAGGGTGCGGAGTCGTGCTACATCGACTACCACCCGTCCTTCGGGGCCATGCCGTTCGGCAAGGTGCTGTGCACCTCGGTCAACGACGCCGTGCTGCACGGCCTGCCGCACCAGTACAAGCTGCGTGACGGCGACCTGGCCAGCTTCGACTTCGCGGTGTCGATCGACGGATGGGTGTGCGACTCGGCGGTCAGCGTCGTCGTCGGCACCCCGCGCGAGGAGGACCTGCGCCTCATCGACCACGCGCAGGAGGCGCTCGACGCCGCGATCGCGGTTGCTCGTCCGGGCAACCGCATCGGTGACATCTCGGCCGCGATCGGCGCGGTCGGCCGGTCGCACGGGCTCAAGATCAACACCCAGTTCGGCGGCCACGGCGTCGGACGCACGATGCACGGCGACCCGCACGTGCCCAACGACGGCCGGGCCGGCCGGGGGCTTCCCCTCAAGCCGGGCCTCGTCATCGCGATCGAGCCGTGGTTCCTGCACACGACCGACGAGATCCGCATGGACGAGGACGGCTGGACGATCCGCAGCGCCGACGGCTCCCGGGGCGCGCACGTCGAGCACACCATCGCGATCACCGACGGCGACCCCGTCGTCATGACCGCGCGCAGCTGACCTGCTGGAACCCTGCCCGAGACGCTCGTCACAGCCCGGGTGAACATCGGCTGAACACCCTCGCCCAACCCTCGACGCAGACGGTTGCAGGGCGCACCGTTGAGTCGTGAACGAACCCCTCATCATCCTGTGCCTCGTGGTCGTGACCGCGTTGGCCTTCGACTTCACCAACGGGTTCCACGACACCGGCAACGCCATGGCGACGTCCATCGCGACGGGTGCCCTGACCCCCAAGGTCGCCGTGACGCTGAGCGCCGTGCTCAACCTGGTCGGTGCCTTCCTGTCGACCGCGGTGGCGGCCACGATCGCCAAGGGACTCGTCGACGCCAACCTGGTCACGCTCGAGATCGTCTTCGCGGGCCTGGTCGGCGGCATCACGTGGAACCTGCTGACGTGGCTGCTCGGCATCCCGTCGAGCTCGTCGCACGCCCTGATCGGCGGTGTCATCGGTGCGATGCTCGCCGCCGCCGGCACCAGCGGAGTCGAGTGGAAGGGCGTCGTCTCCAACGTCGTCCTGCCCGCCGTGCTCTCCCCGTTGATCGCCGGCCTCGTCGCGACGCTCGGCACCTACTCGGTCTACCGCTCGACCCGCGGGCTCGAGGAGAAGCGCACCGAGCGCGGCTTCCGGATCGGCCAGATCGGTTCGGCCTCGCTGGTCTCGCTCGCGCACGGCACCAACGACGCGCAGAAGACGATGGGTATCATCTTCCTGGCCCTGATCTCGTACGGCAGCGTCAGCGCCGACGACTCCCTGCCCCCGACGTGGGTCATCGTGTCGTGCGCCGTGGCGATCGCTCTCGGCACCTACCTCGGCGGCTGGCGCATCATCCGCACCCTCGGCAAGGGCCTGGTCGAGATCAAGTCGCCGCAGGGCATGGCGGCCGAGAGCTCGTCGGCGGCGATCATCCTGCTGGCCAGCCACTTCGGCTTCTCGCTCTCGACGACGCACGTGGCCACGGGCTCGATCCTCGGCTCGGGCGTCGGCAAGCCCGGCGCGCAGGTGCGCTGGAACGTCGCGCTGCGGATGGTCACGGCCTGGGTCGTGACCCTGCCGTCGGCTGCCCTCGTCGGTGCCCTCGCCTACGGCATCACGGCCGGCATCGGCGGACTCGCCGGGGTGCTGGTGGTGTTCGCCGGGCTGATCGCGGTGTCGCTGGTCATCTGGCTGCGCTCGCGCGGCTCCGTCGTGAGTCACGACAACGTCAACGACGAGTGGGACGACAGCGCGTCGTCCCGGCGACCGGTCGCCTCAGCCGCCGGCGCGGAGAGCTGAGGAGTCACGATGGATGGCTGGCTGAACGTGGGAGCACTCGTCAAGGTGCTCGTCTTCGGGATCATCGCGGGCGCGGGGCTGCCGGCCCTGTTCGCGGTGGGCGTGCGCACGCAGGCCGTGGGGGCCGGGACGATCGGAGGGCAGCACCTCGCTGGCGACCGGCGACCGCTGCTGACCGTGGTGTCCTACGTGTGCTTCGCGCTCGTCGCGGTCGCCGTCGCCCTGGGCGTGCTGTTCGTGGCCCGCGACTTCATCGGTCACCACACGGGCTGGTACGTCCTCGGCGCGGAGCCGAAGTGAGCAAGCCGTCGTTCGTCGACTCGATCGTCGGCTGGCTGCGCGAGGGATACCCCCAAGGCGTGCCTCCCCAGGACTACGTCCCGCTCCTGGCGCTGCTGCGTCGCCGCCTCACCGATGACGAGGTCGAGGCCGTCGTGGCGATGCTCGTGGCCTCCGGCGAGGTGCCGGTCGACTCCGCCGACATCGGCACGAGCATCACGAAGATCACCGACGCGCTGCCGTCCGAGGACGACATCGACCGCGTGCGCGAGCACCTGCCCGCCGGTCTCTGACCCGGGGCGGTGCGTCAGCGTCCACCTGCGCCGCTCGGCTGGACGCCAGTGCACCGCCTCCCCGTGCAGAGGTCAGGCGAAGCCGGTCGGACGCCGATCGTGCCACGGTGCGGCGGCCTCGACCTGCGCGCAGAGGCTGAACAGCAGGCCGTCCTGGCCGGGCAGCGCCGCCAGCATGACGCCGATCGGTAGGCCCTCGGACGTCCAGTGCAGCGGCAGCGTCGCGGCGGGCTGGCCGCTCATGTTGTAGAGCGCGGTGTACGGCGTGTAGAGCAGCTCGCGGCGGTGGTCCTCGGCCGGATCGCCCGACTCGTTGAACCACCCGACGGGCTGGGGCGGAAGCGCGAGCGTGGGCGTCAGCATCGCGTCGAACGTCTGCAGGCCCGTGACGACCTCGCGGGTCGTCGCCTCGAGGAACTGCAGCGCCCGGGCCAGGTCGACCGCCGAGGCCCGTCCGCCTCGCTCGCGCCAGTAGCGCGTGTTGGCCCGCAGGAGCGGCTCGGCCTCCGGCGGGACGGGTGCCCCCGCGACACCGCTCGACCACACGACGTTGAACTGCGGCTCGAGCTCGGCCGGGAACGGGTTGGCGATGTCGACGACGTCGTGGCCCAGCGACTCGAGCAGCCGACTGGCTGCGTCCCAGGCGGCCACGGCGTCGGGGCCGGGAGCGACACCGTCGAGGTGAGTCGCCGACCACCGCGCGATGCGCAGCCGGCGCGGCACCTGTCGCACCCGGTCGACGAACGGGATGTCGGGGTCGGGCAGCGGTCGCAGGTCGCCGGGCATGGGGTGCGCGATGACGTCGAGCAGCGCGGCGGCGTCGCGCACCGTGCGGCTGAGGGGTCCGTCGACCGCGAGCCCGCTCCAGTCCGACCCCAGCGGGCCGACGCTGACCCGTCCACGACTCGGCTTGAAGCCGAAGATCCCGCACGAGCTGGCCGGGATGCGGATCGACCCGCCCCCGTCGCTGCCCTGCGCCAGCGGCACGAGCCCTGCCGCGACGGCCGCCGCGGCACCGCCGCTCGACCCTCCGGCGTTGCGGTCGAGGTCCCACGGGGTGCGCGCAGGGCCGACGACATCGTTGTCGGTGTACGACGAGAGCCCGAACTCGGGGGTGTTGGTCTTGCCGAGGCTGATGAGTCCGGCACCGCGCATCAGCCCGACCAGGTAGGCATCGGTCGCCGGGACGTTGTCGCGCAGCACCGCTGATCCCATCGTGGTGCGGACGCCCGCGGTCATCGTGAGGTCCTTGACGGCCGTCGGCACACCCGTCAACGGCCCGGCTGTCCCGGCTGCGATCGACGCATCGGCCTGCCGGGCCTGCTCCATCGCGGCATCGGCGGTCACGGTGATGAACGCGCCCAGGGCCGCGGCGTGACGGTCGATCCGCTCGAGATGGTGGCCCACGAGCTCGACTGCGGAGACCTCGCGACCTCGCAGTAGCTCGGCCTGCGCGGTCGCGTCCAGCTCGTGCAGCTCGGTCATGTGCACGACGATAGACGCATGGTGCAGTCGGTCGAGCTGGTCCTCGACGAGGGCCTCGACGCCCGGGTGCGCGAGGAATGGGCAGCGCTGCGCGACGCCGGGCTGCCCAGCCAGGCCCGGCACACCGGAGCGTCGAACGCTCCGCACGTGACGGTCGGCGTCGCCGATCTCGTCGACGCCGAGGGCGAGGCCGCTCTCGCGGGGATCGACTACGGCCCGGACAGCCCGCTGCGACTCGGGGGACTGCTGGTCTTCGGCGGTCGGACGTCCGTGCTGTCGCGTGCGGTGGTCCCGACGGCCGGCCTGATCGCGACGCACCTCGCGGTGCAGGCCGCGCTCGACGGCGCTCCGGGCCGGCCAGACACCACCCGCCCGGGAGCCTGGACACCACACGTGACGCTGGCCCGCCGCCTCGACCCCGACCAGCTGGCCGCTGCGCTGTCGGTGCTCGCTGATCGTCCCCGCGAGCTCGTCGGCACGATCCGCGGTGCCCGACGGTGGGACGGCGACGCCCGGGCGACGCGGGCCGTCGGCACCGACGCGTAGCCGTCCCCGCAGCGCCTACGCTGGTGACCGTGGCAACCCCCAAGGTCCTCCTCTTCTACGGCTTCGCGCCGCTGGCCGATCCCGAGGCGATCCGGCTCTGGCAGCACACGCTGTGCGACTCGCTCGGCGTCCGCGGTCGCATCATCGTGTCGAAGGACGGCATCAACGCGACCCTCGGCGGTGACGTCGTGGCGCTCAAGAAGTACGTCAAGGGCACCCGCGCCTACGCGCCGTTCAAGCACATCGACTTCAAGTGGAGCGAGGGCCGCGCCCGCGACGACGGCACGACCGCCGACTTCCCGCGGCTCAGCGTCCGGGTGCGCGACGAGCTCGTGACGTTCGGGGCACCGGACGAGCTCGAGATCGACGAGCGCGGTGTCGTCGACGGCGGGACGCACCTGACCCCGGCCCAGCTGCACGAGCTCGTCGAGGCCAAGGACGTCGTGTTCTTCGACGGGCGCAACCAGATCGAGTCGGCGATCGGCCACTTCGAGGGTGCCGTGCGTCCTCCCGTCGAGACGACCCGCGAGTTCATCGCGGCCCTCGACAGCGGGGCCTACGACCACCTCAAGGACCAGCCCGTCGTCACGTACTGCACGGGCGGCATCCGCTGCGAGGTGCTGACGCCGCTGATGAAGAGGCGGGGCTTCCAGGAGGTCTACCAGCTCGACGGCGGCATCGCGACGTACGGCGAGGCCTATGGCGACGACGGTCTCTGGAATGGATCGCTGTACGTCTTCGACGACCGCATCACGATGGACTTCTCCGACCACGCGGCCCTGGTCGGTTCGTGCGACGTGTGCGGCACCGCGACCAACCACGTGGCTGACTGCGGTGACGTCGCGTGCGTCCGTCAGATGGTGCGCTGCGAGGGATGTCTCGCCGCCGAGCGCGGATGCGACCGGCACGCCGTCCTCGCATGAGCGACGACAGGCGCTTCCCCCGCGACGTCTTCGGGGCAGGTCCAGACCCCGATACGCGATTCACGCTGGCGAATGAACGGACGTTCCTGGCGTGGACCCGGACGTCGCTGGCGCTCGTCGCGGGTGCGGTCGCAGTGCACACGCCCTTCTTCGAGCTGGACGTGTGGGTGAGCAACGTGGCGTCGCTGTGGCTGCTGCTGCTCGCCGCGCTCTGCGTGGGGCAGGCCTGGTTGCGGTGGCGGTCGGTCGAGAAGGCGATCAGGACGGGCTCGCCCATGCCGGGCTTCGGAGCGCCAGCGCTGCTCGTGGGTGCTGTCGGCGTGCTGATCGTGTCAGTGGCCGTCGGCATCGTCGTCGCGACCGTCCGTTGACGGCCTCCGCATCACCTATCCTTCCAGCGTGAAGATGGGACCGGCGGCCGCGATCCCACCGTTTGCGTGGGTCACCTCCGCCGGCGGGCTGGTCATCGCGTTGAGCGGTCTGGTCGACGCCGTGACGTCCACCGGTGACGGATTCGCGTCGGCGTGGACGTGGGGCTGGATCGCGGTCACGGTGCTGGCGGCCGCGGTGCCGATCGCTCTGGGGGACCGGCTGGTCCGCGAGATCGGGATCGTCGGCGCCGGCCTCTTCTTCGCGGTGACCTCGCTGCAGATGGCGCTGTCGACCTCGGCGGTCGCCTCGATCAACAACCTGGTGCTCTACCCGATGGTCGCCTGCTACCTGGGCTGGTTCTACCGGCGCGCGGTCGCCCGGTTCGTGACGGCCGCGGCCTTCGTGGCGTCGGGGACCGCCGTGGTCGTCAACACGCACGATCGCGTCTTCATCACGTGGGTCAACCTGGTGCTCGCGTCGACGTTCTGCCTCGAGGCCGCCGGCTACCTCCGCGCACGGTTGGACCGGGAGATCACGACAGATCCCCTGACAGGGGTGCTCAACCGGTCGGGCCTCGACGAGCGCATCGACATCGAGCTGGGCCGCGCCGCTCGTGCCGGGATGCCGCTGACGGTCGGAATCATCGACCTCGACGGCTTCAAGCAGGTCAACGACGAGCACGGACACGCTGCGGGGGACCGGCTGCTCGTGTCATTCGCGTCGGCCCTGAGCGACCTGAGCCGCTCCTACGACACCGTCGCACGGATCGGCGGCGACGAGTTCCTGGTCATGATGCCGGGCACTTCAGCGCAGGGCGAGGACTTCTTCGAGCGGCTGCGCGGTGCCACCGGGACCGGCTGGTCGTACGGCCTGGCCGAGGCGGTGCCAGATGATTCGGCGCGGACGATCCGGGCTCGCGCCGACGGTGAGCTCTATGCCCAGAAGGTGTTGCGACGTCGCCTTCAGGATCCACGCCCACTCGACCCTCATGTCGATCCGACGTCGCCGTCGTGAGCTTCAGGGCTTGATCGTGCGGATCAGGCCGACGACGTCGTCGACGAGCCCGCGCACACCCGGGATGCGGGTCAGGCGCAGGGCCCGGTCGATGACGGGCACGGCCTGGACGACGAGCGTGCGGGTGCGCTGCTGACCGGGGCTGGTGTCGTGCACCCAGAACAGCACGACACCCATCTGGACGAGCCACAGCAGCTCGGGCAGCTCGGCCCGCAGGGCCTTGGCGAGCTTGATGTCGGAGCCGTCGATGACCTGGCGGTGCAGGTCGATCGCGGCGAGCCGCGTGGCCTCGGAGTCGGCGCTGAAGGGTGACAGCGGGCTGGTGGGCTCGGCGGCGTTCTTGAAGAACTTGCCCGCGAACTCGTGGTACGGCTCAGCCACGTCGACCCACGCCAGCAGCACTCCGGTGAGCCGGTCGGAGAACGTCGTCGCGGTGGCGAGGGTCTGCGCGGCCTTCTCGGCGTGCTCGGCGTTGATGCCGTCGTAGTACGCCTGGATCAGGTGTTCCTTGGACGAGAAGTAGTAGTAGGCGTTGCCGATCGACACCCCCGCCTCGTCGGCGATGGCCCGCATCGTGGCCTTGTCGTAGCCCTTCGTGCGGAACAGCTGCATCGCCGCGTCGATGATCGACTGCCGGGTCTGCTCGGCCTTGGCCGATCGCTGCGGGGTGTCGTTCACGCTGATCAATCTAGCCGGGCCGTTCATCGCTGGGGCTGCGCCACCTGCTGGTTCCACTCCTGCCGGCGGGCCCAGTCGGCCGCCTGACGGGCGCGGTCGGCGTCGGCGAGCCCCTTGCGACGCATCGACGAGAAGACCATGACGTTGACGAAGTGGATCGCGCCCAGCACCAGCATCACGACGCCGATCTTGACGCTGAGCGCCTCGATCAGGCCGGTGAGGTCGTCGACGTCGCTGCCGCCGCGCAGGTAGAGCATCACGAAGCCCAGGTTGATCAGGTAGAAGCCGACGACGAGCAGCCGGTTGACGGCGTCGGCGAGACCGTCCTCGCCGTGGAAGACGTCGCTGAGGAAGACCCGGCCGTTGCGGGACAGCGTGGTCGCCACCCAAACCGTGATCGGCACGGCGGTGAGCAGGTAGGCGAGGTAGGTCGCGGCGGTGTAGTTCATGATCGCTCCATTCTTGAACGTGTTCAATTATTGGTGTGAGCATAGAACAGAAACTGAACATGTTCAACTCCTGACTCGTCGTCAGAGCGGCACGATCTGTCGAGACATGTGTCCAATTCGGTGGACCTGGGACCACGAAGAGGTGGAGGGTGACCATGTAGGGAGCCGCCAACGATCAGGAGACGCCATGCGACCACTCAGTCACGCCGAGTCATGTGCTTGCCAGCTGCCCGCTTCGCGGACGCCGTCCATCGGTCTGGGGGGCTGAGGCGTGCGCTTCCTGGTGCTGATCCACGAGGACGCTGACGCGCCGGATGCGGGCCCGCCGCCGGAGTCGCTGATCGAGGCGATCGGGACGTTCCGTGACGACACGACCCTCGGACGCTTGCTGGATGACGGCGGCCTGATGCCGCCGGCCGACGCCCTTCGGCTGCGTACCTCGAACGGACGCTCGAGCGTCCTCGACGAGCCCTGCGCCGAGGCGAAGGAGGTCATCGGCGGTTTCTTCATCGTCGAGTCGTCGTCACCAGACGACGTGTCGAGGTGGGCGCACGAGTTCGTCGACCTGCACAGCACGCATTGGCCGCAGGCCTCGTTCGCGGCCGAGGTGCGGCAGATCGCCGATCCGCCGGTCGCGTGACGGGGCACCGGATCGCCGAGTAGGGGCGAAGCAGCTCCTCCGCGCTGTGGGACGGATCGTCAGCGACCCAGCAGCTCGACCTCGAGCGGGCACGGGCGGCGTCCGCGGGCCGTGAGCCGCACGTCGCCGATCTGCTGTGAGAGCGCCGCGGCCTGCTGCTCGAGCACCGCGGTGGCCTCGGTGCCGATGTCGTCGAACAGGCGCATCGCGATCTCGCCGGACGGCAGGTGCGCCCAGCCGCCGACGACGCGTCCGTCGCACCAGAGCGTCGGCCCGGCGTTGCCGGTGGTGTCGAAGAGCCGGGCCGCGTGGTCGCCGAGGTACCAGTCGCGCTGCTTCCAGCCCATCGTCGTCGGGTCGAGTGCCGGCAGGAGGGCGACCCACGGCTCGACGGTCGGGGTGGGCTCGAGGTCGCCCGGCAGCGCCCATCCGGTGCCGTCGCAGGCCTCGACCTCGACGGCACCGGCGGCAGCCAGGGCGCGCCGGGTGCGGGTCTTGGTCCACTTGGTCCACCACGTCAGGTCGGCCTCGGGGGCCGGGCCGAACCGAGCCAGCCAACGCCGGGCGAGCGCCGCCTCGGCCTCGAGGGGATCGACCGCGACGGCCGCCTGCGGTGACCATTCGGCGAGGGTCGACCACCGGAACTGCGTCGACGTCCATGAGCCCTTGGGGCGGCCGCGGACGACCCGGCCCTCGGCAGCGAGCAGCGTCAGCAGACGGCTGGCGATGCGCACCGTCGTCTCGTGCCTGGTGCCCGCCGCGATGACGACAGCCGTGGCCAGCCGCGGGTCGGCAGCGACGAGATCGGCCGGAGTGGCCTCGCCGAGCCCGTGCACGACGTCGACCGCGATCTGCTCGACCTCGGGCAGCCACCTGACCGGATCGTCGATGCCGCCCTCGGCGAGCAGGGCGACGAGCTTGCGGCGCTCCTCGCGCGCCACGTCGTCAGCGGCCCCGGCCAGCAGCATCGGGACGTCGTCGGCGGGTGCGGCGAACACCGTGCGGCGCATCGCCATGACGCGCACCAGCGAGCGGTCGTCGTAGAGGGCCCGCTCGACATCGGCGACAGCCAGACCCGTGCTGCGGACCCACGCCGAGACGAACGTGGAGCCGGGGTCGGTGCCGTGCAGCGCGACGACGGAGGCAGCCGCCGCGACGACGTCGCCATCACGGGTGCCGGGAGCCAAGCGGTGTCGGACGCCGAGCCGTCGTCGCCGCTCCTCGTCGTCGAACCGTCGCATCTGGCGAGAGTAGCGGCGACCCCGGACAGCCGTGCCCGGGCCGACGGACGTCCTGTGTGGACGTCGTCGACCCGGGCGCGAAGGGCCGCAGCTACTTCTTGACCCTGACCGTGACCGTCGTGGTCGTGGCCGGGCTCGACGTTCCCGCCGTGTACGGCGAGTAGACGGCCCTGATGCGATGGGTGCCGACCGAGAGCCCGCGCGGCAGCCGCACCCGTGCACGTCCGGCCGTCAGCGTGACAGTGGCGATGCGTCGCTTGCCGTCGAAGAAGCGCACGCGTCCGGTCGGCGTCGTGCCGTTGTCGGACGTCACCCGAACGGCCAGCAGGACGCGCTTGCGAGTCGGTGCTCCGAGCTTCTGCGCCGACTTCGACCGCGCGATGCGAGCCGTCGTCGCAGCGGCCTTGACCCTGAGCAGTGCCGGGGTGGACGTCACAGCGCCGGCCGGGTTCGAGACCCTGACCCTGAACTGCGCACTGTCGTCGGCGGCCGACGTCGCGGGTAGGGCGAGCGTCGCCGAGCGCTCGTCGGACAGGTCGACCCAGCTAGAGCCCACCTTGCGCTGCCAGATGTAGGCAAGGTCCGTCCCGCTCGCGCCGACCGAGAACTGCGCGGCACGCCGCACGCTCGCGGTGAACGACGACGGCTGCGCGACGATGACGGGTGCGACGGCAGGTGCCTGCGCCGACACGTCGAAGTCGCCGATCACGATGTCCGACGGGGCCTTGTACGGATCGGCTGCTCCGCCCGAGGAGTACCAGTACGACGAGAGACCCGTCGCCATCTGGAAGTCGACGAACTGCTGGGGCCAGGAGCCCCAGTCGGAGCCGGTGCGCACCTGCGGGGTCGACGACGCCGCGTCGACCTCGACGCCCGCGTAGTCGGGAGCGACCGTGAACCCATTGGAGTCGAGCGTGACGTCGTCGAACGTCGCGATGACGGCATCGGCCACGGGCACCAGGGGCGTCTTCTCGGTGGGGTTCTCCATCGACGCGCCGTAGCCCGAGAGGTCGCCGCGAAGCACGCCCGCGCCGTCCTCGTCGACGGTCAGCACCGGATCGGTGACCGTGAACGGCACCATGCCGCCGTAGGAGTTGACGGTCCAGGAGCCGTCCCACGCGATGCTCGCCGAGCCGTCCGCCTCGAGCCGGCCCGATCCGTCCTCGACGACGACGGTCTGCGTCGACGGCCCCGCGACGTGCGCGGCTCGTGTCGCCCAGGTGGCCAACGGCGAAGCGCTGCCGTCGACCTGCCGCACCGACACGTTGCCCTCGGTGTTCTTGTACGTCGCCTCGGTGCCGTCGGAGGTGCCGGCGGAGAAGTAGGACGATCCGCCGGCGGGCGGAGCGACCTGCAGCTCCTCCGAACCGGTCCACACCAGGTCGGCACCGGAGATGGCGCCGGCTTCTGCCTCGGCCGCCGTGACCGTCAGCTTCGCCACGGACGAGTACCGCGTGCCCAGGGGGCTGATCGCCTTGAGCCGGAACTGGCTGCCGCTCTGGGCGACATCGGTCTGGGTGACCGTCAGGCCCGTGGCGCTGACCACGAAGTTGTCGTCGGACGCCGGGATGTCGGTCCAGTAGCCGCCGGCCTTGCGCTGCCACACGGTGGACGTCGTGCCGGGGTTCGCGATCGCCTCCGCGGTGAAGCTGGCGCTGCGGTCGGGCTGGGTCGTGACGTCGACGGGCTGCACCGGGAAGAGCGGACCGTGCGTGACGGTCAGCGCCGCTTCGTCCGACGCGACCGTGCTGGCCTCGTTGCCGACCTTCGCGCGGTAGAGGCTGCCGTCGGTCGTGGGGGACGCCTCGACGGTGAGGGTCGTCGACGTGGCACCGTCGATGTCGGAGTACCGCGCCTCGCCCGTGGCCTTGCGCTGCCACTGGACCTTGCCGCCGCCGTCGCGCGCCACGGTGAACGTGACCGCCTTCGACGACTGCCCTGCCGGCAGCTCGACCGCGACGTCGTCGGGCTGCTCCGTGACGGTCGGCGCGATGCCCTCGACCGTCACGCGCTGCCAGCCGTAGCGCCCGGTGTCCGTCGCCTTGACCGGCACGTACACCGAGCCGTCCGCACCGGCGTGGATCGGTCGGTTGATGCCGAAGTAGTTGTCGGCGAAGGCCGGCACCCGGTACGACGCCAGCACGGTCCCGGCGTCGTCGACGAGCTTGAGCACCCTGCCGTCCGGATCGCCGGTGTCGGTGGTCCAGGTCAGGTCGTGCGTGGGGTCGTGCACGAGGGCGTTGCCGAGGTATGACACGCGATACGACGGGAAGCTCGGCACGGGGGTGATGGGCGTGCCCTGGGCGGGGTCGCCGGCCGTGGCGGTGCCGTCGGCGACGTCGACCCGTACCCAGTCCTCGAGGGCCTCGGCCGTGTTGTGCAGATAGACCGATCCGTCGGGGCCCGCGGTCGCCTCGGAGTAGCCGAAGTAGGTGCCGAACGACTCGGGTCCATCAGTGCCGTCGATCGTCGCGACGCGCGCGTCCGCGCCGTCGAACGTGAGGTGGAACGCGGGCCAGTAGTGCAGGACGTCGTTCGGCTCGTCGTAGTAGGCGAAGCTGTTGCCCGGGGCGATGACGTAGGAACCGTCGCCCGCCACGGCCACCGAGTGGTTGACGGTCTGGTCGGTGCCGGTGCCGCTCAGAGGGCTGGTGCTGGGCTCGTTGACGGCTGCGTGCTCGCCGGTCGTCGGCAGGCTGAACGTCGACGTCGCGACCTTCCACCCGGAGCCGTCGCGGGTGAAGCGGTAGAGGTCGTCGGTCGTGACGACGTCGGGCCTCGAGTCGATGCCGGTCGACACCAGGAGCTCGCCCTTGACGGCGTTCCAGACCAGCGGCCCCACCGGAACGGCACCGTGGCCGGCGACGGGCTCGCGCAGCTGGCCGACGACTCCGCTCTCGAACGTGCCGGAGGGGCGATCGAAGATCAGGCTCCGCACCGTCGTCTGCTCGCCGCCGGAGACGAAGAAGAGGGTGTCGGTCTTGGGGTCGATGGCCGATCGGACGTACTGCGGCGAGCCGTCGGGATAGGTGTAGGTGAACGGGGTGCCGATGGGCTCCATCGTGGCTGCGTCGATCGCCGTGACGACGAGCCGGTCGTCGGTCGCGGGCGTGACCTCGTAGCTGAACAGGGTCTTGCCGTCGCCGGACGACTCGAGGGCGCGCGCGGCACCCGCCGTCCAGTAGTCCTTCGAGGTCGACTCCCAGATCGGTCCGCGCTCGATGACGGGCTGCCCCGGCTGGTCGAACACCTCGGTGAGGTCAGGCGCGCCGCCCGGACCCGTGTAGTCGATCGTCACGGGGTCGATCGTGGTGCCCTCGCCGTAGATGGCGGCACCGGCACCGGCCACGGTGGGCAGTGCGGCCCACGTCGTGCGCGGCGGGCCGAAGGTGTGCGTGCCGCCCGTGATGTCGAGCTTGGCCAGCACGACGTCCTCGTCGACGTGCAGCTCGCCCCCCGGGTCGCTGCGGTCGTAGCCCGTGTGGGTGCCGCGGATGACCTGCTCGGTGGGGCTGATCGTCACCGAGAGGTCGGAGTACTGGGTGTCGAGGGCGTACTTGCCGGGCGTGATCTGTCCCAGCCAGCTCTGGAAGTGCACGTAGCCGGCGAGGTCGAGCGTCGTCGTGCGGGTCTCGGGGTCGTACGAACCCGACTCGATCGGGAAGCTGAACGCCTCGGCCCAGCTGCGGTTGCCCTCGACGACGACGTTGGTGGTGCTGGCCCCGTCACCCGTGTGCGACCCGTCGGCGCCGATGTACTTGCGCCACGACTCCTTGACGCCCCAGGTCACCGATCCCTGCGTGATGTCGTCGGTGCTGGGTGCCGCGTCGGCGGCGGTGGCGGGTGCGGTGGTGTTGACGAGGCCCAGTGTCGTCAGCACCAGCGTGAGGGCGACGACCAGCGAGGAGGTCGTGCGCAGTCGCGCGGGGGTGGGGGTCATGGCGTTCCTTGCGGGAGGTGAGGCGGGACGAGAGCCGGCCCCGCCGAGGTGGCGGGGCCGGGCGGGTCGATCAGGAGAAGGAGATGTTCTGGCGCGCGACGATCGTCGAGCTGCTGCCGTTGTGATCGGTGATGACGATCTCGCACTGGTCGAGGTTCGACGCGCCCTTGCACGTGAACGACGACGGCTGGCCGGCACCCACGACGGGGATGCTGGCGTGCGCGTTGGTGTTGGTCTTGCTGGCGACCACCGCGATGCTCAGGTTGCCGCTGGCGTCGGTCGTGGCGTCGACGCCACTGGCGCACGCGGGGATGCCGAAGATGCCGTAGGTCTTCTTCGAGCAGACGCCGACCTTGTACGAGCCGTTGGCGACGTAGCCGCTGCCGGACACCGTGACGCTCGAGCCGCTGACGATGGCGGTGCTGGGGCTGACCGAGACGGTCGCGGCGAAGGCGGCCTGGGGGGCCAGCGCGACGACGGCCGCGGCACCGGCGGCCAGGGCGAGACGGGTCGAGGTGCGGCGGGACGGGCTGAGGACAGACATGAGTCTCCTAGGTGAGGTTAGGCTTGCCTAATGGCAGGACGAACCTAGGGCACAGGCTGTCGTCGTGACAAGGGTCGTGTGACGCACCTCATCGCTCCTCGGTTGGTGAACCTGCCGTGGCCTGCCTATCATCGAAACGAAACTGTTTCGTACCGATGGGACATGCACGTGGCGCGGATGACCGACGAACGACTGGGCGAGCTCTACACCGGCACCCTGGGGCTCGTGGTCGAGCACGGCTACGAGAAGCTCACGATGGACCAGATCGCCGAGGCGACGCGGTCGAGCAAGGCGACGCTCTACCGGCAGTGGGGCGGCAAGTCCGGCCTCGTCGTCGAAGCACTGGCCTGCGGGATCGACTCGACGCCCGAGCCGCCCGACACCGGCTCGCTGAGGGGCGATCTGCTCGCCATGGTCGACCAGGGCGACACCGAGAGCCGCCAGTACGACGCCGACCTCATCGCAGCGATCATGCACGCCGTGCGGCACGACGCCGAGCTGGCAGAGGCCGTGCGGTCGAAGATCCTCGACCCTGCACGCGCCGACATCCGCGCCGTCGTCGACCGTGCGGTGCAGCGCGGCGAGGTTGCCGCCGACTGCCCCGGCCTCGAGTTCGTCGACTACGTCTTCATCGCACCGATCGTCCTGCACCACCTGCTGGAGGGCGACGAGCCCTCTGGCGACTTCCTGCGCCGCTACGTCGAGGGCGCGCTGCTGCCCGCGCTCGGCATCCGCCCCAACTGACTCATACCCCCACCACTTCTCGAGGGAGAACAACTCATGGCCTGGTACCTCTACCGCCTCGGACGCTGGTCGTTCCGCCACCGCTGGACCGTCCTGTCGTTCTGGATCGGCCTGCTGCTGCTGGTCGGCGTCGGGGCCGGCACGCTGTCGGGCAAGACGTCCGACGAGTTCAGCGTGCCCGGCATCGAGTCGTCGCAGGCCTTCGACCTGATCAAGGAGCGCACGCCCGACGCGGCCCCCGACGGAGCGCAGGCGCAGATCGTCTTCCAGGCCCCGAAGGGTCAGCAGCTCTCGGCACCGACGTACCAGACGGCGATCGACGAGAGCCTCGGCTCGATCGACTCCAAGAACGTCGTCGCGCCGGTTGACGCCGCCTCGCTGACGCTGTCGAAGGACGGCCGCACGGGCTTCACCTCCGTGGCCTACGCGAAGCAGTCGGTCGAGCTGACCGACGCCGACCGCAGCGCTCTGGAGAAGGCACCCGACGCTGCCGAGGACGCAGGGCTCACCGTCGCCATCGGCGGTGACGCGCTGCAGGAGGTGCCGCACGGCGGTGCCGCCGAGGCGATCGGCATCGGCATCGCGGTCATCGTCCTGCTCATCACGTTCGGCTCGCTGCTGGTGGCGGGCATGCCGCTGCTGACCGCGATCATCGGCGTCGGCATCGGCGTCGCGTCGATCACGACCCTCACGGGCTTCGTCGACCTCGGCTCGACCACGCCCATCCTGGCCACGATGCTGGGGCTCGCGGTCGGCATCGACTACGCGCTGTTCATCGTGTCGCGCTACCGCCACGAGATCCATGTCGGTCGCGACCGGGAGGAGGCGGCCGGACGGGCCGTCGGAACCGCCGGATCGGCCGTCGTGTTCGCGGGCCTGACCGTCATCATCGCGCTGGCCGGTCTGTCGGTCGTCAACATCTCGTTCCTCACCGAGATGGGGCTCGCCGCCGCGGGCACCGTCGCCGTCGCCGTCCTCATCGCCCTGACGCTGCTGCCGGCCCTGTTCGGGTTCGCCGGCAGCAAGATCGGCTGGGGCAAGCTGCCGTTCATCGCGGCGCGCGACCCCGAGGACCAGTCGGGTCGCCGTACCAACGGACGTCGCTGGGCCGACTTCGTCACCAAGAACAAGCTCGTGACGTTCGTCGGTGGCCTGGTGGTGGCCGGCGTCATCGCGATCCCCGTCGCGTCGATGCAGCTCGCGCTGCCCGACAACGGCACTGCCGCCGAGGGCAGCGGCCCCCGCGTCGCCTACGACCTGATCTCCGACAACTTCGGTGCCGGCACCAACGGCCCGCTGCTGGTCGTCGTCGACACGAAGGGTGCCGACGACCCGGCCGCAGCGGTCGAGGAGACCGTCACCCGCGTCGAGGGCATCAAGAAGGACGTCGCCGCGGTGGTCTCGCCGGCCCCCGACCCGGCCGACGCCGCGGCCACGCAGACGTACCTCGACGGCCTGACGTCGTCGGGCTACGCGATCGTCAACGTCATCCCCAAGAGCGGGCCGTCCGACGCGGACACCCAGCAGCTCGTCGACGACATCCGCTCGTCGGTCAGTGGCGTCGAGTCGTCCACCGGTGCGCGGGTCCTCGTGACGGGGCAGACGGCCCTGGGCGTCGACATCTCCGAGAGCCTCGCCAAGGCCTTCCCGAAGTACCTGCTCGTCGTCGTCGGGCTGGCGTTCGTGCTGCTGACCGTCGTCTTCCGCTCGGTGCTGGTGCCGCTCAAGGCGGTCCTCGGGTTCCTGCTGTCGGTGGGTGTCTCGCTCGGTGCCACCGTCGCGGTGTTCCAGTGGGGCTGGCTCGCCAGCCTGATCGGCGTCGACACGTCCGGCCCGGTGCTGTTCATGCTGCCCCTGCTGCTGACGGGCATCCTGTTCGGCCTCGCGATGGACTACGAGGTGTTCCTCGTGTCGCGCATGCGTGAGGAGTACGTCCACGGCAGCCCGGCCGGGGAGTCGGTCGTGCTGGGCTTCCAGTACGGCGCGCGCGTCGTCACGGCGGCCGCGGCCATCATGATCGGCGTGTTCGGTGGCTTCGCCCTCGGCGACGACATCATCATCAAGTCGATCGGCTTCGGCCTCGCTGTCGGCGTGCTGGCCGACGCCTTCCTGGTGCGCATGACCATCGTGCCGGCGTTCATGGCGCTGATGGGCGATCGCATGTGGTGGATGCCGAAGTGGCTCGACCGGGCCTTGCCCAACCTCGACATCGAGGGTGAGTCGCTCGAGCGGCACCTCGGCGAGGGCGCGGACGCCGAGGGCGGCAAGCACGCGGCCAAGCCCCACGCCCACGCCGGCTGACCTCGTCTGCCTGTGTCATAGGAACCGTGGCCCCAGGGCCACGGTTCCTATGACGTTCGGGCTCAGTCCTCGGTGTACTCCGCGAGATCGCCCTGCGACTCGCGGATGTAGGTGCGCTGCATCTTGACGTCGAGCTCGGCCACCATGTGGGCGATGATCGTCGCGATGAAGTCGTTGACCTGCCCGCGCAGGTGGTCGGTGACCGCCGGCTGGACGTCGGCCAGCGCGATCGGCAGCGTGCGGTCGGAGTCGGAACGGGTGACGACGAACGCGGGGTCGTCGCCCTCGACAGTCGGCCACACCGCGACCCGCATCGACTCGGTGACGCCCTGGTGTCCGCGGGCGGTCGCCACGACACGGGTCGTGATGCAGCCCGATGCCGGCATGACGAGCCCGGGCGGCGCGACATGCGAGCCGTCGTCGTCGGTGTCGGCGGTGATGTCGGCCAGGTGGGCGATCTCGCGGCTGACCTGCCGATCGGTGGTCTCCCACAGCAGTCCGAGGATCGTCGTCGCGAGTGCCGTCTGATCCTGCTCGCGGCCGCCGAGAGCGGAGGTCACTTGGTCCACGTCCAGCTGTCGAGGACCGACTCGGCGAGGTCGTCGCGGTCGTCCTCCGACACGGTGTCGCTGAACGAGAACGTGATGACGTACGAGACGCCGTCGTGGATCGCGTTGTACTGCTCGGTCAGGTACTGCTTGCCCTGCTGCTCCTGGATCGACGAGACGTGCACGGCCTCGTCGCCGTCGACCTCGGCGCGGTCGCCCACCGTGACGTCCTTGGAGCCGCCCTTCTCGAGCTCGGCGGTCAGCGCCGGCTCCAGCTTGTCGAGATCGTCGACCGGGGCGGGGTCGAGGCGGATGACGTTGACGTTGTCGGCGAAGCCGTCGGCGTCGGTGAGGTCGGCGGCGAACGAGTCGGTCTGCTCGGTGCCGGGGATCTTCTGGGTGGGCACCTCCCAGCCGTCGGGCAGGGAGTACGAGTAGTCGGTGCCCTTGACAGTGTCGCCGCCCGCCGCGTCGTCGCTGTCGGGAGCGTCGTCGGCGTCGTCCGGGGCGTCGGAGGTGGACGAGGTGGACGAGTCGCTGTCGGGGGCGTCGTCGTCACTGCCGCCGTCGCTGCCGCCGCAGCCGGCGAGCGTGAGCGTGGGGACGATGGCCAGGGCCGCGACGCGGCGGGTCAGTGTGCGCATGCCAAGAAACTACGCGAAAAGGGGCCAAGACGCGGAATTTGGGAGCGTCGGGCAAGGTTGATAACATCGGACTCAATTCATCTGACACACGTTCTTGAGTCTCGCAGCGCGTGCAGTCCCCACAGATCACCCCACAGCAGGAGGAAACACCATGGCAAGAGCGGTCGGAATTGACCTCGGCACCACCAACTCGGTCGTCGCAGTGCTCGAGGGCGGCGAGCCCACCGTCATCGCGAACGCCGAAGGCGCTCGCACCACCCCGTCCGTCGTCGCTTTCGCCAAGGACGGCGAGGTCCTCGCCGGCGAGGTCGCCAAGCGTCAGGGCGTGACCAACGTCGATCGCACGATCCGTTCGGTCAAGCGCCATGTCGGCACCGACTGGAAGACCGACGACATCGACGGCAAGACGTTCAATCCGCAGCAGATCTCGGCCTTCATCCTGGCCAAGCTCAAGCGCGACGCCGAGGCCTACCTGGGCGAGACGGTCACCGACGCGGTCATCACGGTGCCTGCCTACTTCAACGACCACCAGCGCCAGGCCACCAAGGAGGCCGGCGAGATCGCAGGCCTCAACGTCAGCCGCATCATCAACGAGCCCACCGCGGCCGCCCTGGCCTACGGCCTCGACAAGGCCGACGACCAGACGATCCTCGTGTTCGACCTCGGCGGCGGAACGTTCGACGTGTCGCTGCTCGAGATCGGTGACGGCGTCATCGAGGTCAAGGCCACCAGCGGTGACAACCACCTCGGCGGCGACGACTGGGACCAGGCGATCGTCGACTGGGTCGTCAACCGCTTCAAGAGCAGCACGGGCGTCGACCTGACCAAGGACAAGATGGCCATGCCCCGCATCCGCGAGGCCGCCGAGCGCGCCAAGATCGAGCTCTCCAGCTCGTCCAGCACCGCGATCAACCTGCCCTACATCACGGTCCAGGACGGCAACCCCGTCTTCCTCGACGAGACGCTGACCCGCGCCGAGTTCGAGAAGATCACGTCGTCGCTGCTCGAGCGCACCAAGGCGCCGTTCAACAACGTCATCAAGGACGCGGGCATCAAGCTCTCCGACATCGACCACGTGGTCCTCGTCGGCGGATCGACCCGCATGCCCGCCGTCACCGAGGTCGTCAAGACCCTCACGGGCGGCAAGGAGCCCAACAAGGGCGTCAACCCCGACGAGGTCGTCGCGCTCGGTGCCAGCCTGCAGGCCGGTGTGCTGAAGGGCGAGGTCAAGGACGTTCTCCTGCTCGACGTCACCCCCCTGAGCCTCGGCATCGAGACCAAGGGCGGCGTCATGACCAAGCTCATCGAGCGCAACACGACGATCCCGACCAAGCGGTCCGAGGTCTTCACGACCGCCGACGACAACCAGCCGTCCGTCGCGATCCAGGTCTACCAGGGCGAGCGCGAGATGGCCTCGGGCAACCAGCTGCTGGCGACGTTCGAGCTGACCGGCCTCCCGCCGGCCCCGCGCGGCGTCCCGCAGATCGAGGTCACCTTCGACATCGACGCCAACGGCATCGTCAACGTGTCGGCCAAGGACCGCGGCACCGGCAAGGAGCAGTCGATGACGATCACCGGCGGCTCGGCGCTCAGCAAGGACGACATCGACAAGATGGTCAAGGACGCCGAGCAGTACGCCGAGGAGGACCGTCAGCGTCGCGAGCAGATCGAGACCCGCAACCAGGCCGAGTCGCTCGCGCACTCCACCGAGAAGTTCCTCGCCGAGAACGGCGACAAGGTCGGTGACGAGGTCAAGACCGAGGTGCAGGCCGATCTCGACGCCCTCAACGAGGCGCTCAAGGGCGAGGACGCCGACGCCGTACAGGCAGCGGTGACCAAGCTCGGCGAGTCGAGCTCCAAGATGGGCGAGGCGATGTACGCCGCCGCAGCTGCGGAGGCGCAGTCCGCGGGCGCTGACGCACCGGCTGGCGACGCGACCGACGATGACGACGACGTCGTCGACGCCGAGATCGTCGACGAGGACGAGGAGAAGAAGTGACCGAGCCCCGCGAGGGTTCGGCCTCCGAGGACGAGGTCGTCGAGCCGGTTCAGGACGAGACTCCTGAGCCGGCCGAGGCCCCGGCCGAGCCCTCCGCGGAGCAGCAGCTCGCCGAGCGCACGCTCGACCTGCAGCGGCTCCAGGCGGAGTACGTCAACTACAAGCGCCGCGTCGACCGCGACCGCGAGCTCGTCCGCGCCCAGGGGGAGGCTGCCGTCCTGCAGTCGCTCCTGACGGTGCTCGACGACATCGCCCGCGCCGACGAGCACGGCGAGCTGACGGGCGGCTTCAAGGCCGTCGCCGACGCGCTGCAGCAGGCGGTCGTCAAGCACAAGCTCGAGTCCTTCGGGGCCAAGGGCGACGCCTTCGACCCGTCGCTGCACGAGGCGGTGTTCCACGCGGGTGAGTCGGCTGACGTCGAGGTCACCTCGATCGACACCGTCATGCGCACGGGCTACCGCCACGGCGATCGGGTGCTCCGGCCGGCGACGGTCGGCGTGGTCGACCCGGCTTCGCCGGCCTCGCCGGTTGAGCCTGTCGAGACCTCGGAGGCCGAAACCCCGGCTGAGCCTGTCGAAACCGACGACGAGCAGTAAGGAAAGGAGGAGGGATGGCTGCGAGTGACTGGGCGACGAAGGACTTCTACAAGGTCCTCGGCGTCAAGAAGGACGCATCTCAGGACGAGATCAAGAAGGCGTACCGCAAGCTGGCACGCGACAACCACCCTGACTCCAACCCCGGCAACAAGGCTGCGGAGGAGCGCTTCAAGGGTGTCTCCGAGGCGTACGCCGTGCTCTCGTCGACCGACAAGCGCAAGGAGTACGACGAGCAGCGCAGCATGTTCGGGCAGTTCCGGGGCGGCGGGGCCCCGGGCGGGTTCCGTCCGCCCGGTGGCGGCGGCCAGCCCGACTTCGACGTCAGCGACCTCCTCGGCGGCCTCTTCGGAGGCGGCCGGGGCAGGTCGCGGCGTCCCCAGCCCCGCAAGGGTGACGACCTCGAGACCGAGGCGACGATCACCTTCCAGCAGGCCGTCGACGGCGCGACCCTGCCGCTGCGCACCACGAGCGACGAGGCCTGTGCGACGTGCCACGGCACGGGTGCCAAGCCGGGCACCACTCCCAAGGTGTGCTCGAAGTGCCAGGGCAGCGGCATGCAGACGGGTGCCGCGGGCGGTCTGTTCGCGATGACCGAGCCGTGCGACCAGTGCCGCGGACGCGGACTCGTCGTCGAGCACGCCTGCGAGGTGTGCCGTGGCTCCGGCCGCGCGGCATCGAGCCGCACCCTCAACGTCAAGGTGCCGGCCGGTGTCAAGGACGGCCAGCGCATCCGGCTCAAGGGCAAGGGTGGCAAGGGCGACAACGGCGGCCCCAACGGCGACATGTTCCTGCTCGTGCACGTCGAGCCGCACCCGATGTTCGGCCGCAAGGGCAACCACCTGACGATCACGGTGCCGGTGGCTTTCGACGAGGCCGCACTCGGTGCGCAGATCCAGGTACCCACGCTCGACGGCCCGCCGGTGCGCCTCAAGCTGCCCGCCGGCACGCCCAACGGACGCACGTTCCGCGCCAGCGGCAAGGGCGGCACGACGTCGACCGGCGCTCGCGGCGATCTGCTCGTCACGGTCGAGGTGCAGGTGCCGGCCGAGCTCACCGACGAGCAACGTGCGGCCGTCGAGGCGTTGCGTGACGCGCGCGGCACCACGACACCCCGCGACGAGCTGTTCGAGGAGGTCACGTCATGACGACCGGTCCCACCGGCCCTGATCCGTCCGGGGGGTTCCAGCCCCCCGGGCCCGAGGCCAAGGTCTTCGTCATCAGCGTCGCGGCCGAGCTGTCGGGCCTGCACCCCCAGACCCTGCGCACCTACGACCGTCTCGGCTTGGTCGCTCCGGGGCGCACGGGTGGCGGCGGACGGCGCTACTCCCTGCACGACATCGAGCTGCTGCGCACCGTCGCTCGCCTGACGGCCGAGGGGCTCGGGCTCGAGGGCGTCAAGCGCGTCATCGACCTCGAGAACCAGGTGTTGGCGCTGCAGGCCAAGGTCGCCGAGCTGCAGGCCGAGCTCGCCCAGACCCAGGCGCAGGCCGGACAGGTGCAGAACCTGCCGGCCCTCATCGCCGACAACCAGGTCGTCATCTGGCGCCGCATGCGCCGTTGACCGGGCGAAGGACTGCGAATCAACGACTAATCGGATGCGAACCTACGAGTTTGCTCGTGCGAAACAACGAATGATCTCGTGCGAATCGGCGAATCCGTCTACGATGGCCAGATGCGGCTGATCGAGCGTCACGTGGCTGGCTGGTGTCGCGACGTCCTCGAGCACTTCCCGGCCTTGGTCGTCGAAGGTGCGCGTCAAGTAGGCAAGAGCACGCTTGCCGCGTCTCTGGCCGACTCGCTGCCCGTGGGCGGTGCCCCGACGGTCATCCAGACCTTCGACGACGCGGCCACGCGCGACGCGGCGGCGGTCGACCCGGTCGGCTTCGTCGAGCAGGCCGGCGACGGGCTGCTCGTCATCGACGAGGTGCAGCGATACCCAGAGATCACGGTGGCGGTGAAGGCGGCCATCGATCGCGATCGCCGGCCCGCGAGATTCATCCTCACCGGCTCGGCGGACTTCCTGCGGCAGTCGGCGACGCACGACAGCCTGGCCGGCAGGGCGATCGGGGTGCGGCTGCTCGGGTTCTCCCAGGCCGAGCTGGCAGGTGAGAGGGTCGACTTCGTGGCCGACCTCCGCCATGCGCTGAGCTCTGGATCGATGCCGCGTCGCGCAGGCCCCTCACGCGACGACTACCTGGCGCGCATCGTCGCGGGCGGCTATCCGCCGGTCCAGGGTCTGAGCGATCGACTGCGGGGCGAGTGGCTCACCAGCTACCTCTCGGGCCTGTTGCGGAGAGACGCGGCAGAGCTCTTGCGGGTGGAGCCGGAGAGGCTGATGTCCCTGATTCGTCTGATCGCCGCCAATCAGGCCGGCGAGCTGGTCAAGGCGCGCCTGGCCGAGCAGGCGTCGCTGCCGGCCTCGTCGATCACGCCCTACATCGACGTGCTGCGGCGGATGTACCTGATCGACCTGGTGCCGCCCTGGACGCCGAATCTGACCTCGCGCGAAGTGGGGCGGCCGAAGGCCATCGTCACCGATGCGGGGCTCGCAGCTCGGCTCATGGGCGCGACCCGGCAGTCGTTGCTGGGCGTGCCGGCGCCGGCCGCACTGGGGTCGCTCGTCGAGGGGTTCGTCGGTGCCGAGCTGCTGGCCGCGCGCGAGTCCAGCAGCGAGGACTTCACGGTCCACCACTATCGCGATCGGACCGGCAAAGAAGTCGACTACGTCCTGGAGATGGCCGACGGTTCGGTGCTGGCGATCGAGGTCAAGAGCTCGCAGAGCAACGGTGCGCGCCAGTTCGATGGTCTTCGGTTCCTTCGGGACCGGCTGGGTGACCGCTTCGTCGGTGGCATCGTGTTGTCGATGGCCAAGGATTCGCATCGTCACGGCGACAAGCTGTGGGGACTGCCGATCTCGGCCCTCTGGACGGCCTGACGCCGCTCGGCGACGACCTCAGGCGCTGGTGGCGATCGCGGCGGCGACCACGCAGATGCCGACCGCCACCGCCGCAGCGATGACGGGCCCGGCGATTCCCGTCGCGGCGACGGCGGCTCCCACGAGGCCCAGCACGGCTGTGACGGTGCGGACGCGCCGGATGCGTGCGGCGGTGCTGCGGGCCAGCGCAAGGGCGTCGGCGACGCGGGCCGGCGAGCAGTCGTCGGCGACGATCGTGGACGCCGGCGAGTCGTCGGGGTCGGCCGCGACGGTGATGCCGAGCGATGCTCCGTCGCTCCGCGAGAGCCCGACGGTCGCCACGTGACGCCCGTCCGCCACCAGATCGCGGACGACCGACGCCGGGTCGGCGGTGACGTGCACGGCGTCGATGCCCGCGAGGCCCGCGACGTGGCGGGTGCGCTCGTCGGTGTCGTCCGAGACGAGCACCAGGTCGAGACCGAGCGACCGGAGCCGTCCGATGTCGCGGGTCAGGTCGGGGCGCACGTCGTCGGCGACCGTGATGCTGCCGAGTGTGCGACCGTCGACCTCGACGCCGACCGTCGTCCAGATGGTCGGCGTCGTCTCGATGCCGATCCACTGCGGCACACCGACGCGCACGGGATGACGATCGACCGAGCCCAGCACCCCGACGCCGTCGACGAGCTCGACCCCGGTCAGCTGCCCCCGTGCCGAGAGCGTCGCGACGGCGCGGTCGACCCGGTGGTCGGACGCCTTGGCGAGGGCCCCGGCGAACCAGCGCAGGTTGCGGTCATGATCGGGCTCGACGGGGTCGACCGAGACGACCGTCAGATCGCCCGTCGTCACCGTGCCGTCCTTGGCGAGCACGAGCGTGTCGACGACGGTCGCCGCCTCGAGCGTCTCGAGGTCGGCGATGCGCACGCCTGCCTTCTTGGCGCGCGAGGCGCCCGTCGCGAAGGCGAGAGGGACTGACAGCAATGCCGCGGCGGGCACAGCCATGACCAGCGCGAGCACGCCGACCCGGGCCGCGTCCATGGGGCCGTCGGCAACCGCCCACCACGCGGCACCTGCCGCGGCCACCGCGAGGGCGGCCGGCACGAACCACATCGGCAGCACCGGCGTACGTGGCGAGAGCCCGCAGCGCGACCGCACGACGTCAGCGCCAGCCGCCAGCACCGCCGTCGCGACGGCGGGCAGCACCTGCGTGGGTGACCGACCGTCGAGCAGTGCGATGACGGCCCACGTCGTCGCGGCCACGATCGTCAGGCTCACCAACGCGTCGGGAACGGCGAGCCACTGCTGCGGGGCTCGCACGGCCGACAGGTGCGCCCGCCACGGCAGTCCGACCGCCAGCAGGGTGGTCGCGACGAGCAGCAAAGGCTCCCAGACGGAACGCTCCATCAAGCGCTCTCCTCGTCACGGAACCGTTCGAAGTCGCTCTGGTCGCCGGCCTGCCACAGCGGGACGCTGGCCTTCAGCAGCATCGTGATCTGCACGATGAACTCGGGGTCGTGCAGATCGTCGCCGAACAGCTCGTTGATGCGCTTCCAGCGGTAGCGGACGGTCTGCGCGTGCACACCCAGGTGGGCCGCGATCGCGGGAGCACTGTCGCGGGTCTCGAGCCAGACCAGCAGCGTCTGCGAGAGGATCTCGCGCGAGTTGGGCGTCTCGGCCAGCAGCGGCTTGAGCATGTCTTGGCACATCCGCTGCCGCAGCGCCGGCTCGGCGTGCAGCCAGATCTGGGTGCGGTGCTCGCGACACTGCACCAGCGGCTGTGCGGGGATGACCCCGCGGCGCACCAGGTCGAGGGCGCGCCGTGCCCACCGGTAGGCCGACGGGATGACCGACGGTCCGACGGGCCAGCTGACCGCGACGGGCTTGCCGGCCGCCGCGAACACGTCAGTCACCTCGGAGGCGAGATCGGCGTCGGCGATGACGACGACCCGCTGGTCGTGTCGCACGACGAGGTGGGTCAGCGCGAGGCTCGCGACATCGATGATCCGCTCGTCGTCGGGCTCGGACACCACGACGACGACCCACTCCGGCGGCGTCCACACCTCGGGGTCGACGGTGTCGAGCTGATTGCGCCGCCGACCGGTCAGCAGCTGGTCTGCCAGCCGCGCCCGTGCCT
Source organism: Aeromicrobium fastidiosum (assembly GCF_017876595.1). Taxonomy (NCBI): domain Bacteria; kingdom Bacillati; phylum Actinomycetota; class Actinomycetes; order Propionibacteriales; family Nocardioidaceae; genus Aeromicrobium; species Aeromicrobium fastidiosum. The sequence continues at coordinate 814,307 of NZ_JAGIOG010000001.1, read as the reverse complement.
GACCGCGGTCGTTGCGGATCGCGCGACGTCCGGCGGCGAAGCCCTTCTCGGCCTGTTCGATGAGGTGCTCGATGTAGCCGAAGATGCCGTCGGCGAGCTGGCCGCGGGCCTGGTCGGACAGAGGGGGCTCGACATTGGCGCGTCGCATCCTGTCCCACGTGGCGGTCGCGGCGAGGCGCAGCGCTGCGTGCATCGCGGCGAGGTCGCCGGAGTCGGAAGCCTCGGCCCGACCCATGGCCTGGAAGAGCTCGTCGACACCGCGGTCGCGGTGCGGCAGGCCGTCGAGGGTGTCGAGGAAGCGGTGGCACGCCTGCTCGACGGCGTGGGAGATGATGTCGCGGCGTCGCCCGTCTGACTGGCCGGCGTAGGCGGGGATGTCGGTCTGGATGCGCTCGGCGACGTCTGCGGCGAACGTCGGCACGAGCGGGCGGAGTGCCCGGGCGTGCTGCTCGATCGACGGCGGCTCACCCGGTGGTGTCGGTGCTGTCACGTCGGTGACGAGTGACTGGTGCCGTTGCCACGCTCCCTGATCCCCCATGAGCCCCCCTCAAGGCCGGCGGTGTGTGAGCGCATCGTACCGGTCCTGTCGTCAGGGGGAAGGGGGCGAGAGCGGCGAAGAATCACTGGCGGACGGAGTCGGAGGGAGGGTGACCCCGCCCACCAGCGAGCTGGGGGGACTACTCGGGCGGCTGGTCGCCGGGCGCGTAGTCGGGGAAGTCGAGCGGGAAGGGGATCGTGCGGAGCTTGGGGTTGTTCGGGTTGTCGATCTCGGAGCAGCCGGCCTCTTCTGCCGTGTTGGCTCCGGGCTGGGTCGGGCGCGGTCGCACGCCGTCGAAGCTGAAGCAGCCGAGGCCACCGATGCGGAGCGTGACGGGGTTGTCGGGGGACGAGATCGCCGAGCTGAGCAGCGGCGACAAGTCGTCACCCGGTGCCGTCGTGCAGCCGGTGAACGCAGGGATGTCGATCGTGCCGTTGAGCGTTCCGCCGCTGAGTCCGTAGAAACCGTGGTCGGGATCGAAGAGATTGTCCGAGAAGTTTTTGACCGGATCCCGTAAGTCGAGCACCATCTCCTGTCGCTCGCTGGCGACCCGGAGCCGGGCCGTCTGCGCGGTGCGGCACGTCGCGCCGCTGAGCTGCACGTCGACTCCGTCGACGGCGACCTTGCGCACGCGGACGGTGAGCGGTTGGTCGATCACGGCCGGGCTCACGACGACGCGCGAGCTGTAGCCGTCCGTCTCGGTCTCGTACTGATCCTGTGCAGTCTTGACCTTGATGGCGGTGGGCAGGTCGTCGCCGTCCCGTTGCTGGCTGACCTGCAGGGTGATCTCGACCGGGATGGAGCCGAAGGCGACCGTACGCACGGGAATGAGAGCGGAGTCGCCGTAGTCGTCCTTCGAGCCCTTCGGCGACACCAAGAATGCCTGGGCCTCGATGAACTGCTCGTTGAGCAGCTCTCCGGGCCCGGGATGCTCCTCGTAGTGGCTGTAGCCGTAGAAGAGAACGTTCGAGGCCAGCATCGTCAGCGGAATCTGGGCCCATTGCTTGGCCGGGAGCGAACCGGTGCGGCCCACCTGGGCAAAGTTCAGCCAATTATAGAGGTTGAGGTCCTCGTCGTTGGTGCAGCCCCCGACAGCCTGCAGCTCCTCGGTGCAGCGGATGTATGGAAGGCCTGGGTCCTCGCGCGCTGACGGCTCATCGGCCTGAGAGGACGCGGGTGCCGCGACCAGCACGCCTCCCACCGCAAGGGCTGCGATGACGCGACGAAGGGATGCGGTGGCTGTGACCATGCGGCCACGGTGGCATCCGGCCACAGAGGCGTCAACGCATACGGCCGGGAGAGGTGTCAGGACGACACAAAGTTGTCATGCGGATGACAAATGAGGGTGCGGGCACTGCTGTCGGATGTCTCGGAGGACGCGTGACGCCGTTCCTGTGCTGCGGATCCGCCGCCGATTGTCATGCGCATGACAACTTCTGACCGATTTTCGAGATTCATGTTGCGGGGGGATTGCGCGCACCGGGGGGCGGCGGACTCAATGTGTGCGTGACGTGAGTCACGAGCACCTTCGACAGATTGGACACATCATGAAGATCAAGAACGCAGCCATCGGTACCGCGGCCCTCGCCCTGGGAGCAGTCGCCGTTGCCGGACCTGCCCTGGCCACGGGTAGCGCCTACCAGGTCTCCGTCGGCGGAAGCTCGGCATCCGGAACCCACAACATCACGGCCACCGCCGGAAGCATCTCCTTCGGAGTGCCGGGTACCAGCATGTCCTGCTCCAGCGCGAATGTCCCGGGGGCACCGGCACCGGTTACGACCGTCACGAGCGGAGCGAGCGTCACCGACATCGCCTCGATCGGCCAGGTCAACTTCGTCGGCTGCACCATCCCCGGCGGGGCAGCAACGGTCACCACCACGGGCCCGTGGACGCTGCACGGCACAGGTGCCGCGACCTCCGGCTCGTCGGACGTCGTCGCGGGTCACATCGAGGGCATCTCGGCCCGCGTGTTCAACGCCGCGTGTGACTTCACGGTCACCGGCACGGCGCGCGGATCGTTCGACGAGGCCACGCAGAAGCTGGCGGTCAGCGAGCCGGGCGGCACCGGCGGCCAGTTGGTCGTGGCCTCAGTCAACCCGGCCAAGCCGTGCCTCAGCAAGGTCAAGACCGGCATGATCGCCTCGTTCGGCGGCACGTTCACACTCGTCTCCCCTGACGGAACGATCCTGGTCGGCTGACCTTGGCCTCCTTCCCGGCTGGGTGGTGCCTCCTCGCCACCCAGCCGGGACCTTGGCTGCAACCCTCCACGACCCAACTTCTCGTCCCTCACGTTTTCAAGGAGCACCACCATGTCCGTCACCACTTCGCGCCGCGGCGCCTCCCTTCTTCTCGCCGGTGCCACTCTCGCCGCCGGCGCAGCCCTCGTCCTCGCGCCGGGTGCGGCCAGTGCCGACGAGCCCGACCCGATCCTGACCCTCAAGCACGACGCGCAGGGCACCACCGTGGTCAAGAAGACCGGGTCGACCCTCGCCATCAAGCCCACCACCCTGACGACGCACGTCAACCTGGTCAACGGCGACCTCACGGGATCGCTGCCGATCCCGTCGACGACCACCGAGTTCAAGGCCCTCGGCTTCCTGCCGGTCAAGGCCACCGTCAACTTCATCCCCGTCGGCGAGGTCACCGGCAACATCAACCTGACGGAGACCCAGGCGCTGGTCGTGTCGACGGCCAAGTACACGATCCAGCTGTCCGACGTGAAGGTGGCCGGGTTCCCGACCTTCGCCGGGTCGAACTGCAAGACCGTGACCCCTGCCGTCATCCCGGCCAACACGCCTGCGGGTGAAGGGTTCGATCTGCTCGAGGGCGGCAACCTCGAGGGCACCTACACGCTGCCGTCGTTCGCGAACTGCGGCATCAACACGCCGCTGATCAACGCGCTGGTTCCCGGCGCGGGCAACACCGTGAAGATCCAGGTCAGCAACGGCATCGTCGTCGAGTAGGCGAGTTGCCGGCTGGTGGGCCGCCTCTCGTCCCCGGACGAGAGGCGGCCCACCGGCATGGTGATGAGAACTAGAACGGAGACAGGCCATGCGACCCATCCGCTCCACCATCATCGTTGCAAGTCTCGGCGTCCTGGCCCTGACGGCAGCCTCACCGGTCGCCACGGCGACGGGGTCGACCTATCCCGTGTCCGTCGCGGGCAGCTACACCCCGGCCCCCTACGACCTGACCGCGTCGAGCACCGGGGCCGTCTCGTTCACGGTTGGTTCGGCGACAGTGGTCTGCACAGGTGCCGGCATCGCGGCCTCGCCGGTGTCGTCGGTGTACGCGGGTGCCAGCGTCCTTGATCTCGCGATCCTGAACAAGGCGACGTTCTCGGGGTGCACGAGCCCCGCTATGGGCGGAGCTCTGACAGTTTTCGCGTCTGGGTCATGGAAGCTGCACGGCACAGGACCTGCCACCTCGGCGGCGACCGATGCGGTGCCCGGCCATCTGGAGAACATCACCATCACCTTGGCCAATGCGGCGTGTCAGGCGACCGTCACAGGTCAGGCCAAGGCCGTACTGGATGAGTCGTCGCAGAAGCTGGTCCTGAACCAGAGTGCCGGTTCAGGCAGCACCCTGCTGGCGGCTGCGTCACCCGCCAAGCCTTGCCTGGGCAAGGTTCCGTCCGGATCGACTGCAGGAATGTCGGTCTCGCTTCAGCTGTCGCCCGGGTCGATCAATATCGGTTGACGGCGGGCGCACGATTCAGAAGGACATCGACATGAGGAGCACGAGCATGAAGATCAAGCAGACGATGGCCGCGACGATCGGACTGGGCGTCTTGAGCGTCATGGTCGTCACCGGCCCCGCCATCGCGACGGGCAATGCGTACACGGTCGCGGTGGGCGGCGACACGGCTTCGGGGGCCCATCCGTTCACGGGGTCGTATGCAGGCTCACCTGTGATCTGGAAGGTGCCGACATTGACGTTGTCGTGCGCCAGCGCCTCCGTGCCAGCCACGCCGCCGTCGACCATCTCGGCAGGGTCTGCCGTCACCGACGTCTTCTCGATCGCGAAGGTCTCGTTTCTCGGATGCACGGGACCGGGAGGCAACCTGGCCATGCCGACATCGGGTACCTGGACGTTCCATGCGGACAGCGCCCCCACCGCGGCTGCGGACGATGTCATCAGCGGGCACATCGAGAACGTCTCATTCAAGATCGTGAACGCCATCTGCGACGTCACGGTGACGGGCGTCGCCTCGGCAACCTTCGACGAGGCGACTCAGCAGCTGACGATCGACGAGTCGGGCTTCACCGGGGACCTGACGGTCTCGGATGTCAAGAAGACCTTGCTGTCGAGGTTCAAGAACGGCCAGCCGTTCGACCTCCACGCCAAGCTCATCGTGGCGTCGCCCGACGGAGCTATCAACCTCAGCTGAGTGCGGAACGGCCGAGCCCGGACGGGCCGTGCTGGACTTGCTGCGCGAAGTCGCTACTGATCGGTATCCTCGGCACTGTGGGCCTGGCTGGTCCGTCCAATCTGTCGAAGGTGCGGCTGTCGACCGGCTGGGCCCACGCCCGTCCGCGTCGCGTGTCAGCGATGGAGGGACCGTCGCATCACGACCAGTGCCTGCATCAGCTCGCCGGCGCGGTCCGGGTGGTCGAGGGTGTCGCCGAACATCGCCCGGATGCGCCGCAGCCGGTGGCGCACCGTCTGGTCGTGCACGCCGAGCCGTTCGGCCATCGCGGGAGCGCTGCCGTGGGTCTGCAGCCACAGCAGCATGGTCTCGCTGAGCACGTCCCGCTGGCTCGGCTTCTCATCGAGCAAGGGGCCGAGGGTGGCCTCCACCAGGTGCTCGTCGAGGGCCGGATCGGCCTGCTGCCACAGCTCGAAGCGGTGGTCGTCGCTGAGCACGACGCCGCTGGGTGGAGCGGCGATCGTGCCCTGGCGCACGAGGCGCAGCGTGCGACGGGCCCAGCGCAGTGCGTGCATTGCGTCCGAGGGCGCAACGCCCCAGCTGACAGCCACGGGGCTGGACGATCGCCTCGCGAGGTGCTGCGCCATCGGCAGGATGGCGCTGGCGTCGGCCACGATGACGACCCGCTTGCGCCACGTCGTCGCCAAGGCCTCGGTCAGCTCCTCCGCCGCAGCGACCGTCCTGGCCGTCGCCTCGGTCGCGGCGACCGCCACCGACGGGGGGAGGGGCCAGCAGGGGGTCGCGAGACGCGCGAGACGTTCAGAGCTGGCACCCTCCAGCAGGGCCGCGACGAGCCGCGCGCGGGGTTCCGCGACCAGCCCGACGACTTCTGCGTGGGCGGCGACGGCCTCGTCCTGCAACCGGCGCTGGTAGTCCATGATCGCGTGGGCCAGCTGCTGGTGGGTCGCACTGGGCAGCCCGAGCTCGGGCACGACCCGCTCGAGCTCGGCCCAGACCTCCTGGCTCGCGATGTGGTGGGCGGCACGCATCGCATCGAGATCATGTCCGGCCTTGGCCTCGGCACGTCCGATGTGACGGTAGAGCGTGACCACGGTGTGGCCCCGGCTCGGGGCGCCGGCCAGGGCGTCGACGAACAGATCGACCGAGGCGTCGATCGCGCTGTCGATCAATCCGGCCAGACCCGGATCGGCGAAGCCCGCGACCTCGTGGCAGATGCGGTCGCTGATGCGGCGGACGAGAGCGTCCTTGCGTGGCCGGTAGGCGTTCATGATCTCCGGGGTCAGCCCGGCTGCGTGCCCCGGCAGGTGGAGGTCGCCGACGCAGGGACGATCGTGATCGCCGACCGGGGCGGGCCCGGGCGCGCGACGTGACGACGTCATACGGCCCCTCCCTCGCCCGGTCTCCCTCCTGGCACAGCACAGTCAAGATGTCGAAGGGCCTCGCGTCCACACGGGCGTGGCCGATGGGCGCTGCGCCGGATCGAACTTGTGACGCGGATGACAACTTCTGGGCAGGACGGTCGACGGCTCAGTCGCGCAGCAGGTCGAGCGCGGGCACGCCGAGGCTCGTGGCGAGCTGCTCGACCGAGGCCAGCGTCAGGTTGCGCTCTCCGCGCTCGACGGACCCGAGGAACGTGCGGTGGTAGCCGAGCTGCTCGGCCATGGCCTCTTGGCTCAGGCCCAGCTCGCGTCGGCGCTCACGCAGCCGTCGGCCCACGGTCTTCTGCAGCTCGGATGTCACCCGGCCACTGTGGTGCATCTGCTACTCATCGGTCTACAGACCGATGAGTAGCAGGTCGAGCAGCAGGTCGAGCAGCAGGCCGGCTCAGGCGAGCTCGGTGAGCAGAGACGTGAGCGCGCTCGCGACCCGGGCGGCGCTGTCGCGAGTGAGGTGGAGGTGCTGGCCGTCGCGCTCGGGCTCGCCGACCAGCACCCAGTCGTCGAGCTCGCCGCAGCGTCGTGACATCACCAGCACGAGATCGGTGCTGGCCGCGTGGCTCGGGCCGGGGCCGAGCGTCGCGGGGACGTGCAGCGTGATGCTGTCGTGGTAGCGGTCGTCGACCGGATCGGTCTCGGCGTGCTCGACGACGCACCAGCGCGGGCAGTTGTCGCGCTGCCACGTGGGGCGCGAGGTCGAGTGTGAAGTCATGGGATCCCTTCGTCGCACGGCGTGCGACATCTCTTCTGACGGTAGGGACAGCCGCGGACATGGCATGGGCGACAGGGACGGCCCTGTGGACGATCCCAGTATCGCGACTCATGAGTAGCGACGGAAGCGACCCCGAGCGATGCGCCGAGAAGTTGTCAGGCGCATGACAAGAAATCGACCGGATATGTCCTGATGGGCACTGATCGGGCTCAAGGGCTGGCGCCGTGACGGGAGACACACCTAGGTTCTGCTGAGGCACGTGTGGCGAGACACGGTGTCGTCAAGCAGGCCGACGAGTGAACGTGAGGGAGCGCCATGGGCGGCAGTGTCGAGGTCAGCGGTCTGACCAAGAGCTACGGACGGCAGAACATCTGGCGCGACGTCTCGCTGACGTTCCCTCCCGGCGAGATCACCGCACTGCTCGGGCCGTCAGGCACCGGCAAGTCGGTGTTCCTCAAGTCGATCATGGGCATCGTCGAGCCGGAGGCCGGCACGATCCTCATCGACGGCCAGGACATGGTCAGCGCCAAGGAGTCGCAGCGTCTCGACATGCGCAAGAAGTTCGGCGTGCTGTTCCAGGACGGTGCGCTGTTCGGCTCGATGGACGTCTACGACAACGTCGCCTTCCCGCTGCGCGAGCACACCCGCAAGAGCGAGAACGAGATCCGCGAGATCGTCATGGAGAAGCTCGAGATGGTCGGCCTGGTCGGCCAGGAGCACAAGGTGCCCGGCGAGATCTCCGGCGGCATGAAGAAGCGCGCCGGTCTGGCCCGCTCGCTCGTCACCGATCCCGACATCATCCTGATCGACGAGCCCGACTCGGGCCTCGACCCCGTCCGCACGTCCAACCTCGCCCAGCTGCTGGTCGAGGTCAACACCGCCACCGATGCCACGATGCTCGTCGTCACCCACAACATCGAGCTCGCACGCACGATGCCCGACAACCTCGGCATGCTCTACCGCCGCGAGCTCGTGATGTTCGGGCCGCGCGAGGAGTTCCTGCTCACCGACCACCCCGTCGTGTCGCAGTTCATGAGCGGCGACCCCGACGGCCCCATCGGCATGAGCGAGGAGACCGACCACCGCAGCAGCGACCTGTTCGACGCTCCGGTCGACTACTCCGCCGGCCCTGGTGGTTCGGCCGCGGCGGTCATGTCTCGGCACGCGGGAGCGCGTGCCATCGAGGTGCTGCCTCGTCAGCTCGAACCGCGCTCGGGGGCGGTTCGCGCAGGACAGCAGCGGCACCGCGAGCGCGTCGCCGGGGGCGGCGCGCGACTCTACGTCGCCGACGACGACGACAAGGAACGAGTCCCGGGCGTTCCCCTGTTGGGGGTCGTGTCACGCGGCCTCAGCGTCGTCGGCGACGTGTTCGCCCTCGGCCTCGACACGGCCCGCGCCTCGGTGCGGCGGCCGTTCGCGGCCCGTGAGGTGCTCGAGCAGTTCTGGTTCGTCGTCAGCGTCTCGTGGATCCCCGCGATCCTCGTCGCGATCCCGTTCGGCGCGGTCATCGCGCTGCAGCTCGGCACGCTCACGGTGCAGGTCGGTGCTCAGTCGTTCACGGGCGCGGCCAGCGTCCTGGCGGTGATCCAGCAGGCGGCACCCATCGTCACGACGCTGGTCATCGCGGGGGCCGGCGGTGCGGCGATCTGCGCCGACCTCGGCTCCCGCCGCATCCGCGACGAGATCGACGCGATGCGGGTCATGGGCGTCTCGCCCGTGCAGCGGCTCGTCGTCCCTCGCGTGATCGCGTGCATCGGCGCGGCGGTGCTGCTCAACGGCCTCGTCTCGGTCGTCGGCGTGCTCGGCGGCTACTTCTTCAACGTCATCGTGCAGGGCGGCACCCCGGGTGCCTACCTCGCGAGCTTCACGGCCCTCGCGCAGATCCAGGACCTCTACGTCGGCGAGCTCAAGGCCGTGATCTTCGGCTTCATCGCCGGTGTCATCGCGTGCCACCGCGGTCTCAACACCGCACCCGGCCCCAAGGGCGTCGGCGACTCCGTCAACCAGTCGGTCGTCGTGACGTTCCTGATGCTGTTCTTCGTCAACTTCGTCATCACGACGCTGTACCTGCAGCTCGTGCCCGGCAAGGGAGCCTGACCATGACCGATCTCGCCCCGCGCGAGCCCCGCTGGTGGGACCGCCCGATCGACCGCCTCGCCGACATGGGCCAGGACATCCGGTTCCACGGACGGGTGCTGGCCTGGATCCCCGCGACGCTGCGCCGCTATCCCAAGGACGTCATGCGCCTGCTGTCGGAGGTCAGCTTCGGCTCCGGCGCGCTGGCCGTCATCGGCGGCACGATCGGCGTCATGCTCGGCATGACGCTGTTCGTCGGCAGCGTCGTCGGCATGCAGGGCTACGCGGCGCTCGACCAGATCGGCACCGCGACGCTCAACGGCTTCATCTCGGCCTACTTCAACACCCGTGAGATCGCGCCGCTCGTGGCGGCCCTCGCGCTGTCGGCGACCGTCGGCTCGGGCTTCACGGCCCAGCTCGGCGCCATGAAGATCAACGAGGAGGTCGACGCCCTGACGGTCATGGCCGTGCCGAGCGTCCCGTACCTCGTGACGACCCGGGTCATCGCCGGCTTCATCGCGATCATCCCGCTGTACGTCATCGGCCTGCTGACGTCTTACGCCGGCGCGCGATTCGTGACGATCTTCCTGTACGGCCAGTCGCCCGGCACGTACGACCACTACTTCAACCTGTTCCTGCCCCCGATCGACATCCTGCTGTCGTTCATCAAGGTGCTGATCTTCTCGGTGCTGATCATCCTGATCCACTGCCGTCTGGGCTTCAAGGCCACGGGCGGGCCCGCGGGCGTCGGCATCGCGGTCGGCACGGCCGTGCGTCGCAGCATCGTCACCGTCGCGGTGCTCGACCTGCTGCTGTCGATGGCCCTGTGGGGCACCACGACGACCGTCAGGATCGCCGGATGAGGGGACGCCTTCTCGACGCGGGCCTCGGCCTCGGCTACCTCGCGCTGGCCGCGCTGCTCGTCGGCGTCGCCGTGCTGACGTACGACCGCGCCTTCGTGTCGAGTGTCGACGTCGACCTGCGCACCGGCCCGGTCGGCAACGCCCTGCAGAAGGGCTCCGACGTCAAGCTCAACGGCGTCCCGGTCGGCACGGTGGCCAAGGTGCGGTCGGACGGCGAGGGTGCGGTCATCGAGCTGGCGCTCGAGCCCGACACGGCCAAGGAGCTGCCGCGCGACACCACGGCCCGGCTGCTGCCCAAGACGCTGTTCGGCGAGCGCTACGTCTCGCTCGTGACACCGGCCACCAAGGCCGGCGAGGGGCTGACCGCCGGCGACACCATCGTCCAGGACAGCAGCGACGAGTCGGTCGAGCTCGAGCAGGTCTTCGACGAGCTGCTCCCGGTGCTCAAGTCGATCCAGCCCGAGAAGCTCTCGGCGACGCTCGGCGAGCTGTCGACGACGTTGCGGGGTCGAGGCGACCAGATCGGCGACACGCTCACGACGTTCGGCTCCTACCTCGACAAGCTCAACCCCCTGGTGCCGCAGATGACCGACGACCTCGCCGCACTCGGACGGGTCGCCGACGTCTACACCGCCGCGGCCCCCGATCTGCTCGACGCGCTCGACACGCTCACCACGACGTCGCGCACCCTGGTCGACCAGCAGACGACGTTGAAGGACGTCTACGCGACGGTCATCGGCTCCTCGAACGCGGCCGAGGGGTTCGTCAGCGACAACCGGCAGACCATCGAGGTGCTCGCCGACGAGAGCCGCGCGGCACTCGACGCGGCCCGCCCGTACGCCAAGCAGTTCCCGTGCCTGTTCAAGTCGGCCCGCGACTTCATTCCCACGATGGACAAGACGCTGGGCAAGGGCACCGACGAGCCGGGCCTGCACCTGCGGCTCAACATCGTCCCCAGCCGGGGCAAGTACCTCGCCGGAAAGGACGCCGTGAAGTTCGCCTCGGGCAAGTCGGCCCGCTGCCCGTACGTGACCGGTCAGGTCGGCACGACGCCGGCCGCGGCCGCCGCCTCGGGTGATCCCGAGACGATCGCGCCCCCGCGCACGGCCATCCCCGAACGCATCGGCGACAACGCAGGTCTCGGCCAGGCCAACTCGCCGGCCGAGAACCAGCTCGTCGCCGAGATCGTGGCTCCCACCCAGGGACTCGCACCCGATGACTATCCGTCGTGGAGCAGCCTGCTGCTGGGCCCCTCGCTCCGCGGCACCCAGGTGGTGCTGAAATGACCAAGCTCTTGATCAAGAGCATCACGTTCATCCTCGTGACGGTGCTGGCCACCGTGGCGCTGGCTGCCACGATCCGCAACGACAGCGGCGGTGCGACGCGCGAGTTCCACGCGATCTTCACCGACGCCACGAGCCTCAACCGCGGCGACGACGTGCGCATGTCGGGCGTCAAGATCGGCACCGTCAGCACGGTCGAGGTCGTCGACGGACGGCGCGCCCGCGTCACGTTCACGGCCTCGCGCACCGCTCCCCTGATGGAGGGGACGACCGCCGAGCTGCGGTTCCGCAACCTGATCGGCCAGCGCTACATCTCACTCGAGCCGCCCACCGGCTCGGCCCCCGCGCTGCGTCCGGGCTACACGTTCGACCTCGACCACACGAGCCCCGCGCTCGACCTGACGATGCTGTTCAACGGCTTCCAGCCGCTGCTGCAGCTGTTGTCGCCCGAGGACGTCAACAACCTGAGCGGCCAGATCGTGGCCGTGTTCCAGGGCGAGGACGCGACGGTCGACGGCCTGCTGTCGAGCACCGCGAGCCTCACCTCGACGCTCGCCGCCAAGGACGAGGTCATCGGCCAGCTCATCACGAGCCTGTCGTCGGTGCTGCAGGTCGTCAACGACCGGTCGAGCCAGCTCGACACCACGATCGTGACCCTGCAGCAGCTCGTCACGGGGCTGGCCGCCGATCGCAAGACGATCGGCAGCACGCTCGACGGCCTGGGCGACCTCACGACGAGCGTCGCCGACCTGCTCGACGAGGGACGCGAGCCCCTCAAGGGCTCCGTCACGGCGCTCGACCAGCTGGCCGGCAACCTGTCGAAGGCCGAGCCCGAGCTCGACTCATTCTTCGAGCAGCTGCCCGTCAAGCTCGACCGCATCGGCCGTCTCGGCTCGTACGGCTCGTGGCTCAACTTCTACGCCTGCTCGATCGAGGGCAAGATCCCCCGACCCGAGGGCTACTTCGGAGACCTGGGCGCCATGCCCGTCGCGGAGAGGTGCCGCTGATGACCAAGACATACCCCACGGCTTTTGCCGAGCGCAACAAGATCGTGATCGCGATCGTCGGGCTGCTGGCCCTGGCGCTGATCTTCATGATCACGTTCAACGCGGCTGCCCTGCCCGTCATCGGCGGCGGCAAGGTGTACTCCGCGCAGTTCAAGGAGGCCGGTGGCCTCAAGGAGGGCAATGAGGTGCGGGTGGCCGGCGTCAAGGTCGGCAAGGTCACCGACATCTCGCTCGACGGCACGGTCGTCACGGTCAAGTTCCGCGCCAAGGTCGACCGCATGGGCGACCAGACGTCCGCCGCGGTCAAGGTCAAGACGATGCTCGGCCAGAAGTTCCTGGCCGTCGACCCGCTGGGCTCCAAGCAGCTCAGCGGCCCCATCCCGATCGACCGCACCACGACGCCGTACGACGTCAACGAGGCGTTCTCCGATCTCTCCGACTCGATCGAGACGATCGACACCGACCAGCTCGAGGCGAGCTTCACGGCACTCAGCGACGCGTTCCGCAACACGCCCGACTCGGTGCGCACGATGGTGACGGGCCTGACCGATCTGTCGCGGACGATCTCGAGCCGCGACGACGAGCTCACCCGCCTGCTGGCCTCGACCAACACGGTCTCCAAGACCCTGAAGGACCGCAATGCCGAGTTCGCCAAGATCATCACCGACGGCAGCTCGCTGCTCGACGAGCTCGAGCAGCGACGTGACACCGTCTCCAAGATGCTCGACGGCACCGCACGCCTGGGCGTCCAGCTGCGAGGTCTCGTGAAGGACAACGAGAAGGCGCTCAAGCCGGCCCTGGCCAAGCTCGACGACGTCTCGCGCATCCTGCAGGACAACCAGGACAACCTCGACGCAGCGCTCAAGCGGCTCGGACCCTACTACCGGGTGCTGACCTCCGCGATGGGCAACGGCAACTGGATCGACTCGTACGTGTGCGGTCTGTTCGGGCCCGACAAGCGGCCCCTGCTCGAGAACGACGTGGCGCGCAACTGTGCGCCGGCCAAGGGAGGCGGACGATGATCACGGTGCGCAAGTCCATCGGAGCAGTCGTCCTCGCGCTGCTCGTGATCGCGGTGTTCCTCGCCTGGCGCTCGTCGTCGGCCGGCGCGACCAAGGTCGACGCGATGTTCGAGTCGACCGTCGGTCTCTACCCGGGCTCGGAGGTGCAGGTGCTGGGCGTCAAGGTCGGCACCGTCACGGCGGTCAAGGCCGAGGGCCCCGCCGTGCGGGTGTCGATGAAGCTCGAGCCCGGCCAGCACGTCGAGGCCGACACCGCCGCGGTGCTCGTCGCCCCGACGCTCGTCAGCGACCGGTTCGTGCAGCTCACCAAGCCCGACGCCGGCGGAGCGCGGCTCAAGGACGGTGCCGTGATCCCGCGCGACCGCACCGCCGTGCCGGTCGAGATCGACGATCTCTACGCGAGCCTCACCGACGTCGCGACACAGCTCGGACCCGACGGAGCCAACAAGGAGGGTGCGCTGTCCGACCTGCTCGACGTCGCCGCCCGCAACCTCGACGGCAACGGCAAGGGCATCAACCGCGCGATCGACGAGTTCGGTCAGGCCACCGGCACCCTCGCCTCGTCCAGCGACGACCTGTTCGCGACGATCGCGAACTTCAAGGAGTTCAACGACATGCTCGTCGCCAACGACCAGAGCGTCGCCGACGTCAACCGGCAGTTCGCGGCCGTCACCGACTACCTCGCCGACGACCGCGAGGACCTCGCCGACGCGATCGCCAACCTGGGTGACGCGCTCGCCATCGTCGACGACTTCATCGACGACAACCGCGGCAACATCAAGACCAGCGTCGACAACCTGCTCGGCCCCACGCAGGTGCTGGTCAAGCAGAAGGCCTCGCTCGAGGAGTCGGTGCGCCTCGTGCCCGTCGTGCTGCAGAACTTCTTGCGGGCCTACAACGCTCCCAACAACACGCTCGACGGTCGCGGCAACCTCAACGAGACGTCGATCTGGTCCGATGGCGGCCTGACGCAGAAGTCGTCGGCGTCCTCGCCGCCGTTGCTCCTGCCCGGTGCGGGAGGCGACCAGTGAGGCGGCTTCGCGTCACAGCCGCCGCCCTCGCGGCGTCCGCGTCGCTTGCCCTCGGCGGCTGCGGCGTCCTGTCGGGCGGCGTCTACGAGACGCCGCTGCCCGGCGGTGCCGATGTCGGCTCCAAGCCGCTGCGCATCTCCGCCGACTTCGAGGACGTCCTCGACCTCGTGCCGCAGTCGACCGTCAAGGTCGACAACGTCTCGGTGGGTCGCGTCCAGAAGATCACCCTCAACAAGGACGGTCGCAGCGCGCGGGTCGAGCTCGTCGTCAACCGCTCGGTCGACCTGCCCGCCGGCACGACGGCGCGTCTGCAGCAGACCTCGCTGCTGGGCGAGAAGTACGTCGGCCTGGTGCGCCCCGAGGCCCCCATCTCGGCACCGCCCATCAAGTCGGGCGACCGGCTGGGCCTGGCCGACACCTCGCAGGCCGCGCAGGTCGAGCAGGTGCTGGGCTCGCTGTCGATGGTGCTCAACGGCGGCGGCATCGGCCAGTTCCAGGAGATCTCCCGCGAGCTGCAGAAGGTCTCGGAGGGTCGCCCCGAGCAGGTCAAGAAGTCGCTGCGCCAGATCGAGACGTTCGTGTCGTCTCTCGATGCCCGCAAGGAGTCGATCACCTCGGCGATCGACGGCCTCGCGAGGCTCTCGACGACCCTCGACGCCGACAAGACCAAGATCGCGTCGGCCCTCGACGGCCTCAGCCCCGGCATGAAGGTGCTGGTCAAGCAGCGCAAGCAGCTCGTCGCGATGCTCAAGTCGCTCGACCGGCTCTCGTCCGTCACGGTCGACACGCTCGACGCGGCGCAGGACGACATCGTCGCCGACCTCAAGTCGCTCGAGCCGATCCTGCAGCAGCTGGCCCGGTCGGGCGAAGACCTGCCGAAGTCGCTGCAGATCCTGCTGACCTACCCGTTCCCCGACTCCGTGCTGGGGGCCATCAAGGGCGACTACCTCAACGTGTTCATCGAGACGAACTTCCGGACGCTGCCCAGCGGCTGCGGCGCGATCGGCTGCTCATGGCCGCAGGTCGAGGACCCCAACGCCGCAACCCCCGGGGCTGCATCGAGCAACCGGAAGCGGCCGGCGTCGATCCCGTCGCCGTCGCTGCTGCCGCCGACCGACTCGGCGATCCCGGGGATGCCGACGCCCACGGTGCCCGTGCCGTCCGCCCCGATCCCGTCGCCGAAGCCGAGCGCCAGCCCGTCGTCGCCCAGCCCGACGACGCCGAGCCCCAGCCAGCCGTCCCCGTCCCCGACGGGATCGCCGTCGCCGACAGCACCCACGCCGACGCGCGACGAGCCCTCGTCCACGCCGACTCCGACCTCGACCCCCAAGGACGGTGGTGAGTGATGCTGACGACCGGTATCAAGGCCAAGCTCCTGGCCTTCGTGGCCGTGGCCCTGCTCGCGACCGCCTACCTGGGCGCTCGTTACGTCGGCATCGACTTCACGCGGTCGAGCTACTCCGTCACGGTCGCGCTGCCCGATGCGGCCGGCTCGTTCGAGAACGGCGAGGTCACCTACCGCGGCGTGCCGGTGGGTCGCATCTCGTCACTCACCGCGACGCCCCAGGGTGCCGAGGCGGTGCTGCGCATCGACGGCGGGGCCGACAAGATCCCGGCCGACGTGTCGGTCAAGGTGGCCAACCGGTCGGCGATCGGCGAGCAGTACATCGACCTGCGCAGCGAGTCGACCGGCGGGCCCACCCTCGCCGACGGCGACCGCCTCGTCGCGGGCGGCGACTCCTCGCCCCCGCCGGTCGAGGACGTGCTGCGCAGTGCCCGCGACTTCGCCGGCTCGGTCGACACCAAGTCGCTGACCACCGTCATCGACGAGGCCTACGACGCCTCGCAGGGCGCCGGACAGAACCTGTCACGGCTCCTCGACACCTCGCAGGAGTTCATCGACGCGGCCGACACCAACTTCTTGGTCACCTCGCAGCTCATCAAGAACTCGAGCACCGTGCTCGCGACGCAGGAGGCGGCCGCCGGCAGCATCAAGGGCTTCAGCAGCGACCTGCGCACCATCGCGTCGACGCTCGAGAGCTCGGACGGTGATCTGCGGGCCCTGATCGAGAGCACCCCGGCGGCGGCGCGGCAGATCGACAAGCTGTTCACGCAGGTCGGCGGGCCGCTCGGCATGTTGATGAGCAACCTCGTCTCGACCGCGCAGATCTTCGGCACCAACTCCGCCGGTGTGCAGGACGCGCTGGTCAACCTGCCGACCGCCTTCAGCATCGGCTGGGCCGTCAACGGCTCGCAGGGCCTCAATCTCGGCCTCGCGACCTCGTTCTTCGACCCGCTGCCCTGCACCAGCGGCTACGGCGGCACCGACGTGCGTCCGGGACTCGACACCAGCGCGGGTCGTCCGTTCAACACCGATGCCGGCTGCACGGCGTCACCGTCGACGGGCACGGGTGTCCGCGGACCGAGCAGTGTGCCGAAGAAGTCGGGCGCGACGGCGGCCGTGGGTGACACTGGGGGCGCTGCAGCGGCACAGACGAAGACGCCCAAGGTCGGCGTCGCCGACTCGCTGAGCGATCTGATGGGGGGAGCACGATGACGAGCACGAGCACGAGCACGAGCACGATGCACACGGACGAGCCGGTCGAGGTGGTCGACGACGTCGACACCGATCTGACGGCGGACGACACCGCGGACGATGCCGGGGACGACACGCCCGCGACGGCCACGGCGTCCGGCATGAAGCGGGGCGGATGGCTGCTCCTGCTGCTGCTCGTCGCAGCCCTCGTGGCGGCGTCGGGAGCGTTCGCGTGGTGGCAGGCCAGCCACGACGCCGACCGCATCGCGGCGCAGACCCGCGACACCGTGCTGATCGAGGCACGGCAGGGCATCGAGACCATGAACACGCTCGACTACCGGTCGGTCGACAAGGGAGTGAAGGCGTGGTCACAGGTCACGACGGGTACGTTGCGCGACCAGCTCGCCGGTGTCAGCGCGGACGATCGCACGCTGCTCGCCGAGCAGAAGAAGATCTCCACGGGCAAGGTCGTCGACGCTGCGGTGATCGACGTCGACGACACCACCGCGACTGTCATCGCGGCGGTCGAGGTGACGGTGCAGGATGCCGCCAAGCCGGGCAGCGAGCCGACCGTCAAGCGCAACCGTTTCTCGGCCGATCTGGTCAAGACGGGCGGACGCTGGAAGCTCGAGTCGCTCCAGCAGGTGGCGGTGAACCTCTCATGACGACGGTTCGCCGTACCCTCCCGCTGGCCGTCGCGGCCGTGCTGATCGCCGTCGGCCTCGTCGGCTGGTGGATGTCGTTCGACCTGCGCGGCGACGACTCCGTCACCAACGGCGCGGTCATCGACAGCAAGCAGACGGCCCAGCTGCAGACCAGCGTCTCGCAGGCGCTCGGCCGCGTGCTGACCTACGACTTCCAGGACCCTGCCACGACGGAGGCCGCCGCCGACGCGGTGCTGTCGGGCAAGGCCCGCAAGGAGTACGACACGCTGTTCGCGTCGCTGCAGGAGCGGGCTCCCGGCCAGCAGCTCAAGCTGACCGCCCAGGTGCAGGCCATCGGCGTCAAGGAGCTGCGCGGCGACACCGCCACGCTGCTGGTGTTCCTCGACCAGTCGAGCCAGCGGGCCAGCGACTCCGAGTCGAGCGTCTCGGCGGCCCAGCTGTCGGTGACGGCCAAGAGGCAGGGCAGCACCTGGAAGATCACGAGCCTCAAGCCGCTGTGACCGCGTGAACGTCGTGCCGTGCGGCCGCGGCGACGCTACGGTGTGGGTCCGCCCACCGACGCCAGGAGCATCATGACCGACTACTCCGCCGTGCCGCCCGCCGCCGCCCGTCCGTACGCGAGCTGGATCTCCCGCGTGGGTGCGCTCATCGTCGACTCGATCCCGACCGTCGTGGTGCTCACGGTGCTTACGGTCGCTTTCGGCGACAACAGCGTCGACACCTCGGGCGAGACCAAGGGTGCTGCCTTCCAGCTGACGGGCGTGCCGTTCGTGATCTACCTGGTCTTCGCGATCGGCTGGTTCGTCTACAACTGGGTCATCCGCCAGGGCTCGACGGGCCAGACGCTCGGCAAGAAGCTGCTCGGCATCACGGTGCTGTCGGCGACGACCCAGCAGCCGATCGGCGGCGGACTGACGTTCGCGCGGCAGCTCGTGCACATCCTCGACAGCCTGCCGTGCCTGCTCGGCTACCTGTGGCCGACGTGGGACCGCGAGAACAGGACGTTCGCCGACATGATCATGTCGACGCGCGTCTACAAGGCCTGACACATCCTGGCCTGCGGAACGCGAGGACGTCCTACGAAATCGACCTGGGCGCCCGGGCGATAGCGTGACCGCCAGCTGTCGACAGAACAACCCCTGAGGCGAGGTCGGTCCCGATGTTCCAGAAGATCCTGGTGGCCAATCGTGGTGAGATCGCGATCAGGGCGATCCGTGCCGCGCACGAGCTGGGTGTCCGCACGGTGGCGGTGTTCCCGTACGAGGACCGCGGGTCCGAGCACCGGGTGCGCGCCGACGAGGCGTACGAGATCGGCGAGCGCGGTCACCCCGTGCGGGCCTACCTCGACCCCGAGGCGATCGTGGCGACGGCGGTGCGCGCGGGGGCCGACGCGGTGTACCCCGGCTACGGGTTCTTGTCGGAGAACCCCGATCTGGCCGAAGCGTGCGAGCGGGCGGGCATCACGTTCATCGGTCCGCCGAAGCACGTGCTGGAGCTGACGGGCAACAAGGCGTCGGCGATCGCGGCGGCCAGGGCTGCGGGGGTGCCGACGCTGACGTCGGTCGACCCGTCCGACGACGTCGACGTGCTGGTCGAGGCGTCGTCGGTGCTGACGTACCCGCTGTTCGTGAAGGCCGTCGCGGGCGGTGGTGGCCGGGGGATGCGCAAGGTCGACGACCCGGCCCTGCTGCGCGAGTCGATCCAGGCCGCGATGCGGGAAGCGGACGGGGCGTTCGGCGACCCGACGTGCTTCATCGAGGAGGCAGTCGTCGACGCGCGGCACATCGAGGTCCAGATCCTGGCCGACCGGCAAGGCAACGTCGTGCACCTGCGGGAGCGCGACTGCTCGGTGCAGCGCCGCCATCAGAAGGTCGTGGAGATCGCGCCCGCGCCGCACCTGCCGCGCGACATCCGCAAGGCGATGTGCGCCGACGCGGTGCGGTTCACCGAGTCGATCGACTACTCGTGCGCCGGCACCGTCGAGTTCCTGCTCGGCGCCGACGGGCGGTACGTCTTCATCGAGATGAACCCGCGTATCCAGGTCGAGCACACCGTGACCGAGGAGGTCACCAACGTCGACCTCGTACAGGCTCAGATCCGGGTCGCCGCGGGTGACACGCTCGCCGATCTCGGTCTCGACGTGCAGGACGACATCAAGGCGCGCGGCTTCGCGCTGCAGTGCCGCATCACGACCGAGGACCCCGCCAACGGGTTCCGCCCCGACACCGGCACGATCACGTCGTACCGCTCGCCGGGCGGGCCGGGGGTGCGGCTCGACGGCGGCACGACGTTCACCGGCGCGGTCGTCAGCGCGCACTTCGACTCCCTGCTGAGCAAGCTGACGTGCCGGGGTCGCGACTTCGAGGCGGCGGTGACCCGGGCCGAGCGGGCGCTGGGGGAGTTCCACGTCGGCGGTGTCTCGACCAACATCCCGTTCCTGAAGGGGCTGCTGGCCGATCCTGACTTCCGGGCCGGACGGGTCACGACGTCGTTCATCGAGGAGCACCCGGGGCTGCTCGACGCCCATGGCGCGTCCGACCAAGCCGGCAAGATCCTGTCGTGGCTCGCCGACGCGACGGTCAACCAGCCGCACGGCGTCTCGCCGACGAGCGTCGACCCGGTTTCGAAGCTGCCGCTGGTCGACCTGACGGCTCCGGCCCCTGACGGTTCGCGGCAGCTGCTGGCCGAGCTCGGCCCCGACGCCTGGGCGGCCGCGTTGCGGCAGCGAGACACGGTCGGGGTGACGGACACGACGTTCCGCGACGCGCACCAGTCGCTGCTGGCGACTCGGGTGCGTACCCGTGACCTGGTGCAGGTCGCCCCGTACGTCGCGCGGATGACGCCGCAGCTGCTGAGCATCGAGGCATGGGGCGGGGCGACGTACGACGTCGCGTTGCGGTTCCTCAAGGAGGACCCGTGGCAGCGGCTGGCCGCGATGCGGCAGGCGGCACCCAACATCTGCCTGCAGATGCTGCTGCGCGGCCGCAACACGGTCGGCTACACCCCGTACCCGACGGAGGTGACCGACGCGTTCGTCGCCGAGGCCGCCGCGACCGGCATCGACATCTTCCGCATCTTCGACGCCCTCAACGACGTCGACCAGATGCGTCCGGCGATCGAGGCGGTCCGCGCGACCGGCACGACGGTCGCCGAGGTCGCGCTCTGCTACACCGGCGACCTCTCCGATCCGGGCGAGAAGCTCTACACGCTCGACTACTACCTGCGACTGGCCGATCGCATCGTCGAGGCCGGCGCACACGTCCTGGCGATCAAGGACATGGCGGGTCTGCTGCGTGCACCGGCCGCCCGGACGCTCGTGCGTGCGTTGCGCGAGCGGTTCGACCTGCCCGTGCACCTGCACACCCACGACACCCCCGGTGGTCAGCTCGCGACGCTCGTCGCCGCGATCGACGCCGGGGTCGACGCCGTGGATGCTGCATCGGCGGCGCTGGCCGGCACCACGAGCCAGCCGCCGATGTCGGCCCTGGTCGCGGCGACCAACCACTCCGAGCGGACGACGGGGCTCGACATCGACGCCGTCAACGCCCTCGAGCCCTACTGGGAGGCCACCCGCCGTCTCTACGCGCCGTTCGAGTCGGGACTGCCCGCCCCGACGGGCCGGGTCTACCGGCACGAGATCCCCGGCGGGCAGCTGTCGAACCTGCGCCAGCAGGCGGTCGCGCTGGGTCTGGGCGAGAAGTTCGAGCAGATCGAGGACATGTACGCCGCGGCCAACGACATCCTCGGCAACGTCGTCAAGGTGACCCCGTCGTCCAAGGTCGTCGGCGATCTCGCGCTGCACCTCGTGGCCGTGGGTGCCGACCCGGCCGAGTTCGCGGACGACCCGGCGTCGTTCGACATCCCCGACTCCGTCATCGGCTTCCTGTCCGGAGAGCTCGGCGACCCACCCGGCGGCTGGCCCGAGCCGTTCCGCACCAAGGCCCTGCGGGGACGCAACACCAAGCCGTCCGTCACCGAGCTGAGCGACGACGACCGCGCCGGGTTGGCGTCGGAACGTCGCCACACGCTCAACCGGCTGCTGTTCCCCGGGCCCACGGCCGACTTCGACCAGGCGCTGGCCGAGTACGGCGACTTGTCGGTCGTCCCCACCGAGGCGTTCCTCTACGGCATGCGCCAGGACGGCGGCGAGACCGAGGTCGAGATCGCCGAGGGCAGGATGCTGATCTTCGGCATCGAGGCGATCGGCGACGCCGACGAGCGCGGCATCCGCAACGTCCTCGGCACGATCAACGGGCAGCTGCGTCCCACCGAGGTGCGCGACCGGTCGGTCGACTCCCGCGCCACGGCCGCCGAGAAGGCCGACTCGGCCAACCCGCGGCACGTCGCCGTCCCCTTCGCAGGCGTCGTCCATGCCCTCGTGGCCGAGGGCGAAACCGTCGAAGCCGGGCAGACCGTCGCCACGATCGAGGCCATGAAGATGGAGGCGGCGATCACTACCGCCAACGCCGGGACCGTCGCCAGGCTCGTCATCGCCGACACCCGGCAGGCCGAGGGTGGTGACCTGCTGCTCGAGCTCGGCTGAGTCGTGCCGAGGATCTCAAGAGCTTCACAGGCTCTCGACACGCTGGAGCAACCCAACCGTGCGAGACTGCGTGGGCACGTACCGGCAGAGCCGATTCGGCTGTCGGAACGACCAGTCTGAAGGGGGCCACCGATGACGACAGAGATCAACCCGGCGACCACGCCGTCAGGCGAATACGTCAGCCACTTCACCGACCTGATGCGCACGGTCAAGGACGAGGGGCTGCTGGAGCGTCGCCACGGCTACTACTGGATGCAGATCGGCGTCCACGTCGGAGCGTTCTTCGGCATCTGGGCCGCGTTCTTCGTGGTCGGCAACTCGTGGTGGCAGCTCGCGCTGGCCGCGGCACTCGGCGTCATCGTCACGCAGTTCGGCTTCCTCGGTCACGACGCCGCCCACCGCCAGATGTTCGCGTCGGCCGCGTGGAACTCGTGGACCGCGCGCATCCTCGCGGGCGGCTTCGCGGGGCTGAGCTTCGCGTGGTGGCGAGCCAAGCACAACATGCACCACAAGGGCCCCAACCTCGAGGGCTACGACCCCGACATCGGCCCCGGTGCCATCGCGTTCACGCCCGGCATCGTCGCCCAGCGGACGACCGGGTTCGCCGGCTGGTTCGTGAAGCGCCAGGGGTGGCTGTTCTTCCCGCTGCTGACGCTCGAGGGGCTCAACCTGCACGCCGAGAGCATCCGCGCCGCCCGCGACAAGACGTCCAACCAGCCATGGCGGCGGGTCGAGCTGTGGCTCGTCGTGACCCGCCTGGTCGCGTACGTCGCGATCCTGCTGGCGTTCCTGCCGCTCGGCAAGGCCGTGGCCTTCTTCGCGGTGCAGATGGCGGTGTTCGGGTTCTGCCTCGGGGCGTCGTTCGCGCCGGCCCACAAGGGCATGCCCATCATCCCGCCGGAGATGAAGCTCGACTTCCTGCGCCGCCAGGTCATGGTGTCGCGCAACGTGCGGGGCAATCCGGTCGTCGACTGGGCGATGGGCGGGCTCAACTACCAGATCGAGCACCACCTGTTCCCGAGCATGCCGCGCTGCAACCTGCGCAAGGCCCAGCCGTTCGTCAAGGCGCACTGCGAGGCCCACGGCATTGACTACATGGAGGTCGGGCTCTTCCGCTCCTACGCGATCGTGGTCGACTACCTCAACAACGTCGGTCTGCGGGCTCGCGACCCCTTCGACTGCCCGCTGTCGGCCCAGCTGCGGGGCTGACCCGCCCGTCGGCCGCGCGCCCGCCCTCGCGATGTGTGCGGTTCTGCACCGGTTCGGTGCCCTGACCCGTGCAGAACCTCACACATCGCGCGGGCGCTGACGACGCCGTCGTTGCTGCTACGTTCGGGACGATGAGCGACCATCCGGGGGAGGACGCGTCACAGCGGTGGCGCGAGAACGTCGACCGGCGCGGTGTCGACGCCGACACGGTCGCCGAGATCGTGCGGCTCCACGGCGTCGGGCCCGATGACCTCGCAGTGCTGGACGGATTGGACGAGATCGTCGACCCCGCCGGTGCCTCGTTCTTCCTGCTGCCCTGCGACGCGAGCGCGGACGACGTGCGCCGGGCCGTGATCATGACCTACGTCGTGAATGCCGGCACCGGCTACGGCGCGTCCGGACCTGTCACCGACTTCGCCGCGACGCCGTACTCCGCGGGCGAAGCGCAGCGGATCGTCGATCGGCAGCGGCGCAACGCGTGGAGCTACTCCCTGGTCGTCCCCTTCGTCCACCGCAACGGCGGCCGGCTGGTGACGACTCCCAACGGGATGCTGATGGGCCTGGGCGGCAACCGGCTGCTGGGGCTCTTCAGCCAACGCGGCGGCACGACGTACGGCGACGTCTTCGTGCTCAACATCGGTCGTGGCATCGACCCGGTCGCGGAGCTGCGCGCCGTGGTGCTGTCGGGGCGCTCGCGTCACCAGCGCGAGGACGGCACCACGTTTGCGGGCAGCGTCGACCTGGTCCGCCTGATGCACCACGAGGAACGCCACTCGCAGCAGTGGGCTGCCGAGGGGCCTGCCCGGTTCGTCGCGTCCTACCTGTGGGAGCAGGTCCGGGGGCGGAACGACACCGAGGAGGACGCTGGTCTGAGCGACGGTGGCTACCGATGAGGCTCGTCGGAAGGATCCTGCTGCTCGTGGTGCTGGCCCTGGTCGCCCTGTTCGTGGTGAGGTGCAGCGGACCGGCCCAGTTCGCGCCGTCGCTGCCGCAGGTGGTGGGGCTCCAGGCGGTCGGAGACCGGCTCATGATCCTGACCGGTGCTCCGTGCCCGGATGTCACCCGGATCGTGGTCTCGTTCCGCGGCAACGGAGACGCTCCCTCTCGGCGCGCCCAGCTGACCGCGGTGACCCCCACCACAGTCGACCAGCTCGCCGTCGGGGACGAGGTCGCTGCGCCCGGGTTCGAGACGTCCGAACCGTTGCCGGCCGGCTTCGACTGGCGTGATCACGCCGAGATGGACGTCGCGTTCGATGGACCCGATGGTGCTGTAGGAGTCGCCACATCGTTGCTCGGGCCGGTGGAGGACGACGGTGCCAAGCACGAGGGTGACGGCACCGCGTACGTCCGGGACGAGGGCTGGCTGACGCCCGCGCAGATCGCGGCGGGTGACGCGAAGGACTTCCTCGCCGCTTGCACGCCGGATCCGGCGAAGACGTCGGACTGAGCCTCAGGCGCGCCGCTTGGCGAAGGCGTCGCGGCCGTTGCGGCGCACGAGCGACAGTGCCGTGGCGAGCTTGGTGCGGGCCGCGTCAGGTGCCTTGCCGGCGGCGATGCGGTGCAGCTGGTCCTCGTGCCAGCCCAGGTCGACGGCGCTGTTGAGGGCCTTGACGTCGGTGATGCGGCTCAGCACGCCGGTGCGGCTGAAGCCGATCTGATGCGACTCGACCCGGGAGTCGGGGCTGCGCAGGATGACGTCGGCCGCGTCGGGCGTCGTGCAGGTGGGACGGCCGAGCCCGATGAGGTCGCAGTCGCCGGACGCCAGCGCGGACTCCATCGCGGTGCGGGTGCGGAAGCCTCCGGTGACGGCGAGCGGCACGCCTCCGGCGACGTCCCGGACGGCGCGCGCGTACTCCAGGAAGTAGGCCTCGCGGGCGATGGTGCTGGCCGCGGCGCCGCCGAACATCGCGGTCGACTCGTAGCTGCCGCCGCTGACCTCGATCAGGTCGAGGCCCTCGGTCGACAGCGCCGCGACGACGTCGCGCGACTCCTCCTCGGTGAACCCCCCGCGCTGGAAGTCGGCGGAGTTGAGCTTGATGCCGACCGCGAAGCCGGGCGAGACGCGGGCACGGACGCGTCGCACGACCTCGATCGCGAAGCGCATGCGACGCTCGGGGTCGCCGCCCCACTGGTCGTCCCGCTGGTTCGACAGGGGCGACAGGAACTGGGCCAGCAGGTATCCGTGCGCTGCATGGATCTGGACGCCGTCGAAGCCCGCGGTCTCGGCGACCGCCGCGGTGGCGGCGAAGCGGTCGATGACGTCCTCGATCTCGGCGCCGGTCAGCGCGCGCGGCGTGCGGGCTCCGGGGATCTTGACCGCGATGGCGCTGGGCGCGACGGACTGCTGGCGCAGCGCCATGGGGTTGGCCTGGCGGCCGGGGTGGTTGATCTGCATCCAGAGCGGAACGCCGTGGTCGTGGGTGGTCTTGGCCCAGCGGGTCAGCTGCGGTAGGTGGCGCTCGTCCTCGACGACGACGTTGCCGGGCTCGCCCATCTGTCGTCCGTCGACCATCACGTTGCCGGTGACGAGCAGTCCGTAGCCGCCGGCGGCCCACGTGCCGTAGAGGCGCTCGAGTCGGTGGTCGGGGGCACCGTCGCGAGTGGCGAGCACCTCGCTGAGCGCCGACTTCATGAGCCGGTTGGGCAACACCTGGCCGCAGGGCAGTGTGAGCGGGGCGGACAGATCGTTGACAGTCATACTGTCAGTATCACGGACGGGCGCGCTCCTGTCAGTCCGTTGGACTTAGCCCTGCAGCGCCACGACGGCCAGGACCGCGATGACGGCGACCAGCAGCGCGACGGCCGGCAGCACCCACCGCCTCTGCGGGACCTCTTCGACGACGGCCGCGCGCATGCGTCGCGCCAGCTCGGCGGCGTCGGCGGGATCCATCGCTCCAGCCTACGACCGGCGCTCGGCGAGAGCCTTGAACGTGAGGAGCTGCTTGCGGGCCATCACGAGGTCGCCGACGACGATGACGGGTCCGATCGCACGGCCGTTGCGGCCGGCGAGTTTCAGCAGCAGCCGGGTCGTCCCGCCGGAGTCCACCAGGACGTACGACATGTACGCGCCGGCGAGCTTCGCGGTCAGGTGCACGCCCGGCTCGACCGACACGATGGTCCCGATCGGACGCCCGGCCGTGGCGGTGAACGGGTCGCCGACCGCGGGGTCGGGGAGTCCGCGGAGCTCGCGGGGCGAGCGTCGTCCGACGTTGTCGATCCAGTCGTAGGAGTAGGGGGCCAGCCGGAGCTGCGCGATCCACGGCCACACGGCGTCCGGGGAGGCGTCGACGGCGACTCCGCGCCACGCCCGCCACGCAGGCTCGGGCACGAAGACGTCGCACGGGAAGTGCCGGCGCGTCTCGGCGTCCGTCACGCCCCACCTGTCACCGATCATCGACTGATCGTAGGCGCGTTCTGCGAGGCCCGCGGAGGATGACCTCATGGGGTCGTCGCTTCCGCGCACCCAGTAGCCTCACCGATGGTCATCCCACACATCGAGAGGTCCCACCCATGAAGAACGTGTTCACCGCCGGCGGTCACGACAACCTCCACACCGCTCTCGTGGGTCTGGCCGTCGCGTTGTTCGTCGTCGGCGTCCTGGCTGGCCTGCACCTGTTCATGAAGGACCACGCGCGCGCCGCAGGTCTCACGGCGTCCGTGGCGATCGCCGGTGCCGTGGTCGCGTTCGTCTGCTCGACCGACGCCGTGCTGGTCGACTCCGACGCGCGGGTCGACGCCTTCGTCGCGGCCGCGCAGTCCTCGTACGGCTTGCCCCTGACGCACGCCGACGGCGAGAAGGCCTACCGCGCCTACCGGTCGGGCGACGACTCCTTCGAGGTCAACATCCAGGGCTCCGAGTACAAGCTGGGCCTGGTGGACGAGGGCGACGACCTGAAGCTGCTGGTCCTCGGCGGGGAGCCGCGCACCAGCTGACCGACCTGCGTGACGTCCTTCTCGGGGCGGGTCGTCGAGGCGCTGACTCGCCGCTCGCGCCGGGCTCCAGCACGGTCGTCCGGGCGGCTCAGGCGAAGCGAGCGGCCTCCGCGGAGTCGAAGTACTCGTCGAGGCGCGAGATGCGGCCGTCATCGTCGACGGCGATGACGACGCACGCGTGCAGTGCGACCTCTTCGCCGGTCGAGCGCCGGGTGCCGCGCAGGACGTGCTGCTGCACGGCCCCGCCGTCGAACGCGGTCACCCGGCGGTCGGTGTAGCGGCGGTCGGTCACGAAGCGGTCCATCGCCTCGAGCACCTTGGCGTTGCGGGCGACGTCCTGCGTGCGGTCGTCGGTGTTGTGCCAGATGACGGCGTCGTCGGCGTAGACGTCGAACAGGTCGGACGCGTCCCCGGCCTCGGCGGCGGCGATGATGCGGTCGAGCAGCTTCACGTGCGGGTGGTCGATGGTCATGGTGGATCCTCCGTGAGTGGTGGGTGAGGCGTGGGGTGGATGGTCAGAGCGGCTTGACGAGTGCTTCCTGCACGACGTGGCCGAGGGCAGTGCCGTGCTCGTCGAACACGGCGGCCTCGATGAGCGCGCGGCCCGACTGCGCCATGGGGGTGGTGTGCTCGAAGAGCATCCAGCCGTCGGCGCGGGGCGTGCCACGGAACCACACGGCGTGGTCGAGCGAGACGGCGTTCCACGTGCTGGCCAGCGAGCGCTCGTGCCCCGACACATGCCCGTGCGGCGTGACGGCAGTCGACATCAGCATCAGGTCGCTGGCGTAGGCCAGCGTGGCGCGGTGCAGGACGGGATCGTCGGGGAGCGGGTGCACCGACCGCATCCAGACGCCGTTCGCAGGCGACGCGGAGTGGGCGACCGGTCCAGGCACGTCGGGTGCAAGGCGTACCTCGATCGACGCGAAGTCGTCCCAGAACTCGCCCAGCCCGCCGTCAGCGGCGGCGACCTCGCGGATGTCGGGGCATGCGTCCGGAGGCGGCGTCGTCGGCGCGGGCCGGCTGTGCGCGAGGCCCTCGACCGGCACGGCGCACGACACGACCGAACGGCACAGCAGCCGGTCGCCCTGCCATGCGTTGACCTCCCGGATCGAGATTTGCCGGCCGTCGCGGAGTCGCTCGACGCGCAGGGTGACGGGTGTGCCCGACGTGCCCGCGCGCAGGAACGTCGTGTGGACCGAATGGACGTCCTTGTCGTCGACGCTGCGACCCGCGGCGACGACCGACTGCGCGACGAGCTGGCCGCCGAACAGCTGGGGCAGACGCACACCGTCGGTGGGCCCGACCCAGGTGTCGTCGTCCAGACGGTCGAGGTCGAACAGATCGGCCAGGCCGATGAGGCCCTGCATCAGGACGAGGTGCCGGCCCCGGAGGGCTGACGCTTGGGGGGCAGGGGGAAGAAGCCGCTGGTCTTGGCGACGTACGCGTCGTAGGCCTCGCCCTTGCTGCGCCGCATGCCTCGCTCGAGCAGCGCCTTGCCGCTGAAGCTCACGAGCAGCTTGGTCATGATGATCGGCGACACGATCGTCAGCAGGCCCCAGGCCGAGCCGAGCGCCAGGACGAACAGGCCCGTCCAGACCGCGGCGTCGCCGAAGTAGTTGGGGTGGCGCGTCCAAGCCCACAGCCCGCGGTCCATGACCTTTCCGGCGTTCGCCGGATCGGCCTTGAAACGGGCCAGCTGCCAGTCGCCGACGGCCTCGAACAGGAAGCCGACGAGCCAGATCGCGATGCCGATCGCGCCGATGACGCCGAGCGGCTCGCTCTCGTACATCGCAAGCTGCACGGGAATCGAGATGATGATCATGAGCGCACCCTGCAGGCCGTAGATCTTGCGCACGAGGAATCCGATCAGCGATCCCTGCTGGTGGCGCATCAGGGCGGTGTAGCGCTTGTCCTGTCCGTGCCCCCGGTTGCGGTTGCCGATGTAGAGACCGAGACGCAGACCCCACACCGACGTCAGCGCGAGCACCACGAGCCGGCGCGTGTCGTCGCCCCCCGAACCGGATGAGACGAGGTACGACACGACGGCGGCCACGACGAAGCCGGGACCCCAGAAGATGTCGATGATCGACTGGTTCTGGATCTTGATCGCTGCGGCCATGATCAGGCCGATGAACACGATGATCGCCGCGGTGACGGCGACGACGTTGAGGGCTATGTCGCCCCAGGGCAGGTCGTTCATGGAGGTCCTCGGATCGGTGGGAGGGGAAGTGGCTGGAGGTCAGACGAGCTCGGCGGCGAAGTCCTGGAAGGCCTTCTGCGCGTGCTCGTACGTGTGGGCGGGGCCCGACCGGCTGCGGTCGAGCAGGTCGGCGAGGTCGGCACCCGTCAGGGCGGGAGAGCCGGGCAGCATCACGGTGCCGCCCTCGACGGCGTCGGCCACCCGCAGCCCCGAGCCGGCGGCGACCACGACCTGGCCGTTGAGGGTCGAGGTCGGGTCGACCAGCGCGCCGACCACGGGCGCGACGAGCTCGGCGCGCATCGACTCGGCGAAGCGGGGGTCCATGTTCTGCTCGGTCATCTGGGTGGTGGCGTAGGGCAGGAGGACGTTGGTGAGCACACCGCGCCGGGCGCCTTCAGCGGCGGCGGTGCGCCCCAGCGCGATGACGGCACCCTTGCTGGCGGCGTAGGCCGACACGGTCGGCTCGCCGTGCAGGCCCGCGGTCGACGCGACCATGACGATGCGGCCGTGCCCGGCCGCTCGCATGACCCGCATCGCGGCACCGGCGACCAGCGCTGTCCCGGTCACGTTGATGGCCATGACCTGCGCGAAGTTCTGCGCGGTCGTGCTGTGGAACATTTGCGGCGCGCTGACGGCAGCGCTCGTGACGCAGATGTCGAGTCGGCCCCACGTGTCGATGGCGGCGGCGACCATGGCCTCGGACGTGGCGGGGTCGGAGACGTCGCCGTGGTCGGCCACGGCACGTCCGCCGGCGGCGATGATCTCGTCGACGACGTGGTCGGAGGCGCTGCGGCCGTCGGCGTCGACCACGCGGTGACGGTTGTTGACCACGACGGCCGCTCCGAGCGACGCCAGGTGCAGGGCGAAGGCGCGGCCCAGCCCCTTGCCCCCGCCGGTGACGATCGCGACCTGCCCGTCCAATGGCGTCACGAGGCGATCCGCTCGACCAGCACCGCCACGCCCAGGCCGGCGGCACCGCTGACTGCGGCGACGCCGTAACGCCCGTTGCGGCGCTCGAGCTCCTCGATGCAGCTGCCGACGAGGATCGCACCGGTGGCGCCGAACGCGTGGCCCATCGCCATCGTTCCGCCATTGGGGTTCATGCGGTCGGGTCCAGCGTCGAGGTCGCGGCGGAATCGCAGGCACAGGGCCGAGAACGCCTCGGCGAACTCGAAGACGTCGATGTCGTGGGGCGTCAGGCCGGCGCGGGCGATGACCTGCTCGACGGCGCTCTGCCCGGCAGTCAGCATCACGACGGGGTTGACCGAGGTGGAGGCCGAGCCGAGGATGCGGGCGCGTGGGACGAGACCGGCGCGCTCGGCTGAGGCGGCATTGCCGATCAGCAGGAGGGCCGAGGCGTCGGCCATCGCCGGCGAGGTGCCGACGGTGTGCAGGTGCGTGATGTCGTCGATGCCGCGGCCCGGCTCCGACCTCAGGGCACCGAGCGCGATGGCGTCCTGGCCCCCCGCTCCCAGCTCGGCGAACGCGGGAGGCAACGTGGCGAGACCCTCGAGGGTCGTGTCGGGACGCACGAGCTCGTCGTGGTCGAGCCCGGGCCCGTCACCTGTCGGTGGCACGGGCACGAGCGAGCGGGCGAACGCGCCGTCGGCCCGGGCCCTGGACGCCTTGAGCTGCGTCTCGAGACCGTAGGCGTCGAGCTGGTCGCGGGTGAAGCCGTCCATCGTGGCGTTGAGGTCGGCGGCGATGCCCATGTGTACCGAGCCGATCGTCCGGATGATGTCGGCATCTGCCCACAGGGGACCGCGGTCGACGAACATCGGCACGCGCGAGACGCTCTCGACGCCGCCGGCGACCGCCAGCTGCAGGTCGTCGGCGCGGATGCGGGCGGCGGTCTGGCCGACGGCGTCGACGCCCGAGGCGCAGAAGCGATTGATGGTGCCGCCCGGCACGCTGTCTCCCCATCCGGCGAGCAACGCCGCGGTGCGGGCGATGTTGGAGCCCTGCTCGTCGACCTGCGAGGCGCACCCGAGCGTGATGTCGTCGATGCTCTCGACGTCGAGGCCGGTGCGCTCGACGAGGGCCTTCTGCAGGTGGACGACGAGGTCGAGCGGCGAGTGCGACGCCAGGGATCCCTTGCGGCTGGCCTTGCCGCGCGGCGTGCGGACGTAGTCGAGGACGAGGGCTTCGGACGGTGCTGGCATGGGGTTTCCTCATTCAGCTGGTGGAGATACTCTGTTAGTTGTAGTACGTTTCGTGTGACCTACGCAACCCCATGTCGACGAGGAGAGCAGCGATGAGCGAGAACATCTGGGTGCTCGGCGGGTACCAGAGCGACTTCGCCCGCAATCTCTCCCGAGAGGGCAAGGACTTCGCCGATCTGACGTCCGAGGTCGTCGACCACACGCTCGAGAGCTCGTCGGTCGACGGTTCCGACATCGGTGTCGTGCACGTCGCCAACGCCTTCGGGCAGCTGTTCACGGGCCAGGGCCAGCTCGGCGCGATGCCCGCCACGGTGCGGGACGACCTGTGGGGCGTGCCGTCCTCGCGCCACGAGGCGGCGTGCGCGTCGGGCAGCATCGCAGTGCTCGCCGCGATGGCCGACCTGCGGGCCGGAAACTACGACAGCGCGCTGGTCGTGGGCATCGAGCTGGAGAAGACCGTCAGCGGCGACCAGGCTGCCGCCCACCTCGGTGCTGCCGCGTGGGTCGGGCACGAGGGCCAGGACGCGACGTTCATGTGGCCGCACATGTTCAGCGAGGTGGCCGAGGAGTACGACGAGCGCTACGGACTCGACGACGTGCACCTGCGCGCGATCGCCCAGATCAACTTCGCCAACGGACGCCGCAACCCCAACGCCCAGACCCGTGGCTGGGACGTGCCCGACCTCGTGGGCGGACTGGGTCGCGACGATGCGATCAACCCCGTCGTGGACGGCCGCATGCGGCGCTTCGACTGCAGCCAGGTCACCGACGGGGGCGCCGGCGTAGTCCTCGTCAACGACACGTGGTTGCGCGACCACCCCGGAGCGGCCGTGAGGCCGCTGTCCCAGGTGCTCGGCTGGGGCCACCGCACGGTCGGCCTGGGTCTCGAGCAGAAGATCGAGCGCGACCGCGACAACCCCTACGTCCTGCCGCACCTGCGGCAAGCCGTGCTCGACGCGTTCGGTCGCGCCAAGGTCACGCTCGACGACCTCGACGGTCTCGAGACGCACGACTGCTTCACGCCCAGCGAGTACGTCGCGATCGACCACATCGGGCTGACCGGCCCGGGAGAGTCGTGGAAGGCGATCGAGAACGGCGAGATCGAGATGGGCGGAACGCTGCCGATCAACCCCAGCGGCGGCCTCATCGGCGGCGGCCACCCCGTCGGTGCCAGCGGCGTCCGGATGCTGCTCGACGCCTCGAAGCAGGTCAGCGGCACCGCCGGCGACTACCAGGTCGACGGCGCCTCGACCTTCGGCACGCTCAACTTCGGCGGCAGCACCGCGACGACCGTCAGCCTCGTCGTCGGTGCCGCGCCCGCCGCCTGACTCGAACCACCCAAGGAGACCACCCATGGACGTTGAAGTCGTCGGAAGACTGTTGTCGACGCTGCCCGCGGACGACGACCACCCGTACCGCACAGGGCCCTGGCAGCCCCAGACCACCGAGTGGAAGGCCGACGACCTGCAGGTCGTCGAGGGCGAGATCCCGACCGACCTCGACGGCGTCTACCTGCGCAACACCGAGAACCCCGTGCACCCGTCGCTGAAGAACTACCACCCGTTCGACGGCGACGGCATGATCCACGTGGTCGGCTTCCGCGACGGCAAGGCCTTCTACCGCAACCGTTTCATCCGCACCGACGGATTCCTCGCCGAGCAGGAGGCCGGGCAGGCGCTCTGGGCCGGGCTCGCCGAGCGTCCGTCGAGCTCGAAGCGCGACGAGGGCTGGGGCGCGCGCACCCGCATGAAGGACGCGTCGAGCACCGACGTCATCGTGCACCGCGGCCAGGCGCTGTCGACGTTCTACCAGTGCGGCGACATGTACCGCATCGACCCGATGTCGGCCGAGACGATGGGCAAGGAGACGTGGAACGGCAAATTCCCGTTCGAGTGGGGCGTCTCGGCGCACCCCAAGGTCGACGACCGCACCGGCGAGATGCTGTTCTTCAACTACAGCAAGGAGGCGCCGTACATGCACTACGGCGTCGTCGACGCGAACAACGACCTGTCGCACTACATCGACGTCCCGCTGCCTGGGCCGCGGCTGCCGCACGACATGGCGTTCACCGAGAACTACGCGATCCTCAACGACTGCCCGCTCTACTGGGACCCCGAGGCGCTCAAGGCCGATGCCCACATCGCGCGATTCCACCCCGAGACGCCACTGCGCATCGCAGTCATCCCGCGCAAGGGGCAGACGTCCGACATCCGATGGTTCGAGGCCGAGTCGACCTACGTGCTGCACTTCGTCAACGCCTACGAGGAGGGCGACGAGATCGTCCTCGACGGCTTCTTCCAGGGGGACCCCGAGCCCGCCGACAACGGCATGGGCAACCACTGGCAGCGCGCGTTCCGCTTTCTGGCCCTCGACCGCATGCAGTCGAGGCTCCACCGCTGGCGCCTGAACCTGGTCACGGGTCAGGTCAAGGAGGAGCAGCTCAGCGACTCGATCACCGAGTTCGGCATGATGAACGGCGCGCACGCGGGCCAGAAGTACCGCTACGCCTACGCCGCCACCGGCAAGCCCTCATGGTTCCTGTTCGACGGCCTGGTCAAGCACGACCTCCAGGACGGCACCGAGGAGCGCTACTCCTTCGGTGACGGCGTCTACGGGAGCGAGACCGCGATGGCACCGCGCATCGGCAGCACCGTCGAGGACGACGGCTACCTCATCACGCTGACCACCGACATGAACGACGACGCCTCGTACGCCGTCATCTTCGACGCGGCCCGCGTCGCCGACGGCCCGGTGTGCAAGCTCAGGTTGCCCGAGCGCATCTCCAGCGGCACCCACTCCACGTGGGCCCCGGGCGCCGACCTGCGGCGCTGGCAGACCGCTGACACGGCCGCGGACGCGGTGGGGCTGTAGTCATCGACGTCCCCGACGTCTCCTCCGACTTGGAGACACGACCCACCGAGCTCGAGCCGGGCGCGACCAACGCGATCGGCCGCACGCTCGGTCTGCTCGGCGACGAGTGGACGCTGCTGATCGTGCAGCAGGCGTTGCAGGGCGTGGGACGGTTCGGGCAGCTGATGTCGGCGCTGCCGATCTCCAACTCGGTGCTGACGAGCCGGCTCAACCTGCTGGTGCGCGAGGGGTTGCTGCGCCGGCACATCTACCAGACCAACCCGCTACGGGCCGAGTACGTCGTGACCGACCGCAGCCGCGCGCTGTGGCCGTTCATGCTGGCGATCTGGGAGTGGGAGCGGCGCTGGGTCCCCGGGCACGCCGAGCAGCTGCCGACGATGCACCACGAGGCGTGCGGCCACGACTTCGCGCCCGTGCTCTCGTGCGGTGCCTGCGGCAAGGCTGTCGAAGCCAAGGACATCGACGGCGACTGGGGGCCGAGCGGCTCCTGGGAGCGGTCGGTGCCGGAGTCGGTGACACGACGCCGGTCGGACTCCGACTCGGCACGGTCGTCGGCGGGGCTGTTCCCCGAGACGATGATGGTCTACGGCAACCGCTGGGCGTCGGCCCTGCTCGGAGCGGCCTTCCGCGGCGTCACGCGCTTCTCCGACTTCGAGGCCAACCTGGGCGCACCGCCGACGCTCGTGGCCGAGCGGCTGCGGGCGTTCGTCGCGATCGACGTGCTGGTCGCCACGCAGAACGCTCAGCGTCCGGACTGGGCGGAGTACCGCCTGACGGAGAAGGGCCGCGCGTTCTACCCCGTCATCGCGGCCTCGCTGCAATGGGGGCAGGAGTGGTTCAGGGCGCCCGAGGGACCCGCGATCGTGCAGCACCATCGCGCGTGCGGCGAGTCGTTCGAGGCGACGTTCCGCTGCGACGAGTGCCACGAGGTCCTCACGGGCCACGACATCACCATCGTCGGTCGGTCCGACCGCACGATCGCTGGAGAGGAAGACCGATGAGCCCCACCACCACCCGCACGACCCTGGCGGACGTCGTCCGCACGAACGGCGACCGGTTCGCCGACGTCCCCGCGATCGTCGGCGAGGGGCGCACGACCACCTACGGCGAGCTGTCGTCGCGGTCGGACGCCGTCGCGAGCGGGCTCGTCGCCGCCGGCCTCGGGGTGGGCGACCGCGTCGCATACCTGGCGCGCAACGCGACGGAGTACTGGGAGCTGTTCTTCGCCGCCGCCAAGGCCGGCGTCGTCATCGTCCCGCTCAACTTCCGGCTGTCGGCCGAGGAGATCGGTTGGATCCTCGGCGACGCCGATCCGTCGGCCATCCTGGTCGAGGACCACCTGACCTCGCTGGTGCCGGCCGACTGGCCAGGCCTGAGGCTCGTGTTCTCGCAGGAGGGCGAGCCCTCGGTGCCCGCCGGATGGAAGGCGTACGAGCAGTGGGCTGCCGAGCAGCCGGCCGACGACCCGCGCCGCGATCAGGGCGGCGACGCGCTGGCCTCGATGATGTACTCGTCCGGCACGACGGGCCGGCCCAAGGGCGTCACGACGACGGTCGGCGGCTTCTTGTGGGCGGTAGATGCCTTCGGTGCGATGTTCGATGTCTCGCCGGCCTCGGTCAGCCTGGTGCCGACGCCGTACTACCACATCGCCGCGGGCGGCTGGTCGCTCATCGCGCTGGCCGCGGGCGGGCGGATCGTGCAGTTCACCGAGGTCACGCCGCAGAACATGCTGGGCCAGCTGGTGGGCTTCAAGGCCACCCACGTGATCATGGTCCCGACCGTGATGCAGCTGTTCATCACGAGCCCCGAGGCGGCGGCGGCCGACTACTCCAGCGTCGAGCACGTCGTCTACGGCGGCTCGCCCATCTCCGAGACCGTCATGCTCGGCGCGCAGAAGACCTTCGGTGCCCAGCTGTCGCAGAGCTACGGACTGACCGAGACGGTCGGCGTCACGACGTTCCTGCGTCCGGAGGACCACGTGGTCGGCCCCGACAGCAAGCTGCGCTCGGCCGGACGTGCCGTGCCCGGTCTGGAGGTCGCGATCTTCGACCCCGACACCGGCACCGCCTGCGCGACGGGCGAGGTCGGCGAGGTGGTCACGCGCGGTCCTGGCGTCACCACGGCGTACTGGCGCAACCCCGAGGCCACCGAGGCCGCGTTCTGGCCCGACGGCTGGTTCCGCACAGGCGACGCCGGCTACATGGACGCCGATGGGTACGTCTTCCTGAAGGACCGCATCAAGGACCTGCTGATGAGCGGCGGCGAGAACATCTACCCGGCCGAGGTCGAGAACGCGATCATGGCCCACCCGGCCGTGCAGGAGGTCGCCGTCATCGGTGTGCCGTCCGAGCGCTGGGGCGAGACGCCGCTTGCGGTGGTGGTGGCCAAGGCGGGCGAGACCGTCGACGGCGACGAGCTCATCGCCTTCACCCGCGAGCGGCTGGCGCACTACAAGTGCCCGACCGCGGTGCAGGTCATCGAACAGCTGCCCCGGAACCCTTCCGGGAAGGTGCTCAAGCGTGAGCTGCGTGCTCCGCACTGGGCAGGACACGACAGGAGTATCGGATGAAGCACGGAACGTTCCCCATCATTCGCCAGGTCATCATCGGCGCCGGTGACATGGAAGTGGCCGGCAAGCAGATGCGCGAAGCCTTCGGTCTGGCCAAGGGTTTCGCCGATCCCCTGCTCGAGGGCATCAACATGGACGACGAGACCTTCCGCGTCGGCGGGGAGTCGCACCTCGAGCTGGTGGGTGCGCTGACGCCCGAGGCACCGATCGCGAAGTGGTGCGAGAAGGTCGGCGGCGGTGGCGGCTACGGCCTGGCCATCCAGGTGCCGGCGCTCGGCCCGTTCCTGGAGCGTGCCGAGGCGGTCGGCGCGCGCACGATCGAGGACATCGTGGTCTATGACCGTCGCATCGTGCAGCTGCACCCGGGCGACCTCGGCATCCTGGTCGAGCTCGACGAGATCCCCGAGGCCGAGAAGTGGTTCTGGGACGACGTCGAGGCCGACGTCTCCGAGAATCCTGTGATCGACGACGTCCTCGCCGTCGAGATCAGCAACCCCGACCCGTCGGCGCTCGCGCAGAAGTGGTCGACGCTGTTCGACGTCCCGGCCGAGACCGTCGACGGCGTCCTGCAGATCGCGATCGGTGCTCGCACGGCTCGCTTCGTCAAGGGCGACGTCAAGATGATGACCGGCTGCGACGTGAGGGTCGCCGACGGCATCTCGCCCGGCACCCGTGAGGTCACGGTCAGCGGAGTCGCCTTCACCCTGGTCTGACACGGGGCCACTCGAGCCGGACTTCGGGCGCGAGCCTGCCGGCAGGTCCGCCGTCGTCAGCCGTCAACTGCATCGTGCCGACCAGCACGACGCAGACGATCGGCAGGACGACGGTGGACAGCACCCGACAGACTCCATGCCGAGACGTGCCCGACCATGGGTCCGCGGCTCGACGAGGTGAACACGCTGGGCGAGAGACGGGATCCGACGACCTCGTCGGCCGTCGGCGGGCACCTCAGCTGAACTGCTCGCGAAGACTCCGCTTCAGGAGCTTGCCGCTGGCGTTGAGCGGAAGGGCCTCGACGAAGGCCACGGCGGTGGGGCACTTGTAGTGGGCCAGCCGTTCGCGGGCCCAGGCGATCAGCTCGGTCTCGGTCACCTCGGTGCCGGGGGCCTTCACCACGACGGCGAGGGGAGACTCGCCCCACCGCTCGGACGGGATGCCGACGACGGCGGCCTGGGCGACCGCGGGGTGCTCGGTCAGCAGGCTCTCGACCTCGGCCGGGAAGATGTTCTCGCCGCCGGAGACGATCATGTCCTTGATGCGGTCGTGCAGGTAGAGGTAGCCGTCGGCGTCGATCGAGCCGCCGTCGCCCGAGCGCAGCCAGC
Organism: Aeromicrobium fastidiosum; assembly: GCF_017876595.1. Lineage (NCBI taxonomy): Bacteria > Bacillati > Actinomycetota > Actinomycetes > Propionibacteriales > Nocardioidaceae > Aeromicrobium > Aeromicrobium fastidiosum. Next base: position 775,939 of record NZ_JAGIOG010000001.1, on the reverse strand, counting down.
CGTCGGAAGTGATAGCAGCCGCGGTCGCCTCCTCGTTGCGCCAGTAGCGCTTCATGACGTGCGCGCCGCCGATCCACACCTCGCCCCGCTCGCCGACGGCCTTGTCCTCGAGCGTCACCGGGTCGACGATGCGGATCGGGATGTTGGGCATCGGACGTCCGACCGAGCGCAGTCGCTGCGCCGTCCCGGGCGTCGGACGGTGGTCCTCGGGGGTCAGCATCGTGACGCCGCCGGTCGACTCGGTCAGTCCGTAGCTCTGCAGGAACTTGCAGCCGAGCAGGGCGGTGGCCTCGCGCAGGACGGGTTCGGGCATGGGCGATGAGCCGTAGACCATGTACTTCAGCGCCGACCAGTCCGCAGTCTGTGCCTCGGGGATCGCGATGAGGAACTGGATGACCGTGGGTACCGCGACGGCGTGGGTCACCTGCTCGTCCTGCAGGATCTGGCACAGATCTGCCGGCGACGTGGGGTTGCGCAGCAGCAGGGCGCTGCCGTTGACGTTGCTCACCAGCGCGAGTCCCAGGCCCGAGACGTGGAAGAACGGCACCGGCGCCAGCGCGATCGACGTGGTGTCGAGCTCGAGCACGTAGTGCATCGCAGCGATGGCCTTGCCGAGGTTGGGCCCGGTCAGCTCTATGCCCTTGGGGTGCCCGGTCGTGCCGGACGTGTAGAACATCAGCGCCGTCTCGTCTGACCCGCGCGAGTAGCCGGGATCGTCGTCGGAGACGCCCTCGAGCCACACGTCGTAAGCGACGCTGTGCGGTCCGGCCTCGACCGTGACGACGGTGCGGACGCTCGGCACCGCGGCGGCGGCCTCGGCGAGACGCTCCTCGCCGCGACCCAGCACCACCACCGCGGGCTCGCCGTTGCCGAGGATGTACTCGATCTCGGGCACCGCCAGGCGGAAGTTGAGCGCGGTGGGGACGGCCCCCATCTTGGACGCGCCGTAGAGGACGGCGAGAAACGACGGGGCGTTCTCGCCGATGTAGGCGACGCGGTCGCCGGCCTGCACGCCGTCGCGCAGCAGTGCCTGGCCGACCCGGCTGGCGTGGCGATCGAGCTCGGCGAACGACGTCGCCCCGGACGGCTGGATGATCGCCGGCAGGTCGGGCGTCGCCGCCGCTCGGAGACGGGGGACGTCCTCGAGCCGCTCGACCCGCGAGCCGTCGGCGTGCAGCGCGTACTCGGGGTCGCGGTACTCCGGCGGTACCGGCACGACGACCTGGCCCACCTGGCCGACCTGGCGGCTCGGCGGTTCGACGACTGCGCTCATGAGACCTCCATCTGGAACGGGGCGAACACCGGCGGCTCGAAGATGCCGGCCGGTGCCTCGACGACCGGCCGGATGGCTCGCAGCGCAGGCCCTGCGGTCACGTACTGTCCCGCGGTGGTGCGGCTGCCCGGCTCGTCGGGCTCGACCATGTTCAGCGTCACGACCATCTCCGGCTTGCCGTAGAAGTGGATCGTCCACTCGTCGCGACCGGCGTACTCCGGCCGGTCGGGCTCCATCGTCCAGATGATCGCGAGGGTCAGGAACGGCTTGCCGCCGACCATCGCGTGCCAGCGCCACTCGGTGCTGCCGACCGTCCCGGCTGGGATGTGACCCGCGGCGACGTCGAGGTCGCGGCTCGCGGGCACGACGCGGTGGTCGGGGACGACCTCGTCGTACACCACGCCCATGCGCTCGCACATGAACGCGATCGTCTCGAGGTAGAGCGACGCGTAGAGAGTGGGCAGCGGGCCCGATCCGTCGAGCGTGGCGGGGTCGGAGCCCATTCCCATCACCGTGAAGGCGAAGTCGGGGTCGGGCATCTTGCGGGCGTCCAGCACCTCGTCGATCGTGATGGCGTCGAGCTGCATCGAGGCACCGGTCAGGCCGAGCGCCAGGCGCTCGCCGATGATGCCGGGGCTGACGCCGATGCCGAACAGCGTGCTGCCGCCCTCCCCGCAGGCGTCCAGGAACATCTGCTCGCGCTCGCTGCCATGCGCACGCGGGAAGTGCTGGCCGGCGGTCGTGATGACGTTGATGCCGGCGCGCAGCAGCCTCGTCAGGTCGGCGTCGTGTTTCTCGTAGGGCACCTGCAGCCGCGGAGCGTGCATCAGCACGTCGGGACGCGTGGCGACCAGCTCGTCGATGTCGCGCGTGGCGATGACGCCCGTGGTGTCGCGGCGGGCGATGTCGCCGGCGTCGCGGCCGACCTTCTTGTCGCCGTAGACGTACAGGCCCACCAGCTCGAGGTCGGGACGGTCGATGACGCCGCGCAGGATCGTCTTGCCGACCGCGCCGGTCGCCCACTGCGCGACGCGGATGCGCTCGCTCATGCCTTGGTGCTCAGGTCCGACATGAACAGCAGCTTGCCGAGGCCGGTCTCGTACCGCACCGGGTCCATGGCCAGGCGGGCCCGCGACTCGACGGCCATCCGGTCGGTGTCGCACGTCCACTCGCCGCGCTCCATCGCCTTGAGGCCGGCCTTCGCGATGTCGAGCGGGTCCTCCTTCTTGCCGTCGACGTGCGAGGCCATGCGGGTGTCGACCGAGCCGACGATCAGCGACGTGCACGTGATGTGGTCCGGGCCGAGCTCGGCACGGGTGATGCCGCCGAGGTAGAGCGTGGCAGCCTTGGCGGGGGAGTAGCCGCCCATGAACGCGGTCGGCGCGATGGCCGCGACCGACAGGACGTTGACGATCGAGCCGCCGCCGTTGGCCGCGATGACCGGGGCGAAGGCGCGGGTCAGCGCGAGCGGCGCGAAGTAGTTGACCTCCATCTCGCGGCGGGCGGCGTCGGGGTCGGTGGCCTTGACCAGCCGGTCCTGGGCGTGGAGGCCGGCGTTGTTGACCAGCACCGTCGCGTCGGTGCAGTGCGCGGCGGCAGCGGCGATGTCGTCGGCGCTGGTCACCTCCAGCGCGATGATCTCGGCGCCGGTCTGCCGCAACTCGTCGGTGACGTCGTCGACGTCGCGCACGCCGGCGTAGACCTTGGCGGCACCGCGGCTCAGGGCCTCGCGGACGAAGGCGAGACCGATGCCGCGGTTGGCTCCGGTGACGACGACGACGGAGCCCTCGACGCGGGCCCCTCTCAGCTGACTCATGTGGTGCTCCGATCAGGGTCCTGCGGCGGTGGACCGAGCGTTGACGACTCGCTCTGTTTACTGTAGTAATGTGTATCACACTGTTAACTGAAGTGTCACGAGGTGAGCACGAGATGGCAAGTACCCGCGGGCTGCATCCGGCCGACAAGGTCGAGGACTACACGTCGAGGGGCTGGTGGACGGACGAGACGGTCGACCAGCTTTTCGCGCACCAGGTCGCCACGCGCGGTGACGAGCTGGCGATCGTCGACCCGGCCAACCGTCAGGCCCTCACCGGCAGCGCCCCCCGACGACTGACCTGGAGCGAGGTCGACGCCGAGGCGACGGCGTTGGCTGGTCGGCTGCTCGAGCTTGGCCTGCGCCGCGGCGACGTGCTGGGTGTCCAGATGCCCAACGCGATCGAGCTCGCCGAGATGTACGTCGCGGCCTGGATGGTCGGCATCGTCATCTCGCCCCTGCCGATGCAGTACCGCGAGAACGAGATCGTCGGCATGGCCAACCAGGCCGAGTTCGCGGCCTTCGTCACCGTCCCCACGTTCGGCGGACGCTCGCCGATCGGCGACGTGCACGACGCGCTCGACCGCCTGCCGTCGCTGAGGCACCTGATCGCCTACGGGCCGGACGAGGAGGCCGCCGGCGGGCTGCCCGACGGCGTGCTGCACCTCGCGCCCGCGCCGGCCACCGCCGAGCAGCGCGACCGCGTCACCGCCCAGATGGCCGCCGACCCCAACGACCCCAACGACTGCCTGACGATCTGCTGGACGTCCGGCACCGAGAGCGAGCCCAAGGGCGTCCCGCGGTGCCACTACGACTGGATCGCCGTCAGCTGGGCGACCGTCGAGCTGCCCGCCATCACGCACGACGACGTGTTGCTCAACCCGTTCCCGATGGTCAACATGGCCGGCATCAACGGCATGTTCCTTCCCTGGCTGCGCAGCGGTTCCGTGCTCGTGCAGCACCACCCGTTCGACCTGCCGACGTTCCTCGCGCAGATCACCGACGAGAAGGTCACCTACACCGTCGCGCCGCCCGCGCTGCTGTGGACGCTGCTGCACAACGAGGCGCTGCTCGCCAAGACCGACCTCACCAGCCTCACCCGAGTGGGCTCGGGCTCGGTGCCGCTGCAGCCTGTGATGGTGCGCGGGTGGCAGGAGAAGTTCGGCATCGGCGTGATCAACTTCTTCGGCTCCAACGAGGGCATCGGTCTGCTGTCGAGCCCCGAGGACTTCCCTGATCCCGACGAGCGAGCCCAGTACTTCCCGCGATACGGCACCCCCGGCGTCACGTGGTCGGGACGCATCGCCGACTGGATGCGGGTGCGCCTGGTCGACGTCGTCACCGGCGAGGACATCGAGGAGCCAGGACGCAGCGGTGAGCTCTACATCACCGGGCCGTCGGTGTTCGCCGGCTACCTGCACGGCGAGCGACGTCCGAGCCCCTTCGACGAGCAGGGGTACCTCAAGACCGGTGACCTGTTCGAGATCGCCGGCGACAAGAACCAGTACCTGCACTACCTCGACCGGGCCAAGGACCTCATCATCCGCGGCGGCATGAACATCGCTCCCGTCGAGCTCGAAGGGCTCATCGGCGACCACCCCGCCGTGGTCGACGTCGCCGTCATCGGCGACCCCGACGAGGTGCTGGGCGAGCGCATCGCCGCGATCGTCACCCTCGCGCCGGGCACGAGCCTGACGCTCGACGAGCTCGTCGAGTTCCTGCGCGGCAAGAAGATCGCGTCGTTCAAGCTGCCCGAGCGCCTGCAGGTCCTCGACCAGATGCCGCGCAACCCCGTCGGCAAGATCCTCAAGCGCGAGCTGCGCCTGACCACCCACGAAGGAGCCACCGCATGAGCACCATGACCGACGACCAGAAGCTCGACCTGTCCCGGCGCATGTTCGAGGCCTGGGACACGATGGACTGGGACGCCGTCGTCGACCTGTTCGCCGACGACGGCGTGCTGCACAGCGTCATGCAGGAGCCGGTCGTCGGCCGGGCCGCGATCGCCGAGCGGATGGCCATCCTCGGCAGCAAGGCCGAGCGGATCACGCTGCACGTCAAGGCCCTCGGCATCATCGACGGACGCGTGTTCGTCGAGCGGGTCGACGACTTCGACTTCGACGGCCACCACGGCGAGGTGCCGGTCGTCGGCATCTTGCGCATGGACGACGGCAAGATCACCGAGTGGCTCGAGTACTACGACCGTCCGACGCTGCTCGCTGGCATGGGCATCACCGACGACTTCGGCCACTGACGGCGAGGCGAGCGGTCAGAACGTCGGCTCGCTCCACCAGGGGTACGACGCGGGGGCGTCCGCGGGGAGTGTGCCGGGGAACCGGGGCGGACGCTTCTCGAGGAACGACGTGATGCCCTCGACGACGTCTGGGGTCGTGCCGAGCTCGTAGTTGAGCCGCGAGTCGACGCGGTGGGCGTCCATGGGGTGGTCGGAGCTGGCGAAGCGCCACAGCATCTGGCGGATCATGCCGACTGCGACGGGCGAGGTGTTGTCGACGATCTCGCGCGCCAGGGCGTAGGCCGCCGGCAACAGCTCGTCGTCGGGGTGGACGCTGCGCACCAGGCCGGCGTCCAGCGCCTCCGCCGACGAGACCATGCGTCCGGTGTAGAACCACTCGGCGGCCTTCGATAGCCCGACCTTCTTGGGAAGGAACCACGTCGAGCACGCCTCGGGCACGATGCCGCGCTTGGCGAAGACGAAGCCGAAGCGGGCCGACTCGGCCGCCATGATGAAGTCCATCGGCAGCAGCATCGTGGCGCCGAGGCCGGCTGCGACGCCGTTGACAGCGGCGATGACGGGCTTGGTCGACGCGAAGATGTTGAGGGTGATCAGGCCCCCGCCGTCGCGAAACTCGTCGATCTCCTCGGCCCAGCCGCGCTCCTCGGCGTCGAGCGAGCCGGATCCGCCCGACAGGTCGGCACCGGCGCAATAGGCCTTGCCTCGACCGGTCACGACGACAACACGGACGTCGGGGTCGTCGTTGGTCTGCGCGAAGACCGCGACCAGCTCGTCGACCATCTGGCTGGTGATCGAGTTGAGGTGCTCGGGGCGGTTCAGCTCGATCGTCGCGATGCGGTCGGCGACGGTGAGGACGAGTGTCTCGTAGGTCATGGTGCTCCCGGGGTAAGGGCGGCGAATCGGTCGCCCGCCGCACGGTACTCTCGCTCGAGCCGGTCGACGACGGCACGGACAGGCTCGATCTCGCGGATGGTCTGCAGCCCCTGCCCCGCGGCCCAGATGTCCTTCCACTTCTTGGTGGGCGACGTCGAGTCGTAGTTGCGCTCGGCCGGGGCCGCCATGCGGTCGGGGTCGAAGCCGTTGGCGACCAGGCTCGGACGCAGCCACGAGGCGTCGGTACCGGTGACGCCGGAGCTGACGACCAGGTCGTCGGGCCCGTGGTCGACGACCATCTGCTTGTAGGCCTCGGGCGCCATGCTCTCGGTCGTCGGCAGGAAGCGCGTGCCCATGTAGACCAGGTCGGCGCCGGACGCGATCGCGCCCGCGACGCCGTAGCCGTCGCTGATGCCGCCGCCGACCGTGACGATGCCGTCGAAGAACTCGCGCACCGCCGACACGAAGGCGAACGGCGACAGGTGACCGGTGTGCCCGCCCGCTCCGCTCGACACGCAGGCCAGGCCGTCGACGCCCAGGTTCGCGGCCTTGTGGGCGAGCTTGAGGTTCACGACGTCGGCCACAACGATGCCGCCGTAACCCTTGACCACGTCCATGACCGGCGCGGGTGAGCCGAGAGCGGTGATGACAATGGGCGGCCGGTGCTCGGCGACGAGGGCGAGGTCGTCGGCCAGCCGTGCATTGGTGCTGTGAGTGACGAGGTTCAGGGCCCATGGCGCGATGACGGCGTCCGGGTCGGCCTCGGCCGCCCCGCGCAGCGCGTCGGTGATGGTGCCCATCCAGCGGTCGAGCTCGTCGGTGGTGCGGCAGTTCGGTGCCGGGAACGACCCGACCACGCCCGACGTGCACGCCGCGACGACGAGGTCGGTGCCGGAGATCAGGAACATGGGTGCCGCCACGACGGGCAGGCGGAGCGGCTGGCTCAAGGGGGTGGTCATCGTGTCCTTCGAGAGGGTCTAGAGCGGGTGGGAGAGTCCGCGGAAGCGCGGGGCGCGTCTCTCGACGAAGCTGGCGACGCCCTCGCGGAAGTCGTCGGACGACAAGAAGTCGTCGAGCACCGCGTCGACCTCGACGACGGTCTCGTCGAGGGTGCGGCTGCGGCTGGTCCAGAGCCGTTCCTTGACGTGGGCCATCGACGTGGGCGAGCAGCTCTCGGACATGTCGCGGGCCAGCTCGAGGGCGCGGGCGAGGGGGTCGTCGGTGGCCTCGTGGGCGACGCCAAGCCGCACGGCCTCGGTGCCGTCGAAGGTGCGTCCGGTCAACAGCAGCTCGTGGGCAGTGGCCGCGCCGGCGATGCGCTCGAGCAGCCACTCCCCGCCGTGCATGGCCGGCAGTCCCCGCCGGACGAAGGCGGTCGACAAGCGGGCGGTGGGCGCGACGACCCGGATGTCGCACATCAGGGCCTGCACCAGGCCGATGCCGGCGCACGGCCCCTCGACGGCGGCGATCATAGGCTTGGGCACGGTGCTCGGGAACCACTCGGGCTGCTCGATGGCTGCGGCGAGCGGATTAGTCGTGCCGGTCTGCGAGTACGTGTCGAGAGCCAGGGTGTCGGCGCCCGGGCAGAACGAGCCGCCCGCGCCCGTGACCACGACGACGCGCACGTCGGGATCGGCCGCCGCCGCCGCGAGGGCGTCGTAGTAGCCGGCTTGCATCTCGACGGTCCAGGCGTTGCGTCGTGCCGGACGGTGCAGCGTGATGGTCGCGACGCCGCCGGCGCGCTCGGTGCGCACCACGGACGAGACGCCACTATCTTTGCTGAAGAGATTCAAGAACACTCCTGGCCTGGACGATGCGCGTGTGGGGCTCACATGTGCTGCGAGGTGACCATTGTGCCGGGAAGCACGTCAAATGAACAGTCACTTGCTATCTAGTAGTTTTGAGGTGACTGATCTACGATGAGCCGCGTGCATCTGTTCCCAGAAGAGGTCGCCGAGAGCTTCCGAGCCGACGGGTGGTGGACCGGCACGACCTGGTCCGACCTCCTGGCCGGCCACCGCAGCGCCATAGGCCACCGGCTCTCGTTGGCCGACGCGCCCAACCGTTCCTCCTTCATGGCCGGCGAGCCTCGCCGGCTCACGTGGGAGGAGGTCGGCGACCAGGTCGACCGCATCTCGCGCGTGCTGTTCGACCACGGGGTCCGGCGCGACGTCGTCGTGGGCGTGCAGCTGCCGAACTGCGTCGAGCTGCCGCTGGTGCTGCTCGCCGTGGCCCGGCTGGGCGCGATCGTGACGCCGTTCCCGGTGCAGTACCGGCGGCACGAGCTGAGCGGCATGACCACCGCGGCCGGTGCCGAAGTGCTCGTGACGGCCACGCAGGCCGTCGGCCGTCCGCTCGCGGCCGACGCGGTCGGACTGTGCGGCGACGTGCCGACGCTGCGGACGGTGCTGGCCTTCGGGCCGGACGTGGTCGACGGGGCGCAGCCGTTGGACGCGCGGGTCGCCCAGGCGGGTGCCGATTCGCCGGCGCTGGTCGAGCACCTCGCATCGCTCGACCTCGGCTCCAACGACTGCGTGACCCTGGTGTGGACGTCCGGCACCGAGGGAACGCCGAAGGGCGTCCCGCGGGCCTACGGCGACTGGGAGGTGCTGGGCGCGGCGTGCAGCCAGGCGCCGAGGCTGGGCCCCGACGACGTGCTGCTCAACCCGTTCCCGATGGTCAACGGCGGCGGTCTGGCCGGCATGTTCATTCCGTGGATCACCCTCGGGGCGACGCTGGCGCAGCACCACCCGTTCGACCTCGACGTCTTCGTCGGACAGATCGAGAGCGAGCGGGTCACCTACACGTGTGCGCCGCCCCTGGTGCTCGACACCCTCGTCGCCGACGACACGGCCTTCGAGCAGCACGACCTATCGACGCTGCGAGCGGTCGGGTCCGGGTCCGCGCCGCTCTCGGGCTGGATGATCGCCCGGTGGGAGCGCGACCACGGAGTCGAGGTGCTCAACCTGTTCGGGTCCAACGAGGGCGGGGTGCTGTTCGGCGACCCGGAGACCGTCCCCGAGCCGTCCGACCGCGGTCGTCTCTTCCCGCGGTACGGGGTCGAGGGCATGCCGTACCGGGTGGACGTGGCGCACGCGATGCAGGCGCGGCTCGTGAGCCTCGACGACGGCGACGAGGTCACCACGCCCGGCCGGGCCGGCGAGCTGCGGCTGAAGGGCCCGACGATCTTCGCCGGCTACTGGGACCGGGGCCGCCACGGGTTCGACGCCGACGGCTGGTTCTGCACCGGCGACGTCTTCGAGATCAGTGCCGACAGCCCGTCGTACCTGATGCACGTCGACCGGGCGAAGGACCTGATCATCCGCGGCGGCTTCAAGATCTCGGCCGCCGAGGTCGAGGCCCTCGTGATCGCCGACGACCGCGTGGCCGAGGTGGCAGCCGTCGCGATGCCCGATGCGCGGCTCGGCGAGCGGGTGTGCCTGTTCGTGGTGCCGCGCGACCCCGCCGACGCGCCAACGCTCGACCAGCTCGTCGCCCGCCTGCGAGACCAGCAGGTAGCTACGTTCAAGTGGCCGGAGCGGCTCGAGGTCGTCGAGGCGCTTCCGCGCAACGCGATCGGCAAGATCCTCAAGCGCGAGCTGCGCATCCTGCTGGCCCAGCCGGCGCACCCCGTCCCGTCGCACTAGGAGAAGCCCATGCCCGCCCTGCCCTGCATCCGCCAGGTCGTCCTGCTGGTCCCCGACCTCGACGAGGCGATCACGCAATGTCGCGACGCCTTCGGCCACACGAGCGGGACGCGCGACCCCGAGTCGATGACCGAGCTCGGCTTCGAGCACGAGGTGCTGTCGTTCGGCGACACGTTCCTCGAGCTGTGCGCGCCGTTGACGGCCGACTCGTCCCACGGGCGTCTGGTCGAGCGAAGGGGCGCCGTCGGCTACATGCTCGTGGTGCAGGTCGACGACCAGCAGGCGGTCGTCGACCGCGCCGCCGGCCTGGGCATCGAGCCGCTGTTCGCGCAGGACTTCGAGGGCAACCGCATCTCGCAGTGGCACCCCAGGACGCTCGGCACGTTGGCCGAGGTCGACCAGGTCGACCCGCCGGAGAGCTGGCACTTCGCACCGCGCATCTTCGACGCCGCCTGCACCGACGTCGCTCGTGACGTCGTGGCGGCCGACCTCGCGTCGCCGGACCCCGAGGCCCTGGCCCGCACATGGTCGCAGGTCCTCGACATGCCCCTCGCTGACCCCACCACGCTGCCGCTGCAGCACACGGTGCTGAGGTTCGTCCCGTCGGACGACGTCACCGGCCTCGTCGCGTTCGACGTGGCCGCCGCCGACCCGGAGCGGGTCGGCGAGAGCCTGAGGCTGTGCGGCGTCGACGTCCGCTTCGTCGCCGACGCTACGGTTCCGGCATGACCGACTTCGTGCGGTACGAGGTGCAGGACGGGCTGGGCGTCATCACGATCGACCGGCCGGAGAAGCGCAACGCGCTGAGCTACGCGATGCTCGCAGCGATTCGCGACTCCACCCACGCTGCCGAGGCCGACCCGGTGGTCAAGGCAATCGTGCTGACCGGCACGCCGGGTCAGTTCTGCGCCGGTACAGACCTCACCGAGCTGCACGACGTCGCGCCGGGCACGAAGGGCGAGGACCGGACCCAGCACACCGACGGCCAGCACTGGTTCCTGCACGACGCCGCCAAGCCGGTCATCGCCGCCGTCGACGGGCCGGCCGCAGGGCTCGGCATCGAGCTGGCGACGCAGTGCGACTTCCGCATCGCGTCGACGCGGGCCCGCTTCTCGTGGATCTTCGTGCAGCGTGGGCTCGTGCCCGACACGGGGGCCGGCACGTGGCTGCTGCCGCAGCTCGTCGGCCTGCAGACCGCCAAGAGCCTGGTGTTCTCGGGCGAGTTCATCGACGCCGCCGAGGCCGAGCGCATCGGCTTCGTGCTCGACGTCGTCGAACCGGACGACCTGATGGACGCCGCCCGCGCGCTGGCGGCTCGGGTGTCGAGCGGCTCGCCGTTCGCGATCGCGCGGGCCAAACGCCTGCTCAACGCCGCCAGCGCCCTGTCGCGCGACGAGCACCTCGTCGCCCACGTCGAGGCGATGACGGAGTGCCAGCTGTCGGACGATCACCGCGAGGGCGTCGCCGCCTTTTTCGAAAAGCGTCCCGCGGTGTTCACGGGGCGCTGAGGTAGCGGTCGCGCAGCTGACGCTTGTAGAGCTTGCCTGCGGGGGACCGCGGCATCTCGTCGATGACGTCGATGCTGCGGGGCACCTTGTGCCGGGCCAGGCGTCCGCGGACGAAGCCGCGCAGCTCGGTCGTGACGAGGTCGTGATCAGCGGTCGGCTCGGCCAGCTGCACCACAGCCTTGACCTGCTGCCCGAACTCCTCGTCGGGGATGCCGAACACAGCGACGTCGAGCACTGCGGGGTGTTCGATGAGGACGTCCTCGATCTCCTGCGGTGAGATGTTCACTCCGCCGGAGATGATCATGTAGTCGGTGCGGTCGGTCAAGAACAAGTAGCCGTCGTCGTCGAGGTGCCCGACATCGCCCAGCGTCGTCCAGGTCGAATGGTCGGGGTGCGGGGTGCCGTTCGGGGCGCCGGCCGTCTCGAAATAGATGACACCATCGATGCCCGCGGGCTGCTCGCGTCCCGCGACGTCGCATATGTGGATGGTGCAGCCGGGGCTCGCGGTGCCGACGGAGCCGGGGCGCTCGAGCCACTCGTGCGAGTCGATCAACGTCGAGCCGTTGTCCTCGCTGCCGGCGTAGTACTCATGGATGACCGGCCCCCACCACTCGATCATCGCGCGCTTGATGGACGCCGGGCACGGGCTGGCCCCGTGGATCACGTAGCGCAGCGAGCCCACGTCGGCGGCGGCCCGCGTGGTGTCGTCGAGCCGCAGCAACCGGATGAACATGGTCGGCACCATCAGCGCGTGCGTCGGCCGCAAGCCGGCCACGGCCTCGAGCGCGGCGGCGGGCTCGAACTTCTCCATCAGCACGATCGTGCCGCCGATCGACGAGATCGCGGCGCAGAACGAGAGGGGTGCGGAGTGGTAGAGCGGTGCGGGGCTGAAGCAGACGGTGTCGGGCGTGACGTCGTAGGCGTCGTTGATCCATACGCGGAGCGCCTCGTTGCCCTCGGCGACATGCTTGCCGCTGAGCGGCCGGGCGATGGCCTTCGGGCGTCCTGTGCTGCCCGAGCTGTAGAGCAGGTGTGAGCCGAGTGGCTCGTCGGCGAGGGGCTCGGCCGGGTGGGCGGCGGCCGCGGCCGCGTAGTCGTCGTAGCCAGGCAGGGTGCCACCGACGCTGAGCCGCGTGCGCAGCGGCAGGTCGGCGAGTGCTGCTGCGGTCTCCGCGAGACGTGAGTCGACGACCAGTGCCGACGCCTCGCAGTCCTCGACGACGTAGCGGGCCTCGCCGCCGGTCAGGTAGGCGTTGACCGGCGTGAAGTGCAGCCCTGATCGCATCGCCGCCCAGTAGACCTCGAGGAATCGCAGGTGGTTGCCCAGCACGACGGCGAGGTGGTCGCCGGTCCGCAGGCCGTCAGCGTGGAGCAGCTGGGCCAGGCGCATCGAGCCCTCGTCGAGCTCGCGGTACGTCAGCGACTCGCCCGAGCCCGCCATCACGACGGCCGCCTTGTCGGGGAACGTCCGGGCGTGCGTCGACGGGTAGGTCACAGCCCGACGGTGGTGGCCGGGTCGTCCGCCTGGTCCCACTGTGGCAGGTCGGTGCCGGCCGCCCACGTCGAGTGGGTTCCGCTTGAGATGCGCTCGGGGAGTCGCAGCGTGCAGATCGGGCCCGTGGTGATGTCAGACGCGTCGAACACGACGCAGAACGAGGCGTCCTGGTTCATGTCGGTGGTCAGCGTGATGAGGTAGCCGTCGTCCTCGGCGGTGCTGCCGACGCGAGGCGCCATCGCGGACTCGCTGCCGTAGACGTTCTCCTCGAAGCGGAAGTGCTGCTCCTGACCCGTCCAGGTGTCGTGCTTGACCAAGCCGTCGAACAGGAACCACGCGGGCTTGCTCGTGGCGGCGTAGGCGTAGCGGTACTTCCGACCCGCGTGGGAGCCGTTCATCATCCCGAACTCGCTGATGGTGTCGGTGAGCGTCTCCTCCTTGACCAGGCCTGTGACCATGTTCAGGCGCCACCGGTGCAGGCGCGGCTGCATGCGGTCGTTGGCCAGGAAGCGGAACGCCCGCTGCCACTTGTCGCCCATGCCGTTGTCGGCCGGCGACGGATCGCTCTCGAAGAAGCCGTCGACGACGATCTCGTCGCCGTCCTCGTAGGCGTTGACCCAGTGCAGGACGAACGTCGACTCGCAGTCGAACCAGCGGATGTCGTCGGGGCCGCCGCGGCGCGGGATGACGCCGAGACGCATGGGCATGTCGCGGTGGAAGCGTGCGGCATAGGCACCCTGCGCCAGCCCCTCGGGGTCCCAGAACAGTGGGCAGTCGTTGAGGATCGCGTAGTTCTCGGTGAAGGCCATGTCGTGCGGCAGCCGCGGTCCGGGCAGTGGCACCGGCGTGTAGTGGACGAGCTCGTGGTTCGCGTCGACCACGCCGTAGTTCATGTAGGGCGCCTCGGTGCTGTAGTTGAAGAACAGCATCTCGCCGGTGGCGTCGTCGATCTTGGGGTGCGCCGACACACCCCAGTCGAACGGGAATGCGCCGCCCCACGTCTCCTTGCCCAGGGTCCTGGTGGTCATCGGGTCGACCCGGTAGAGGTCGCCGCACTGGTAGAACGACGTGAGCGCCACGCCGTTGTGCACGACGACGTCGGTGCTCGACGCGTCCTTCATGCGTCCGCGCGCACCCCAGCCGTGGTCCATCAGCGACTGGCTGGGTCGCTCGGCCAGGCCAGCCCACAGGCTCTTGCCGGCGTCCTGCTCAGCCATCAGCCCGTCGGTGCGCACGAAGCTGTTGCGGTAGAACGCCGTGCCGTCACGGAAGCCCACGACGTGCACCATGCCGTCGCCGTCGAACGGGTGGTAGTTGCGGATCGCGGGATGCAGCGGGTTCTCGGTGTTGCGCAGGTATACGCCGTCAAGGTCGGATGGGATCTCGCCCTGCACGACCTGCAGGTCGTCGGCCTTCCACTCCGTGGTCTGGGGTTGCCAGGGCCCCGTGCGGTACGGGTGGTCGTCGTCGGCGGGAAGGGTCGACAGCATGCGTCCGACGACGTCGAGGTCCATCGCGCTCACGCTCCCGTCTCGACGACGAAGGCGACGGCGGTCGTGAACGAGCCGCCGACGTTGACCGTCAGCACCCGCCGGGCACCGTCGACCTGCGTCGCCCCGGCACGTCCGGTCACCTGCCGGGTCGCGTCGAGCACCATGCGGACGCCGGTGGCACCGACCGGGTGCCCGGCGGCCAGCAGCCCCCCGCCGGGGTTGACGGGCAGCCGACCCGACCGCTCGATCGTGCCGTCGTGGACCACCTCGCCGCCCTTGCCGCCGGCGACCAGCCCGAGGTGCTCGAGCGTGACGAGCCCCGTGATGGTGAAGCAGTCGTGCATCTCGACGACGTCGACGTCGTCGATGCCGGAAAGACCCGCGCGCCGGTAGGCGTCGTGGATCGTGCCGTGCAGGTGTGGGAAGAGGTGGTCGGTGCCGCGGGAGGCGTCGAGCTTGTCGGCCAGCAGCAACGTGTCGGTGCGGTGGCCGAAGCCCGACAGGCGAGGGACCTGCTCGAGGTCGAGCCCGCGGGCGGCCGCCCACTCGGCCGCGTAGTCTGCCCCGGCGAGGACGACGGCCGCGGCACCGTCGGTGATGCGGCCGCAGTCGGTCTTGCGGAGACGGCCCTCGACGAGCGGGTTGACGTCGTCGTCCTCGGCGAACGAGCCGGCGGGGAACGCCCAGTCTCGGGCCTGCGCGAGCGGGTTGTCGGCGCCGTTGGCGAAGGCGATCTCGGCGAAGCGGCCGAGCACGGCGTGGTCGAGGCCGTAGCGGACCTCGTACTCGTCGGCGACCTCGGCGAACAGGGCGGGCCAGGCGTACTCGGCGTCGACGGCCTCACGCCCTGCCCAGGCGGCGGTGCCGAGGTGGTCGGCCGCCTGCTTGGCCGACACGTTGCGCATCAGCTCGAGACCGACGACCAGGGCGACGTCGTACCGGCCGGATGCGATGTCGGCTCCGGCGGCCACGAGGGCTGTGCTGCCCGACGCGCAGGCGGCCTCGTGGCGGGTGGATGGCAGGCCCACCAGCCCGGGGTCGGCGGCAGCGACCAGGCCACCGAGCTGGGCCTGCCCGGCGAACAGCTCGCCGGCGAGGTTGCCGACGTGGACGACCTGCACCTCCGACGACGGCACCTGGGCGTCGGCGAACGTCGCCGGGAGGACCTCGGTGAGCATGTCGAGCAGCCCGAGACCTTCTTTCGCCCAGTTGCGGGCGAAGTCGGTCTGGGCGCCGCCGAGCACGTACAGGTCGTGGGACATGGGTTCCTCCGGGTCGGTCACGGTACTCAATACGTCTTCATTACTACAACGTGAAAAGTGACCTGTCAACGGATATGCGCTGTGCTGCGGGCGGCCGGCCCGGCTGTACTACGCTGAGCGTCGTGACCGAGACCGCCTCCCCGCTCGGTCGCGCGCTCGTGCTGCTCGGCGACATGTGGACGGTGCGCCTCGTCCGCGCGATCTTCACCGAGCAGCGCCGCTTCCAAGACCTGCGCGACTCGCTCAACATCTCCGATCCGGTCTTGTCGCGCCGGTTGCGCGGCCTCGTCGACGACGGCATCCTGCACACCCGCGCCTACCAGTCCAACCCGCCGCGGCACGAGTACCTGCTCACCGATGCCGGCATCGACCTGTGGCGCGTGATGATCGCTCTGTGGGCCTGGGACCGCACCTGGGCAGGACCGCACCACGCCAATGCGTCGCTGCGCCTGCGGCACCGCACGTGCGGACAGTCGACCCGCCCCGTCTTCGGCTGCGGGCACTGCGGGGCGATCGGGCTGACGGCACGTGACGTCAAGGGCAGCGTCGACGACCGCCTGCTGCTCGACGTCGTGAGTCGGCGGTCTCGCCGCTCGCCCGCCCTGAGCTCGCCGATCGACGCCTCGGGCGTGCTGGGCGACCGGTGGTCGACCATGATCCTGTCCGACGCGCTGATGGGCAGCCGCCGCTTCGGTGAGTTCCAGTCGCACCTGCAGATCTCGCCGGTGACCCTGACGCACCGGCTCGAGCTGTTCGTCGACACGGGCATGCTGAGCCGCGAGTCCGTCTCGGTCGGCGGCAAGCGACAGGAGTACCGGCTCACGCCCAAGGGCATCGACTTCTTCTCCGTGACGGCGACGATCAACAGCTGGTCCGGCACGTGGCTGTCCGCAGATGGTCAGTCGGGCCTGTCGCTCGTCCACTCCGCGTGCGGTGCCGAGCTCGAGCCCCGCTTCACGTGCAACTCGTGCAACGGGGCCCTTGCCCGCCGAGAGATCCTGTTCGAGGACGCCTAGCCGTGCGGTGACGTCAGCGGAAGCAGGTGGCGTTGATGGCGCCGTACGTCGTGCCCGTGCCGCGCTGCACGTTGAGGCCGAAGTAGAGGCAATTGCGCTTCTTGCCAGCGGACGTCTTGGTGGCGGCGAAGGTGGTCACGAACAGGTTCTTGCGGGCGCTGGAGGCGAAGATCTTCGGCCTGAACGGGGACGGCGAGAGGGTCTTGGTCGCGGTGGACTGCAGAACCGTGCTCGTCGTGCCTGCTGTGTTCGCGAAACGATTGAGGCGGCGGCTCTCGACGCACCAGCCGCTCTTCGCGCGGTTCTGGAAGACCTTGATGCTGCCGACCGTCGCGCCCCCCGGTCCGGCGACGAGACGCCCGCCGACCTTGGTGAGTCCGGCGCAGCTCGACGGGGCCGCGCTGGCCGGGGCTGCGATGCCGACGCTGCCTAGCGTCACGAGAGCAGGCACCAGGAAGGTCAGGACGATTCGGTTCACCGTCCCTTCATACCCTCAAATCCGTCGGGCGTCGCCTCGGTGGACGACTGCACGGCCTCGATGGCATGGCCGCGCAACGGCTCGTGGCACTCGCTGCAGGTCAGCAGGACGTGCAGCGGCGACGAGCACGTCATGTGCTCCATCACGAGGGCGGGCCCGTCGGGGGCCCGGAACCACCGGTGGCCCCACTGGATCATCAGCAGCACCACGGGCAGGAACGCCAGCCCCTTGGCCGTCAGGTGGTACTCCATCCAGTCGGCGCGCTCACGCGTCGGCACCTGCTCGAGCACGCCGAGGTCGGCGAACGCCCTCAACCGGTCGGCGATGATCGTCGGCGAGGCCGAGAGCCGCTTCTGGAACTCGCTGAAGCGCGTGACGCCGAGGAACGAGGCACCGAGGATGGCGATCGACCACCGGTTGCCGATCAGCTCCATGGTCTCGTTGACCACCTCGCTCGGACGCTTGTCGTTGCGGGATCGCTGGCGCCGGGCCGTGATCTGCAGGTTGCGCGACCAGTCGCCGCTCGGGCCCATCTCGCCCTTGACGTCTCGCCAGCGGATGGTCTCGAGGCACGACCCACAGGTGAGCACGGGATCGAAGAAGCCGCCGCAGGTGGTGTGCAGCATGCGGGGCAGGTCGACCTCGGGGTCGTCGACCCAGCCCTTCTCCCACGACCACATCGAGATCAGGATCGGCCACACCTGACGCCCGCGGTGGGTCAGCAGGTACTCGTGGCGCACAGGGCGATCGCTGTACTGGTGCTTGGACAGCACACCGGCCGCGACCAGCGCCGACAGGCGCGTGGTGAGGGCCGATCCAGGGATCGGCCCGAGGTTGAGCCAGTCGGTGTAGTGGGTTGCTCCGCGCAGGGCCTGGCGCACGATCCACAGTGACCACTCGTCAGCCAGCACGCCGTTGGCGACGGCGATCGAGTTGGGCCCACCCGCCTCGAGAGCGGTGACACCGTCGTCGCCGACTGGGCCCTGGACGTGGCTGGTCATGGGTCATCCCTATCAGGTCGCGCGGTCATGGATCGGTCCCTTCGAGGCCGTTGACCGACCGTTCCCCATGGGGTATAACTTAGTCACGTTGCTAACTATAGTGACGGGGGTCACGCCTGGCAAGAGTGCGCGATCCCAAGGAATTCGAGCAGGAAGAGAGGGTCGAACGGTGCTGGAGATATCCGACCTGGTCATGCGCTTCGGTGGCGTGACGGCACTGGACCGCGTGGGCTTCACAGTGGCCGACAACGAGATCTGCGGGCTGATCGGCCCCAACGGAGCCGGCAAGACCTCGCTCTTCAACTGCATCACCCGGATCTACCGGCCGGAGGAGGGGATGGTCCGCTTCGACGGCACCGACCTGCTCTCGTTGCAGCGGCACCAGATCGTCCGCCACGGCATCGTCCGCACGTTCCAGAACCTCGCCCTGTTCCCGACCCTGTCAGTGCTCGACAACACCGTCGTCGGTGCCCACAGCACCAGTACCCCGCACCTCGTCCCGTCGCTGCTCGGCTGGCCGACGACGCGGGCGGCACGCCGCCGGGTCGAAGCCGATGCCTGGGAGCTGCTCGAGCGGCTCGAGCTCACCGACGTGGCCTTCCACCCGGCGGCCGGCCTGCCGTTCGGCACGCTCAAGCGCGTCGAGCTGGCTCGCGCGCTCATCAGCCGTCCATCCCTGCTGCTGCTCGACGAGCCGGCCGGCGGCCTCACCCACTCCGAGGTCAACGAGCTCGGACAGCTGATCCTCGGCCTGCGCGACGACTACGGCTTCAGCGCTCTGCTGGTCGAGCACCACATGGGGCTCGTCATGGGCATCTCCGACCACGTGGTCGCCATGGACTTCGGTCGCACCATCGCCGACGGATCACCGGCCGAGGTTCAGCGCGACCCGGCCGTGGCCGAGGCCTATCTCGGGAGGACCGCATGAGCGACGCACCGCTGCTGGAGGTGCGCAGGCTGCGCGCCGGCTACGGCCAGGTCAACGTGCTGAACGACATCGACCTGTCGGTCGGCACCGGTGAGGTCGTCGTCGTGCTGGGAGCCAACGGTGCTGGCAAGTCGACGCTCATGAGCGCGATGTCCGGTCTCATCCCGCACTCCGGCCAGATCCTCGTCGACGGCTCGACCGTCGGGAACCCCCGGCCCGATCAGATGTTGGCCCGGGGCATCAGCCTCGTGCCGCAGGGACGCGGCACGCTCACGGCGCTCGACGTGACCGACAACCTGCGCGTCGGCGGAACCGGTCTCGGAAGCAAGAAGGACGTCGACGAGGAGATCGACCGGTGGTTCGGCATCTTCCCGCGGCTGGCCGAGCGCGCCGACCAGATCGCGGGCACCCTCTCCGGCGGCGAGCAGCAGATGTTGGCGATTGCCCGGGCTCTCATGAGTCGTCCGCGGCTCCTGCTGTGCGACGAGATCAGCCTCGGGCTGGCACCGCTGATCGTGCAGGAGCTGTTCGGCACGTTGCGTCGGGTCAGCGCCGATTCGGGCACCGCGCTGCTGCTCGTCGAACAGAACGCCGAGCTCGCCCTCGACATCGCATCGCGTGTCTACCTGCTCGAGGTCGGCTCGGTCGCCTCTTCAGGGACGGCCGACTCGTTCCGCGAGAACAACAACATCCGCCAGGCGTACCTAGGCTATTAGGACTCATTCGATGGACATCTTCCTGTCACGGCTCTTCTCCGGCATGACCGCCGGGTCGATCTACGTGCTGATCGCGCTCGCCCTCGTCGTGGTGTTCCGCAGCTCGTCGACGATCAACTTCGCCCAGGGCGAGTTCGCCCTCTTCACGACCTACGTCGCATGGTGGCTGACCGAGCGGGGGCTCAATATCTGGGTCGCCATCCCGCCGATCATCATCCTCGGATTCGTCATGGGAGCCCTCGCCGAGCGCTTCCTCATACGGCCGGTGCGCAAGCGCGACGAGACGGCGATCTTGATCGTCGCCCTGGGCCTCTTCACCGGGCTCAACGGGCTGGACGGCTGGATCTGGGGCTCGGACGAGAAAGTCTTCCCGGCGATGTTCCCGTCCGGCGAGGACGACTACGTCTCGGTGCTCGGTGCCCGCCTGCACTACGACTCGATCCTGGTGTGGGTCTTCGCCGCCGCGGTCGTCATCGGCCTGACGGTGCTGTTCAAGCGCACGAGCCTCGGCCTCGAGATGCGGGCCGTGGCCACCAACCCCGAGTCGGCGTCGCTCTGCGGCATCAAGGTCGGCCGCATCCTGACCATCAGCTGGGGCCTCTCGGCCGCGATCGGCTCGCTGGCCGGCGTGATGCTGGTGCCGACCATCCCGCCGGGCCAGCTCAACCTCTCCTCGATGTTCCAGGTACTGATCTTCGCCTCGGCCGCCGCGCTGCTCGGCGGGCTCGACAGCGTCAAGGGCGCCGTCGTGGGCGGGATGGTCATGGGCATCGGCCTGGCGATGATCAACGGCTACGCGACGTTCATCGGCGGCTCGTTCTCGCTGACGTTCGCGCTGATCCTCATCGTCGTGGTGCTGGTCGTGAGGCCCACCGGACTGTACGGAACGCGACGACTGGAGCGAGTGTGAGCACCGAGATGCTGGAACCGAGGACCGAGCCCGCGCAGGCACCGGCACGGAACGCGAAGCGAGGCCCTCGGGTCATCCGTCGCGGGAGCCGGCCGCACACCGCGATGCTGGGCGTGGGTGCCGTGCTGGCCCTGCTCGTCATCCTGTGGGGCGGCCAGCTCGACCCCTTCAACCAAGGGCAGCTGACCCGCGTCGCGATCTTCGCGATCGCGATCGCCGGCCTCAACATCGCGACGGGCTACATCGGGCTGCTGTCGGTGGGACACTCGGCCTTCTTCGGACTGGGTGCCTACACGACCGGCGTTCTGGTCGTGAAGTACGAGTGGGATCCGCTCATGACCATCCCCGTCGCGCTCGTGGTCTGCCTCGTCGTCGGGCTGCTCGTCGGCCTGCCGGCGCTGCGCATCCGCGGGCTCTACCTCGCGATGGTCACGCTGGCGTTCGGCGTCGCGTTCCCCGAGATCGTGGCCCACTTCGACGACCTCACGGGAGGTGCCGAAGGCATGACGATCCGTCGCCAGCAGCTGCGGCCGCCCGAGTGGTCCGGCTTCACGCTCGGCGAGCGGAGCCAGTGGGTCTACTGGCTGTGCGTCGTGGTGCTGCTGATCGTGATGTGGGTCGTCCACAACATGGTGCGCGGCCGTTACGGGATGGCCATGATCGCCGTCCGCGAGAACGAGATCGCCGCGGCGTCGTCGGGCATCAACATCGCGGTCATGAAGACCACTGCGTTCGGCGTCTCGGGTGCCGTCACCGGGGTCGGCGGAAGCCTGTTCGCGATGTACATCGGCAGCCTCTTCGCCGAGGGCTCGTTCACGCTGCTCGCCGGCATCACGCTGCTGATCGGTCTGGTCATCGGCGGTGAGGCGACCCGCAGCGGACCGCTCGTCGGAGCCCTGGCCGTCGTGTTCGTGCCGTACTACGCCGGAGAGCTGGGGCAGGGCCAGATCGCAGCGGTCCTGTTCGCCGTCGTCCTGATCTTCGTGATCTTCGTGGCACCGGCCGGAATCGTCGGGGGAATCGCCAAGGCGGTGCGCAAGGTCGTGGTCGTCACGCCTCGCATCCCGCGCAAGTCGGAAGGAACGCAACAGAGCTAGACGACCACCACCCGCACTTCATCTAGAAAGGCACGTCATGAAGATCAACCACGTGGCCGGCGCCCGGCGCCTCGCCCTCCCGCTCGCGGCAGCCGCCGCGCTCACCCTCGGCGCCTGCGGCGGGGGAAGCAGCTCGGAAGGCAGCGCCGACACAGCCTCCGACCCGTCGAAGTTCAGCATCAACCTCGACGACTGCAATGACCCCGCGTCGGTCACCGAGCCGATCAAGGGCACCTTCGACATCGGCTACAGCGCGCCGCTGTCCGGTCCGGTCGCCGGTGCGGTCGAGCTCGCCACCGCAGGCTACGACGCCCGCATCGCGGCCGAGAACGAGAAGGGCGGTGTCGACGGCGTCAAGATCAAGGTCACCTACAAGGATGACGCCTTCCAGCCCGACAAGGCCAAGGCCAACGGCACGGAGTTCATCGACAGTCTCAAGGTCGATGCCCTCGCGACGTTCGGCACCGGCCCGCTGAGCGCGATGGTCGACGACCAGAACGCCGCCTGCGTCCCGATGCTCTACCCGAGCTCGTCGACGGCCGACTTCGTCGACGTCGAGCAGTTCCCGTGGACCACCACCATCCTGCCGCTGGCCTCGAACGAGGCGAAGTTCCTCGTCAGCCTGATCCAGCAGAAGTACCCCGACGGCGTCAAGGTCGGCGTCGCCGAGAACCAGACGGCGTCCGGCAAGGTACAGAGCGAAGCCTTCCAGGCCGCCGCCAAGGAGGCCGACCTGCCGATCGAGGAGGTCACGTCCGACGCCGACCCCGTCGCCGCAGCGACGACGCTGAAGGCCAAGGGCGTCGAGGTCGTCTACCACGGTGGCGTCACCGGTACCTGTGGCGCGTTCGACACCGCGCGCGGCCGCGTCGGCTACGAGCCCGAGCTCGTCCTCAAGCCCAGCAACTGCGTCAACGCGGTCGAGTACATCGCGGCCGGCCAGGCTGCCGACGGCGTCGAGCTCGGCGCGTTCGGCAAGGATCCCAATGCCCCCGAGTACAAGGACGACGCGGGCGTCAAGGAGTACGTGGCGCAGATGAAGGCCGCAGGCGTCACGGACGAGGTGGCCGGCAACGCAGTGGCCGTGTCGGGCTGGACGCAGGCCGACCTGATCATCAACACCATGAAGCAGGCCGCCGAGTCCGAGGACGGCCTCACGCGACTGAGCGTCATGCAGGCCGCTCGCGACCAGGACTACGACGCGCCGATGCTGATCGACGGCATCAACTGGTACAGCACGCCCGAGCTGCTGACCGGCATCGACGGTTTCCGCCCGATCACGTGGAACGCCAGCGAGAAGCGCTTCACCCCCGCAGGGGACGTCATCAGCATCAGGCCCTGACACCTCCGAGGGGCTGAGGCAGCCGGCCGGCTCGGGAGCACCGCTCCCGGGCCGGCCGGTCCGCGTGGTCCCGGCCGAACGATGCGACATGGACCCTCGGCGACCCCGTCCCGAAGGACCGACGGGGGCGGCAACCTCGGGACGACATCACACCGACAGAAGGCGCGGCCACTGCGTTGGACAGCCAACCGCAGCCGGAGCGGCCAGTAGCCGGACCCGCCTCGCACTTTTTCGCCGAGCTCGCGGGGCGGAGCGCGCTCACGGGGCGGCGGCCGACTCCCAGCTCGCAAGCATCGGCATGAGTCGTGCGGTCGGGGAGTCCGGCTCCGAGGTGTAGACGATGAGCCGCTGATCGGGCTCGTGGGGCGCACCGACGATCTCGATGTCGAACTGCAGGCGACCGACCGCGGGATGGTCGATGACCTTCGCGACGGAGGAGTAGTCGCGGACGCCCTGGTCGTCCCACCATCGCGCGACGTCCGAGTCGGCCGACCGCAGCTCGGCGACGAGCAGCTGAAGCCTGCGGTCGTCGGGGTGCAGGCCGCTCTCGCGTCGCAAGGCTCCGACCGACGCCTGCGCGAAGTGCTCCCAGTTGACGATGCGCTCGCGAGCCAACGGATCGAGGAAGAGGTAGCGCAGCAGCGACGAGCCGCCGACCAAGGGGCGGCCGAGTACCGCCCGGAGCAGGTGGTTGCTGGCGAGGATCTCGCCGCTGCGACCCAGCAGCAGCACCGGCACGTGCTCGAGCGTCGTCATCATGCGCAGCAGGCCGGGGTCCGGTCGTTGGGCCGCGGGTGAGGGAGACGCCCGACGCCTCGGCGGAGCGGCCAGCTGGTGCAGGTGTGCCCGCTCGACGTCGTCCAGCCGCAGGGCCCTGGCCAGCGCGTCCAGCACCTCGACGGAGATGTTCGCCTGACGGCCCTGCTCGACGCGGCTGTAGTAGTCGGGGCTCAGCCCCGCCAGCACCGCGAGCTCCTCGCGCCGCAAGCCGGGCACCCGGCGCGGGCCGGGGAACGCGGTCATCCCGGCCCGCGCGGGGCTGAGGCGATCGCGCCGGCTGCGCAGGAACGCGCCCAGGGCAGTGCGATCGGCAGGCATGCGTTCATCGTAGGAGCGATCGGTCGGGCGTGACTGGTCATGCCGTGCCCAGGTCGAGCGTGATCTGGTGCCGTGCAGCAGCGGAGCCGTAGACAGGACGCATGACAACCCCCTCTGGGCGCCTCGCGTCCCGCACAGCCATCGTGACCGGATCGACCAGCGGCATCGGCGAGGCGACGGCCCTCGCCCTCGCCGCCGAGGGTGCCCACGTGCTCGTCAGCGGACGTCACGCCGAGCGCGGGCAGGCGGTCGTCGACGCGATCCGCTCGGCCGGCGGTCGGGCCGACTTCGTCGCGGTGGACCTCGGCGGATCGCACGAAGAGATCCGCAGCTTCGCGGCGTCGGCGACCGAGGTGCTCGGGCACGTCGACGTCCTGGTCAACAACGCCGGCATCTACCCGGCCACGGCGACGGCCGACCTGGCCGACGCCGACCTCGACGCGATGCTCGCCGTGAACGTCCGTGCGCCGCACGTGCTGGTCGCGGCCCTCGCGCCCGCCATGGCTGAGCGCGGCAGCGGGGCGATCGTCACGATCGGCTCGTGGATGGCGCAGGTCGGCGTGCCCTTCGCCGCGATGTACGCCGCCACCAAGGCCGCCGACGAGCAGCTGACCCGCTCGTGGGCTGCCGAGTTCGGCCCACGCGGCGTCCGCGTCAACACCGTTGCGCCCGGCGCGACGCTCACCCCCGGCAACGAGGACAGCCGCGCGGTGCTCGACGCCATGACGGCCGGGACGCCCGCGGGGGTCGTCGTCCGACCGGCCGACATCGCGCAGGGCGTGCTCTACCTCGTGTCCGACGAGGCCGCGATGGTGCACGGCGTCACGCTCTACGTCGACGGCGGCATGTCCGCGACGCGGATGGGATGAGCGCCGCTACCCGCGGAGACGTCTGAGCTCGACGATCGCGGGGTCGTCGGCGAGCCCGCGACCGGTCAGCACGACCGGGGCGTCGGGGGTGACGATCCCGAGGCCCCGGCCGGTGATGACGGACCTCTTCGACAGGGGCTCGAGGGCCAGGACGTCGTCGAGCGGGATGGTCGCGGACGTCGCCTGCCCCGCGGGGTCTGCGATCGTCAGGACCCCACCGTCGAGCGAGAGCTCGACCCGCCGTGCCGGTGACTGCAGCACAGACGGGCCGGCGCCGGCGAGCGGGAAGACCCGCGTGCCGCGACCGTGCCACCACGCACGGACCACCACGATCGCGGTGACGACCACGATGATCGCGACCGCCACCAGCACGGCGAGACTGCTCGAGGTGCGCACCCGTGCGATCAGGAGCCCGACCCCGCCGGAGCCGATCATCGCCACGACCACCTGCGCCACGACCGGGCGTCCCTCAGGTGCCGGCTCGGGCGCACCGGCGAGATGGTGACGGCGGATGGCGTAGAGCCGGCGCTCGGTGCCGGTGCGGTTGAACTCGGCCGCGCGTTGCACCTGCGTGTGCCAGAGGTCGCCGACGACCCGCGCGAGGGGCGCGAACGTGATGAGTCCGCCCGCGCCGACCGCCACGGCCCATGGGAGGTCGCCGCCCGCGCCGAGAGCGGCGGCGATCGCGGACCCCAGGCCGACCAAGCCGGTCACCATCAGCACGAACGTCGGCACGACGACAGGGAGCGTCTGCTGTCGCAGCTGATGACGAAAGGCGATGTCGGACGCCACGGCGTCGTGATCGGCCCAGTCGCGGACGTCGTGCACGGTGGCGACGTCCGCGGTGACGTCACCGTCATCGAGCAGGCGTAGCTCCGGGTCACGGCGGGCGGCGACCCAGGCGTCGACCTCGGCACCGAGGCGACGGTTGTCTGCGGAGTACGTCCAGACGCGCCGCACGCAGATCGCGGCGACGACGACCCACAGGATCGTGAAGGCCACGCGGCCGAGCGTGTCGTCGACGCCGTCCTCCACGAGTGGCAGCAGGGCGGCGCCGCCGAACAGGAACACCACGAAGCCGAGCACGTGCCGCCACCCCCACGGCCAGGGGAGGAAGCGGCCGCAGGCCCACCAGACGAGCAGGAGCGCCGTGAAGAGCGACGCCTCGCCGAGCTGTCCGTCGAAGCCGTCCTCGATGGACGGCATCGCGGTGAGCACGAGCAGGGCGATCGACCAGGCGACGACCAGTAGCGGTCGCCGGGCGGCGAACAGATCGTCCTCGGCCGCGCGGATCGCGGTGTCCGCGCGCCGCAGGAGCTCCCCCCGCGTGCGTGCGGTCGCCGCCTCCTCGAGCATCACCCGACCCTAGTTGACCTGGCGGTCGTGGCCCTTCCAGAACTCCTCGCGCAGCTTGAACTTCTGCAGCTTGCCGGTCGCGGTGCGTGCCAGCTCGTCGCGGAAGTCGATGCGCTTGGGGCACTTGTAGCCCGCCAGGTGCTCGCGGCAGTGCGCGATGAGACCGGCCTGGTCGACGGTGTCCTCGTCGGGGTCGAGGACGACGAGGGCCGTGATGAGCTCGCCCCACTTCTCGTCGGGGATGCCGATGACGGCGACCTCCTTGACCGACGGGTGCGACATCAGCGCGTCCTCGACCTCGATCGACGAGACGTTCTCGCCGCCAGTGATGATGACGTCCTTCTTGCGGTCGGCGATCGTGACGTAGCCGTCCTCGATCGTGCCGCCGTCGCCGGTGTGGAACCAGTTGCCGGCCTGCGCCTCGGCCGTTGCCTCGGGGTTGGCCCAGTACGACGCGAGGTTGTGGTTCGACTGTGCGAGCACCTCGCCGGAGTCGTCGATCCGCATGCGGACGCCGATGGCCGGAGCCCCCGCGCGGCCGAGGTTGACGGCCTGCTGGTGCGGCTCGAGGTCGTCCCACTCGGCGCGCATGCGCGACATCGTCAGCAGGGGAGAGGTCTCGGTGAGGCCGTAGATCTGGATGAACTCCCAGCCCAGCTCGTCGCGGACGCGCTCGATCGTGCGGGTCGGCGGGGGTGCGCCGGCCACGATGATGCGGACGCGGTCACGTCCGGGGATGTCGCCCTCCCACGTCTTGGCGGCGTCGAGCGCGGACGCGACGACGGCGGGTGCGGCACAGAGGTAGGTCACGCCGTGGCGTTCGATGCGGCGCAGGATCTCGGTGCCGTCGATCTGGCGGATCACGACATGCGTCGCGCCCATGCCGGTGGCGGTGAACGGGTGCCCCCAGCCATTGGCGTGGAACATCGGCAGGGTGTGCAGGTAGACGTCGCGGTCGGACACCGAGGCCTGCCACCCGAACACCGTCGCGTTGAGCCACAGGTTGCGGTGCGTCAGCTGGACGCCCTTGGGCCGCGCGGTCGTGCCGGACGTGTAGTTGATCGTGGCGGTCGCTGCTTCGTCACCGACCCACGGCCGCGGCTCGGCGGACGACCCCCAGATCTTGTCGTCGTCCTCGCCCAGCACGAAGACGTGCGGGCAGTCGATCTCGTCGACGAGGTGCCGCAGATCGGGGTCGACCAGCATGACCTCGGCACCGGAGTGCTCGATGATGTAGCGGATCTCGGCCACCGCGAGGCGGAAGTTGACCGGCACCAGCACCCGTCCCCACCCCGAGACGCCGTAGAACGAGGCCAGCAGGCGAGCCGAGTTGTGCGACACGATCGCGACGCGTCCGCCGACCGGCACACCCAGCTCGTCGAGCGTCGCGGCCTGCGAACGGGCGCGACGGCCGAGCTCGGCGTACGTGATCTCGCCCCACGAGTCAGCGGGCTGGTCGGGCTCGTCGATCACCGCGACGCGGTCGGGGTAGACCGTCGTGGCACGGTCGAGGAAGTCCATGACGGTCAGCGGGTAGTGCACGGCGGCCTCCTGTGGCGTGGGTCACCCCATTGTTACCCGCACGACGAATCGCGGGGGAGGGCGGGCGTGCCTACGCTCGGCGCATGGGTCCTTCCGTCTCGCGCGAGATCGCCAGCCCGCCCGAGGTCGTGTGGCGGGTGCTGACGCACGTCGACGAGTGGCCGCGGTGGGGGCCGACCGTCGCGGGGGGCGAGGTGCCCGGCGGCGTCATCTCGGCCGGCGCGCGTGGCACCGTCCGCACGGCGGTCGGCGTGAGACTGCCGTTCGTCGTGACCGAGTTCGAGGGCGGCCGCTCCTGGGCATGGCGCGTCGCCGGCGTTCCTGCCACGTGGCACCGCGTCGACCCGAAGCCTGACGGGTGCACCGTGACGTTCGGCGTCCCGTGGTGGGCGCCGGGCTACCTCGTCGTGTGCGCAGTGGCGCTGGCGCGGATCGAGCGGCTCGCGACTGCGCCATAGGGTGGCGGCATGACCATCATCGCGACGCTCGATCTCCGCTTCGACCCTGCCAGGCTCGACGAGGCGCGGGCTCTGATGCACGGCGTCCTCGACGACACCCGCGCCTTCGACGGCAATCTCGGGGTCGACGTGCTCGTCGACGTCAACGATCCTGCGCACTGGGTCGCGTACGAGACGTGGGAGTCGCCCGAGCACGACGCGGCCTACCGCGAGTTCCGCGCCGGGCCGGGTGCCGTCGCCGCCATGCCGCCCCTGCTGGCCGCAGCGCCCGTGCTGACGTGGCTCGAGGTCGACGACTCGATCTGAGTCAGTCGTCCTCGGGGGTGGAGACGCGCACGGCCTCGCCCTCGGGGTCCTCGACGCCGCGGAAGCGGCGGAAGCTGTAGACGATCGTCGCGAGCGCCATCAACGACGAAGCGATCAGCGTCGCGCCGGTGCCCCAGCCGCCGATCAGCCACCACTTGTCGTCGATCGGCCACGCCTCGGGAGCATCGGGGCTGACGCCCCAGAACACGCCGACCGCGGCGATCGCCAGTGCGCCCGCGACGCTGGCCAGGATGCGCGGCCACGTCTGCACGCTCTGCGCGGCCGACTTGAGAGCCATGACCTCGATGGGACGCACGCGGCGCTCGGCCCACTCGTACTGCTGCGACAGGATCGCGAGGCCTGCGAACACGCCCAGCAATCCGGGGCCGGGGAGAATGAGGGCGAAGCCGCCGGCCACGAGGAGCAGCCAGCCCAGGGTCTCCAGCGCGATCCGGCGTGCTCTGCTCGTGGTCATGCGAAGACGCTACAGGCGGACGCGAGCCTGCGCCGCGCCAGAGGCGACGCGTGATGGGATGACCTCATGCGTTTCGCGGCAGTGGCACTCCTCGTCGTCCTGAGTGCCTGCAGCGGCGGGTCCGGCGAGCCCGAGAAGGCCGCCACGACGGCACCCCCCTCAGCCGGTGCCCCGACCAACCCGCCGCCCACGGGGACACCGGCCCCGGAGGCGCTGTCAAGATTTCGGTGCGAGCCCGATGGCACCGGCACCTACACGGCCACCGGCGCACTCAAGAACCGGTCCAAGGCGATCGTGACGTTCCAGGTCACCGTCAACGTCGGGGTGCCCGGTGCCGCCGCGCAGCCCGCCATGACCAAGCAGCTGCCGAAGATCGGTGCCGGCGACTCGGTCACGTTCGAGCTGACCAAGGTGCCGGTGGCCGATCCGTCAGGCGCGTGTCACGTGCAGGTCGTCACGACGAAGTAGCGGCTTCGGCGTCCGGGCCGCGTGCGATGCGGCCGAGGATGTCGAGCAGAACCGCCCGGTCTGCGGCGCTCACGCCGTCGAGGGCGCGGGCCTCGGCGGCGTCGCGAGCCGTGGCGAATGTCGCGTAGACGCCACGCCCTGTGTCGGTGATCTGCGGGATGCGGACGCGGCGATCGGACGGGTCGACCGTGCGCACGATGAGCTGCTGCTTCTCGAGGCGGTCGAGCACCGTGATGAGCGTCGTCTTGTCGACGGAGACCACCCGGCTCAGCTCGAGCTGCGTGCGGTGCTGACCGTCGTCGAGGGCTGCGAGCACGAGCCAGTCGCGCGCGTCGTTGAGTCCCATGTCGACCGCAGCGCGGTCGAGGTAGGTCGTGAGCTGGTCGACCGCCGCGTGCAGCAGGATCGTGAGGTCGTCGGGGAAGCTGAGGGACGCCGACGGCGTCAGGATCGACGGCTCATTGACGACGCGTGGTCCCATGCCCGGCACGATACGTCCCGCAGCGAGAATGGTCAACGTCGGATTAGTCATATTCAGATCATCTGGATTCGGACGATCTCATCTCATATGTTGTAGCCATGACTTCTCCCACCTCGACGACGTCTGTGG
Source organism: Aeromicrobium fastidiosum (assembly GCF_017876595.1). Lineage (NCBI taxonomy): Bacteria > Bacillati > Actinomycetota > Actinomycetes > Propionibacteriales > Nocardioidaceae > Aeromicrobium > Aeromicrobium fastidiosum. The sequence goes on along the minus strand of NZ_JAGIOG010000001.1, from coordinate 745,651 downwards.
ACGTCGATCCTCGCCGGTGGCTGGCGCTCGTCGTCATCGCCGTCGCCCAGCTGATCGTGGTGCTCGACGCGAGCATCGTCACCATCGCCCTCCCGTCGGCGCAGGAGGCGCTCGGCATCTCCGACGCCAATCGGCAGTGGGTCGTCACGGCCTATGCCCTCGCGTTCGGCGGGTTGCTGCTGCTCGGCGGCCGCATCGCCGACTTCATCGGCCGCAAACGGGCGTTCATCATCGGACTGGTCGGCTTCGGCGTGGCATCCGCGATCGGCGGCCTCGCCCAGAACCAGATCGAGCTGTTCGGGGCGCGCGCCCTGCAGGGTGCCTTCGCGGCGCTCATGGCTCCCGCGGCGCTGTCGCTCATCACGGTCACGTTCACCGAGCCGAAGGAGCGGGCCAAGGCGTTCGGCGTCTACGGCGGCATCTCCGGCGGCGGTGCCGCGCTGGGACTCATCCTCGGTGGTGTGCTGACCGAGTACGCGTCGTGGCGCTGGACCCTGCTCGTCAACACGCCGATCGCGATCGGGACCGCGGTGGCCGCCTTCGTCCTGGTGCGCGAGAGCCGCGCCGAGGGCAAGGCCCGTTACGACATCCCGGGCGTCCTCACCAGCACGCTGGGCCTGGTCGCCCTCGTGTACGGCTTCACCAAGGCTTCCGATAGCGGCTGGTCGGCTTCCAGCACCATCTCGTTGCTCGTCGCCGCCGTCGTGCTGCTGGTCGCCTTCGTCGTGATCGAGATGAACACGGCCGAGCCGCTGCTGCCGACGCGTGTCTTCACCGAACGCAACCGGGCCGCGGCCTTCCTCGTGTCGCTGCTGCTGGGCATCGCGCTGTTCGGCATGTTCCTGTTCCTCGTCTACTACATGCAGGGCACGCTCGGCTACTCCGCCGTGAAGTCGGGCCTCGCGTTCCTGCCCTTCAGCGTGGGTGTGGTCGCGGGTGCCGGCGTCGCCAGCGGCTTCCTGCACCGCATCGGGCCGCGCCCGCTGATGGTCGCCGGCACCGCGATGGCCGCGATCGGCATGGCCATGTTCACGCAGATCACGGTCGATGGCAGCTACGTCACGGTCGTGCTGCCCGCCGAGATCGTGATGAGCATCGGCATGGGCCTGGCCTTCGTGTCCCTCTCGAGCACCGCTCTGGTCGGGGTCGAGGCGCGCGACGCAGGGGTGGCCAGTGCGCTGGTCAACACGACCCAACAGGTCGGGGGCTCACTGGGCACCGCGCTGCTCAACACGGTCGCGGCGTCGGCCACCGCGGGCTACATCACCGCCAACGGTGTGGCGAGGACGTCCGAGGGCCTCGTGCACGGCTACACCGTGGCGTTCACGTGGGGCCTCGGCGCGCTGATCCTGGCCGCCGTGCTGTCGCTGGTGCTGGTCACCAAGCAGCGTCCTCCCGTCGTCGACGAGGGTGACGAGACGCCGTTCGAGCACGCAGCCGAGCTCGTCGTCGTCTGATGGACGTCCGTCGTGCAACGCTTCAGGCGTGCGCGACATAGGCAGGGTGTGAACACGTTCGTGTCAGACGCCGAGGTCCTCATCCGGTCGCGCACCGATCCTGAGGCCCTCGGCGTCCTGTATGACCGGCATGCTGCGGCCGTGCACTCCTACCTGGCCAGGAGAGCCGGCCGCAGTGTCGCGGACGACCTGCTGTCGGAGGTGTTCGTGGCGGCCGTGCGAGCGCGCCGCCGGGTGCGGCCTCACGCCAGCGGTTCGGCGCTGCCGTGGCTCTACGGCATCGCCCGAAACGTCGTGGGGTCCCACTTCCGCAGCGTCAAGCCATCACCCTCCGTGCATGCCGATGCGGAGGTCGACTGGGCCGCCGTGGACGCTCGCATCGACGCGTCGGCGGCCGCTGCTGATCTGAGGCGAGCACTCGACGGGCTCAGCGACGTCGAGTGCGAGGTGCTGCTGCTCGTCGCTTGGGAGCAGCTCACGATCACCGAGGCCGCCGCGGTCCTGGACATCACCCCGACGGCCGCCCGTAGCCGTCTGCACCGGGCCCGTACCCGTGCTGCCGCTGCACTTGCGGCGACGACAGGAGAACTGACATGACGCTCGATGATCTGCTCGTCGCCACGCGCGACGTGGTCCCTGCCGGAGCGCCGGCGCTCGCCCGCGGCCGCGACGACATGCTCGCCGCAGCGCGCGACGACGTCATGAACCGTGCTCGCGTGGTGCGTTCTCGCAAGCGCCGTCGCGTGTTCTCCGCGGTCGCAGCCGTGACGGTGGCGGCCGTCGTGGTGGGGGTGACCTCGCCGAGTGAGGACCGTGCCCCCCAGCCTGCGGCGGCCCCTGCAACTCCGGTCGTCGAAGCGGAGTTCACCAACGCAGCGCAGATCGTGGAGGCCGCCGCGACCTCGGCCGGGCGGGAGCCCGCCGAGCTCGGTGATGCGCCGTACTGGAAGGTGGTGTCGGAGTACGCCCAGAGCGGTAGCGACAGGCCCGACGAGAACAGCGAGGGCAGGCGCACGATCTGGAAGGGCGTCGACGGGCCGAGCGTCCTCCGCGACACCTTCGGCGAGGACGTCGCTCTCGAGGACGTCAGGCCTCTCAAGCTGCCTCAGGCGACGCTGACGGTCAGAGGTCGCACCTACACCTGGCGTGAGGTCAACGCCGGTGCCCTCGACGAGCAGAGGATCCACGAGCTGCTGACCGACGACGAGGAGGGCGTTCCAGACAAGGAGGGGCGAGCACCGCACGAGTGGTACTTCTTCAAGCAGGCCGGTGAGCTGCTCAGCGACACGCCGGCGTCCCCGGCCGTCCGTCGGGCCATTTGGAATGAGATGGCCACGCTGACGGGCGTCACGACGACCGGCAAGGTGACCGACGCGATCGGTCGCACCGGATGGGATCTCACCATCAGGGACAAGGACTACGGCAGCCAGCGCTTCGTCGTCGACCCGTCGACCGGTGCGATCCTCCAGTCGGAAACTGTCGGTCGCGGTGTGACCTACCGGCAGACCTACCTCGAGGCGGGGCCGGCTGAGACCGTCCCGGCCCGTGGCGAACCCGACCGCTGACCGCCGCCGCGTCCTAGGGCTTCACCAGGATGCGGACGGGGCTGCCCTCGCGCTCGTGCAGGATGCGGATGCCCTCCGCGACGTCCTCGAGCGACACGATGCCGCTGATCGACCGGCTCAGGTCGAGGCGGCCGGTCGACACCAGGCGGGCGAGGGTGCCGATGTCGGCGACCTCGTAGCCGAGATGGCCGAGCACCTGCTTGCGGCTCAGGTTGAACCACATGCTGGCACCGAGCCCCCACTCCTCGCCGCTCATGCCCACGCCGACGAGGCGTCCACCGTTGCCGAGCGAGGCCATGGCCTGGTCGAAGGTGACCTTCAGGCCGACCGCGTCGAAGGCGACGTCGAGACCGACGCCGCCGGTGATCTCGAGGATCTTGGCCGCGAGGTCGGGGTCGCGGGAGTCGAGCGCCAGATCGGCGCCGAGCTCGAGCGCCCGCCGGCGCACGGTCTCGTCGAGGTCGACGGCGATGATCGGCGTCGCCCCGACGAGCCGTGCCAGCTGGACGACGTGGGTGCCGACACCGCCGGCACCCCACACGCCGACCGACTCGCCGACCCGCACCTGTCCGGTGTGGACGACCGCGCCGTACGGCGTGGAGACAGCGTCGGCCAGGATCGCGGCCTGCTCCATCGAGACGTTGTCGGGGATGCGGGTCAGGCCGAGGGCCTGCGCGACGGTGTACTCCGCCCATGCCCCGTCGTACGCGAAGGCCATGAGCTGCAGCGCCGTGCAGTGGCCGTAGTCGGCCCGCAGGCAGTGGTGGCACTGGCCGCACGGACGTCCGGCGGCGGGGACGACCCGGTCGCCGACCGCCCACCCCGTGACGTCGGGTCCGATCTCGGCGATCCAGCCCGAGGCCTCGTGGCCCTGCGTGACGACCTGGGGCCCCATCGCCGGGAACGTGCCGTCGAGCAGCGACAGGTCGGAGTGGCAGATGCCGCAGAAGGCGACCTTGATCAGCACCTCGCCGGGCCCGGGCGTGGGGACGGGGACGTCGGTGACCTCGAAGGTCAGGGTCGCGGTGTCGAGGCGCTGGGCCCGCATCGTGCCGGTGCTCATGAGGCCACCTTCTCGACGCGGGCATGCGTCACGGGCTTGAGGGTCTTGTCGAGGTCGGTGCGCATCGTGGTCAGCGAGTCGAGCACGTAGTTCTGGCGGACGCGCCACGGCCCGCTGTCGCCCTGGCGGGGGAACGCGTCGATCGAGCGCTGGACGTAGCCGGATGCGAGGTCGAGCAGGGGGCGCTCGGTGAGCGGTCGGTCGGGGCTGGGCTCGACGGCCGCGTGTCCCCGGTCGTCCATCCAGCCGAGCACCTTGCAGACCAGTCGGTGCGAGAGATCGGCGCGCAGGGTCCACGACGCGTTGGTGTAGCCGATGCAGACCGCGAAGTTCGGCACGCCGGTCATCATCGCGCCCTGCCAGACGAACTGCTCCGACAGCGGGACGGTCTCGCCGTCGACCTGCGGCTTGATGCCGCCGAAGGCCAGCAGCTTGAGCCCCGTCGCGGTCACCACGACGTCCGCCTCGAGCACGCGACCGGACGTCAGGCGGATGCCCTCCGGGACGAACGACTCGATCGTGTCGGTCACGATCTCGGCGTCGCCCTTCTTGAGGCTCTTGAACAGGTCGCCACTGGGGACGGCGCACAGCCGCTGGTCCCAGGGGTCGTAGGCGGGCGTGAAGTGGTCGGCGACCATCTGCTCGTCGCCGAGGATCTTGGTCGTGAGACCGAGCAGGATCTTGCGCGCCTGCTGGGGTCGACGCCGGCAGAACTGATAGAAAGCGGTGCCGAACGCGATGTTCTTCGACCGGATCAGGGTGTGCGCGACGTCGGCCGGCAGGTGGTCGCGCAGCCAGTCGGCCTTCTTGTCGCGGCTGGGGACCGCGCTGATCCAGGTGGGACTGCGCTGCAGCATCGTGACGTGCTCGGCGCGGCCTGACTGCTCACTGTCCTTGGTCATGGACGGCACGAGCGTCACGGCGGTCGCGCCGCTGCCGATGACGACGACGCGCTTGCCGGCGTAGTCGAGGTCCTCGGGCCAGTACTGCGGGTGGACGATCTCGCCGGCGAAGTCGTCGATGCCGGGGAACTCGGGACGGTAGGTGTCGTCGTAGTCGTAGTAGCCGGCGCACGAGTAGAGGAAGCTGCACGTCATGGTCGTCTCGACACCGTCACGCGACAGCGTCAGCGTCCACCGGGAGTCGGCGGTCGAGAAGTCTGCCGACACGACCTTGGTGCCGTAGCGGATGTGCTCGTCGATGCCGAACTCCGCAGCGGTCTCGCGGATGTACTCCAGGATCGTCGGTCCGTCGGCGATCGACTTGGCGTCGCGCCACGGCTTGAACTGGTAGCCGAGCGTGAACATGTCGCTGTCGGAGCGGACGCCGGGGTAGCGGAAGAGGTCCCACGTGCCGCCCATCGTGTCGCGCGACTCGAGGATCAGATAGCTCTTGTCGGGCAGCTCGGTCTGCAGGCGGTAGCCGGCACCGATGCCGGACAGGCCTGCTCCCACGACGACGACGTCGACGTGGTGGGGCAGTGGCAGGGGGCTGGTCTGGGCGGGGCTCATGCGACCAGTCTGCAAGATGGAACCGCGGGAGACTTGATCCTCGGCGACAGGCTTTTGATCTTTGACGACAGTCGGGAACGGCGTGTCGCGTGGAGCGTGTTACGTGAAATCAATCATCTTGTAAATTATAAGATTTTCGTTGACACGGCGATGAGCCGTAGGCGAGAGTTCTCTCGAGCGAGACGTAGGCCACACCTGCCGCGCCGCGAACATGGAGGATCCGATGAACATCACACGCACCACCTGCGCGGCCGTCTCAGCCGCAGCTCTGATGACGCTGGCCGCGTGCGGCGGCGGCAGCTCAGACAGCTCCGCGGCCCCCAAGGACGTCAGCATCGCGACGTCCGTGCCGGCGCCCAAGGGCGACGTGGACTCGATCACCTGGAACCTCCCCGCCGGTGAGCCCACCACGCTCGACCCGGCGCAGTCGGCGCTGGACAGCATCAGCACCCTCGACGCCAACCTGTGCGAGCAGCTGACGACCTTCGGCACCGACTACAAGCTCCAGCCGAGCCTGGCCGAGAAGGTCACCGAGCCCGACGACAAGACCTTCGTCTTCGACCTCCGCTCCGGCGTCACGTTCTGGGACGGATCGCCCATGACCGCGGACGACGTCATCTACTCCATGGACCGCGTGCGCGACGAGAAGGTCGCATCCGCCTGGGCGTCGTCGTTCGACGGCGTGACGTCGATCGAGAAGACCGGACCGATGCAGGTTACGGTCACGTTCGACAAGCCCAACGTGCTGTTCAAGTGGTACCAGGCCACGCCCGCGATGTCGATCGTGAGCAAGGCCGCGACCGAGAAGCTCGGCAAGAAGTTCGGCACCGCCTCCGGCGGCATCATGTGCACCGGCCCGTACAAGGTCGACCAGTGGCGCAGCGGCCAGGACATCACCCTCGTCCGCAACGACAGCTACTGGGGTGCCAAGCCCAAGGTCGCCAAGGCGCGGTTCACGTTCGACACCGACACGTCGTCGTCCACGTCGGCACTGCTGCGCGGCGACGTCGACGGCCAGTGGACCAACGCGGTCTCGTCGCAGACCAAGCTCGCGAAGTCCGACGCCGGCTCGATGCTGTACGGCCAGAGCCTGTCGCCGGTCTTCCTGACGACGTTCACCCAGGACCCGGCCGTCAAGAACCCGGACATCCGCAAGGCGCTCAGCATGACCGTCGACGTCCAGGGCATCGCCAAGAGCGTCTACGGAGGCGCGGCCAAGCCGATCAAGAAGCTGACCTCGCCGGCGACGTGGGGCTACTCCAAGCCGATCTTCCAGGCCGCGTACGACAAGCTGCCCGAGCCGAAGCAGAACCTCGCAGAGGCCAAGAAGCTCGTCGCCGCCGCCGGCTCCGTGCCGCCGCTGACGTTCGCGTACGACAACGGCTCGGCCGAGGACTCGAAGGTCGCCCTGTCGATGCAGGCGTCGGCCAAGCAGATCGGCCTCGACATCGAGCTGCGGTCGCTGTCGTCCACCGACTACTACAAGATCTTCTCCGACGAGGAGGCGCGCGAGGGGCTCTCGGGCTACATCGTCCGCGGATACCTCGACTTCCCGGAGCCGCTGTCGTACGACCTCTACGCAACGCAGGGCAGCTACTACAACTACGTGGGCTACGACAACCCCGAGTACGACAAGCTGCTGGCCGAGGCGACCGCCACGGCGGACGACGACGCGCGCGCCACGCTGGTCACGCAGGCCGAGGCGCTGCGCAGCCAGGATCACTACGTCATCCCGATCGTCACGCCCTACATCGACGTGTTCGTCAACAAGCGCCTGACGGGCCTCGTGCCCAGCCAGAGCTTCCTGTACACGCCGTGGCTCGCGTCCATCGGCTCGACCAAGTAAGTGATCTGATCGACTGTGCTCGCATTTCTCGGAAGGCGGTTGGGGTCACTCGTCCTGACCCTGTTCGTCAGCTCGGTGCTGATCTTCGGATCGATGTACCTCGTGCCGGGTGACCCCGCCACCTTCCTCGCCGGCTCCACCAAGACCACGCCGGCGCAGCTGGACGTGCTCCGCGCGGAGTACCACCTCGACGACCCGCTGCTGCAGCGGTACACGGAGTGGCTCGGCGGGGTGCTCCACGGAGACTTCGGGCTGTCGCTGCAGTACAAGGAGTCGGTGCAGGACCTGATCGCCTCCCGGTTGCCCACGACGCTGACCCTGGTCGTGTACGCGGGTCTGCTGATCCTGGTCGGCGGATTCGTCCTCGGCCTGGTCGCAGCCCTCAACCGCGGGCTCGTCGACAAGATCATCCTGCTGGCCATCAGCGCTGCGGTCGCGACGCCGGTGTTCGTCGTCGGCGTGCTGCTGCTCGCGGTGTTCTCGGTCGGGCTGGGCTGGTTCCCGGCCACGGGCGCGGGCGACGGGTTCGCCGACCGGCTGTGGCACCTCACCCTGCCGGCGATCGCGTTGGCGCTGTCGCTCATCGGAGCGGTGGCGCGGATATCGCGCTCGTCGTTCGTGGAGAACCTGCACCGCGACCACGTCATGGTCGCCCGCGGCCGCGGCGTACCGGAGAACCAGGTCGTGCGCCGGCACATCGTGCGCAACTCCCTGGGACCCATCGCGACGATCGCCGGACTCGTCGTGGCCGGCCTCATCGTCGCGACGACGATCGTCGAGACCGCGTTCGGTCTCAACGGCGTCGGTTCGCTGCTGCAGGCATCCGTGGCCAAGCGCGACTTCCCCGTCGTGCAGGCCATCAGCCTGCTCGTCGTGGGCGCCTTCCTGGTCTGCAACACCATCGTCGACATGCTCTACCCGATCATCGACCCGCGGGTGGCCAGCTGGAGGAAGGCATCGTGACCGTTCTCGCACCGCCCACCAGGTCGCGGCTCCGCGCGCGACGCATCCCGGGCCTCTCGGGCCCCGTCCCCGTCATCATCTCGGTGGCGATCATCGTCGTCATGGTGGTCGTGGCCGTCGCCGCACCGCTCATCGCGCCGTTCGACCCCGACGCCGTCGACCTCAACGCCTTCTTGTCCAGCCCCGGCACGGCCGGTCACCTGATGGGCACCGACGGAGCGGGACGGGACATCCTCTCCCGGGTCATGTTCGGCGCACGCCTGAGCCTGCTGGCACCCCTCGTCGTGGTCATCGTCTCGACCCTGCTGGGCACCGTGCTGGGCCTCGCGTGCGGGTGGCTGGGCGGAGCCGTCGACTCGTTCCTGTCGCGCGTCATCGAGTTCCTGTTCGCCTTCCCGAGCCTGCTGGTCGCGATGCTGGCGGTCGCGCTCTTCGGGCCGGGACTGCTCGCGCCGACGATCGGCCTGATGATCGCCTACACGCCCTACACCGCACGCCTGGTGCGCAACCTGGTGCTGCAGGAGAAGGCCCGCCCGTACATCGAGGCGTACCGCGTGCAGGGCTACTCCGGCACGGCCATCGCGACGCGCAAGATCGTGCCCAACATCTCGCCGACGCTGCTGGCCCAGAGCGCCCTCGGCTTCGGGTACGTCATGGTCGACCTGGCCGCGCTGTCGTACCTCGGCCTCGGCGTCCAGCCGCCCACGTCCGACTGGGGCGTCATGGTCGCCGAAGGCCAGGACGCGCTGGTGCAGAGCGTCATCTGGCCCGTGCTCTTCCCGTGCCTGGCGATCGTCGCGGTGGTCATCGCGGTCAACATCATCGGCGACTACATCGGCGAGAAGCTGACCGGAGGGTCCATCGCATGAGCATCACCGAGGCATCTCCCGTCGAGGCGCTGAGCATCCAGAACCTGCGCATCGAGCTGGCGTCCGGCCGCGCCGCACGTCCCGTGCTGGCCGGCGTCGACCTCGTGGTCCACAAGGGCGAGACCGTCGGACTCGTCGGCGAGTCCGGCTCGGGCAAGTCGGTCACGTCGCGCGCCGCGCTGGGCATGCTGCCGGACGGCGCGAAGGTCACCGGGCAGGTCCTGGTCGACGGGCAGGACATCCTGGCCGCCGACAAGAAGCAGCTGCGTCAGATCAGGTCGCACCAGGTCGCGATGATCTACCAGGACCCTCGCTCGGGGGTCAACCCCGTGCGCCGCGTGCGCCAATTCCTCGTCGAGGGGCTGGTCGCGTCCGGCACGGACAAGAAGACGGCGCTGGCGCGGTGCGCGAGCCTGCTCGAGTCCGTCGGCATCCGCGACCCGGCGACCGTCCTCGAGCAGTACCCGCACCAGCTGTCGGGCGGGATGCTCCAGAGGATCATGATCGCCGCCGCCCTGTCGTCGGAGCCGTCGCTGCTGCTGGCCGACGAGCCGACCACGGCGCTCGACGTCACGACCCAGGCCGAGGTCGTCTCGATCCTCGACCGTCGCCGCGCCGACACCAACGCGGCGATGCTGTTCGTGACCCACGACCTCGACCTCGCGGCGGCCATCTGCGAGCGCATCTACGTGATGTACGCGGGACGGGTCGTCGAGCACCAGCGCACTGCTGACCTGTTCGCCGCCCCGCGCCATCCCTACACGCGGGCACTGCTGGCCTCGACGCCGCGCATCGAGCCGGGCCACGCCGTCGAGGCGGTGCCCGGCCGGGCCCTGTCGCTCGACGAGTCGACGCCCGGGTGCTCGTTCGCACCGCGGTGCGCGCACGCCGACGAGCTGTGCACCGGCGGCCCACCGCCGTTGCGTCAGGTCGGGGCCGCAGACGTCGCCTGCGTGCGGGCCGAGGAGATGAGCGTGCGATGACCAGTGTTCTCGAAGCACAGCAGCTGACCAAGCGATTCGGCGACAACGTGGCCGTGGACGCGGTCTCGTTCGACCTGCAGGCCGGCGGGGCTCTCGGCATCGTCGGTGAGTCCGGATCCGGCAAGACCACGGTCGCCCGCATGCTCGTCGGCCTGGAGACACCCACCGACGGGCAGGTCGTCATCCCGTCCGACACGGACGCCAAGGGTGCCCGCCTTCGGCGGGCCCGTCACATCCAGATGGTCTTCCAGGATCCCTACATCTCGCTCGACCCGCGACTGTCGGCCGCCGCGGCGCTCGACAACGTCCTCAAGCTCCACTTCGGGGGGTCCAAGGCGTCCCGCCGCCCCCGCGTCGACGAGCTGCTCGACAGCGTCAACCTCGGCACCCGCGAGGCCAACGCCCTGCCGCGCGAGCTCTCGGGCGGTCAGCGGCAGCGCATCGCGATCGCCCGTGCGCTGGCCGTCGAGCCGGAGGTGCTGGTGCTGGACGAGGCGACGTCGGCCCTCGACGTCTCGGTGCAGGCGCAGATCCTGACCCTGCTCAACCAGATCCGGCGCGAGCGCGGTGTCGCCTACGTGTTCGTCAGCCACGACCTCGCGGTCATCCGCGAGGTGTGCGACGAGCTCATCGTGATGTACCGGGGCCTCGTGGTGGAGCGCAATGCGTGCGGCGAGGTGCTGACCAATCCGCAGCACCCGTACACGCGGCTGCTGGTGGAGTCCATCCCCCGTCCCGGGTGGGACCCGACCGTCATCGCCCAGAACCGCCGCCGCATCGAGCAGGAGCTCGGTCGGGCCTGAACGACGTCGACACGAGGAGCAGCTGAGTGGTCACCGACTTCGTCCGCATCACCGACGAGGGTCCGTCGCCGGGTGCCCAGGAGCACCTGGTCCGCATGCGCGACGGCGTGCGACTCGCCACCGACGTCTACCTGCCCGAGGGGTGGGACGCCGGCCCCACGGTCCTGGTGCGCCTGCCCTACGACAAGAGCAGCCGCTACGTCTTCTTCACGACCGTGGCACCGATGTTCAACGCCCGCGGCTACGCCGTCGCGGTGCAGGACGTCCGTGGCAAGTTCCGGTCCGAGGGCGAGACCGTCGCGTTCCTGAACGAGACGCGCGACGGGTACGACACGATCGACTGGATCGTCCGTCAGGGGTGGAGCGACGGCACGGTCGCGATGTTCGGCGACTCGTACTACGGCTTCACGCAGTGGGCCGCCGTCGCGAGCCAGCACCCGGCCCTGCGCGCGATCGTCCCGCGCGTGACGGGCGCGAACCTCGGCGATCTCGCCGGCCACGCCGGCAGCAGAGACGGCCGGTCGAGGCGCCTGCCGACGATGTGGGAACCCCTGTACCTCGCGCACAACTGGGTCGACAACGACCGCTACGACTTCGCTCTCGACCTCGACCGGCGGCCCGTCAGCGCGATCTTCGACGACGCCTTCGCCGCGATCGGCGCGCGGTCGTCGTTCCTCGACACGATCGCCCCGCCCGCGACCGGTCTGCGGGTGTTTCCCGGCCCGCACCCCTTCGACACCAGGCCGCTGCCCGTCCTCCACGTCGCCGGCTGGTTCGACAACCTCAAGGACCAGTCGATGGGCGACTACGTCGAGCTGTCGGGCAGGCCGGCCTGGGCACCACTGCAGTACCTGTGGGTCGACTCGACCGACCACGAGGGATACCGGTTGCCGGACGCTCCCGTCGCCCCCGAGGACGACCACGGCGTCGACGAAGACGCCTTGGCCAGGCACCTCGCCAAGTACGTCACCCCGGCGGCCGACTTCTTCGACGTCTTCGTCCGTGAGGTGCGACCGGTCTCGTCGCTCGCCCGCGTCCAGTGGCACCTCGGCCACGGCGATGATCCGCTGGAGCTCCGCTCGAGCGGCGTGTGGCCTCCGGCCGGCACCGTGGCGAAGGAGCTGTTCATCGCCGACGCGGGCCGCGCCACGAGCGGGGCGGACGGGGGACGACTCGAGCCCGAGCCGCTGGCCGACTCAGCCGTCACGTGGGTGCACGACCCCGATGACCTCGTCCCCGCCAGCGTGCTCAACCCGTTCGCGACACTGTTCGAGTACCCGGACGAGTCCGCCGTCAATGCGCGTCCCGACGTCCTGACCTTCACGGCGGACGCGGTCAACGGGCCACTTGACCTCGTCGGGCCCGTCGAGGTGACCCTCACGGTCGGCTCGACGGCTCCGACGACCGACCTGGTCGTCAAGGTGCTCGACGTCGACCCGGACGGCGCGGCCCACGTCGTGGCGTGGGGCGACGGCCAGGTCGACACCGACGGCGGCGACGTCGAGGCGACGATCGATCTCGGTCACGTGGCCTACCGGCTCACGGCAGGACACGCGCTCCGCCTCCAGGTCGCCAGCAGCGAGTACCCCGTGTTCCAGCCCAACCCCGGGACCGGCGAACCGGCCTGGTCGGCCACCGAGACCCGGGCGAGCACCCAGACGCTGCGGTGCTCGACGCGTTCGGTCGTCCGCCTGTCCGTCCTGCCGCAGGGCGCGGCCTGGTGAATCGCTGACATCCTGAGGGCATGCCCGTCATCCGTTCCGCCGGCATCCGTGGCTTCCGCGAGGTCGTCCGCGAGCTCGGCGGCGACCCCGTCGCGATCGCCCGCCGCGCGCAGCTCGACGTCACCGCACTCGATGCCGACGACGTGCTGGTCGAGGACGTCGCGATGGCCCGGGTGCTGGAGGTGGCGGCCGCCGAGCTCGCGTGTCCCGACCTGGGGCTCCGGGTCGCGGCGAAGCAGGACCTCTCGCTCCTCGGGCCGCTCGCCCTGGCGATCCGCAACGCGCCGTCGGTCGGCGAGGCGCTGGAGGCCACGTCGCGCTACCTGTTCGTCCACGCGCCCGGCATGCGCATCTGGCTGCAGCCCGACCCCGACGGCGTCCGTGGCGTCGAGGCGCTGAGGTACGACGTCACTCCCGACGGCATCAGCCCGCCGCGCCAGGGCACCGACGTCAGCCTCGGCTCGCTGCACCGTGCGATCGTCTCGCTGGTCGGCGGATCGTACGGCCTGCGCACCGTCGACCTGCCCCACCAGCCGCTGGCCCCGCGACAGGTCTACGAGGACTTCTTCGGCGTGCCCGTGCGGTTCGGACGCCCCGCGGCCCTGCTGCGGCTGCCGTCGAGCCTCGGTGCCACGCCGCTGGCGGTGCACGACGAGTCGGTGCGCCGGATGGCTCTCGACTTCCTCGCCCGCCAGTCGCCGGCCGGCGACGTGCTGCTGACCTCGCGGACGCAGGGAGCCCTGCAGCAGCTGCTCGGCACCGGAGCGCCCGGCATCGGCGACGTGGCCCGGCTGCTCGACCTGCAGCCGCGCACCCTGCAGCGCCGGCTCGCCGACGAGGGGACGACGTTTGCGGCGGTGCTCGACGACGTCCGCCGGTCCGCCGCCCGCCGCTACCTCGTGACGACCGACCTGCCGCTCAGCCAGGTGGCCGGCCTGCTGGGGTTCTCGGAGCAGGCCGTGCTCAGCCGGGCGTGCCGTCGGTGGTGGGGAGTCACGCCCCGCGAGGTGCGCGCGGCAGGCCGCGGGTGACCATGAAGGCGACGGCGTCGTTCATGTGCGTGGGTGTCAGGGCCGTGCCGGGATTGCTCTGTGGCCAGACTCGGAACACCTCGTCGACGAACCCCTGACCGACCGAGACGACACCCGCGAAGTCCAGCTCGACCTCGGTGAACCTCTCCAGCCCGGCGAGCAGTCGCTTGGCCTCGCTGCGGCTGACGAAGTCGACACCGATGCCGAAGAGCTTGATGACGGGGCTGGTGCGGGTGAACTCGTGGTCGTCGCTGTAGTCGCGGAAGAGGCTGCCCAGGTCGAGCGTCGTGGCGCGGTGGATGACGAGCCGGACCGACGTCCCGGTGGTCACGGGTGACAGTCCCACCGCGTGATCGTCCCGGTCGTTGTCGACGATCCAGGAGATCCCATTCGCCTCGAGCGTGAACGAACGCACCGCCTTCGACGTGAAGAAGATGCCCTCGCCGGTGTGTGCCTCGGGGGCGGTCGTCTGCCTGCCCTTGGTCAGCTCGGCGATGGCGGCGAAGCTGTCGGGGAGCCCCTTGGCGAGGGCCAGGTGGTCGAAGATGCCCACGCCGTCGTCGGCGATCTCCAGCATCAGTTGATCGCCGTCCGACCACCCCTTCACCCGCGCGGTAGAGCCCGATGAGTGGTCGATGGCGTTGTTGAGCATCTCGGTGAACGCGTACCGCGACACCGCCCTGGCCAGAGGGCGGTCGTCGATGTGAAGGTCACCGGCGATCTCGCGCCAGACCTGCGACTCCTCCAGGCCGTCGAGGGGGTCGGCGCGATCGACCACGACGATTCCGGTGGCGTCCGGCCGGTGGGCGACGGAGTGCGCCGCAGGAGGACGCCTCCCGTAGTGGCGCGCCCACGCGTCCAGCGCGGCATCGAGGTCGAAGCGCCGGTGGCCGCCTGTCGTGCGGCTGGATGGCAGCACCCCGGCGTCGGCCAGCGCGCGGACCTGGCTCACGGAGACGCCGAGTCGCCGAGCGACGACGGCGATCGACACGTTGGTGGGCGAATGGGCCATCGAATTCTCCAAAAAATCTCTATTACCCAACGGAGGATGGACGTAAAACTACTCAAATTCTACACTTTGGAGAATGTGACGGCCGAATTCTCCGTTCAGTAGATTCTCGACGCGGCGAGCGTGACCCATGTCGCGGCCGTCCACCCTGCGGGCTGAGGGTGCCCGGTGTTCGATGGAGGGTGGATGCCACCGCGTCCGCCCCCCGACTCCGAAGGACGACCTCCATGCGCGTCAACGCCTACGCCGCCCCCGCCGCCGGCGAGCCCCTCGCCCCCACCACGATCGAGCGCCGTGACGTCGGCACCAACGACGTCCTGATCGAGATCGCGTTCGCCGGCATCTGCCACTCCGACATCCACACCGTGCAGGGCGACTGGGGCCCGCAGCAGTACCCGCTGGCCCCCGGACACGAGATCGTCGGCACCGTCACCGAGATCGGCTCGGACGTCACCCGTCACGCCGTCGGCGACCTCGTCGGCGTCGGCTGCATGGTCAACTCGTGCGGCGAGTGCGCCAGCTGCACCGGCGGCGACGAGCAGTTCTGCGTCAAGGGCATGGTCGGCACGTACGGCGCGACCGACCGCGACGGCACCGTCACGCAGGGTGGCTACTCGACGCACGTCGTCGTCGACGCCGACTACGTGCTGTCGGTGCCCGATGGCATCGACCCGGCCGCCGCCGCGCCCCTGCTCTGCGCCGGCATCACGACCTACTCGCCGCTGCAGCACTGGGGTGCCGGACCGGGCAAGAAGGTCGCGGTCGTCGGTCTCGGCGGACTCGGCCACATGGCGGTCAAGATCGCCCACGCCCTGGGTGCCGAGGTCACGGTGCTGTCGCAGTCGCTGAAGAAGCAGGAGGACGGTCTGCGGCTCGGTGCCGACAGCTACTTCGCGACGAGCGACCCCGACACGTTCGAGCAGCTCGCGTCGCGCTTCGACCTCATCGTCAACACCGTCAGCGCCTCGGTCGACTTCAACGACTACCTCGGCCTGCTCGCGGTCGGCGGCACGCTCGTCAACGTCGGTGCCCCGCCCAAGCCCATCAAGATCAACGCGATGTCGCTGATCCAGGGACGCAAGTCGGTCGCCGGGTCGATGATCGGCGGCATCGCCGAGACGCAGGAGATGCTCGACTTCTGCGGCGAGCACGGCATCGGCTCCGAGGTCGAGGTCATCGGTGCCGAGCAGATCAACGAGGCGTACGAGCGCGTGCTCGCCTCCGACGTGCGCTACCGCTTCGTGATCGACGCGTCGACGTTCGGCGCTGCCTGACGGTCGCGCCACTCCTCGGCGAGCAGGGCGTAGACGTACTCGTCCTGCCAGCCGAGCCATTCCATCAGCCGCCACGACGGCTGGTTGTCGGCGAAGCACTCGGCGATGACGCGGCGCAGTCCGCGATCCTCGAACGCGTGGCGCAGGAGCTCGCCCACGGCCTCCGTGGCGAGGCCTCGGCCCGTGGCGTCGGGATGCATGACCCAGCCCAGCACGCCGACCGTCGCCCTGGCCAGGTCGGTGACTCCGTGCTGTCCCCAGGCGTCCTCGACGCGGAGCATCAGGTCGCCCACGAGATCGCCGCCGCGCAGCACCGCCAGCAGGGTCAGGCCGTCGCCCGGATCGGTGAACCGCTGCCTGAAGTCGTCGTGGTCGGTCGACCCGCCCAGCCAGAGGGCGACGTCGTCACGGGTCGAGCCTAGGCGAGTGGATGCGCGCGGGCCCACGCGTCGACGTCGAGGGGCAGGTCGGTGACGGGCTCGGAGGCCGCGGCGGCTGCATGGGCCAGGGCGGCCGGGTCGTGCTCGGTGTCGACCCCATCGAGCCGTCGCCGGTAGTCGTCGGCCAGGGCGGTGGCGACCTGCTGCGGCGTGACGCCGGGCGCGACGTCGGCGAGCCCCGCGATCGTCGACTCGCGCAGCTCGTAGCCGAGGGCCGCCGAGACGTCCCTGATCACCTCGCGCACGTGGTCGTCGACGACGACCTGCACGACGGTGCTGAACAGCGCCCCCGTGCCGGTGATGCGCTGGGCCGAGCCGACGACCTTGACCCGTCCGCCCACGTTGACGCTGAACTCGCCGGGACAGTACTCACCGGGCACCTCGCCGACTCGCGCGTCGACGTCGCCCAGCGAGCGCAGCACGGCGGCGTGCTGCTCGGCATTGCGCTCGAAGGTGCCGTGGCGGTCGGCCGTGCGCGTGAGATGGTCGACGACGACGGCACCGTCGTCGTAGGCGACCATGCGGCCACCCGGCGAGCGGACGACGGTCTCGAAGCCCGCGGCCCGTGCGACCGCCGTGGCTCGCGCGATGCCGGGCGACCGCAGGTCGCGTCGGGTGAACGCGACGGTGGGCCCACCGGCGACCTGGACGTGCACCAGCTCCGACCACGTGCTGCTAGCGGCGCGCAGCAGGACCGCGGGGAGGGCCAGGTCGGCCGCCGCGGACCGTCTGTCGTGGTCGGGGCCGGTCACCAGCAGCGGGGCGTCGTCGCGGGGCACCCGACCAGTCTGCCCGGCGTGCAGCGCATGGGGGAGACTCGCACCCATGACCGTCCTGACCATCGGCCGCGCACCCGGCATCGAGCTGCAGCTCCTCGACCTGGGTGCCACGGTGCACCGACTGCTCGTGACGGGCGGTGACGGGGTGCGACGCAACATCGTCCTGGGGCACCCGACGCCCGAGGAGTACCTCGCGTCCACGGCCTACCTCGGCGGCACGATCGGGCGCTACGCCAACCGCATCGCCGCCGGACGCTTCGAGCTCGACGGCGATCCCGTGACGGTGGGCACGCACGACCGCGGCAACCACCTGCACGGCGGACCGGACGGCTTCGACCGCCGCACCTGGACGATCGCGCGGCACGACGAGATGTTGGTCGAGATGACGCTGACCAGCCCCGCGGGCGACCAAGGCTTCCCGGGCGAGGTGCGCGCATCGGTGACGTTCACGGTGCGCGACGACGCGGTCGACGTCGTCATGACGGCCACGACCTCCGCGCCCACCGTCGTCAACATGACGAACCACGCCTACTTCAACCTCGCCGGCGAGGGGTCGGGTGTCGTCGACGACCACGAGCTGACGGTCGCGGCGCAGGAGTACACCCCGGTCGACGACACCGGCATCCCGCTCGGGGCGCATGCCCCGGTCGACGGCACGCCGTTCGACCTGCGATCGCCCGCCAGGCTCGGCGCCGTTGTGAGAGCGTCCCACCCGCAGATCGAGGCGGCGGCGGGCATCGACCACAACTTCGTGCTCGGCGGCGAGGGCATGCGGTCGGTCGCGCAGCTCGAGTGCGCCGCAACCGCGACGCGCCTCGACCTGGCGACCGACCAGCCGGGGCTGCAGGTCTACACCGCCAACTCCCTCGACGGCCGGCACCGCTCGACCTCGGGCGTCCTGCTGCGACAGGGCGACGGCGTGGCCCTCGAGCCGCAGCTGTTCCCCGACTCGCCGAACCATCCCGAGTGGCCGTCGGCGGTGCTCCGACCGGGGCAGACCTACAGGTCCCACCTGCGGTGGACGGTCAGCCCAACGCGATAGCGATCTCGTTGGGTGCGGCGTCGAGCGTGGTCGTGGCGGTGATCGTGCCCGTCGTCAGGTCGACGGCGTGCACCGACCTCGTGGCGGGCTCGGTGACATAGGCGACGTCGCCGTCGACCGTGATCGCCGGGTGGGCGTCCTGCCACTCCACGGGACCCTCCCAGGGCTCGACCACGGGGATCTCGTCGACGAGCTCGCCGGTCGTCGGCTCGAGGACGTGGATGTTGCCGTCGGTCGACAGGATGTACGCGCGGTCGCCGGGACCGCGGGCCACGTCGCGGAACGTGTACTGGACGTCGTCCGGCAGGTCGACGACCTCGAGCGTCTTGTTCGCCGTGTCGATCAGCGTCACGGCGTTGAGGAGGTAGCCCTCGGCGTCGGGGTCGGTCTTGTAGTCGCCGACGACGATCGGGCTGGTCTCGGAGACGTAGGCGTTGCCCATGCGGCCGAACTCGTCGGGTGCGTCGAGCTTCTCGAACGCGCCGCCTGAGTAGAGCAGGGCACCGTCCTCGCAGCCGAAGACGACGGCCTCGTCCTTGGCGGTGCCCTCGCCGTGGATGCCGGGGCACTGGTCGGTGGACGTGGTCTCGGTCCAGTCGTCGCCGCTCTTGGTCATCGCCGTGGCTCCCGAACGCGAGGTCTCGTCGCCGACGGTCGTCAGGAGCGTGCCGTCCTCCAGGACGATCGACACGCCGTGGTGGGCTGCCGGGGCGGTGTAGGTGCTGGTGGGCTCGGTCAGGTCGGCCGTGTCGAAGATCGAGGTCGTGCCGGTGCCGTCGTCGAACAGCACGGTCTTGTCGGCGTGACGGACGACGTGTCCAGCCGTCGTGGCGGGGACGACGGTGTCGGTGAGCTTCGGTGTCGCGGTGTCGAGCAGCTGGAAGCCCTTCGACGTCGTGACGAAGACGTGCTGGCCGTCGCCGGCCGCATTGAGGCGCGTGAACTGCTCGGTCGTGAACTGGTCGACGACCTTGAGGGTCTCGGCATCGAGGACGCTGATGCCGCCGGGCGTCGAGACGGCGAGGCGTCCAGTGGCACTGGCGGGCCCGTCCTGCTTCTTCGCCGACTTCTCGTCAGGTCCGGAGGAGCAGCCGGTGAGGACGAGGGCGATGCCCGTCAGTGCCGTGGCGGCGGTGAGCCCCCTGCGTCGGTGGGTGTGTCGGATCATGGGTGACCTCTTTCTGGTGGGTGTTCTGTGGCGGTGCGTGGTTCAGCGGGTGAGGCCGGCGGCGATGCGCTGGGTGTTGGCGCGCATCATCTGCAGGTACGTCTCGGCGCCGCCGTCCTTCTCGGTCAGCGACTCGGTGAAGAGCTCGACGACGTCGACGTCGATGCGGGCCTCGTCGGCCAGCACCTGGACGAGCCGGTCGGGTTGCGAGGACTCGGCGAAGATCGTCGACACGCCTGCTGTCGAGACGGCCTCGCTGAGGTCGCGCAGGTCGGCAGCGCTGGGGGCCGCCAAGGTCGTGCCGCCGGGGATGACGGCCCCCACGACGCGGAAGTCGTAGCGGTGCGCGAGGTAGCCGAAGACGTGGTGGTTGGTCACCAGCGCGCGACGCTCGGGCGGGATCGCGGCGAAGGCTGCGGTCATCTGGGTGTCGAGCGCGGTGAGCTCGGCGCGGTAGGCGGTGGCGTCGCGCTCCAGGCGGGCGGCGTCGATGCCGTCGACCTCGGCGGCCCTCTCCTCGAGTGCGTCGACGACGTCGACCATCGTGGCCGGATCGGTCCAGAAGTGCGGATCGTCCGCGCCTTCGGCGTCGCCCGCCGCGTAGGGGACGACGTCGACGTGGTCGCCGGCCACCAGCACCGGCGCGCCGGCCTCTTCGGCGCGGTCGAGGTGCTGCTGCAGCCCCTCTTCGAGCCCGAGGCCGTTGGAGACGATGAGGTCGGCGTCGCCCATCATGGCGGCCTGCTTGGCCGAGATCTCCGACGAGTGGGGGTCGGAGTCGGGCGGCATCAGCACCGTGACGTCGGCTTGGTCGCCCAGCACCTGCTCGACGACGTCACCGAGGATGTTGGTCGTCACCACGACGAGCGGGCGGTCGGAGCCGCTCGTCGCCGAGCACGCTCCGAGCGTCAAGGCCATGGCGATGGCTGCCAGGGCGGCGCGCCTCATCGTCCGGTCTCCGCGACGTGGACCGGCCGGGTCGGCGTGCGCAGCGATCGTGCGACCCGCGCCCCGTCGGCGTAGTCGATCTCGTGGACCACGCCGTCCGCCGCGGCGTTGACGTACGCCCGCTGCGCATCGACCGTCAGGGTCACGCCGGGCGCGAGGTCCGGGTCGGCCAGCGTGGACGCCAGGACTGAGTCGGTGCTGGACAGCTGCTCGCCCGACGTCCCGTCGTAGACCTGCACCGTGCCGTCCTCGCCCAGCGCGACGACGTGCGTGTCGGCGTCGTCCACGGCGGACGCGGCGACGACCGGAGTGTCCGTCTGGATCCACTGCCACGAGCGCTCACGGGTGTCGAGGAGCCAGATGCCCGAGCCGTCGCCCAGGCCGGCGACCGTCGGACGTCCCTTGCGTGCGGAGAACGACGTGGCAGGTGCGGCGGCGCCGTCCGGATAGGGGATGCGCTCGATCACGGGCTCGTCGCCGTCGAGCGTCAGCAGCTCGGCCCCGTCGGCGCAGCCGACCACGAGACCCACGCGGGTCGTGATGGTGCCGGACGCTGCGATGCACTCGGTGCCGCCGATCTGTTCGCCCTGTGCGTCGACGACGCGCAGGCGACCGCCGGGCTCGCTCACGACGGCCCCGTCGCCGAGCGGGGCGACGAGTCCCTCGTGCGGGCCGACGTCGAGCCTGAACGTCTCCTTCGCCCGTCCGCGGCTCAGCGCGGCGTTGTCGAGCAGCACCGCCTCGCCCGAGCCCGGGAAGAAGACCCCGGTGCTGCCGGCGGTCGACAGCATGCCGGTCGAGACCGTGGCGGTGCCGCGGCCCGCGATCCGTCCGACGGTGCTCGGCTGGGCCCGGTAGTAGTGGAAGTGATCGGTGTGGTCCCACGTCCAGACCCCGCTGTCGACGACATCGACGCCGGTCTCGTCGGCCGAGAACACGTAGCGTCCGTCGCTGGTGACGGACTCAGCCGGCCGGACGGCGTCGAGGTCGGTCGCCTCGTCGGTCAGCAGGTCGAGCATCGAGGTCGCGCCAGTCTCGTCGACCGACACGAGGTGCAGCTGCGGCTCGGCGACCTCGGCGGCACCCGTGATCGCGCCGTGGTCGTCAGCGCCGGCGTCACGGGACCGCTGGTCCGATGCGGGGGCGTTGGAGCAGGCTGCCAGCAGGACGAGCGCCGTGGGCAGCAACAGACCGACGGTGCGGGGGTGGCGGGATCGGGGCTTCATGAGCGCCTTCCGGGGGTGGCGGTGGACAGGGCTTGCGCGGCGAGGGAGGAGAGGCCGGCCAGAGCGATCGCGGCTGCGGCGATGGATGCTCCCGCGGCGGTGTCGGCGTGCCACGAGCACAGCAGCCCGATCAGCACGGCGAGCCAGCCGAAGCCGACCGCGACGGCCATGCGGGCGGGGATGCTGGTCGTCCAGGGCCCAGCAGCGACCGACGGCGCGAGCAGCAGTCCGACGACCAGCAGCGACCCCACGGCCTGGTACGAGGCGACGACGGCCAGGGTCACGAGGGCGACCAGCGCGAGCTGGGCGAGCCGCGGTCGGAGGCCGAGCGTCGTGGCGATGCGGGTGTCGAACGCCGCTGCGACGAACGACCGGTGCAGTGCGGCGGTCACGACGACAGCGACGAGGGCGGCCACCAGCAGCGCCGCGAGGTCGGCCCGGTCGATCGCGAGGACGTCGCCGAACAGGATCGCGGTCGCGTCGGTCGCGTAGCTGCGCGAGTGCGACACGATGATCACGCCGAGCGACAGCATCGCGACGAACAGCAGCCCGATGCTGGTGTCGTACGACAACCGGCCACGCCGCTGCAGCACGCCGACCAGCGCGCTCATCGCGATGGCGCTGACGGCTCCGCCGAGCATCACGGGTGCCCCGACGACGGTGGCGAGAGCGACTCCCGGCAGCATCCCGTGTCCGATCGCCTCGCCCAGGAAGGCCATGCCGCGGATGACGACCCACGTGCCGACGACGCCGCAGATGACGGCCGCGAGGCCGCCGCCGAGCAGTGCGCGCAGCACGAAGTCGGCGGAGAAGGGATCGGTGAGCCAGTGCACGCCGAGGAACGTATATGAAATCGGGAATCATTATCAAATCGGGTAGCGTGGCCGCCATGACCCGACATGCGGCGCTGCGCGCCCGAGGCCTGCACTTCTCGTTCGGCGACACCGCCGTGCTGCACGACGTCGACCTCGACCTGCCCTGGGGAGCCGTCACCGCCATCGCTGGCCCCAACGGTGCCGGCAAGTCGACGCTGGTCGAGCTGCTCGCGGGCGTCCTGACGCTGCAGGGCGGCACGGTCGACTGCGGCGAGGACGTCGCGCTCGTCGTCCAGCGACCCGCCGTGCCCGACTCGCTGCCGGTGACGGTCCGCGACGTCGTGACGATGGGCACCTGGAGCACCCGAGTCTCCCGTCGTGATCGCCCCGGACGGGCGGCGAGGCAGTCGCGGGTCGAGGAGGCGCTCGACCGGGTCGGTCTGGCCGATCTGGCGTCGAGACCGTTCGCACGGCTCTCGGGAGGTCAGCGCCAGCGCGTCCTGCTCGCGCAGGGGATCGTCCGGCAGGCTCGCGTGTTCCTGCTCGACGAGCCCGCCGCGGGGCTCGACGCGGCCAGCAGGGAGCAGACCCGACTCCTGCTGGCCACCGCTGCGAGCGATGGCGCGGCGGTCGCCTGCGTGACCCACGACGAGGTCTCGATCGCCGCCGCCGACCTGGTCATCAGGCTCGACGGCGGCCGTCGTGTGGGCTGAGGCAGCCCTACAGGTTCGACTGGATGCCGGCCAGCAGCTGCCGTGCCATCACGACCCGCTGCACCTGGTTGGTGCCCTCGTAGATCTGCGTGATCTTGGCGTCGCGCATCATCCGCTCGAGCGGGTAGTCGGACGTGAATCCGTAGCCGCCGAGCAGCTGGACGGCATCGGTCGTCACCTGCATCGCGGTGTCGGACGCGAAGGCCTTGGCCGCGGCACCGAAGAAGGTAAGGTCCTTGTCGCCGCGCTCGGAGCGTCCGGCGGCGGCGTACGTCAGCTGGCGGGCGGCCTCGATCTTCATGCCCATGTCGGCGACCATGAACTGCAGGCCCTGGAAGTCGCTGATCGCGTGGCCGAACTGCTTGCGCTCCTGGATGTAGCCGAGCGCGTAGTCGAGCGCACCCTGCGCCACGCCGACGGCCTGGGCCGCGATCGTGACGCGCGTGTGGTCGAGGGTCTTCATCGCGATCGAGAAGCCCTCGCCGACCTCGCCGATGATGCGGTCGCCGGGGATGCGGACGTTGTCGAGGTACACCTCGCGCGTCGGCGATCCCTTGATGCCGAGCTTCTTCTCGGGGGCACCGAACGAGACGCCCTCGTCCGACTTCTCGACGACGAACGCCGTGATGCCCTTCGAGCGCTTCTCGGGATCGGTCTGCGCGAGCACGGTGTAGTACTCCGAGACGCCGGCGTTGGTGATCCAGCGCTTGACGCCGTTGAGCACCCAGTCGTCTCCGTCGCGCACGGCGCGTGTCTTCTGGTTGGCGGCGTCCGAACCGGCGTCGGGCTCCGAGAGGCAGTACGAGAAGCCGCCCTCGCCGCGGGCCAGCTTGCCGAGGTACTTGGCCTTGATCTCCTCGTTGCCGCCGATCTGGACGGGCAGCGAGCCGAGCTTGTTGACGGCCGGGATCAGCGACGCGGAGACGTCCACACGGGCGACCTCCTCGATGACCAAGACGGTCGCGAGCGCGTCGGCACCGGCACCGCCGTACTGCTCCGGGACGTGCGGCGCGTGGAAGTCCGAGGCCAACAGCGCATCGGCCGCTTCCTGCGGGAACCGTGCCTGCGCGTCGACCTCGGCCGCGTAGGGCGCGATCTTGTTCTCGGCGACGGCCCTGACGGCCTCGCGGATGGCCTGGTGCTCCTCGGAGAGCACGAACATGTCTTCACTCATCAGCGGGTCACTTTCCGTCGTATCCGTAGAAGCCCTGGCCGGACTTCTTGCCCAAGAGGCCCGCGTCGACCATGCGGTCGAGCAGCGGCGGGGGCGAGTAGAGGGGCTCCTTGAACTCGTCGTACATCGAGGTGCCGATCGCCTTGATGGTGTCGAGGCCGATCAGGTCGGACAGCGCGAGCGGACCCATGGGGTGGCCGCAGCCCAGCACCATGCCGCGGTCGATGTCGGCGGCCGAGGCGTAGCCGGCCTCGTACATGCGGATCGCGCTGAGCAGGTAGGGCACGAGCAGGCTGTTGACGACGAACCCTGCGCGGTCGGTCGCGTCGATGGGCTTCTTGCCCAGGGTGTCGGTGACCCAGCCGCGCATGCGGTCGAGCGTCTCGGCCGACGTCGTCAGCGACGGGATGAGCTCGACGAGCTGCATGACCGGTGCGGGGTTGAAGAAGTGCACGCCCATGACGTGGTTGGCGCGGCCAGAGACGGCACCGAGCTTGACGATCGGGATGGACGAGGTGTTGGACGCGAGGATCGCGTCGTCCTTGCTCAGGATCTGTCCGAGGGTGCGGAACAGCTCGAGCTTGATCTGCTCGTCCTCGCTGGCGGCCTCGACGACGAGGTCGCGGTCGGCCAGGGTCTCGAGGTCGGTCTCGAACCGGATGCGTCCCAGCACGGCGTCGACCTCGGACGACTCGATCTTGCCGCGTGACTCCGCCTTGCGCAGCGAGCCCTCGACCCGCTGCTGCGCCGCCTTGGCCGCGTCGTCGCTGATCTCGATGCCGATGACGTCGAGGCCGGCGCGCGCGGCGACCTCGATGATGCCCGAGCCCATCAGCCCTCCGCCGATGACTCCGACCTGCTCGATGCCGCTCATGTCCGCTCCCTCATCCGTGCCACTGGTGCCGACGCCATATTCGTTGGACGTCAAAGTATTGGTACTCAGTACCGTACTCGCCACACTGGATACCAACAAGTAGCCTCGGCGCATGTCCACCGTCCCGGCGTCCGCGCGCGACCGACTGGTGGCTGCAGCCTTCGACCTGTTCGACGTCCGCGGTTTCGACGAGACGACGGTCGACGACATCGCCCGCGCGGCTGGTGTGGGTCGGACGACGTTCTTCCGGCACTTCGGCTCGAAGGAGTCGGTGATCTTTCCCGAGCATGACGACTTGTTGGCCCGCATCGCCGCGCGCCTCGATGCCGGAGACGCCGACTCCCGCGACGCCGCCGTCACGGAGGCCGCGCGTCTGGTGCTGCGCTACTACGTGGGCGAGGGCGACCGGGCCCGCATCCGCTACCGGCTGATCTCGTCGGTGCCGGTGCTCAAGACGCGCGAGATCGCCAGCATCCGTCAGTACCAGAGCCTGTTCGCGCGGGCCCTGTCCGGCTGGGCAGACGGCGACCCCGACGCGGTGCTGCGCGCGGAGCTGCTGGCATCGGCGGTCGTGACTGCCCACAACCACGTGCTGCGGCGCTGGCTGCGCGGCGAGGTCGACGACCCCGAGGACGCCTTCGGGCACGCGATGTCGGTCGTGCTGGAGCGGGTGCC
This sequence comes from Aeromicrobium fastidiosum, assembly GCF_017876595.1. NCBI lineage: Bacteria > Bacillati > Actinomycetota > Actinomycetes > Propionibacteriales > Nocardioidaceae > Aeromicrobium > Aeromicrobium fastidiosum. The sequence goes on along the minus strand of NZ_JAGIOG010000001.1, from coordinate 719,699 downwards.
CCAGGACGCGGGTGAGACGACCGTCGTTATCGTGCGGACGGGCTCAGCACCCGACCAGGTGGCCGCCGCCGTGCAGCGCGCGCTCCGGGGGCAGTGACGCCCTGGCCCGGCGACGACGCACGATCGTTCGGACGGTCACGGTCAGCAGTGCCATGACCGCGATGGCCCCCAGCAGCCACGGGTGGCCGAGAGCGCCGCTGGCACCGATGCCGGCCCCGGCACCGACCCAGAGCGCGGACCAGGCGGCCCCGCCGATCAGGGACGCCGCCACGAACGAGCGGTACCGCAGCCCGGCGGCACCGGCCACGACCGGCATGACGGTGCGAACGAAGGGCAGCATGCGGCTGGCCAGGACGGCCCAGAAGCCGTGGCGTTGCACGAGGTCGGCGGCCCGGTCCCACCGGTCGACGCCGGCACGGGCGGTGAGGCGCGACTCGCGCAACCGTCCGCCGCCGAGTCGGCCGATCATGAGTCCCACGTGGTCGCCGGCGACCGCTCCGAGCATGACCGCTAGCCCGAGCGCGAGCGTGGGTACCAGCCCGTGGACGCTCGCCGCCAGCCCCGAGATGGCGACCTCGCCGGGCACGACGGCACCCAGTCCGAGGCCCGACTCGGCGAGCGCGAAGGCGAAGCCCAGCAGCAGGGCAATCACGACCCGGGCCGTGCTCGCTGGTCGATGCGTCCGGAGATCGCGATGCCGGCGGCGATGACGGCGGCTCCTGCGACGGCGTCCAGCACCCAGTGGTTGCCGGTGCCCACGACGACCGCGGTGGTGCCGAGCGCGTAGAGCACGCTGAGGGCCCGGCCCGTCATGCCCACGTGGCGCCACAGGGCCCAGGCGACCCAGACGGTCCAGCCGACGTGCAGCGACGGCATCGCCGCCAGCTCGTTGGCCATCTGCCCGAGGCCGCCCGGCAGCGAGGTCTGCCCGCTCCACCAGCCGATGTCCGACGTGGTGACGAGCGTGTCGAGGTACGCCCCGCCCGGCATGAGGCGCGGCGGAGCGGCCGGCCACAGCACGTAGCAGGCCAGCCCGATCGCCGAGCCGATGACGATCGCATTGCGTGCTCGGGAGTAGTCGGCGCGGTGCCGCACGAACAGGAACACCAGCACCGCCGGCGTCACGAGGTAGTGCAGCGAGGCGTACCAGAACGACATCGGCACGGCGATCTGCGAGATCGGCGTCACCGCGTGGTTGAGCCACGACTCGATGTCGATGTGCAGGAAGCGCTCGACGCCCAGCACGTCGCCGGCGCGATCGCGGGCGGCGGCCAGGTCGTCGTTGGCGGCGACCCGGCTGAAGGCGTACGTGAACCACAGGACCGTCAGGGTCGCGATCTCGCGCAGGCCGGGTGCCACCGCGACGATCGTGGCGGCCGGACGCGTCAACCGTCCGTTGTACGTGGTCACGTGCGGATGTCCCTCGGTCGACGGCGAAGTGGAGAAAGTGCTCCGTTTCACCATAGACCCGCAACTGGAGAGCGAGCTCCGGATCGCCTGTGATGTGCCGCACAAACCGGAGAGTGCTCTCCGTTCCTGTACCGTGGCGGCATGTCGACCGACGTGGACCCCTGCGAGCTGGCCCGCCCCCTGCGCGCCGACGCCGTCCGCAACCGCGAGCTGATCCTCTGCACCGCGGCCCAGGTCTTCGCCGAGCAGGGTCTCGAGGCCGGCTACGACGAGATCGCCCGCCGCGCAGGCATCGGCGTCGGTACGGTCTACCGCCGGTTCCCCGAGCGTGCCGGGCTGATCCAGGCGCTGTTCGAGTCGCAGATCGCCGAGGTCATCGACCTGGCGGAGCAGGCTGCGGAGCGTCCGGACTCGTGGGACGGGCTCGTCTGGTTCCTCGAGCGGGCGATCGAGCGCCAGGTGGCCGACCGTGGGCTCAAGGAGGTGCTCGTGCGCTCGATCTCCGAAGAGGAGCACCGGGCGATGGGACGCGAACGGTTCCGTCCCGCGATCGAGGGCCTGGTCGTGCGGGCGCAGCGCGACGGGACGCTGCGCGGCGACGTGTCGACCACCGACATCGGCATCAACGTGATGGTCATCAGCTCGATGACCACTCCGGGCCACCCCGAGCTCTGGCGGCGTTACTTCGCGCTGTTCGTCGACGGCCTCCGTGCGCGGCCCGACCAGGCCCCCTTGCCGCTCGCCGCGCCCGAGGACGATGCGATGGACGCCCTCATGTGCAGCCTGCGCGGTCGCGACTGACGGTGGGGCGATCCTTGCGTCAGCCGGCGGTCATGCGGCGGAGCTGGTCCTCGACCGTCCCGGACAGTCGTCTGATCGCGTAGGAGCTGAAGACCAACGTGCGCGGCCCGCGGATGGAGATCTCGTTGAGCCGCAGCAGGTCGCGGTCCCAGCCCTCGACGCGCATGTGTGGGATGCCGTGCACCTCGACCGCGAGGTTCAGCCGCTGCCACCACACATCGAGGTAGTAACGCCCGTCGGGCCGCTTGACCGGTGACTGGCGATCGGGTGCGGGCAGGCCGACCTTCACGCGGATGCGGTCGAAGTCGCGCTCGGGCACGGACTGGATGCCTCCGGCGGCATCGAGGTACGACTCGACGATGAGGGCGCGATGGCGGCATGCACCTCGCCGGGTCAGCGCTTCGCGCAGTGTGCGCGCGGCGACGACGCCCCGCTGGGCCGCCGCCAGGACGATGGCCCGGGCGCGTCGCTCGTCGGGTTCCCACGACGCGGCATCGACGACGCTGCGTGCCGGGCGCGTGCGCAGGGGTGTGCGCAGCGGGTGGACGTCGCGCTCGTCGAGGTACGTCGACCAGTGGAGGTCGACGTCATCGTGCTGGTTGCGGGACGCGCCCATCGGTGCCACCACGACGGGAGGATCATCGACGTGTCGGAAGACGTCGAAGCCGTCATGCGCCAGCGCGGTCAGGCCGCCGAGCACGGAACCGGGAGGGGCGGCGAGCAGGGTCACCCAGTCGCGCTGGGTGGGCGTGAGCGGGCCGTTGTGGGTCACGAACACGCCGCGTGCGGGGCTTGACCATCTGCCGGTGTCCACGAGCCGGTACAGGGTGTGCCGGCTGACGAGCGCCAGGGCCTGGCGCCGCGTCACGACGCCGTGCTGGGTCGAGACGAGCGTGTTGCCGACCAGATCGGGTAGCGGGACCATCTCCCGACCGTGCCGGTCAGCACGATCGGGGTGGGAGCCGCGCCGGTGACTTGTGGGTGGAGGTGGGTGGGAGGGTCGCCTGTGGACGGACAGAGAAATCGGGTCCTGTCAGCGACGGTGCTGACAGGACCCGATTCTTGCGTCGGCTCAGGAGCGGGAGATCGAGACCATCTCGTCGCGGGGGACGACCTTGATGCGGGTGCGTCCGGCAGCCTCGCCGAGGTCGATCTCGTGCTGGTCGAGCTTCTCCCAGCCCTCCCAGGTCGTGAACTCGATGCCGCGGCCGGCTAGGTAGGCGTCGACGTCGTCGCGACCCGGGTTGGCCGGCGTGGCGAGCTGGTCGACGTCCTCGAGCAGCAGGCGGACCGTCTCGGCGGCGTCGGACTTGGTGTGTCCGATCAGGCCGACGGGGCCGCGCTTGATCCAGCCGGTCACGTACGCGCCGGGCAGCGGCTCGCCGTCGATGTCGATGACGCGGCCGCCGTCGTTGGGCACCGTGGCGGTGTTGTTGTCGAACGGGATGCCCGCGAGGTTGTCGGAGCGGTAGCCGACGGCGCGGTAGACCGCCTGCACGGGCCAGTCGATGAACTCGCCCGTGCCGCGGACGTTGCCGGTGCCGTCGAGCTCGGTGACCTCGGTGCGCAGGCCCACGACCTGCCCGTCCTCGCCGAGCACCTCGACGGGGCTCTGGCAGAAGTGGATGTGGATGCGGTGGTCGGCCCCCGTGGGCTCCTTGGCCAGGTAGTTCTGCAGCACGTCGACGACGAGCTTGACGCTCTTGGACGCGCGGATCGAGTCCATCGACCCCTCGTCGAGCTCGAAGCCCTCGGGGTGGACGATGACGTCGACGTTGGGCGAGTGCGACAGCTCGCGCAGCTCCATCGGTGTGAACTTGACCTGCGCGGGGCCGCGCCGGGCGAACACGTGGACGTCCTTGGCGGCATTGGCCTTCAGCCCGTCGTAGACGTTCTGCGGGATCTCGGTGACGAGCTGTTCGTCGGCGGTCTTGGCCAGCATGCGGGCGACGTCGAGGCCGACGTTGCCGACGCCGAGGACGGCGACCGACTCGGCGTGGGGCTGGAAGTCCCACTCGCGGGGGGCGTCGGGGTGGCCGTCGTACCAGTAGACGAAGTCGGCCGCGCCGAACGAGCCCTTGAGGTCGATGCCGGGGATGTCGAGGTCGCGGTCGGCGCGGGCGCCGGTGGCGAAGACCACGGCGTCGTAGAACTGCTGGAGGTGGTCGAGCTTGAGATCGGCCCCGTAGTTGACGTTGCCGAAGAAGCGGATGTCGTCGTTCGACAGGACGCGCTTGAGCGCCTTGACGATCTCCTTGATGCGCGGGTGATCGGGTGCGACGCCATACCGGATCAGGCCGAACGGCGTCGGATCGCGATCGAGGATGTCGATCGTGACGCCACCGATGCCCTCCGGGAACTCCGACTTGGTGAGGATGTCGGCGGCGTAGATGCCGGCCGGACCGGCGCCGACGACGGCGATGCGCAACTGCCTGCTCATGCACTGCTCCTGGGGGAGTGGGACCACTTCGTTAGGCCAGCCTAAAAGCCCGGTCCAACAGCCCATAATCCGTCTTGCGATGCGAACGCCCGAGGTGTGGCGTGGGTCACGCCCCGGCGGGGACAGGTGGCCGCCACTACGTTGGAGCCATGACCTCCGCCGTCGTCGTGGGCTCCGGCCCCAACGGACTGTCCGCCGCCGTCGTCCTGGCGCGGGCCGGTGTCGACGTGACGGTGCTGGAGGCCGAGGAGGAGATCGGCGGCGGCACCCGCTCGGCCGAGCTCAACGTCCCGGGCGTGCTGCACGACATCTGCTCGGCGACCCACCCCACCGGCGTCGCGTCGCCGTTCTTCGCCTCGCTGGGCCTCGAGCGCCACGGCCTGGAGTGGCTGTGGCCCGAGGTCGACGCGGTGCACCCGCTCGACGGCGGACGCGCGGGCGTCCTGTTCCGCGACCTCGACCGCACCGCCGAGGGCCTCGGTGTCGACGGGGACTCATGGCGTCGTCTCTACGCCCCGCTGGCCGAGCACAGCGACGAGCTGATCGGCGAGATCTTCGGTCCGATCATCCACGTTCCGCGACACCCCGTACTGCTGGCGAAGTTCGGATTGCGGTCGCTGCTGCCGGCCGCCGTCATCGCCCGCCGCTGGAGCACCGACGAGGCGCGGGCGCTGTTCGCGGGCATGGCGGCGCACGCGATCCACCCGCTCCAGCGGCCGACGACCGGCGGGCTCGGCCTGATGTTCGGCATGACGAGCCACGCGTACGGATGGCCCGTGGCGAAGGGTGGCTCGCAGGCGATCGCCGCGGCGCTGGCGGCCGACCTGGTCGAGCACGGCGGACGCATCGAGACCGGCCATCGCGTCACGGAGATGCCGCAGGCCGACATCGTCATCTTCGACACGTCGCCGCAGACCGTCCTCCGGGTCGCGGGCGACCGACTGCCCCGGCGCGTGCGTCGCCCCCTGTCGAAGTGGCGGGTCGGTCCGGGCATCTTCAAGGTCGACTTCGCCGTCGAGGGTGGCGTGCCCTGGACCAATGAGTGGGCCCGCAAGGCCGGCACGGTGCATGTCGGCGGCACGCTCGAGGAGGTCAACGCCGCCGAGAACGAGGTGCATCGTGGCCGCATGCCCGGGAGGCCCTTCGTGCTGGTGTGCCAGCAGTACCTCTCCGATCCCGGACGCTCGGCCGGCGACGTGCATCCCGTCTGGTCGTACGCGCACGTGCCGACGGGCTACACGGGAGACGCCACCGAGGCGATCACCGCCCAGATCGAGCGCTTCGCCCCGGGCTTCCGCGAGCGCATCGTGGCGCAGACCGTGTCGGGTCCGGCGCAGCTCGAGGCGCACAACGCCAACTACATCGGCGGCGACATCGCGGGCGGGTCCAACGACCCGTGGCAGCTCATCATGCGTCCTCGCATGTCGCCCAATCCCTACTCGCTCGGGGTCAAGGGCCTCTACATCTGCTCCGCCTCGACGCCTCCGGGCGGGGGCGTGCACGGCATGGGCGGTTTCCACGCCGCGACGCGCGCCCTCGCCGCGTTGTAGTTCCTGTACAGAACCTGTGAGGCTGGGGTCAGGGGAACCTAACGCGGGTGCGACCCGTTCGTCCTGTTGAACCTTCATCCATCACGCCGAGCTCAGGAGCCCGACCGATGAACCTGCCAGCCCACAAGAAGATGCTGTCCGCCGCGGCGGCCGCCTCCGTCCTGCTGATCACCGCCGCCTGCGGCACCAGCGAGGGATCGGACGCCGAGACGCCCACCTCCGCCGCCCCCACGTCCGCCGCACCGGCACCCTCCTCGGATGCCGCCGAAGACCCTGCGACGCCCGATGTCGGCGCCGAGGAGGCCGGCTACGCCGACGGCGACTACGAGGCCGAGGGCAGCTACAGCAACCCCGGCGGCGAGTCGACCGTCAAGGTCGCGCTCACGATCTCCGACGGCACGATCTCGAAGGTCGACGTCACGCCCGAGGCCACCAACGGCACCTCGAAGCAGTACCAGACGCAGTTCGCCGGCGGCATCGCCGACGAGGTCGTGGGCAAGAGCCTCGACGACCTCGACGTCTCCAAGGTGGCCGGTTCCTCGCTGACCGCCACGGGCTTCAATGACGCGATCGACCAGATCAAGGCCGAAGCGAGCTCCTGACGTGCACGCCTGGGGGTTCGAGGCGATCGGCACCGCGTGGCAGATCGACACGCGTGAGCCGGTCGCCCCGGACGTCCGGACGGCGGTGCTCGACCGCATCGAGGAGTTCGACCGCGCGTGGTCGCGCTTCCGGCCCGACTCCCTCGTGACGCAGATGTCCGAGCGGGCCGGCACGTGGACCCTCCCCGACGAGGCCTCCCAGCTGCTCGGCTTCTACGCCGAGCTCCACGACGTCTCCGACGGTGCCGTGAACCCCCTGATCGGTCGGACGCTGTCCGATCTGGGTTACGACGCCGACTACTCACTCGTGGCCTCGGTCGAGCCCGCAGGGGTCCCGCCCTGGTCGAGCATCGAGCTGTCAGAGGGCGTCCTGACGACGACGCGTCCCGTCCTGCTCGACGTCGGTGCGGCCGGCAAGGGCCTGCTGGTCGACCTGGTCGCCGGCATCGTGGGTCGCGAGACCCACCAGTTCACGGTCGACGCCAGCGGCGACCTCTACCACGGGGGCGCCACACCGCTGCGCATCGCGCTGGAGCACCCGCTCGACCCGACCCGGGCGATCGGTATCGCCGAGATCGACCCCGAGGACGCCCTGTGCGCCTCGGCCACCAACCGGCGGGCCTGGGGCGACGGGCTCCACCACGTCGTCGACGCCCGCACCGGTCGTCCCACCGACGACGTCATCGCCACCTGGGTCGTCGTGCCGCAGTCGTGCATGCGTGCCGACGGCCTGGCCACGGCCCACTTCTTCACCGACCCTGTCGCCCTCATGGAGCGGTTCCAGCACCAGTTCGTGCGCATGCACGCCGACGGCCGCGTCCAGTGGTCGCCCGACTTTCCCGGAGAGATCTTCACATGACCGCACTCGCCCCCGTCAGGGACGTCCTCGACCGCCAGCTCGGCAAGGTCACGATGTACCGGCTCGTCACGATCGTCCTGTCACTGCTCGTCGTGGTCTACGCGATCTTCACCGCGACGGGAGTCATCGAAGGGCTGTCGACGGGCGACAACCTGCTGTCCCTCGCGGTGCTCCTCGTCGCGTCCTACGGCAGCAGCCGGCTGCTGGGTCTCGCGTTCAGGGTGCGCCCGCACGCCGAGTCGGCCGTCATCACGGCGCTGCTGCTGTTCTTCCTGTTCGTGCCGATCGTCCCCGTCGAGACCTCCGACCTCGTCTGGCTGGCGATCGCGGCGGTGCTCGCGCAGGCCTCCAAGTACGTGCTCGCGTGGCGTGGACGGCACATCTTCAACCCGGCCGCGGCGGGTGCCTTCCTGGTCGTCGTGGCGCAGGAGCTCGTCGGTCGTGAGGACCGCATCAACGCGATCTGGCAGACCGCCGCCACCGAGAAGCTCTTCCCGTTCGTGGTCGTGGGGGCGCTCGTGGTGCTGTGGCGCACGCGCCGGCTCGACGTCGGCCTGCTGTTCGTCGCGATCGCGACGGCGCTGATCTTGGTTCGTCTGCTCGACCTCGCCTCGCCCGACCAGTCGTTCGTCGACGTCCTCAAGCTCACGGCGTACTCGTACCCCATCGTCTTCCTGGCGGGCTTCATGCTGAGCGAGCCGCTGACGCTCCCGCCCCGCCGACGTCAGCAGCTCCTCGTCGCTGCCGTGACCGCCGTGGTCTTCGCCTACCCGACGTGGATCTTCCTGTTCACCGACACGCCCCCCGATCTCGGCATCTTCGCGATCTCGCCGGAGATCGCCCTGCTGCTCGGCAACCTCGTGGCCTTCGCGTTCGCGCGGCGCTCCGGTCTCGACCTCGAGCTCGAGGGCAGCCGCCGGCTCGGTGGCGACACGCACGAGCTGACGTTCCGGTCCAGGCGCGCCGTCTCGTTCGTCCCGGGCCAGTACCTCGAGCTGTCGCTGCCGCACTCCGGCATGGACCGCCGCGGCGCGCGCCGCACGTTCAGCATCAGCTCGCCACCGGAGCCCGGACGAGTCGCGGTGACCCTCCGGGTGCCCGAGAAGTCGTCGAGCTTCAAGAGGGCGCTGCTCGGGCTCGAGCCGGGTGCGCGGGTGCGCGGCACGGGCATCGGCGGCGACTTCGTCTGGCCCTCGGACCCGGCGACCCCGCTGCTGCTGGTCGCGGGTGGCATCGGCATCACGCCGTTCCTCAGCCAGCTGCGGCACGAGGGCTCGCGCGACGCCGTGCTGGTCTACGGTGCCGCCTCCCCCGACGAGGTGCCGTTCGCCGAGGAGCTCGCGGGCGTGCGCGTCGTGCTGGTGTGCCCCGGACGTCCCGGCGCCCTGCCGGAGGGGTGGACTCACGTCGACGCACCGTTCCTGTCGGCCGAGATCGTCGCTGACACGGTGCCCGACCTGGCGTCGCGTCGCGCCTACGTCTCGGGCCCGCCCGCCATGGTCAACGCGGTGCGTCCGGGCCTGCGCAAACGGGCCGCAGGGCTCAAGACCGACTACTTCTCGGGTTACTGATCAGTAGTACTCGCGTTCGGCGTGCACCTGTCTCATAGCGCCGCTACCGTCGAAGGACGCGGGGCTCCGGCAGGCTGTCTGCCGTCCCGGCGTCGACAGTCGGCGGTGCTGCCCAGGCGGCACCGAGCGAGTCGGGATCGTCACGGGAGAGAGACGATCTCGTCACCGTGCGTCTCATCGTGGGGCGCGTCCACCACACGCATCAGCACCCTCGGACCTCTGGAACCGGCCCGCTGACCTCTGCGTCGAGGACGTCACATCCTGCTCCTTGCTGCGACCCAGTGCCGGCATCACGGGTGGATACCACCCCTTCCGGCACGCGCCGGACGTCGAAAAGACCGATCAATGACCACATCATCACCGCTCTCCCATCCCCGACTGACCCTCGCCGCCGCCGCAACCGGACTGACCGCCGTCCTTGCCGTGGCCGCCGTGTCCTTTGCCGACACCGCCCACGCGGCCGGCCCACCCGACCCAGACCTCGGCGGTTCCGCGGCCTTCTCCGTCCTCGCCGGCGAAGGTGTCGCCAACACCGGTCCGACGACGATCGCGGGCCTGCTGGGCTCGGCAGGCATCCAGACCACCGTGACCGGCGGCAGCAGCATCACGCCCGCCGGCAACGTGCTCGCGGAGGGCTCGAGCGTCACCTCGGATGCCAAGGCCGACCTCCTGCAGGGGTACGGCGAAGCAGCCACCGCCCCGACCGTCCCGAATCCCCTGCTCCTGGGCGAGATCGGCGGCCAGACGCTCACGGGCGGCACCTACACCGCCGCACAGTCGCTGGGCTTCACCAGCACCCTGACGCTGGACGGCGAGAACGACCCGAACTCGGTCTTCATCATCCAGGTCGGCCAGGACTTCGACGTCGCGGGCAGCTCGCAGGTGGTGTTCACGCGTGGCGCGCAGGCGTGCCACCTGTACTGGCAGATCGGCAACGACGCGGTCATCGGCGTCAACACCGCCTTCAAGGGCACGATCCTCGCCGGCAACGACATCGTCGCCAAGAACGGTGCCACTTTCCAGGGGCGTCTGCTGTCGAACGTCGGCGCGATCACGCTCGACTCCAACACGTTCACCAGCCCGACGTGCGCCGCTGCGACGACGCCCGCCCCCGTGGTCACGACTCCGGCCCCTGTGGCCACGACTCCGGTGCCGACGACCAAGCCGACGCCCAAGGCCAACAAGAAGCCCAGCAAGGACAGTGACCGCGGCTCGTCGGGTGGCGACTCCGACTCCGACGGCTCGGACGGATCTGATGGCGGCAGCGGCAGCGACGGATCTGACGGCACCTCGGGTGCTGGCACCGATACCGACGGCGGCACCGATGGCGGTTCCTCGACCACCTCCGGCCTCCCCGACGCCGGTGGCCCGCCGCTGTACCTCGCCCCGGTCGGCGCCCTCACTCTGCTGACCGGTGCCGGGCTCGTCCTCGCAGCACGGCGACGCGTCCGCGGCACCCACCGCGCCTGACGTCGGTGGCGGTTCGCCGTGGGTCGACCCCGCGGCGAACCGTCCTGCGCAGACAGAGCTTGGATGAAGTTGACAGGAATGGACTCAACTTTGTAGGTGTTGTACCTGGCGACACCGATCACACGTCAGGAGAACACCCATGGATCTTGCGAAGTTCACGACGCGCAGCCAGCAGGCGCTGAGCAGCGCGATCTCGTCCGCCGCCGCGGCGGGCAACCCGGCGGTCGAGCCCGCCCACCTCCTGCACGCGCTGCTGACGCAGGACGGCGGCACCGCGGCACCCCTCGTCCAGGCCGCAGGCGTCGAGGTCCAGGCCGTCGCCGCGGGTCTCAAGGCCGCCCTCGACCGACTGCCGAGCGCCTCGGGCGCCAGCGTGCAGAACCCCGGTCTGAGCCGCTCCAGCCACGAGGTGCTGCAGCGCGCCCACGACCTCGCCGACCAGCTGGGCGACGACTTCGTGTCGACCGAGCATCTGACGGTGGGCATCGCCACCGTCGCCTCGCCCGCTCAGTCGCTCCTCGTCGACGCCGGCGCGACCCCCGACGCCCTGCAGGCCGCCTTCGCCGCGGTGCGGGGCACGTCGCGCGTCACGAGCCCCGACGCCGAGGACACCTACCAGTCGCTCGAGAAGTACGGCGTCGACCTCACAGCCGTCGCCCGCGAGGGCAAGCTCGACCCCGTCATCGGGCGTGACAGCGAGATCCGTCGCGTCGTGCAGGTGCTGAGCCGCCGCACCAAGAACAATCCGGTGCTGATCGGCGAGCCCGGCGTCGGCAAGACGGCGGTCGTCGAGGGGCTGGCGCAACGCATCGTGGCCGGCGACGTGCCGGAGTCGCTGCGTGGCCGTCGTCTCATCTCCCTCGACCTCGCCGCGATGGTCGCCGGTGCGAAGTACCGCGGCGAGTTCGAGGAGCGGCTCAAGGCCGTCCTCACCGAGATCAAGGAGTCCGAGGGCCAGGTCATCACGTTCATCGACGAGCTGCACACCGTCGTCGGCGCTGGTGCGGGCGGCGACAGCGCGATGGACGCCGGCAACATGCTCAAGCCCATGCTGGCCCGCGGCGAGCTGCGGATGATCGGCGCGACGACGCTCGACGAGTACCGCGAGCGCATCGAGAAGGACCCGGCCCTGGAGCGCCGCTTCCAGCAGGTGCTGGTCGACGAGCCCACGCCCGAGGACACCATCGCGATCCTGCGCGGCCTCAAGGAGCGCTACTCCGCGCACCACGGCGTCCGCATCTCCGACGCCGCCCTGGTCGCGGCCGCGACGCTGTCCGACCGCTACATCCCCGGACGTCAGCTGCCCGACAAGGCGATCGACCTGATCGACGAGGCCGGCAGTCGGCTGCGCATGGAGATCGACTCGAGCCCCATCGAGATCGACGAGCTGCGCCGTTCGGTCGACCGGCTGCGCATGGAGGAGCTGCACCTCGACAAGGAGTCCGACGACGCCAGTCGCGAGCGGCTCGACAAGCTGCGCGTCGAGCTCGCCGACAAGCAGGAGGCCCTGCGCGGTCTCGAGCAGCGGTGGGAGCGCGAGAAGCAGTCGCTCAACGCCGTCGGCGAGATCACCAAGCGCATCGACGAGGTGCGCAGCGCGGCCGAGAAGGCTCAGCGCGAGGGCGACCTCGAGACGTCCAGCCGTCTGCTCTACAGCGAGATCCCGGGCCTGGAGCGTCAGCTCGCCGAGGCGCAGGCCGCCGAGGCAGCCTCGGCGAGCTCGACCGGCGAGGGGCGGATGGTGCACGAGGAGGTCGGCGCTGACGACATCGCCGAGGTCGTCGCGGCCTGGACGGGCATCCCGACCGGACGCCTGCTCGAGGGCGAGACCGGCAAGCTGCTGCGCATGGAGGACGAGCTGGGCAAGCGCCTGATCGGTCAGCGCGCCGCCGTCGCGGCCGTCTCCGACGCCGTGCGCCGCTCGCGCGCCGGCATCGCCGACCCCGATCGTCCGACCGGATCGTTCCTGTTCCTCGGCCCGACCGGCGTCGGCAAGACCGAGCTGGCCAAGACCCTCGCGGAGTTCCTGTTCGACGACGAGCGGGCCATCATCCGCATCGACATGAGCGAGTACTCCGAGAAGCACTCGGTCAGCCGTCTCGTCGGCGCGCCCCCCGGATACGTCGGCTACGACGAGGGCGGCCAGCTCACCGAGGCGGTGCGCCGGCGTCCCTACTCGGTCGTGCTGCTCGACGAGGTCGAGAAGGCCCACCCCGAGGTGTTCGACATCCTGCTGCAGGTGCTCGACGACGGACGTCTGACCGACGGCCAGGGCCGCACGGTCGACTTCCGCAACGTCATCCTGATCCTGACGTCGAACCTCGGGTCGAGGTTTCTGATCGATCCGCTGCTCGACGAGGACGCCAAGCGGGCGGCCGTCATGGATGTCGTGCGGTCGTCGTTCAAGCCGGAGTTCCTCAACCGGCTCGACGAGATCGTCACGTTCGACGCACTCGGCACCGACGAGCTGGCGCACATCGTCGACCTGCAGGTCGACGCCGTCGCCAAGCGGCTCCAGGTCCGGCGCATCACCCTCGACGTCACGGCAGCGGCTCGCGAGTGGCTGGCGCTGACGGGATGGGACCCCGCCTACGGTGCCCGTCCGCTGCGCCGGCTCGTGCAGCAGGCCATCGGCGACCGCCTCGCGCGGTCGCTGCTGGCCGGTGAGGTGCGTGACGGCGACACCGTCGTGGTCGACCGCGACGGCGACGAGCTGACGGTGCGGCCGGCCTGACGACCGGCGGCCGGGCGGCGGTGACGGTTGTCGGTCCATGGTTCGATAGGGCCCATGAGTGACGCCGCCGTGAAGCGACCGCCGATCCTGACGGGTGCGTGCCTCTACCTCGGTCTGCTCGCCGCGGTGATCTCCACCCGAGCCGTCACGGTCGTGTCGTCGTGGAACGCCGAGAATCGTGCTGCCGACGTCTCGGGCGCCCTGCGGGTGCTGCGTGACGCCGGCATGGGGGCCGATGCCGCCGAGTCGGCCTACAAGGTGCTCGTCACGGTGATAGCGGTGCTGGCCGCCGCCGGAGCGGTCTTCGCGGTGTTCACGGCCAGGGGCGACCGCGCGAGCCGCGTCGGCATGACCGTGACGGTCGGCATCGCGGGGTTCGCGACGTTCGTCGGTGCCCTCGGGGCCACGTTCTTCCTGGCGATGCTCGGCGCGCTGGCCGTCGTCTTCACGATCAGGCTGTGGACCGGCGAGATCCGCACCTACTTCCGGACGCTGGCGGGCCACCCGCCCCCGCCGCCGAAGGTCGAGGTCGCCACCCCGGTCGACGTCGCGACTCCCGTCCCTGCGGCCGCTCCCGAGCGGCTCCCGGCGGAGCAGCCGTGGCCCCCGCAGCAGGCGTGGCCGGTACAGCAGCAGTGGCCTCCCCATGACCCGTCCCGCCGCGAGCCGCTGCCCAAGCCGGTCGCGATCGCGGTGTGGACGGCCCTGGGTGGGTCCGCCCTCGCGATCGGGGCCAGTGCCCTGTGGCTGCTGGTCGTGTCGCTCGGCTTCGACTACGACGCCGTCATGGAGCAGGGCGGCCCGGGCACCGGCATGATCGGCTCCGAGGAGGAGTTCGACGTCGCCATGCGATTCGTCACGGTGCTCGCTGGGATCGCCGTCGTGATCGGCATCGGGGGTCTCCTGGCGGCCATCCGGGTGCTGGTCACGCGGCGGTCTGGCAGTGTGCCGCTGTTCGTCATGACGGTCTCGGCGCTGATCGTCACGGTCGTCGGATTCCCCATCGGGCTGCCCTGGACGGCCGCCACGATCGTGGTGCTGGTGCAGCTCCGCACGCGTGCTGCACGCGCTTGGTTTGTCAAGACATAGGGGCACATCTTTGTCAGGACAATCGTGGCATCCACGATGTGCATCGGCCTGGGCATGAGGACTAGACTGGAGACATGTCCGAGACCACCGCGTCCGTCCAGAAGCGCCCCCACGTCGTCGTCGTCGGAGGTGGCTTCGGCGGCATCGCCGCAGTCCGCAAGCTCAAGCGCGCCGATGTCGACGTCACGCTGATCGACCGGCACAACTACAACACCTTCAACCCGCTGCTCTACCAGGTCGCGACCGCGAGCCTCAACCCCGGCGACATCACCTGGTTCCTGCGCGCGATCCGCGCCAAGCAGAGCAACGTCCGCTTCCTCAAGGGCACCGTCGAGTCGATGGACCACGCGAGCAAGACGCTGCACCTCGACGGCGGCCTCGACGTCAAGTACGACAGCCTCGTCATCGCCGTGGGCGTCACGGCCAACTTCTTCGGCATCCCCGGTGCGCCCGAGCACTCGATGCCGCTCTACCGACGTTCGCAGGCCCTCGCCGTCCGCGACCGCATGTTCGCCAACCTCGAGGACGCCGCGATCAACGGCCAGGACCGCGACCTGCGCATCATCGTGGTGGGCGGCGGTGCCACGGGCGTCGAGACCGCCGGAGCCTTCGCCGAGCTGCGCAACAACGACATGCCGACGACCTACCCCGAGCTCGACACCAAGCGCATCCACATCACGCTCGTCGAGATGCTGCCGCACGTGCTCGGGCCGTTCCACCCCAAGCTGCGTGACTACGCCAAGAAGTCGCTCGAGAAGCGCGACGTCGAGCTGCGCCTTGAGACCGCTGTCAAGGAGGTCCGTGCTGACGGCGTGCTCGTCGAGCACAACGGTGAGCAGGAGTTCCTCGAGTCGTCGATGGTCGTGTGGGCCTCGGGTGTCACGGCGCACGGCACGGTGCAGGAGTGGGGCGTGCCCCAGGGCCGCGGCGGACGCATCGAGACCGACGAGCACCTGCGCGTCAAGGGCGTCGACGACGTCTACGCGATCGGTGACGTCTCGGTCAGCCCCGAGGAGCCGCTGCCGCAGCTCGCGCAGCCCGCGATCCAGGGCGGCAAGCACGTGGCCAAGGTCATCGCAGCGGGCGTCAAGGGCAAGGCGCTGCCCAAGCCCTTCAAGTACAAGGACAAGGGCACGATGGCCACGATCGGCCGCAACTCGGCGATCGCCGAGATCAAGTTCCTGCCCCGCCTCAAGGGCTTCCCGGCGTGGATCATCTGGGTCGCGCTGCACATCGCGACGCTGCTGGGCAACCGCAACCGCTTCGCGACGCTGATCAACCTGACGGCCAAGTACCTGCTCGGCGGCACGCACAACGCGATCGTCGGCGAGACCCCGCCGATCGTGGCGCTCAAGCCCGTCATGGTCGAGGCCCGCTCGACCGTCAAGGCCCCGGCCAAGAAGGTGCCGGCCAAGAAGGCGCCGGCCAAGAAGGCTCCCGCGTCCAGCTCCGTGGACCAGTAGCTCGAGAGCGCCGGCTCGGGGCCCTAGGGTGGGTTGGTCCCACCCCCAGACCATGAGCGAGGCAGCACGATGGCCGCAGTGACCCACGAGATCGTCGACGGCATCGGGCAGCTGGTGCTGCGCCGTCCAGATCAGTCGAACTCCTTCGACCTGCCGGCAGCCCGCGACATGGCGCAGGCAGTCGACTCGCTGTCCGTCGACGAGGTCCGCGCCATCGCGCTGACGGCGGAGGGCAAGCGGTTCTGCGCTGGCGGCGACGTCACGTCCTTCCTGGCATCGGACGATCCGGCGGCCTACCTGCTCGACCTCGCCAACGTCCTAGAGGGTGCACTGCGTGCACTGGCCGGCCTCGCGACGCCCGTCGTCGCCGGCGTCCGAGGCGCAGTCGCCGGTGCAGGGCTCGCCGTGATGCTGAGCGCCGACGTCATCGTGGCGTCACGGTCGACCAAGTTCGTGATGGCCTACCCGGGCATCGGGCTCACCCCCGACTGCGGAGTCTCCTACCTCCTGCCGCGGGCGATCGGCCAGCAGCGTGCTCTCGACCTCGCACTCACGGGACGGGTGCTCAGTGCCGACGAGGCGCTCGACTGGGGGCTGGTCACGTCAGTCGTCGACGACGAAGACGTCGAGGCCACTGTCGCCACGATCGCGCGCACGTGGGCCGACACTGCTCCGGCGGCGCTGGGCCAGGCGCGTCGGCTGCTCCGCAGCTCGTGGGAGAACAGCGGGGTCGACCAAGGAGCCGACGAGTCGGCGACCATCGCGGCAGCCGTGACGGGTGACGAGGCGCAGCGCCTCGTGAAGGCCTTCACGAGCCGGTGAGCCGGTCACGGCTTGCGCTAAGGTGAGGCTTCCCTTAGCGAAAGGCAAGATGGCTGTGACGAAGAGATTGACCTGGCGTGCCGGTGTGGCCGCGGTCGCCGCGATGATCGCGCTGACCGGGTGCGGAGGCGCGTCCGACGACGAGACCGAGACGACGACGAAGACGTCCGACGGGGCGTTCCCCGTGACGGTCGATCACGAGTTCGGCTCCACCACCGTCAAGGCGGAGCCCAAGCGGATCGTGGTCGCCGGCCTCACCGAGCAGGACACCGTCCTGCAGCTCGGCTTCACGCCCATCGCGACGACCGAGTGGTACGGAGAGCAGCCCTATGCCGTCTGGCCCTGGGCCCAGGGCATGCTCGGCGACGCCAAGCCGACCGTCCTGAAGCAGACCGACGGTCCCGAGTACGAGAAGATCGCCAGCCTCCGACCCGATCTGATCATCGCCGTCAACGCCGGACTGGACAAGCAGATGTACGACAAGCTCGCCAAGATCGCGCCCACCGTCGCGCAGCCCAAGGGCGGCACGCAGTACTTCTCACCGTGGGACGAGCAGGCCATCCAGACGGCCAAGGCCCTCGGCAAGGAGAAGGAGGGGCGCCAGCTCGTCGCCGACACCAAGGCGGCGTACGCCAAGGTGGCTGCCGAGCACCCCGAGTTCAAGGGCAAGACCGCCACCTTCTCGCAGGGCCTGTCGTACGACGGTCTGCTGTACGTCTACCAGGACGGGCTGAGCACCGAGTTCCTGACCTACCTCGGGTTCACGATCACCCCCGGCCTCGAGAAGTACAGCGAGGGGCCGGGCATCCAGGCCGCGATCCCGGAGGAGAAGCTCGACGTCATCGACGCCGACGTCATCGTCTTCGCGACCGAGGAGGCCAAGAACCTCGACAACCTCAAGGCGATGCCGACGTTCGACACGCTCAAGGCGGTCCAGCAGAACCGCGCCGTCTACACCGAGGGGACCGTCGCCGGTGCGCTCTACTTCATCACGCCGGCCAGCCTGATGTACGCCCTCGACAAGCTCACGCCGCAGCTCGAGCGTGCGGTCAAGGGTGAGTCACCGCAGAAGGTGGGGTGACGCGGCTCGTACCTCGCCGCTCCAGCGGCTCCTTCGTCGCCGCTGCCGGGCTTCGCCCGGGTCACTGCCTTCGCTCGCTCGGCTCATGGGTGGGACCAGGAGTCGGGCGAGCCCAGGAGATCCTCTAGGTCCTTCCTGGCTTTCAGCATGGAGGGGCCGTACCAGGTGAGGGCTCGGCCTGAGACGAGGGCGGTCGGCGTCGTCCCGAAGGCCTCGGGGCCGTCGTCGGCGGTGAACACGTAGGGCTCGTCCGGCAGCAGCACCAAGTCGGCGTCGATGCTGGCGACGTCGACGTGCGGGTAGCGGTCGGGCGAGTCGGCGAACACGTTGACCGCACCCAGTCGGGCCACGAGGTCACCCGTGAACGTCCGTGAGCCGACGACCATCCACGGATCGCGCCAGATCGGGATGGCCACGCGCGGGCCGTCCCGATCGGGCTCGACCGCCCACACCCGCTCGGCCTCGACGAGCCAGTTCGGGACGTCCCAGCCCAGGCCGTCGACGAACATCCGGCGCATCGACGAGAACGCCTGGTCGACGGTCTCGATGACCGTGACCCACACGGTGATGCCGGCGGCCCGGAGGCGGGCGATGTCGAGCTCGCGGTTCTCCTCGCGGTTGGCGATCACGACGTCGGGTGCCAGGGCCTCGACGGCCCTGCGGTCGGGGTTCTTGGTGCCCCGCACGCGCGCGACGTCGAGATCGACGGGGTGCGTGCACCAGTCGGTCGCGCCGACCAGCGCCTCAGGACGCGTCACCGCGATGGCCTCGGTGAGCGACGGCACCAGCGAGACGATCCGGCGAGCGGGCCCGGCCCGTTCGACGAGATGTCCGAGGTCGTCGTTCACCGGCGACGAACTCCCATCGCACCGCTCAGGGGCGCTGGCCAGGGCCGGTCGTCGGCCGCGATGGCCGCGTCGATCAACGCCGTGACGTCGTCGGGGAACGGTGTCGGTCGGCGTGTGGTCATGTCGACGTGCACGGCGGTCGTCTCCATCGTGCACGCGAGACGGCGGTGGGTCTCGTCGACGATCAGGCACACCACGTGCATCACCTTGTCCGAGCGGGCCACGAGGCGCACGCGCACCGACACGTCGTCCCCTTCGAGCAGCTCTGCGTGATACGTCAGGTGGTGCTCGGCGGTGAACGTCGAGAACCCGCGCAGCTCGATGTAGTCGTCCGACATGCCGAGCTCATGGCGACAGCGCTGCCACAGGGCCGTGCCGCCGAGCTCCATGTACCGGCCGATGTTCATGTGGCCGTTCACGTCGATGAAGTCAGCCGGCACGGTGACGTCGAGGTGGCTCGGCAGGTCGACGACCTGCTCGTACGTGGGGACGTTCACGATGCTTCTCTCATGAGCTCGGCACCCATGCGCTCCATCAGCGCATGCAGGCCCTTGACCGGCCGCACCATGACGGTGAACCCGGTGACCTGCAGCTCGTCGTTCCACTCGATCATGTCGACCCCGTGCACGTCGATGCCGTCGATCGTGGTGGTGAACTCCAGCACCGCCGAACCGCCACGTCGCCACTCGTGGTGGTAGACGAGCCCCGGGCCGAGGACGACGAGCGCGGCAGCGAGGTACGTCTTGGTGACGGCGCGGCCCTCCTGGGGCGTGTGGACGGCCGGCGAGCGGAACACTGCGTGCTCGTCGAGCCAGTCGTCGAGGAGGTCGGGATCCTTGGCACGGACGATGTCGTGCCACCGGGCGATGGGGTCGGTGGGGTTCACGAGCCGACCCTACCGACGGCATGGACGTCAGTCGTCGAGAGGACCGAACCGTGCCGCCACCGTGCCGTCGAGCGCCGTGTCGACCCGGCGTCGCATGTCGGTCGACATCTCCGGCAGGGCCGTGCGGACGAACCAGCCGGCCTCGGTGTTCTCGCCGTCGGCCGGGAAGGGCTCGCCGGAGACCCACTGCAGCCGGAAGACGATGTCGACGTACTGCGTGCGGTCGCCGTTGTCGTACGTGTACATGTCGGTGACGTGCACCCAGGAGAGGTGCTCGGCGGTCGCGACCACGTCGGCCTCCTCCAGCACCTCGCGGGTCGCCGCGTCGGACGGGTCCTCGCCGGGGTCGATGATGCCGCACACGGGCGACCACTCGCCGGTGTCGGCCCGCCGCACCAGCAGCACGTCGTCGCCGCGCACCACGACGGCGGTGACCCCGCACAGCCAGAGCGGCACCGTGCCGATCTTCTCGCGCAGGTCGAGGATGAACTGTGGGGTCGCCATGCGGTTCACGGTAGTGGCGAGCCGCGTCGTTCACCTGCGAGACACCCGACGTTCGTGGAGCCGACCTAGCGTCCCGTGCATGAGCATCGCACCTGACCGAGACCTGCTGCCCGTCATCGACCTGAGGGCACCGTCGTCGCCGTGCTCGACCGGCCGCGCCGCGCTCACGTGCCGCTACCGCTGCGGCGACGCCTGCGCGCACGAGGCACCCAACACGACAACGAACGAGACCTTCGCCGACGTGATGGAGTCCGCACTGTCACGGCGCAGCGTCCTGCGAGCGGGTGCCGTCGTCGGTGCCGTGGCCGTCGTGGGGACCGGGCTGTCGGCCAGCCCCGCGGCCGCCGCTGTCGGGGAACGGCGACGTCCGCCGGGGGGCCACCACGGTCACGACCCGCGTCGGCCCAAGGGGCTGCGCTTCTCGCCCGTGGCACCCAACCTCCAGGACGCCGTGGTCACGCCGACCGGATACGACCAGCAGGTCGTCATCAGCTGGGGTGACCCGCTCTTCAAGGGCGTCCCCGCCTTCGACGTCCACCGTCAATCGGCTGACCGACAGCGGCGCCAGTTCGGCTTCAACAACGACTTCGTCGGACTCCTGCCGCTGGCCGGCAGCACGCGGCTCATGGTCGTCAATCACGAGTACACCAGCGAGACGCTGATGTTCCCCGGCTACTCGGCCGCCAATCCCACCCGCGAGCAGGTCGAGACGGCGTGGGCGGCCCACGGTCTGAGCGTCGTCGCCGTCAAGGAGGACCGCCGCACCGGCGCGCTGCGTCCGGTCGTGGGACACCGGCTCAACCGCCGATTCCACACGACCAGCGAGTTCGAGCTGACCGGCCCCGTCGCTGGCCACCCGCTGGTCCGCACGAAGGCCGATCCGCGCGGGCGCACGGCGCTCGGCACGCTCAACAACTGCTCGGGCGGTCTGACGCCGTGGGGCACGTGGCTGACGGCCGAGGAGAACATCAACCAGTACTTCGCGAACGCGGCGACCGTCACCGATCCGGTGCAGGCCAAGCGGCTGGCCCGCTACGGCATCGCGGGCACCGCGACCGAGCGCAAGTGGGAACGGTTCGACGACCGCTTCGACATCGCCAAGGAGCCCAACGAGGCGAACCGCTTCGGCTGGATCGTCGAGATCGATCCGTACGACCCCACCTCGACGCCGCGCAAGCGCACGGCTCTCGGCCGCTTCAAGCACGAGGCCGCACAGCCTCGCATCACCGACGACGGTCACGTCGCGGTCTACATGGGCGATGACGAGCGGTTCGACTACTTCTACAAGTTCGTGTCGGCGGGGACGGTCCGCAAGGGCACGTCGGCATCCGCGCGCCGGCACAACGCCGACCTGCTCGACGAGGGCACGCTCTACGTCGCCAGGTTCACGGGCGACTCCCCGGCGATCGAGATCGACGGAGCCGGCACGTTGCCCGCCGACGGCCGTTTCGACGGGGCCGGGGAGTGGATCAAGCTCGTCAGCGGTCGCCGATCGTTCGTGCCCGGCATGACGGCCGAGGAGGTGCTGCTGTTCACGCGGCTCGCGGCCGACGCCGTGGGCGCGACCAAGATGGACCGGCCCGAGGACGTCGAGCCGAGCCCGCGCACCGGCGCGGTCTACATCGCCCTGACCAACAACTCCAACCGCGGAGCAACGGGTGCCGCGCCGGCGGACGAGGCCAACCCCCGCACGTCCAACAAGAACGGCCACGTCATCGAGCTCGTCGAGCACCGGGCCGACTCCGGCGCGACCCGCTTCGCCTGGAACATCCTCCTGCTGTGCGGAGATCCGGCCGATCCCAAGACGTACTTCGGCGGCTATCCGTCGCGCGACGTCTCGCCGATCTCGTGCCCCGACAACCTGGCGTTCGACCGCTACGGCAACCTGTGGATCTCGACGGACGGCAACGCGCTGGGCTCGCACGACGGCCTGTTCGGCCTCGCGCTCGAGGGCCCGGAGCGAGGAGCCACGCGACAGTTCCTGACCGTTCCGACAGGTGCCGAGACGTGCGGGCCGGTCATCGAGCGCGACCGGGTGCTCGTGGCGGTCCAGCACCCCGGCGAGAAGGACGGTGCCACGGCGACCGCCCCGGCGTCGACGTGGCCCGACGGCCCCGGCCGTGTGCCGAGGCCCTCGGTCGTCGCGGTGTGGCAGAGGAACGGCCGCAGCATCGGCATGTGACGACCGAGATGTCGGCGGCTCAGACGTTGCGGCGGTACTGGCCGCCCACCTCGAAGAATGCCTCGGTGACCTGCTGCAGCGAGCACACCCGGGCGGCGTCCATCAGCACGGCGAAGACGTTCTCGTCGTTGATCGCGGCGAGCCGCAGCCGCTCCAGCGCTTCGGCAGCCTCCTGGCTGTGCGAATCCTGCCATCCACGCACGCGCGCGAGCTGCGACTCCTTCTCGGCCTCCGTCGCGCGCGCGAGCTCGACGGTCGGCGGCTCCTCGCCCTCGACGTGCGGCTTGCGGAACGTGTTGACGCCGATGATCGGCAGCGAGCCGTCGTGCTTGCGGTGCTCGTAGAGCATCGACTCGTCCTGGATGCGTCCGCGCTGGTAGCCGGTCTCCATCGCGCCGAGCACGCCGCCGCGCTCGTTGATCGCGTCGAACTCGGCCAGCACGGCCTTCTCGACCAGATCGGTCAGCTCGTCGGTGATGAACGCCCCCTGGGTGGGGTTCTCGTTCATCGCGAGGCCCCACTCCTTGTTGATGATCATCTGGATCGCGAGCGCGCGGCGCACCGACTCCTCCGACGGGGTGGTGACGGCCTCGTCGTACGCGTTGGTGTGCAGGCTGCTGGCGTTGTCGTAGATCGCGATGAGCGCCTGCAGGGTCGTGCGGATGTCGTTGAAGTCCATCTCCTGCGCGTGCAGCGACCGGCCGGACGTCTGCACGTGGTACTTCATCTTCTGCGAGCGCTCGTTGGCGCCGTACTTCTCCTTCATGGCGATCGCCCAGATGCGGCGCGCCACGCGACCGAGCACCGAGTACTCGGGGTCCATGCCGTTGGAGAAGAAGAACGACAGGTTGGGCGCGAAGTCGTCGATGTCCATGCCGCGCGCGAGGTACGACTCGACGTACGTGAAGCCGTTCGACAGGGTGAAGGCGAGCTGGCTGATGGGGTTCGCCCCGGCCTCGGCGATGTGATAGCCCGAGATGCTGACGGAGTAGAAGTTCCGCACGCCCTCGTCGATGAAGTACTGCTGGATGTCGCCCATCATGCGCAGGCTGAACTCGGTCGAGAACAGGCACGTGTTCTGTCCCTGGTCCTCCTTGAGGATGTCGGCCTGCACCGTGCCGCGGACGTTCTTGAGCGCGTACGACCGCAGCTCGGCGTGCTCGGCCTCGGAGGGCTCGCGGCCCTCGCGCTCGCGGAAGACGTCGACCTGCTGGTCGATGACGGTGTTGAGGAAGAACGCCAGCACGGTCGGGGCCGGCCCGTTGATCGTCATCGACACCGACGTCGAGGGTGCCACCAGGTCGAAGCCGTCGTAAAGCGCCTTCATGTCGTCCAAGGTCGCGATCGAGACGCCGGACGTGCCGACCTTGCCGTACACGTCGGGGCGCGGGTCGGGGTCGCGACCGTAGAGCGTCACGGAGTCGAAGGCCGTCGAGAGGCGGGTCGCGTCGCCGTCGGACGACAGCAGCTTGAAGCGGCGGTTGGTACGGAAGGGGTCACCCTCGCCCGCGAACATGCGGGCGGGGTCCTCGCCGTCGCGCTTGAACGGGAACACGCCGGCCGTGAACGGGAAGTAGCCGGGCAGGTTCTCCTTGCGCCAGAACCGCACGAGGTCGCCATGGTCGGTGTAGCGGGGCAGCGAGACGCGCGGCACCTTGTTGCCCGACAGCGACTCGCGGGTCAGCTGCGTGCGGATCTCCTTGTCGCGCACCGTCACGACCATCTCGTCGCCGGAGTACGACTCCACGACCGACGGCCACGCGTCGATGCGGTCGGTGATCTCGGCGGGGACGGCCTTGCGCGCCTCGGCCACGAGCTCGCCCAACTCGTCCCTTGAGCCTGTCGAAAGGGTCGCTTCGTCCGCCACGGCCTCCAGCCGCTGGGCTCGGCTCGCAGCCGCGGCCAGCTTCTCGGTGTCGGCGTGGAAGCCACGGATCGTCTCGGTGATCTCGGCGAGGTAGCGCACGCGGTCGGACGGGACGACCTGGCGGATGCCGCTGGAGAAGCGGACGTCGACCGCCGGCAGGACGCCCTCGCCGACGGGCAGACCGCGCTCCGCGAGGCTGTCGCGCAGGTGCTGGTAAAGCGCGGTGACACCGTCGTCGTTGAATGTCGCGGCCGACGTGCCGAAGATCGGCATGTCCTCGGGCTTCTTGCCGAACGCCTCGCGGTTGCGGACCATCTGGCGCCCGACGTCGCGCAGGGCGTCCTTGGCCCCGCGGCGTTCGAACTTGTTGATCGCGACGGTGTCGGCGAAGTCGAGCATGTCGATCTTCTCGAGCTGCGACGCAGCACCGAACTCCGGCGTCATGACGTACATCGACATGTCGACATATGGCACGATCGCGGCATCGCCCTGGCCGATGCCGGGGGTCTCGACGATCACGAGGTCGAAGCCCGCCGCCTTGACGACGTCGATGACGTCGGACAGCGACTCGGGCAGCTCGTGCGAGCCGCGCGTGGCCAATGAGCGGAAGTACGCCCGCTCGCCGTCGAGCGAGTTCATGCGGATGCGGTCGCCCAGCAGCGCACCGCCACCGCGGCGTCGGGTGGGGTCGACCGCGATGACCGCGACGCGCAGCTTGTCCTGCTGGTCGACGCGGAAGCGGCGCACGAGCTCGTCGGTCAGCGACGACTTGCCGGAGCCGCCGGTGCCGGTGATGCCGAGCACGGGGGAGGTGTGGGCCGCGGCAGCCGCGCGGATGCGCTCGCGGTGGTCGTCGCTGAGCGCGCCCTGCTCGGCGAACGTGATGGCGCGCGCGATCGCGGCGCGGTCGCCGGCGATCACCGCCTCGATGTCGAGCTCGCCCACGGCCTTGAGGTCGACGTCGCAGTCGGCGACGACGGAGTTGATCATGCCGACCAGGCCGAGACGCTGCCCGTCCTCGGGCGAGAAGATCGTGACCCCGCTCTGCCGCAGGCGCGCGATCTCCTCGGGCACGATGACACCGCCACCGCCGCCCACGACGTGGATGTGCCCTGCGCCCTGCTCCCGCAGCGACTCCACGAGGTACTCGAAGTACTCGACGTGACCGCCCTGGTACGACGACACGGCGATGCCCTGCACGTCCTCCTCGATCGCGGCGTCGACGACCTCCTTGACCGAGCGGTTGTGCCCGAGGTGGATGACCTCCGCGCCCTGAGACTGGAAGATGCGCCGCATGATGTTGATCGAGGCGTCATGGCCGTCGAACAGCGCGGAGGCCGTGACGAGACGCACGGGGTGGGTGGGGACGTGCAGGTCGTTCGCGCTCATGGACACCTCGGTCGTGGCGGGCAGCAATACTAGGAATTAAAATAGTCGCATGTCCAACTAATTACTAGTGGCGTCGTTCGCGCCCTACGATAGGCCCATGTCAGACGCGCACAGGCTCGATTTCGATCCCATCGAACGGGCCGGGGAGATCTGGTCGCGGCACATCGGTGACCCGACCTCGATGCGGCTGGCGACGTCGATCATGCGCGTGCAGCAGCTCATCAGCGCCGAGCTCGACGCGGTGCTCAAGCCGCTCGGCATCACGTTCGCCCGCTACGAGGTGCTGGTGCTGCTGTCGTTCAGCGCGACGGGACGGCTGCCGCTCAGCAAGATCGGCGAGCGGCTCATGGTGCACCCGACCTCGGTGACCAATGCGATGGACCGGCTCGAGTCGCAGGGGCTCGTGCGTCGGGTCGCCGACGAGAAGGACCGTCGCCGAACGTTCGCCGAGCTGACCGACGAGGGCCAGCAGGTGCTGGCGAAGGCGACCACTGCGATCACCGCGATCGACTTCGCGGTGCCGGGCATGACGACCGAGCAGCAGGACCAGGCCTACGACCTCCTGCGCCACCTCAGGTCGGCTGCGGGCGACTTCGCCTGAGACGCCACGAGGCCCCGTCCTCGTGGGACGGGGCCTCGTGGTGACTGCCGGTGCTCAGGCGGACCTGATCAGATGCGACCGGTCTTGATCGTCTCGAACTTCTCCTGCGTCGCGGTGCGCGTCGTGTAGAGGCGGTAGCGGTACTTGGACTTGATCGTGGCCTTGTAGCTGCCGCTGCCCTTGGAGTTGAGCTTGATCGTCTTCACGGTCTTCCACTTGCTGCCCTTGAGCCGCTGCAGCTTGACCCGCTTGACCGACTGGAACTGGCCCGACGACGGGTTGATGACCTTGATCGACAGCGCCCGGAACGTCACCTTGCTGTTGCGGCGGTTGATCTTCAGGGCGATGCCGTTGCTGCGGGTCGTGGTGACCTGCTTGCGGGCGTAGAACGTGTTGCTGACGACCGGCGAGACCGTGCCGTCGGAGAAGTACGTCGGGCCCAGCTGGACCTTGCCCGAGCCCCACTGGCGAGGGATCTCGACGCCGCCGTTGCCGGCACCGGGGTAGAGCATGACGCGGCCCTTGGGGCGTCCGTTGATGCGGACGTCGGTCTGGACGTTGTTGTCGGGCGCGCTGCCCGCGACGTTGCCGAGGAACTGGGTCGTGGGCCGCGAGGTGATGACGCCCGAGCCGAGGCGCAGGGCGGTGATGGTGCCCGCGGCGCTGACGCCCGACGAGCTGCCCAGACGGCTGACGGGCACGGAGGTGCCGCCGACGACGCCGGCCGACTGGGTGTCGGTCTCGGCTGCCGAGACGGGGCCAGCCCCGAGGCTGAAGGCGAGAGCCGACGCCGTCAGCACGGCCCCGGCGCGGGTGATGGTGGATGTACGCATGAAGAAAGGTCCCCCCGGAGAGTTGGTGATGTTCGCGATCGGTCTCAGTCTCGCACAGCGCAGGCGGCCTGCACGAGAGCGTCACGGACGACGAACGGCCCCCGCCCGGTGAGGGCGAGGGCCGTACGAGGATGTGTCAGAGCGTGCGGGTCAGAGCTTGCGGAGGGGCTTGGTCTGACCGCCCTGGTAGACCGAGGTCTCCGTGATCACCAGACGGTAGTTGCGCTTCTTGCCGTCACGACGCGTGTACGTCTTGGTGCCGTTCTTCTTCAGGGTCAGCTTCTTGAGCGTGCGCCACTTGCTGCCCTTCTTGACCTGGATCGTCGCCTTGCGGATGCCGACGTTGCGGCCCGCATTGTCGACGTAGCGGGCCTTGACCTTGAAGGTCAGCTTCTTGCCGCGCTTCTTGACCTCGAGGCCCGAGCGGAACTCGATGCCGTAGCGGATCTGGGCACCGGCGGACGGGGCGATCGGCTTGCCCGAGAAGAAGGTGCGCGTGCCGGTGCGGCTGTCGTAGCCCTGCGCGACGATGTTCGTCAGCGACACGACGCCGATGCCCCAGGCGCGCTGGTAGGTGAAGCCCGACTGGGGCGACACGAACACGTCGTTGGCGACGGGTGCGCCGTTGACGAGAACCGTGGCGCGCAGGCTCGAGATCTCGATGCCCGGCACGGTCGGCGTGATGGCGGTCGGGACCAGCGACGTCGTCGACGCGCGGAAGCCGCTCGTGTAGGCGTTCTGGGGCGCGACGCTGGCGGCAGCGCCGTCGCCGGCGGCAGCGGTGGCCGAGGTCGTCGCGCCTGCGACGAGAGCGGTGGATGCGACGGCGATGGCCGCTGCGCGGAGCAAGGTCTTCATCTGGTGGTTCCCCCTGGAAGGTTGATGTGGTGGTCGTATTCAACCAGACGCGCCGGGGTGGCAAGACAGTTCGTCTCAGGAAACGGTCAGGTTCTTCTGTGAATGCCCTCAGGATGCACGAAGGCCCCCACGGCTCGGTGGGGGCCTTCGGACGGGGCACGCCGAGGCGTGCCAGCAGATCAGATCTTGACGCTGCGCGTGTTGCCGCCCTGGTACAGAGCCGTCGGCTTGATGAGCATGCGGTACTTGCGCTTCTTGCTGCTGCGGGTCTTGTAGGTTCCGCCGCCGTTGCCGTTCAGCTTGACGTTCTTGAGCGTCTTCCACTTGCTGCCCTTGAGCACCTGGATCGTCGCCCGGCGGATGCCGACCGGCGTGCCGGCGTCGTCGCGGTAGCGGGCGGTGAGCCGGAACGTGAGCTTGGAGCCGCGCTTCTGGATGCGGATCTTCGACTTGTAGTCGATCGGGTACGGAGCGACGGCGATCGAGACGTCGCCGGACGTCGTGACGGCGGTCGAGGCGACAGCAGGCGCGGACGGTGCGGCGGTCGCGACCGAGGCGCCTCCGGCGACGAGAGCCGTGGAGGCGATGCCGATGGCTGCCGCGCGGAAAAGGTTCTTCATGGTGTCCCCCTGGAGAATGGTGATGGTCCCCGTAGTCAACCAGAGTTCGACGACGCCGCAAGACAGCCGCTCAGTCGACGAGCATCGCCGCGCCGAGGGTCTCCTCGGGGACGCCGAACCCCTCGATCAGCGTCAGCGTGTGGGGCCGCAGCTTGTCGAGCAGGTCGTTGATCAGTGCCGTCACGGTCTTGGCCCGCGTGTCGGAGAGCCGGTTGTGGCCCATGAACCACGCGAGGTCCTCCTCGATCGCGGTGAGCGCGTAGAGCGAGCAGACGTCGCGCAGCAGGTCCTGAGCCTCGGGGTCCTCGCAGCGGGCGATGCCGGCGGTGAAGGCCTCGAGGACGATGCGCTCGATGTGGACGCGGCCGGCCCGGATGACGTGGTCCTGGGCTGCATTGAAGACCTTGAACGCCTCGACCTTGTCGCTGCCTGCCCGGCGCAGGCGACGCGCGGCCGTCTCAAGCACGTGCTGCTCGCGGTCCTCGAACAGGTTGAGCTGGGTGCCGCGGTCGAGCAGGTCGTGGTCGTCGTCGCCTCCGCCCGGACGCGCGTCGATGAGGCGCTGGATCAGCTGCGAGGCGGCGGTGCGCTCCTTGACGACGTCGGCGACCGTGCCGGCGGCGAACTTGACCATGCCGACGGGATCGAGGCCGCCGACCTCCTGCGCGTACGACGTCAGCAGCTCCTTGGCGACGAGCTGGAACAGCACGTGGTTGTCGCCCTCGAACGTCGTGAAGACGTCGGTGTCGCCCTTGAGCGTCGTGAGGCGGTTCTCGGCCAGGTAGCCGGCACCGCCGCAGGCCTCGCGGGCCTCCTGGATGGCCTTCGTGGCGTGCCACGTCTGGGCGGCCTTGAGTCCGGCGGCGCGGCTCTCGAGCTCTCGCTGCTGGTGCGCCGGCGGCGGCTCCTCCGAGCTCTGCACGCGGTCCATGCGGGCCACGAGCTGGTTCTGCGCGAACCGCATGGCGTACGACTTCGCGATCAGCGGCAGCAGCCGGCGCTGGTGCATCCGGTAGTCCATCAGCAGGATCTCGTGGTCGGGGTCGGGGCCGAACTGGCGACGCTTGAGCGCGTAGCGGCCGGCGATGCTGAGGGCCACCTCGGTGGCGGCGCTGGCCGATCCGCCGACGCTGATGCGTCCGCGGATGAGGGTGCCGAGCATCGTGAAGAACCGGGCGTTGGAGCTCTCGATCGGCGAGGAGTACGTGCCGCCCTCGTCGACCTGTCCGTACTTGTTGAGCAGGTTCTCGCGGGGGACGCGCACGTTGTCGAAGACGAGGCGTCCGTTGTCGACCGCGCCGAGGCCGCCCTTGTGCTTGTCGTCGGACGTCGTGACGCCCGGCAGGTCGTTGCCGTCCTCATCGCGGATCGGTACGACGAAGCAGTGCACGCCGTACGACTCGCCCTTCGTGACCAGCTGGGCGAACACCGCCGCGACGCGGGCGTGCGCGGCGGCACCGCCGATGTAGTCCTTGCGCGCCGACGGCGTCGGCGAGTGGATGACGAACTCCTGGGTGGCCGGGTCGTACGTCGCCGTCGTCTCGAGGCTCTGCACGTCGCTGCCGTGGCCCGTCTCGGACATCGCGAAGCAGCCCAGGATGTCGAGATTGATCAGGCCCGGGATGTACTGCTCGTGGTGCTTCTCGGTGCCGAGGTTCTCGATCGCCCCGCCGAACAGGCCCCACTGCACGCCGGCCTTGACCATCAGCGAGAGGTCGAACTGCGCCAGCATCTCGATGCCGGTGACGGATGCGCCCGGGTCGCCCGTGCCGCCGCTCGAGACCTTGAAGCCGGCCGCGGGGATGCCCGTCGCGACGAGCTTCTTCATCTGCCCGAGCACGCGCTCGCGGGCCTCGTCGAGCGTCAGGTCGTGGTCGTACGACAGGTCGAACGTCGCCAGCTCCTTGCGGGACTGCTCCCGCACGTGGCGCCACTTGCCGTCGAGGGAGATGCGGAGTTCGTCGCTGAGCGTCATGCAGCCACGGTACCGGCGGGAGCCGTGCTCGGCACGAGCATCGGCGAGCGCGCGCCCAGACGTGGTGTGTGAAAGTGATAGTTCAGGCCGTGTGAAAGTGATGGTTCGCGGTGTGTAGAAGTGATACCGTACGTGGGTGTCCGACTACGTGGAGCGTCTGGTCGATGCCCGCCTCCAGCGACTGTTGTCTGCCTTCCCGGCTGTGGCGCTGCTCGGGCCCCGAGCGGTCGGCAAGACCACGACGGCCCGGTCGTTGGCCGGATCGGTGGTGCGTCTGGATCGTGCGGCCGAGGCGGCGGCCTTCGAGGCTGATCCTGACGCGGCACTCATCGGCCTGGCCGAACCCGTCTTGCTCGACGAGTGGCAGGAAGTGCCCGGAGTGCTCGGTGCTGTCAAGCGAGCTGTCGACGACTCAGGGCGCCCCGGTCGGTTCATCCTGTCGGGGAGCGTGCGGGCCGAGCTCGACACGCAGACCTGGCCGGGTACGGGTCGCGTGATCCAGCTCGCGATGCGCGGCCTGACCGTCGCCGAGCTCGAAGGCGCGTCCGCTTCTTCTCCCTTCCTGCAGAGGGTGACCGCCAACGATCCTGCAGCTCTCGGGCCCGGGTCCGAGGATGACCTGCGGTCGTACGTCCAGCGTGCACTCCGCAGCGGATTCCCCTACCCCGCGCTCCGGCTCTCCGACGACGAGCGACGCACGTGGTTGGCCGGCTACGTCGATCAGGTCGTGTCGAGGGACGCGCCGCACGTCGGAGGAGCCAGATCCACCGTGCGACTCCGGCGATACCTCGAGGCGCTGGCACTCGTCGCCGGCGGAGTCGTCACCGAGACCACCATCCTGCAGGCATCTGGCCTGAATCGCGCGACGGCTCAGTCCTACGAGCAGCTGTTCGTCGACCTCCACATCCTCGACCTCGTGCCGTCCTGGCACAGCAACAGGATCTCGCGCCTCGTGAAGATGCCCAAGCGATACCTCTCCGATGCAGCCCTCATCGCGGGCGTCGGCGGTCTCACGGCCGAGGACGTCATGCGAGACGGCGACATCTTGGGCCGGGTGCTCGACAACTTCGTCTACCAACAGATCCGGGCGGAGTGCGGAGTCATGGACGTGCCCCCTCGCCTGTATCACCTCCGCAACCAGGACGCGCGGCGCGAAGTCGACATGTTGGTCGAGCTGGGAGGCGGGCGGATCGTGGGCATCGAGGTGAAAGCGACCGCATCCCCGTCACGTCACGACGCACGTCACCTCGAGTGGCTGCGTGACGAGCTGGGGGAGGCGTTCGTCGCGGGAGTCGTCCTCCACACGGGCCCGCGGGCCTTCTCGCTGGGCGACCGCGTGACCGCCGCGCCCATCAGCACGCTGTGGTGCCAGGTCGAGCAGGCTGTGGTGCGAGGTCGATAGCGTGGAGGAATCCGACCGAGAGGACCACGATGTTCACGACTCCTGACCTGTGCGACGACCATCCCGAGCAGGTGCGCGTGCTGGCGCCGGAGTTCTCGACGTTCGGCGGGCGGGAGGCCTTCTTCGGCCAGGCCGTCACGGTCCGCTGCCACGAGGACAACTCGCGGGTCAAGGACCTGGCCGGCACCCCCGGTGAGGGCCGGGTCATCGTCGTCGACGGCGGGGGGTCGCTCGGACGTGCGCTGCTCGGCGACGTCATCGCGCAGACCGCGGCCGACAACGGGTGGGCGGGACTCGTCATCCACGGTGCCGTGCGCGACGTCGAGATCCTGCGGACGATCGACCTCGGCGTGAAGGCGCTGGGAGCGATCCCGCTCAAGACCGACCGCAAGGGACTCGGCGACGTCGGCCTGACCGTCACGATCGCCGGTGTGACGGTCGAGCCCGGCGACTGGGTCTACGCCGACGCGACGGGCGTCGTGGTGTCGTCCACGCCCATCCACGACTGAGCTCCTCCGGCAGTGGCGACACGTCCGGATGGGACGGAGGTCGCTTTGTGAGCCGGCGCGCGCTAGGGTTGATCCCAGTTGCACGACGTTGGGCTGTACGAACGAATGATGTTCCTTCACTGGTGTTGATTTCTTCTCGGTTGGATGTGTGTCGCGACGGTCGCTCGCGAAAGGCGTGAGCGGCAATTCGCAAGAAGGAGAAACATCATGGCTACAGGAACTGTCAAGTGGTTCAACGCTGACAAGGGCTTCGGATTCATCGCCCCGGACGACGGCAGCGAGGACGTGTTCGCGCACTTCTCCGCCATCGCCACGAGCGGCTACCGCTCGCTGGACGAGAACCAGAAGGTCGAGTTCGACGTCGAGCAGGGCCAGAAGGGTCTGCAGGCGACGAACATTCGTCCCCTCTGATCTCTCTGTGATGAGCTGAGCCTGACTCAGCCCTCAGATCAGCACAGCACCCCCGGAGCCTCGGCTCCGGGGGTGCTGTCGTTCTCCTAGGGTGGACCCATGACCGGACCCGTGACCGTCTCCATCACCCGGCGCGTCGACCCCTCGCAGGAGGACCAGATGCTGGCCTGGCTCCGGGCCGGCACCGAGCTGTCCGAGCGGTTCGACGGCTTCCTGGGCTCGGGCTGGATCCGCCCGACGGAGGGTTCGGCGGAGTGGCACATGCTCTACCGCTTCGCGTCGCCGCAGGCGCTCGAGGCGTGGGAGCTGTCGGCGCAGCGTCGCTGGTGGCTCGACTCGGCCCAGGGATTCGTGGCCGAGGCGTCCCGCGAGCACCGCACCGGCATCGAGGGCTGGTTCGACGAGCCGTCGAGGGTCGATGTGCAGGATCTGCGGCCGGCGCCGACGCCTCCGCCCCGCTGGAAGCAGATGTGCTCGATCTTCATCGTGTTCTTCCCGCTCAGCCTCGCGGCCAACGAGCTGGGCCGCGTCTACCTGGGCGACTGGTGGCTGCCGGCCCGCGTGCTGCTCACGGTGTGCGTCATGACGCCGCTCATGACCTACGTGCTGCTCCCGTGGGTCACGCGGCTGCTGGGTCCGTGGCTGCACAAGGTCCGCGCGTGACCGGGGCGCTGCTCGTCGCCGGCACGACGTCCGACGCCGGCAAGAGCATCCTCACGACGGGCCTGTGCCGGGCGTTCGCGCGCCGCGGCCTCAAGGTCGCGCCCTACAAGGCGCAGAACATGTCGAACAACTCGATGGTGTGCCTCGGACCCGACGGGTCGGGGGCCGAGATCGGCCGGGCACAGTGGATCCAGGCGCTCGCGGCCCGCGCAACGCCCGAGGCGGCCATGAACCCCGTGCTGCTCAAGCCCGGAGGCGACCGGGCCAGCCACGTCGTCGTGATGGGTCAGCCCGCGGGCGAGATCACGTCGGCGGAGTTCATCGGCGGACGAACGCACCTCGCGGCGGCGGCGCATGCGGCCTTCGACGACCTCTCGGCGCGCTACGACGTCGTGGTCTGCGAGGGCGCGGGCAGCCCCGCCGAGATCAACCTGCGGGCCGGCGACTACGTCAACATGGGCCTGGCCCGGCACGCCGACATCCCGACCCTCGTGGTCGGCGACATCGACCGGGGTGGGGTGTTCGCGGCGATGTTCGGCACCGTCGCGTTGCTGGAGCCGGCCGATCAGCGGCTCGTGGCGGGGTTCGTGGTCAACAAGTTCCGGGGCGACGAGGGGCTGCTGGCCCCCGGCCTCGAACGGCTCGAGGCGCTGACCGGGCGTCGGGTGTTCGGGGTCCTTCCCTGGAGCTCCGATCTGTGGCTCGACTCCGAGGACGCCCTCGACCTCGCCGGCCGGCGGGCCGCCGACCGGGGCGCGGCGCTGCGGGTCGCGGTGATCCGGCTGCCGCGCATCAGCAACTTCACCGACGTCGACGCGCTCGGCCTCGAGCCGGGGGTCGACGTCGTCTTCGCCAGCGACCCGCGCGACGTGACCGATGCCGACCTCGTCGTCCTGCCTGGTACGCGCGCCACGATCTCCGACCTGGGCTGGCTCCGCTCCCGTGGGCTCGACCGGGTCATCCTCGACCACGCGGCCGCGGGACGTCCCGTGCTCGGCATCTGCGGTGGCTTCCAGATGCTCGGGGGAGTCATCAGCGATCCCGAGGGCGTCGAGGGCGACGCCGGTGCCGAGGTCACGGGCCTGGGTCTGCTCGACGTCGCGACGACGTTCGCGGCCGACAAGGTGCTGCGACTGCCGGTCGGCGAGGCGCTGGGCACCGACGCGGCGGGCTACGAGATCCACCACGGACGCATCAGCCACGGCGACGACGAGAAGTTCCTCGGCGGGGCGCGGGCCGGTCACGTCTTCGGCACGATGTGGCACGGCAGCCTGGAGTCCGACGGCCTGCGGAGGGCCTTCCTCGCCGAGGTCGCGGACGCGTTGGGGCGTCGGTACGAGCCGTCCGAGGTCAGCTTCGCGGAGCGGCGCGAGGCCCGGCTCGACCTGCTCGGCGACCTCGTCGAGCAGAAGCTCGACGTCGAGGCGCTGCTGTCCCTGGCCGAGCACGGTGCGCCGGCCGACCTCCGGGTGCTGCCGCCGGGGCTCGGATGATCCTCCTGCTCGGCGGCACCGCCGAGGCGCGTGCGCTGGCCGTGCTGCTCGATGCGGCGGGCGTCCGGTTCGTGTCGACGTTGGCCGGACGGGTCGCCCGTCCTCGCCTGCCGGTCGGCGCGGTGCAGATCGGGGGGTTCGGCGGCGTGCGTGGGCTGCGGGCCTACCTCGGGGAGCACCGGGTCACGGCGGTCGTCGACGCGACGCATCCGTTCGCGGCCGGGATGAGCGCCAACGCGGCCGAGGCGTGCGCGGCCGAGGGCGTGCCGCTGCTGCGGCTCGAGCGCCCGGGCTGGGCCGGCGAACCCGGTGCCGACCGGTGGCACTGGGTCGACACGCACGACGAGGCCGCCGCGCTGACCGCGACGCTCGGCGAGCGTCCGTTCCTGACCGTGGGCCGGCAGTCGCTCGACCGGTTCGTCGGGCCCCTGGCCGGGGTGTCGGCGGTCGCCAGGGTCGTCGACCCGCCCGACATCGAGCTGCCCGAGCCGTGGACGCTGCTGCTGAGTCGCGGGCCCTACGGGCTCGACGACGAGCGCTCGCTCATGGCGACGCTCGACGTGCTCGTGACCAAGGACTCGGGCGGATCGCACACGTGGGCCAAGATGCGGGTCGCGGGCGAGACAGGCATCCCGGTCGTCGTCGTGCGGCGGTCGTCGGCGATCTCGGACGTCGAGACCGTCAACGACGTCGAGGCCGCCGCCGCGTGGGTCGCGCTGCGACCGACGCGCTGACGACGGCGGCACCGAGGCCGACGGCGTCGGCCAGACGCACCGCACGGGGGACGTCGTCGGGGCTGACGGGACGTCCCGACCCCAGGAGCGCGCGGTGCTCGACCCGCGTGCCGTACAGGTTGGTGCCTCCCAGCTGCACGCCCAGGGCCCCCGCGAACGAGGCCTCGACGGGTCCGGCGTTGGGGCTGGGGTGCCGTCGGGCGTCGCGGGTCCACGCCTCGAACGCGTCGGCCGGACGTCCACCGACGAGCGGGGCGAGCGCGGCCCCCAGCAGCGCTGAGAGGCGGGCCGGGGCCAGGTTGAGGACGTCGTCGAGGCGCGCGGACGCCCAGCCGAACCGCTCGAAGCGTTCGCTGCGGTGGCCGACCATGGCGTCCAAGGTGTTGGCGGCGCGATAGGCCATCAGCCCGCCGATGCCGCCGACCGCGCCCGCCAGCAACGGGGCCACGACGGCGTCCGAGGTGTTCTCGGCGACGGACTCGACGGTCGCGCGCGAGATCTCGGCAGCGTCCAGCTGCGACGGGTCGCGGCCCACGAGGTGGGTCAGCTGCTCGCGGGCGGCCGGGAGGTCGTCGCGGTCGAGGTGGGCGTGGACCCGCTGGGCCTCGCGACCCAGCGAGCGTCCGCCGAGGACGGCCCACGTGGTCGCGGCGGTCAGCAGGCTGCGGGCGATGGGACGGCCCCGGGTGATGCGGTCGGCGAGCAACCCCGCTGCGCCGGCCCCACCGACGAGGGTCGCGGTGTAGGCCGCACCGGTCAGGCGGTCGTCCGCCCACATCCGCTGCTCGAGGGCCCCGGCGAGGCGGCCGAAGCCGGCGACGGGGTGGTGACGGGCCGGGTCACCCAGCAGCCGGTCTGCTGCGAAGCCGATGACGAGCCCCGTCGCGCGCGCTGACATGTGCTGTGCTCCCGGTCGTCTGAGTAAGGTGAGCACGACACTAGCGAGGTGCCATGAAGGTTCTGGTCACGGGCGGCGTGCGCTCGGGCAAGTCGTTCCACGCGGAGTCGCTCCTGGTCGCGGAGCCCCACGTCACGTACGTGGCACCGGGGCCAGAGGCCGACGTCGACGCCGATCCGGAGTGGGCTGCGCGCGTCGCGATCCACCGGGCCCGCCGGCCCGACCACTGGGGCACGATCGAGACCCACGACCTGGCCGGCGCGGTGCGCGGTGCAGACGGCGCGGTGCTGATCGACTGTCTCGGCACCTGGCTGACGTCCGTCATCGACGAGCTCGACGGCTGGGACCAGCTGCGCGACGACTGGGAGCCCGTGCTGCACGACCGGCTCGCCGACACCGCCGCGGCCATCTCCGAGCACCGCGGCACGGTCGTCGCGGTCACCAACGAGGTCGGCATGAGCGTCGTGCCGGAGCACCGGTCGGGACGGGTGTTCCGCGACCTGCTCGGCGTCGTCAACCAGCGGATCGCCCAGGAGTGCGACGACGTCCTGCTCGTCGTCGCCGGTCGCGCCCTCCGGCTCTGAGTCAGCTCAGGACGTGGGCCCAGGCCTCGGGGTCGACCTCGGCCAGGGACGCTGGGCTCCACTGGGGAGACCGGTCCTTGTCGATGACCTGCGCGCGGATGCCCTCGACCATGTCCGGCACGCCCAGCAGGAAGGTCGACACCGCGAGGTCTTGGTCGAGGGCGGCGCGCAGATCGGGCAGCGTCGCCGCGCGGCGCACGACGGCGAGGGTCAGCGTGACCGCCGTGGGTGATCGCGCCTCGATGTCGTCGGCGGCCTGCGTGGCGTCCTCGGTGCCGGCGGCGCGGAGCCGGGCGACGATCTCCTGCACGTCGTGACCCGCGTACGCAGCGTCGATCCACGCCTGCCGGCCCAGCAATGCCGATGCGGGAGGCTCGACCGCGAGACGGGCCAGGACGTCGTCGGGCGTCTCGGTCTCGAGGGCCCGCTCGAGATCGGGCAGACGGTCGCTCGGCACCAGCACGTCGGCCATGCCGAGGGCGATCGTGTCGGCCCCGTCGGCGTTGGACGCCGTGAGGGCGAGGTGCGTGCCCAGCTCGCCGGGTGCGCGCGACAGCAGCCACGGGCCGCCCACGTCGGGCACGAAGCCGATGCGGGTCTCCGGCATGCCGACCGACGTCCGCTCGGTGACGACGCGGTGGGAGGCGTGCGCCGAGACGCCCACGCCGCCGCCCAGCACGATGCCGTCCATGAGGGCCACGACGGGCTTGGCGTACGTCGCGATCGTGTGGTCGAGCACGTACTCCTCGCGCCAGAAGTCGACGGACTCGTCGGTGCCGTCGCGGGCCGACCGGTACATGCCCTGCAGGTCGCCCCCGGCGCACAGGCCCCGGTCGCCCGCGCCCGTGACGAGCACCGCCCCGATCGAGTCGTCCGTCGCCCAGCGGTCGAGTGCCTGCTGCGCGAGGCGCACCATCTCGAGATCGAGCGCGTTGATGGCGCGCGGACGGTTGAGGGTCAGGACGCCCAGGCGTCCGCGCTGCTCGACGAGGACGGTCGTGGTCATGTGGCCCCCAGGAGCATCGTGGCGAGCGAGACCTCGATGGCCGCGCCGAAGACGTCGCCGGTGACACCGCCGAACCGCCGGACGCAACGGTAGGTGAGGGCTGCGCCGACGACGAGACCGGCCGCCGCGACGACGACGCCGCGCCACGGCTCGTAACCGGCCCAGCCGAGCACCCCGGCGGCGATCGCGCCGACGACGACCCAGCTCAGCACGGCGACGAGCGGCGTGACGGTGCCGACGTAGGACGCCGCGAGGCCGCCCTCGCGCGCCGCCGGGACGCCGCGCGCGCAGGTCACGACCAGCATCGCCCGCGAGGCGCACACGAGCACGGCAGCGACGACGGGTCCGCGCGGTGTCGACAGCACCGAGGCCAGCGCCGCGACCTGCAGGCCCAGCACGAGCACCAGTGCCGCGGATCCGGCCGGGCCCGAGGTGCCGCCCTTCATGACCTCGAGCGACCGCTCGCGGTCGTACGAGGCCGTGAGCGCGTCGGCGACGTCCGACAGCCCGTCCAGGTGCAGGGCACGGCTGCCCGTCGCGAGGGCCCCGACGGCGACGACCGCGACCGCGACCGGTGCCAGGTCGAGCTCGCGTCCCGCCCAGCCGATCACACCGACCAGCAGCCCCAAGGGGATGACTGCCAGCGGTGCGAGCAGCATCGCCGCGCCGGCCGTGCGCCGGTCGACCCGGGACGGGTGCCCGACCCGCAGCGCCGTCAGGGTGCCGACCGAGAGCCGCCAGGCGTCGAGCATCAGTGCAGGTCGGACAGCAGCGCGACCTGCGACAGCAACAGCGCCGCGGACCGGAGCAGCGGCACGGCGGCGACGGCGCCGCTGCCCTCGCCGAGCCGCATGCCGAGGTCGAGCACGGGCTCGAGCCCCAGCTTGTCGAGCGCCAGCGACTGGGCGGGCTCGGTCGACCGGTGGCCCGCGACGAACCATGCGGCGGCACCGGGGGCGAGGCGATCGGCCATGACGGCCGCCGCGACCGAGATGACGCCGTCGAGCAGCACGGGCACGCCGGCCCGCGCCGCAGCGGCCATGAAGCCGGCCGAGGCGGCGAGATCGGCGCTGCCGAGCGCGGTGAGGGTGTCGACGGGGTCGGCGGTGCGCTCGCCGGCACGGTCGACGGCGTGCTGCACGAGCGCTGTCTTGGCGGCCAGCGCGGCCTCGTCGATGCCCGTCCCGCGGCCGGTGACCTCGGAGGCGGGCAGGCCGAAGGACGCGGCGATCAGGGCGGCGGCAGGGGTGGTGTTGCCGATGCCCATGTCGCCGCTGACGAGCAGCTGAGCACCCGCGGCGATCTCCTCGGCCGCGACGGTCTCGCCAGCCAGGATCGCCCGGCGGGTCTCGTCGGACGTCAGCGCGTCCTCGAGGTGGATCGCGCCGGACCCGCGCCGCACCTTGAACGCCGTGACCTCGGCCGGGACGCCGTCGAGGTCGTCGTC
Source organism: Aeromicrobium fastidiosum (assembly GCF_017876595.1). Lineage (NCBI taxonomy): Bacteria > Bacillati > Actinomycetota > Actinomycetes > Propionibacteriales > Nocardioidaceae > Aeromicrobium > Aeromicrobium fastidiosum. The sequence continues at coordinate 680,097 of NZ_JAGIOG010000001.1, read as the reverse complement.
CACCCCGAGGTCGAGCACGCGGACCGACACGCCGTGCTGGGCGGCGAGCACCGAGACGCCGGCCCGGCCGGCCAGGAACGTGCGCACCATGGCGGGCGTGATGGCCTTCGGGAAGGCCGAGACGCCGTGGTCGGACACCCCGTGGTCGCCGGCGAAGATGACCGCGCGGACACGGTCGATCGGCGCGGGCGGCACCTGGCCCTGGGTCGCGGCGACCCAGACGGCCAGGTCGCCGAGGCGTCCGAGCGCACCGGGAGGGGTCGCGAGATCGGCCAGGCGGGCCTCGGCCTCTGCCCGCAGCGTCGCGGAGGGGGCGGTGACGGCGGCGGTCACAGGCTCGCCGCCAGGTCGCGACGCGCCGTCCGGGCGGTCTCCTGCTCGTACAGCCTGCCGATGAGTCCGGCCAGGATGATGCCGAGCGCGGCCCACAGCGTCAGGTTGGTCATCAGCGAGGCGCGCCGGAAGTACCAGAGCGTGTCGCCGGGGAACGTGCCGATCTCGTTGACGGTCGGGAGCAGCAGCCCCGTGACGACGACGATGACGAGGAACGTCGCGCCCGAGACCAGGAGCGTCCGGTACGTCCCGATCTGGGACAGCAGGCGGCGGGCCAGCAGGACCACGCCGATCATCGCGAGGATCGAGACGGCCTGGATCGTGAAGTAGTAGAGCGTGCGGTCGGCCAGCGTGTCCTCGTTGCCGACGGCCGGCGGGGTCGCGGGGTACTTGACGAACGGCACGAGCCACGCCGCGACGAAGCCCAGCAGCGCGATGACCGCGGTCGACTGGCTGGGCCGCAGACGTCCGAGACGTCCGACCGCGAACGCCGAGATGAGTCCGACGACGCCGCCGAATGCGGTGCTGACGGCGAAGATGCCGGTCGCCAGGCCCCACGTCGACTGGTTGTCGCGCGAGACGACGGTGCCGCCCTCGTCGTGCGAGTGCGAGTGGGTGTGGCCGTCGTCGGCGGGTGCGGCCTCGACGGGAGCGGCGGCGGTGCCGGCCTCCTCGACGGCGATCGCGGCGTCGACCTGCGGCTCACCGACGGTGTAGGAGACGGCGAAGGCGAAGATGCCCGCCAGGAAGCCCGCGAGCAGGCCGCGGACGAGGAAGTTGCGTGGGGTCATGAAGGTGCCCGTTTCTGGGTAGCGCGAATTCCCGGCCGCCTCAGGGGCGCGCCGGGTCAGGGGAGAGGTGTCAGTGGCAGGGGAAGCCGAGCAGGTGGCGTCCGTCGTGGACCCACTCGTGGACGGCGTTGCCCGACGGGATCGACACGATGCCCTGGTCGGCGCTGATGAAGAACAGCACGATGGCGGCGATGAGGAAGACGAAGGCGGCCCAAGGGGCGAGCTGTGCGACCGGGATGGTCGGGATCTCGACCTCGGGGGTGGCGATGGCCTGTGACATGGAATCTCCTTGTGGGATGAGTGCGTCCCGTGAATGGATGAGTCGCCACCCCGTCGGGTCTGGCTTCGCCTGGTGCAGGGTCTGCAGGAGGCGTCACAGTAGCGCGACTGCGCCGGATTCTCACCGGCTTCCTCGGGGGTGGTGCTGTCATCCTAGGGACGAGTCGTTGCGATGGTCAACGAGGGGGCACGGTGACGTCGACCTCGCGGGTGGCCGGATCGACGCTCGTGATCGATCCGTTGGCCGGTGGCTCGGGGCGCTGACCGCTCAGCAGACCGACCGCGAGGCCGATCGTGTCGCCGTGGCTGACGGCGACGGTGTGGTCGGGCAGGTCGCGGTCCACGCTGTGCCGATCCAAGAACTGCTGCACCCGCACGAGGACGTTGGTGTAGTTCTCGTCGAGGCCCTTCTCGAGCAGCAGCGGCTCGACCTCGACCTCGAGGCCCAGGTGGGCACCGATGATCTCGGCGGTTTCGAGCGCCCTCGTGGCCGGCGAGCTGAGCAGTCTCACGACGCCGCGGCCCGCGAGCGACTCGGCGGCGTGCTGTGCCTGCTCCCGCCCCAGCTCGGTCAGGGGCGGGCTGAGCTCGTGGCCCTGCATGCGGTCGAGGACGTTCCAGGTCGACTGTCCGTGGCGCACCCAGAGGATCATGCGCCGGCCACCTCCGTGAGGCCGTCGATGTCGGCGACCTCGCCGATGACCGCGACGGCAGGTGGTCGCAGCTCGGCGGCCGCCTCGGCGATCGTGGCGACCGTGGCGCGGACGACGCGCTGGCTCGGCAGGCTGCCGTCGGCGACGACCGCCGCGGGCGTGGCCGGGTCGAGTCCGCCCTCGACGAGGGCCGCGCAGATGGCCTCGAGCGTCCGCACGCCCATCAGCACGACGATCGAGGTGCCGGAGTGGGCGAGCGCGGCGTAGTCGAGCGTGCTGTCGGGGTGGCCCGGCGGCACGTGGCCCGAGACGACCGTGAACCCCTGCGTCAGGCCGCGGTGCGTGACCGGGACTCCGGCGAGCGCGGGTGCGGCGATCGCCGAGCTCACGCCCGGCACGACTCGGGTCGGGATGCCGGCGTCGTGGCAGGCCAGCAGCTCCTCGCCGCCACGACCGAACACGAAGTTGTCGCCGCCCTTGAACCGGACGACGTGACGGCCGGCCTTGGCGTGCTCGACGAGCAGCTGGTTGATGTCGTCCTGGCTGGTCGACCGGCCGCCGGGGATCTTGGCGACGTCGATGATCTCGGCATCGGGTCGTGCCCAGGCCAGTGCGGCGAGGGGTGCCAGTCGGTCGGTGACGATGACGTCGGCGGTCTCGATGGCCTCGCGTCCGGCGACCGTCACGAGGCCCGGGTCGCCGGGCCCGCCGCCCACGAGGGTCACCGATCCGATGTCGAGGATGCGCTCGGGGGCCGGGGCGTGGGCGTGGCCCCGCAGCACGAGGTCGAACTGCGCAACGTCGTCCGGCTCTGCGTCACGGGCGATCCAGGTCACGAGACCGCGGGCGGCGAGGTCGTCGATCGAGGCGGTCACCTCGCCGGCGACGACCGTGACGATCGCCCCGCCGTCGAGCAGCGACGAGACCTGGCCGGCCGCCCGCAGGTCGCCGCCCACGACGACGGCCCGCATGCCGGTGACGTCGAGGTTCATGACAGCTCCACCCTCATCGTGGCCAGCAGCTTGCGGGTCGTGTCGGGACGCCGCACCGCGATGCGCACCCACGAGTCGTCCAGGCCCGGGAACGTGTCGGCCCTCCGCACGGCGTATCCGGCCGTCCGCAGCTTCTCGTGGCTGCCGCGGCCCGGTCGTGCCAGCACGAACGGCGCCGACGGTGCCACGAACGGGATGCCGAGCTCGGCGAGGCCGTCGGTCAGGACGGCCCTGTGCTGGGCGATGCGGGTCGTGCGGCGGGCCGCCTCGGCCAGGGCCTGCTCCGACGTCGTCGCGGTCATCGCGGCGATCGCCTGGGCCGACACCGACCACGGCGACTGCTGGGTGCGCAGCTCGTCGAGCAGGTGGGCAGCACCGAGCACGTAGCCCGCGCGGACGCCGGGGATCGACCACAGCTTCGTGAGGCTCCGCACGACCAGCAGACCGGGCAGGTGGGTGCCGGCCAGGGAGTGCTGCTCGCCGGGAACGGAGTCCATGAACGCCTCGTCGACCACGACGACGCGATCGGGCCGCAGCAGCATCCGGATCGTCTGGGCGGGGTGCAGGACGCTGGTCGGGTTGGTGGGATTGCCGATCACGACCAGGTCGGCGTCGGACGGCACCAGGGTCGGATCGAGCGCGAAGCCGTTGGCCGGGTCGCAGACCACGTGGTGCGGCGGGTGGCCTGCAGCCAGCAGTGCCGCATCGGGCTCGGTGAACTGCGGGTGCACGACGACCGGGCGCTTCCAGGCCCGCATGCGGGCGACCAGCATGAACGCCTCGGCGGCACCGGCCGTGGCCAGCACCTCGTGATCGGCGCGTCCGTGTCGTCGGGCGACCGCCCGCTCGGCCTCTGCGGCGTCGGGGTACGAGCCGACGTCGACGCGCAGGGCCTCGTCGAGCCACGTGGGACGGGGGTCGTCGTGGATGTTGACCGCGAAGTCGAGGAGCCCCTCCGCGAGCTCGGCATCCCCATGAAACGCCAGCCCTTCGCGCTGGGCCTGACGATTCTGCAGACTCGCCGACGGCGTGTCGGTCAGAACGTCAGGCCCAGCGGGGACGGGGGAGGGTCGGGGCGCGGCCGCCGTGGGCTTATGGGCGTGGACGGCGTCGGCGAAGCGCTGGGCGATCCGTGGGTGGCCGGCCCAGTGGGTGTGCAGGTACGACGCGTGCAGGGTGTCGGAGCCGATGCCGTGCCCGTCCCCCTCCAGCAGCCACGCCGCCGTCGACTGCTCGACCGCGTCGACGAGCTTGGTGCGGTGGAACTCGTGGCCTGTCACCCGGGTGCCGGCGACGCCCATCAGCTGGTCGGTCGGCACGACGACGGACCGGTACGACAGCGTGAGTCGCGGGCTCATGACGGCATCGGCGTCGATGGCCCCGACCATGGGGACGCCGTCGACCGAGCGGCACAGATAGAGCAGGCCGGCGCACTCGGCGACGGTCGGCATCCCCGACTCGACGGCATCGCGCAGGGCGTCGCGCAGGGGAGCATTGGCGGCGAGGCCCGCGGCGTGCACCTCGGGGAAGCCGCCGCCGAGGTAGAGGCCCGCGGTGCCCTCGGGCAGGGTCTCGTCGGTCAGCGGGTCGAACGTCACGACGTCGCAGCCGGCTGCACGCAGCAGCTCCTCGGTCTCGGCGTAGCGGAACGTGAACGCCCGTCCGCCCGCCATCGCGACGACGGGCTTGGACGCTCCCGCACCGCCCCCGCTGAGCGGTGCGTCAGCGTCCAGAACGCCGGACGAAGTGGACGCCAGTGCACCGCCCGGCGGGTGGACCTCCGTGGCCGGGTCCCAGGGCTCGACGTCGAGGTCGGGGGCGGTGCGGGCCAGGGCCAGCAGCTGGTCGAGGTCGATGCGCTCGGCGATCTGGTCGGCGAGCCGGTCGAGGGCGTGCGCCGCGTCGTCCCGCTCGTCGGCGGGCACGAGCCCCAGGTGCCGCGACGGCGCGACGATGCCGTCGTCGCGCTGGAGCACCCCGAGCACCGGCACGCCGGTCGACTCGAGCGCGCTGACGACCTCGCCCGCGTGACGCGCCGAGCCCGCCTTGTTGACGATGACGCCGACGATGCGCACCGACGGGTCGAACGCGACCATGCCCTGCACGACGGCCGCGATCGAGCGAGAGGCGTGCGAGATGTCGACGACGAGGACGACGGGGGTCTGCGTGACGGTCGCGACGTGCGCCGTGGACGAGAAGCCGTTGCCGCCGATCTGCCCGTCGTACAGCCCCATGACGCCCTCGACGATCGCGACGTCGGCGGGTCGGTCACTGCCGACTCCGGCACCGTGGAGCAGCAGCGGCACGAGCCGGTGCTCGCCGACCATGTGCGGGTCGAGGTTGCGGCCCGGCTTGCCCGTGGCCAGTGCGTGATAGCCCGGGTCGATGTAGTCAGGGCCGACCTTGTGGCACGAGACGTCGTGACCCGCGCGGGTCAGCGCGGCCATGAGTCCCGTTGCGACCGTGGTCTTGCCGTGACCCGAAGCGGGCGCGGCGATCACCAGGCGGGGCAGAGTGCGGGAGGTCGGCGTGCTCACCATTCGATGCCTCGCTGACCCTTCTGACCGTTGTCGAAGGGGTGCTTGACGTGCTGCATCTCCGTGACGAGGTCGGCGATCTCGACGAGCTTGGGGTCGGCGTGACGTCCCGTGATGACGACGTACTGACGTCCGGGACGGTTCACGAGCGTCTCGACGACGTCGTCGACATCGACCCAGCCCCACTTCATCGGGTAGGTGAACTCGTCGAGCACGTAGAGATCATGGCGTTCTTCGGCGATGCGGCGCTTGACCTCGGCCCAGCCCTCGGCGGCGTCGGCGGCGTGGTCGTCGTCGGAGCCCTCCTTGCGCGACCAGCTCCAGCCGGAGCCCATCTTGTGCCACTCGACGGGCCCGCCGACGCCGGTCGTGTCGTGCAGCTCGGCGAGGCGCTCGAGCACGGTCTGCTCGCCGATGCGCCACTTGGCCGACTTGACGAACTGGAAGACGCCGATGTCCCAGCCCTGGTTCCACGCGCGCATCGCCATGCCGAACGCGGCGGTCGACTTGCCCTTGCCCGCGCCCGTGTGGACCATCACGAGCGGACGGTTGCGGCGCTGCTTGGTCGTGAGGCCGTCGTCAGGGACGGTGAGGGGGACGCCTTGGGGCATCAGGCCGCTCCCTTCACGACCTCGGTGAGCGCCGAGGCGCTCACCTCGCCCAGCGGGACGTACTCGGCCATCAGGTGGTCGGCGAGCTGGAGGGCGAGACCCATCTTGAACTTTCCGGTCTCGCAGTCGATCACGAGGCTTGCGACGCCGGTCGCGCCGAGGTGAGCCGCGACCTGGTGCGCTCGCTCGAGGGCACGGTCGCCGTACGTCGCCCGACCGTCGGTGATGACGACGAGCAGCGGACGCCGGCGGGGATCGCGCACCCGCTCGAGCCGCAGGACGTCCGCCGTCTTGAGCAGGGCCTCGGCCAGCGGGGTGCGTCCGCCGGCAGGGAGGTCGGCGAGGCGCGCTGCGGCGATGTCGATCGATCCGGTGGGTGGCAGGGCGAGATCGGCCCCGTCGGCGCGGAACGTGATGAGCCCGACCTTGTCGCGGCGCTGGTAGGCGTCCATCAGCAGCGACAGGATCGCGGTCTTGACCTGCTCCATGCGGCGGCGCGCGGCCATCGAGCCGGAGGCGTCGACGCAGAACAGGATCAGGTTGGACTCGTGGCCCTCCTTGATCGCGAGGCGCAGGTCGGACGCCCGGAAGTCGAGCCCGCCCGAGCCGGTCGCCCTGCCGCGGGCGAGCTGGTGCGGCGCGGCGGCGCGGATCGTCTCGGTGAGGTGGATCGAGCCGCCCTGGCCGGTGCGAGGCGCGGCACCGATGCGTCGGCCGGTCTCGGTGATGGCCCGCGAGCGACGTCCCGACTCGCCGGCACCGGTGCCGCCCACCGTGAACAGCTTGGGACGGTAGGGCTGCTGTGCGGACGCGACGGTCACGTCCTCGGTGCCGCCGGCGGTCTGATCGGCCGAGCTGTCTGCTTCGCCCGCTGAGCTGTCTGCCTCGCCCTGCGCCTGGTCGGATGCGGCCTGCGGGGGCGTCGGGTTCTGAGCCTGCGGCTCGCCCTCACCGTGGCCCTGACGTTCTGACGGACTCGCCGACGGCGTGTCTGCAGAAACGTCAGGCCCAGCGTCTTCGTCGGCTTCGGCTTCGCCGTCTCCGTCCGGCACCGGCGGCTCGGGCTCGTCGTCGCCGAGGATGCGGTCGAGCAGGTCCTCGTCGATGCCGGGGGCGTCGAACGGGTTGCGGCGCCGGCGGTGCGGCAGGGCCAGACGGGCCGCGGCGCGGATGTCGTCGCGTGTGACGGCAGTGCGTCCGTTCCATGCGGCGTGGGCCGAGGCGGCACGGGCCGTGACGATGTCGGCGCGCATGCCGTCGACCTCGAACGCGGCGCAGACCTCGGCGATCTTGAGCAGCGCCCAGTCGCTCAGATCGACCTGCTCGACGAGCTTCTGCGCGGCCTGGATGCGATCGGTCAGCGACGCCTCGTCGTCGGCGAAGCGGGCCGCGAACGCGTCGGGGTCGGTCTCGTAGGCGAGGCGGCGGCGGACGACCTCGACCCGGGTGGCGGGGTCGCGCGGCGCGGCGACCTCGACCGTCAGCCCGAACCGGTCGAGCAGCTGGGGCCGCAGCTCGCCCTCCTCGGGGTTCATCGTGCCCACGAGCACGAAGCGCGCGGCGTGCTCGACCGAGACGCCGTCGCGCTCGACCGTCGAGCGTCCCATCGCGGCGGCATCGAGCAGCAGGTCGACCAGGTGGTCGTGCAGCAGGTTGACCTCGTCGACGTAGAGGATGCCGCGGTGCGCGCGGGCCAGCAGGCCGGGCTCGTACTCCGTGACTCCCTCCGACAGGGCCTTCTCGAGGTGCAGCGAGCCGAGCACGCGGTCCTCGGTGGCACCGACGGGCAGCTCGACGAGACGGACGGGGCGCGTCTCGACGTCCGCGTCAGGGGCGAAGGGGCCGTCGGGCGAGAGCGGTCGTGCCTCGCGGGGATCGGACGAGAACCGGTCGCCGGCGATGACGTCGATCGGCGGCAGGATCGAGGCGAGGGCGCGCACCATCGTCGACTTGGCGGTGCCCTTCTCGCCGCGCACCAGTACGCCACCGATGGCCGGCGAGATCGTGGAGAGGGTCAGGGCGAGCGCCATGTCGTCGGATCCGACCACGGCGCTGAAGGGGTAGTGCTGTGGCATGTGGGGCTCCCGCTCGTCTGCCGACGTCCGCCGGACGCGGTTGCGTCCGCCGGTCAGGCGCGAGGCCGGTCTTCGGACTTCCGAGGTCTGTGCCTCGGTCACCGCAGCGGGCCCTGTGCCGGATTCTCACCGGCTTCCCGATTCTCCCCTCGCGGGGCACCTCGAGCCTTCTGCTCGCAAGGGTAACGGTCGCGGTGCGTCCATGCGCCCACCCGGGAGGTGGATCTGCAACCGTCTCAGCGCCGACACGGTTGCGGATCCACCTCCTGCTGCGGCGCGGGACTAGGCGTCCCCGGCGCTGCTGCGCCCCCGCTCGTGGGCGTCCATGCGCTGGGAGGTGCCGAGATCGAAGACGGCGACGCCGATCGTGAACGCGACGTAGGTGCCGATCGCGGGCCAGAACAAGCCGACGTCGCTGGGCCAGCTCGCGTCGGCGACGACGTCGTTGGCCACCCCGCCCAGCGCCCAGTAGACGGTGGCACCGGCGAGGGCGTACGCGGTCGCCCACGGGCGCAGCCGCCTGAGACGGTGGACGGCCTCGGTGCTGAACGGGCCGTCGTCCCGCGTGCCCTCGACGACCCGCCGCAGGCCGATCAGGCAGGCCAGGGCGGCCAGGACGATCGGGAGGGGTCGCACGTCGACGAGCGCCTGCACCAGGCGCGGGTGACCGAGGGCGTCGTAGGGGCGGCAGACGGTCTCGCGGTCGGTGGCGCGCAGGAGCGATCCGTCCCGCGCGAAGTCGTCCTCGGTCATGCGGTCGTCGGACCCGATCGTGACGCACGCGTGCTCGCGCATCGTGCCGTCCTCGGTCCCCCCAGTGCCGGCGATCACGGCGAAGCCGATGAATGCCACCGAGACCGTGGCGAGGACGAGGGCAGCCGTCACCAGCGACGCCATGAAGCCCCAACGGGAGACGGCCTTGTTGGGCTGCATGCCAGCAGAGTAGGCGAGTCGGTGGCCCCGAGGCTCACCGATCTTTCTGCGTTCGCGGTGCCCTGGCTGCAGGAACGTCGAAACATTCCGTCCGAGGACGACTGATCTTTCTGCGTTGACGCGGCTCCGGCTACCGGAACGCCGAAAGATGGGTCCCCCCGGTCGGCGACATCCTGTCCGGCCGAAGCGGGATATCGTCGATGCCTGTGAGCACACGGGTGACGGTCGTCGGTATCGGCGCGGACGGCTGGAGCGGTCTGTCCGCGGCGGCGCGGGAGCTGGTCGACGGCGCGGCGGTCGTGCTGGGCGGCGAGCGACACCTGGCGATGCTCCCCGACGTGCCGGAGCAGATCCGCCAGGCCTGGCCGTCACCGCTGCTGGAGGCGCTGCCGCCGCTGCTGGCGCAGTTCGACGGCTACGACGTCGTCGCCCTGGCCTCCGGCGACCCCCTCGTGTCGGGCATCGCGACGACGCTGGTCGACCTGCTGGGCAAGGACGCCGTGACGGTCGTCCCGGCGCTGTCGTCGGTCGCGCTCGCCCGGGCCCGCATGCGGTGGTCGGCGGAGTCGACCGAGGTCGTGACGCTCGTGGGCCGCGACCCGCACCTCGTGGCACGCTCGCTCGCCCCCGGGCTGCGGCTGCTGGTGCTGTCGTCCGACGGGTCCACGCCGGCCGAGGTCGCCGCGCTGCTGACCGCGGCCGGCTATGGCGGCAGCCCCATGACGGTGCTGTCAGACCTGGGATCGGCCGACGAGGCCCGGGTCGACGGGGTCGCCGCCTCCTGGCGCGACGAGGCGATGCCCGCCCTCAACGTCGTCGCGGTCGAGCTGGTCAGCTCGGGTGCGCGGCCCCTGGGCTTCGTCGCGGGACTGCCCGAGGACGCCTTCGAGCACGACGGACAGATCACCAAGCGGGACGTCCGCGCGTCCGCCCTCGCGCGGCTGGCCCCCGTGCCCGGGCAGCTGATGTGGGACGTCGGTGCCGGTGCCGGATCGGTCGGCATCGAGTGGCTCCGCGCCCACCCGACGTGCCGGGCGATCGCGATCGAGGCCCGCGACGACCGGGCCGGGCGCATCGTCCGCAACGCCGCGACCCTCGGCGTCCCGGCCTTGCGGGTCGTCACGGGCCGCGCGCCCGAGGCGCTCGAGGGCCTCGAGGCGCCGGACGCGATCTTCATCGGAGGGGGTGCCACCGAGGACGGCCTGCTCGATGCCTGCTGGGACGCCCTGCTGCCGGGCGGACGACTCGTCGTCCACGGCGTCACCCTCGAGACCGAGGCGCTGCTCGCCCACCGCTACGCGACACTGGGCGGCGAGCTGACCCGCCTGCACGTCGAGCACGCAGCCCCCATCGGCACCTTCACGGGATGGACGCCCGCGCGCGCCGTCATGCAGTGGGCCGTCACCAAGGCACCCGCGTGACCGTCCACTTCGTCGGTGCGGGGCCGGGTGCCGCCGACCTGCTGACGCTGAGGGCGGTCGCGCTGCTCAACCGGGCGGACGTCTGCGTGTACGCCGGCACCTACATCGACGAGGCCGTGCTGGGGCACTGCCCCGCAGGTGCCGACCTCGTCGACACGCAGGACCTCGATCTCGACCAGATCACCGCCCGTCTCGTCGACGCCCACGCCGCGGGTCTGGACGTCGTCCGGCTGTGCTCGGGAGATCCCTCGATCTACTCGGCGATCCACGAGATGACCCGCCGGCTCGACGCGCACGGCGTGCCGTGGGACGTCACCCCCGGCGTCCCGGCCTACGCCGCCGCAGCCGCCCTGCTGGGGGCTGAGCTGACGGTGCCGGAGGTCGTCCAGTCGGTCGTGCTGACCCGCACCCAGGCGCGGTCGACCGCGATGCCCGAGGGGGAGTCGCTGGCCCACTTCGCCGCGTCGGGCGCGACCCTCGTGCTGCACCTCGCGATCACGCGCACGCGGGTGCTCGCCGCCGAGCTCGCCGGGTCGTACGGCACCGAGTGCCCCGTCGCGGTGGTCGCCAATGCGAGCCAGCCGAGCGAGGTCGTGCTGCGCGGCACGCTCGGCGACATCGCCGACCAGGTCGAGGCTGCGGGGCTGCGTCAGGCGGCCGTCATCCTCGTCGGACGGGCGCTCGCCCCGGACGTCCGCGGCTCCGAGTCGTACCTCTACGACCCGGCGCGGGATCGCTCGCAGAAGCTGCGCTGACGTGGAGCCGCTCGAGCTGTCCTTCGCCCCGGACGTCCGCGTGGCCCGCTGGATCTGCCTGGGCTGCCTCGTCGTGGGGCTCATCGCCCTGGCCTGGGTCGTGCTGGGCGATCCGACGGCGAACGGCAACGGCAACGCGGGCGTGGTGGCGGCATGGATCGGTGCCGCGTTCTTCGGAGGGTTCGGCGCGCTCGGCCTGTGGGGCCTGCGCGGAGCCGGACGCTCGTCGCTGCGCATCGACACGACCGGGATCACCACCTCCACGGGGCGCGGGACGGTGCTCGTCTCGTGGGGCGAGCTGGCAGCGGTCGACCTGTGGGTCAGCGTCCGATCCGCGATCCGCAACGACGTCGTCGACCCGAAGGCGCTGCGCACCAAGATCCGCATCCGGGTGCGGCTGGCGCCCGCGACAGAGAACTTCGGCGGTCGCCCCGACCTGCGTCCGTTGCTGCCGCTGATCGGTGCCGATCCGTTCACCCGCGCCATCGGCGTCCCGCCGCCAGTGCTCAGCGCGAGCGAGGACGTCGCCGAGGTCGACCGCATCGCGCAGGCTCTGCAGCACTTCGGCGGTGGGCGGTTCCGCGGGGTCACCCGTCCCTGAGGCCTACCGCCCGATGATGGAGCGTCCCCCAGCGACCAGGTCGTCCGCGACCTGCTCGGGGGCGCGGCCGAGGTAGCCCGACACCATCGCGCCGTCGCGCAGCATCATGATCTGCTCGGCGCGGGTGCCGGCGTGATCGACGCCGAGCTCGTCGAGCAGCTCGTGCACCTGGCCGGTCAGCCAGGCGCGGTGCCCCTGGATGATCGCGGTGCCGGGGTGCTCGGGGTCGGAGATCTCGGCGGCGGCGTTGATGAACGGGCAGCCGCGGAAGCCGGGTGTGCAGCTGGCGGCACCGACCTGGTCGGCGTACCACCGCAGGACGCCCGCCGGGTCGCCGGCGAGCTCGCGGCGCTTGGCCGTCACGGCCGACTGCTCGTCGTCGGCGCGCACCGCGAGATAGGCCGCGACGAGGTCGTTCTTGGTCGGGAAGTGGCGGTAGAACGTCATCTTCGAGACGTGGGCCGCGGCGATCAGCTTGTCGGCGCTGACGGCCCGGATGCCGTCCGCGTAGTAGTGCTCGATCGCGGCGTCGAGGATGCGCTCGCGAACTGGTTTGAGCTCGATGACGCTCATCATGCTCCTCGGGGTATCGTAGTAGACGTACTAGTCAGTCTACCTACACTTCAGGAGTTCGCATGCCCGAGTCCATCGCCTACACCGCCGTCGCCACGTCCGACGGCGACGGCCGCAACGGCCACGTCCGCTCCAATGACGGACTCATCGACACCGACGTCCGCACGCCCAAGGAGCTGGGCGGTGCCGGCGGCGCGACCAACCCCGAGCAGTTGTTCGCGGCGGGCTACGCCGCGTGCTTCCACTCGGCGCTCAAGGCCTCGAGCTCGGTGCACGGCGTCGACGTCGTCGACTCGGCCGTGACCGCCGAGGTCGGCATCGGCCCTGACGGCAAGGGTGGCTTCGCGCTGGCCGTGACGCTGCACGTCGAGCTCGGCGGCGGCGTCTCGCAGGAGGACGCGCAGAAGGCCGTCGAGGTCGCGCACCAGGTGTGCCCCTACTCCAACGCGACCCGCGGCAACGTCGACGTCAAGCTCGAGGTCGAGGTCGCCTGAACCTCACGGGGCCGGTTCGCCGGCCCCGTCGCGGTCGGCCCACTCCAGCAACGGCCGGATGTCGAACGGCGTGTCGTCGATCGTCGCGTGCAGGTCGCCGATGCGGGCGAGCCGCTCGGGGACGGTCGCGATCGTGAAGTCGTGCGGGTCGAGGTCGTCGATCTCGTGCCACTCGACAGGGGTCGAGACGCGCCCGTCGGGGAATCCGCGCACCGAGTAGGCCGCGGCGATCGTGTGGTCGCGGGCATTCTGGTTGTAGTCGACGAACACGTGTGACGGATCGCGATCCTTGCGCCACCAGGCCGTCGTCACCTCGTCGGTGCGTCGCTCGAGCTCGTGGGCGAAGGCCAGGGCGGCACGGCGGACGTCGTCGAAGCCGTGGTCGGGCGGGATGCGCACGTAGACGTGCAGCCCCGACCCGCCGGACGTCTTGGGGTAGCCCGTGGCCCCCAGCTCGTCCAGCACCCCGTGGACGACGTGCGAGACGCGCTGCACCGTCGCGAAGTCGCAGGCATCGCCGGGGTCGAGGTCGATGCGCCACTCGTCGGGCTGCTCGACGTGCCCGCGCCGGCTGTTCCACGGGTGGAACTCGACGGTCGACATCTGCACCGCCCAGATGATCGCCGCCACCTCGGTGACGCACACCTCGTCGACGTCGCGGTCGAACCGGGGGAAGTGGACGCTGACCGTCTCGAGCCATGGCGGTGCCCCGTTGGGCACCTTCTTCTGGTGCACCTTCTCGCCGCCGACGCCCTTCGGGAACCGGTGCAGCATGCACGGACGCTCGCGCAGCGCGTTGACGAGCGGCTCGCCGACCGCGAGGTAGTAGTCGACGAGGTCGTGCTTGGTCCAGCCGTGCTCGGGGAAGTAGACCCGGTCGGGGTTGGACACGCGCACGGTGCGGCCGCCGACCTCGATCTCGATCGCGGGTGTCGCCATGCGTCAACGCTAGACCCAGTCGGCGGCGTCCGCCTGGCCCAGCAGCACGGGGATCGCCCGCCGCCAGCGCTCGACGAGCAGCTGCTGCGATCCGTCGTCGACGAGCAGCGTCGTCATGGCAGACCCCGTCAGCAGGTCGATCGTGAACTGGACGACGGTCGGCACCCGCGGGTCGGTGTCGGCGACGAGGGTCGTCACGGCCCGGTGCACCGCCTCGAACACGGTGCGCTCGACGGGCACGAGGGCTGAGCGCAGGTCGGGGTCGGTGCGCGCCGCGACCCACAGCTCGAGCACCGCGAGGAAGGCCGGGCTCTGCAGGTCGCGCCAGACGAGGTCGACGGCGGCGTCCCAGCCCGAACCGTGTGGGCGGGCGGCTCCGTCGGCGTCTGACAGCACGTGCAGCCGGCGACTCGCGACGTCCTCGACCACCGCGACCAGCAGGGACGCCCGGTGCGGGAAGTGGTGCAGCAGCGTGCCTCGGGCGACGCCGGCGCGCTCCTGGACCCGCGAGATCGTCGTCGCCGCGTAACCGAGCTCGAGCAGCGAGGCGACCGTCGCATCGATGATCCTCGCCCGCGTGACGGTCGACCGCTGCTGCTGCGAGCGGCGCGGGGAGGTCTGCGGCATGGGGCCACCTTGCCAGACCCGGGGGACTCGGCCAGACTTCTCACGACATAAACAGTCCGATCGTACGGAAAGTTGCCATGAGCCAGAAGAAGTCCGTCCGACGTCGTGCCGTCCAGGCTGCCGGCACCGCCTCCGCTCTCGCGGGGATGGCCCGCAACCCCGAGACCCGCAAGGCGCTGCTGGCGGGGCTTCCTTTCGACAGGCTCAAGGGGCGGGGTGCGGCTGAGGGGCGGGGCGCGGCTGCCGAGGCGGCCGTGGACGTCCCCGCGCCCGAGGGGCTCGAGGAGTTCGGACGACGCAGCGTCTCGGTCGCGTCCTCGCCGACGGCACCGATGCAGCTGGCCGAGGCGCTGCACGACCTCGGGCGTCTGCCCGAGTGGTTCGCCCTGCACTCCGCGTGGCGCGGCGATCCGCCCGGTGTGGTCTCGACAGGCGACACGTTCGCCCAGCAGATCCTGCTGATGGACATCCCCGCGGAGGTCCGCTGGACGGCCATGGCCGTCACCGATCAGGGACTCGCGCTGCGAGGCACCGGTCCCATGGGCATCGTGCTCGGCCTGTGGTGCTCCGTCGTTGCCGACGGAGCCGGTTCGACCGTCCGCGTCGACGTCGGCCTCGACGGGCCCCCGCTGCGAGGTCCGATCGGCACGACCGTCGTGCGCAGCATCGACACCGCGCTGGCCGATTCCGTCCGACGGCTGGCTGCCCTGGGCTCGGCCGGCTCTCGTCCGACGTGGACCGTCCGCGACGAGCCCGTGCTGCACGTCGCGAGCGGCCGGCTGCTCGACCCGACGACCCCCGTCGTCGTGGGCGTCGGCCAGGTCGTCCAGCACGTGCCCGATCCCGACGGCGACCCCGTGACGCTGGCCGCTCGGGCGCTGCGAGCCGCCGCCGACGACTCCGGCGCGGGGGAGCAGCTGCTGCGTGCGGCCGATGCGGTCTACGCCGTCCCGAGCGCCTCGTGGACGTACCGCGACCAGGCGGCGCTGCTGGCCGAGGCGGTCGGCGCGACGCCCGACGAGCGCGTGCAGTCGACGCCCTACGGCGGCGACGGATCTCAGCTGCTGGTCAACGAGGCGGCCGCCGCCGTCGCGTCCGGCCGGTCGCGCATCGTGCTGGTGGCCGGCGCGGAGGCAGGCTCGACCCTCGCCGCGTTGCAGAAGGACGGCCGCAGCCCCGACTGGCCCGAGCAGCCCGACGACGCGGCACCCGACCGGGTCGTGGGCGACGACCGGGTCGCCAACCACGAGGCCGAGACCGCGGTGGGTCTCGGCGCTCCGGTGTTCATGTACGCCCTGATGGAGTCGGCCGTGCGCCGACGTCTCGGCCACGACGTCGCGACGCACCGGGCCGCGATCGCCGGGCTGTGGTCGGGCTTCTCGCGCATCGCCGCGGCGAACCCCTTCGCGTGGAGCCCGACCGCGGTCGCGGCCGACGACCTCGCGACGGCGACCCCCGACAACCGGGCGATCAGCGATCCGTACACCAAGCTGATGTGCGCCAACCTGACGGTCGACCTCGCCGCGGGCATCGTCGTCACGAGCGTGGCCGCCGCCCACGCCGCCGGCATCCCGCAGGAGAAGTGGGTCTTCGTGCTGGCCGGTGCCTCCGCCAGCGACGAGTGGTTCGTGTCGCAGCGGGCCGACTTCTCGACGTCGCCGGCGATCCGCACGGCCGGTCGGGCCGCGCTCGACCACGCTGGCCTGACGATCGACGACGTCCGACACGTCGACCTGTACTCGTGCTTCCCAGCGGCGGTGCAGATCGCGGCCGACGCGCTGGGGCTGCCGGTCGACGACCCGGATCGTCCGCTGTCGGTCACGGGCGGCCTGACGTTCGCGGGCGGGCCCGGCAACGCCTACGGCGCCCACGCGATCGCGACCCTGGTGCCGATCCTGCGCGGCGACCCGACCAGCACGGGCCTGTCGACGTCGCTCGGCTGGTACGCCACGAAGCACTCCGTGGGGCTCTACTCGGCGACGCCGCCCGCGACGGCGTTCGCGCACCTGCGGCCCATGGTCGAGCGCCCGGCCGCGCGTCGAGTTCTGCGCCGCTACGAGGGCGAGGTGGTCGTCGAGGCGACCACGGTGCCGTACGCCCGCGACGGTGCGCCGGAGGCGGCCATCCTCAGCACGCTGACCCCGGACGGAGACCGGGTGCTGGTGCGCAGCGACGCCCCTGCTGTCATCGCGTTCGCGCTGGACGGCGATCCGCTCGGGCGATCGGTGCGTCTCGACGGCGACACGGTCACGGTGCTGCGCCGCAAGGTCGCCGCTCTGCCGGCACCGCCGTCAGCGCCGGTGACGACCCGGCGCGACGGTGCGGTGGCCGTCGTGACGCTCGATCGTCCGCAGGTGCGCAACGCGATCGACGCCCGCACCGCCACGGCGCTCGAGCGGGCGATCGACGACGCCGAGGCGGACGACACCGTCCGCGCGATCGTGCTGACGGGTGCCGGCGGGACGTTCTGCGCCGGCATGGACCTCAAGGCGGCGGCGCGCGGCGAGTTCCCCGTGACCGAACGACGCGGCCCGCTGGGCCTCACGGGTCAGCCCCCCACCAAGCCGCTCGTCGTCGCGGTCGAGGGCAGCGCCCTGGCCGGCGGGTGCGAGCTCGCGCTGGCGGCCGACCTGATCGTGGCGGCCGACGACGCCGTGTTCGGCATCCCCGAGGTCAAGCGGGGGCTCATCGCTGCCGCGGGTGGCGTCATGCGGCTGCGCGACCGTCTGCCCCGCAACATCGCGATGGAGCTGACGCTGACCGGTGAGCCCATGCCGGCGTCGCGTCTCGCCGAGCTGGGCCTGGTCAACCGTGTCGTCGCACCCGGCACCACGCTGGACGTCGCCCTCGACCTGGCCCGCCGCATCGCCGCCAACGCGCCGCTCAGCGTCGCGGTCGGCAAGCGGATGGTCGACGAGGCACCGGGCTGGGAGCTGGACGAGGCCTTTCAGCAACAGAGCGTCATGGCCTCGCCCGTCATCATGTCCGCCGACTCGCGCGAGGGCGTCACGGCGTTCGCGGAGGGACGCGAGCCGGTCTGGACGGGCCGCTGACCACATCTTGAGGCTGCGCGTCAGTGACCCGTCGGGTCGATCCCCGCGGCGACGATCTGCTTGGACGCCTGCACGGCCAGCGCGGCCACCGACGAGAAGTGCTCGACGGCCTCGGCGCTGATGCCGGCGGCCGTGGCGTGGTCGGTGTCGGTCTCGATCTGGGTGCGGGCGATGATGCCGGCCTCCGTGATGGAGTCGTCGTCGCCGATCCAGCCGCGCGAGCGCAGGCGGTCGGCACCCGCAGCCCACTCCTCGTCGGTCCATCCGCGCAGCTGCTGCTGGCCGTCCATGGCCATGCCGGCCGCGACCGCGAGCACGTTGGCCGCGGCTCCGTCGATGCCGGCGGCCGTCAGCACCGCGAGGTGCGAGTCGCCGCGGAACTCGCGCAGCGTCGAGGCGGCGTGCCACACGGCAGCGAGATCGTCGTCGGGCACGGGGAGTGCGCGGTGACCCGCGGCGAGGGGGCGTCCGGCGAGGTCGAGGCCGGCCAGCCCGGCCTGTAGGCCCCGGGCCAGCTCGGCGACGTCGACGCCCTCGAAGCCGGGCGCGATCGTCGACCGGGCCAGGTCGAGACGGGCCGCGAGGATGTCGTCGCGGGAGGCGAGCTGCCACGCGGAGGGCAGGGCGCGGTGCACCATGCGTGGCGCGAAGCCGTGGAACGTCGCGACGACGACCTCGGGCGGCGGGGTCCCGAGCGCGACCGAGCGCGACGCGAAGTAGCCCATCCAGGAGCCCTTGAGCCCGACGGCCTCGAAGGCGGCCTTGGCGTCGGGGCTGAAATAGACGACGTGGTGGATGGTCTCGACGGCGTGCCAGAAGCTTCTGCGGAGGGTCACCCCGCCAGTGTGGCCCACCGTCAGGGGCGGGGGACGGCGGTGGGGTTGGGATACGGCACGGCACCGGCGTGGTCGAGGTTGCGGGCGATGCCGGTCAGCGCCGCCTCGACCGTGATGGCACGTCCCGTCGCGTGACGGTCGAGGCCCGCGGCGCAGACCCGGTCCGTGGTGTCCTCGATCTGGGCGCGCGCCGACCGTCCGGTGTCGGTCAGCGCGCCGGTCGAGTCGACCCAGCCGCGGGTGCCGAGGCGGCTGACCGCGTCGTCCCACTCCTCCTCGGTCCAGCCCCGGACGGTGCGCTGCTCGGCCGGGGCGAGCCCCGCCGCGACGGCCAGGGCGTTGGCGGAGGCACCGTCGAGCCCGGCGGCGGTCAGCACCGCGACGTGGCAGTCGCCGCGGTACTCCCGCACGACCGTCGCCGCGTGCCAGAGGCGTCCGACCTCGTCGCCCGGCGCGGGGACGTCGGCGTGCGCCGCGGCGAGCGGCTTGCCGGCGAAGTCGAGGCCCGCGACGACCTGCTCGAGCTCGCGGGCCACCCGGTCGACGTCGACCCCGTCCAGGACAGGAGCCAAGGCGTCGCGGGCGATCGTCAGCCGGGCCTCCAGGACGTCCGCCGGCGTCGCACGCTCCCAGGCGTCCGGCAGCGCCCGCCGGACCAGCGCCGGGGCGAAGCCGTGGAACAGGGCCGTGACGGTCGTCGGCGACGGTGTGCCGAGCGCGGCCGACCGCGACGCCACGTAGCCCATCCAGTAGCCCTTCAGGCCGAGGGCCTCGTAGCGCTGCTTCGCATCGGGCGCGAAGTAGACGACGTCGTGAACTGCCTCGATCGAGCGCCAGAACGCCCTGTTCTGAGTCATGCCCCCAGTGTCGCCCGCACCGGCCCGCGCGAGGACCGGTGGGTACTGTCGAGAGCGATGACTGACACCACGCTGAACACCCGCGTCCTGCTCGCCTCTCGTCCCCACGGCGAGCCCACCGCCGAGAACTTCACGATCGAGACGGCACCCGTGCCGCAGCCCGCCGACGGCGAGGTGCTGCTCCGCACGATCTACCTGTCGCTCGACCCCTACATGCGCGGACGCATGAACGACGCCAAGTCGTACGCCGCGCCCGTCGAGGTCGGCGCCGTCATGGAGGGCGGCACCGTCGCCGAGGTCGTCGAGTCGCGCGATCCGTCGCTGGTGCCCGGCGACATCGTGCTGTGCGGCCTCGGCTGGCAGACCCACGGCGTGCTGCCGGCCAACCAGGTGCGCAAGCTCGACCCGTCCCGCGCCCCCATCTCGACCGCGGTCGGCGTGCTCGGCATGCCGGGATTCACGGCCTATGCAGGACTCCTCGAGATCGGCCGCCCGCAGCCCGGCGAGACCGTCGTCGTGGCGGCCGCCGCCGGGCCGGTCGGCTCGGCGGTCGGACAGATCGCGCGCATCAAGGGCGCCCGCGCCGTCGGCATCGCCGGTGGACCCGAGAAGGTCGCCTTCCTGCGCGAGCTCGGCTTTGACGAGGCCCTCGACCACCGCTCGCCGACGTTCAAGGACGATCTCAAGGCAGTCGTGCCCGACGGCATCGACGTCTACTTCGAGAACGTCGGCGGCCACGTCTGGGACGCCGTGCTGCCGCGCCTCAACACCTACGCCCGCGTGCCGGTGTGCGGTCTCGTCGCCCACTACAACGAGACCGAGCTGCCCGCGGGGCCCGACCGCACGTCGCGGCTCATGCAGTCGATCCTGACCAAGAGCATCACGGTGCGCGGCTTCATCCAGAACGAGTTCGTCAAGACTCACTACAAGGACTTCCAGCGCGACGCCGCGGCGTGGATCGCCGACGGCTCGCTGCAGTACAAGGAGGACGTCGTGGAGGGCATCGAGAACGCACCCGAGGCGTTCTTCGGACTGCTGACGGGCAAGAACTTCGGCAAGCTGCTGGTCAAGGTCGGCGACGACCCGACCGCCTGACCTGCACCCGTCCTGCGGCATGATGGGTCGGATGCAGCGGCCACGGATCCTGGTCATCATCCCGACCTACGACGAGCGAGACAACATCGTCGGCATCGTCGAGCGGACCCTCGCAGCGTCCCCCGACCACCGGGTCCTGGTCGTCGACGACGGCAGCCCTGACGGCACGGGCGACGTCGTCGAGGCGATCGCCGCGGTCGACGACCGGGTCGACGTGCTGCACCGCACGGGCAAGCTGGGTCTCGGATCGGCCTACCTGACGGGCTTCGCCTGGGGTCTCGAGCGCGACTTCGACCTGCTGGTCGAGATGGACGCCGACGGGTCGCACGCTCCCGAGTCGTTGCCGGCCATGGTCGAGCACCTCGGGGCGGACGGTTCCCTGGTCATCGGCTCACGCTGGGTGCCGGGCGGGGCCGTCGTCGACTGGCCCCGCAGCCGGCAGCTGCTGAGCCGCGGCGGCAACGCCTACGCGCGGCTCATGCTCGGCATCCACGTCAGGGACGCGACCGCGGGATTCCGCGTCTACCGCTCCGACGTTCTGCGCCACATCGACCTGACCGGCGTCGACTCGAAGGGTTACTGCTTCCAGGTCGACATGACGCTGCGGGTGCTCGACGCGGGCGGCACGATCGTCGAGCACCCGATCACCTTCCGGGAGCGCGAGCTCGGCCAGTCCAAGATGAGCCGCGGGATCGTCGCCGAGGCGATGTGGAAGGTCACGGTGTGGGGCGTGCTGCGGCGGTGGCGCAGGCTGCTCGGCCGCTGAGGGCCAGTCGCCAACGGCTCAGTCGCCCTCGACCGAGCGCGGCGTCCACGCCTGACCGGCAGCCGTGACCCGCGTGCCGCCGGCACCGACCATCACCAGGCACTTCATGTCGATCGACTCGGGGTCGAGCTCGCCGAGCGTCGTCACGAGCAACGACTCCTCGGCGCGGCCGACGTCCCGCCCCACCACGACGACGGTGCCGGGGTCGCGGTGCTCGAGCAGGATGCGCTGCATGTCGGCGACCTGGGTCGTGCGCGACCTCGACCGCGGGTTGTAGACGGCCAGCACGAGATCGGCCTCGGCGACGGCCCGCAGGCGCTGCTCGATGACCGACCACGGCTTGAGCCGGTCGGACAGGCTCATGACCGCGAAGTCGCCCCCGATCGGCGCACCGGCGCGCGCAGCGACGACCTGGACGGCCGACAGCCCGGGCAGGACGCGGATGGGCACGTCGGCGTAGACGTCGTCGGCGGCGGCCTCGAAGACGGCCGCGGCCATGCCGAAGATGCCGGCGTCGCCGCCCGAGACGACCGCGACGCGCTCGCCGGCCAGGGCGAGGTCGAGGGCCAGGCGGGCACGGTCGACCTCGACGGTGTTGCCCGAGGCGTGACGGGTCAGCCCTTCGCGTTGCGGCACGCGGTCGACGTACGGCGCATAGCCGACGACGTGCTGGACGTCGGCCAGCGCGTCGGCGACCTCGGGGGTGATCCAGCGGTCGGGGCCGGGACCCAGCCCGACGACCAGCACCTCGGCCACGGGGGCGACGAGAGAATCGAGGTTTGTCCGCGCCGGCGCGGATGAATCCCGATTCTCCCGTCCCCGCGGGCGCGGCTTGGTGTCACCCGGCACCACGATCAGCGAGAAGTACGGCACCGAGGTCGGGTCGACGTCGGCGACCGGCATCCACCGCTGCTCGGGCATCGATGCGCGTTCGACGTAGAGCGCCCCGTCGAGGCGTCCGGCCTGGCGCAGCGCGGAGACGACGGCCGGGAACGTGCGGCCGAGCTTCATGATGATGGCACCGTCGGTGTCGGCGAGACGACGCGCGAGCTCGGGCTCCGGCAGCGTCCCGGGCAGGATCGTCAGCACGTCCGTCAGGCGCACGAGCGGCGAGGCGACGGCCGCGGTCGCGGCGGCGAAGGCCGGCACGCCGGGCACGACCTCGGTCTCGAACCGGTCGGCGAGCCGGTCGTGCATGTACATGTAGGAGCCGTAGAACAGCGGATCGCCCTCGGCCAGGATCACGACGTCGCGTCCCGCCTCGAGGTGCGCCCCGAGCCGGGCGGCGCACTCCTCGTAGAACTCGGCCATCGCGCCGGCATAGCCGCCGGGGTGGTCGGTGGTGCCGGTCGTGACGGGGTACTGCAGCACCTCCTCGACGACGCCGTCCGGGAACAGCCCGACCGCGATGCGACGCGCGTTCGACTGCTTGCCGACGCCCTGGTGGTACGCGATGACGTCGGCCGACTCGATGAGCCGCGCGGCCTTCAGCGTGATGAGCTCAGGGTCGCCCGGGCCGAGCCCGACGCCCCAGAGGCGACCGGGCGCGCCGCTCACTCCTTCTCCTGGGCGAGGGCGTTGATCGCCGAGGCGGCCATCGCCGATCCGCCGCGGCGTCCGCGCACCGTCAGGAACGGGATGTCGAGGTCGGCCTGCACCTCCGTGAGCGCCGCGAGGGCGTCCTTGGACTCCCGCGCCCCGATGAACCCGACCGGCGTGCCGATGATCGCTGCGGGTCGGGGAGCGCCGTCGAGCAGCATCTCGAGCAGGTGGAACAGTGCGGTCGGGGCGTTGCCGAACGCGACCACGGCACCCTCCATGTGCTCCTCCCAGAGCGAGACCGCGGCGGCCGAGCGAGTGGTGCTCCATGCCGCAGCGAGCCCCGGAACGCGTTCGTCGCGCAGGAAGCACATGACCTCGTTGTCCTTGGGCAGCCGGGCGCGGGTGACGCCGGACGCGACCATCGTGGCGTCCGTGATGATCGGGGCACCCGCCTGCAGGGCGCCGCGGGCGGCGGTCACGAGACGGTCGTGGATCACGAGATCGGCGGTGAGGTCGACCTGGCCGCAGGCATGCACCATGCGCACGGCGACCTTCTCGGCGTCGGCCGGCAGGTGCGTCAGATCGGCCTCGGCGCGGATCGTGGCGAAGGAGTCGACGTAGATGGCGCCGCCGTCGTCGACGTAGTCGAAGTGGCGCGACGGTCGTGTGAGGTTCACTCGGTCTCCAGGTCGGGGATGATGATGCTGCGCCACGGGGTCACGACGACCTCGTCGGCCCAGTGCTGGGCCATGGCGTCGACGAGCCCGCGGGTCAGCAGGCCGTCGGGGACGTCCAGGTGGATGGCTTCGGTGCCGTCGTCCTGGGCGATCATGCCGTGCGGCAGGGGGAGCGAACGGACGTGGGTGCGTGCGTCCCGGGCGTGCGGCTCCGCGACGAGCTCGGCACCGTGCCGGGGCAGCTCGTCGACGTGCCACGCCGCGGTGTCGCCCGAGCCGGCCGCCGCGACGAATCGCAGGGCGAGGTCGACGAGGGCCGCCGGGGCGTCGTCGATGGGGACGACGGGCCCCCACAGGGTCGTGCCGATGCGCAGCTGGACGTGCGCGGCGTCGGTGGCGGTCAGCCCGAGGTCGAGGCTGCGGTGCCCGACGTCGCCACGGCCGTCGTCGAGCACGAACAGGAACCGTCCGGCGAGGCGCGCCAGATCTGCCTCGGCGCACAGCAGCCGGTCGAGCTCGAGGGCGACGCCACGGAGGTCGGCCTGGCCCCCGATGCGTCCGGTCAGCGGCGACACCATGACGTTGCGCACCAGCTCGTGGCTGGGCGACGGCAGGAAGCCGGCCTCGGTCAGCGCATCGACCAGCGAGGGCGGCACGCAGCCGTCGTCGTGCTGGATGCCGCGCAGCTGCAGGTTGGTGCGCTTGGTCATCAGCACGGTGCCGTCGGCGTGCTCCTCGGCGATGCCGATCAGCGTCCTCAGCGCGGAAGAAGGCAGCACGCCACCGACCAGTCGCAACCGCACGATCGCGCCGTCGGCCGCGATCCACGGGCGGAACACCCCGGGGCAGCGGTCGGCGTGCGTGCGCGAGGTCATCCGGTCATGATTTCACGCGACGGCGAACGGTGGGTCAGTCGCCCGTCGCCTCGTCGGACGACGTCAGTCGACCCCGACCCCGACCCCGACTCCGGGCCCGTGCGACCCGGGCCTTGACCCGCCTGGCCTCGTGGTCCTCGGACGTCACGGCGGCGGTGAGATCGGCGTCCTTCAGCAGCACGGGCAGCTCGACGTCGACCGGCGGGTAGGCCTCGACCGGCTCGCCGTGGGCCAGCACGACGTGGACGGGCTCGCCGGCGTGGATCAGGCGGATGACCGAGCCCTCGACCACGGTCGCCGCCTTGGCGAACGCCTTGCGGCGCTGCAGCTGGGTCTGCGCCTTCTTGGCCGCGATCTCGGCAGCGGGCCGCCCAGCCTTGTCCCAGGCGATCTTGGCCTGGGGCCCGTACTTGACGGCCTTCTTGGCCGCGGGTCCGATCCAGCTCATCAGGATTCCTCGTCTGTGTGGTGGTGATCTGGTCGCCCGTCGACGTCCGGCCTCGAGAGGCTACTTCTTGCGCACCACCTTCTTGGGCTTGGCCCCGGGGCGGACGACCAGCACGGGGCAGGTCGCCTGGTTCAGCACGCGGTGGGCGACCGATCCCATCAGCACGGCGCTGGCGCGCGAGCTCTGGCTGGCGACGACGATCAGACCCGTGTCCTTGGCCTTCGCCGCCTTGAGGATCTCCGAGGCGGGCGATCCGCTGCGGATCTGCTGGCTGATCTTGGGTCCCCAGCCGTCGAGCTCTGCGGCGACCTGGGCGGTCGCGGCCTGGGCCGCGGTGCGGAACGACAGGTCCTCGATGTCCTTGTGGCCGCTGTCGCTCTCGGTCGCGAACGGCACGGCGGCCAGCGGGCTGACCACGGCGAGCACGCTGACCGAGGTGATGGACTCGGGGTCGGCGACCGACCGCAGGTAGCGGGCCGCCTGGAGCGACTGCTTGGAGCCGTCGGTGGCGATGATGACGTGCATGGTGTGTCCCCTTCTTCGGTGGAGCAGAGTCTCGGGTGAGGCCGAGTGATCGGTCAGGCGGTGAGGTCGGCGGCGTCGACGGGCGGCGCGCCCTTCATGACGGCGTTGTTGACGAAGTAGAGGACGACCCCGATCGCGAGGATGCCGCCGCACCACACGATCGACCCGGGGTCGTCGATCATCGTGTAGACGAGGATCGCGGCGTTGGCGATGACGCCGGTCACCAGCAGGGCGGTCGGGGCCGTGTAGTGGCGGTGCTCGACGCGCGACGACCGCAGCTTGAGTGCCGCGAGGCACACCATGCCGTAGACCACGATCAGGAACAGCACCGTGACGGTCGCGAGCCGGTCGACGTCCGCGATGACGAGCAGCAGGCACACGAGGCTTGCGGTGAAGACGATCGAGACCCAGGGCGTGCGACGCGTGGCGTGGGTCTTGGCGAACACGCGCGGGACGATGCCCTGCTTGGCCATCCCGTACATGATCCGCGACTGGGCGACGAGCGAGACGAGGGTCGTGTTGGTGACGGCGACCAGCGCGATGGCCGAGAACACCAGCTCGGGGATGGCCAGTGGGCCGGCCTGCACGACGGTCAGCAGGCTGCCCTTCTCGCCGTCGCCGGCCGTCAGGTCGGCCATCGGGGCGACCATCGCGGCGATGAACGCGATGACCATGTAGAGGACGCCCGCCAGTGCCATGCCGCCGAGCAGCGCCTTCGGGAAGACCGTGCTCGGGTCGCGGGTCTCCTCGGCGATGTTGGCGGCGTTCTCGAAGCCCGTCATCGCGAAGAACGCCAGGGCGACCCCGCTCAGCACCACGAGGGCGGGGGTTGCCGTCGTTGAGGTCGAACGGCGTCGTCAGGTCGGCATCGCCGTTGGCGAGCACCGTCCCGCCGACGACCAGGATGATCAGCAGCCCCGTCGTCTCGACCAGGGTCATGATCATGTTGGCCCACACCGACTCGGTGATGCCGCGAAAGTTGAGCAGCGACAGGACGACGATGAACCCGATGCCGACGAGGGCGACCGGGACGCCGTCGACGAACTCCTTGAAGTAGGTGCCGCCGAACACCCGAGCCAGCGTGCCGGCGGCGGCGATCGTCGCGGCCAGCAGGCAGAACGTCACGAGGAACGTGAGCGGGCGGCTGCCGAAGGCCTTGTGCGTGTAGAGCGCGGCGCCCGCGGCCTGCGGGTACTTCGTGATCAGCTCGGCGTAGGCGAAGCCCGTCAGCAGGGCGATGGTGACGCCGACGACGAACGACAGCCAGAAGGCACCACCGACCGTGAAGGCCATGACGCCGATCAGCGCGTAGATGCCCGATCCGAGCACGTCTCCCAGCACGTAGAAGAACAGCAGCCGGCCCGTGATGGAGCGCTCGAGCTGCTCGTCAGGTGCGTCGGACGGTGCTGAAGCCTGGTCGGTCATGGCGAACTCCCCCAAGGTCGTTCGCCCCATGGTTGCGTCGACCACGGATCTCCGCAAGTGGTGCGTGTCAGCAGCACCCGTTCCTCAGCAGCACCGCGCCATCGGCGCGTGCTCGACCTGGTCGGCGCGGTGCCGCTCGAACTCCCGGCGGGTCGTGGGCGTGACGCCGTCGCGTTCGCACGCCGCCAGGTAGTCGTCCCAGCGCGACTCGCCGCTGAACGTCCGCAGGTACCAGCGGACGCCGCGCCACGCGCGGGCCAGGGCGTTCATCGCCGCGTCCCGGCCTGCTCGAGCGCATGCTTCTCCTCGGCGGTCGCGAAGAAGTCGGCGGGCGCGACGATCGCGGACGGCGTGTGCGGCACCTCGGTGGTGGGCAACGACCCGGCGCGGATCGCGCGCACCCAGATGACGACGGCATTGGCGACCACGATGATCACGAGCACCGCGAACGCCGACTGCAGCACGCCGTTGGTGGTCGAGTTGGTGATGATCTGGCCCATCTGGTCCTGGTCTGTCGCCGGGGCCAACAGCTGGCCGGAGTCGCGGGCATCGCGGTAGCGCGATGCCTGGGCGAAGTAGCCGAGGGCCGGGTTGTCGGAGAAGATCTTCTGCCAGCTCGCGGTCATCGTGACGACGAGGTCCCACGCCAGCGGGATGCCCGGCACCCAGGCGTAGCGCAGCTTGCCGTGCTTGATGAGCAGCGTGACGCACAAGGTCAGCGCGATCGCGGCGAGCAGCTGGTTGGCGATGCCGAACAGCGGGAACAGCTGGTTGATGCCGCCGAGCGGATCGGTCACGCCGATGTAGAGCATGTAGCCCCAGGCGCCGACCGTGATGGCGCTGGCCGACCAGGCGGCGGGACGCCACGAGACGTCGCCGTAGCGCTTCCAGACGTTGCCGATGGTGTCCTGCAGCATGAAGCGTCCGACGCGGGTGCCGGCGTCGACCGCGGTGAGGATGAACAGCGCCTCGAACATGATCGCGAAGTGGTACCAGAACGCCTGCAGGTTGCCGCCGAACGCCTCGTGGAACACCTGCGACAGGCCGAAGGCCAGCGTCGGTGCGCCGCCGGTGCGCGAGACGAGCGTCTGCTCCTCGATCGCGGCCGCCGCGGCGCTGAGCTGGTCGGGCGTGATGCTGTAGCCGAGCGTGCCGACGAACTGCGCCGCACCCTCGACCGTCCCGCCGGTCATGCCGGCCGGCGCGTTCATGGAGTAGTACAGCCCCTGGTCGATCACGACCGCCGCGATGAGCGCGCTGATCGCGACGAACGACTCCATCAGCATGCCGCCGTAGCCGATCATCCGGACGTGGCTCTCCTTGCTGATCATCTTGGGCGTCGTGCCCGAGGCGATCAGGGCGTGGAAGCCCGACAGGGCACCGCACGCGATCGTGATGAACACGAACGGGAAGATCTTGCCCGCGAACACCGGACCGTCGCCGTCGGTCGCGAACGACGTGACGGCATCGGCCTGCAGCACGGGGGCGGCGACGACCAGGCCGACGGCCAGCAGCACGATGACGCCGACCTTCATGAACGTCGAGAGGTAGTCGCGCGGGGTCAGCAGCATCCACACCGGCAGGATCGAGGCGATGAAGCCGTAGACGACCAGCGCGATGACGAGGTGCTCCTTCGAGATCGTCAGCGCCTCCTCCAGCCCGAGCTGCTCGACGTAGCCGCCGCCGATGATCGCGAGCAGCAGGGCGACGACGCCGATCGCGGTCGTCTCGAGCACGCGGCCCGGACGGATGTGGCGCAGGTAGAAGCCCATGAACAGGGCGATCGGGATCGTCAGGCCGATCGAGAACACGCCCCACGCGGACTCGGCGAGCGCGTTGACCACGACGAGGGACAGCACCGCCAGGATGATGATCATGATCGCGAACACCGCGATGAGTGCCGCGGTGCCGCCGACGACGCCGATCTCCTCGCGCACCATCTGGCCCAGGCTCTTGCCATCGCGGCGCATCGAGAAGAACAGCACCACCATGTCCTGCACGGCCCCGGCCAGGATGACGCCGACGATGATCCAGATCGTGCCGGGCAGGTAGCCCATCTGCGCCGCGAGCACGGGCCCGACCAGCGGGCCGGCCCCGGCGATCGCCGCGAAGTGGTGGCCGAACAGCACGCGGCGGTCGGTCACCTCGTAGTCGACGCCGTTCTCGAGGCGCTCGGCCGGAGTGGCCCGGGTGTCGTCGAGCTCGAGCACCTTCTTGGCGATGAAGCGGGAGTAGAAGCGGTAGGCGATCGCGTACGACGAGAGCGCCGCGAACAGGATCCACAGCGCCGAGACGTTCTCGCCGCGTGACAGCGCGAGGACGCTCCAGCACGTCGCGCCGACGAGGGCCACGACCGTCCAGATCGCGATGCTCCTGACATTGCCGCTGGTGCGAGGTGACGCAGACGTGATGCTCATGATGTGCCCCCGAGGTGTGGATCGTGGCCCGCCGGATCGGGCCGTCTCTCACCAGACCACACGTGTGACCCACGTCGCCACCTGCGCACGACGAGCGGTCGGTCCGGCCGGACGAACGGTCATCACCGATCGTCCGACCCGACCCGACCCGACCCGACCCGGCTGCCCGAGGTGCTACCTGACGCGCAGCGTCCGGTACGGCGAGGTGACGGGCAGCTGGACGGGGTTGCCGTTCAGGGTGACCTTGACGTAGTGCCTGCCCTGGGCGAGCCGCGGCAGGGTGACCGTGATCCTTCCGCGGTGGGACGCCTTGAGGCTCCTGACGGAGATGATCGTGCCGCCGTCGCGGACGACGAGCTGTCCGGTGGGCAGCGTCCCCGCCTTGGCACCGGGCAGGGTCACGGCGATCTTGACCTTGGCGCGCTGCCGGGCCCTGATCGACGTCTTCGACAGCTTGGCCGACAGCTGGGGCGTGACCCTGCCCGTGGACGGTGCCACCGTCGGCGGCTTCGCCGGGACAGCCGGTTCGCCGCCCACCGCGGCTCCGAGTGTCGCCGTGCCGCCGATCGGATCGAGGGCGGTGCCGGCGGTGTAGAAGCCGCCGAAGGCCGGAGCGCCGGTCTCGGTGAGCGTCGCCGGCGCGTCCTTGATCGTCAGGCTCGAACCGGCCGCGCTGATGGCTCCGTCCGTGTCGACGTCGGCGATCGCGATGCGGCCGTAGTCGGTGGGCTGGCCGGCCTCCAGGCTCTTGCTGACGACCTGCGCCGTCAGGACGCCGGCGTCGCCAGTGGCGTCGAGCTCGGGGTCGGTGACGGTCACCTCGAGCAGGCCGTCGTGGCCGGTGAACTGCACGGTGCCGTCGTAGTCGACCGAGAGCTCCTGGGTCTTCGGGTCCCACGTGCCGGAGTCGACGCTGAAGGCGAACGTGCCGTCGTCGTTCTTCTCCGCGCCGTCCGACACCGTGATGGCGCCGTGCGCGATGGAGCCGACGACGTAGTCGCGGAACGACTTCTTGATGCCCCAGTCGAGCGTCCCAGTGGTGATGACCCGGGCTGCGTCGGACGGCGCGGCGACCGTGAGCCTGGCCGCCTTCGACTGGACGGTCTCGCCGAAGTCGACGAGCTGGCCGGACGACTCGTCCTTGCTGACGACGGTGGCGAACAGCTGCGGCTCGTCGCCGGAGATGACGAGCCTCGGCGAGGAGATCGTCATGTCGAGGGCGCCCTCGTGGGCCGTGAACCGGACGGAGCCAGCGAGCCTCAGGTCGAGCGCCTTGGTCGCGTCGTCGTACGTCCCGGTCGTGATGGGCCAGGTGAACGCGCCGTCCGTCGTGCGGGTGACGCCGCCGGAGACGGTGATGCCCGCCTCGCCGATGTAGCTGCGCCACGACTGCTTGACGCCCCACGTCAGGGTGCCGTCGGTGACGGCGACCTTGTCCACGGCCTGCGCGGACGGGGTCATGAAGGTCAACGCCGCGGCGATGACGAGACTGGCGAGGATCACGAGCCCGAGGCGTCGTGATCGGGAGGAGGGCAGGCTGGCGCCGCCGATGCTGAACATGGCTGTCCTGTTCGGAAGGGGGGTCGCGTGCGGGGCGGGCTCTCGCGCACCACCAACTAAGGCCGTCCTTAGTTAGTGCAGCCTTACTTCACCACATCGCGGCCGACGCGCGCAAGGATCTGACACTGTGTCGTGATCTTGCCCGTCTCCGACGACCGTCAGGATGTGGGCGGCAGGTCGATCCAGTCGAGACCGGGGACGGTCGAGAAGAACCGGTCGCGGCTGACGAATGTCGCCTTCCTCTCGATCGCGAGGGCAGCCAGGTAGCAGTCGGGGATGGTGTTGCCGGTGGCCCCGAGCTCGCGGCACAGGGAGTCGAAGATGGCCCAGTGTCGGGGGCCGGAGGAGACGCGACGGACGCCGGGAGCGGACAGTAGGGCTGCGACCTCGTCGAGCACCGATGTCACGGTGAAGCCGAGGCCCCTGACCCTCAACGTCAGGATGCGAGTGGCTCCCGCCAGCACGGCGTCCGGAAGCGCGAGCTCGGTCGACTGCGACGCGTTCTCGAGCCACTGACGTGCGCTCTGGTGGCGGGCCGAACCCGGGCGCCAGGCATCCACTAGCACGTTGACGTCAGGAATCAGCACGGTCGTCGTGGTCGTCGTGGGCGTCGAGGTAGTCGAGGACGGCGGAGTTGTCGCTGAGGTCGAAAGGAGGCTCGCCGGGCAGGCCCATCGTCAAGGGGGTGACGCGATACGGAGCTGGGTTGGGCGACTCTTTGTCGAGCAGGTTCCGGAGGGCCTCCTCGAGCAGGGAGGTGACGGTGCGGCCTTCTTCGGCTGCCCGCACGCGCGCCGCGCGGTACAGGTCGTCGGGCAGATTCATCGTCGTGCGCATATGGCAAAGCATATCGGCATACGCGCCACGTGACGAGAGCCACGTGGCTCTCGGTGGACGTCCGCTGCTACGTTCCGGGTGCCAGTCAACTCAGTGATGAGCCAGGGAACCCGGTGAGACTCCGGGACTGACGCGCAGCGGTGAGGGTGACGGGCGGAGCACGAGGCCACTGGACCGGAGACGGTCCGGGAAGGCGCGCCGTCCGGTTGATCCCGAGTCCGAAGACCTGCTGGCCGCCGACCGGTCCCGGTCGACGTCAACCGCCAACGGGGCCTCGCGCACGGGCCCCCGGATCCCTGAGAGGGACGCCCCATGTCGTCACCCCGTCCTGCCCGTCGCCTGTCCGCCCTCGCGGCGGGCCTGCTCGTCCTGCTCCCGCTCGCGGCCTGCGGCTCGTCGTCGTCCGGTGGTGATGGCGTCGACCGCGGCTCGGCCGACCGCGCCGTCAGCGTGACGAACTGCGGCCGCACCGTCGCCCTCGACCGTCCTGTGCGGCGTGCCGTGTCGGTCAACCAGCCGGCGACCGAGCTGCTGCTGACGCTGGGTCTCCGCGACCGCATCGTCGGGGCGGGCCTCGGCGACACCAACGTCCTGCCCGGCCTGAAGAAGGACCTCGACGGCCTGAACCTGTTCTCGGAGGAGTTCCCCTCGTTCGAGTCCGTCGTCGCGACGGAGCCGGACCTCGTCTACGCGACGTTCGACTACACCTTCACCGACGAGGGCATCGCCGACCGCTCGCGGTTCGCCGAGCTCGGCATCGACGTCTACCAGTCGCCGAGCGAGTGCACGGGCCAGGAGGCCGTTCACACCAAGGCGCTCACGCTGGACGACCAGTACGCGGAGATCCGCGACGTCGCGACGCTGTTCGGGGTCGACAAGCGCGGCGACGAGCTGGTCGCCGACCTGAAGCGACGCGCCGCCACCGCCGCGGACGGCCTCGACGCCGGCGACGTCTCGACGGCCTGGTGGTACTCCTCGACCAAGACCCCGTACTTCGCCGGCTGCTGCGGTGCCCCCGGCATCATGACCCGGGCCGTGGGTGCCGAGAACGCCTTCGACGACCTCGACCAGCTGTGGCCCGAGGTCAGCTGGGAGTCGGTCGTCGACCGCGACCCGGACGTCTTCGTGCTGGCCGACCTCACGCGCGGGTCGGAGGGTGACACCGCCGCGGCCAAGATCGCCTTCCTCGAGTCGAACCCCGCCACCAAGAACCTCACGGCCGTCAAGAAGAAGCGCTACATCATCCTGCCGGGCACCACGATGGACCCGTCGATCCGCAACGTCGACGGCATCGAGCAGGTCGCCGAGGGCTTGCGCGAGCTGGGTCTCGGCTCAGGAGTCCACTGACAGGCCTCGGCCGGGTAGGCTGACGGCACTTCCACGACGCAGGAATCCGGTGCGAGTCCGGAGCGGTTCCGCCACTGTGAGGCTCCCGACGGGGGCCCAGCCAGACACTGCGTGGAGCAACCCACCAGACGGGGCGAGAACCCCGAGGAGGAACATGACGCGCATCGCGCTGCTGTCCACGTCCGACACCGACCTGCTGTCGGCGAGGGCTTCGGGGGCCGACTACCTGTACGCCAACCCGTCCCGGCCGAACCACACCGAGATGGCCGAGGCGCTTGAGAAGGCCGACCTGATCGTGGCCCGCATCCTCGGCTCGCCGCAGGACCTGTGCTCGGGCTTCTGGCGCATCCGCGACATCGGCAAGCCGATCGTCGTCCTCGGTGGTGAGCAGACGCCGAGCGCCGAGCTCATGGAGCAGTCGACCGTCCCGATCGGTGTGGCGGCCGACGCGCACGTCTACCTCGCCGAGGGCGGGCCGGCCAACCTCGAGCAGCTGCACCACTTCTTGTCCGACACGGTGCTGCTGACCGGCGAGGGCTTCGAGCCCCCGGCGGTGCTGCCCGAGTGGGGCCTCGCAGCCCGGCCTGAGGTGAGCACGGACCTGCCGAAGATCGGCGTCCTCTACTACCGCGCCCACGAGGCGTCCGGCAACAGCGGCTTCGCGCACTCGCTGGCCAACTCGATCGACGCGACCGGCGAGGCCGTCGGTGTCCCGATCTTCAGCTCGTCGCTGCGCGCCGCCCCCGACGCGCTGTTCGACGAGCTCGCGACGCTCGACGCCCTGATCGTCACGGTGCTCGCGGCCGGCGGCACCAAGCCCGGCACCGTCAGCGCCGGCGGCGACGACGAATCGTGGGACGTCGCGCGCATGAAGGCGCTCGACATCCCGATCCTGCAGGGGCTGTGCCTGACGTCGAGCCGCGAGGACTGGGAGGCGTCCGACGACGGCGTGACGCCGCTCGACTCGGCCAACCAGATCGCGATCCCCGAGTTCGACGGCCGCATCATCACCGCGCCGTTCTCGTTCAAGGAGATCGACGAGGACGGCCTGCCGCGCTACGTCGCGCACGACGAGCGCAGCTCGCGCGTCGCGGGCATCGCGATCGCGCACGCCCGGCTGCGCCACCTGCCCCAGGCCGACAAGAAGGTCGTGCTGATGCTGTCGGCCTACCCGACCAAGCACAGCCGCGTCGGCAACGCCGTCGGACTCGACACCCCTGCCTCGACGATCCGCCTGCTGCGCGCGATGCGCGACGCGGGCTACGACCTCGGTGAGCCGGGCACCGTCCCGGGCCTGGAGATGGACGACCTCACGGAGGCCGGCGATGCGCTGATCCACGCGCTCATCGCCGCCGGTGGGCAGGACGAGGAATGGCTCACGCAGGTGCAGCTCACCGAGAGCCACGTGCGCATCCCGGCCGCGCAGTACCGCGGCTGGTTCGAGGGCTTCCACCCCGACCTGCGCGACGCGATGCTCGAGGCCTGGGGTCCCGCGCCGGGCAAGCTGTTCGTGAATGACGACCAGGAGATCGTCTTGGCGACGATCCGCGCCGGCAATGTCATCCTCATGATCCAGCCGCCCCGCGGCTACGGCGAGAACCCCGTCGCGATCTACCACGACCCCGACATGGCACCGTCGCACCACTACCTCGCGGCCTACCGCTGGGTCGAGGAGGCGTTCGGGGCACACGCCGTCGTCCACCTCGGCAAGCACGGCTCGATGGAGTGGTTGCCGGGCAAGAACGCCGCACTGTCGGCGGCGTGCGGCACCGACGCCGCGATCGGCAACCTGCCGCTGATCTACCCGTTCCTCGTCAACGACCCGGGCGAGGGCGCGCAGGCCAAGCGTCGCGCGCACGCCACGATCGTCGACCACCTGATCCCGCCGATGGCGCGCGCGGAGAGCTACGGCGACATCGCCAAGCTCGAGCAGCTGCTCGACGAGTACGCCAACATCGCCGCGATGGACCCGGCCAAGCTGCCGGCCATCCGCTCGCAGATCTGGACGCACATGCGGGCCGCCGAGATGCACCGCGACCTCGGCCTCGACGACATCCCCGACGAGGACGACTTCGACGACTTCATCTTCAACGTCGACGGCTGGCTGTGCGAGATCAAGGACGCGCAGATCCGCGACGGCCTGCACGTCCTCGGCCAGGCTCCCGCCGGCGAGGCGCGGGTCAACCTCGTGCTGTCGATCCTGCGCGCGAGCCAGATCTGGGGCGGCGAGACCGGAGCCGTCCCCGGCCTGCGCTCGGCCCTCGGCCTCAAGGCCGACGCCGCCCTCACCGCGATCGACGAGATCGAGGAGCAGGCACGCTCGCTCGTCCTCGCGATGGAAGAGGCCGGCTGGGATCCGTCGGCTGCCCGCACGATCACCGACGTGCCCGAGGTCGTCCAGGTGCTGGAGTTCGCCGCGACCGAGGTCGTCCCGCGACTGGCCAAGACGACCGATGAGCTCGACCACGTCCTGCACGCGCTCGACGGCGGGTTCATCCCCGCCGGACCGTCGGGCTCGCCGCTGCGCGGACTCGTCAACGTCCTGCCGACGGGTCGCAACTTCTACACCGTCGACCCGAAGGCCGTCCCGTCGCGCCTCGCGTGGGAGACCGGACGCGCGATGGCCGACTCGCTGATCGAGCGCCACCTGAACGACACGGGGGAGTACCCGCGCTCGGTGGGCCTGTCGGTCTGGGGCACGTCGGCGATGCGCACGTCGGGCGACGACATCGCCGAGGTGCTCGCGTTGATCGGCGTCGAGCCGCAGTGGGACCCGGCCTCGCGTCGCGTCAACGACCTGCGCATCGTGCCGCTCGACGAGCTGGGCCGCCCGCGCATCGACGTCACGGTGCGCATCTCGGGCTTCTTCCGCGACGCGTTCCCGCACGTCATCGCGATCCTCGACGACGCGATCACGCAGGTCGCCGAGCTCGACGAGCCCCTCGAGCAGAACTACGTCCGCGCACACGCGCAGTCTGACCTGGCCGAGCACGGCGACCAGCGACGGGCCACGACCCGCATCTACGGATCGAAGCCCGGCTCGTACGGCGCGGGCATCCTGCAGGTCATCGAGGCCGGCAACTGGAAGAACGACGACGACCTCGCCGAGGTCTACACCGCGTGGGGCGGCTTCGCCTATGGCCGCGACCTCGACGGTGCACCGGCGGCAGACGACATGCGCGCCAACTACAAGCGCATCGCGGTGGCGGCCAAGAACATCGACACCCGCGAGCACGACATCGCCGACTCCGACGACTACTTCCAGTACCACGGCGGGATGGTCGCGACGGTGCGCGCCCTGACGGGCAAGGACCCCAAGGCGTACGTCGGCGACTCGACCTCGCCCGACGCCGTCCGCACCCGCACGCTGCAGGAGGAGACGACCCGGGTGTTCCGTGCCCGCGTCGTCAACCCGCGATGGATCGGGGCGATGCAGCGCCACGGCTACAAGGGCGCGTTCGAGCTCGCCGCGACGGTCGACTACCTGTTCGGCTTCGACGCCACGACCGGCGTCGTCCACGACTGGATGTACGAGACCCTCGCCAAGGAGTACGTGCTCGACGAGACCAACCAGGAGTTCATGAAGAAGTCGAACCCCTGGGCGCTGCGCGGCATCATCGAGCGGCTCAACGAGGCCGCCGACCGCGACCTCTGGGCCGAGCCCGACGCCGAGGTCATGGCCGCGATGCAGCAGGTCTACCTCGACATCGAGGGTGACCTGGAGGACCGGCAGCAATGAGTACCGATGCCGCGCCCCGGCGCATCCGGGTCATCGGCATCGGCGCGGGTCACCCCGACCAGGTGACGGTCGAGGCGGTCGAGGCGCTGCGGTCGGTCGACTACTTCGTCACGGCCGACAAACCGCGCAAGGACGGTGCCGACGACCCGCTGCTGGCCGCCCGCGAGGCCTTGCTGGCCCGGCACCTCGACGTCGTCCCGCCGGTCATCGCGGTGCGTGACCCGGAGCGCGACCGCTCGCCGTCCGACTACGACCAGGCCGTCGTCGACTGGCACGACGCGCGCGCGGCGGCGTACGAGCAGGTGCTGCTCGACAACGAGGGCGACGTCGGCTTCCTGGTGTGGGGCGATCCTGCCTTCTACGACTCCACGATCCGCATCGTCGAGAAGGTGCTCGCGCGCGGACAGGTCGAGGCCGAGTGGGACGTCATCCCGGGCATCTCGAGCCTGCAGCAGCTCGCGGCACGACACCGGATCGTTCTGCACGACATCGGCCAGCCGATCCTCGTCACGACGGGCCGCCGCCTGCACGAGGCGCGCGACTCCGGGGCCGAGAACATCCTCGTGATGCTCAACTCGACGATCGACCTCGAGGGCTTCGAGGAGTGGACGATCTGGTGGGGCGCCAACCTCGGCACCGCCGACGAGGCCCTGGTCAGCGGCCGGGTCACCGAGGTCGCGGTCGAGGTGCTGACGACGCGGATCGACGTGAAGACCCGGGTGGGGTGGATCATGGATGTTTATTTGCTGCGGCGGATTGCTCGCTGACGTGCCAGGGTGCTGCTGGTTGGGGTGTCGCGCTGCACTCACCCGTTCGGCGGTCATGGCTGTCTTCGATAGCAGCGATGAAACCGAGCATCCCACTGATACTGAGCATGCTTGTGGTTAAGGGACGCTGTCGTTCCGATCGATGCGCGACCAGCCGGGGGAATGGTGGGTATTCCATCAGACCGACGCGCGACTTGCGGTTCTGGATGCGCGGCGGCATTCGCGTCGGATAGGGAACGCGGGGCCAGAATCGCAGGCTCGTGGTCCGACTTTGCAAGCCAAGCCGATGATGCGCCGAATCTTCAACATGTCGCCCTGTAGCGTGAACGGGATCATTGCAAATAGCGACGTCAGTCCGCTCCAGATGTGACACGCTGACTTGGGCCCGGCGAAGCGTCCGGCTCCAACCGCCACAATTCAGCAGGTAAGCGAGCTCGCATGGCAGATCAAAGCTACTCCGCCGCGAACTTTCGACGCATCTGGGACCTACGAACTCGTCGCGGCGAGGACCTGTCGACGTTTTACCCAGCCGTACAGGACGCATCGAATCAGATCCGAGTTTTGGTCGCAGAACGGCGTGAAGACCTAGCGACGCGCACTCTCGGATCCACTGACTACGAAGACTGTGCCGCTTCGCACGACGTCGACATAAAGACGGCGCGACGCAAGCGCGACGAACTCTTGGTCGCGCATCTTTCCGGCACAAGCCTCCTAGTGAATCAGCAGATTGACGCTGACTCCTTGAGCCTAAAAACCGTTCCCGGCCCGGTGGTACGTGGCAAGCCCACCTATACGCTGCCGCCCGACGATCCAATCACCTACTTTCTGAGCAGACAGAGTGAGCGAAACGTGCGATTGGCGCTGAGCGTCGAAGCTCCGTCGCGCTCCATCACGGCGGAGCAACTTTTTCGAACAATCGACAACCAAGTGCCGCTCATGGTTCTCCGTACGGACCTCGCAAGCTTCTACGAGAGCATCCCGCATGACCGACTTCGAGCCATGCTGCGAAGCTCCGACTCTCTATCCCGCACGACCTGTCGTGTCGTCGATTCCATGCTTGCGGAGTCCGAAAATCGCACAGGTAAGCCGATCGGACTGCCGCGGGGGTTGGCGCTCAGCGCTGCACTCGCGGAAGCGTATGCGAAGCAATTGGATTTGCTGATTTCCAAGTCCCAGTCCGTGTACCTGTACGTACGATACGTCGATGACATTGTTCTAGTCCTCGGCGTTGCCGACCAGGATCCAAAAGTGAACAATCGACTGAAAGCCGTTTCAGATATCGTCCACTCGCTGGGTCTTAGTCTTAATCCTGCGAAAACGTTTGCAACCAGTCGACCAAAAGCAAGCGAGCCTGCGATAGGGTTTGATTTTCTCGGCTACCGACTCACTCTTTCCCATACCGGGTGCACCGCCGACTTGACGCGGTCCCGTGCCGACCGGTATCTGCAGCGACTCCAGCTCACCTTCGATCAGTATCGCAATGAGGGCGGCACTTCGCGATCTGCTGTTCAACTTCTCCAACGGCTACGGTTTTTAACCGGGAACACGCGCCTCGCTAACAATAAGCGGCAGGGGCTAGTTGGAATCTACTTCTCCAACAGCCTCCTGCCTGGGCGAACACAGATCCTCGAAGAACTCGACGCCGCACTAGATGCCCATGTTGCGTCAGTGGCGATGCCGCCAGCCGTGCTAATGGCAGCAAAAGAAATGTCGTTCTGTGACGGCTTCGAGAAGACAATCTATCACCGCTTCTCTTCGAAACAGCTCCGTCAGATAGTCAGAATTTGGAAGTTTGATGACAAAGCGTAGGCACAATGTTCGGCACAAGCCCGCCCGTGTTCTTCTGTCGGAAACACTTCCGTTCGAGGTCCCTGTCACATTTAGCAACAGCGGGTTTTACAAATTCTTGAATGACTGCGACCTCAGACTCGATCGAACGACGGCACGTTTCCGTGAAATCAACCACGGTGTCCGACCGGCTCTAAGGATTATTTTCGGCCCGGATGTTCAGATTCATCCCGAGACGCACGATGGAAAAGTCTGGCTCTCGGTGTCGCGAAAACACTTTGAGAGTCCGACCGTCCCTTTTCAATTCGGAGTCCGCTATGGCGGTATGCGACCGCGACAACTCTCGATTCCCCATCCGATGTCACAGTTTGCCTTCGTCGGCTTCTATCAGCGCTATCGCAGCCTCATTCTCTACCATTCGGGTCGCAGCGATTTCAGTATCCGACACCCGAAGCGAATGACGCGCTACACCATCCACCAAGATTCGGTGTTCAACGAATTGCTCAGCACTAAGGGGCTGGGAAGTATCGAAACTAGCGGATACGAGTACGACAGAATTCGGTCGTACTTTGTCTACGCAAGATATGACAACATCTACAAGTTCCACGAATCCCCAGAGTATCGCGCTAGCGAACGACGTTTTGGGCATCTTCTTCGCCTTGATATTTCCAAGTGCTTTGACAGCATCTACACCCACTCTATCGAGTGGGCGACGCACACAAAAGAGGCCGTCAAGCAGGAGAGGCGTCAGGTGTTCGACAATACATTCGCGAAGGACTTTGACGGCTTGATACGAGCCATGAATGACAACGAGACTCACGGGATCCTGATTGGACCCGAGGTTTCCCGAATCTTTGCTGAGGTCGTATTGCAGCGAGTCGATTCGGATGTGGAAGTCGCCCTCGAAAAGGTCGGTCTCCGGCACGGCACCGACTATGAAATCCTGCGATACGTGGACGATTTCTTCATCTTCATGAGAGATCTGAATGACCAAGATCGCATCGTGAGTGCAATCGAGGACAGGCTGAGGCCTTACCGATT
The DNA here is from genome assembly GCF_017876595.1 of Aeromicrobium fastidiosum. NCBI lineage: Bacteria > Bacillati > Actinomycetota > Actinomycetes > Propionibacteriales > Nocardioidaceae > Aeromicrobium > Aeromicrobium fastidiosum. The sequence continues at coordinate 639,888 of NZ_JAGIOG010000001.1, read as the reverse complement.
CCACCTAAATGCTGCGAAAGAATCGGTCCATACTACTCCTTTCATCTCAGACATTTCGATCGCAAAGGACCGAATACGTTCGCACCTTCGTCGCGGACTGAGACTAGAACCCGATGAAACTTTGGTCGGTTCACCATTGCGATTCGAGGGCGATATTGCCAAGCTCGTCTCAAGTTACAAGACCGTGCTTCGGGAGACCGGTCTCGCGCCGTCGGAGATGGTCAATTTCACTCTTGCAACAATTGAAACTGCCTTGGAGTCCGCAATCTCCGCGCACAACCGATGGTTGATAGAAACTGCGCCGACTGTTGCTCCGCCGCAAGACGGTGTCCAACCGACAAGGCGCAGTCTCCAGGAATTGGCACACTGCCTGCGCGAGGGAGTAGAACTCGCGTTCTACGTTTACGGGGGTTCACCTAGAGTGACTCCCGCCATCAAGCTGTCTCGCATCGTTTCGCTCTGCCGTAAAGCTGCTCATCAACTGAGCGTTGGACTAGACCGGTCGGGTGCCATCGACGACCTGATCTTCAAGGAGACTCGTATTCAATTGCGTCGCAATCCTCTCGAGGAACGGAGCGCTGTCGAAGGCTTGTATCTGCTCACGCTGCTCGGCGATCTTGGAGATCACTACCGGCTGGAGCCAGACGAATTGTGCGATTTCGCCAGGCTCGGCAGCTTGGGAAAGTTGTCCATCCCCGACTGGTTCGACCCCATGGTGGTCGTGGAACTGCTTCGCTATATCAAGGACTATCCGCCATACACTTCACTGCGCGCAGCAGTTGAGTCCTGGGTTGTGGACCGAGTCGAAACGCTCGCGCGAACAACGCGTCGGTATTCGGAGATCCCTTTGTACGTGTTGGGTGTCTGTACGGATCCCCACGCTGCGATGCAGACCAAGCGCGCACTGTTGGCGACATGCAAGGTTGACACTCACGCAGATGTCACAGCGTTTTTGGAGCTCCAGGATCGCTGGTTCACCAACTGGGGCGCGGTTGATCTCCATACGGAATTGCTCCTGAAACGCGTTCAAGAAGTATATTGATCAGGCGCCCCGCACGGCTTCGGTCACACACCAGCGCATGGCGGTACCGGGTACCCCGCCCCCATTTTCGGTAGTTGGAAGCGCGAAGGGCGATGCTTGGGACGGGCTTGTTGCTGTAGGCAGCCTTAGTTGCTCGTGTAACAGCTTGTCCACCTGTCCTTTCGGGTCGGCATCGAGCTGGTTGGCGGCAGCGACGATCTGCGGCGTGGCCTCGCACACCCGGGTCCGGAGTCGTGCGTGCACGCGGCTCAGGATCGCGTCACGATAGAGCCGATGAGACGGGCGGCACCGGCTCGTAGATGTCTATGCGCGCGCGTCTCGGTCAGTAGTCGGTCCTGTCGCGGGTGGACGCACTCGACGATTGCAAAGTACGGCAGATTGCGCCCGCGGGGCTCGTCGTTACGCGCCGCCCCTAACACGCCGCCATACTGCTCTTCGCAGATCGAAGACTAGTGTCGAACCTTCCTAGCGCAGCGTTTCGGCAGGCCCTTTTTGGGGGTGCCTCGCTTTGGGGTGCGTCACAATAGGTCGAATGTTCCGGCGAGTTCTCCGAAACTGTCTGCCGAGATAGGTGGCGGTAGTTCATGGACCATGGGATTTGGCGGGACTACCGGATCGGCGTGAAGAGCCGTGGCGAACGTTCCTATGACAGCCTTTCGAAGTTGTGCACACCCTCCGGTTGCAGTGAAAAGGGGTGTCGGTGGCGGCGTCTAGGTTGGATGCATGGCCACCACTTCAGCTGTTCCGATCGACGTCGTGACTGACGTCGTTCGGGAGCGGGCGCGTGCTGAGGCGCGCGAGGTCGTGGCGATGCTCGACTACCGCGATGCCGAGCTGGAGCGGATCGCCGCGTCGGACGAGTCGCCGATGCGGAGGCACGTCGAGCGCGGGTCCGTCGCGCTGACGATCGCTGAGGCCTCCGGCATGAGCGAGGGGCAGGTGCAGTACCGACTGTCGTTCTCCGGCACGGTCCGCGACCAGTCGCCGACGACGTGGGACGCATTCCTCGACGGGCGAGTCGATCTGGCGCGGGTGCGCGAGATCGGCAGCACGATCGACCAGCTCAAGCGCGCCGAGTCGGTGCACCGTCTTGACCGGCGGGTCGTCGGCTACGCCGAGACCCACACGGTGGCCGAGCTGCGCGCCTGGTTGAAGGCGTTCGTCCGTCGGGTCGAGGCCGATCTGGCGGTGGAGCGTGCTGAGGGTGAGCGCAAGAAGCGGTACGTGTCGGTCAAGCACGGCGACGACTCGATGGGCTGGCTCAACGCCTACCTGCCGTCGCACGAGCTTGCCGCGATCGAAGACCGCTACCGCAAGGCCGCACGTCGGCCGGCGGATCCTGATGACGAGCGCACAATCGCTCAGCGTGAGGCCGACGTGCTGGTGGCCTGGTGCACCGATTCGGACGCCACGGGGTCGGCCATCGATGCGAACATCGCGGTCACCGTCGGCGCGGACGTGCTCGCCGGGTTCACTCCGGGCTTCGCGGAGTCGGCCGACGGCCGCTGGGGCGTCCCAGCCGCATGGATCGCCGCCGTGGTCGGCTCCGGCAGCACCTTCTGGCACCGCATCGTGGTCGATCCGGTCTCTGACGACGTCCTCGCCCACGACTACATCGGCCGATTGGCCCCCGACACCCTCAAGATCGCATTGCAGTTCCTCCACGGAACATGCCAAGGCCCCGGATGCATGGTGCCGGCCAAGTTCTGCGACTTCGACCACCGCATCCCGTTCCCCGAAGGGCCCACCACCGGAGACAACCTCGGCCCGTTCTGCCGACGACATCACGGCTACAAGGGACACGGTCTCCTGCACTGGACCACCAAACGTCGGCCGGAGAGCCCGGCAGCATGATCACCCCAGTGACGCAGGCCTATGCCTCCGTCACCGGGCTGAAGTGCTCGACGACCGGGAACGGGTCGTAGAAGTGGTGCAGAGCCGCTCGCCACAGCTCGTACTGCGCCGAACTGCGGAACCCCTCGGTGTGGTGCTCAAGGGTGTCCCACTCGACGATCAGCAGGTAGGTCGACGGGCTTTCTATGCCGCGCGACACCTGGAGCCGCCGGAACCCGGGCATCGAGGCGATGATCGTCTTCGCAGCCGCCATCGCGGCCTCGAACTCGTCCTCGAGCCCGGGCCGGACGGGCAGGAGCGCGTGCTCGACGATCATCCGCGGGAGTATCCGCGTCGCACGGTGCGGTCGAGGATGCCGAGCGTGCCGCTGAGCGCCGTCTCCGACACAACCGGGAAGACGCCGCTCGCGCGCCAGTCGTCGCTGATGTCCGACCAGTCGTAGAACGACGTCACCAGGGTGCCGCCCTCGTCCGCCGGCTCGAGCCGGTAGCCGTAGACGTGACCCATTCCCGGCCGCACCCGACCGAGGATCGTCCACGAGATCAACCGGTCCGGCTCGAAGTCGCGGATCGTGACGGTGACGTCGTACTTGCCGTAGTCCGGGATGTCGTTCAGCGACTCCCGGTCCATGTGGACGACGAAAGAGTCCCCGGCCGCCGTCACCCGCTCGCCGTCCGCACCCTGCAGCATCCCGGTGGCGTCGATCGCCACGTGCCCCTGAGGATCGGTCAGCACCGCGAACACGTCGGCGGGGGAGGCGTCGATCAAGCGGGTGGTCTCGATGCGGTCGGTCATGACTCGATCGTGCCAGCCACATCCGAGCGCCGCCGCTCGACTTGCCCTGGAGTGCGCTCCAGGGTTCATGCTGGAGTCATGACCGTGACGGATGCGCCCACCGAGGGCATGACGATCAGCGCCGCCGCCGAGGCGAGCGGGTTGAGCGTCGACACGCTGCGCTACTACGAGAAGGAGGGGCTGACCCTCCACCGTCCCGGACGCTCGTCGTCCGGCCAACGCCGCTACACCCAGGAGAACGTCGCCTGGCTCGGGACGCTCGTGATGCTCCGCCGCACCGGCATGCCGATCCGCGACATCAAGAAGTTCGTCGAGCTCTACCGCGTCGAGGGCAGCGAGGCCGACCGGCTCGCGATCCTCGAGGCGCACCGCGAGCACGTCCTGGAGGAGCTCGCCGAGGTGCAGACGCATCTCGCGGCCATCAACCGCAAGATCGACTTCTACAACACTGCAGTCATGAAGGGAAAGTGATGGATCGATGAAGACCACAGCATGGGGAAGCCAGGGCCTCGAGGCAGGCATCGAGGGCCTCGGCGCGATGGGTATGTCCGCGTTCTACGGCGCGCGGGACGACGAGGAGTCGGCCGCGACCCTGCACCGCGCGCTCGACCTGGGCGTCAGCCTGATCGACACCGCCGAGATGTACGGCCCGTTCCTCAACGAGCAGCTCATCGGCCGGACGATCGGCGACCGCACCGACGAGTACGCGATCGCCACCAAGACCGGCGTCGAGATCACGGACGACGGCGAGCGCCGCGGGCCGAACGGATCGCCGGAGTACCTGCGCACTGCGCTGGAGCGGTCGCTGCGCCACCTGGGCCGCGACACGATCGACCTGTACTACATCCACCGCGTCGACCCGAACGTCCCGATCGAGGAGACCTTCGGCGCGATGGGCGAGTTCGTCGCCGAGGGCAAGGTCAAGTACCTCGGCATCTCCGAGGCCGCTCCCGAGACGATCCGCCGGGCCCACGCGACGCATCCGCTGACCGCGGTGCAGACCGAGTACTCGCTGTTCGAGCGCAGCCCCGAGGTCAACGGCGTGCTCGACACGACCCGTGAGCTCGGCATCGCGTTCGTCGCCTACTCGCCGCTCGGACGTGGACTGCTGACCGGCGCGATCGCGTCGGCCGACCAGCTCGACGCCGACGACTTCCGCCGCAGCAACCCGCGGTGGAGCGACGACAACCTCGAGGCCAACCTCGCCGTCGTGCGGGGCATCCGGTCGATCGCCGAGGCCAAGGGCGTCACGCCCGGGCAGCTCGCCCTCGCGTGGGTGCTGCACCAGGAAGGCGTCGTCGCGATCCCCGGCACCAAGCGTCGGACGTACCTCGAGGAGAACGTCGCGGCCGCCGACATCGAGCTGACCGCCGACGACCTCGCGTCGCTCGACGAGATCGCACCTGTCGGCGTCGCAGCCGGCGAGCGCTACCCGGAGGCGGGCATGAAGGCCGTCAACCTCTAGGGCTCAGGTGCGGGCGTAGGCCTGGAACCACTCGATCAGGGGAGTGGCTGCTCGCCAGTCGGCGCGCACGTGGTCGAGCAGCTCGGCGGTGTGGACGAAGTGCTCGAAGCCGTACGAGCGTCCGGCCGTGAGCGACTTGTGCCGCAGCAGCTCGATGCGGGGATGGTCGGCGTCGTAGCCGCGGGGTGACGTCTTGAGGCGGTCGCCGCCGACCTCCCAGCCGGCTGCCCTGAGCGTTGCGAGCAGGTCCTCGAGCTCCTGGCCGCGGCGCTGGTCGACGATCGCCTCGCGGATGCTGGCCAGCCGGGCGGTCGATGCGTCGTAGAAGCCGGCACCGACCCGCACCCCGGGTGCGCCGACCTGCACGTAGTAGCCGGTCGACGGACCCGTCGCGACGAACGCGCCCTGGTGGTTCTTGTAGGGCGTCTTGTCCTTCGCGAACCGCACGTCGCGGTAGGGCCGGAAGATCTTGGCCTCGCCGAACTCGGCCGCCAGCGCGGCGGTCAGCGCCTTCATGGGTGCCGAGACCGACTCCGCCCAGACGTGCTTGTGCGTCTCCCAGAACGTCTTGGTGTTGTCCATCTCCAGGTCGTCGTAGAAGTCGAGGGCTGCCTCGGGGAATCCGCTGAACTGTGCCACGGGTCGACCTTACGGTCAGGCGTCCAGACTCTGCTCGTCCAGACTCTGCTCGCCCAACACGCGGAGCAGCTGCAGCTTGCCGTGCGCCTCGGTGCCGGGCGCGGCACCGAGGATGATGAGGCGCTGGCCGTCGGCGTCGGTCGCGAGCGTCTCGCAGTCGACCGTCAGCTGTCCGACCTGGGGGTGGACGAAGCGCTTGTGCTCGAGGTGCTTGACCCCGACCTCGTGGCGCTCCCAGATCTCGGCGAACTCCGGGCTCTCGGCCAGCAGGGCGTCGACGAGCCGGCGGATGTCGTCGTCCTGGTGGCGTCGCGCCCAGGTGGCCCGCAGGTCGGCGACCCGCGCACGGCTGTGCTCGTGACGGTCCTCGGCGACGACATGGTCCTGCGCCCCCGGCTGGGTGAACCACCGGTACGACGAGCTCGCGGACAGGCCCGACGCCCCCGAGTGGTCGCCCTGCAGCAGCACGGACAGCCGGTTCTGGGCCAGCACCTCGTCGGTGTCGGAGCAGACGAACGCGGCGCAGTCGTCGAGCTGGTCGAGCACGTGGAGCAGCACGGGACGCACGTGCGACGACGACCCGACGCGGTCGGGGGCGGGGTGGCCCGCGAGGCGGTGCAGGTGATCGCTCTCGTCGCGGCTGAGCCGCAGCGTGCGAGCCAGGGCGCGGAGCATCTGCGTGGACGGCTGGGGGCTGCGGGCCTGCTCGAGGCGGGCGTAGTAGTCGACCGACATGCCGGTCAGGTGGGCGACCTCCTCCCGGCGGAGACCGGGGGCGCGTCGACGGGGTCCCGCCGTCAGGCCGACGTCGGCCGGCTTGAGGGCCTCCCTGCGGCGCAGCAGGAAGTCGGCGAGGGCGTCACGGTCCATGCCTCCATCATGACCGTGCGTGCCGGGCTGATACAGGGATCGGCAGTCCCTGGTTGAGCGCTCCTCTTTCGCGGCTGCGCCGGGCGGTGCACGGTGGAGGCATGACGACCGACAACTCCTCGACAACACTGCCCACCAAGAGCCTCGGCACCCTGGGTGCCACCCCCGCGATCGGGCTCGGCCTGATGGGGATGTCCGCCCTGTACGGCCCCGCCGACCGTGACGAGAGCATCGCGACGATCCACGCTGCGCTCGACGCGGGTGTGACGCTGCTCGACACCGGCGACCTGTACGGCATGGGCCACAACGAGCTGCTCGTGCAGGAGGCTCTGCGGGGACGCGACCGCGAGGCCGTGACGCTGAGCGTCAAGTACGGGGCGCTCCGCGGGCCGGACGGCTCGTGGCTCGGCTTCGACGCGAGCCCGGCCGCGACCAAGACGTGGTTGGCCTACTCCCTGCAGCGACTCGGCACCGACCACGTCGACATCTACCGTCCGGCACGGCTGGACCCGTCCGTGCCGATCGAGGACACCGTCGGGGCGATCGCCGAGATGGTCGAGGCCGGCTACGTGCGGCACATCGGTCTGTCGGAGGTCGGGTCGGAGACGATCCGGCGCGCCCACGCCGTGCACCCCATCGGCGACCTGCAGATCGAGTACTCGCTCGTCTCGCGTGGCATCGAGGGCGACATCCTCGACACCTGCCGCGAGCTCGGCATCGGCATCACGGCCTACGGCGTCCTGTCGCGGGGGTTGATCAGCGGTCACTACGACGCCAGCCGCACGGGTGCCGACGACTTCCGGTCGCACACGCCGCGCTTCCAGGGCGACAACCTCGATCGCAACCTGGCTCTCGTCGAGGCCCTTCGTGCCGTCGCGGACGAGCTCGGGGTCACGGTCGCGCAGGCCGCGATCGCGTGGGTGGGCTCGCGTGGCGACGACATCGTCCCGGTGGTGGGTGCGCGGACGCGGGAGCGCCTGACCGAGACGCTGGGCGCTGCCACCGTGACGCTGGACGAGCAGCAGCTCGTCGCGATCGAGGCCGCGGTCCCGGCGGACGAGGTCGCGGGCACTCGCTACGCCGAGGCGCAGATGGCGACGCTCGACAGCGAACGTCTGTGAGGGATCTCGCACCTGCTTGATTCGGCCCCAGCTCTCCGGTTAGGTAAGCCTGTCCTAATCACTCGGGGAGAAGAGGAAACTGGTGCGTCACCACCTGTTCAACGCAGCCAACATCGAACGCTACCGCGACGAGATGGGCCGGGGGGTCGCGGCCGTGGCCGATCACGTCGTCGGCGTCAGGGGGCCGTGGTCGGGTGCGGGCGTCGCCGAGGTGGCCGCCAAGGTCGACGACGTCGACCTCGATCGTCCGCTCGCCGACATGACCGACGTGCTGGACGAGGTGAGGTCGGTCTACCTCGACGACGCCGTGTGGTTCCACGAGCCGCGCTACCTGGCCCACCTCAACTGCCCCGTCGTCATACCGGCGCTGGTCGCCGAGGTGCTGGTGTCGTCGGTCAACTCCTCGCTCGACACCTGGGACCAGAGCGGGGGCGGGACGCTCATCGAGCGCCGGCTGATCCGCTGGACCGCCGACCGCATCGGTCTCGGGCCGGAGGCGGACGGCGTCTTCACGAGCGGTGGCACCCAGTCGAACCTGCAGGCGCTGCTCATGGCCCGAGGCCAGGCCTTCCATGCCGACACGTCCCCGCGTCTGCGCATCTTCTCGTCGCAGGACAGCCACTTCAGCGTGCAGAAGTCGGCCAACGTCCTCGGACTCGGGCCCGACGCCGTCGTGACGATCCCCACCGACGACCGCCGCCGCATGGACGTCCGCGCCCTCGACCGTGCCATCTGGGACGCCCGCGCGGCCGGCCACGTCCCGATGGCGGTCGTGGCGACCGCCGGCACGACCGACTACGGCAGCATCGACCCGCTCGCCGGCATCGCCGACGTCTGCGCCCAGCACGGAGTCTGGATGCACGTCGACGCGGCCTACGGCGGGGGCCTGCTGGTGTCGCAGCAGCACCGCAGCCTGCTCGACGGCATCGAGCGCGCCGACTCGGTGACCGTCGACTACCACAAGACGTTCTTCCAGCCCGTCAGCTCGAGCGCCGTGCTGGTCCGCGACGGCGACGCCCTGCGCCACGTCAGGTACCACGCCGACTACCTCAACCCCCGCTCGTCGGGCCAGCCCAACCAGGTCGACAAGAGCTTGCAGACGACGCGCAGGTTCGACGCGCTCAAGCTCTGGATGACGCTGCGGGCCATGGGTGCCGACGGCATCGGCGAGTACGTCGACGCCGTGATCGACCTGGCCGTCACGGCCCACGAGCTGGTGCTGGACGATCCCGATCTCGAGGTCGTGACCGCGCCGGCGCTCAGCACGCTGGTGTTCCGGTTCCGCCCCGCGGGCCTGTCGGAGGACGACGCCGACCGGGTCAACCCGGGCATCCGGCAGATGATCGCCGGCAGCGGAACGGCCGTCATCGCCGGCACCCGCTCGGACGGACGGGCGTGGCTCAAGCTCACGATGCTCAACCCCGAGACGACGGTCGACGACCTGGGGGCCGTCCTCGCCCTCGTGACGGGCTTCGGCCGCCAGCTGCTCGACGACCTGCACACCACGCAGGAGGTGCACTGATGGAGACGTACGACTTCGCCGCGATCGGCCTCGGCCCCTTCAACCTGGGCCTGGCGTGCCTCGCCGAGCCGGTCGACGGCCTCGACGGCGTCTTCCTGGAGTCCCGTGAGGAGTTCAGCTGGCATCCGGGCATGATGCTGCAGGACGCCACGCTGCAGGTGCCGTTCATGGCCGATCTCGTGACGATGGCCGACCCCACGTCGCGATACTCGTTCCTTAACTACCTCAAGCAGACCGGTCGGCTCTACCCGTTCTACATCCGCGAGAGCTTCTACCCGCTGCGCGCGGAGTATGACGCCTACTGCCGGTGGGCGGCGGCGCAGGTCGACGGCGTCCGGTTCGGACGTCACGTCGATCGCGTCGAGCACGACGGCGAGGCGTACGTCCTGACGACCCGGCTGCGGTCGGGTGCCACCGAGACGTACCGGGCGCGCCGGCTCGTGCTCGGCACGGGCACGACGCCGCACGTGCCCTCTGCGGCCAGTGGGCTCGACGGCCCGGTCATCCACTCCGCCGACTACCTCACCCGCAAGGCGGCCCTGCAGGCACAGCGCTCGATCACGGTCATCGGCAGCGGCCAGAGCGCCGCGGAGGTCTACCTCGACCTGCTGGAGGACATCGATGCCCACGACTACGAGCTCGTCTGGGCCACGCGGTCGCCCCGGTTCTTCCCGATGGAGTACACCAAGCTGACGCTCGAGATGACGTCGCCGGAGTACACCCGGCACTTCCACGGCCTGCCGGCGGCGACGCGCGACGAGCTGCTGCGCGAGCAGCGGTCGCTCTACAAGGGCATCAGCCGCGACCTCGTCGACGCCATCTTCGACACGCTCTACCGCAAGCGGGTGCACGGGGACGTCCCCACGCGCCTGCTGACCAACACCGAGCTGACGGACGCCTCGTGGGACGCCGCCTCGGGCTGTTACTCCCTCGCGATGCGCCACACCGAGCTCGACGAGCCGCTCGACCTGCAGACCGAGGGGCTCGTGCTCGCGACGGGCTACCGGTCGCAGCTGCCGGCGTTCGTGGCAGGCATCGCCGGACGCATCCGGCTCGACGCCCGGGGCCGCTACGACGTCGCCGCCGACTACACGATCGACCATGACGACCAGGAGGTCTACGTGCAGAACGCCGAGGAGCACACGCACGGGCTCATCGCCCCCGACCTGGGGATGGGCGCCTATCGCAACTCGATCATCATCCGGGGCCTGTGCGGGCGCGAGGTCTACCCCGTCGAGCAGCGCATCGCGTTCCAGGAGTTCGGGGTGCCGGCCGACCTGGCTCGCCGTCCGGCGGAGGTGTCGCGATGACCGCCGACGTGCTCCTGGCCCGCGAGACCCGGGTCGGACGCATCACGATCGAGCCCGTCGACGTCGACCGCGACGGCGACCTGCTGCACGCGTGGATCACGCACCCCCGATCCGTGTTCTGGGGCATGCAGGACGCGACGGTGCAGGACGTGTGGGATGCCTATGCGGCGATCGTCGCCGATCCGCACCACGACGCCTGGCTGGGCCGGGTCGACGGCGCGCCGGCCTTCCTCGCCGAGACGTACGACCCCGAGCACAGCGAGCTGGCCGGACGGTACGACTGGCAGCTGGGTGACATCGGCATGCACCTGCTGGTGGCCCCGACCGACGAGCCCCGCAGCGGGTTCACGTCGGCGGTGTTCCGCACCGTCATGGAGCTGTGCCTCGACGACCCACGCCGCCAGCGCGTGGTCGTCGAGCCCGACGTGCGCAACCGTCGCATCGCGGCGCTCAACGCCGCGGCGGGCTTCCGCGTCGTCGGCGAGGTCGAGCTGTCCGACAAGGTCGCGGCGCTCAGCATCTGCACCCGGGCCGACTTCGAGGCCAGCCAGCCGACCACGCACCTGACCGACGAGTCGATGGGCCGCGCCCACCGCATGCTGGTCGCCAAGGCGATCGGCGAGTTCGCCCACGAGCGACTCCTCGACCCGCGCCCCGTTGGGGTCGATCACGAGATCGTCTCGCCCGACGGGCGCGTCCGCTACCGGTTCCACGCCCACCGCTACGAGCTCGACCACTGGGTCGTCGGCCCCTGGTCGATCCACCGGACGGTCGACGACGAGGCCGCCGACGTCGACGCCCTGGCCTTCGTCGTCGAGCACGCCGAGGTGCTGGGCATTCCCGACGACCTGCTGCCGACGTACCTCGAGGAGATCAGCAGCACCCTCGCCGGATCGGCGTGGAAGCACGTCCACCACACGACCTCGGCCCGCGACCTCGTGGGTGCCGACTTCCAGGCGATCGAGGCCGCCATGACCGAAGGGCACCCGGCGTTCGTCGCCAACAACGGCCGCATCGGCTTCTCCGTCAGCGACTACGAGGCCTATGCCCCCGAGACGGGCTCGCGGTTCACGATCGTCTGGGTCGCGGCGCGTCGCGAGCTGGCACACCTGTCGCTCGGCGAAGGGCTCGAGGAGCAGTCGTTCTACGCCGGCGAGCTCGACGCCGCCGCACGTCAACGCTTCGACGGGACGCTCCGCGGCCGGGGACTCGAGCCGTCCGACTACCTGCTGGTGCCGGTGCACCCGTGGCAGTGGGAGCACAAGATCGCGATCACGTTCGCGGCCGACCTGGGCCGCGGCGACCTGGTGCTGCTGGGCCACGGCGACGACGAGTACCAGGCGCAGCAGTCGATCCGGACGTACTTCAACACGTCCCGCCGCGACCGCCACTACGTCAAGACCGCGCTGTCGATCCAGAACATGGGCTTCATGCGGGGTCTGTCGCCCCGCTACATGCGGGCCACGCCGGCGATCAACGACTGGGTCGCGGACGTCGTCGCATCCGACGACGAGCTGCGGTCGACGGGATTCGGGGTGCTGCGTGAGCGGGCCGCGATCGGCTACACGGGCGACGTGTACCACCGGCTGGGCACGCCCTCGCCGTACACCAAGATGCTCGCGGCGCTGTGGCGCGAGAGCCCCGAGGCGCAGCTCGCGGACGGTGAACGGCTGGCGACCATGGCGTCGCTGCTGCACCGCGACCGCGACGGTGCGTCGTACGCCGTGGCGCTGATCCGCGCCTCGGGCCTCGGCCCGGCCGAGTGGGTGGGCCGCTACCTGCGGGCCTACCTGCGTCCGGTCGTGCACTGCCTGCACCGCTACGAGCTGGCCTTCATGCCGCACGGCGAGAACCTGATCCTGGTGCTCGACGGACACGTGCCGACCCGCGTGGTGATGAAGGACATCGGCGAGGAGATCGCGGTGCTCGGCGACATCGACCTGCCCGCCGACGTCGAGCGGGTGCGCGCCCAGGTGCCGCCTGACGTCAAGGCGTTGTCGGTGCTGACCGACGTGTTCGATGGGTTCCTGCGCTTCCTCGCCGCGATCCTCGCCGAGGACGGGATGCTGGCCTCGGACGACTTCTGGGCGCTCGTGGCGCGGACGATCAGTGAGCACCAGGACGACCACCCCGAGCTGGCCGAGGCGTTCGCCCGCATCGACCTGTTCGCCCCCGAGTTCGCGCACTCGTGCCTCAACCGGCTCCAGCTGCGCGACACCCGCCAGATGGTCGACCTGAGCGACCAGGCCGAGTCGCTGCTGTTCGCGGGGACGCTCGACAACCCCATCGCCCGGTACCGCCGGTGAGCGTCACCCGGGACGCGTTCGGGGTGCCCACGATCCGGGGCACGTCGATCGACGACCTCGCCCACGAGCAGGGCCGCGTCACCGCGATCGACCGCGGCGACCAGATCGAGCTCGACCGCCTGCACCTCGAGGGCCGCACCTCGGAGGTGCTGGGCATCGCGGGAGCGGGCTGGGACGTGTTCGCCCGGCAGTCGCTGCTGGCCGAGACCGCCCGTGCGTGCTTCGACCGGATGGGAGCGGAGACGCAACGGTTCTGCTCGGCGTACGTCGCGGGCATCGAGTCCGCGCTGGTGCGCCGGCAGCCGGGCACGTGGATGCCGTGGACGCCGCTCGGCATCTTCCTCGTCCAGCACGCCCTGTTCGGGACGTTCGCGACCAAGCTGTGGCGAGCGAGGGTCGCGGCGACGCTCGGCGACGACGCGCTCGACCTCATCGGCGGTGAGGGCCCGGCCCTGTCGGGCAGCAACGCCTGGGTCGCCGGCGGCGGCCGGACGGCGTCGGGCAGCCCCATGATCGCCGGCGACCCGCACCGCGTGCTGGAGTCGCCGGGCGTCTACCAGCAGGTGCGCCTGGTCTGCCCCGGCGTCGACGTCGTCGGGCTGGCCTTTCCGGGCGTGCCCGGGGTGCAGCACTTCGCCCACGCGGGCGACGTCGCGTGGGCCATCACGAATGCGATGGCCGACTACGAGGACCTGTTCATCGAGCACCTGCGCCGCACCGGAGACGGTGTCGAGGCCAAGGGGTCCGAGGGCTGGTACGCCGCGGACGTCCGCACCGAGACGATCGCCGTCCGCGGAGCCGACCCGATCGACGTCGAGGTCGTCGTGACACGTCAGGGCCCTGTGGTCGTCGGCGGACCGGACACCGGAGAGGGGCTCAGCCTGCGCACCTCGGCCCGCGTCGGGCGCGATCTCGGCTTCGACGCGATCGTGCCGCTGCTGCGGTCGCGCTCGGTCGAGGACGTCGACCGAGCGCTCGACCGGTGGGTGCTGCCCGTCAACAACGTCGTCATCGCCGATCGCACCGGCCGCACCCGTTACCGGGTGGCCGGACGCGTGCCGACGCGCGACGAGCAGGCCCGACGCGTGCCCGTCCCGGCGTGGGACGAGCGCCATGCCTGGACGGGCTGGCTCGACCCGCTGCCGGCCACCGAGCTCGCGCCGGACGACGTTCTCGTCACGGCCAACGAGCGTCGTGGGCCCGAGAGTGCCGCGGTGGGTCACGAGTTCGCTCCGCCGCACCGGGCCGACCGGCTCCGCACCCTGATCGGGGACCTCGACGACCTCACGGTCGCTGACGCCGCCGCGCTCCACGTCGACACGACGCTGGCTCCTTCCTTCGCGCTGCGAGGGCTGCTCGGCCGTGCCATCGATCTCGGGGAGGACGCCGAGCGGGTGCGCGCCGTCATCGACTCCTGGGACGGGCGCATGGATGCCGACAGTGCCGGTGCCGCGACGTTCGCGGCGGTGCGGGGCGCCCTGGTGCGGCTGCTCGCCGAGCAGCCGGCCTTCGGGGGATTGCGAGAGGCGTCGCCGTACCCGGCACTGTTCGACCCGTGGACCGACCTGACCGGTCGCTTGGCGCAAGAGCTCGACCGTCTGCTGGCGCGCACGCCGACCCCGTGGGGCATCGATCTCGTGTCGCTGGCGGGGCAGGCACTCGAGGAGATCGGCCGCACCGGCGCGCCCGCCACGTGGGGCGCGACGCACGTGTGGGCACCGGCCGGCGTCCCTGCGGTCGCCCTGTCTGGCGACACCGAGTGTGTCCTGTCGACGTCGAGCGTCCCGGGCGTCACCGACGTGGTGCTCAGGGGGCCCGTCGCCCGCTACGTGTGGGACCTCGCCGACCGCTCTGCCAGCCGGTGGATCGTGCCGCTCGGCGCGTCCGGCGACCCAGCCGACCCGCACCACCACGACCAGCTCGAGCACTGGGCCGCAGGCCGTCTCGTGCCTATCCCTCAGGAGCAGCCATGACGTTCACGCACCGCCCCGTCGACCCGGTCGGCGACCTCGACCTGCTGCACGCGTGGGTGACGCAGCCGCGTGCCGAGTTCTGGGGGATGACGACGTACACCCGCGACGAGGTCGGCGAGGTCTATGCGTTCCTCGACGGCCTGTCGACCCATCACGCCTACCTCGTGCACCGTGACGACCGACCGGTCGCGATCTTCCAGACCTACGAGCCGCAGCACGACGCCGTCGGCGAGACGTACGACGTGCAGGAAGGTGACCTCGGCTGCCACCTGTTCGTCGGTCCGGCCGACGTGCCGGAACCGGGCTTCACGGGGCACCTCTTGGAGTACCTGTTCGGCGTCGTGTTGTCCGACCCCGCGGTGCAGCGCATCGTGGTCGAGCCGGACGTCCGCAACGCGGCCTCGATCGCCCGGTTCGAGCGGGCCGGGCTGCGCCGCAGCGACGTCGTCGAGCTGCCCGACAAGACTGCCCAGCTGGCCTTCGTCACCCGCGACGAGCTGCCTCAACCCGGGCATGGCGACGGGCCGCCGGACCGGGGGCGTCAGGCGGCTCGGCGGTAGCTGCTTCGTCGTCGTCGCCGCAGTGGCTGGTGGTCACGGTTGGTGAAGATGAAGCCCGTGACAGCGTCGCCGGTGATGTGCAGTCCGCCGCGGTGCAGGAGATGGTGGCACCTGACGCAGAGCCCGACGAGGAGGTCGAGGTCGGTCCGACCGCCGCGGGAGTACCAGACGGTGTGGTGGATCTCCAGGTGTGTGTGCTGGCAACCGGGTGTGGCGCACACGCCCTTCTGGCGGGCGAGAACCGAGAGGCGCTGCTTCTGCGTCGCGAGGCGGCGGGTGCGGCCGGCGTTGAGCACCTGGTCCTGTCGCCAGCCGCCGCCGGCCTTCATCAGGAACGCCGTGACGTCGGAGATGCACAGAAAGTACATGAGCAGGTGGGGTCCGATATGGCCGTGGCCGGCCAGGGTGGCCGGCTCGACGTCCGGCATGGGGTCGGGCGTGCGCCACGGCTTCTCGGTCTCCTGCTTGACGCGTTCGGCCGCTGCGGCAACCGTGTCAGCGTCGGCGTAGACCGTCATGTGCGGCTTGACGCCCTTGTCGTCGGGCAGACCGTTGGCGAGGATCGACGACAGCAGGTCGTCGAGCCCCTGGACCCGGCGCTGCGCCCCCGACCTGTCGTCGTGCTTGTCGTGGGGAGCGGAGATGGAATCGAGGACGCGCTTGAGCTTTGCCCCGGTCGTGGTGTTGAGGAACCCCGTGACGTGCCAGCCGTCGGGGACGGCGTCGACGGCGAAGTCCTCCTTGTCCATGCCGTCCTTCCACCTCTCGTCGAGATCTTCGGGGTGCAGGACGTCCTTGAGGTGCTTGACGACCTCGAACAGCTCGCCCGGACCGTTCTCGAGTGCCACGTCGACCAGGACCTGCTCGTGCTGACGCATCACCTCGATCCCGACGTGCTTGAGGCCGTAAACGAAGGCCTGCACGTGCGCGGAGCCGATCTGACCTGCCAGCGCCGCCTCGGCGACCACGTGGAGGTCGCGCAGGGCCTGGGCGTTGCGCACGAGGATCGAGGCCTGCTTGGTGCTGGCTCGCAGCTGGTTGCGCACCCACGCGTTGAGCGTTGCTGCGCCGTCGATCTCGTAGTCCTTGGAGGTGTCGAGGTCGGCCAGGAGCGCCGCCTTTGCACCGTCGACGGCATCGCTCAGGATCTGCAGGGCGTGGAGCTGCTCCCGAACGTCGCCCGACGTCAGGACGCGCGCCGTGGCGTTCATCGCGTCGAGGGTCGGCTGCGGGTCCATGTGCCAATTGTGTTCGAATAGGTGTTCGAACATCAGGGTACAAAGTCCCGTGATTGCAGCACTAAGGCGTGATCAGCACCTTGCCGGTCGCCCGCCGCTCGTCGAGAGTCAGCAATGCCTTCGACGCCTCGGCGAGCGGGAACGACGGCCCGATGACAGGGGTGAGTGCGCCGCTGGCCAGGTGCGGTTCGAGCGCCGCCCACTCGGTGCCGATGTGGCCCGGGCGCTGCATCACGTAGGCGCCCCAGCCGACGCCGACGACCGAGACGTTGTTGAGCAGCAGTCGGTTGACCTTGACGGTGGGGATGTCGCCGGCGGTGAATCCGATCACGAGCACCCGGCCGTCGTCCTTGAGGCAGCGCAGCGAGTCGGTGAAGCGGTCGCCGCCGACCGGGTCGACGACGACGTCGACCTTGCCGCCCGCGACGACGGCATCCTTGAACCCGTCGGCCAGCACGAACTCGTCGGCACCTGCCTCGAGCGCGACGGCGCCCTTCTCGGCGGTCGAGGTGACGGCGACGACGCGGCCGGCACCGAAGGCCTTGGCGACCTGGATCGCGGCGGTGCCGATGCCGCCGGCAGCGCCTTGCACCAGCACCGACTCGCCGGGCACAAGCCCGCCGCGCTCGATCAGCGCGAAGTAGGCCGTGCCGTAGTTGAAGATGATCGACGCGCCCTGCTCGAACGAGATGTTGTCGGGCAGTGCGAACGTCTCGGTCACCGGTGCGACGGCGAGCTCGGCGAACCCACCCAGGAGGCACAGGGCCGCGACGCGGTCGCCGGGTGCGAAGCCCGACCCTTCAGGTGCGGTGACGACCTCACCGGCGATCTCGGCACCCGGTACGAACGGCAGCTCGGGCTTCATCTGATAGAGCCCTCGGGACAGCAGCACCTCGGGAAAGGCGACGCCGGCCGCGCGCACACGGATCAGCACCTGTCCCTCGCCTGCCACGGGTTCGGGGACGTCGTGCAGCTCGAGTGCCTCGGGGCCGTCGAGTGATGTGATCTGGATCGCCTTCATGGCACGACGATAGCGCAGGGGCTAAGCGCTTGCTTAGCCCCTGCGGTGTCGCCGCTCAGCGCTCGTCCGACGTGTGCGAGTCGGTCAGCGACAGCGCACCCCAGGTCGACACGACGCCGACGACCGCGGCCAGCACCAGGTAGGTCGTGCGCTCGCCGTCGAAGAACGACGCGACCATCGCGGACGTCCACGTGCCCGCGGGCAGGGTCGACGTGACGAGCGCCGCGATGAGCGTCCCGACGACGGCGGTGCCGATGCTCGAGCCGACCTCCTGCGCGGTGTCGTTGAGGGCAGCGCCGATCGTCGTGCGGTTCTTGGGCATCGCCTCGACGAGGGCGATGGCGCAGATCGTCATGATGGTCCGCAGGCCGATCGTCATCGTGACCATCGAGATCGCGATCGCGAGGTAGCCGTGCTCGACCGACCAGGCCAGGCCGACCAGTGATCCGGCCAGCAGCACCGCGCCGATCAGGCACGAGATGCGGTGCCCGTACTTCTTGGCCAGGTGCTCCGACAGTGGCGTCGCGGCCAGCATCGTGACGATGAGGGGCAGGTTCGCCAGGCCGGCCCGGACGGGGCTCCAGCCGTAGGCGTACTGGAAGTGCAGGATCAGCCCGAACATCGCCCCGGCCATCGTGATCGCGGCGCCCATCTGGGCCAGGGCCGCGCCGCGGGCGGGCCCCGTCGAGAAGATGCCGAGGTCGAGCATCGGCGCGTCGGTCCGCCGCTCGTGCCGCACGAACGCGATCACCGCGGCGAGCGATCCGACGCCGGACGCCCACGTGGCCAGCGACAGCCAGCCGTTCTCGACGCCGCTGGTCAGGGTGTAGCAGCCGAGGCCGATTGCGAGGACGCTGAGCGCCGCGCCGGGCAGGTCGAGCGCATCGCCGGTGAGGTCCTCGCGGCGGTCCTTCGGCACGCCGACGCGGACACCGATCCAGGCGATCAGGGCGACGGGCGCGTTGACGACGAGCAGCCACTCCCAGCCGACGTGGGTCAGGGCCGTGCCGCCCAGCAACGGGCCCAGGACGAACCCGGACATGCCGACGATCATGACGATCGTGATGGAGCGTGACCGCAGGGCCTCGTCGTCGAACAGCCGGAAGATCAGCGACATCGTGACGGGGGCCATCATGGCCGCGGCGACGCCGAGGGCCGCGCGCAGCGCGATGAGCTCGCCGGGCGACGACACGGCCAGGGCGCCGAGGCTGATGAGCCCGAACAGGGTCAGTCCCGTCAGCAGCACGCGGCGGCGGCCGAGGCGGTCAGCGGCCGAGCCGGCCGTGAGCAGCAGTCCGCCGAAGGTCAGGGAGTAGGCACCCGTGACCCACTGCAGCGCGGTCGTTCCGCCGCCGAGGTCGCGCCCGATCGTCGGCAGGGCGATCGACAGCAGCGTGTTGTCGACCATCTCGACGAAGAAGGCGAGGCACAGGGCGGTGAGGGGGAGGGCGGCCGAGCGCAGGGACTGGTGGGTGGGGGGCGACGAGCTGGCGGACTGGCCGGCTGCCGGAGGGGTGGTCGTGTCACCCATGGCGACACCTCCTTCGTGGATCGAACGTTGTTCGGTTATCGAACGACGTTCGAAATATAGAACGTCGTTCGGTCCAGCGCAAGTGGGTGGTTGAATGGGCTCATGCCAGCCCCCGTACGCCGCCGGGCGTCCCACTCGCTCGAGGCCGTCGTCGAGGCCGCCGTCGCCCTCCTCGACGAGGCCGGCGAGGGTGCGCTGACGTTCCGCGCGCTGGCATCGCGCCTGGGTGGCGGCGTCGGCAGCATCTACTGGTACGTGGACGGCAAGGACGAGCTGCTCGACCGCGCCGCCGACCACGTCATGGGCGAGGTGCTGGTCGCGACCGAGCAGTTGCTCGACGACCCCGACCCGATCGAGAACCTGCGGCAGCTGTCGGTAGCCCTCTACGACGAGATGCTGCGCCGGCCGTGGCTCGGCATCTTCCTGATGCGCAACACCGACCTGCAGACCAACACCATGCGCATGTTCGACCGTCTGGGGAGGCAGGCCATGCGTCTCGACCTCACGCCCAAGCAGCAGATGGAAGCCGTCATGACGCTCGTCGGCTACGTCGTGGGCCTCGCGATCGACGTGGCGCAGCCGCCGCCGCAGGAGTTCGTCGACAGCGGCCTGTCGCCCGACGAGTTCCTGCGGATGTACGCCGATCGCTGGCGAGCGCTCGACCCCGACGAGTTCCCGTTCCTGCAGCAGACCGCGGGCGAGTTCGAGAAGCACGACGACTCGGAGGTCTTCCGAGCCGGCCTCGACCTGCTGCTGGCCGGGCTGCGGCAGCAGGCCGGCGGCTGAGCGGGTCGCGCTCACCCGCGACAATGGAGGCATGCGCCTCATCGACCTGCTGCCCAAGACCGGAGCGGCCTACGACGAGGATGCCGTCTACGGCGCGATCACCGAGTGGGTCGAGTCGCGCGGCCTGACGATGTACCCCGCGCAGGACGAGGCGATCCTCGAGTGCGTCGCGGGGTCGAACGTCGTCCTCGCGACGCCGACCGGCTCGGGCAAGAGCCTCGTCGCGACCGGCGCGATGGCCGCAGCGCTGGCCCGTGGCGAGTGCAGCGTCTACACCGCGCCGATCAAGGCGCTGGTCAGCGAGAAGTTCTTCGACCTGTGCGAGATCTTCGGTGCCGAGAACGTCGGCATGGTCACGGGTGACGCGGCCGTCAACGCCGACGCGCCGATCATCGCCGCGACCGCCGAGATCCTGGCCAACATGGCGCTGCGCGAGGGCGCCGACGCCGACATCGGGCTCGTCGTGATGGACGAGTTCCACTTCTACGCCGACCCCGACCGTGGCTGGGCCTGGCAGGTGCCGCTGATCGAGCTGCCGAGGGCGCAGTTCCTGCTGATGTCGGCGACGCTCGGCGACACCACGAAGCTCGAGGCCGACCTCGCCAGGCGCACAGGTCGTGACACTGCGGTCGTCAGCTCGACCGAGCGTCCGGTTCCTCTGGTCAGCGAGTACGTCTCGACGCCCGTCCAGGAGACCCTCGAGCAGCTCATCGAGACGGGCCAGACCCCGGTCTACGTCGTCCACTTCACTCAGGTCTCTGCGCTCGAGCGGGCGCAGGCGCTGACCAGCATCAAGGTCGCCACCCGCGAGGAGCGCGACACCATCGCAGACGCGCTCGGCGACTTCCGGTTCTCGTCGGCGTTCGGCAAGACGCTGTCGCGGCTCATCCGCATGGGCGTCGGCGTGCACCATGCCGGCATGCTGCCGCGCTACCGCCGCCTCGTCGAGACGCTGACGCAGCAGGGTCTGCTCAAGGTCGTGTGCGGCACCGACACGCTCGGCGTCGGCATCAACGTGCCGATCCGCACGGTGCTGTTCAGCGGCCTGTCGAAGTACGACGGCGTCCGTCAGCGTCAGCTGCAGGTGCGCGAGTTCCAGCAGATCGCCGGCCGGGCCGGACGCGCGGGCTACGACACGATCGGCCACGTCGTCGTCGAGGCGCCCGAGCACGAGATCGAGAACGCCCGGCTCGTCCGCAAGGCTGGCGACGACCCCAAGAAGCTCAAGCGCATCAACCGCAAGAAGCCCCAGGAGGGCTTCGTGTCGTGGGGGCAGGGGACGTTCGAGAAGCTGTCGACCGGTACGCCGGAGGCTCTCGTCTCGCGCATGAAGGTCAGCCACGCGATGGTGCTCGACATCGTCTCGCGACCCGGCGACGCGCGAGCGTCCCTCGAGCGCCTGCTGCGCGAGAGCGGCGAGACCGAGGACGCCCAGGACCGGATGCTGGCGCAGGTCGACGAGATCATCGAGGCGCTGCTCGCCGGTGAGGTCGTCGAACGCATCGACCCGCCCGACGAGGACGGCCGCACCCTGCGGCTCACGATCGACCTGCAGGCCAACTTCGCCCTCAACCAACCCCTGTCGCCGTTCGCGGTCGCCTCGCTCGAGCTGCTCGACCGCGAGTCGCCCACGTACGCCCTCGACGTCGTCTCGGTCATCGAGGCGACGCTCGACGATCCCCGTCCGATCATCAACGCCCAGCGCCACCGCGCTCGCGGCGAGGCGATCAACGAGATGAAGATGGACGGCATCGAGTACGACGAGCGCATGGAGCTCATCGAGGACATCACGCACCCCAAGCCGCTCGAGGAGCTGCTGACCGCGGCCTACGAGACGTACCGCGGTGGTCACCCGTGGGTCGCCGACCACGAGCTCAAGCCCAAGTCGGTCGTGCGCGAGATGTGGGAGCGCGCCATGACGTTCTCCGAGCTGGTCGGCGACTACCAGCTCGCCCGCTCCGAGGGTCTGGTGCTGCGCTACCTGTCGGACGTCTACAAGACGCTGGGTCGCACGGTGCCCGTCTCGGCACGTGACGAGGAGCTCGAGGACATCACCGAGTGGCTCGGTGAGCTCGTCCGCCAGACCGACTCGTCGCTGCTCGACGAGTGGGAGTCGCTGATCGCGCCGGGGGTCGACCCGCTCGAGGTGCGTCCGCAGGCCATGGCGTCCGAGACGCCGAGGCCCGTCACGGGCAACGCCCGCGCGTTCAGGGTGCTGGTGCGCAACGCGATGTTCCGCCGGGTCGAGCTCGCGGCGTTCGGACGCTGGGGCGAGCTGGCGGCGCTCGAACCTGACGGCGAGTGGGACGAGCAGGCGTGGATGGACGCGATGGCGGCCTACCGCGAGGAGTACCCCGCGACGACCGGTTTCGCGACCAACATCGGCACCGGGCCGGGGTCGCGCGGGCCCGAGCTGTTCATGGTCACCGAGGGGCCCGAGACATGGACCGTCCGGCAGACGTTCGACGACCCCGAGGGCGACCGCGACTGGGGCATCAGCGCGACGGTCGACCTGGCCGAGAGCGACGAGATCGGCGAAGCCGCCGTGACGGTGACAGCGGTGGGGCCGCGCTAGGCAGCCTGTTCCCAGGCGAACGCCAGCTGGTCGACCTTGCGGGTCTCCCACCAGTATTGGAACGTGAACTTCGGCCAGATCGTGCGGTTCTTGCCGTGGCTGTCGAGGTACCAGCTCGTGCAGCCGCCCTGGGTCCAGATGCCCTTCTCGACGAGGCGCTGGATCTCCTCGTTGAACGCCGTCTGGGCCTGCAGCGTGGGCTCGGCTGCGGCAGCGCCCAGACCGTCCATCTCGTCGAGCAGCCGGATGATGAACTTGGTCTGCTGCTCGATCATGAACACCACCGAGTTGTGGCCGAGCGCGGTGTTGGGTCCGAGCATGAACGCGAGGTTCGGGAAGCCGTTGATCATCATGCCCATGTAGGTCTCGACGCCGCCCTCACGGAACTGCGCCGCCAGGTCGACGCCGCCGCGGCCCTTGATGTCGAGGTAGTCGAAGGCGTCGACGACGTGGAAGCCCGTGCCGTAGATGATGACGTCGGCCTCGTGCAGGACGCCGTTGCCGTCGATGACGCCATCGGCGGTGATCTCTCGGACGCCGTCGGTGCTGAGCTCGACGTTGTCGCGCAGGAACGTCGGGTAGTACGTGTTCGACTGCAGCACGCGCTTGCAGCCGAGGCGGTAGTCGGGCGTCAGCTTGGCCCGCAGCGCGGGATCGGGGATCGCCTTCTCCATGTGGCGCTTGACGATCTTCTCGGCGAACGGCAGCACGTTGAGGTGTCCGTTGAACGCGATCGCGCGGGCCTCGAGCCCCCAGTAGAGCGCGTTGCGGTAGGCGCGCTGCGCGCCCGGCACCTTGGCGAAGGCCTGCTTGCGCCACTCGGGTGTCGGCTTGTCCTTCTTGGGCAGGACCCAGGCGGGGGTGCGCTGGAAGACCGTCAGCTGCTCGACCTGCTCGGCGATGATCGGGATGAACTGGATCGCGCTGGCACCCGTGCCGATCACGACGACCTTCTTGCCGCTCAGGTCGACCGAGTGGTCCCACTGCGCGGAGTGGAAGCGGGGCCCGGCGAACGTCTCGGCACCCGTGATCTCGGGGACGTTGGGGATGTGCAGCCCGCCGACGCCGGCCACCACGAAGCGGGCCTCGTAGTCGTCGCCGCCCGTGGTGCGGATCGTCCACCGCTGGCGGCTCTCGTCCCACGAGGCCCCCGTGACCTCGACGCCGAAGTCGATGTAGGGGCGGATACCCTGCTCATCGGCGACGGTGCGCATGTACTCGTGGATCTCGCGCTGACCGGAGAAGCTCTTGCTCCAGTCGGTGTTGAGCTCGTACGAGAAGGAGTACATGTGGCTCGGGATGTCGCACTCGCAGCCGGGGTAGGTGTTGTCGCGCCAGGTGCCTCCGACGTCGTGGGCCTTCTCGATCACGACGAAGTCGTCGCGGCCTGCCGCACGGAGCTTCATGGCCATGCCCATGCCGGAGAAGCCGGTGCCGATGATGACGATGTCCTTGGTGATCACCGTTCAGATACTATCGGTATCTGAGTACGATGCAAGGGTGTTCCGGGCCACTCACGGCCCGGGGGAGAAGGAGCAGGTGTGACGGTCGACGGAGCCCGCACGACCAGGGCTGAGCGCCAGGCGCAGACACGACAGAGCCTCATCGAGGTGGCTCGCGAGATGTTCCTCGCCGACGGCTACGCCGCGACGTCCCTCGACAAGGTCGCCGTGCAGGCGGGCTTCTCCAAGGGTGCCGTGTACTCCAACTTCTCCGGCAAGGAGGAGCTCTGCATGGCGGTGCTCGACAGCATCCACGAGGAGCAGCTCGCCGGCGTCGTCGAGGCGTTCAGCCGCGACACCGACCTCGACGGCCGCATCGAGGCCTTCGCCGCGTGGGCCCGCGAGGGCCTGGGTCAGCCCCGCTGGACGGCTCTCGAGGTCGAGTTCGGTGCCAGCGCGCGGCAGAGCCCCTACGTCGCGACCGAGCTGGTCAAGCGGCACCGCGAGATCCGCGGCGCCATCGCCCAACTCGTCCGCCAGGTGACGACCGAGGCGGGACTCGGAGACGTCGTCGACGCCGACCAGGCCGCCACGACGCTGCTGAGCCTCGGCATCGGCCTGGGCACGCTGCGCTCGCTCGACCACACGATCGACGTCCGCGTGTTTGCCGACACGATGCGCGCCCTCCTGCGCAGCTCCCAGACCTGACGACCCAGGGCTGACAGGGGCTGCAAGGTCACGGCAGCAGGATCGTCGTCCTGATGAGGTTGTGGTCGGAGGCCTGCGTGCCGACGTAGCGCCGCTTCTCGGTCCTGGCGACGACCCGCCACGCCGTCGAACCCATCTGCCGGGGGATGAAGATGCGGTCGATGTGGCCACCCCAGTCGGCCAGGGTCTCGACCTTGCGCCGCCAGCCGTTGAAGCTGCTGACGTACGGGCGCGTGTAGGTGGACGACGCGTCGAAGGTGTCGACCCAGCCCCGGTTGGACATCGCGCGTCGTGGCGCGTCGTCGTCGGGCCCGCCGCGGTACGAGTTGAAGTCGCCCATGTAGATGACTGGCAGGCCGTTGACGGCCCTGCGGGTCGAGGCGACGAGCTGCTTGGCCTCGCGTCCCCGCAGGCGTCCGTCGGCCTTCGTCGGGCCGTGCGAGAGATGCGCCGAGACGAAGGCGTAGGTCTTGCCGTTGGTCTTGAGCCGCAGTGCCGCCCACACGGCCGTCGCCCCCGTCGGCGAGCCGATGCGGCCCTCCTGCTCGAGCGGCAGCTGGTGATCGCGGCACACCGGCTGCTCGGTCAGCCAGCTGCTGGTCTGGTAGGCGTACCACTGCTGCGTGGCCTCGTCGAAGTGCCGCGGGAACCGCCACGTCAGGGTGTTGTCGGGCCCGCGGTACGGCTCGACCTCGCAGCGGCGGGCGGGGTCGACCGCGACGGCCATCTCCGCCGCCGAGCTGCGGTAGTAGAGCGCCTCGTCGACCTTGTTGACCGGCGCGGCGTAGCGGACGTAGCCGTGCTCGGCCAGTCGGCGACCGAGCTTGTCAGCCTTGCGCGTGACCTCCTGCAGGGCCACGACATCGGCGTTCGCGTCGACGATGCGCTGCACGATCGCGTCCTCGCGCCTGGCGGTCCAGCGCTTGCAGTTGACCGCGGCCGCGCACACGTTGAACGTCGCGACCGACACCTCGGCACCGTTCGCCGGGGGGCGCTTGCCGCCCCGCAGCGTGAAGCTGCACATGGGTGCCGAGCGGCGACCGCTCTCGTCGCCCCGCACGGCCTTGACCGTGAAGCAGTAGCGACGGTTCGAGCGCAGGTCCTTGACCGTGAGCGTCGTCCTGCGCCCGTACGACCAGTGGCTGCGCGTGGTCGTGCGGGTCGCTTTCGACGGGCTCGACGCCACGTAGACCGTGTAGCGCCTGGCCCCGGGCACCTCCGGCCACTGGAGCGTCAGGGTGTGCGGGGACGACGCCGTGACGTACGGCACCGGCACGCGGGCGGGCGCCGCCTGGGCAGGCGTCGTCAGGCCCACGACCAGCAGGGCTGATCCGAGGGCAGCGACGAGGAGCCGGGACGTCGGGGTCAACGGGAGGAGCGGGACCGGCCTGGGCCGATCGGGGTGCTCAGTATCCGCCGTTGTCCTTGAACCGGGCGTAGCTCGCCTGGATCTCGGCCTCGGCCTCGACACGTCCGGTCCAGGTGGATCCCTCGACCGACTTGCCGGGCTCGAGGTCCTTGTAGACCGTGAAGAAGTGCTCGATCTCGAGGCGGTCGAACTCGGGGACGTGGTGGATGTCGCGCAGGTGCTCCTGGCGCGGATCCTTGGCCGGGACGCACAGCACCTTGTCGTCTCCGCCGGCCTCGTCGGTCATGCGGAACATGCCGATCGTGCGGCACGAGATGACGCAGCCCGGGAACGTCGGCTCCGACAGGAGCACGAGCGCGTCGAGCGGGTCCTCGTCGAGCCCGAGGGTGTCGTCGATGAAACCGTAGTCCGCGGGATACTGCGTCGCGGTGAACAGCGTGCGGTCAAGACGGATGCGGTGCGACGAGTGGTCGACCTCGTACTTGTTGCGGCTGCCCTTGGGGATCTCCACGGTGACGTCGAAAATCACTGGTGCCTCCGGCGGTTGAGTTGGGGAGCGCGCGCCGAGAGAACGGCGCGGCGGGGGTCTCTATAGTCTGGCGCCTGTGGGGGAGCAGCGAGGACGCAGGGTCGTGGGCGGGACGCTCGCGCTGCTGGTGCCCGCCGTCGTGCTGGCTCTCGTGATCGCCCTGGGCGTCACGCTGTGGGGCCGCGGTGACCTCAACGCCTTGATCTGCGACGGCGACTGCGGCCCGGCCAACGTCGTCCCGCCGGCTGCGCTCGCGCTCGACGAGGTACCGCGTTCCGCGGCGCCCGACGCCCCCGATGCCGGCACGGTCGACCCCGGCAAGCTCCAGGCGGCCGTGGCGCCGGGCCTCGCGGACGCGGCGCTCGGCCCGCACGTCGGCTTCGCGGCGGTGGGGGCCGACGGCACCGCGCTGTACGGCTCGGGTGCCGGGACGTTCGCGCCGGCGTCGACGACCAAGGTGCTGACGGGATACGCCGCCCTCGCGACGATCGACCCCGCGACCCGGTTCTCGACGACCGTCGTGCGTTCGGCCGACGGCATCGTGCTGGTCGGTGGCGGCGACCCGTACCTCGCGACGAAGCCTCGCGCCCGCGGCGACGACCGGGTCTTCCAGGCCGATCTGACGACCCTCGCCCGCCGCACCGCCAAGGCGCTGACGGCGTCGGGCACCACCGCCGTGACGCTCGGCTACGACGCCTCGCTGTTCACCGGTCCGGACGCCAGCCCGACGTGGGAGGACAGCTACGTCAGCGCCGACATCGTGACGCGCATCAGCGCGCTGTGGACCGACCAGGGAGTGTCCGACTCCGGTGCCGGGCTGGCCGACGACCCGGCCGACGACGCCGCCCGCACGTTCGCGCGGCTGCTCGCCGACGAGGGCATCGACGTCAAGGGCGACCCGTCGGCGGTGACGGCGGGTGCTGGTGCAGCGGCGGTCGCGGAGGTGCGCAGCGCGACGCTCGCCCAGATCGTCGAGACGCTCGTGCGGGTCA
This sequence comes from Aeromicrobium fastidiosum, assembly GCF_017876595.1. NCBI lineage: Bacteria > Bacillati > Actinomycetota > Actinomycetes > Propionibacteriales > Nocardioidaceae > Aeromicrobium > Aeromicrobium fastidiosum. The sequence continues at coordinate 612,240 of NZ_JAGIOG010000001.1, read as the reverse complement.
GTGACAACGAGGCTGCCGAGGTCGTCCTGCGACACGTCGGCCTCGCCGCCGGAGGGCCGGGCAGCTTCGACGGCGGCACCGCGGCGGTGAAGGCGGCGCTCACGGCGGGAGGCATCGCGACCGACGGCCTGGTGCTGAACGACGGAAGCGGGCTGTCCCGCGACAACCGCATCGCCCCCTCCACGCTGGCCCAGACGCTGCAGGTCGCGCGGGGGACGCCTCGCGCGTCCGGCCTGCTGGCCGATCTGCCCGTCAGCGGGTTCACGGGCACCCTGGTCGGCCGGTTCGCCGACCTCAAGGCGGCCCGCGGCACCGTCCGGGCCAAGACCGGCACGCTGTCGGGCATCCACTCGCTTGCGGGCTACGCCCTCGACGCCGACTCCCGGCCCGTCATCTTCGCCGTCATGAGCGATCGCGCCGACCGCGACCTGCCGCTGCAGGCGCAGGCCGCCCTCGACCGGGTGGCGGCCGCCATCGCGACCTGCTCCTGCGGCGCCCGCGAGTAGCGTGGCTGCATGATCGACTGGAACCTCGCGTTGACGACGGCCACGAAGCTGTCGCGTCCCGGCCCCGAGATGTCGGCCGCCGAGGCCGCCGAGGCGGTCGCCGAGCTGCGCGAGGGTGCGGCCCGCTCCGAGGCGCCCGTGCGCGAGTTCAGCGACCTGCACGCCGTGTCGGCCACGGCCCCCGTGCTGGTCGTCGACCGTCCGCGCTGGGTCGAGGCCAACCTCGACACGTTCCGGGTGCTGATGGACCCCATAGCCGCCAGGCTCGCCGCATCCGGCAAGGCACCCACGGGGCTCGGTCGCACGGTCGGCGAGAAGGTCGCCGGTGCCGAGGTCGGGGCGCTGATGTCGTTCATGTCGTCCAAGGTGCTGGGCCAGTTCGACCCGTTCTGGGACGGCCCGGCGGGCGAGGGCGGACGCCTGCTGCTCGTGGCCCCCAACATCGTCGAGGTCGAGCGCAAGCTCGACGTCGACCCCCACGACTTCCGGCTCTGGGTGTGCCTGCACGAGGAGACGCACCGCGTGCAGTTCACGGCCGTCGACTGGATGCGCGGCCACATGAAGTCGCTGCTCGACGAGTTCATCGAGGCCACCGAGCTCGACTCGTCGGCCCTGTCGTCGATGCTGGGCGACGGCCTCGGCGAGCTCGTCCGCATCGTCAAGGGCGACTCCGAGGCGTCGTTCAGCGAGCTGTTCCAGAACGACCGCCAGCGCGAGATCGTCGACCGCCTGACCGGCATCATGTCGCTGCTCGAGGGCCACGCCGACGTCGTCATGGACGGCGTGGGGCCCGAGGTCATCCCGAGCGTCGCCGAGATCCGCCGCAAGTTCACCGAGCGGCGCGCCGGCTCGAGCCCGTTCGACCGGGTGCTGCGCCGCCTGCTGGGCGTCGACGCCAAGATGCGGCAGTACCGCGATGGCGCGACGTTCGTGCGCGAGGTCAACGAGATGGTCGGGCTGAGCGGCTTCAACCAGGTGTGGGCCGAGCCGGCCAACCTCCCGGGCAAGGCCGAGATCCTCGATCCCGCCGCCTGGGTCAAGCGCGTCCACGGCTGAGGCCTCCGGTCATGGGCGGCGCACTCGACCCGGCCGTCGCGACGGGTCGCAATCTCGTGCGCGAGGCGCTGGCCGACCTCGCCGCCGGGACCCGCGTCGTGGTCGGCGTCTCCGGAGGTGCCGACTCGCTCGCGCTGGCCGCGGTCACCGCATTCGTCGCCGACCGGGGCTCGCTCGACCTGTCCGCCGTCGTCGTCGACCACGGCCTGCAGCACGGGTCGGACGAGGTGGCTGCCCGCGCGGTGCAGCAGCTCGACGGGCTGGGCGTGCGCGCGGTCGTACGACGGGTCGACGTCGGACGCGTTGGAGGCCCGGAGGCCGCTGCCCGCACGGCCCGCCGGGAGGTGCTCGCTGCGTCCGGTGCCGATGCGGTGCTGCTCGCACACACCCTCGACGACCAGGCCGAGACCGTGCTGCTGGGCCTCGGACGGGGCTCGGGGCCCCGCTCGATCGCCGGCATGGCGGCGATCGATGGGTTGTGGAGACGGCCGTTCCTGCCGCTGCGCCGCGCCGGCACCGAGCAGATCTGCCGTGCCCACGGGCTCACGTGGTGGACCGACCCGCACAACAGCGACCCGGCGTTCCGCCGGTCCCGCGTGCGCGGCGAGGTCATGCCGCTGCTCGAGGACGTGCTGGGCCGTGGGGTGGCCGAGGCGCTCGCCCGCACCGCCGACCAGGTGCGCGCCGACGGCCACCTGCTCGACGAGCTCGCCGCCCAGGTCGCCGACCCGCTCGACGTCGCGACGCTCGCCGCGCTCCCGCCGGCCCTGCGCTCACGGGTGCTGCGTCGCGTCGCCCTCGCGGCAGGTGCCGTCGGCGCCGAGCTGTCGTCGACCCACCTGGCCGAGCTCGACCGCCTCGTGACCGACTGGCACGGGCAGCAGCGCATCGAGCTCCCCGGACGGGTGAGCGTGACCCGGGTCAGGACGTCGGGAGGGACTTCCCTGACGTTCGCAGCCACCCCTGTGGGAGGCTGATCCCGTGGACCAGACGCATGTCGCAGACGACCTCGAGCTCGACCAGACCCTCTTCACCGAGGAGCAGATCACGGCCCGTCTCGCCGAGATGGCCCGGCAGATCGAGGCCGACTACGAGGGCCAGGACCTCCTGCTCGTCGGCGTGCTCAAGGGCGCGGTCATGGTCATGGCCGATCTCGCCCGCAGCCTCGACCGGCACGTCGAGATGGACTGGATGGCGGTCTCGTCGTACGGCTCCGGCACGCAGTCGTCCGGCGTGGTGCGCATCCTCAAGGACCTCGACACCGATCTCAGCGGCCGGCACGTCCTGATCGTCGAGGACATCATCGACACGGGCCTCACGCTCTCGTGGCTCATCACCAACCTGCGCTCGCGCGGACCGGCCTCGGTCGAGATCGCCACGCTGCTGCGCAAGCCCGACGCGCAGCAGATGGACGTCGAGGTCAAGTACGTCGGCTTCGACATCCCCAACGCCTTCGTCGTCGGCTACGGACTCGACTACGACGAGCGCTACCGCAACCTGCGCTGCATCGGCACCTTGTCTCCTCACGTGTACTCGTAAGCCCTGACATCGCGGGCTCTCGTTCGCTGCTGGCGAACTCGTGAGGGGAACCTCGCAGGCCGCTGAGCGCGTTCAACTGGTGAGCGGAACCCCGTGTACCGTTCGACTACCGACCAGAACCCCGAGGAGGAGTGGACCCGCTCCACGCCGCACATGAACTTCAAACGCCTCTTCAAGGGCCCCTGGATCTGGATCGCCCTGATCACCGTGGTCGTGATCTCGATCATCTCGGTCTCGTCCAACGCCGACGGCTTCAAGCAGATCAAGACCGCGACGATGGTGGGCTACCTCGACGCGGGCAAGGTCAAGGACGTCAAGTTCGTCGACGGTGACCAGCAGATCCGCGCGACGCTCAACGACGGCACCAAGGTCAAGGCCGAGTACCTCGGCGACCAGGGTGCACGTCTCGTGCAGCAGGCCGAGACCGCCGTGGCCGACAAGAAGCTCAAGACCTTCGACGTCGAGGTGCCCAAGCAGTCGTTCATCGGCTCCTTCCTGATCTCGTTCCTGCCGATCCTGCTGATCTTCGGGCTGCTGATCTACTTCCTGAGCCGCAGCCAGGGTGGCGGGGCCGGCGTCATGAAGTTCGCCAAGTCCAAGGCCAAGCTCATGAGCAAGGACACCCCCAAGACGACGTTCGCCGACGTCGCGGGCTGCGACGAGGCGATCGAGGAGCTCGGCGAGATCAAGGAGTTCCTGCAGGAGCCCGCCAAGTTCCAGGCCGTCGGGGCCAAGATCCCCAAGGGCGTCCTGCTCTACGGCCCTCCCGGCACGGGCAAGACCCTGCTGGCCCGCGCGGTCGCCGGCGAGGCAGGCGTGCCGTTCTACTCGATCTCCGGCTCCGACTTCGTCGAGATGTTCGTCGGCGTCGGCGCGAGCCGCGTCCGCGACCTGTTCGAGCAGGCCAAGGAGAACGCCCCGGCCATCGTGTTCATCGACGAGATCGACGCCGTCGGACGCCACCGCGGCACCGGCATGGGCGGCGGCCACGACGAGCGCGAGCAGACCCTCAACCAGCTGCTCGTCGAGATGGACGGCTTCGACGTCCGCGGCGGCGTCATCCTCATCGCGGCCACCAACCGTCCCGACGTGCTCGACCCCGCGCTGCTGCGTCCGGGCCGCTTCGACCGCCAGATCGGCGTCGAGGCCCCCGACCTGGCCGGCCGCACGCAGATCCTCAAGGTGCACTCGCGCGGCAAGCCGATCGGCCCCGGCGTCGACCTCGAGGCCATCGGCCGCCGCACGCCCGGCTTCTCGGGTGCCGACCTGGCCAACGTCCTCAACGAGGCCGCGCTGCTGACGGCCCGCAACGGGGCCAAGACGATCGACAACGCCGCGCTCGACGAGGCCATCGACCGGGTCATCTCCGGCCCGCAGAAGCGCAGCCGCCTCATGAACGAGAACGAGCGCCGCATCACGGCGTACCACGAGGGCGGCCACGCCCTGGTGGCCGCGGCCCTGCCGCAGAGCGACCCCGTGCACAAGATCACGATCCTGCCGCGCGGCCGCGCCCTCGGCTACACCATGGTGCTGCCCGACGAGGACAAGTACTCCCAGACCCGGGCCGAGCTGCTCGACAAGCTCGCCTACATGCTGGGCGGCCGCGCCGCCGAGGAGCTCGTGTTCCACGACCCCACGACGGGCGCCGGCAACGACATCGAGAAGGCCACCAACGTGGCCCGGGCGATGGTCACGCAGTACGGCATGAGCGAGCGCCTCGGTGCGGTCCGTCTCGGCGAGAACGAGGGCCAGCCCTTCCTCGGCCGCGACATCGGCCACGCGCGCAACTACTCCGAGAACGTCGCCGCGATCGTCGACGACGAGATCAACAAGCTCATCACGTTCGCGCACCAGGAGGCCTTCGACATCCTCCACGAGAACCGCGACGTGCTCGACGCGCTGGTCACCGAGCTGCTCGAGAAGGAGACGCTCGACAAGGCGCAGGTGGCTCGCATCTTCGAGCCGCTGCGTCGCCGCGACATCCGTCCGGCCTGGACGGGCTCCGACACCCGCGTGCCCGACACGCGTCCGCCGGTCGACACTATCCCCGGCCAGTCGTACAGCGGCGAGAACGACAAGAGCACGCCTGTCGTGATCGGTCCCGACTCGGGGCCCGACGCCCCGCCGCCCGCCGGACCGGGGCCGGCATGAGCGTCGACCGGCCGAGGGCCGAGGCGGCCATCCGCGAGCTGCTCATCGCGGTGGGGGAGGACCCTGACCGCGACGGGCTCAAGGACACCCCGAAGCGGGTCGCCAAGTCGTACGACGAGCTGCTCTCGGGTCTCGGGCAGACGGCCGAGGAGGTGCTCACCGCCGAGTTCGACGTCGGCCACGAAGAGCTCGTCCTGGTCAAGGACATCGAGATGTGGTCGATGTGCGAGCACCACCTGGTGCCGTTCTTCGGCGTCGCGCACGTCGGCTACATCCCCGCCGAGGGCGGACGCGTCACGGGCCTGTCGAAGCTGGCCCGCCTGGTCGACGTCTACGCGCGCCGTCCGCAGGTGCAGGAGCGGCTCACGACGCAGATCGCGGAGTCGCTCGTCGAGATCCTCAAGCCCCGCGGCGTCATCGTCGTGATCGAGGCCGAGCACCTGTGCATGGCCATGCGCGGCGTGCGCAAGGGCGGTGCCAAGACCGTCACGAGCGCCGTCCGCGGCCAGCTGCGCGACCCGGCCACCCGGGCCGAGGCCATGGGCCTCATCACGGCGCGGTAGGTCGCCGGTGCTCGACCCTGTGCTCGACCTTGGCCGGTGCCTCGTGATGGGCGTCGTCAACGTCACCCCCGACTCGTTCTCGGACGGCGGCCGGTGGCTCGACGCCGCGACCGCGATCGAGCACGGGGTCGAGCTCGTGGCCGACGGCGCCGACATCGTCGACGTGGGCGGTGAGTCGACACGGCCCGGGGCGTTGCGCATCGACGAGGCCGAGGAGGCCCGCCGCGTGCTGCCCGTCATCGAGGGCCTCGTGGCGGAGGGCATCAGGGTCTCGGTCGACACGATGCGGTCGGGCACCGCCCGACGGGCGCTCGACGCCGGCGCGTCGATCATCAACGACGTCTCGGGCGGCCGGGCCGATCCCGCGATGATGGCGCTGGCCGCCGAGACGCGGTCGCCCGTGGTCCTGATGCACTGGCGCGAGCACTCCGCCTCGATGCAGAAGCACACGCACTACGACGATCTCGTGGGCGACATCCGCGCCGAGCTGCTGGTGCAGGTCGACGCGGCCCTCGCCGCCGGGGTCGATCCCGCGCAGATCGTGCTCGACCCGGGCCTCGGGTTCTCCAAGACCGGCGATCAGAACTGGACCGTGCTGGCCCACCTCGACGCCTTCGTGTCGCTGGGCCACCCCCTGCTGGTCGCCGCGAGCCGCAAGGGATTCCTGGGCGACCTCCTCGCCGACGACGCCGGCCCCCGCCCCGCCGGAGGTCGCGACGCGGCGACCGCGGCCGTCACGACGCTGGCCGCCGCCGCCGGAGCCTGGTGCGTCCGCGTGCACGAGGTGGGTCCGTCGGCTGATGCGGTGCGCGTGGTCGCGCGGCTCGCGCAGGAGCCCCGATGACGACGCCGCTCGAGGTGCACCGCCTGTTCTACGACGCCGTCGAGACCGGCGACGTCGACCTCATGGCGTCGCTGTGGGTCGAAGACCCCGCGACGTCGTGCGTGCACCTCGGCACCATGCCGCTGCGGGGCACGGCGCAGGTGCTGCGGTCGTGGACCGTCGTCATGGCCGGGGTCGGCTACATCCAGTTCTTCCTGACCGACGTCGAGGTGGTCACGCTCCCGCGCGGGGCGTCCGACCCCGACACCGCGGTCATCACGTGCACCGAGAACGTGCTGTCGGCCGAGGGCCTCGCGCTCGACGCCGAGGCCTTCGCGGGAGGCAAGGCGGTCAGCACCAGTATCGTGGTGCGTGTCGGGGGCGGCTGGAAGATCTGGTCCCGCCACGCCTCGCCGATCGCCGAGCTGATGTTGGAGGAGGACCAGTGAGCATTCCCGACGGTCTCGACCGCATCGACCTGCGGGGCCTCGCCGCGCATGGACACCATGGCGTGTTCGACGAGGAGAAGAAGAACGGGCAAACATTCGTCGTCGACGTGAGCCTCGGTCTCGACCTCGGACCGGCCGCCCGCGAGCACGACCTGACCAAGACCGTGCACTACGGCGTCCTGGCTCAGCAGATCCACGACGAGATCGTCAGCGATCCGGTCGACCTCATCGAGACGCTCGCGCTCCGTATGGTGGACTTGTGCCTGGCCGAAGAGTCGGTCCAATGGGCTAGCGTGACGGTGCACAAGCCGGAAGCGCCCATCGCGGTGACGTTCGAAGACGTCGCCGTCACGATAGAGCGGAGCAAACTGTGACTGAAGCGCCCACACCGTACGTCCTGGACGCTGACACGATGACGGGCGGCATGCGCCCCATCCGCCAGGCCGTGCTGGCGATCGGCTCCAACCTCGGCGATCGCATCGACAAGCTGCAGGGCGGCGTCTCGGCGCTGGAGGACACCCCCGAGGTCACGGTCGTCGCGATCTCGTCGGTCTACGAGACCGATCCGGTCGGCGGCCCCGACAACGCGGGCAAGTTCCTCAACGCCGTCGTCCTGATCGACACGACCCTGACGGTCCACACGCTGCTCGACCGTGCCCTCGCGATCGAGGACGCCTTCGGCCGTGAGCGCTCCGAGCCCGGTGCGCCGCGCACGCTCGACGTCGACGTCATCGTCGTGGGCAACCGCGTCGCCGACGACGAGGCACTCGTGCTGCCCCACCCCCGGGCCCACGAGCGCGGGTTCGTGCTCGTGCCGTGGCTCGAGATCGACCCCGAGGGCGAGATCCCGGGCAAGGGCTTCGTCGCCGACCTGATCGGCGACATCGACACCAGCGACGTCGTCAAGCGTGAGGACCTCGAGATCATCCTGTGATCTCGGGCCCGCCGAGCACGCCATGAGGATCGCGAAGCCGACGTCGACGCTGTTCGTCGTGGGGCTCGTCGCCGTCGGCATCGTCCTCGGTCGGCTGACGCCGCCCCTGTTCGTCCGTCTGGGCGGCACTCCGCCGCGGCTCGGCTGGGTCGCCCCGCTCGTGCTGCTGGCCGGTGCCGCCGGCGTCGGGTCGCTCGCCTACAGCACGTGGCAGGCGCTGCACCGCCGGCACGAGCGCATGACGGCCGATCACGGCATCGCACTGCTGGCGCTGGCCAAGTCGTGCGCCGTCGCGGCGGCGCTCGTCGGCGGGTTCTACGGAGGTTTCGCGCTGGCCTTCGTCGACAACCTCGACGCGATGCTCGGACGTGAGCGGTTCGTGCGGGCCCTCGTGGCCGCCGGCGCGAGCCTCGCCCTGCTGGTGGCCGGGCTGCTGCTCGAGCGGGCCTGCCGGCTGCCCCACGACGACGAGGAGGACCCCAGCCCCGCCTGACCCCCGGTCAGGGCAGGAGGGTCGTGCGCAGCGTGCCGAGGCCGATGCTGCCGACCGCGAGCGCCTGGCGGTGGAACTCCTTGAGGTCCGCCCCACCGGGTCGACCAGTCTGCGCCGAGACCCAGTCGTCGCGCAGCTGCTCCCACATGCGCTGCCCGACCTTGTACGACGGGGCCTGCCCGGCCCAGCCGAGGTAGCGGTTGACCTCGAAGCGCACGAACGAGTCGTTCATGTTGACGTGCTGGGCCATGAAGCCGAAGGCGTCGTCGCCGGTCCACACCTCGCCGCTGCCGTCAGGTCGCGGCTTCTGCAGGTGCACGCCGATGTCGAGGACGACGCGCGCCGCCCGCATCCGCTGGCCGTCGAGCATCCCGAGCCGGTCGGCCGGGTCGTCGAGATAGCCGAGATCGGCCATGAGCCGCTCGGCGTACAGCGCCCATCCCTCGCCGTGACCGGAGTTCCAGTTGAGTCGCCGCCACCCGTTGAGCTCGGCGCTGTTCCAGACCGCGAGCCCGCACTGGAGGTGATGGCCGGGCACGCCCTCGTGGTAGACGGTCGTGAGCTCGCGCCAGGTGTCGAACTCCGTGATGCCCTCGGGCACGCTCCACCACATGCGGCCGGCGCGGGCGAAGTCCTCGCTCGGGGGCGTGTAGTAGATGCCGCCCTCCTGGGTCGGCGCGATCATGCACTCCAGGCGTCGCATCTCATCGGGGATGTCGAAGTGCGTCCGGCCGAGCTCGTCGACCGCCCGGTCGCTGGTCTGCTGCATCCAGGCCTGCAGGGCCTCGGTGCCGTGCAGCTTGCGGGCGGGATCGGCGTCGAGGTGGGCGATGGCCTCCGCCACGCCGGCCCCGGGCAGCACCTGGTCGGCGATGCGCTCCTGCTCGGCCACCATGCGGGCCAGCTCCTCGACGCCCCACTCGTAGGTCTCGTCGAGGTCGATCTCGGCGCCGACGAAGGCACGAGAGGCCAGGGCGTAGTGCTCGCGGCCGAGCGCGTCAGCCTCGGGCGCGTGCGGCGCGAGGTCACGCTCGAGGAACTCGACCAGCCGGCCGTACGCCTCCGACGCGGCACGGGCACCGTCGTCGAGACGCGACTGCAGGGCCGCGGGCACGTCAGCGCGGGTTGCGAGCCCAGCGAAGAAGCTGTCGGTGCCGGTCTGCTTGCGGGCCTGCGCGGCGACCTCGCGCACCTGGCGGATCGCCGGCACGCTGCCCGCGGCGATGCCGATGCGCAGGGAGTCGAGGTAGCCCGACATCGCAGACGGCAGGTTGTGCAGCCGCTGGGCGACGTGCTCCCAGTCGTCGGTCGTGTCGGTGCCCATGAGGTCGAAGACGTCGCGCAGGTCCTGGCCGGGCGACGCGATGACGTTGAGGTCGCGCTGCCAGAAGCCCGCCTCGATCTGCTCCAGCTCGAGCTCGAGGGTGCGGACCAGCTCGGCCTGCGTGACGACGTCGGTCTGGTCCTCGGGGCGTGCGGCCCGCACGCGCGCCAGCATCGACCGGGCGGCGTCGGCCTGCGCCGCGACGCCGTCGGGGGAGCGGTCGGTGTAGTCGGACTCGCGCCCCGGCCGGCCGAGGTGCACGTGTAGCTCAGGGGTGAGCTCGAGCATGGTGTCGAGCCACTGCTCGGCGAGGTCGTCGATGGGCGTGGGGATGCGTGCGTCGGCCATGGTCCGAGCCTAGGTGGTGCCGCTGCTCTCGTCCTCGGGGACAGCGGGTCGGCACCTCAGGACGATGTGGGGCGGTATGGCTGGCTCATAGCGTCGGAGCATGACGATCCTGCTGAGCGATCCCCGTGTCCGCGCCGTACCGCTGCACGAGTGCGCGGAGCCGCTGGTGGCACACCCCGATGGCCGCGACGGGACGGTGCTCGTGCGCTCCGGGCTCGCCGCGCGCCTGGCCCGTGCCCAGCTTGGCCTGGGCCCGCACCTGCGGCTGCACGTTGTCGAAGGGGTGCGCGACATCCTCGTCCAGCAGGAGATCATCGACACCTACGCGTCGTCGCTGCGCGCGATTCACCCCGGCATCTCGTCGGCCGACCTGGCGACGCTGACCAGCCGGTTCGTCGCGCCGGTCGACGTCGCTCCGCACGTGGCCGGTGCCGCGGTCGACGTGACGTTGCTCGGCCCCGACGGCGTCGAGCTCGACATGGGCACGCCGATCGACGCGACGCCCGAGCAGAGCGCCGGCGCCTGCTACCTCGACGCGCGCGGGCTGACCGCCGAGGTGCGCGCGCACCGTCGCCTCCTCGCGCAGGCGCTGGGCACAGCCGGTCTCGTCAACTACCCGACGGAGTGGTGGCACTGGAGCTACGGAGACCGGTACTGGGCGCTCGTGACGGGTGCTCCCGCGGCGCTGTACGGCCCCGTCGGGCTCGCGAGCGCCGCATGACGACGATGCTGCACGGCCACGACACGGCGACCACGACGGCGCCGGTGGCGACGGTCGACCTCGGGGCGGTGGCCGCCAACACCCGCGTGCTCGCCGTGCGAGCCGGCGGTGAGCTCATGGCGGTCGTCAAGGCCGATGGCTTCGGTCACGGCGCGGTGCCCGTCGCCCGGACGGCCCTGGCGCACGGGGCCACGTGGCTCGGCGTGACGAGCATCGTCGAGGCCGTGCAGCTGCGGGAGGCCGGCATCACGGCGCCCGTCCTGAGCTGGCTCAACCCGCTGTCGGGCGACTTCGCGACGGCTCTGCGGCACCGCATCGACCTCGCCGTGCCGGGCGCGGCCCACCTGGCGTTGGTCGCGGGTGCCGCCGAGACGGCGGGCGTCCGGGCGCGCGTGCACCTGCACCTCGACGTCGGCATGGCCCGTGACGGCGCGAGCCCCGCGGAGTGGCTGGCGCTCTGCCGTCGTGCGCACGACCTCGAGCGGCAGGGGTTCGTGGACGTCGTGGGCGTCATGGGGCACCTGGGCGGTGCCGGCGAGGTCGCGGACGGCCTGGCGCGGTTCGGCCACGGGGTCGACGTGGCGCGCTCCGTGGGCCTGCGCCCGCGCGTCCGTCACCTGGCGGCGACCGGGGCGCTGCTCGACCATCCGGACACGCACCTCGAGCTGTGCCGGGTCGGTGCCGGCCTGTACGGCATCGACCCGACGGGCCGGGCCGGCCTACGGCCCACCATGACCCTCACGGCACCCGTCGTGACGGTGCGCGACGTCGCCGCCGGGACCCCCGTCGGCTACGGCGGCACGTGGTCGACGCCGACCGCGACGCGGCTGGCGCTGCTGCCGCTCGGCTACGCGGACGGGCTGCCCCGCGCCGCCTCCGGGCGCGCCGAGGTGCTCCTGCGCGGACGACGGGCGCCCGTCGTCGGGACGATCTCGATGGACCAGGTCGTCGTCGACGTGGGCGATCTGCCCGTCCGGCCCGGAGACGTCGCGGTCGTCCTCGGCCCGGGAGGCCTGGGTGGCACGGGCGAGCCGACCGCCGCCGAGTGGGCCGCCTGGGCCGGCACGATCGAGCACGAGATCCTCACCGGCATCGGCCACCGCGTGCAGCGGGTCGTCCGATGACGCGGCGCACGCGGGTCGCGGTCGTGGGAGGAGGTGCGAGCTGCGAGCACGACGTGTCCCTGGCGTCGGCGGCGTCCGTGGCGGGCTCGCTCGATCCCGCCCGCTTCGAGGTCCTGGCCCTGACGATCGGCCGGGACGGGCGCTGGAGCACAGCGGGCGGGGCGTCGCTGGGTCCCTCGGTCGCGGTCTCGCTGGCACGGGCGGTCGACCTGCTCGGCGGGTGCGACGTCGTGGTGCCGGTCGTGCACGGTCCTCACGGCGAGGACGGCACGCTGGCGGCGCTGTGCGACCTGACCGGCGTCCCCTGCGCCGGGTCGCCGCTGCGTGCCGGTGCGCTCGCGATGGACAAGGTCGCCACCAAGCTCGTGGCCGCCTCGTTGGGCATCGGCACGGCGGCCGGGACGGTCGTCACCTCCGCCACGGCGGCGGCGCTGCGGTTCGGGGGACCCGTCGTGGTCAAGCCGATCGCCGCCGGGTCGAGCCACGGGCTCTCGCTCGTGACCGATGCCGCCGACCTGGCACCCGCGATCGCGGCGGCGCTGCTGCTGGACGACCGCGTGCTGGTCGAGGAGGTCGTGACGGGCCGCGAGATCGACGTCGCGGTGTTGGCGACACCGGACGGGGGCCGGGTCGTCGGCCCGCCGCTCGAGATCGTCGTGCCCGACGGACGACTGTTCGACACCACCACGAAGTACGACGGGGCCGCCGACTTCAGGCTGCCCGCGCTCCTCGACGACATCAGCCTGGAGCAGCTGCGGACCCACGCCGTCGCCATGTTCGACGCGCTGGGCTGCGCCGGGGTGGCGCGCATCGACTTCTTCGCGACGAGCCGTGGCTGGGTGCTCAACGAGGTCAACACGATGCCGGGCCTGACCGAGCAGTCGCAGGTCCCGAAGATGTTCGCCGCCGCTGGGATGCCCTACCCCGAGCTGCTCGCGGCCCTGGTAGACGAGGCGGTGGCGCGGTGACAGGCACCGGGAGCCTCCCATCGTGGTTCGATGGCCATGACATGTGCGCCCACACCCGGCAGGAGGCCCCGCCATCGACACGCTGACCGTCGCCCGCCGGTGGGCCCCTGACGCGGCGATCGGCCTGGCGGTGCTGGTGGTCGGCGTCTGGACCATCGTGGCCCCGGACGGCTACTCCATGTCGTCCGAGAGCGACAGGCTCCTGCTCACCGTCTGCTTCGCGGTCGCGGCCAGCCTCTACCGGGCGGCGCCCCACGTCGCGCTCGCCGGGGTGTGGCTGACTTGCTTCTACCAGCTCGCCGACGGTGTCAACCTGGTCTACGCCGAGCTGGCGGTCGCGCTGGTGGCCTATGGCGCGGCACGCCACGGCAGCACCGCGACGCTGTGGGTCAGTGGACTGTCGATCCCCGTCGGCATGCTCGCGGGCGCGCTCTACGTCCTCGCCCGGCCCTACGTCATCACCGACATCATCGGCCAAGGCGTGCTGCTGCGCGGCGACATCGTGGCGTCGCAGGGCGTACTGATCGCCCTCGTGGCGCTGATGCCGCTCGTGCTGCCGTGGCTCGTAGGTCTGCTGCTGCGCGTGCGCGTGACGTCGCGAGCCGAGACCGCGGTCGCCCGCACGGGCCGCGAGCAGGCCGAGCAGCAGCAGCTCGCGGCCGAGGAGGTCGCCCGGCTGCGGGCCGACCAGGCGGCGTTGGCCCGCGACGTGCACGACGTCGTCGGCCACTCCCTCGCGGTCATCCTGGCGCAGGCCGAGTCGGCCCAGTTCCTGCCCGACGACGACGTCGCCCGCGTCAAGCAGACCCTCGCGGCGATCGCCGGGTCCGCCCGCGAGTCGCTGCAGGACGTCCGGCGGGTGCTCGCCAGCACGAGCGACTCCGCCCTGACCGTGAGCCTGCCCGAGGGTGGTCTCGACCGCCTGCTCGAGGGCGTCGAGGCCTCGGGGCACGAGGTCGTCGGCTCGGTGTCGGGGACGCCCCGCCCGCTCCCGCCAGATCTCGACGTCATCGCCTTCCGGGTGCTGCAGGAGATGCTGACCAATGCGCTCAAGCACGGGCGACGCGGCGAGCCGATCCACGTCGACCGCCAGTGGCACGACGACCTGCGGCTCGAGGTCGACAACGTCGTCGACGGTGCGGCGGGCTCCGGGCCCCTCGGCGAGGGCTTGGGGCTCCCGGGCATGCGGCGACGGCTCGAGTCGGTCGGTGGCCGGCTCGACACGCGCCGGCGGCAGCGGGACGGGGTGCCGTCGTGGACCGCGACCGCGTGGATCCCGCTGCGTCCAGGAGCTGACAGGGTGGGGTCATGACCATCCCCGTCCGCGTCGTGCTGGTCGACGACCAGGAGCTGTTCCGAACGGGGGTCGGCATCATCATCGACGCCCACGACGACATGGAGGTCGTCGGGTCGGCTGCCGACGGCATCGAGGGCGTGCGACTGGTCGACGAGCTCGCGCCCGACGTCGTGCTGATGGACATCCGCATGCCTGAGCTCGACGGTGTCGAGGCGACGCGCCAGATCTTCTCGCCGGCGCGGGCAGCGGCCCGCACCCGTCCCGTGCGCGTCGTGGTGCTGACGACGTTCAACCTCGACGACCGCGCCGCGACGGCGATCCGCTACGGGGCCAGTGGGTTCCTGCTCAAGGACGCCACCCCTGCGATGCTGACCGATGCGATCCGCACGGTGCACGCGGGCAACGCGGTGCTCGCGCCCGACGACCTCACGTCGCTGATGGAGGGCCGGTTCCGCAGCCGGACGCCCGTGCCGGCCGGCTACCGCGAGCTGACCACCAAGGAGCAGGAGATCTTCGTGCTGCTGGCCGCCGGCCTCAGCAACGCAGAGGTGTCGGGTCGCCTGTTCCTCAGCGAGTCGACCGTCAAGACCCACGTGGGAGCGATCCTGCGCAAGCTCGACCTTCGCGACCGCGTGCAGATCGTGGTGTTCGCCCACGAGCACGGGCTGGTCTGACCGCAGCCCCACCGGCAGCCGGCTACTTGTCGATGTCGCCGACGACGAAGAACATCGACCCCAGGATCGCGACGAGGTCGGCCACGACGGTGCCCGCCACGATCTCGGGCAGCACCGCCACGTTGTTGAACGACGCGGTGCGCAGCTTGAGCCGCCACGGGGTCTTCTCGCCGCGCGACACGAGGTAGTAGCCGTTGAGGCCCAGCGGGTTCTCGGTCCAGACGTACGTCGATCCCTCGGGGGCCTTGAGGATCTTCGGCAGTCGGACGTTGACGGGTCCGGGCGCGAGCTCGGCGAGCCGGGCCAGGCAGGCGCCGGCGAGGTCGAGCGACACCTTGGTCTGCTCGAGCAGCACCGCGAACCGGGCGTGGCAGTCGCCCTCGGTGCGCACCGGCACCCGCAGGACGTCCTGCAGCTCGCCGTAGGCCAGGTAGGGCTCGTCGCGGCGCAGGTCGAGGTCGAGGCCGGAGGCCCGGGCGATGGGTCCGGAGACGCCGTAGGCCTGCACCAGCTCGGGCGACAGCACGCCGATGCCGACCGTGCGGGCCCGGAAGATCTCGTTGCCCAGGATCAGCTGCTCGAGCTCGTCGAGTCGCGAGCGCACCGTCGCGATCGCGGCCGACGCGCGTCCGGTCCACCCGGCGGGGATGTCCTCCTTGAGGCCGCCGACGCGGTTGAACATGTAGTGCATCCGCCCGCCGGAGACCTCCTCCATGACCTCCTGGATCGTCTCGCGCTCGCGGAACGCGTAGAAGATCGGCGTGATCGCGCCGAGCTCGAGCGGGTAGGAGCCGAGGAACATCAGGTGGTTGAGCACGCGGTTGAGCTCGGCCAGCAGGGTGCGGATCCAGGTGGCCCGCTCGGGTACCTCCATGCCGAGCATGTCCTCGACGGCCAGGGCGACGCCGAGCTCGGACGAGAAGGCGCTGAGCCAGTCGTGGCGGTTGGCCAGCACGATGATCTGCCGGTAGTCGCGCACCTCGAAGAGCTTCTCGACGCCCCGGTGCATGTAGCCGATGATCGGCTCGCAGGCCTTGACGCGCTCACCGTCCAGCGTCAGGCGCAGGCGCAGCACGCCGTGGGTCGCGGGGTGCTGCGGCCCGATGTTGAGCACCATGTCGGTCGTGGCGAAGCCCGTGCCCGGTCCTCCAGACCCGACGCTGGCGGTGACCTCGGTCATGAGCGGCCGAGCAGCCGCTTGAGCCAGCGACCGACGCGGCGCAGCGCGATGTAGGGCGAGCCCCGCTCGACCAGCTCGAGACGGGCGTAGAGGGTCTCGATCTCGCCGGCCTGGCGCTGCACCTTGGCGTGGAGTCGGGCATGCCGGCTGCCCGCGCCGCTCCAGACTGGGTGCTCCCACGGCTGCCGGTAGGCCTGCGGATGACGCGTGATGTCGAGCACCATGCCGTCGCGCAGCCACTGCAGGCGCGAGGCGATCTCGTGTCCGTCGCCCGCGACGAGCGGGTGCACCGGAGGCGGGAAGGTCGCCGCCGCGAGGTCGGCCTCGAACGTCCCGGTGCCGCTGCCCTCGGCCCAGATGTGGTCGAGCCCGTTGCGGTCGAGGAACGCCGTGAACCGGTCGAAGCCGTGGGGCAGCTCGGCGTTGAACTCGGTCATGTCGGTCGCGGCGTACAGCTCGTCGGCGCGCACGTCGGCCTCGAACGACGGGGTCAGCGTGTACGGCATGCGGTGGTGCTCGGCCAGCTCGAGGGTGCGTGAGTCGTGGGCCAGCAGGTGCGCCGGCGTTCCGCCCAGCAGCGCCGCGACGTTGCCGTGGAACCGGGTGCCGTAGGCGAAGTGCTGCGTCGCCATGAAGTCGTACCAGGGCCAGGTGTCGAGGAACAGCCGGATGCGGTCCTGCTGGTAGAGCGGGTGGTCGAGGTGCACCGGCACGAGTGGGTCGTGGACGTGCGGGAACGGGACGCCCCACAGCAGCATCCGCAGGTCGTGGGCGTCCTGGCCGATGTAGGTCAGGTGGGGGTGGCGCTCGGCCTGGGTCGTCGCGAAGGCCCCGATGCCCGGCACCTCCGGCGTCAGGTTGAGCGCGAGCGGGCTGTCGTCCCCGATCGCGTCGACGCGCTTGTCGACCCGGAAGTCGCGGCCGTGCAGGAACAGCGAGGGGCAGCCGATGACGTCGATCGAGGAGTCGGGGAAGCCGAGGCTCAGCAGGTACGACCGGGTGAACTCGCCGCGCACGCCGATCGACGCCGAGCGATCGAGCACGAGGCCGACGAACTTCTTGACCGTGTCGTTGACCGGTGCGAGGGCCTCGATGCCGTGCCCGTGCGGCGCCTGGGCGCCGATGCCGGTGACCGTGACCGGGATCTTGAGGCCCTCGAGCAGCTCGGAGAGCCGGTCGAGCCGTGGTGCGAACTCGGCGCGGAACGCATTGGCCATCGGGATGACGAAGTGGTCGAACTCGGCGTTGACGCGGGCCGCGTCGCCCGGCTCCGGGGGCACCCGCTCGGACAGCGTCGAGTTGGAGACGAGCTCGGCGCCGTCGACCGACAGGGTCTTCCACATCGAGTGCTGGAACAGGTAGTTGCCGCTGTTGCTGTTGAAGACGTCCTGCGTCAGGGTCGACTCGGCCACGACGGGGGTGAACGGGTCCTTGCCGGACCGGATCAGCAAGCGGCTCATGGGGCCGATCCTTCCATGCGGGTGTCGGTGACGACCCACCAGAAGTCGCCCAGGCCGCCCCGCGCCGTCAGCTCGGCGGCCTCGCCGGCCCGGGACAGGGCGCGGACGTACGCCGCGGGATCGTCGTGGGCGAGCTGGATCGGCGGACGCCCGCCGTCGACGCCCAGCTCGGCGAGCGCGTCCCGCTGGCGCACGAGCCGGCCACCGACCGCGTCGGCCACGGCGTCGACCGCGACGTCGGCCGTCACGTCGCGGCTGCCGTCGAGCCGCACGTCGACCTCGCGGCCGCCCGCGTACGAGCGCACCGTGCCGAAGGGCGGCCGGTCGCCGCGCAGGTGGCCGTAGTCGATCGCGATCGCCACACCGTCGACCCGGGCGACCGCATCGGCCCACGCGGCGTCGCGGGGGCCGCCGTCCTCGGCGCGCTCGCCGGGCGTCGAGAGCGGCCACCAGCGCCGGAGCCAGGCCGAGTCGTGCACGTCGCCGAGGGTCTCGTCGCCCGTCGCCGGGTCGACCAGCACTTCGCGCACGGTGCCGTCGTCGGCGCGCTCGACGACGGTGCACGGCAGGTTGTCGAGCCACTCGTTGGCGACCAGGAGGCCATCGACGCGCGCGGGCAGCTCGGTCGTCCAGGCGATGTCGTCCGGCAGGTCGGCCGGACGGTCGGCGACCTCGACGCCGATCAGCTCGACGTCCTGCCCGAGGAGAGGGCGCAGGGCCACGAGCAGCTCGCCGCGGCCCGACCCGAGGTCGACGACGGTGCAGGCACCGACCTGCCGGGCCAGCTCGGCCACGGCCTCCGCGAACGTCCCGACGTGGGCGCTGGTGCGGAAGTGGTCGACCGGCGCGGACGTGCGGAAGAAGCCGTCGTCGCCGTAGAGCGCGGTCTCCCACGCCGTCCGCCACGAGACCCGGTGCGCCGTCACGCCGCCAATCTAGGGCACGTCGGCCCGGCCGATCAGGCCTTCTCGTTATGCTCGGCGCGTGACCACCACCGGGCGGCGAGGGGTGCGGCGTGCCGCCGCTGCGGCGCGACGGCGCTGGCGCAACCGCGACAGCCCCCTGCTCAGCGTCGTGGTCCCGGTCTACAACGCGGCCGACCTCGTCGAGGAGTCGTTGCAGTCGGTGCTCGACCAGCAGTACCGCAACGTCGAGATCGTCGTGGTCGACGACGGCTCGACCGACGACAGCCTCGCGGTGGTGCGGGCCTTCGCGGCCCGGAACCCCCGGGTGACGGTGCTGAGCCAGGCCAACGGCGGCGTCGGCGTCGCCCGCCGCACGGGCACCGAGGCGGCGACGGGGGAGTACCTCACGTTCGTCGACTCCGACGACACCGTGACCCGCACCGGCATCCAGGTCGCGATGGACGGCCTGCGCCACAGCGGCTCCGACGTCGCGGTCATGCCGTACCAGCGCCGCGAGGGCGACGTCATCCGCCCCGCGGCCCCGTGGATCCGGGCCGTCCACGCGCGTCCGGCCGCGGGCGTCGTGCTGGCCGACCGTCCCGACGTGCTGGTTAACGCGATCCCGGGCGGCAAGATCTTCCGCCGCGCGTTCTGGGACGAGCACGGCTTCGTCTACCCCACGGTGCTGCTCGCGGGTGACCAGCAGGTCGCCGCCGAGGCCTTCCTGAAGGCCCGGACGCTCGACATCACCGGCGTCCCGGGCTACACGTGGCGGCGCATGGCGACCTCGATCTCGCAGGGTCACGTGACCGCCGCCGCCGTGCACGCCCGCCACGACGCGATGGACCGGGTGCTCGAGATCCTCGAGCCGCTGCCGGCCGTCCGTGAGGAGCGCGTCCTGCAGTACCTGCGGCACAACGTCCCCAACTCGCTGCTCAAGCTCGAGCGGGCCGACGACGACTACCTCGCGGCACTGGTCGAGCGCGTCCCGCACGTCGTAGCGGCGGCCCCGCCGGATCGCTATGCCGCCGAGATCCCCGCGCAGTACCGGGTGCTGCACGCCCTCCTGGCCGCGGACGACCGCGACGCGGTGTGGCGATACGTGGCCGCCGAGGGCATGCAGCCCGAGATGCACCCGTCGGGCGACGAGCCGCACGGGCACACGGTCTACCTGCCGGGCTGGGGGCGCGACGCCGTCGCGCCGGAGGCCTACGTGCTGACCGCCGAGCAGACCGCGGCAAGGGCGATCGTCCGGTCGGCGCACCGCGACGGTGCCGACCTCGTGCTCGACGTGGCCGCGTGGTACCCGAACGTCGAGCTGTCGGCGCCGCAGCTGGAGGTCAAGACCGATGGCGACGTGGTCGACGTCCTGGCCGGCGGCGAGCCGCACATCGTCTCGTCGAGGCAGGGTGCCGAGCGCCGCTACCTGCACTCGGGGTGGACCGTCACGCTGCGAGGCGTCGCCCGGCGGGCACCGCGCGCGCTCACGGTCACGCTGACCGACGGCGACCGCACCGGCACGGCCACGGCTCCCATCCCGCGCTGACCCCGCCCCGTCGGCCCCGTGTGATCCAGCCCACTCGGCTGCCCCATGGCGCTGCGGAGACCGAGGGATATGCTGAAGGTGTCCATTTGTCTGGTACCCGTCAGGGACTGGAACGAGAGGCACCACCCATGCATCGTCCTTCTGTGGGCGTCGTCGGGGCCGGCAAGGTCGGCTCCGTGCTCGCCGCCAGCCTGCGCTCCGCCGGCTACCCGATCGCCGGCGTCAGCGGCCGGTCCGAGGCCTCGCGCCTGCGCATCAGCACCCTGCTGCCGGGCGTGCCCGTGCTCGATCCCGAGCAGGTCGCGGCAGCGTCCGACATCCTGGTGCTCGCGGTCCCCGACGACAGCCTGATCGCCGTGGCCGAGGAGCTCGCCGCCTCGGGCGCGGTGCGTCGCGGCCAGCCCGTGCTGCACACCAGTGGCCGCCACGGGCTCGACGCCCTGGCTGCCCTCACCCGTGTCGGGGCCCGTCCCATCGCGTTCCACCCCGCCATGACGTTCACCGGCACCGCGATCGACGCCGACCGCGGACCCGTGTTCGGACTCACCGCAGCCCCCGCCGACCACGCTCTCGCCGAGGAGCTCGTCGCGGCACTCGGCGGCGTGCCGATGTGGGTCGCCGAGTCCGACCGGGCGCTCTACCACGCAGCCCTCGCGCACGGAGCCAACCACCTCGTCACCCTCGTCGCCCAGTCGATGGACCTGCTGCGCACCGCGGGTGCCGCCGATCCGGCCGCCGTCCTGCGGCCCCTGCTCGGTGCGGCGCTCGACAACGTCCTCGCCTACGGCGACGCGGCGCTGACCGGGCCCGTCGTGCGGGGCGACGTCACGACGATCCGCGCGCACGTCGACGCCCTCACAGCCTCCGACGTCGACGACGCCACGGTCGACGCGTACCTCGAGCTCGCCCGGGCGACCGCCCGTCGCGCCGAGGCCGATCACCGCATCGACGCCGCCACCGCCGGCACGATCCGCCAGGTGCTCGACGAGGCCGACTGGGACACCATGGCGCACATCGCCGCCGGGATCTGACGATGTCCGGTCCGGTCGTCGCGCGCACCCGCGCCGAGCTCGTCGAGGCGCGTGGCGGTGCCACGGTGTCGTTCGTCCCCACGATGGGGGCCCTCCACGACGGCCACGTGCAGCTGCTGAAGCACGCCCGGCCGCTGGGCCAGACGCTCGTCGCGTCGATCTTCGTCAACCCCACGCAGTTCGCGCCGGGTGAGGACTTCGACGACTACCCCCGCACGTTCGACGCCGATCTCGAGCGCTGTGCCGAGGCGGGCGTCGACGTGGTCTTCGCCCCGACCGTCCCGGTCATGTACCCGTCGGGTCTCGTCGACACCGTCACGGTCGATCCCGGCCCGCTCGGCTCGGTGCTGGAGGGGGCGACGCGGCCCACGCATTTCCGCGGCGTGCTGACGGTCGTCGCCAAGCTGTTCGGGCTCGTGCGTCCGGATGTCGCGGTGTTCGGCGAGAAGGACTACCAGCAGCTGACCCTCATCCGGCAGATGGCACGCGAGCTCGCGCTGGGCGTCGACGTCGTCGGATGTCCGACGGTCCGCGAGCCCGACGGCCTGGCCATGAGCTCGCGCAACCGGTACCTCAGCGACGACGAGCGCCAGACCGCCGCAATCCTGTCGGCGGCGCTGCGGGCCGGCGTCGCGGCGGCAGTCGGGGGACCCGACGCCGTGCTGGCCGCGGCGCACGCCGTGATCGACCCGGCCGACGTCGACCTCGACTATCTCGTGCTCACCGATCCCGAGCTCGGGCCGCCCGTGCCCGGCGCGGACGCGCGGCTGCTCGTCGCGGCCCGTGTCGGCAGGCCCCGACTCCTCGACAACATCGCCCTGACCCTCGGAGGTCCCGCATGATCCGCACCATGATGAAGTCCAAGATCCACCGCGCCACCGTCACGCAGGCCGATCTGCACTACGTCGGCTCGGTGACGGTCGACCTCGACCTGCTCGACGCGGCCAACCTGCTGCCCGGCGAGCTCGTCCACATCGTCGACATCGACAACGGCAACCGGCTCGAGACCTACACGATCGCCGGCGAGCGGGGCTCGGGCGTCATCGGCATCAACGGTGCCGCCGCCCGGCTCGTGCACCCCGGCGACCTCGTCATCCTGATCGCCTACGCGCAGCTCGAGGACGCCGAGGCGCGCACGTTCCAGCCCAACGTCGTCTTCGTCGACGCCGACAACCGCATCATCGGCACCGGCAACGACCCGGCCGAGGCCTTGCCGGGCACGGGCCTGACCCGGGGCGACGTCATCGCCAACCCGTACGCAGCCCACCGATGAGCCGAGTCCGATGATCCTGCTGTGCCTCGACGTCAGCAACAGCCACACGACGATCGGGGCGTTCCAGGGCCCTGAGCTGATCGCGCACTGGCAGGTGTCGTCGGACGAGCGACGCACCGCCGACGAGTGGCAGGTGCTGATCACGGGCCTCACGGCCCGGGCGGGCATCGACGACATCGATGCGGTCAGCATGTGCTGCACCGTGCCGATGATCCTGGTCGAGCTGCGGACGCTGCAGGAGCGGTACTACGCGGACCTGCCCGTCGCGGTCGTCGGGCCCGGGGTCAAGACCGGCATCCCGATCCACACAGACAACCCGCGCGAGGTCGGTGCCGACCGCATCGTCAACGCGCTGGCGGCGGCTGAGCTCTACGGCGGGCCGGCGGTCGTGGTCGACCTCAACGGCACCGCGACGATCTTCGACGTCGTCGATGCCGACAACCGCTACATCGGCGGAGCCATCGCGCCCGGCGTCGAGCTGTCGCTCGAGGCACTGTCGCGGCGAGGAGCGCAGCTGCGCAGCGTCGAGCTCGCGGTGCCGCGCGACGTCATCGGCAAGAACACCGTCGAGGCGCTCCAGTCGGGTCTGGTCTTCGGCTTCGCAGGGCTCGTCGACGGCATCGTGGGTCGCATCATCGAGTCGCTCGACACCGATCCCGACCACGTCACGGTGATCGCGACGGGCTCGTTCCCGGAGTCGGTCGTCGACCACTGCGACACCATCACGACCCGCGACCCGCACCTGACCCTGACGGGTCTGCGCCTCATCCACGAGAAGAACCACGGCTGACCGCCGGGGCAGGCGAGACGTGCCTACCTGCGCTTCTTGACCTTGATCGAGTTGTTGGCACCGCGGTTGGAGACCTTGGTGCTGCCCTTCTTGACCTTGACGGTGTTGTTGGCACCCTTCACGACGACCTTCGTGAGACGCGTCGACCGCACGTCGTTGTTGCTGCCCTTGATGGTGATGCGTGAGGCAGATGCCGTCCTGATGGTCGAGTTGGCCGCCTTCACCGTGGCCGTGGACAGCCGCGCCGACACCCGCAGCGCGTGATTGCCACCTGCCATCGTGGCCGAGCCGACCTTGCGGGCGATGACCGTGTTGTTGCCGCCCTTGATCGTGACGCGGGACGCGGAGTCGAGCCGGACGGTCGTGTTGCCGGCGTCGACGACGACCGTGCTGCACGCGCCCGTCAGCTGGACGGTGGTGTTGCTCGTGGTGATCGAGACCGGCCCTGTCGAGCAGTCGATCGCGGTGGCGGCGTGAGACGCACCGGTGCCGGTCGCGAGCAACGCTGTGGCGAGGCCGGTGGTGAGGGCGAGACGGCTGACGGCGCGAGTCCTGGATTTCGTCATGCATCGGAAACTAACACGACGAAATGTCGGCTGATCGCTGGCGCAAGCCCAGGTTCGCAGGTCTCCGCCGCGGCACTAGGCTTGATCCTCGTGAGCGACGCGACGAACCCCCAGAGCCCCGAGGACGACCTGCCCGAGCAGATGCGGGTGCGCCTCGAGAAGCGCGAGCAGGTCATCGCGCGGGGCGAGGAGCCCTACCCCGTCGTCGTCGGCCGCACCCACACGCTGCGCGAGATCGTCGAGACGTACGACGCCGAGGCGCTGGGGCCCGACACCCGCACGGGTGACACCGTCACGGTCGCCGGCCGCGTCATCTTCGTGCGTGGCACCGGCAAGCTGGTCTTCGCCGCTCTCCGCGAGGGTGACGGCACGCCGCTGCAGGCCATGATCTCGCTCGACGGCGTGGGCGAGGACGCCCTCGCGACGTTCAAGTCGACCGTCGACATCGGCGACCACCTGGCCGTCACCGGCGAGGTCATCACGAGCAAGCGCGGCGAGCTGTCGGTCATGGCGACGTCGTGGCAGCTCGCGGCCAAGACCGTGCGGCCCCTGCCCAACGAGCACGCGCCGCTGTCCGACGAGGCCCGCAGTCGCATGCGCTACGTCGACCTGATCGTGCGGCCCGAGGCGCGCGACAACGTCCGGGTCAAGGCCAAGGTCATGCAGTCGCTGCGCTCGACGCTCGACCGGCTGGGCTACATCGAGGTCGAGACGCCCGTGCTGCAGCACACCAACGGCGGTGCCGCGGCGCGTCCGTTCCGCACGCACGTCAACGCCTACGACGAGCCGGCGCTGCTGCGCATCGCCCTCGAGCTGCACCTCAAGCGGGCCCTGGTCGGCGGCATCGACAAGGTCTACGAGATGGCCAAGACCTTCCGCAACGAGGGCGTCGACAACACCCACAACGTCGAGTTCCTGATGCTCGAGGCCTACGAGGCCTACGGCTCGTACGACACGATCGCGGTCCTGACTCGCGAGCTCGTGCTCGATGCTGCCCGTGCGGTCGGCAAGACCGTGGTCCCCGGTCGCGACGGCAGCGAGATCGACCTCGAGGCCGAGTGGCGGCACGCGACGGTCCACGGGCTCGTGAGCGAGGCCGTCGGGCGCACGGTCGACATCGAGACGTCGGTCGACGATCTCGTGGCCATCGCCGCGGAGCACGAGGTGGCGCTGCGCGACGGCTGGGACGCCGGAGAGATCGTGCTCGAGCTGTACGAGAAGCTCGTCGAGCACACGCTGATCCAGCCGACGTTCGTGCGCGACTACCCCGAGTCGGTGCGGCCGCTGGCCAAGAAGCACCGCACCAAGCCGGGCCTGGTCGAGGCGTGGGACCTCATCATCAACGGCGTCGAGCTGGCGCCGGCGTACTCCGAGCTCAACGACCCGGTCATCCAGCGCGAGCGGCTCGAGGAGCAGGCGCGCCAGGCCGCGGCGGGCAACCCCGAGGCCAATGACGTCGACGAGGACTTCTTGCGCGCCCTCGAGTTCGGCATGCCCCCGGCCGGCGGTCTCGGCTTCGGCGTCGACCGGCTCGTGATGCTGCTGCAGGGCATCGGGATCCGCGACGCGATTCTGTTCCCGACGACGAAGGCGGAGGGAGCCTAAACCCGCCAGATGCCGGCAGTTGTCGACGTGTCCAAGCCGAAAAGACAGCAAGAACTGCCGACATCTCGGGCGTGGTGGTCAGGCTTCGGGGATGGCTGCCAGTGCGGTGCGGGCGATCGCGCGGACCTCGTCGGCCGTCCCCCCGTCGCGGGCGCACCCCGACATGCCCCGCATGACGGCCACCACGAACGAGGCGAGCTCGTCGGGCTGGACGCTGGCCGGGAGGTCGCCCTCGTCGATGCCCCGCGCGATCCGGCGCGCAAGTCGCTCGCGGACGATCTCGCGCTGCGCCGCTAGTCGCGGCTCGGTCAGCATCAGGCAGCCCAGCGGCGTCCTGGCGTCGGTGTGCGCGCGGGCGGCGTCGTCGAGCGTCCTGGCGATCGCCGCGCGGGCGGTCGGCTCGTCGGTGGCGGCGTCGACGGCCTCGCACGTCCGCTCGAAGTACAGGGTCGACGCCTCGTCGAAGAGGCGGTCCTTGTCGCCGAACGCCGCGTAGAGGCTTGGGGGAGTGACGCCCATCGCCTGCGTCAGCGTTGAGACGGACGTCTTGTCGTAGCCGGTGCGCCAGAACTGTTCGACGGCCGCAGCCAGCGCGGCATCGCGGTCGAAGCTCCTCGGTCGGCCTGCCATGTGGCGAGCATACCGTAGTGGTCGCTATGGAATGTGCTACCGTCGATCTCATTCCATAGTGATCGCTAAAGAAAGAGGAGCTCATGCAGATCGAGAACGCCGTCGTGCTGGTGACCGGAGCCAACAGGGGGATCGGCGCGGCCTTCGTCGCCGAGCTCAAGTCTCGGGGTGCGGCGAAGATCTACGCGGCCTCGCGCGCCGGAGACGTCGACGTCGAGGGGGTCGAGCCCCTCCGGCTCGACGTCACGGACCCGGCCCAGATCGAGGCGGCGGCCGCCGCGGCCGGCGACGTGCAGATCGTGATCAACAACGCCGGCGTCTCGACGGGCACGTCGGTCGTCTCGGGCGACCTCGCGACCATCAAGCAGGAGATGGACACCAACTTCTACGGTCCGCTGCTGATGACCCGCGCCTTCGCCCCCATCCTCCGGGCCAACGGGGGAGGTGCCGTCATCAACATCGTGTCGGCGCTGTCGTGGTTCACGATGCCGGGCGCGGGTGCCTATGCGGCCTCCAAGGCGGCGGCGTGGAGCCTCACCGACAGCACGCGGCTCGAGCTCGCGGGCCAGGGCACGCACGTCGTCGGTGTCCACATGGGTCTCGTCGACACCGACATGACGGCGGGCTTCGACGCGCCGAAGGTCTCTCCGTCAGCAGTGGCCGGTGCTGCGCTCGACGCCGTCGAGTCGGGGCTCGACGAGGTGCTGGCCGACGACTGGGCGAAGCTCGTCAAGTCAGGACTCGTCCAGGGCCCGTCCGAGCGCCACGCCCAGCTGTTCGCAGCCCTCTCGGCGAGTTAGACGGGCTGTGTCAGGTACTCGACCATCTCGGTGAATTCGTCTGCCCACGGGTCGGCGGGTAGCTCTGCCGCTTCGTGCTCCCAGTGGTGTTCCCAGTCTGCGATGGGCAACGGTTCTGCGGTGCGTGTGTAGGTGTGCCCGGTGCTGGTGGTCCATGCGAAGACCCCGGGCGCGGGTTGTCGCAGCCTCAGGTGTCCCTCGGTCTTGAGGTTATGTGCACGCCGGTTCAACGGTCCGGTGTTCGCGGCGGACGTCTCGGCGGGCCAGGGGTCACTGTGGTCGGTGTCGCAGGCCCGGGCTGGGACGGTGCTGGTGGGGAACACTGATGTGCCGTCGCGGAACTCCAGTACCTGCGCCAACCTGGTCGGTGCGAACCTTCCGAGCCAGGTGACGGTCATCAGGTTGCCGACATCATCGGTGACCAACCGGTAGAGCAGCGACTGTTCGTCGGCCATGGCGGCCCGCACGATGTGCGCCGGAATCGTGGCCGACCGGTCGGTCAGCTCACCGGGCACATCACTGAATCCCATCAGGGACGACAGCGGGACGGTGATGCCGATGACCGCCCGGAATCCGAGCCCACCGGGCTCGCGGCCCAATAGCGCGTCGACGAACAGATCGGCGCGCGCTTGGTCGATCGTCCGCCCGTCGTCAGCGGGAAGCGCGTGGGCGGCACCGGTCAGGCTCTGCATGACCGCGGCCGCGTCGGTGGCGGTGACGTCGGCGGTCAGGCGGGTCATCCCATCGCCCAGCGGCCGGGATGAGACCTTCCGGTCGGCGTGCGCGCGTTCGTGGCGGCGGGCCGACTCGGTGGCTTCGGTGCGTTCGACCCACCGGTCCAGCCAGCGGGTCGCCTGACCCGGCGTCAACCGCCCGACTCGCTCGACAGCGATGTCGTCCAAAGCGGTCACGGACTCGGCATGCACCAGCCGCGTGGCGGCACGGTCGATCGCGGCCACATGGGTGGTGCTGATGCGTCCATCGAGCCACGCCTGCCACACCTCCGGCATGCTCGACCGCAACCGCCGGGCCCGGGCCACACGGCGCTCGATCGTGGGGGCCGGGAGCCGCATCGCGAGCGACAGCTCGTGCACCGCCGCATCGACCCGCCGACGTCCCTGAGCCGCGCTCACCACTTCGCCAGCGGCACGGGCGCGGTCGACGACGTCGAGCATGTCGACGGCTTCGGCGGCCTCGAGCGCGGCGAGCGCCTCGCGACGCACGACCACCTGCTCGATGACCTGCCGATCGTCCAACACCCGAAAACCCCCGCCGTCTCAATCTTTCTCCCACTCTAGAGACAAGGTCCGACACTGCTCCGACACGGCGTTCGCGGGTGCGCACAAGCGCACTGAAGGCTCAATCGGCCGACGCCCCGACGGGCGGTTCGGGCCCTCGCCGGGGCTCCCGTCGAGTGGTCGGTCGCGATCGCGTCGCCACAGACCTAGGGTGTGAGCCAGTCCGGAGCGTCGCTCCGGCCGAGACCGTCACGAGCAGACCATCGGGTCGCTCACGGAGAGGGCACGATGAGCCGCACCACACTCCCCGACTCGTCCATCCGCTATTCGCCCGACCTGAGGCGGCGGACCCGTGCGAGGCGGGATCAGGTGAAGGCCGCCGGCGCGGCAGTCCTCGTCGCCGGCCCCGTCGGAGCCGTCGGGTTCATCAACATCGGCCCCGAGGTGGGAATCCCCGTCGCGGCCGTCACCGCGGTGGTCACCGTGGCCATCCTCCTGGTCGTGCGCCTCACGCTGCCCACGCAGCTGACCGTCACCGTCACCCCCTCCGACATCACGATGCGCAGCTATGGGCGCACCCGCACGATCGTCCGCGACGAACGCACCCGAGCAGCTGCCATGAGGCTGCTCCTGCAGTGGGGCATCGCGAGCAACTACCTCGTCGTCGCCGGCACCGGGCGCCCGTTCAAGCTCAACATCGACATGTGGGCCGATGAAGACCTCGCGGACCTCCTGACGCACATCCCGGTCCAGTGCTCCGAGCCGCTGCAGGTCACGCCCAAGGAGGCTCAGCGCGAGTTCCCGGGACTTCTGGGTTTCGGGGTGGTGCACCCGAACCGTGCCGCCGTGCTGGCCGTCGTGGCCTTCATCGTGCTCGTCCTCGCGGTGTACGGCGTCATCACGGCCCTCGGCAGTGGCGACGACGGCGACGACCGGGCATCGGCCGAGCCCACGTACTCGGCCCGGCCGCAGGCGGCGGACCTCTCGCGAGAAGCCGGTGGCACGCAGAACAGGCTCCAGTCCGACGTCCAGAGGCTCCTGGGCGATGACGAGGACTGGGAGCCGGCCGACACGACCACCAGCGACTGCTCGACCGGCGGGTACTCGCGCATCGTGTCGTGGACCAACCGCAGCCCCCGCTACCCCTACACGCAGGACGACCGGGCGGCCGTGGCCCTCGCTGCGGCAGAGGCTGATCTGCAAGATCGCGACGTCCGCCTCGACGGGGACGCCGTCGTCTTCATGAAGTACGCGAACGACACGACCGGCGCGACGCTGACGGTCGCCGCAGACGAGGGTGCCGTGACCGTCACGACCGCGAGCGCCTGCACCGGGCTCGAGTAGCCCTCAGGCCGCACCACCACCTGCTCGATGACCTGCCGATCGTCCAACTCCCGAAAACCCCTGCCGTCTCAACTTTTCTCCCACTCTGGAGACGGGGTCCGACAACACTTCTGGGCACAGGCGCGGCTGAGGCTCAACCGGCGTGAGGTGATTTCTTATAATGTTGCGGCGGTCGGGCGCAGGAGCAGCCGGACTCGTCGAGCCGAAGGTGGACCAGGATGCGCACCACGCTGACCAATGCAGTGATCTACACGTCCGATCCGCTGCAGCCGACGGTCGACACCGTCGTGATCGAGGGCGGGCGGTTCATCGCGGTCGGCACGCACCCGATCATCCGGGCGGACGACAGTGACGTCGTGCACGACCTCGGTGGCCGGCTCGTGCTGCCGGGACTGATCGACTCGCACGTCCACCCCACGTCCGTCGCCAACAGCAGGTGGCACGTCCGGCTGCCGTGGACGCACGACGTCGACGAGCTGCTGGACTTCATGCGCGAGTACGCCCGGGCACACCCGCCCGAGGAGGTGCCGTTCCTGTACTTCGAGTACTACCCGAGCGCGCTGTTCGCCGACGGAGCGCCGACCAAGGAGCTGCTCGACAGCGCCGTCAGCGACCGTCCCGTGCTGTGCCAGGACTTCAGCGAGCACGCGCACTGGGTCAACTCGCGGATGCTCGAGCTCATGGGCGTCACGGCGTCGACGCCCGACCCGGTGCCTGGGCTCGAGATGTTCGCGCGCGACGCCGACGGAGAGCCCACGGGGCACCTGTTCGAGAGTGTCCACGCCCGCTTCCTCGACACGATGTACGACGCGATGGGCTGGCGACCCGACGACAAGGTCACGACCGAGTCGATGTCGTACGTGCTCGACTTCCTCGGGCGTCACGGGGTCACCGCGGTCTTCGAGGCCGTCATCGTGGACGAGAGCACGGTGCAGGCCGTCGCAGCTCTCGACGCAGCCGGCGACCTGCACTGCCACTACGAGGGGGGCGTCCGCTTCCGGACGTCCGACGACCTGCCCGACGCCATCGCGACCGTCAAGCGCTACGACGACCTCTACGGCAGCGACCGCGTGCGGGTCAGGACGCTCAAGCTGTTCCTCGACGGCACCAACGAGGTCGGCAACAGCGCCGTCCTCGCGCCGCAGCTCTCGTCGTGCTCGCACGGTGACGGCGACGGGGCCATGCAGATGGGCGCCGACGAGCTGACGCAGTGCCTGCTGACGGCCAACCGGGCCGATGTCGACGTGCACATCCACATGGTCGGCGACCGGGCCTTCCGGGCCGGGTGCGACGCGGTCGAGGCCGCGAAGGCGCTGGCCGTCGACGACTCCGGTGCCTGGCGCATCCAGGTCACCTTCGCCCACTGCGAGCTCGTCGACCCGGCCGACATGCACCGCCCCGCAGAGCTCGGCGTGCTGATCAACTGGACGACGCACTGGTCGGGCGGCTACTTCGGCGAAGAGGCCATCGAGCACCTCGGCGAGGAGCGCTGGAACCGGATGTACGCCTTCAACGCGATGATCGACAGCGGCGCGACGCTGGCCTACTCCAGCGACGTCGTGACCGACTACGAGCTGGGCCGCGCCAACCCGTTCTTCGGCATGCAGGTCGCGCACACCCGCGTCGACCCCGAGTACCCGCTCGACGCCGACCGCTACCCGGGCAGCGTGCGTCCCGCCGCCGACTCGGTGCTGTCGCTGGAGCGCCTGCTCGAGGGATACACCATGGGCGGCGCGAAGCAGCTGCGGATCGACGACCGGGCAGGGTCGATCGAGGTCGGCAAGGCTGCCAACCTGGTCGTCCTCGACACCGATCTGTTCCAGGCGCCGCCCACGCACATCAGCGACATCCGTCCGGCGGCCGTGATGTTCGAGGGATCGGTCGTGTTCGGCGGGCTGTGAGTCAGCCCGGTGGCTCACTGATCGAGTCGACGTCGCGGCCCGTCGCCAGATCGCGGCACTCCACGAGCAGTGCCTCGTTCTGGGCGAGGTAGGTGCCGGCACCGGTGTCACCCTCCAGCCCGGCCACGACGGCGCCCCAGTGGGACCTGCCGATCAGGACGGGATGGCCCGGGAGCCCCTCGTACGCGGCCCGGGCCAGGCACTCCGGTGCGGCGTGCTGGGCGAGCCGCCGGACGACGTCGGCACCCACGTCGGGGAGGTCGACGAGCATGATGATCACGGCGGTGCTGTGATCGGGCAGCGACAGCAGCCCAGCGCGCAGCGAGCGCGACATCCCGGTGCTCCAGTCGGGCACCGGGACGATGCGCACGGGCCGGTGCGACAGCGTCCGCTCCACCTCGGGAGCGCTCGCGCCGACCGCGACGTGAACAGGATCGCAGCCACCCTGCGCCAGCGCCGTGACGGATCGCTCGGCCCACGTGAGGCCGTCGGCGCCGCGGACCAGTGCCTTCGGGCCGCCCATGCGGCGACCGGCCCCGCCCGCGAGGAGGAGGCCGGCGACTGTCATCTGCCGATGGTAGGCCGCGGGGTCAGCACGCAGGGGTCAGGGCGTGGACGTCGAGCGCTCGCCGTGCGTGTCCGACAGGCCCTGGCCCGCGAAGAACGTGGCCTGGGTCCGCCGAGCGACAGTCATCGCGACGAGTCCGACGACGATGGTCCCCACCCCGATGATGAAGACGCCATCGATGTGCCAGTGGGGAGCGAAGGGCAGCGTCCACGACGTGTATCCGGCGTCGGCATAGCCTGCTGGGATGCAGGACGCCCAGCAGGTCACCGTCAACGGGCGCACCGTCGACTTCGCAGCCCTGTCGTGGGGACCCGACGACGCCCCGCTCGCGCTGCTCCTGCACGGCTATCCCGACTCGCCACACTCGTGGCGCGGCGTCGCGGAGTCCCTCGTCGAGGCGGGCTACCGCGTCGTCGCGCCGTGGACGCGTGGGTACGCGCCGAGCAGCGTCCCGACCGACGGGTCGTTCCACATCGGAGCGCTGGCCAGCGACGCGCTCGAGCTGCACGGCCTGCTCGGCGGTGACGCCCGCGCGGTGCTGATCGGGCACGACTGGGGCGCAGTCGCGGCGCACGCGGTCGCCGGCCTGGACGGTCAGCCGTTCCGCCGGATCGTGACGATGGCGGTGCCTCCCGCCGCGGCGTTCCTGGACCGCGCCGACGGCATGCGGGCCTGGCTGGCCCGGCTGGCCCGGCAGGCGCGACTCAGCTGGTACGTCGCCTTCCAGCAGTTGCCAGTCGTGTCGGAGCGGTCGCTCGGCGCGCTGGTGCCGCGGCTGTGGAGCACGTGGTCGCCGGGTCACCCGGCCGGCGCCGAGCTCGAGGCCGCGTGGGAGGCCATCGGCGACCGGCGCACCGAGGTGCTGCGCTACTACCGTCACGCCGCCCGGTGGTGGACGGTCCCGGCGCAGTACCGCTCGGCGCAGCGAGGGCTCATGCGCGCCTCGACGGTGCCGATGCTCTACCTGCACGGCCGGCAGGACGGCTGCGTGCTCCGCGACTGGACCGGCCCCACCCGGGACGTCCTCCCGCCGGGCAGCCGCGTCGAGGTCGTGTCCGGCGCGGGTCACTTCCTGCAGGTCGAGCAGCCCGACGTCGTCGCGCGTCTCGTCGTCGACTTCGTCGTCGCAGGCTGACCGGGTCGGCGCTCAGGCCGGAACGGTGTCCCGGGTGCGGGCGAGGTCGAGGGCGATGTCGACGATCATGTCCTCCTGGCCACCGACGAGCTTGCGGCGTCCGACCTCGGTGAGGATGTCGCGGACGTCGATGCCGTAGCGGCTCGAGGCGTTCTCGGCGTGGCGCAAAAAGCTGGAGTAAACGCCGGCGTAGCCGAGCGTGAGGGTCTCCCGGTCGACCTGCACGTTGCGGTCCATGAGCGGGCGCACGATGTCATCGGCTGCGTCCTCGAGCGCCGCGAGGTCGCAGCCGTGCTCCCAGCCCTCGAGGTTGGCCACCGCGATGAACGGCTCGATGGGGCAGTTGCCCGCACCGGCACCCAGGCCGGCGAGCGACGCGTCGACGCGGGTGACGCCGTGCTCGACCGCGACGACGCTGTTGGCGACCGACAGGCTGAGGTTCTGGTGGGCGTGGATGCCGATCTCGGTCGACGCGTCGAGCACGCCGCGATAGGCCTTGACGCGCTCGGCGACGGCCTTCATGGTCAGGTGCCCGCCGGAGTCGGTGACGTAGACGCAGTGCGCGCCGTACGACTCCATGAGCTTGGCCTGCTCGGCGAGCGTCGAGGAGGGGGCCATGTGGCTCATCATGAGGAAGCCGGAGACGTCCATGCCGAGCTCGCGGGCGTGGGCGATGTGCTGCGCCGAGACGTCGGCCTCGGTGCAGTGGGTCGCGACGCGGACGGAGCGGACGCCGAGGTCGTAGGCGCGGTTGAGCTCGTGGATCGTGCCGATGCCGGGCAGCAACAGGGTCGTCAGCCGCGCGTTCTTGATGACGTCGGCGGCGGCTTCGAGCCACTCCCAGTCGGTGTGGCTGCCGGGGCCGTAGTTGAGCGAGCCTCCCGCGAGGCCGTCGCCGTGGGCGACCTCGATGGCGTCGACGCCGGCCTCGTCGAGGGCGGTCACGACGCGTCGGATGTCGGCGGGGTCGATGCGGTGGCGGATGGCGTGCATGCCGTCACGCAGGGTGACGTCCTGGACGAAGATCGTGGTCATCAGACGGCTCCAGCGGTGTCGGCGGCGGGCAGGCGTGCGGCGAGGGACTCGGCGACGCGCAGGGCGGCCGAGGTCATGATGTCGAGGTTGCCGGCGTAGGCGGGCAGGTAGTGCGCGGCGCCCTCGACCTCGAGGAAGACCGTGACCTGGTGCGTCGCGACGGGGGAGCCCTCGGGCACGAGGGTATGGACCGGCTCGTCGGCCTCGAGCGCGCGGAACTGGATCTCCTGCTTGAGCCGGTAGCCGGGCACGTAGGCGGCGACCTGGCCGATCATCGTCTCGATCGACTCACGGACGGCGTCGTGATCGGCGTCCCCGATCAGCGCCAGGACGGTGTCGCGCATGATGAGCGGCGGCTCGGCCGGGTTGAGGATGATGATGGCCTTGCCGCGTCCGGCGCCGCCGACGGCCTCGATGGCCGCCGAGGTGGTCTCGGTGAACTCGTCGATGTTGGCGCGCGTGCCCGGGCCGGCCGACTTCGACGCGATCGAGGCGACGATCTCGGCGTACGGCACCGGCGTGATGCGGCTGATCGCGGCGACGACGGGGATCGTGGCCTGGCCGCCGCACGTCACCATGTTGACGTTGTCGGCGTCGAGGTGCTCGGGGAGGTTGACCGCCGGGACGACGTAGGGCCCGATCGCGGCCGGGGTGAGGTCGACGAGCTTCTTGCCGAGCGGTGCGAGCTTGGCGGCATTGGCCTCGTGGGCCTTGGCGCTGGTGGCGTCGAAGACGATCTCGATGTCGTCGAAGCCGTCCATCGCGATGAGCCCGTCGACGCCGTCGGAGACGACCGGGACGCCGTGCTTGGCCGCGCGGGCCAGGCCGTCGGACGCGGGATCGATGCCGACCATGGCACCCATCTCGAGGGTGTCGGACAGGCGCAGGACCTTGAACATCAGGTCGGTGCCGATGTTGCCGGAGCCGATGACGGCCACCTTCGTGCGGGTCATGCGTTCTCCTCGGTGAAGTTGATGGAGACCGAGCCGAGTCGGCTGATCTCGGCGTGGACGGAGCTGCCGGCGACGACGGGGGCCATCGGTCCGAGCGCCCCCGACAGGACGACCTGCCCGGCGCGCAGCGGATCGCCGTACTCCTGGGCCGTGCGGGCCAGCCAGAGCAGCGCCTCCAGCGGGTCGCCGAGGCACGCGGCACCGTTGCCCTTCGAGACGACCTCGCCGTCGACCGTCATCGACATCTCGACGTCCTTGGGCTCGAACTCGTCGAGGCGCAGCTGGGTCGAGCCGAGGACGTACAGCGCGCTGGACCCGTTGTCGGCGACGGTGTCGACGATCGTGATGTCCCAGTCGGCCACCCGGCTGTCGACGATCTCGAGCGCCGCGACGGCGTGGTCGACGGCGTCGCGCACCCTGGCCAGGCTGAGGTCACCATCGAGGTCCTTGGCGAGGACGAAGGCGACCTCGGCCTCGACCTTGGGTTGCAGCAGGATGCCGGCGGGGACGTCGGCGCCGTCGGCGTAGGCCATGTCGTCGAACAGCACGCCGAAGTCGGGCTGGTCGACACCGAGCTGCTGTTGCACCGCGGCCGACGTCAGCCCGATCTTGCGGCCCACGACCTTCGCACCCCGGGCCGTGCGACGCAGCGTGAGCTCGTCCTGCACCGCGTAGGCGGCGGGGATGTCCGTGCTGCCCAGGATGTCGCGGACCGGCGACGTGGGGTGCCCGCTGTGGGTCGCCTGCTCGAGTCGGTCTGCCGCGGCCAGGGTGATGTCAGAGGCTGTGCTCATGGATCTCTTCCGTCGTCGGTGCTGTCGACCGATTCTCGACGGGTGGAGGGAAGAGACCTAGGGTGACGTTCCGTTGACTGAAATGCTGCCCAGCTCGAACAGGTGGCCGCCGAGGCGGTAGCCGGCGCTGGATCAGGTCGACGTGACGACCTGCACGCCGATCGTCATGCCGAAGGCGATGCCGAGTGATGTGAGCCGCTGGGCCACGGCACCGGCCACGACCTGATCGTCGCCGGCCTCCACCGTCACACCGGCTCCTGTGATCGACACCCGCTGACGCGGGAACGTGACTCCTCGCAGCGCCAGCTCGACGAGGTCGTCGACCGTGATCGCGTCGTCGGCGGGCAGTCCACGCACGGGACCGTCGCCCGTGATGGCCGCGACGGCGGCCTCTCGCGCGCCGAGGCCGAACATGTCGCTCGCCTCGTCGCGCAGCAGCGCCCCGGCACCCACGCCGTCGTCGGCGCTCAACCAGGCCGGGTCGACCCCGCGCACCAGCACGACGGGGCGGCCGCCGAGCTTGCCGGACGCCAGCTCGGCGGCACCGGCGATCTCGTCGGCCACTGCCGGTGCCGTGACGGCGAGCAGGTTGCCGTAGGTGTCGGTGCGCCCCGCGAACGAGTCGAGCGGCGCGATGCCGGCGCACCCGATCGCGATGTCGGTCTGACCGACCCGCCAGGCACGCCCGGCGGTGTCGGAGATGATGACCGCGACCCGCACGCCGGTGAGCTCCAGGATGCGGCGGCGGATGGTGGCGGCGGACGCGTCCGGGTCGGGCGGCAGCGGGATCAGGGTGCCGGGCTCGGTGTTGCTGTTGTCGACCCCGGCGGCTGCCATCGTGAGTCCGTGGTGGGTGCGAACGATGCTGGTGGGTCCGCGACGAGCGACGAGGCGATCGGTCTGCGCCGCGATCAGCTCGTCCCTGGGGACGGTCGTCGCCAGGCCCGCGGCCTTGCTGACGACCTTGCTGGTGACCACGAGCACGTCACCGTCGGCCAGCTGTGTGCGAGCGGCCACGAGGTCGGCGAGATCGTCACCGGGACGTACCTCGCCGATACCGTCGACGGGCTCGAGCGTGAGGCTCACCGGCGGGTGCCGATGTGGAGGGCGAGGGCCATGGTGTCCCGTACGAGCTGGTCGGTGGCAGGCTCGTCGGTCATCCACAGTGGCACGGCCCGGCAGGTCACGCCCAGCGCGTCGATCGTCGCCAGCTGGACATCGTCCGAGGAGTCGATGAGCCACCCGTCGAGCACCCCACCGGACTCGCGATGGCCGTGGTGCGCCGCGACCCCGGCTGCGCTGAGGTCGATGCCGAGTCCCGTGAGCAGCTGGTCGGCCATGCCCCGCACGGCACCGGTGCCGATGATGGGGGACACGCCGACGACCGGGGCAGTGGTTGTCGCGAGCGCGTCGCGGATACCGGCGACGGCCACGATGGGACCGATCGACACGATGGGGTTGGACGGCGGCAGCAGCACCACGTCGGCACCGACGATCGCCTCGACGACCCCCGGGGCGGGTGTCGCGTCGAGCACTCCCTGCACGACCACCTCCTCGACGGGCACCGAGGCGCGCAGACGGATCCAGTACTCCTGGAAGTGGATCAGCTCGCGGACGCCGTCTCGGTCGATGCCGATGTGGGTCTCGACCCGGTCGTCCGACATGGGCAGCAGGCTCACGCCCGGTCGCCACCTCTCGCACAGCTCGGCGGTCACCTCGGTGAGCGTGCGTCCCTGCTGCAGGCGCATGGTGCGGAGGAGGTGGGTCGCGATGTCCCGATCACCCAGGCCGAACCAGGCCTCGGCCACGCCGTAGGCGCCGAGCTCGTCCTTGGCGTTCCACGACTCGTCGGTGCGACCCCAGCCGCGCTCGCGGTCGATGCCGTCGCCGAGCGTGTACATGACGGTGTCGAGATCGGGGCTGATGCGCAGGCCGAACAAGGAGATGTCGTCGGCGGTGTTGACGATGACGGTCACGTCGTCGTCGGGGTCCTTGACCCTCAGCAGCCCCTCGATGAAGCGGGAGCCCCCGACCCCGCCTGACAAGACCGTGATGTGCATGATCTCAGTGTCCACCAGCCGTGCGTTCGACGGCGACGGCGGGACTCGCCACGTTTCGGCAGCTCGCTGGACCGGCCTGCGGGAGCTGGGGGCCGTCGACGGGCCCGCGTCGATCTGGTAGGACAGGCGCAGACGAGGAGGCGATGTCGATGGCCGACGTGCTGACGCAGGAGCGACGAGGTGGGGTCGCGCTGCTGACCCTGAATCGACCGGAGCAGATGAATGCCCTCAGCGGCGAGCTCGTGGCCGCGCTGGGCGAGGCGCTCGCGAGCTGTCGCGCGGACGCCGACGTGCGCGTCGTCGTCATCACCGGTGGCGGGCGAGCGTTCTGCGCCGGTGCCGACCTTGTCGAGGCCGCGACGATGACGCAGGACTCGACCGCGTTCCGCGAGCTGCTGATGTCCTGGAAGGCGGTGTTCTCGGCGATGGACGCGAGCCCCAAGCCCGTCATCGCGGCCGTCAACGGCCTGGCCCTCGCCGGTGGCCTCGAGCTGGCTCTCTCGGCGGACTTCATGGTCGCGAGCTCGTCGGCCCGGCTCGGGGACGTCCACGCCAACTTCGGCCTCGTGCCGGGAGGCGGCGGTTCCCAGCGCCTCACCGATGCGGTCGGCTCGCGCGCTGCGCGCTGGCTGATGTTCACCGGCGAGACGCTCGACGCCGAGCAGGCCAGGTCCCTCGGGCTCGTGCACGAGGTGTTCGCCGCCGAGACCTTCCTCGACGACGTCTGGGCGATGGCGACGAAGATCGCCTCGCGGAGCGCGACCGGACTGGCCTTCATGAAGCGCATGTCGAGCCCGCGCGGCGTCACCGACGACGGGCTCGACCTCGAGATCAACGCTGCTGCGCACCTGGGTGTCGGACCGGATGCTCGCGAGGGTGTCGCGGCGTTCGGCGAGAAGCGCTCGCCGCGATTCACGTCCGTCGTCCGCTGATCGCCGGCTGCCCGCTTCGCGGAGCGCCCGCAGGCCGATGGGCTCAGCCGGACGTCTCGGGGCCCGCGGGCCTCACGCGAGGTACGTGCGGAGGGCGGTGAGCTGCTCGTCGAGGAGATCTGTCACCGAGCTCGCCGGCTCATCGAGCCACTGCTCGTAGGCCGCGACCGAGACTGCCAGGCTGACGTGGCCGACCAGGCGCGGCAGGTGGTCGCCGGCGGACAGCGACAGCCGCCGGGCGACGTACTCGGCGATGACCCGGCGCCAGGCCTCGTACTTGATCGCCGAGTGCGCCTGCAGGGCCGGGGTCTGCAGGATCAGCCGCATGCGGAAGCGGTGCTGGTCGCGGGCCGACTCGTCGAAGGTGTTGAACGCGACGACGCAGCCGTGCACGGCGTCGGCGAGGGGCGTCGTCGGCGGGACGGCATCGAACTGCCGGCTGAAGTGCGCCAGGCTCTGGTCGAACTGGCCCCACGGGATGTCGTTCTTGGACGGGAAGTAGCGAAACAGCGTGCGCTTGCCGACGCCCACGGCTCGGGCGATGTGGTCCATCGTCGTGTCGTCGAAGCCCTGCTCCTGGAACAGCGCGAACGCAGCCCGTTCGATCGCCGCGTGGTCGGTGACCGAGGGGCGACCGGGAGATCGGGTGGGAGAAGCGGCCATCGCGGGCAAATCTAACATTTCGCCGCGACCCCTTTCTTTATGGCGCGCAATGCCATTAAAGTGCGACGCAGGCCACTTTCTGCCGTGGCCCCCGACCAAGGAGCAGTCATGGACCAGAACCCCACCACCGACGCGACGGCCGCGGACGAGCCTCAGCTGGACGCCTCGGACCTCATCGAAGAGGTCTCGATCGACGGCATGTGCGGCGTCTACTGACATGTTGGACGAGTCCTGGGGCCTGTCGCCCGCGGTCGCCCTGCGGCCCGAGCCCTTCGGGGCCATGGCGTACCACTTCGGCAACCGCAAGCTGACGTTCCTGAAGCGCATGCAGCTCGTCGAGGTCGTCCGTGGCCTCGCCGAGCACCCCGACGTCCGGTCGACCCTCGTCGCGGCCGAGGTGCCCGAGCAGGACTGGCCCGGCTACCTGTCGGCGCTGCGAGGCCTGGCCGAGACCGACATGATCCGCCCGCGCGTGGAAGTGGAAGAAGATGCCGCATGACGATCCTCGAGACCCGTCCAGTCACGCAGCGCCCGCAGAACGGGACGCTGATCGAGCAGTTCGAGCTGGGACTGGACGCCCCGATCTGCCTGACCTGGGAGCTGACCTACGCCTGCAACCTGGAGTGCGCGCACTGCTTGTCGTCCTCGGGGCGAAGGGACCCGCGTGAGCTGAGCACCGCGCAGTGCAAGGCCGTCATCGACGAGCTGCAGCGCATGCAGGTGTTCTACGTCAACATCGGCGGCGGCGAGCCGACGATCCGTCCCGACTTCTGGGAGCTGCTCGACTACGCCGTGTCGCACGACGTGGGCGTCAAGTTCTCGACCAACGGCGTGCGGCTCACCCCCGAGCGGGCGCGATTCCTGGCCTCGACCGACTACGTCGACGTGCAGATATCCCTCGACGGTGCCACGCCCGAGGTCAACGACTACGTGCGTGGTCCCGGCTCGTTCGACACCGCCATCACGGCCCTGGCGAACTTGCAGGACGCCGGCTTCGAGGACGCCAAGATCTCGGTCGTCTGCACTCGCCAGAACATCGGCCAGCTCGACCAGTTCAAGGCCCTGGCCGACCAGTACGGCGCGACGCTGCGGCTCACGCGGCTGCGCCCGTCGGGCCGCGGCGCGGACGTGTGGGACGAGCTGCACCCCCTGCCCGAGCAGCAGCGCGAGCTCTACGACTGGCTCGTCGCCAACGGCGAGAACGTGCTGACGGGCGACTCGTTCTTCCACCTCTCGGCCTTCGGCGTCGCCGACGGCGGGGGAGCGTTGCCCGGGCTCAACCTGTGCGGTGCCGGACGCGTCGTGTGCCTGATCGACCCGATCGGCGACGTCTACGCGTGCCCCTTCGCGATCCACGACAACTTCCTGGCCGGCAACATCCTGGCCGACGGCGGATTCCAGAACGTCTGGCAGATGTCGGAGCTGTTCAACGACCTGCGCTCGCCGCAGACGTCGGGGGCCTGCACGTCGTGCTCGTTCTTCGACGCGTGCCGCGGTGGCTGCATGGCCGCCAAGTTCTTCACCGGCCTGCCGCTCGACGGCCCCGATCCGGAGTGCGTCCGGGGCTTCGGCGAGGACGCTCTGGCCTCGGGAGAGCGGGTGCTGCCCGCGCAGGGCAAGGACCACTCCAAGGCCAACCCCACCCGCAACCAGCCGGTCATGCTCACGCTGAGCCGCCGGGACGACGCTCTCGCGGTCCAGGCCACCAGGCCGCCGGTGTCGGCGTGCGCCGAGAGCCCGCTCGCGGGCTTCACCCTCTGACCTTCCCGACCCCTTGACCCGAAGCGAGAACATCTGATGTCGAAGAACCCCTGGGCCCAGAACCCGTGGTTCGAGTCCGTGGCTGTCGCCCAGCGGCGCGCCAAGAAGCGCTTGCCGTCGTCGGTGTACGGCGCGCTCGTCGCCGGCTCGGAGCGTGGCCAGTCGACCGCCGACAACGAGGCAGCGTTCATGGAGCTGGGATTCGCCCCGCACGTGGCCGGGCACCAGGCGGAGCGCTCGATGGCCACGACCGTCATGGGCCAGGCCGTGTCGCTGCCCGTCATCATCTCGCCGACGGGCGTGCAGGCCGTGCACCCCGAGGGCGAGGTCGCGGTGGCCAGGGCGGCGGCGTCGCGGGGCACCGTGATGAGCCTCAGCAACTTCGCCAGCAAGTCGATCGAGGAGGTCGCGGCCGTCGCGCCCAGCACCTTCTTCCAGATGTACTGGACGGGTGACCGCGACGTCATGATCCAGCGCATGCAGCGTGCGCAGGCCGCCGGTGCCGTGGGCCTCATCGCGACGCTCGACTGGTCGTTCTCGATGGGCCGCGACTGGGGCAGTCCCGAGATCCCCGAGAAGGTCGACTTCAAGACTGCCGTCAAGTTCGCCCCGCAGGTCGTCCGCAAGCCGCGCTGGCTCGCTTCGTTCGCCAGGGACCTGCCCGATCTCACGGCTCCGAACCTCGCCGCCCCGGGCCAGGCCAAGGGCCCGACGTTCTTCGGCGCCTACTACGAGTGGATGAGCACGCCGCCGCCCACGTGGGACGACGTGCAGTGGATGCGCGAGCAGTGGTACCAGCTCAGCGGCAAGCCGTTCATGCTCAAGGGAGTGTGTCGGGTCGACGATGCCCGACGTGCGGTCGACCTGGGCGTCGACGCCATCTCGGTGTCGAACCACGGCGGCAACAACCTCGACGGAACTCCGGCGCCGATCCGCACGCTGCCGGCCGTCGCCGACGCGGTCGGTGACCAGATCGAGGTGCTGCTCGACGGCGGGATCCGCCGCGGCAGCGACGTCGTCAAGGCCGTCGCGATGGGCGCACGCGCCGTCATGATCGGCCGCGCCTACCTGTGGGGACTCGCAGCCAACGGCGAGGCGGGCGTCGGCAACGTCCTCGACATCCTGCGCGGCGGCATCGACTCGTCGTTGCTGGGCATGGGCCTGTCGTCGACCGATCAGCTGAACCGCGACCTGCTCGTCATCCCCGACGGCTTCGAGCGCCGCCTCGGCGCGGCGGCTCCTGTCGCCGTCGCGGAGGACGTCGCCACGGCGACGATCGCGTGAGATGGCGACCCGTCTCGCGGACACGACCTGGGCCGAGGTGAGCGCGGGTCGGCTCGTGCTGGTGCCGGTCGGATCGATCGAGCAGCACGGACCCCACCTTCCTCTGGACACCGACACCGCCATCGCCGTCGCGGTCGCGGACGCTGTGGCCGAGCGACTCGGGGGGCCGGTGGTCGTGGCACCGCCCGTCAACTACGGCTCCAGCGGCGAGCACCAGGGCTTCGCCGGTACCAGCTCGATCGGCACCGAGGTGCTGCAGCAGGTCATCATCGAGCTCGTGCGGTCGATCAGCACCTGGGCCGGCCGCATCGTGTTCGTCAACGCCCACGGGGGCAACGTCGCTGCGCTGTCCAAGGCGGTCTTCCAGATGATCGCGGAGCAGCACGATGTCGCGTGGGTGCCGTGCGCGACGGAGGAGGTCGACCTGCACGCCGGTCTGACCGAGACGTCGCTGATGCTCCACATC
Organism: Aeromicrobium fastidiosum; assembly: GCF_017876595.1. Taxonomy (NCBI): domain Bacteria; kingdom Bacillati; phylum Actinomycetota; class Actinomycetes; order Propionibacteriales; family Nocardioidaceae; genus Aeromicrobium; species Aeromicrobium fastidiosum. Next base: position 569,350 of record NZ_JAGIOG010000001.1, on the reverse strand, counting down.
CGGCCGGCGTCGGTGCGCCTCGAGCTGGCTGAGGCGGGGGAGACCCGTCCGTTGTCGGAGATCCTTCCGCTCATGATGGCCGGCGGGGTGGGGGCCGTCTCGGCCAACGGTGTCCTGGGCGACCCGGCCGGATCCTCGGCCGGGGCCGGGGCCGAGATACTCGACTCCATGGTCGACGACATCGTTCAGCGGATCATGTTCGGAGAGGCCGATGTGCACGGAGTCCTGGGTCGCGGGCACGCGACGTCGCGGTGACCGATCCGCGGCCATCGTTGCCGGACGGCTTCGTCGTCCGGCTCCATGATCGCGTCGAGGTCGGTGAGTTCCTGGTGTCGGGCACGCAGGTCGTGCGCATCTCGGGCCTGGCGCGCGACCTGCTCGCCGGCCGCGAGATCGAGGTGACCTCTCCGCTGACGGCCCGGCTCGCAGCTCGTCTGCTCGACCTCGACCTCGCCGATCCGGTGCCGGGTGATGACTCCAGCGGATCGGGCGCGGCCGAGGAGGGTCTCGCCGCGGTGACCGTGGTGGTGCCCGTGCGGGACAACCATTCCGGGGTCGACCGCCTGCTGCGACGCCTCGCGGGCGACGTCAGGTGCGTCGTGGTCGATGACGCGTCGCGCGACTCGGCAGCACTCTCGGCGGTCGTCACGCGGCACGGGGCACATCTGCTCAGGCTCGATCACAACGTCGGCCCGGCCGTCGCCCGCAACGTCGGTCGTCGGCAGGTCCGCACGCCCTTGGTCGCCTTCGTCGACTCCGACGTCGACATCGCGCCCGCCGATCTGCAGGCCTTGGTCCGGCACACCGCCGATCCGGGCCTGGCCGTCGTGGCCCCACGGGTCCGGTCAGCCGGGGGCCGCGGTCGTCTCGGTCGTTACGAGGCTTCCTCGGGGTCACTCGACCTCGGTTCCGCGGCGGCGACGGTCCGGCCGTGGTCGGCCGTGGCCTATGTCCCCAGCGCGTGCTTCGTGGCCCGGGTCGATGCGCTGAGCGATGGGTTCGACCCTCTCCTGCGAGCCGGAGAAGACGTCGATCTGGTGTGGCGGCTGATCGGCCAGGGGCACCGCATCCGCTATGCCGCGGAGGTCGAGGTGCGGCACGACGCCCGTACGTCACTGCGCGCCTGGGTGCGGCGCAAGGCCTTCTACGGCACGAGCGCGGCGCAGCTCGCCGCTCGGCACGGCGACCGGGTCGCTCCCGCGGTCATGAGCCCGGTCGCCGCGGTCGCGATCGCCGGCGTGCTCTGGCAACGGCCGTGGTCGCTCGCCGTGGCAACGGCCTGCGCCGGGTGGACGGCCCGTGATGCGTTCACCTCGGTCCCAGACCTGCCCGTCCGCCAGCGTCGCCACCTCGTGACGGCGACTGCCGCTGCGCTGCTGCGGCAGACCTCGGGCCTGGCGCTGAAGCACTGGTCGCCCGTCGCGCTGCTGCTGTGCCTGGGCTCTGCCCGGGCACGCCGGGTCGTGGCGGCGCTGACCGTCGTCGACGGGTTGCTGGCCCACCGGTCGGCTCGTCCCGATCTGGGTCCGGTCACCTTCACAGCGCTGCGCCGGGCCGATGATCTCGCATATGGAGCGGGCGTCTGGTGGGGGGCGATGCGGGCCGGGTCAGCGCGTTGTCTCGTGCCGCGTTGGTTGCCGACAGGTGGTGCTCGCCGGTGAGTCGTGACCGCCGCAACGAGCACGACTACGTCATCGTCGGTGCTGGCGCAGCTGGATGCGTGCTGGCCCATCGCCTGACCCAGGATCCCGGCGTGACGGTGCTGCTCGTCGAGGACGGCGGTCGTGGGCGCAACCCGCTCCTGTCGGTGCCGCGGGCGTTCTTCTTCACCCTGCGATCTGATCGCTACGTCCACCGCTACCCGGCCGATCCTGCGATGGCGGGCGGCCCCGCGGAGGTCTGGACGCGCGGCCGTGGCCTCGGCGGATCCACTCTCGTCAACGGCATGATGTACGTCCGCGGGGCCGCCGCCGACTTCGACGCCCTGGAGTCCGCCGGCAACCCGGGCTGGGGCAGCCGGGCGTTCGCCCGAGCCTACGACGAGATGCAGGGCGGCCCTCTCGCGGTCTCGATCGCGACCCATGGCGACGAGGTCACCGCGGCGCTGCTGGAGGCCGCCGGCAGTCGGGGTCTGCGCCCGACAGCAGACTTCAACGACTCCGACGACGAGCGCATCGGTTTCACGCCTGCCACGATCAGCGGCGGCCGACGGGTCAGCGCCGCATCGGCGTTCCTTGCCCCGGTCCGGTGCCGTCCCAACCTGGCGATCATGACGGGCGCACGCGTCGAGCGCATCCTGCTCGAAGGTCGCCGTGCAGCGGGGGTCGTCGTGCGACACGGGCACGACCGACTCGAGCTGCGAGCCAGCCGTGAGGTGTTGGTCGCCGCGGGCACGGTCGAGAGCCCCGCCCTTCTCGAACGGTCGGGGATCGGTCGAGGCGACGTGCTGCACGAGGCCCGCATCGCCCAGGTCGTCGAGAGCCCCCAGGTCGGTGAGCGAGTCATCGAGCAGCGAGCCGTCAGCATGCAGGTTCGCTTCGACGGTCGCCACGGACCGACCGAGAGGCTCAACTCGCTGCCCAAGCAGGCCATCGCCGGGGCCCGCTACCTCGCGACCCGCAGGGGTCCGATCGCGACGAGCGGCTATGACGTCGTCAGCGCGTTCAGGTCGTCGCCGGACGTGGAGCGGCCAGACGTCCAGGGCGTCTGGGTGCCGATGGCACTGGACGCGACCTCGGAGCAGATGCGCCTCGCTCGATACTCGGGGCTGCTGTTCACGGGCTACGCGCTGCGGCCGACATCGACCGGGTCGGTCCACGTTGCCTCGGCCGACCCCTCGACGCCTCCTGTCGTGTCGCCCCGCTACCTCGACGACGAGGCGGAGCGTGCGGCCACCGGGTCGATTCTCGACCACGCCCGCGAGATCGTGGCAACATCACCGCTGGCCGACTGGGTCCGCGACGAGGTCTTCCCCGGCCCGAGCGTCTCGACCCACGACGAGGTCGTCGCCTACTCGCGCCGTCACGGGAGCGGGATCTACCACGCGGTCGGTTCGTGCGCGATGGGCGCGCGCGACGATGACGTCGTCGACTCGCGGCTCCGTGTGCGCGGAGTCGAAGGGTTGCGGGTCATCGACGCGTCGGTCCTGCCCCATCAGGTCAGCGGCAACTCGGCGGCACCCGTCATGGCCCTGGCCTGGATCGCTGCCGGGCACCTACTGGGCGGAGACTGACCCGAGTGCGCGCGGCGACCGTCAACCTGATCGACCTGATCACCCGGGCCGGCGGTGGCTTCACCGACGCTGAGAAGTCGGGCCCCGCCGTGCCCTCGACGCCCTCGACGCCCTCGAGCTGCCCGCAGGAGGGGTGCTCGCGGTGACTGGCGCGGCCGGAGCCGTCGGCGGGTATGCCGTCCAGCTCGCTGCTGCCGAAGGGCTGCGGATCGTCGCCGAAGCGGCCGATGCCGATGCCGGTGTCGAGCTCGTGCGCGGTCTGGGCGCTGACATCGTGCTGCCTCGTGGCAGGGAGTTCGGGGCGACTACGAGCGAGGTGTTCGTGGGCGCCTCGTGCTCGAGCTCTGATCGAACCGGTCGGCTTGAGCCCGAGGACGAGGTCTCACGACCCCTGGTCGATGGAGACCGCTGCGAGCAGGGTGGAGGCGAAGACCTCGGCGTTCTCGACCATGGGGAAGTGACCGGAGTCGGGGACGGTCAGCTGGCGCGCGTCCGGCACGGTGTCGATGAGCCACTGTGCGGCGCGAGCCGAGAGCGTGGGGTCCTGGTCCCCGATGATCTGGACCAGCGGGACGGCCAGCGTCGCAGCCGCACTGACCTGGTCCGTGTTCAGGATGGTCTTGAGTCCGTCGACACCTGCCCAGACCGGGACTCGCATCGTGAGAGCGAGCAACCACTGCAAGGTCGAGTCGGAGACCGTCGGCAGGACGGTACGCCGTATGTGACCCTCGCGCGAAGCGACCCGGTCGGCCAGCTCGGCAGCGATCACCGGTCCCTCGACGCTCGCTGCAGGGGCACCGAACGGAAGCCCGGGGACCTTGGAGGCGGCCACGCCGTTGGAGCCGACCAGCACCAGGCGCTCCAGCAGGTCGGGACGTTCGGCGGCGACTCGAAAGGCCGTGAGTCCGCCGATCGACCACCCGACGAGCACGATCTTCTCGAGCTCCAGCGACTCGATCACCGCGATGACGTCTGCCGCCAGGCGTTCGACGCCGTAGCCGGTCAGCGGCTTCGACGATGCGCCATGTCCGCGCAGGTCGAGCGCGACAGCTCGCCGGCCGTGGGTGGCGAGCTCGTGAACCTGGCGGTCCCACAGCTCGTGGCCGAGCGCCCAGCCGTGAAGGAACACGACAGGTCGTCCGTGTCCCACGTCCTGCACGAACAGCGAGACGCCGTCCTCGACCTCGATGTGGTGCTCGGTCATGTCAGTTCTCCTCGATGGGTGGGACCCGGGACCGGTCGCGGACCGAAGGTCGGTGGGCGGTGTTCTCGGAAGGCGGCCACTGCGGCCGGATAGTCCGGCAGGGCCTGGAGGCGTTGCTGAACCTCGCGTTCGAAGACCATGTGGTCGGCGAGGTCGCGGGTCCACGACGTGGCGAGCGCTGCCTTGACGGCACCGAGGCTGCTGCTGCGGGCGGCGAGGGCGGTGGCCAGCTCGAGGGCCCGGTCGAGGCTGCTGGTCGTCTCGGCCACCGCGGTGGCGATGCCCCACGCGTGTGCCGTGGCGGCATCGACTCGCTCGTCGAGCATGCAGATCTGGGCCGCGCGAGCTGCGCCGACCGTGCGGGGCAGGAGCCACGTCAGTCCGGCATCGGGGATCAGGCCGATGCCCGCGAAGGGAACGTAGACGAAGGCGTCCGAGGCCATGACGCGAAAGTCGCAGGCCAGCGCGATCGACGCTCCGGCACCCACGGCGAACCCGTCGATGGCCGCGACGATGGGCACGCCCAGGCCGACCATCGTCGTGATCAACGGCTCGTAGTGGTCTCGCAGCACGCGTTCGGCTCCCAACGACTCGCCGCGCAGGTCAGCGCCCGAGGAGAAGAAGCCGCCAGCGCCCGTCAACACCACCGCTCGGGTCTCGGGCTCGCCGTCGGCGATCTGCATGGCCTCGCGCACGCGGTCCAGGAGGTCGGCGGTCAGTGCATTGCGTCGCTCCGGGCGATTCATGGTGAGGAGCGTGACGGGTCCCCGCCGGGTGTGATGCAGCAAGTCCGAGGTGCTGACCATGGCTGTGCCTCCGCTTCGGCGACGCCATCGGGTCGGCGTCGATCACATTTAAGCATCTGCGTGTCTCACAATGAGTACTTGACTCGCGACCGAGCCCCACATATTCTGCGACAACTGATCTCACTAATGACGAGGGTGTTGGGCACATGGATCTAGATCTCACTCCGGAGCAGGTGAAGCTCCAGGCCACCGCCGAAGAAGTGGGTCGGTCGTTCCGCGACGATGCACGCGACTGGGACGAGAGCGACGAGGCCCCGTACCGGCACATCTTCGACCGGGTCGCCGAGGCTGGTCTGCTCGCGGTCGCCATCCCGCGGGAGCACGGGGGGCTCGGGGGCGGAGCGCTCGAGTACCTGATCACGGTCGAGGCCCTGTTCAGGATGTCCCAGTCGTGGTTGCCGGCAGAGCCGGTGTTCGCCACCAGCGGGCCCGGCCCCTCGATGCTCCTGATCGGCAAGCAGGAGGCGCGTGATCGGTACCTCCCCGACATCGTGTCGGGCCGCCGGGCGTGCAACATCGCCCTGACCGAGCCCGGGGCCGGGTCGGCGCTCACCGATCTGGTCACGACGGCCGAGCGCGATGGCGACGAGTTCGTCCTCAACGGCACGAAGAGCTTCGTCACCGGTTCGAACGTCAACGACCTGAACGCGACGTTCGTCAGGTTCGACGGCGTGCCGGGAGCCAAGGGAATCGGCGCGGTGATGGTCGACGCCAAGCTGCCCGGCGTGACGGTGGAGCGTGGCCCCCGGTTCCTGGGCGATCGAGGCATCGCCCACGGCAACCTCATCCTCGAGGACGTCCGGGTCGGCGTCGACGACCTGATCTGCGCTCCGGGAGAGTTCGGTCGGCTGATGACCGCGTTCAACCTCGAGCGTCTGCACAACTGCGGGTTCTGGCTCGGCTTCAGCGAGGCGGCCTACGACGAGGCCTCGAGCTACGTGCTCCAGCGCGAGCAGTTCGGCAAGCCGCTCGTCGCGTTCCAGGTGGTCCATCACGCTTTGGCCGACATGTGGGTGCAGATCGAGGCCTTGCGGCTCCTCGCCTACCGCGCTGCGGCCACCGCCGTCGAGGGCAGGTTCCCCCGGTTGGCAGAGGTGACGCAGGCCAAGCTCTTCGGGGCCACGGTCGGTCCGCAGATCACGCTCAAGGCGCTCGAGCTGCACGGCGGGCTCGGAGTCACCACGGACTTCGCGATCCAGCGCATCCACCGTGATGCCGTCACGAACGTCGTGGCCGGGGGAGCGCCCGCGGTTCTCCGCACCGGGGTCGCCTCGGGCCTGTTCCCGGGAGTCCGCTTCGGTCAGCACTGACCCGTCGACGACCACTGCCGGGCGGGCATGTCCAGATACCGGCGCGGAGGGCTACGATGACCCGACCGATCGCCGGCACCGGCCAGGGAGGCAAGCCGACCGATGATGCACACCAGCGAGGCTGACGGGCGGCGTTCGCGAACGCGGCTGATCGCCGCGTTCCGGGACGCGAGCCTCGATGCCGAGTCCGGGCTGCTCCTGCACCGGGTCGTCGAGCTGGCCGCGTGCACGGTGGCCGAGCTGAGGATCCACTTCGCAGGAGTCGACGAGCTGGCAGTCGCCGCGCTCGTCGAGGAGTTCGACACCGGGTCGACGATCTACTTCACCGCCCGGGTCGAGAACCGGCTGACGGGTACGCAGCTCAGCGAGCAGGCCATGGCCTACGTGTTGGGTTTCATCGGCGAGCGGCGTCCTGTCTACCGCCAGATCCTGACCGGCGGCAGCCGATCCGCTGTCGCGGCAGAGGAGGCCCTGGCCGAGCGCGCCCGCGAGTACCTGCGCGCTCAGCGGGAGTCGGCTCATCCCGAGGTGGCGTCGCGGATGTTCGCGGCCGGGGTCATGGCGATCATCCGGTGGTGGTTGGCCGACGACGCGCCGATGAGCACCGAGGATCTCGCCCGCGAGATCAGCCGAGCGGTTCCCCCCGACTTCACGCACTGAGCTGGGTCGTCGAGCCCGATCTCACGCGCCGCCCGGTCGATCGACCGGCCACGTCATCGTGATCGGTTCGAACAGCTCTCCTGCCGGATACACCATGTTGAACATCGTCGCGCCCCGAGCGGTGAGCCGAACGGTGTCGGCCCGCATGATCTCGACGCCGGGCTGCTGATCCCATCGGGTGACATCGAAGGTGACCAGGGGCACGAGCATCTGGTGGGTCTCGTCGAAGGTGTCGGCGACCGACACGGTGCCCACGCCGCCGCGCAGCGTCACGCACGGATCGGCCAGACGTACGAAGAGCAGGCCTCCGTGTCCGCCATACCGGAGGTCTCCGACGAATCCGAGCGATCGGTCTGCCGCCTCGGGAACATCCTCGTGACGGTCCGCCGCCGCCCAGAGGAACTCGCCGTCAGGGGTGTGCGTCACGCCGTCCGTCGTGCTCACTCGGCCGTCGGGCAGACGCGCGACGTAGTCGAGAAAGCTGCGCTTCACCGCCCAGCGCAGACCTGGTGGGACAGCTTCCTGCGGTTCACCTGCATGTGTGGATGTAGTCATGGTGTGTCCATGGTCGAGCATCATAGGGACGCCCTTGGCGCGCGCCCGCAGGTGGCGGGGTCAGGAGCCGATCGCGCGACGCAAGGCCTCACGAGCTGAAGTTCGCGGGCTTTCGAAACAGCGGCGAGGCGTCGTCGAGGCGGGCCTCTCCCGCGGCCGGCTCGTCGCCGAGCAGCTCGTCCAGGCGGTGGCGTGCCTCGTGGAGGCGGGCGGCGTAGTCGTCGCGCTCCTGCACGAGCCGGGCGCGCTCCGCGGCCGCGGTGTTCGTGCTCTGGGACGGCATGTGGTTCACAGCCGGCGAGCCGCTGCCGGAGGGCGTGGACAGCCGATCGGCGAGCTCGCTCACGATGGCTTTGGCGAGTCGCTCATAGTCGATCAGGGCCACAGGCGCGCCAGCTGACGGGTCGCTGCTGTGCACGGGGACCAGCGCGCTGGCCGAGTCGGCGAGCCCCTCGACGCGGTAGGTTCGCTTGCCCACGATGGTCCGCTCGAGCTCCCCGTCCCGGTCCATGGCGGCGAGCATCTGGATGAAGGCGACCGCAGAACCCTGGTAGTCGACGGCCTGGCGCAGAACTCGCGTGGCGTGGCCGGACGGGTCCTCGACCGGTCCGTGGCTGCGCAAGTACTCCTTGATGCGGCTCCTGGCCGTTGCGTCCCTGTGCATGGTGTGAACATCCCGACGTCGGTGTGCAGGTACGAGAGCGGGCTCATCGGTGCCTGACCACTCGTACGAGCTCTCGCTGAAGAGCCTTGTCAAGTAGATATCACACTCATGGTGCTATGTACCAAATCGATCATTAGGGACCGAAGGGCGTCGACGCTGCAGACCGGCGGTCAGAGAGGGTGCGGAAGCCTCGTCGACCGTGGGGTGGAGGACGTCGTCGACGAAGCACCACATCGTTGGAACATCGCCGCAAGCTGGAGGAGGTGCTCGGACGAGCCGTCGAACTCGACAGCGGCGTCGAGGTGACCCGGCATCTCGCGCACCGACGGTCCGCGGTCGGCCAGGCGCCGCGCGGTCTCCCACACGAGCTCGCGCCACTCGATCTGGTTCACCACATCGGCGGGGGGCTCGGGGATCAGCGCTGCCGCCCGGCGTGCGAGGTCGATCATCGATGGGGGCTGCCTCGTGCTCACGTTCGTTACCTCTCCGTGTTGCCTGCGTCACATCAGACCGTACGGACCCGATCAGCTGCCGTCAAGTGACGCCATTGACAAAAGGGTCACGATGCTCGGGTGCCGCGGGGTCAGTAGAGTGCGACAACCATGGACAACAGGGTGGAGAAGGTCTCCGACGCGGTCGAGCGCCTCGCGGTCAGCCTTGCCGAGAGCGGTGCGGTCCCCGTACCCGAGCTGATCCGGGCCCTCGAGCGCGCGGCGGAACGACTGCGCAGCCCGAACAACTCCGTCGAGGTGCCCGCAGACCTGGTGTCCCAGGCCGACGCCGCGCGCTCGGTCGGGGTGAGTCGACAGGCAGTCAACCAGTGGGCGAGGAAGGGTCTCGTCAGCACGTATCCAGGGGTGCGCAACCGAGCACAGGTCTCTCTCGCCGAAGTGGCGATAGCCGCCCACCAGCGGACGCCACCACACTTCGGCGCGGATCGGCGCCACGAGCTGATGCAGTTCCTCGAGCTCACCAAGGATCCGTCGGTCGCGAGACTTGCCGACGATCTGGATCAGCTCCTCGACGTCGACGTCCCGCTGCGCCCCGAGGAACCGCACGTCCTGCGGGAGTTCGTCGTCGCAGCGATGGACGCGGGCAACCGGCACAAGGAGCTCTCGGCGGAGGGCGAGCGGCTTCTGGCAGAGCTGGAACCCAGATTCCGCCTCGACGTCGACACCTCGTTCGGCCAGCTGGTCACCTCGCTGGGTCTGGTCGTCACCTCGGCCCATGGCCACTCTGGCTTCGACTCTGCGTCATCCGTCGTGCTCGGCCTGCTGGGTGCTGCCACGGTCGGCACCCAGCACCTCAGAGACGGGTCCGCCGTGGCGAGCGGGATCGCCCACGCTGCGCGAGAGGTGTGGGGTGACGACTGGCCGGGACGGCTCCACGAAGCGGCGTATCGCATCGGCATGACGAGCCCGGCACCGCTGGTGCGCTTCACCGAGTCGATGACGCATCTCGACGCGCACCGGTTCCTGCGCCAGGCGCAGCCGACCGGCGTGAGCATCTCGTACTCGCGTCGACCGGGTCCGCTCCTGCCCGAGTGGTTCCACGGGTCGAACGTGTACTGCGACGTCACACGGGGACGACGGTTGACGCCGACCTGGGCCTTCGAGGCCAGCGACGCCGAGGCGCTGGCAAGCTCGCCGGGCGGTGCGCTGACCAATCCGTTCCGGGTCTTCGCGTACGAGCACGCGCTGCTCGACTCATCGGTGCACGGTGTCCGTCGGTACTGCTTCTCGGCCACCGATGCGCGAGCGGCCATGAGATCGGTGCGATCGCACCTGGGCGCCGACGAGTACGAGACGTATCTGCGGACGTCCGTCGAGACCCTGGCGACCACCCTCGCGGTCCCGCACGTGGAGCTGGCGGTCGTCGAGGATGACGACGCGTTCGACTGGTGGAAGGACCACATCATCCGCGCTTCCGAGCACGAGGTTCTCCTCGGCCTGCACGACCCGGGGCTCCGTGGGGTCGCGCACTCGCTGCTCGTCCAGACCAGTGCCTTGCCGGCCGTGGTGGAGGCCGCGGACAACGCGTTGCGCGACCGTCTGCGCATCTACGTCAAGAATCTCGAGTTCGACGTGATCGATGCCCGCTACCGCGACGATCTGCGCCGCGGAAGGGCGAGGATCATCAAGGCCGGCGGCGTGGCCCTGACCATCGCCGAGGCGTCGGCACTCGCGGAGGCCGAGATCGAGGCCTGCCTCCGCTGAGACGCAGTGTCAGCGCGGAGCGTGAGCGGTGGCGAGCATCTCCGAGACCCGCACGAAGGTCACCCGCGGTCGATCGGCCGCACGCCCTCGCGACCGCTCGGCGGCATCGATGCGAAGCCACGCGTCCTTGTCGACCGTTGCCGGCTGGCGCTCCGCGACGAGAGCAGCCAGCTCGGCCTGATCGCCCTGCGGCTCGTGCAGTCGGCCGGCGACGTAGTCGGCCCACAGCGCCTCCGTGGTCTCGGCCGAATCGACCTTGTTGGTGCCGATGCCCCCGGACGGGCCACGCTTGATCCACCCCGAGCAGTAGACCCCCGCGTGTGCCGTGCCGGTCTCGGGGTCCGTGACGCGACCACGCTCATTGGCCACCGTCCCACGACCCTCGTCGTACGGCAGACCGCTGAAGGGAAGTCCTCGGTAGCCCGCCGCACGCAGCACGAGCCCGGTCTCCAGCGTCTCGGGGCTGCCGTCGGCCCTGCTGAAGGTGATGGACCGGACACGCCCGTTGCCGTCGTCGTCGATGGAGGTCGGCGTGAGCCCGTACCGCAGGACGATCCGCCGGTTGCCCTCGGACGGAGTGCGGTCCGATGCGGCACGGAGGACGTCGTGGCGCCACAGCGCGGTCTCCTCAGACCCCGTGAGCTCGTCGGGGGAGACCAGGAGGTCGACACCCTCGATCCGGGCGAGCGCTCGGAGCTCGCCCGTGCTGTACGCGGCGTGCGCCGGCCCCCTGCGAGCCGCGACCACGACCTCACGCACCGCGCTGTGCCGGAGTGCTTCGATCGCGTGATCGGCCATGTCGGTCCGGGTGAAGTGCTCGGGGTCACGGGCCAGCACCCTCGCCACGTCGAGCGCGACGTTGCCGTTGCCGATCACGACAGCTCGTGCGGTGTCGAAGTCATAGGTGTCGTCGGCATGATCCGGGCTGCCGTTGTACCAACCGACGAGCTCCCGCGCCGAGTGCGATCCGGCGAGGGTCTCGCCCGGGACGTGGATCCGTCCGTCGCTCGTGGCTCCCGTCGCTATCACCACCGCGTGGTGATACCGCAGCAGCTCGTCGACCGAGACGTGCGCGCCGACCTCGACGTTGAAGAAGCACTCCACGTGTGGCCGCAGCAGGACGTCGCGGAACCGCTCGACGATGCGCTTGGTCGACGGATGGTCTGGTGCCACGCCCGCGCGAGCGAGACCGAATGGCACGGGCAGGCGTTCGAAGAGGGACACCGAGGCGCCGCGGATCTGGGAGATCTCGTCGGCGAGGTAGCAGGCAGCCGGCCCGGATCCGATGACGGCGACGCGCAGTGGCTCGCGATCGGCCGGTGGTTTGCGGTAGACGTCGGGCTCGGGCATGTTGTCGGTGATCGGGTGATCGACGAAGTACTCGGCGTTGAGCTCGAGCAGATGACTCAGGTCTGCGGGCAGCAGGTAGTCGGCCTGCACGGCGTCGATGGGGCATGCGTCGAGGCACGCTCCGCAGTCGATGCACGACTCGGGATCGACGTACAGCTGCTCGGCGGTCGTGAAGTCGGCGTCTCCGGGACGGGGACGGATGCACTGGACCGGGCACACGGTGATGCAGGAGCCGTCGTTGCAGCAGTCGTGGGTGATGACGTGCGTCATGGGTGTCTCCGTCTGTGCGCCGCTCCCCGGCTGAGAGTTTTGATACGGCCAGCATCATTATACTGTTCGACAACATCATTAGGATCACAACTAGTGGTCCATGTCGAGCTGAGGAGACAGTCGTGAAGTTTGTCGTGAACCTGGACCTGTGCGAGAGCTACGGCATCTGCGCCTTCACGACACCAGATCAGTTCGAGCTTCGCGACGACGGTCAGCTGGTCTTCAGGGACGAGGCGGAATCCGAGTATGTATCGCCTGATCTGGATCCCGATGCGGCGCGTGGAGCGCAGACGGCTGCCGATGCGTGCCCCCTGCAGGCGATCCGCATGGTCTCGTGAAGCCACGCGGTCGGGCGGTGCGTGGCGGGGGCGTTCGACCACTCGATTCTGATGCCAATTGTGGTTGACAGTAATTTTGAGACGGCTAGTATAAGTAGTGTGCGTCACAGTCGAGCCGCCCGGCTCGGTCATCGACGCCCCGCCGGCCGAGCCTGCCAAGGAGCACGCTGTGAAGATCGACCTCCTCGACCCCACCAACTACAGCTACACCCAGCCGTACGACCAGTTCCGCTGGCTGCGCGAGAACGACCCTGTCCATTGGCACGACGAGCCGAACGGCAAGGGATTCTGGGCCCTGACGCGCCATGCGCATGTCAAGGAGATGGAGACCAAGTCCGACGTCTTCGCCAACGAGCCCACCATCGTCATCAACGACGACATGGTCTTCGGCGACGAGAACCACAAGCACCTGTTGTTCGAGGACCCGCCGGGCCACACCCAGCACCGGCGGTTCTTCACCGTCGAGCTCCAGCCCATCCCGGTGCGGTCGCAGCGCGAGCACCTCGACGAGCTCGTGACCGGGGTGATCGACGGCGTGATCGAGCGCGGTGAGTGCGACCTGGTCGAGGACCTGTCGGGGCCGCTGGCCAGCTTCGTCATCGCCGACGTCATGGGCATCACCCGCGACGAGGCGCAGCGACTCTTCCCGGCAGCCGAGATCCTCGTGCGCGGCATCAGCATCACCGACGGTCCGGGAGCGGAGGCGGCCGCGATCGTGTTCGAGGCGGCGCACCGCGCATTCGTCGACCGCAAGGGCAACCCGACCGATGACTGGATGGGACGCATGGCCAACGGTGGGTGGGACGGGCACGAGGATGTCGACGAGCTCCAGTTCACGCTCGACTTCCTGTTGATGGTCAATGGCGGCAGCGACACGACGCGCAACCTGGTGGCCACGGGCATGTGGGAGCTGATCAAGGCGCCGTCCGTCTACGCCGAGCTGGTCGCGGACCCCTCGCTGATCCCCCAGGCGGTCGAGGAGATGCTGCGCTTCAACCCGCCGATCGTGTACCAGCGTCGTACCGCGACCAGCGACTATGAGCTCGGCGGGAAGACGATCCGCAAGGGCGACAAGGTCGTCGGCTTCTACGGCGCCGCGAACCGCGACCCCGAGGTCTTCGCGGACCCCGACGTCTTCGACATCCGGCGCTCGCCCAATCCACATCTGGCCTTCGGGTCCGGGCGTCACCTGTGCGCAGGCGTCCACCTGGCGCGGCTCGAGCTCGCGATCATGTTCCGCGAGCTGATCCGTCGCATCCCCGACATGGAGCTGGCCGGCCCGGTCGGCTGGTACGACTACCCCGACGTGCCGGCAGGAACAGGCCCGACGAGCATGCCCATCAGGTTCACGCCCGGTGTGCGCGAGGGGAGCCAGGCAGCATCCGTGCCTGCCTGAGACAACGGCAGTCCCGCCGTCCCGACAGCTTCATCAGACAACACCGACGTCGCGTGATCGCACCGTCGTCATCCCCCCCGCCGCCGCGAACCGCCCGGCACCACCGAAGGAGAACACCATGCAGACACGAGCCGCCATCATCCGTGAGTCCCCCGGCAAGTTCGAGATCGCGACCCTCGAGCTCGACGCTCCCCGCCACGGTGAGCTGTTGGTCAAGATGGTCGCCGCGGGGCTGTGCCACTCTGACGACCACATGCAGACCGGCGACATGCCCCCGGGGCACATGCCCATCATCACGGGTCACGAGGGCGGTGGCATCGTCGAGGAGGTCGGCCCGGGCACGGAGGGCTTCGAGGTGGGCGACCACGTCATCTTCTCGTTCATCCCGAGCTGTGGCGAGTGCCGTTTCTGCGCCATGGGCCTGACGAACCTCTGCAACATCGGTGCCTTCTTGATGTTCGGCTCGCGGCTCGACGACCCCGAAGACTTCCGGTTGAAGCTGCCCGACGGCACGGGAGTCGGTCAGAGCTGCTCGATCGGCACGCTCTCGGAGTACACGGTCGTCTCCACCCACTCGGCGATCAAGGTCGACAAGGACCTCCCGCTCGACAAGCTGTGCCTGCTCGGCTGCGGCGTCGGCACCGGGCTCGGGTCCGCCTTCAACGGGGCCGAGGTCAAGGCCGGTGACGTCGTCATCGTGATGGGTGCCGGTGGCATCGGCTCGAACGCCGTGCAGGGCGCCAAGATCGCGGGAGCCACCACGGTCATCGTCGTCGACCCGGTCAAGTTCAAGCGGGACAACGCGCTGACCATGGGCGCCACCCACGTTTACGACAACATCGCCGAGGCCACGGCCTACGCCCAGTCGATCACCAACGGGCAGGGTGCCGACTCCGCCATCGTCAGCATCGGCGTCGTCCACGGGGAGCACATCGCCGATGCCTTCGCCGCCATCCGCAAGGGCGGCACGGTCGTCGTCACCGGCATTATGCCGTTCGGTGAGGTCGGCATCCCGATCAGCGCGATGGAGCTGACGCTCCTGCAGAAGCGGATCCAGGGCGTTCTCTTCGGCGCGTGCAACCCGCGTGCCGATATCCCCCGACAGATCGAGATGTACCGCGCCGGTCAGCTCAAGCTCGACGAGCTCGTGACGACGAAGTACCGCCTCGACGACGTCCACCGCGCCTACGAGGACCTCAACGCCGGGGTCAACATCCGCGGCGTCATCACGTTCGACTGAGCACCCTGCCCCTCACCCCTTCAAGAACCGGAGACACGACATGAGCACGACGGCGAACGAGACGGAACTCGGCAGGCCTCAGTTCTTCATCAACAACGAGTGGGTCGCCCCGGCCGGCGGCGAACTTCACGATGCGATCGATGCGGCCACCGAGGAGGTCATCGCAGTGGCCGCGATGGCCACCGAAGCCGACATGGACGCTGCGGTCCGGGCCGCCCGGGACGCCTTCGACCGCGGGCCCTGGCCCCGGATGACGCTCCAGGAGCGTTCGGCTGCGCTCCACCGGTTCGCTGACGAGCTGGAGAAGAGGTCGGACTTCACCGCTCAGCTCGTGACCCGCGAGATCGGTACCACGATCGGCATGTCGACGATCCTGAACGGCCAGGCACCGGCCATGCAGATCCGCTACTACGCCGACCTGGTGCTGGACGTCGAGCTCGAGAAGGTCCAGCCGAGCATGTTCGGCTCGACGATCGTGCGCAAGGAGCCGCTGGGCGTGGCCGCCGTCATCGTCCCGTGGAACTACCCGCACTCGATCGCGATGTTCAACGTCGCACCCGCGCTGGCGGCGGGTTGCACGGTCGTGCTCAAGCCCTCTCCCGAGACGGCTCTCGACTCCTACGTCCTGGCTGACGCGGCGCGCGACGCCGGTCTCCCGGCCGGCGTGCTCAACATCGTCCTCGGTGGACGCGAGGCAGGTGCGGCGCTGGTGAGCCACCCGGGTGTCGACAAGGTCGCGTTCACCGGTTCGACCGAGGCAGGCCGCAAGGTCGGCGAGGCGGCTGGCCGAGGACTGAAGCACGTCATCCTCGAGCTCGGCGGCAAGTCCGCATCGATCGTGCTGGAGGACGCCAGCATGGAGACGTTCTACGCCGGTATCGGTGCATCGTCGTTCATGAACAACTCCCAGACGTGCACGACCGCGTCGCGCGTCCTCGCACCGCGGTCGCGCTACGACGACGTCGTCGAGACGCTGAAGACGTGGTGCACCGATCAGGTGATCGGCGATCCCTTCGACCCGGCCGTCACGATGGGGCCGATGGCGAGCAAGCATCACCTGGCCCGGATCAACGAGCACATCGAGGCGGCCAGGCAGACCAGCGCCCGCCTGATCACGGGAGGTGGGCGTCCCGCCGGACTCGACCGCGGGTGGTACGTCGAGCCGACCATCTTCGCCGACGTCGACAACGGCGACCGGCTGGCGCGCGAGGAGGTCTTCGGACCCGTCATCGCCGTGATCCCCTACGACGACGAGGTCGAGGCTCTGCGCCTCGCCAACGACAGCGACTTCGGCCTCGGAGGTGTCGTGTGGAGCGCTGATGAGCAGCACGCCATCGAGGTGGCCCGGCAGATCCGGACGGGAGCGGTCGGCATCAACTACTGGGGACTCGACATGAACGCCCCCTTCGGCGGCGTGAAGGCGAGCGGCGTGGGTCGTGAGCTCGGTTCGGTCGGCCTCGACAACTACTTCGAGTACAAGTCGATCTATGCGAGTGCTGACCTGCTGAACGGCTGAGGCCAGCCGATGCCGCGCGGTGTGATGCCGCGCGGCAGCGAATGCCTGGCTTGTCGGCCCAACCTTCACGACTCGAACGGGAGCACGCATGTCACCCAAGGATCAGATCGAGACCATCGAGAGCTTCCTGCGGCTGGTCAACTCGGGCGACATGGTGTCCGCCTCGGAGCTGATCCATCCCGACTTCGACCTCGTGGAGCAGCCGGGGCTTCCCTACGCCGGTGAGTATCACGGACGGGACGGATTTCTCGGGCTCATGGAGGCAGCCGGCCGCACGTGGACGCGGTGGGTCGACGCGCCCTATCCCTACGAGCTGGCCGTCGAGGGCAACCGCGTGTTCAAGGAGGTCCGCTTCACGGCGACGGCGGCGGCCACGGGTGTCGAGATCGAGATGGACTTCATGGAGGTCTTCGAGCTCGAGGACGGTCTCATCCGCCGGGTTCGTGCCTACTACTGGGATCCAGAAGGCATTCGCGCGGCGACCTCGCCGGCCCCGATCTGACGGCACGGCCCACGACAGCAAGCCCCACGACAGCAAGCCCCACGAAAGGACACCACCATGATCAAGATGATCGTCCTGATCAAGCGCAACCCCGCGTTGACCCGCGAGGAGTTCGACGAGCACTGGCGCCACGTCCATGCGCGGCTGGTCCGTGAGCTGCCCGAGGTCTCGTCGTGCATGCAGCGCTACGTCCAGAACTACATGATCGCCGGGGCGGAGCAGGCGTCCGACGAGTTCGGTGACGTGGGTCTGCCGACCGACGATCTCGACTTCGACGGCATCATGGAGGCGCACTTCGCATCGATGGACGACATGACGCGGATGACCTCCAGCGAGTCGTACCTCAGCTTCATCAGACCCGACGAGGAGCATCTGGTGGATGCCGCGAGGTCGAAGGTGTATCTCACCGAGGAGTACGTCGTGGTCGACTCCGACAGGCGCCCACCTGGCGAGGCAGCGGCGCACGGCCACGAGGAGGCGGTCTGAGATGTCCAGGGTCAAGCTGTTCGGGGCGATCCCGCGTCGTCCGGGAATGTCCGCTCGTGAGTTCCACGACCACTACCGGTACCCCCACGGGACCATCGGCATGACCATCTCGTCGATGCGCGACTACGTGCAGAGCCACCAGATCCACAGCGAGCTGATCGACGACCGCCAGACGAGGTTCGAGGGCTGCTCCGAGATCTGGTTCGACAGTCTCGACGACGCGCTGAACGTGCGGACCGACCCGATCTACATCGCCCACATCGGTCCGGACGAGCCGCAGCTCGCGGAGGTGGAGCACCTGGCCTTCGTGATCGCCGAGGAGGAGGTGCTCAAGTCGGGCCCGGATCACCGTGAGCCGCTCCCCGCCGCCGAGGCGGCGTGGGACGAACGACGGTTGCCGACGACGATCAAGCTGTTGCAGTTCATCGAGCAGAGCGGTGACCAGCCGTGGGACCGAGAGGACGACTTCGAGCTGGGCGAACGGCTGGGGGCTCTGCGCCACGTGCGGTGCCGTCCCGTTCCGGGCACCACTGAAGGAGCCTTCGCCGTCGGCGTCCGCGAGCTGTGGTGGGGGAGCGAGTACGACCTGGAGCAGAAGGTCGCCCGTGACCCGTCCGCCTGGCACGAGCTCATCGACCGGCCACAGCAGTGGGTCGGCTACGTCGCGCGCGCCGAACGGTTCGCGTGAGGCCGAGCGTCTCCCCCCGGGTGCCGCTCGCGATCTACCGGTAGAGGTCCGACGGATCGGACTCGACGATGCCGGGCGCCTTCGTCATGCGCAGCACGTAGTGCTCATCGCGCCGGATCTCCTCGCTGCGCTCGTCCATCGCCTCGAGGTCGCTGTGCACGCGGACGACCCGTCCACTCATGCCGTCGGCGGCACCGAGGACCAGCCGCACGACGAAGTCGCCGACGGCCGCGGCCGGTGTGTATCCGTCCTCAGGCAGATCTGTCGCCTCGGGGGTCCACCGCGCGGCCTGGTCGGATGCCGCACTGTCGAGCAGAAGCGTCGTCTTGACCATGGCCGGGTCGAGCGTGAACGCGGTGACACCGTGCTCGGCGACTTCTGTGGCCAGCACCTCCGTCATCGTGTGCACGGCGGCCTTCGCCGCGGAGTAGGCCGAGCGGTAGGCCTTGGGTTGGTAGCCGAAGTAGCTTCCGACGTTGACGATGCACCCCGAGCCGCGCTCGACCATGGACGGGAGCACCGCGTGCGAGAACAGGAAGGCCGACTGCAGGTTCACCGCGATCTCGCTCCACCACGTCTCGGGCGGTGACAGCCAGAGCGGACCGATGTTCTCGGGGAAGCGCCCCCCGGCCGCGTTGACCAGGACGTCGACGGGTCCGAGTCGGTCGGCGATGAGGGCCGCGGCGCGGGCCACTGCCGCGGCGTCGGTCGCGTCCACCGCCACGGCGATGGCCGTGCCTCCGGTCGAGGTGATGCGAGCCGCCACCTCGTCGATCTGCTGCTCCGAGCGGGCCACGACCGCGACGCAGAAGCCAGCGCCGGCCAACGCCTCGGCGGTCGCCGCACCGATGCCGCGCCCACCTCCCGTGACGACGGCGACCGGCCGGTTGATGGTGGCGAGATCGATCATGAGTACATCCTTCGGTGGTGAGCAGGTATCGCCCCGACGCGCTGCGGACGGGGCGGCGGGCGTTGCCCGGTGTCGGCCTGGTGTCGTTCGGGCGGCTGGTGTCGTTCGGGCGGGGTCATGCGGTGGCCCCGCCGTCGACCAGCAGCTCGACACCGGTGATGTAGCTCGACTCGTCACATGCGAGGAACAGGGAGCTGTAGGCGATCTCTCGCGGGTCGGCGAATCGGCCCAACGGAATGGTTGCCCTGGCTGCCTGGAGCGACTCCTCGGAGCGGCCCATCGTGAGCATCGGTGTCTCGACCCGCCCGGGCAGGATGGTGTTGGCACGCACCCCGGCGCCGGCGTAGGACACCGCGACGTGACGCGTCAGCGCGCCCAGCGCCCCCTTGGAGAGCTGGTACGCCCCGAGCGTGGGTGCGGCGTGCCTCGCGAGAGCGGAGGAGATGTTGACGATCGAGCCGCTCCCGCCGGCGACCATCGACGGGATGACCGCGCGCGTGCCCAGGGTCGCCCCGAGGACGTTGATGCGCAGGACTGTCTCGATCTCCTCGACCGAGACGTCGACGATGTTGACGGCCGACATCGTGACCGCGGCATTGTTGACCAGCACGTCGACGCGCGCATGAGTGTCGACGATCTCCTCGACGAGCGCCGTCCAGCCGGCTTCGCTCGCGATGTCCAGCCGGCGATGGTGCACTCCCTCGATCGCGTAGTCGGCGGCGGCGACGTCGCAGGCATAGACGACAGCGCCTTCTTCGACGAACAGCTCGGCCGTCGCACGTCCTTGGGCCCCCGCTGCCCCGGTGACGATCGCGATCTTGTGCTTCAGGCGATCACCCATGGGAGCGACCTGTCGTGCTGGTCCGAACAGGGAGCCCGGCCACGATGTCGTCGATGTCCGAGCGATCGGTGCGGAACGAGTTGGCCGGATGATCCGGATCTGCGTAGCCGAACGAGACACCGCAGACGACCGAGCGGTCCTCGGGGATGCCCAGCTCGTCGCGGACCGTGTCGGCGTACATCGCGATGGCCGCCTGGGCGATCGCGCCGAGGTCGAGCGCCGCGGCGGCATTGAGCAGGTTGGCCACGTAGCCGCCGCAGTCCATGACGCCGTAGGTGCCCAGGGCGACTGGGGAGCTGATGACGGCCAGGTGCGGCGCTCCGAAGAACCGGAAGTTCGCGAGCATCTGCTCCTGCCTGGCTTCGCTGTCGTCGCGACCGATGCCGAGGGCGCCGTACAGGGCCAGACCGCTCGACCGCCGGCGTTCCTGGTAGACGCCCTCGTACCTCGCCGGCCCCGGGATGTCCGGGGCGGGCGGGCCGTCCTCCACCCGCTCGAGGAGTCGAGCCGAGAGCGCGCTGGCCACCGTCCCGCCGGCGAGGTGGACCTGCCACGCCTGGGAGTTGCACCACGACGGGGTGCGTTGAGCCAGATCGAACATCCGGCGCACGACGTCGTCCGGGACGGGCTCGGGCCGGAATCCTCGGCAGCTGTGTCGAGCGGTGAGGATGTCTTCGAGCACATCGGCCTGCGCCGTCCGCGGCGCGGTCTCGGCCGACATGACCGCCTCCGGGATCACGTGGACAGGGGCGGGAAGGCGATGCCCACCCGCGTCGGCAGCGAGATGGGTGTCTGCTTCAGCAGGCGTGTCTCGGCTGGGTCGTCGCTGCCATGGACGTGGTCCACGTAGGCGTCCATGTCGTCAGCCGTGTCGAACCACACCTCGTCGACACCGTCGAAGGGCACGCCCGCCGGGGGGTCGAGGATGATGTAGTTGCGGGCGTAGCGCCGGACGGTGGAGTGGTCGGGGAGCGGTACGGCGGACCACTCGCGGATGAAGTCCTCGCGGCTGAGACCGGGGTCGCGGGTCAGGAGCCGCGCGAGCACGTACGGCGTGCGCGGTCCGTCGATCAGCACCGAGCCCAGCGCCTGGAGCGCCAGGTCCTGCACGATCGTCGCGAAGACGCGGCGCTCGTCGGGCACCAGGTGGGTCTGCGCGGCCTCGTCGCGCCACACGCTGATCGACGTGGGCAGATCGCGCGCCGCGGCGATCTCGATGCCGTCGAATCCGCCCGGGACGTCAGCATCGGTCCCTGCCAGGTCGGGGTCGACGATGACATCGCACTGGACCACTTCGGTGAATCGGCGATAGACGGAGGGGAACTGCCCCCCGAGGGCGATGTGTTCGCGCCAGTTCACGACGAACTCGTCGTGAGTCGTCGACGGGTTGCGTCGGGCGAGGTAGATCATGCGGGTCTGCATCAGGTGTTCTCCGTTGGGTGCGGCCGGGGTCCGAGGGGACCCGGGGTCGACGGCCACGTCGACCCCGGGCTACTGCTTCGATGCCTACGCGATGACGTCTGTCACCAGCTGAGGTGACGCAGCACCAATGACGACAGCGGACTGTGGGCGTAGCCCTTCAGCCCCTTGTCCATGACGGCGATCTTGGCCCGGTTGTCGACGAGGATCATCGGTGCCGCCGTGAGCATCGCCTCGTAGTAACCCTTGCTGGCAGCATTCCGAGCCTCGGGCGTGTAGGCCGTTTCGAACGCGGCAAGAGCGCTGTCCACGCCGCTGTCAGAGCTGGCGGCGGTGAAGAACGACGTGCTGTCCGAGTTCTGCGCCAGGGCTCCGTACACTCCGAACGTCCCGCTGGTGCCTCCCAGCAGGCAGTCTGCGCCGTCGGGCTTGAAGTAGGCAGGGATGGCCTCAGCCACGCTGAGCTGTCGCGCCTTCAGGGTGACGCCGACCTTGGAGAGCTGGTCGATCACCACGGGCAGCAGCCGCTCCCAGCC
The DNA here is from genome assembly GCF_017876595.1 of Aeromicrobium fastidiosum. NCBI lineage: Bacteria > Bacillati > Actinomycetota > Actinomycetes > Propionibacteriales > Nocardioidaceae > Aeromicrobium > Aeromicrobium fastidiosum. The sequence goes on along the minus strand of NZ_JAGIOG010000001.1, from coordinate 547,211 downwards.
GGTACCGGCGTACCAGACGCAGTCGAGGTTGACCTTGTCCTTGACTCCCGCCTCGCTGAGCAGCTGCTCGGCCTTCGCGGGGTCGTGATCGAAGGTGGTCACGTCGTCGACGTAGAAGGGGCTGTCGCTGGGGACGACCTGGGCCGCCGGGGTGCCGTATCCGTCGGTCATGACGTCGTTGAGCGTCTTGCGGTCGAGTGCGTAGCTCAGGGCCTCCCGAACTCGGGGGTCCTTGAGCGCCGGCTTGTCCCAGTTGAGGTAGACGAAGTCAAGACCAACGGACTGTCGGTTGTAGACAGTGAGGTCGTCCTTGCCCTTGAAGCCCGCGACGTCGCTGCTGGGCACATACGTGGCACCGTCGATCTGATCGGTGCGCAGGGCGTTCATCATGGCGGCGCTGTCGGCGAAGTACTGGACCGTCAGCTTCTTGAGCTTGGCACCGTCCTTCTTGTTCCAGTACTTCGGGTTGGGAGCGAATGTCGCACTGACCCCCGGCCGGTTCTGTTCGAGGACGTAGGGCCCGGCACCTACTGCCTTGGTCAGCGCATCGGCGTCGGGGAACTCCTTGATCGTGGCCGGTGCCACGATCAGCCCGCCGTCCAGGGACAGGCGCTCGGGCAGCGGAGCGAACTCGCGGGTGAGGTTGATCGTGAGCTCGGTCGGGCTGGCCACGTCGACGGAGCCGACGATCCCCTTGAGCCCGTAGAGCGAACCCTTCGCCACGTAGCGCAGGAGGCTCGCCTTGACCGCCTCGGCATCGACCGCCTCCCCATCGGAGAACGTGACTCCCTCGCGGAGGGTGATGTCGAACTTCAGGGGGTCGCCCTCGCGGAAGCCGTACTTCACCGCGAGTCCCGAGTCATCCTGCGACAAGGTCTCGGGGTCGAAGCCGATGAGCGGCTCGTGGACCAGCTGCTGGTAGGTGTAGCTGCCTCCGGTCGAGCTGAGCGGGTCGAGGGAGTCCAGCTGGACGGTCGTTCCGATGGTCGCGGCGGTCTTGCCGGACCCGTTGTCAGAGCCTGCGCCGCCGCCCCCACATGCGGACAGGACCAGGGCGATGGCTGTGAGGCAGACGATGGTGCTCGATCTTCTCAGCAGGTCCAAGGACAGGTTCATGGTTTCTCCAGCTTCTGACGGACGGCGCGAGGGTGCTGCCGACCGTCCAACGGGGGCGCTGATCACCGCGTCGGGCCGGATCCGGGAGGACGAGCCGCGGGGTGTCACAGCATTTTGAGACGAACAGAATCAGAATAGGTAGCGGTGCGGGTGATGTCAATCACTTTTCTGCCCCGTGAGGATGGTGCGGTCGAGCGCAGACATCAGCGGCTCGTCCGCGGGTCGCGGCCCGGTCACCTGGAGCCGAGGGACCGCCGCGAGCAGCTGCTGGGAGTACTCGGCCTGCGGGTTGCTGATGATCTGTGCGGTCGCGCCCTGCTCGACGATGCGTCCGCTCTTCATCACGATGCACGTGTCGCTGAGGGCGCGCGCCGTCGTGAAGTCGTGGGTGATGACGCACAACGTCACGCCCAGGTCGTGCTTGAGCTCGGTCAGCAAGGTGATGATGCTGGCGCGGGTGGCGACGTCGAGCGCCGAGGTGGCCTCGTCGCAGATGAGCAGATCGGGCTTCAGCGCCAGGGCGCGAGCGATCGCCACCCGCTGCCGCTGGCCCCCGGACAGCTCGGAGGCCTTGGCGCGGTGTCGATGGGGCGGTATGCCGACCAGCGTCAGGTAGCGCTCGGCCTCCGCGCGCTGAGCCGCGCTCGGCCTCTTGCCTCGTGCCGTCGCCTCGGCCACCGCGGCGACGGCGGTCCAGCGCGGGTCGAGCGACGACTCCGAGCTCTGGAAGACCATCTGGATGGAGATGTCGCCGGGGACGCGCTGCCGTCGTTGACGCGACGTGCGTGCCGGCGTCAGGGCGGATCGGGCGCCGCCGATCTCGGAGGCGAACTCGCCGCGGAAGGGTTGCAGGCCGACGAGCACGCGGCCCAAGGTCGTCTTGCCGGATCCGGACTCGCCGACGACTGCGAGGTGATCGCCGCGCCAGATGGAGAGGTCGACCTCGTCGAGTGCACGGAACGTGCCGCCGGAGCTCTCGAACTCGACCACGACGTTCTTGAGCTCCACGAGTCGTTCGCGATCCTGTTGCGCCATGGCGTCTTCTTCCCGGTGGATGTTCATCGGATTCCGAGCTTGCCGCGCAGCTCGTCGCCGACTCGGCTGACGAGGAAGGCGACGAATGCGATCGCCAGACCTGGGGTCACGGTGCTCAGTGGCGCTTGGCTGAACTGCAGATAGGCATCGGCGAGATCGCCGCCGAGCGACGGCGCGGGTGGCTGGGTCGCCATGCCGAGGAAGCTCAGGCTCGCCTCGATGATGAGCGCCAGGCTCGCCAGCGAGCACAGCTGCACGATCACCGGCCCCATCGCGTTGGGGAACACGTGGCGCCACATGGCCCGCCACGACGAGGTCCCGGACAGCAGGGAGGCGCTGACGTAGTCGACGTTCATGAGCGGCAGTGCCTCCGACCTGATCAAGCGAGCGACGGTGGGCGAGAAGACCAGCCCGATGGCCAGCATGGCGTTGAACAGCGACGGCTCCAGCATCCCGACGATCGCGATGGCCAGGACGACGCCGGGGACCGCGAGGACTCCGTCGGCCACGCGCATCAGGATCTCGTCGGTCCAGCCACCGAAGTAGCCGGCGGTCAGCCCCCAGGGGAGCCCGATGGCGGCTGCGATCCCGACCGCGACCACCATCCCGAGGAGCGAGACCCTGGCTCCCCACATGATGCGTGACAGGACGTCGCGACCCAGGGCATCCTGTCCCAGCCAGTGATCTCCGCTCGGAGATGCCTGTCGCTGTCCGAGATTCTGGGTCAGCGGGTCGGCCAGGGGGAGGAGCGGCACGAGCAGGAGGATCGCGATGACCACGCCGAACACCGTCGTCGCGATCATGACCTTTCGGCGGCGTCGCGTCCGGGGTGGCGGCGAGAGCGCGTCGGGCAGGGGGAGGGCAGGGCCCCGATCGAGGATCGTCATGCGGATGCGCTCCTGACTCGTGGATCGATGATGCCGAGCGCGATGTCGGCGAGGATGTTCAGGATCAGGACGAGCAGGGCCAGGATCAGGACGATTCCCTGGAGCACGAGGAAGTCACGCTGGAGCGCCGCGTCGACGATGGCACTGCCGAGTCCGGGGATGTTGAAGATCGACTCGACCACCACCGCGCCACCGACGAGGCTCGACACCACCACGGGGAGCAGGACCACGAGCGGTGAGAGGGAGTTCCGCAGGGCGTGCACCCACACGACGTCTCGCTTGGTCAGACCCGTGGCGCGGGCTGTCCGCACGTAGCTGCTCTCGAGAGCCTTGACCATGGCGCTGTTGACCTGCCTGGCGATCAAGGCAGAGCTCGGCAGCGCCAGGACGATGACCGGCATGATCATGCTGCGACCGAATTCGACGAGACCGTTGTCGAAGCCCGGATATCCGCCCGCGGGCAACCATCCGAGGGTGACCGCGAAGAAGCCGACCATCAACGTCGCGAGCCAGAAGTTCGGAATGGACAGTCCGAGGCCGAACAGTGCGGTGAGGGTCCGACCGAACCGGTTGTTGCGCTGGATGGCAGCGACGATCCCGAGCACGGATCCGACGATCGTGGCTGTCAGCGTGGCCAGCAGCACCAGGGCGAAGGACGCCCCCGCACGGTCGAGGATCAGCTCGCGCACGGGCGTCCCGGTGCGGTAGGAGAACCCCAGGTCGCCCTGTGCCGCGTTGACGAGCCACTCGCCGTACCGGACCAGCCATGGCCGGTCGTAGCCGAGTTGTCTCTCGAAGTCCTGGACTGATTGGGTGCCGCCGGACTGGGCGGCGAGGACCTCGGCAGGGCCGCCCGGTATGAGCAGCTGCAGGCTGAAGGCGAGCATCGTGATGGCCACCAGCGTCGGCACGAGGGCGATGAGTCGCCGGCGGATCACAGGATTCATCGGGTGACCTCCTGCATCGTGGGAGTCGGGGCATAGCGTTGGGGTGCGTAGAGGCAGCTGCGTACCTGTCGGCCGCCGGGGAGCGTGAACAGCTCGGTGTCGCCGTCGCAGTCCTCATGTCCCCAGTCGCAACCGCGGTCGGGATCGGTGGAGGCCTGGTGGTCGGGCACGACCGGGACCGGTGCGGGCTCGCCGACGAGCGAGTCGAGGTGGCTGAGCAGTTCGCGCGTGTACGGATGCAGCGGGTCGGCGATCGTCTGTCGAACGGGACCGAACTCGACGATCTGTCCCGTGTGCATCACGGCGACGTGGTCGGCGATCTCGTCGATGACGCCGAGGTCGTGCGAGACGAAGATGCACGACATCTCCCTGTCGCGGACCAGCTGTTCGAGAAGAGTGAGGATGTCGCGCTGCACGGACACGTCCAGCGCAGTCGTGGGCTCGTCGGCAATGAGGACCCGCGACCCGCAGGCCAGGGCCATGGCGATCACGACGCGTTGGCACATGCCGCCCGAGAGCTGGTGGGGATAGCTCTCGAGCACGCGATCGGCGTCGAGGATCTTGACCTCACGAAGTGCGTCGCCGGCCATCTCACGCGCCTGCGAGGCGGATGCATCGGAGTTGGCCCGGATCGCCCCGACGAGCTGCTTGCCGATGGTCAGCACGGGATTGAGTGCGCTCCTGGTCTCCTGGAACACCATGGCGATCTCGGCGCCGCGGACGTCGGCCAGCACCGACTCGCTGGCACCGACGAGCTCGGTGCCGGCGAAGGTGATCGAACCGGTGACCTCTGCACGATGGGGCAGCAGGCCCATGATCGCCATGGCCGTCAACGACTTGCCACTGCCGGACTGGCCGGCCACCGCCAGTACCTGGCGCGGAGCGAGATCGAAGGAGATCCCGTCGACGACTGGTTCCGCTCCCGGGAAGGCGACGCGCAGGTCGCGAACGCTCAGCACGGCATCGCCCTCGAATCGAGGAGTCGACGGTTGCGATCGAGGTCGAGCTGACACGAATCCTCCGGCTCTCGGGGCCCGCTGACGTGGAGCGGGTGCCCGACAATTGTTTTGAGACCAACAGGCTCAGAATAGGAGGAGGGTCAGCGTGATGTCAATCACCTCGGTGCCGACGTGCGCCGATCGGTTCGGACATGGAGCAGCCCGTGACTGGAGCTCATCAGTCACGGGCTGCGTGCGGGGCGATCTCAGCTGCCGGGGGGCCACATCGGAGGAGGGCCGTCGGGTCGACCGGCGGCGAGAGCGAGGTCCACCAGGTCCGACGCCCGTCGCCGCATGCCCCGATCGCTGATCAGACCGGCTGCCCATTGGTGTGCTGCGCCGACGAAGCCACTCAGGATCGTGGCGACGAGACGTCTGATGTCGACCTCGTGGGACAGGTGGCCCTGGTCGACCGCGTCGTCGAAGCAGGACAGCAGGGCGCCGGTGGGCTCGCCCTCGAGGACCCGGCCGCTGTCGCGCCAGCTGGAGATCAGCGCACGCCACACGGGTGCCTCGGAGATGATCGCCGACATGAACTGGTCGGCGATGGCGTGGGCGCGTTCGCGAGCGTCCTCTATCTCCGAGCTGCCGTGGCTGACCTCCGTCAAGGAGGCGGCCGCGATCGCCGCCCACAGGTCGTCGCGGGTCCCGATGAGATTGAAGATCGTCATCGGCGCGACGCCGGCGCGGGCGGCGATCCGCGAGGTCGTCACCTCGTCAGCAGCCTGTTCGTTCAGGAGCTCACGAGCTGCTGCGAGGATCTCCGCGATGCGCCGCCTCTTGCCGCGCTCGTGGCCGTCCAGCGGCGGCGAGCCCAGATCCAGTTCGTGCATGCGGGAGAGTCCTTCGATCTCGCTCCAGTGTGCCGCTTGTCAGGTGGTCTTGATCTTGCTGTCGAGGTGCCGTGAGACATTGGCGCGGTTCGACGTGAGGCCGAACAGCCGCGTCTGGTTGTTCCACTCGCGCTCCAACTGTACCTCCAGCGTCGACTCCGAGGCCTGCCGCAGGAGTCGCTTGACCATGCGAACGGCGACCGGCGGCATCTGGGCGAAGCCCTCCGCCCGGGCGAGCGCAGCGTCACGCAGCTCGTGCGGCTCCACGACCTGCTCGACCAGGCCGATCTCCAACGCCTCGTCGGCATCGATGGGCTTGACCCGGGTCAGGATGTCGAGCGCCTTCGGCCATCCGACGATGCGCGGCAGGAACCAGCTCAGGCCCAGCTCCGGGGACACGCCCATGGCGACGAAGGTCGGTGCGAATCGCGTCTGTGTCGAGGCGATGCGCACGTCGTGCATCAGGGACACTGCCATCCCGCCGGCTGCGACGCCGCCGTTGATGGCAGCGATGGTGGGGGTGCCGATGTCGAGGAAGCGGCGCACCCACGGCGCGACGCCGAACGAGTCGCCGCGCAGCTGGTTGGGGGAGAGCTGCGGCACTCCCCAGTCGCCGGAGACCGGGCCCTGGTATCCGCGCTCGACCAGGTCGAGCCCCTGCTCGGAGCTCGTGAGCTCCGCGAAGGCGTGCTTGTCGCCGCCGGCGATCCAGGTCTTGCCCTCACCGGTGGTGATGATCGCGCGAACGTCGTCGTCGGCATCGGCCGCCTCCGCGGACTCGATGAGGTCGCGCATCAGTGTGCCGTGGATCGAGTTCTTGGCCTCGGGGCGGTTGACCCGCAGGAAGGCGGTGGTGCCGACGCGCTCGGTGAAGACGTCGAGGTTCTCGTCTGACATGGGTGATCTCCTTGTTTCGTGGTGACTGGCTGGCTGGGGGTGAGGATTCAGGCGGGCTGGAGCGGGCTTCGGCCGGTGCGGCTGAACGTCGCGACCGCGTTGACGTAGGAGTCCTCGCTCTCCTCGGCGCTCAGCGGAGGGACGTACGGGATGTGCAGGACCAGGTGGTCGACGACGCCTTCCCACTCCTTGACCTGCGCCCTCGCCTGGTCGGGCGTGCCGACGATGGAGAAGGTTCGGACGAGCTCGTCGCTGATGTTGGCGTACGCCGCCGCGCCCTCGGTGCGAGCCCGCTCGCGGAGGTCGACGACCTCGTCGTGCAGGCCGACGAACTTGGCGGGCGCGTCGCTGTACTTGGCGAGCAGGTAGAAGCCGATCTGCTTGCGCGCACGATCGAAGGCGACGTCCTCGTCGTCGGACACGATGCAGAACCGCTGCACCAGCATGTCGACCTCGTTCATCGACCGCCCGGCGGACTCGGCGCCCTGCTCGACGAGTGGGCGAACGCGCTCCTCGATGTAGGCAGGGGTCGACAGCGAACCGATCCAGCCGTCTGCCTTGGCACCGACCATCTCGAGCATCTTGGGCCCGATGGCACCCAGGTAGATCGGGATCGATGGGCGCACCATCGCTCGTCGCTCGAAGACCTCGTAGCGGGGCTGCTTGAAGGAGTGGAACTCGCCGTCGTACGCGGGGGCCTCACCCGTCGCGATGTACTGCCAGTTGAGGCGGATGACGTCCATGTACTCGCGCATGTAGGTCAAGGGCTTCGCGTTGGGGATCAGCCCCGGGCCCAACCCCAGGTGCATGCGACCGCCGGACAGCTCGTCGATGTCGATGGCGTGGTTGGCCATCGAGGCGGCGGTGCGGTTGCTCGCCACGGCGAGGCCCGTGCCGAGGCCGATCCGCTGGGTCACCATGGACGACGTGGCGAGCTGCGAGATCGGGTCCTTCGCGAGCTCCCAGCTCCACACGGTGTCGAGCCCGGCCTCGTCGGCCCACTGGGCGTACTGCGGGATCCGTCGCAGGTCCGTCGTTCGCGACGGCATCGTGATTCCAAGCTTCAAGGGGACAACCTCCAAGGGGTGAGCCACCCGCTGTGCGAGTGACTGGCGGTCGGTGCGCAGTGAGGTTCACCACGCTTGACTATGAGTTTAGGCTAGACTATAAATTGTATCGCCGTCTAGATCCTATGGTCGCGACGTTCGTGAGCGCCTCGTTCGCCGCACGGCGAGCCCAACGCGCATACCGCATGTTTGCCTCAGCAAGGTGGAGTCGCAATGAACTCAGCAGGTCCCCATGACGCGGGCGCAGTCTTCGATCAGCCCGTCGGTGAGCTCCTTCGCCGACGGGCCGGCGAGCTGTCCGACCGTCCGTACCTCACCGTCGTCGGTCGCTCCTTCACGTTCGCCGAGATGGATGCCCGCGTCGACGAGGTCGCGGCCGGCCTCCAGGCGCTGGGCGTGACGAAGGGTGACCGAGTCGCCACGATCTCCACGAACCGATCCGAAGCGGTGCTGATCTTCTACGCGGTGACGCGACTCGGCGCGATCCTGGTGTCGCTCAATCCCTTCCTGAAGGGATCCTTCCTCGCCTTCCAGCTCGGTCACGCCGCACCGAAGGTCGTCGTCAGCGACGCCCAGGGCGTCGCCGCGCTCGCAACCGTGATCGACGAGGTTCCGAGCCTCGAGGTCTGTGTCGCCCTCGACGCCGACGACGGCGTCGAGCTGGCCGCCTCCCGGCTGGTGCCCTTCGACGACCTGGCCGGGCTCGGCACCGATCTCGACCTGCCAGACGTGTCAGCCACTGATGTCGCCCTCATCGTCTACACGTCGGGCACCACGGGCAATCCCAAGGGGTGCGCCCTCAGCCACGGCTACCTGCAGTGCGCGGCGCAGGGCTTCCTCGACGCTCTCGAGGTCGGGCCCGATGACGTGATCTACGGAACCATGCCGATGTACCACGTCGGCGTCCTCTGCCACACGATCCTCGGCAGCCTCATGACGGGGATCCCTGCGACTCTCGACGCGCACTTCAGCGCGAGGACCTTCATCGCGCGGGCCGAGGAGATCGGTGCCACCGTCACGTACGGCGTCGGTGCCCACGGGGCGTCGCTGATGGCGCTCCCACCGAGCCCCGACGACCGCAAGCACCGCCTGCGCACCCTGATGGTCGCCCCGATGACCCCCGCGACGCAGGAGGAGTTCCACGAGCGGTTCGGCATCGACCCGCTGGCCGAGATCTTCGGGCAGACCGAGTGCATCCCGGTCTCCATGACGCCCCTGTCGGGCGAACGCGACCGGGGCGGTGCCGGCCTTCCGGCCCCGCAGATCGACGTGATCCTGCTCGATGACGACGACCGCCCCGTCGCCGATGGAGAGGTGGGCGAGATCTGCTTCCGGCCGCGCCACCGGTTCGCGATGTTCAGCGGCTACTGGAACAACCCCGAGGCCACGCTCGCGGCCACCAGCTCGTTGTGGTTCCACAGTGGCGATCTCGGACGTATCAGGCCGAGCGGGCAGGTGCAGTTCGTCGACCGCAAGAAGGACTCGATGCGTCGCCGCGGCGAGAACATCTCGAGCGCTGAGGTCGAGGGCGCGATCCTGCGCCACCCGAAGGTCGCCGACGTCGCGGTCCACGGCGTGCCCTCCGAGCTCACCGAGGAGGACGTCAAGGCCTGCATCATCCTCAAGCCGGGCGTCGAGGTGACGCCCGAGGAGCTGTTCGCCTTCTTCCAGTCGTCGATGCCGTACTACGCCGTGCCCCGGTACGTCGAGCTGTTCGACGACCTGCCCCGCAGCGCCGTCGGGCGTGTCACCAAGGCCGTCCTGCGCGCTCGGCCCGCCGTGGGTGACACCGGTTGGGACCTCGAGGCCATGGGCTTCTCGGTCGACCGAGCCGACCGGCGCACCGTCGCCGGATAGCCCGGCACCCACCCCCAGCCAGATTCCGGCCCGAGTGGCGGGCCGAGAACATGTCGCATCCACGAGAAAGAGGAGACCCTCATGGGCTATCCGATCCCGAAAGGCAATTCCCTCCGGGGACCGTTCCAGCCGATGAGGTTCGAGGCCACGGTCGACGAGTGCATCGTCACCGAGGGCGAGATCCCCAAGGATCTGGCCGGAGGCTTCTACCGTGTCGGTCCGGCGTGGAAGCGTCCGACCAAGCAGGGCACCACGGCGGGGCTCACCTCCGACGGCATGGTCCAGGGCCTGGTGTTCGACAACGGCCGCGTCGACTACAAGAACCGCTGGGTGCGCACCCCCAAGTACCTGTTGGAGGAGCAGCACGACCGCAGCATGTTCGAGTGGCTCGACTGCAACTTCGGTGACTGGCGTGACACCGGATTCGGCGAGGTCGTCCGCGACGACGCCAACCGCGGCGTCAGCCAGACGACCGCCGGCACCAATGTCTTTCCGTTCGCCGGACAGATGATCGCGACGCACGAGCAGGGCGGTCCGCCGATCGCGCTCGACCCGATCACCCTGGAGACCAAGGGAATCGTCCCGTGGTCGACCAAGCTGTCCGAGGGCATGATCCCGCCGGCGGCGTACGGCGACAACGCTTTCGCCGCCCATCCCAAGTGGGACCACGCGACGGGCGATCTCTTCGGCTGGACCTGGAGCGATCAGCAGCCGTACCTCACGATGCACGTCGTCAACAAGAACGGGTCCGTCAGGAGCCGGGAGATCTGGGATGCGCCGTTCGCGACGGTCGCCCACGACGCCTGGCTCACCCAGGACTGGCTCGTGATGGCCTTCCAGGGCTTCGTGCCCGACAGGGACCGCTACCAGAAGCAGAACCTCAGCGTCTGGGGCTGGAAGCCCGAGAACCCGATCCACCTCGCGTTGATCCCGCGCGATGCGCCCGACACGCCGGTGCGCTGGATCAAGACCGATCTCGAGCCGCAGTACATCATGCACACGATGTCGGCCAACGTGGTCGGCAACAAGCTGCTGCTGGACGGCCCGATCTTCAACCGTCCGCCCTTCCCCTTCGAGCAGGACATGGAGGAGGGTGAGGACGTCGCGCTCTACTTCAACATCGCCAGGAGCAGCCTCGGCCGCTGGATCGTCGACCTCGACACCGGCCACGTGAAGGCCGAGCAGCTGTCCGACCGTCCCTCGGAGCTGCCCAAGGTCGACGAGCGGTTCTACGGGCAGGGCTACACGTGGGGCTACCAGGTCGGCGGGATCGTCAAGCGCGGCGGCATGAAGATGAACAGCCTGGTCGTCACCAACATGGAGACGTTGTCCGACCAGGAGTACCAGATCCGTCAGGACGAGCCCGCTGCCGTCATGGAAGCCACGTTCGCGCCGCGCAGTCCTGACTCCCCGGAGGGCGACGGCTACATCATCGTGCCGATCTCGTGGTGGGCCGACAAGCGCGGCGAGTACCAGATCTTCGACACGGACGACATCACGAAGGGTCCGATCGCCAAGATCGAGCTGCCGTTCATGATGGGCTGGACGCCGCACGGTCACTGGATGGACTTCCGCTGAGCGCGGGGGCGTCGATGGATGGCATCGACATCACACATCGCGACGGCGTGCTGCGCGTCGGGTTCAACCGGCCCGATCGTCTCAACGCGGTCGACACCGCGATGCTGGTGGCAGCCGCCGCCGGCATCGAGGATGCTGCGACGGACGAGGCTGTCCGCGCCATCGTGCTGACCGGGGAGGGGCGTGCGTTCTGCGCTGGCTCGGCTCTGTCCAACATGTTCCCGGAGCCCGATCACTCGATCCTCGACGCCGTCAACCGGCTCGTCGGTGCGATCAAGGAGGTGCCGAAGCCCGTGCTGGTCGGTGTCAACGGCGTGACGGCAGGGATCGGCTGCTCCTTCGCCCTGGCTGCCGACCTGGTGCTGGCCAAGGAGTCGGCGTTCTTCGTCCTGGGATTCACCGACCTGGGCATCGTCCCGGACGGCGGGGCGACGTACCTGCTCCCAGCGGCGATCGGTCGAGCACGCGCGACGCGGATGACCTTCTTGTCCGAGCGGGTCACTGCCACGACGGCTGCGGAGTGGGGCATGATCTCCGGTGTCGTGGCCGACGACGCCTTCGACGCGACGTTGGCCGAGTGGGCCTCGCGGCTTGCAGCGGGCCCCACGGTCGCGCTGGCCGAGACCAAGAAGGCCTTCGCGGCGGCGGAGGGCGACATGCTGCGTGACGCGCTCGCGCGGGAGAAGGCGGCCCAGGACGTCTGCATGGCGACGGACGACTTCGTGGAGGGCACGAGAGCTGCCACCGAGAAGCGAAGCCCGCGTTTCCGAGGCATCTGACCGTCCCGCCCGACGGACCGCCTGCTGCTGGCTCGTGCCGGCGGCAGGCGGTCCTGGTGTCAGGCCTGGGTGGCGACGCCTGAGGCCAGGAGCTCCTCGACGTTGGTGACGCCCCAGCTGGTCAGCACGGCCCGCGTGTCGGTGCCGGGCTCGACCGGGCCGCGTCGGACGGTCGACGGTGTGCGGCTGAACCGCGGAGCGGGAGCCGGTTGCGTTCGCCCGTCGATCTCGACGAACGTCTGCCGGTGGGTCAGGTGCGGGTGCTGGGCGGCCGCTGTGAGGCTGACGACCGGCGAGACGCACGCGTCGGTGCCGTCGAAGACGTCGGTCCACTCGGCCTGTGTCCTGGTGGCGAAGGTGGCGCGGAACGTCTCGGCGAGCTGGGGCCAGGTCGCGGGATCGCTGCGGTCCGACTCCTCGCTGGTGAGGCCGAGGAGCTCCACGAACGAGGCGTAGAACTTGGGCTCGAGCGGCCCCGCAGCCATGTACTCGCCATCAGCGGTCTCGTACACGTCGTACCAGGGCACGCCGCCGTCGAGGAAGTTGACGCCGCGCTCGTCACGCCACTGCTCGGCGGCGAGAAGTCCGTGCAGCATCGAGGTCAGCGACGCCGCGCCGTCGACGATGGCCGCGTCCACGACCTGGCCTCGACCGGACCGCTGGGCCTCGATGGTGGCCGCGAGGATGCCGATGACCAGGTAGAGCGATCCGCCGGCGAAGTCGCCCAGCAGGTTGACCGGGATCGTCGGTCCTTCATCGGGTCGGCCGATCGCGTGAAGTGCGCCGGTGATCGCGAGATAGCCGATGTCGTGCCCGGCGCTGTGCGCCAGTGGGCCGTCCTGTCCCCAGCCGGTCATGCGGCCGTAGACCAGCCGCGGATTGCGTGCCCAGCAGTCCTCGGGACCCAGGCCGATGCGCTCGGTGACGCCAGGACGGTTGCCCTCGATCAACACGTCCGCTTTCGCCACGAGGTCGAGGACCGCCGCCACGCCTCGCGGGTCGCGCAGGTTGATCGTCACGGACTGTCGGCCTCGTCGTGTCACGTCCAGCGTGGGAGCCATGGTGCTGGCCGTCCCGTCGGGACGCTCGATCCGGATGACGTCTGCACCCATGTCGGCCAGCAGCATCGCCGCGAAGGGGCCGGGGCCGATGCCCGCGAGCTCGATGACGGTGAGTCCCGCCAGGGGACCCCCGTTGGTTGCTTGATTCATGCGCCGATCTCCTTGTCTTCTCCGTGACGGCGTTGCGCCGTCATTGACCCCCATGGCACCCTCAGGTAATCTTGAGACTGCAAGGCTCAAAAATAGTCTAGAGCAAGAAGGTGGACCTGTGTCGAGGACTGCGGTGGTGGTGGACGCTGTGCGTTCGCCGATGGCAAAAGGCAAGCCCGCGCGAGACGGCCGGGCCGGAGGTGCTCTCTGCGACGTGCACCCGGTCGAGCTGCTCGGCCAGGTGCTGGAGTCGCTGTTCGCGCGCAACGCGGCAGTGGATCCGGGCGAGGTCGAGGACGTCATCGCGGGCTGTGTCAGCCAGGTGGGTGAGCAGGCCGGCCCGATCGGGCGGTGGGCATGGCTCGCCGCTGGTCTGCCCGACCATGTTCCGTCGGTCGCGGTCAACCGGGCCTGCGGATCGAGTCAGCAGGCCGTGGACTTCGCGGCTCAGGGGGTTCTGGCCGGGGTCTACGACATCGTCGTCGCCTGCGGCGTGGAGTCGATGAGCCGCATCCCGATGGGCACGGCGCGGATGGGCCAGGATCATCAGGGCCCGTCGGTGGCGGCGCGGTACGCCCCCGGTCTGGTCTCGCAGGGCATCTCGGCCGAGCTCATCTCGGCCAGGTTCGGCATCGGTCGGGACGAGCTGGACGAGTTCTCCGCAGCGTCCCACGCCCGTGCTCACGCTGCCGACTTCACCGCGGAGATCGTGCCGGTGCGACGTCCGGACGGTTCGCTCGTCGACCACGACGAGACGGTCCGGCCAGCAACCACGGCGGCCGGTCTCGCCGAGCTCAGGCCCGCCTTCCGGTCCGACGAGATGTCCGAGCGGTTCACGGAGATCCAGTGGAACGTCACGGCAGGCAACTCGTCCCAGCTCGCCGACGGTGCGAGTGCCGTCTTGATCATGACCGAGGAGCGAGCACTCCAGCTGGGCCTGACGCCTCGTGCCAGGTTCCACTCCTTCGCCGTCGCCGGCGACGACCCGATCACGATGCTCATGGGGCCCGTGCCCGCGACCGAGAAGCTGCTCAAGCGAGCAGGCCTGTCCATCGGGGACATCGATCACTACGAGATCAACGAGGCCTTCGCGCCCGTGCCGATCGCGTGGGGCAGGCACTTCGGGGCAGATCCTGCGCGCATCAATCCGGCTGGTGGAGCGATCGCCCTGGGGCACCCGCTCGGGGCCTCTGGCGCTCGCCTGCTGACGACGATGCTCGGCCAGCTGGAGCGCACGGGGGGCCGCTACGGACTGCAGACCATGTGCGAGGCCGGCGGCATGGCCAATGCCACGCTCATCGAGCGCCTCTGAGTGCTGACGTGACCTTCACACACCCCACGACCATTCACACCCAACGACAGGAGAGCCATGTCCCCCGATGAGCAGATCGCCACGGTCGAGAACCTCATGAAGACCGTCAACAAGGGCGATCTCCAAGGAGCTCTGCAGTACGTCCATCCCGACTTCGTCATCCACGAGCAGCCGGGCCTTCCGTACGAGGGCGAATGGCGCGGGCACGACGGCTTCGTCAGCCTGATGACCTACATCGGATCCATCTGGAAGGGCTGGCGGGACACGCCCTTCCCCTACGAGCTCGCCTCGGTGGGAAGCCGCGTGATGAAGGAGACGCGCTCGAGCGCGACCGCACGCTCGACCGGAGAGCGGATCGAGATGGACATGATGGAGGTCCTGGAGTTCAAGGACGACCTGATCCACACCATTCGTCCCTACTACTGGGACCCTGAGTGGGTGCGGCGGGCGACTGCCGGATCGCCCCCGCCGCCCTCCCGGGGTTCGGCAGGCTGATGGTGCCCGCGGCTCTCGGCCCTTGGTTCGACGTCGCGTGCACGATGTATTTCCACCTCATCTGAATGACCCAGAGGGCGTATCGCGTCGGAGAACCACGCGCGCCCCGTAGCGAGAGCGAGCTGAGCATGTCGAACAATCTGCAGGGAATGACCGCGATCATCACGGGGGGGTCGCGAGGGATCGGTCGGTCGATCGCCGAGGCCTACGTCGCGCAGGGTGCGCGGGTCGTCATCACCTCTCGCCAGCAGGAGGCGCTCGACCAGGTGGCCGAGGAGATCCGCTCGGCGTATCCGGGTGCCGAGGTCCTGCCCTTCGCCGCCCACGTGGGCGATCCCGATCAGTCGAAGGCCTGTGTCGACGCCGCCATGGCTGAGTACGGCCGTGTCGACATCCTGGTGAACAATGCCGGCACCTGTCCGCAGGTCGGACCGCTCGTCACGATCGACGCCTGGGCGGCCGAGAAGATGTTCCAGGTCAACCAGCTGTCGGTGCTCCTGTGGACCAGGCTCGTCTGGGAGGCCTCGATGCGCGATCACGGTGGCCGGATCATCAACATGGCCTCGATCGGTGGGTTGATCACGGAGCCGGGCATCGGCTTCTACAACTCGACCAAGGCCGCCGTGCTGCACCTGACGCGGCAGTTCGCCGTCGAGCTGGGGCCGGACGTGCGTGTCAACGCGATCGCTCCGGGGCTCGTGCGCACCGAGATGGTTCGCGCGCTGTGGGAGGCGAACGAGGAGAACTTCAAGGAGCGCCTGCCGCTCGGCCGGATCGGCGAGCCCGAGGACATCGCCAGCGCGGCCGTCTTCCTGGCCAGCGACGCGTCGTCCTGGATGACCGGTCAGTCGATGGTCATCGACGGTGGTGCCCTGGTGGGTCACGTGGACTCGGCGGACATCCTCGACAGCGTGTCGGCTGGCTGAGCCGAGGCCTGCCGTCCCCCTGCTTCGCCGACGCCGGAGCCGGGTCGATCACGGCCGCCTCGCCGCCTCACGTCACTGGAGGCGGCGAGGCGGTTCTGTGCTGCCCGGAACCCTGTGAGCGAGCCCGCGAGACGGGCTATTGACAGTGTGATGCCACTCACTATATAAACAACTTCAGCATTATGCGCCTCCAAGTCTCAAAAGTAGGTGAGACTCGAGGTCGGTAGTGATGCGCCTCATCGCCAGGTGAGTCGCCGGCTCAGAAGGAAGAAGTTGCCATGTACGTGTTCTCGCTGACCGGCTCGCCGGCACAGGACGTGATGGGGTGCGGCGGCGTATCCATCGTCAGCACGCCGAGGGCGGTGCGATCATGACCGCGCATCGGGCGAACGCCCTGGAGCTGGAGTCCGTCAGCAAGACCTTCGCATCGCAGATGGCGCTCGACTCGCTGGATCTCGCGGTCGCGCCCGGCGAGATCCACGCGCTGGTGGGGCAGAACGGCTCCGGCAAGTCGACGGTGGTCAAGCTGCTGGCCGGCTATCACGCGCCGGACAAGGGCAGCCAGGCGCGCGTGGCCGGCGCGTCCTTCGACCTGGGGTCGATGTCGGCCGCCCATGACGCAGGACTGAGGTTCGTGCACCAGGACCTCGGCCTCATCGAGGCGTTCTCGGTGGCCGAGAACTTCTGCATCACGGGAGCTCAGGGCAGGCTGTCGCGCCTGCACCGGGCGCAGGAGGAGCGGCGGACCGCTCAGGCGATGGCCGACTTCGGCTACGTCATCGATCCGAGCGCCTTGGTGGCGAGCCTCTCGGCAGCAGAGCGAACCGCGGTGGCCATCGTCCGTGCCATCGAGGGTGACACGCCGCCTGCCGTGCTGGTGCTGGACGAGCCGACGGCGTCCCTGCCGGGGCCCGACGTCGCGATCCTCGTGGACGCGCTGCGCCGCCTGGCCGCCAGTGGGACAGCAGTGCTGTTCATCTCCCACCACCTCGACGAAGTGCTGGGAGTCGCCGACACCGTGACGATCCTGCGCGACGGTCGACGGGTCGCCACCGTCGCGTCCGCCGATGTCAGTCACGACGAGCTGGCCGAGACCATGCTGGGCCGACGCCTCGGGGCGGCGATCACCCGCGCCGACGACGTGAGTGACGGGGCGGCTCTGGAGTCGGCACCCGCTCGCCTGTCGGTCCGGAACCTCCGGTCGGGTCCGATCCTCGACTTCTCCGTCGATGTCCGAGCGGGCGAGATCGTCGGGATCACCGGGCTGACGGGGTCGGGTCGCGAGGAGCTGGCCGGAGCACTGTTCGGCCAGCGACCGCGTGGCGGAAGGGTGGAGGTCGATGGCGCCGAGATCGCTGCACACCGTCCGCGGAGCGCCATCAGGCACGGCATGGCGTATCTGCCGGCCGAGCGCAAGCGTGACGCTCTGCTCGGAGTGGCGAACCTGCGCGAGAACCTGACTCTGGCCGAGCTGCGATCGGTCTCGACCCGCGGGCGACGTGTCGTGCCTCGACGGGAGCGCGCCGAGGCGGCGACCTGGGTCGACGAGCTGGCCGTGTATCCGGCTCAGCAGGACAAGCAGATCCTCGAGTTCTCCGGTGGCAACCAGCAGAAGGTCATCCTCGGCCGCCTCCTGAGGATGTCACCCGCAGTCCTCGTCATCGACGAGCCCACGCAGGGCGTCGACATCGGTGCCAAGGTGCTGATCCACGACCTGGTCTCGGCAGCTGTCGCCGATGGCGCGTGTGCCGTGGTGTGTTCGTCTGACTCCGAGGAGCTCGTGCGGCTGACCCAGCGCGTGCTCGTCATGCGCCGCGGCGTCGTCGCCTGCGAGCTCGCCGGAGCAGATCTCACGTCCGACCGGATCGAGGAAGAGCTGCTCAGATCCGGCCCCCCAACCGAGACGCGTACGACGCGCGACTCCGCGACCAAGGTGGTTTCCCATGTCAAGTAGCACCACGATGCGCTCGCTGCTGAGTCCGCGGCGGGTGAGCATCCTCTACCTGCTCGCGGCCGAGTTCGTCATCTTCGGCCTGTGGAACCCCGACCTGTTTCTGTCGACGGTGACGATGCAGAACGTCGCCTCGAGCCAGGCCGTGGTCGGGATCCTGGCACTGGCGGCGCTCGTGCCCTTCATCGCGGGCGAGTTCGACATCACGATCGGCACGAACATGGCGCTGTCCGCGGCGATCGTCGCGCAACAGACCAGCCAGCATCCCGACCGGAGCCTGTTGCTCATCTGCGTCGTCGCCGTGATCGCGTGCGGGGTGGTCGGCCTGGCCAACGGATTGATCGTGGCGCGCCTCAACGTCAACTCGTTCATCACGACCCTGGCGATGAGCCAGGTGCTGGCGGCACTGGCACTCAAGATCTCCGAGAACCAGCAGGTGCTGGCCAAGCTCCCGCAGGGATTCGTCGATGCGGGCCAGGGCAAGCACTGGGGAATCCCCAATGCCGCCTACTGCACCCTGGTCCTCGGAGTGGTGCTCTGGTACGTGCTCGGACACACCGTGCTCGGCCGTCACCTCTTCGCAGCCGGCGCGAACCGCGAGGCGGCGAGGCTCTCAGGCATCCGCACCGAAGGCCTCGTGATCGGCTCCTTCGTCGCGTCCGGCCTCATCGCCGGCGTGGCGGGGGTCGTGTACATCGCCCAGATCGGGACGTTCTCGAACTCGGTGGGGGCCCCGTTCATCTTCCCGGCCTTCGCGGCGATCTTCCTGGGTGCCACCCAGTTCAACTTCCGACCGAACGTCCTGGGGACGCTGCTGGCCATCTTCACGCTGGCGCTCGGGGTCCAGGGACTGCAGCTGTCGTCCGACACGGGTCAGTTCTGGATCACCCCCATGTTCAACGGTGTGGCCCTGCTGATCGCCGTGGTCTTCAGCCGGCGGCAGGCGGCCGCTCCTCTGGCCGCCGATGCCGCCGACCCGCAGGTCGACAGCGAGGCGGGCCCGGCAGTGGGAGACGCGGGTGCCGACCTCTCGGCTGCCGACGATCGGGCCACCGTCCATGACTAGCAACAACGGCTCACGACACCAGACCTCGGGGACAGCAACACTCATCGGAAAGGGAGACATTCGCATGTCAGCACTTCGCAGCACCACGAGGAACCGAGATCACAGGACGCGGCGGGGAGGGCTCGGCGTGCGAAAGACCACCGTCGCGGTGGTCGCCGTGGCGGCCGGCAGCCTGCTTGCGGCGTGCGGCGGCAGCGGATCGTCCGAGCCCACGGGGGCCAAGGGCGGAACCGACGAGGCAGCCGTCTCGGCGGCTCAGACTCGGTTGGATCCGTACCAGCAGGCCATCACGAAGATCAGCCAGGACGTTCCGCTCACGGCCAAGCCGGCCGCGGGCAAGCTGGTCTACGAGATCCACAACAACGTCCCGGTCGCGGCGCAGCTGACCGAGCCGTACGAGAAGGCGACGGCGGCGCTGGGGTGGAAGCTCAAGACCATCCTGATGGACCCGACCGATCCGCAGGCACCCAGCAACGCGCTGAAGCAGGCCGTCGCCGCAGGTGCTGACTACATCGGCATCTCGGCGGCCAGTGGCGAGGCGATGAGCGCAGGTCTGGCCGTCACGAAGAAGGCTGGCATCCCGGTCTTCCTCGAGGGTGGACCGACCGCGACGGTCCCCGAGGGGAAGAAGAACGGCCTCTACAGCAATGGAGATCATCTGTGGATCCAGGACGCCACCTTCCGTCTGCTCGACGAGATGATCGTCGACAGCAAGGGGGCCGGTGATGTCCTGCTGCTCTCGACGCCCGACTACCCGGCCCTGGCCCCGCTGGCGGGCAACGCCAAGAAGTCGCTGGCGAAGTCGTGCCCGAAGTGCGCGTACCAGTCACTGGACATCTCGGTGCCCGATCTCATCGCTGGTTCCGCCCCGCAGAGCATCGTGGCGGCGCTCCGCAAGAACTCCGACATCACCTACGTCGTGGCGCCGTTCGACGCGCTGGCGCTCGGGCTGCCGGAGGCCATGAAGTCGGCCGGTATCAAGGGCGTGAAGCTGCTGCTCGGGTCTCCGGATCCGACGCAGGTGCCGGGACTCGCGAAGGGCACCTTCATGGCGCTGGCACCCCAGCCCGTCGAGAGCGTCGTGTGGGCCAACGTCGACCAGATGGCCCGCTACAGCCTGGGCATGGACCTGCTGGTCGATCAGCACGCGCTGGAGCCGTATCCCGTGTGGAGCGAGAAGAACCCGCCTGCCGCCGGTCAGACGGACTACGCAGGCCCCGACGACTACGAGTCCCAGTGGAAGGCGCTCTGGAAGATCTCCTGATCGTGTCCTCGACGAGGCACCCGGAACGCACCCACGCATGACGTCGGGGACTTCGGTCCCCACGAGAGAGGAAGACATCCACATGTCAGCAGTCAAGGGCACCACGAGCAAGCAGGGCAGCCCGCCACGACGAGGCGGGCCCGGGCCACGCAGGACGACCGCGGCCGTCGTCGCCGTCCTCGCCGGCAGCCTCGTCGCGGCGTGCGGCGGCGGCTCGTCCGACGCCGAGAACCGGTCGTCGGGCGGCACGGACGAGGCAGCCGTCACCGCGGCTCAGACTCGGTTGGAGCCGTACCAGCAGGCCATCACCACGATCAGCCAGGACGTTCCGCTCACGGCCAAGCCGGCCGCGGGCAAGCTGGTCTACGAGATCCACAACAACGTCCCGGTCGCGGCGCAGCTGACTGCTCCCTACAAGGAGGCGACGGCGGCGCTCGGGTGGAAGCTCAAGACCATCCTGATGGACCCGACCGATCCGCAGGCACCCAGCAACGCACTGAAGCAGGCCGTCGCCGCAGGTGCCGACTACATCGGCATCTCGTCGAGCTCCGAGGAGGCGATGAGCGCAGGCCTCGCGGTCACCAAGAAGGCTGGCATCCCGGTCTTCCTGGAGGGAGGACCGGTCTCGACCGTCCCCAAGGGCGAGGAGAACGGCCTCTACTCCAACGGTGACAACCTGTGGATCCTGGATGCCACCGATCGCCTGCTCGACGAGATGATCGTCGACAGCTCGGGGGCCGGAAACGTCCTGCTGCTGTCAGCGCCTGACTTCCCGGTCATGACTCCGGTCACCGGCAACGCCGAGAAGAACCTCAAGAAGTCGTGCCCGAAGTGCGGGTTCCAGAAGCTGGACATGTCGTTGCCCGATCTTGCTGCCGGTGCCACTCCGCAGAGCGTCGTGGCGGCTCTCCGCAAGAATCCCGACATCGACTACGTCCTGGCGCCGTTCGACACGCTGGCTCTCGGACTGCCGGAGGCGATGAAGTCCGCCGGTATCGACGATGTGAAGCTGCTGCTCGGGTCCCCCGATCCGACGCAGGTGCCGGGACTCGCGAACGGCACCTTCATCGCACAGGCTCCGCAGCCTGTCGAGAGCGTGGTGTGGGCCAACGTCGACCAGATGGCCCGGCACAGCCTGGGCATGGATGTGCTCAACGAGGATCACGCCCTGGAGCCGTACCCCGTGTGGAGCAAGAAGAACCCGCCTGCCGCCGGGCAGGACGACTTCGCCGGACCCGACGGATACAAGGATCAGTGGAAGGCGCTGTGGCAGATCTCCTGATCGTGTCGTAGGGCGATCCGACGTCGCCAGCCAGCCTCCGCACCGTTCGACCGTGGTGCGGGAGCCGGGCTGGCGACGTCCTTGCGTTGCAGCGTGCCCGAGTCGCCCCTGCTACAGCCCGAGCTGTTGGCTGACGATGACCTTCATGATCTCGCTGGAGCCGGCGTAGATGCGGCTGACGCGCCCGTCGAGGTACGCGTGGCCGATCGTGGAGTCGGCACGGAACGCCGTGCCGGCCGGATGGAGATCGAGGCAGCGCTCGACGACACGGCCCTGCAGCTCGGTGCAGAACAGCTTCGCTGCTGCTGCGTCGGCGACGCCCAGCTGGCCACTCAGATGCGCACCGATGGCCTGGTCGACCAGTGCCTGGCCTGCCGCGACCTCGGTCGCGCACGCCGCGAGGGTGAACTTGGCCTCCTGCCCGGGGCGCGTCCCGGCGAGCTCGTCGACCGTCCAGGCCAGTGCAGCGACGGCGGCCGCCTGGGAGTTGACGGCGATCGACAGGCGTTCCTGGGCCAGGTTGGCGGTGAGGTAGCGGAATCCCTCGTTCTCCTCGCCGAGCAGGTTGGTGACCGGCACGTGCATGTCGACGAAGGAGAGCTCGGCGAGATCCTGTGCCGCCAGACCCAGCTTGTCCAGGTGCTTCCCGGTCTCGAAGCCGGGAGTCGACGTGTCGACCAGCAGAAGGCTGATGCCGTCGCGACCGGCGGAGGGATCCGTCTTGACGGCGAGGATGACCAGGTCGGCGGCCGCACCGTTGGAGATGAACGTCTTCGAGCCGTTGACGACGTAGGTGTCGCCGACCCGTTCCGCGCGCGTCGCCATGGCCTTGAGGTCGGAGCCTGCGCCTGCCTCGGACAGGCCCAGGGCGATGACGGCCTCACCGGCGCACAGGCGAGGCAGCCACGTGGCCTGCTGCTCGGGCGTGCCGTACTCGATCAGGTAGGGCATGCAGATGTCGGTGTGCACGCGCAGGCCGCCGATGGCCAGGCCGAGTCGCTGGATCTCCTCGGTCACGACGGCGCTGTGTCGGAAGTCGGAGCCGGGGAGGCCGCCATGCTCCGCGGGGACGCTGATGCCCAGCACCCCGAGGGAACCCATGCGCCTCCAGAACGTCGGGGAGGGCATGCCGGAGGACCGCCACGACGGATAGTCGGGGACGACATCGGTGGTCAAGGCTTCGCGTATCACCGCGCGAAAGGCGTCGTGCTCGTCGGTGAAGACGGATCTCGGCATCATGTGGGGGGCTTCCTCTGATCGACGGCGTTGACGTGTGTCGCTCCTGACTCTATTATGAGACTCGCAGAATCAAAAGGGTCGGATCGGCCGGAAAGCGGGAGCCATATGACGCGGAGTGCCGTGATCGTCGATGCGATCCGCTCCCCATTGGGACGCGGCCGGGCCCCCAAGGGAGACCGGCCGGGCGGCGCGCTGTCTGCGGTGCACCCGGTGGAGCTGCTCGCACAGGTGATCCGCCAGCTCGTGGAGCGTTCCGACCTTGACCCCACGCTCATCGAGGACGTCATCACCGGATGCGTCAACCAGGTGGGTGAGCAGTCCGGGCAGGTCGGCCGCATGGCCACGTTGGCAGCCGGGTTGCCCGACACGATCCCGGCGGTGTCCATCCACCGGGCGTGCGGGTCGAGCCAGCAAGCAGCGGACTTCGCAGCCCAAGGCGTCATCGCGGGCGTGTACGACGTCGTGATCGCGGCGGGTGTCGAGTCGATGAGTCGGGTGCCGATGTGGTCCGCGCTCATGGACATGGACATCTACAGCCCGGCGGTGACCCGGCGCTACGAGCCGGGGCTCGTGCCCCAGGGCATCTCGGCCGAGCTCATCGCCGCCCGTCACGGGATGGATCGGACGATGCTCGACGAGTACTCGGCTCGATCGCACGACCTCGCCTCCACCACTGACGCGCGCGCCGAGATCGTGCCGATCACCCTGCCCGACGGCCGGGTCGTCATCGATGACGAGACTCCTCGCCCCGGCACCACGGTCGAGTCGCTGGCCGGGCTCCCGACCGTCTTCCGCACCGACGAGATGGAGCAGCGCTTCCCCGAGATCGACTGGCACATCACCGCCGGCAACTCGTCCCAGCTGGCCGACGGAGCCGCGGCCGTGCTGATCATGTCCGAGGAGCGTGCGCTGCAGCTGGGACTGACGCCGCGTGCGCGATTCAGCGCCTTCGCCCTCGCCGGAGACGACCCCATCACGATGCTGACCGGTCCGATCCCGGCGACCGAGAAGGTCTTGCGCCGCTCCGGTGTGCGCCTGGACGACATCGACCACTACGAGGTCAACGAGGCCTTCGCCTCCGTTCCCCTGCTGTGGCGCGAGCACTTCGGGGCTGACCCCGCCAAGCTCAATCCGCGTGGGGGCGCCATCGCCCTGGGCCATCCGCTGGGTGCGTCGGGAGCTCGTCTGCTCACGACGCTGGTCAACGGCCTCGAGCACACCGGCGGTCGCTACGGACTGCAGACGATCTGCGAGGCCGGCGGCATGGCCAACGCCACGCTCATCGAACGATGCTGACCCACCCCCAATACCGACGGGACGTATGACGTGTTCACCCTGAGTGAAGAACAGCTGGAGCTGCGCAACCTCGCGCGAAAGGTGGCCCGCGACAAGTACGCGCCGTTGGCGCGTTCGATGGACGCCGACCGCACGCACTTCCCGCGCGAGGAGCGCAAGAAGATCGCCGACCTGGGCCTGCTGGCCCTTTCACTGCCCGAGGAGTACGGGGGCGGCGGCCGGCCGCTCATCGACTCGCTCATCGTCCAGGAGGAGTTCGCGCGAGCCAACCCCCTGTCGGCGTGGCCGATCTTCGAGGCGAGCGCGGGCCCCGCACGGGTGATCGACCTGTTCGGCACCGAGGCGCAGAAGCAGGCATTCCTGCCGCCGGTCGCCTCCGGGGACGTGGTGATCGCCATCAGCATCTCCGAGGCCGACGCCGGGTCGGCAGCGACCGATGTGTCCACCCGTGCGCGGATCGAGGGCGACGAGGTCGTGGTCAACGGCGTCAAGCGCTGGTGCTCGGGCGCCGGACACGCCGAGCAGTACCTCGTCTACGTGCGCTTCAGCGACACCCCGGGTGGCCGCGGCATGGGTGCGGTGCTGCTCGACAAGGACACCCCCGGCCTGAGCTTCGGCCCTCAGGAGAACCTGATGGGACACCGGGGAGTCGGCTCGGCCGACATCATCCTCGACGACGTGAGGGTGCCTCTCGATCGGGTCATCATCGCCGAAGGTGGCTTCAACAAGCTCTTCACGGCCTTCTCGATCGAGCGTCTGGGCAACAGCACGATGTGCCTGGCGATCGCGCAGGAAGCGCTCGATCGCACCGCGGCCTACGTCCAGGAGCGCGAGCAGTTCGGCAAGCCCATCATCGAGTTCCAGGCCAGCCAGATGCTGCTGGCGGACATGATCATGGACGTCGACGCGGCCCGGCTCCTGATCTACCGAGCTGCCATCGAGGCCGGTGAGGGTGCGCCCGACCAGCTGCAGGCCTCGCTCGCCAAGTGCTTCAGCAACGAGATGGTCAAACGGGTGACCGACAAGGCGATCCAGCTGCACGGTGGCTACGGCTACGCCGAGGAGTACGAGCTCGAGCGCATGCATCGCGATGCCGTGGGCTGGGCGGTCGCCGGCGGAACGCCGGCCATCCAGCGCACCAGGATCGCGTCGGGCTATCTCGGGCGACGCTTCGACCAGCGGGCCTGATGGCGGGCGACACGAGCCTGACGTCTCCTCCGCACTATGGCGCGGACCACGAGAGCTTTCGTGCGTCGGTCCGTCGCCTCGTCCGGGCCGATGTGGTGCCACATCTCGACGCATGGCGTGCCGCGGGACGCGTGCCCGCTGAGCTCTTCCGGACGCTCGGCGACCAGGGCTTTCTCGGCACGGACGTCCCCGATGACCTCGGGGGCAGCGGTACCGGTGATCCGCGATTCACGGCCGTGCTGGTCGAGGAGGTCGTGGCAGCCGGCGCCATCGGGCTGGCAGTGGTGCTGGCCCACCAGTGCGGGGTGGCGGTGCCGGCGGTGCTCCGACTGCCCGAGGGGGATCATCGAACGACGACGATCCGCCGCGTCGCGGCGGGCGAGGATCTGCTGATCCCGTTGCTGCTCGACGGTGGGGACCGAGGGCTGGGAGTGCCGGGCGCGGCCGGCGCCGGCTTCTTCGTGGTCGTGCAGTCCGGTCCGGACGGCGAGGCCGGGGTCAGCCTCGTGGCGCGAGACGCCGTCGAGGTGACGGCCGGCTCGGCATCGCTCGGCGGGTTGGAGGCCGGGCTCGGTGATGTCCGGCTGGCCGTGCCTGCCGCGACGGTCGATGGCTCCGAGGTCGAGCGGGTACGGCGCGATGTCGACCTGTGGACCGCGGTCGTGTCCGCGGCCGGAGCGCGTCATGCGCTCGAGCTGGGGCGCGCCTACGTCGTCGAACGCAAGGTCTTCGGCCGGCCGCTCTCCTCTCTGGAGAACACGCGTCTTCGCCTGGCCGAGGTCGGCGCGAGGATCGGCGTCGTCCAGGGATTCGTCACGCGGTGTCTCGACGAGCTGGCCGACGGCACGCTGTCCGGAGTCGCTGCGGCCACTGCCCGGATGGAGGCCACTCGGGCGTTCGATCGTGCAGTCGACCAGTCACTGCAGCTCCACGGGGGCTACGGCTACATGCGCGAGTACCCGATCTCCCATGCCTACGCCGATGCCCGCTTCGTGCGCCAGAGCGCGGCCGCCTCGAGCGACCCGCGCCTGGTGCTGGCGGACGCGCTGGGCTTGTAGACGTCGAACACGTCAACTCGAACAGGTCACGTCGAACAGGTCAAGGAGTCTCATGCAGCACAGCGCCACCTCGGCAGACAATCAAGAAGCCATCCAGCAGCTGCCGCGCCAGGACGATGCGGAGCAGAGCTGGCTGGACTGGGCCAATGGCTACTCGACGCTCGCGGCCTCGGGTCTGACCTGCACGCGGATCGACGCCGACGGCGCGGACTTCGTGCTCGACAAGGCCAACTTCCCGCCCAATCCCAACGGGGCGGTCAACGGTGGCATCGTCGCGCTCGTGGCTGATCAGGCCATGGGCGTCGCCGCGATACGGACGGCGCCGGCCGGCCGGCAGCCCGTCACCGCGGTGCTGGAGACGCACTTCCACCGGCCGGCGTTCGCGCCGCTGACGCTGACGGCGTCGGTGATCCCCGGCGGTCGGACGATCCGCACCGTCCAGGTGGTCGTCCGTGACAAGGACGGCAAGCACTGCGCCAGCGCGACCGGCACCATGAGCATGACGGACGCGTCGGGCGGCGGGACCGGTCGGACGGCCTGAGCCGCCTGGATCACGCCTCGCCGGCGGCCCGCGGCGGCACCATCGAGTTGACCAGGTCGAGCGCCGACTGTCGGATCTGCTCCGCCGTGAAGCGATCGGTGGGGCGGTACCAGCGCGAGACCCATAGGCAGGCTCCGAGCAGCAGGCGCGCGGTGATGACCGGGTCGCCGTCTGCCAGTGTCCCGGCCTGCATGTTCCTGCGCACCACTTCGACCCATGCCTGTTCGAAGTCCCGCGCCCAGCCCTGCCACCGGGTGTACGTCTCGGCGGGCATGTCGCCCTGACCGAAGAACAGCGGCATGTACTGCCGCATCCGGATGGCGGCGTCGATCTGCAGCTCCACCAGGGCGAGCAGCTGTTCGGCCGGGTCGTCGATCCGCTTCAGGGCATCGGCGACCAGCTCGTTCATCTCGTTCATGCTGCGAACGAGCAGCACGGCCAGGAGGTGCTCCTTGGTCGGGATGGTGCGGTACAGGGTGGCGCGCGAGACGGAGAGCTTCTCCGCGGCGTCGTTGAACGTCAGGCCTTCGACGCCGCGCTCGGCGATCAGCTCGGCCACGGCGTCGGCGACGTCGTTGTCGTCGATGTCGAGCCGAGGACGTCCTCGGGGTCTGGGGTCGGAGGCCTTGGCCTGCTCGGTCGTCATGAAACTCCTCGGTCGCCGGACTGATGGTCGGTGCGAATGCGACATTTTACCGTCAAGCAGTCTCACAAGGCACGTCCTGTCGCGCAAAAGGTGGCTGGAGGGCCGGTGACCTGCCCTTCTCGCCAGGAGTCGTTGACCGACGAGGCTCGCTATTCTATATTGAGACGCGAAAGCTCAAAACTGTCGGAAGGCTCGCTCCATGGATATGTCAACCTCCTCCGCCGTCGTCACGGGCGGCGCGTCCGGCCTGGGGCTGGCCACCGTCAGCCGCTTGCTGGAGGCAGGTGCCCTGCACGTCACCATCGCGGATCTGCCGATGTCTGACGGGCTCGCGATCGCCGAGTCGATGGGCGAGCGGGTGAGCTTCGTCCCGGCGGACGTGCGCAACGTCGAGCAGGTCGAGGCCGTGTTCGACGACGCTGAGTCCCACGCACCCGTGCGCGTGCTGGTCCACTGTGCGGGTAGGGGAGGGGCGGTTCGCCTCGTGAATCGAGATGGCACCCCCGGCGACCTCGACCTCTACACCGAGGTCGTGACGATCAACCTGATCGGCACCTTCAACGTGCTGCGACTGGCCGCCACCCGGATGGCCAAGAACGATCCGATCGACGGGGATCGCGGCGTCTGCATCCTGACGGCATCGGTCGCCGCTTTCGAGGGACAGATCGGCCAGATCCCGTACGCCTCGGCCAAGGCCGGCATCGTCGGCATGACGATCGTCGCGGCGCGAGACCTCGGCAGCAAGCAGATCCGGGTGTGCACGATCGCACCGGGAACCTTCGAGACGCCACTGCTCTCCCGGCTTCCCGACAAGGTCAAGGACTCCCTGGCACAGGCGGTGCCCCACCCGAGCCGGCTGGGCGAGCCCGGGGAGTACGCGAAGCTGGCTCTGTCGATCATCGACAACGGGATGCTCAACGGCGAGACGATCCGGCTCGACGGCGCGATCCGGATGGCGCCTCGATGAGCGGCACCATCCGGCTCGAGGTGAGCGACGGGATCGCGACGATCACGATCGATCGTCCGGCTGTTCGCAACGCGATCGACAAGGCGACCGCCGACGCCCTCGCCGCGGCCGTCGACGAGGTCGATGCCCGACCGGACGTCGTCGTGGCCATCCTCACGGGAGCCGGCGGCGTCTTCAGCGCGGGGATGGACCTCAAGGCGTTCAGCGCGACGGGCGAACGCCCGCTCCACGCCGAGCGGGGTGCGTTCGGCTTCGTCCGCAAGCCCCCCGCGAAGCCGGTCATCGCCGCGATCGAGGGCAATGCCCTGGGCGGCGGTCTCGAGCTCGCGCTCTCCTGCGACCTCATCGTCGCTGCGCGCAGCGCCAAGCTGGGACTGCCCGAGGTCAAGCGCGGGCTCGTCGCCGCTGCCGGCGGCGTGCTGCGGCTCCCGCGGCGTGTGCCGCAGGCGCTCGCGATGGAGATGATCCTCACGGGCGACCCGATCACGGCCGAGCAGGCCGCCGCGGCGGGTCTGGTCAATCGCATCGCCGACGACGGTGCCGCGGTCGACGTGGCGCGATCACTGGCGGTCTCCATCGCTGCCAATGCGCCCCTGGCGGTGCTGACCGCCAAACGACTCGTGTCCGCCTCGCCGGACTGGTCGCTGGAGGACGCGTTCGACCTCCAGGTGCCCTTCACCGACGCCGTCAGGTCGTCGCGTGACGCCGCCGAAGGAGCGCTGGCGTTCGCGCAGAAGCGCGCTCCGGTCTGGAGCGGGCAGTGAGCCAGACGCCCTCCGCGCCCTTCAACCATCAAGGACGACCATGACCATCTCCCGCGAAACCCCGCCGCCCACGAGCGCGGCGGCGTCCGATCTCGAGGAGCTGCGCGCGGCCCTCGGCGAAGCCAACATCCCGACCCTCCTGCTGGTGCTCGCCCAGCTCACCGAAGACCCCTCGTGGCTGGGCGAGCGCTACCGGATCACCAAGGGCAGGGCGCTGGACGACAACGACACCGGCGGACTGTCGGAGTCGCTCCAGGCAGAGGTCCGTGAGGCAGCCCTGCACGCCATCGTGTCGTCCGAGCAGAGCGCCTCGTGGGGCCGCCGGCTCGATCCGTCCGAGGTCGCCGACATGCTGGCCTTCTCGCTGGCCGACGAGGTGCCGGACTCCTACGGCGCCCTCCTGGCCGAGGAGATCGGGCAGATCTCACGAGACGTCGAGCTTCCCAGCCCCTTGCGGCCGGGCTTCTCGGTCCTCATCATCGGTGCCGGCATCTTCGGGATCGGTCTTGCGATCAAGCTCAAGCAGGCGGACGTGCCGTTCACGATCATCGAGAAGAACGCCGACCTCGGTGGGGTCTGGCTCGAGAACATCTACCCGGGGGCGGGTGTCGACACCCCGAGCCACCTCTATTCCTTCTCGTTCGAGCCCGACGGAGGGCGGTGGAGCCGCTACTTCGCCAAGCGTCCCGAGCTGCACGCCTACCTCGCCGACCTGGCCGAAGAGCACGACCTGCTCGGCCACATCAAGTTCGGGCACGAGGTCGTCGAGGCCGACTACGACTCCCGCAGCGCCACGTGGTCGGTCGTCGTGAAGACCGACACGGGTGAGGAGGCGTCCCTGGTGACGCCCGTGCTCGTCAGTGCGGTGGGGACGCTCAACCGGCCTCAGACTCCTTCGGTGGAAGGTGCGGAGTCGTTCGAGGGCCCGTCGATGCACACGGCCGAGTGGAGCCCCGACGTGGACCACGTCGGCAAGCGGGTCGGTGTCATCGGCACAGGCGCGAGCGCGATGCAGCTCGTCCCCACGATCGCCGGTCAGGCCGAGGACGTGCTGATCTTCCAGCGCTCGAAGCAGTGGGTGGTGCCGCACCCCAACTACGGACGTGGCGTGACCCCCGCGATCCGCTACCTCATGGCACGGTGCCCCGCGTACACCCGCTGGTACCGGGCTCGCGCGTTCTGGCACTTCAGCGACAGTCTGCACGCGAGCCTGCAGATCGATCCCGACTGGGACAAGCCGGACGTGTCGATCAACGCCCAGAACGAGCGTCACCGCGTCTTCCTGACCGACTACATCAAGCAGCAGCTGGGCGATCGCGAAGATCTCCACGGCGTGTGCATCCCCGAATATCCTCCGTACGGCAAGCGGCCGTTGCTCGACAACGGGTGGTACAAGGCGCTGCGCCGCGACGACGTGCACGTCATCACCGATCCGGTCGCCCGCATCACCCCACGGGGAGTCGCGACCGTCTCGGGTGAGGAGCACGCCGTCGACATCCTCGTGTGGGCCACGGGGTTCAAGGCTCTTCAGTACCTGTGGCCGATGACGATTCGCGGTGCGTCTGGTCGGACGCTGACCGACGTGTGGGGCCACCACGATGCTCGTGCGTTCTTGGGCATGACGGTCCCGGACTTCCCGAACCTCTTCATCCTCAACGGGCCGAACACGAACGCGGGGCACGGCGGCAGCGCGGTGCTGGTGGCGGAGTTCCAGATGCGCTACGTGCTGCAGGCGATCGCCCTGCTCGCCACGGGTGACGTCGCCAGCGTCGAGGTGCGCGAGGACGTGTACGAGGACTACAACGAGGAGCTCGACGCCGCTCTCGCGCAGACCATCTGGTCGCACCAGGGAATGACCAACTGGTACCGCAACGAAGCCGGGCGTGTGGTGGTGAGCAGCCCCTGGACCTACCTCGAGTACTGGCGACGGACTCGCACGTTCGATGCGGCGCACTTCGTCGTCGCCCCGGCGACCGCCGGCCAGCTGGTGGCCGACGCGGGGCGTTCGACGCCGACGGGGGCGTGACGTGGTCTGCAGGACAGCGGCCGCAACGGCCGAGGAGGCTTGATCGTGCCCATCGACGCCAACGCCGCCAGATCCGCTGAACCGCAGGTTCGAACCATCGCCTGGACCCGGCGCGACGTGCTGCTCTACCACCTCTCGCTCGGCGCTGGGCGGCACGCCGAGGTCGATCCGGAGCTGCGCTGGACCTACGAGCGTGATCTCCAGGTGCTGCCGACCTTCGCGATGGTCGCCGGGGGCGGGCCGTCTGTGGGCGACCTGCCGCCAGCGGACATGCGTTTGCCGGGGATCGACATCGACCTGCGCCGGATCCTCCACGGAGGCCAGAAGCTGACGGTGCACCGACCGATCCCTCCTGCCGGCTCCGCCACCGTCTCGACGCGGGTGGCCGATGTCTGGGACAAGCAGAAGGCTGCGGTGATCGTGCTGCAAGGTGACGCCACCGCTCCGGACGGCGAACCGTTGTGGACCACGACGATGCAGATCTGGGCGCGTGGTGAGGGAGGATTCGGCGGAGAGCCGGGTCCCGTGCCGATCTCCGGCGTGCCCGATCGGGCACCTGACCATCGTTTGGTGACGACGACGGATCCCGGGCAGGCGCTGCTGTACCGCCTCAACGGCGATCTCAACCCGCTCCACGTCGATCCGGAGTTCGCCGCGGCGGCCGGCTTCGACCGTCCGATCCTGCACGGTCTCGCCTCGTACGGCATCGTGGCGAAGGCTCTCGTGGACGAGGTCCTCGACGGCGATGCCTCCCGGTTGACCGCGCTGGACGTCCGCTTCGCCGGCACAGTGGTGCCCGGGCAGACGATCGCGACGGCGGTGTGGCGCAGCGGCGACGAGCTGACGTTGGTGTCCACCCGTGCCGACGAGACCGGTACCCCGGTGCTGACGCACGCGACGGCAACGGTGCGGGTGTGAGCTCAGTGCGCGAGCCTGTCGTCCTGACCGCCGAGCCCCGTGGTGAAGGCCTCGACGTGGCGGTCGCGGCAGCGCGTCGCGTCGTCGAGGCGCTCCTGCTGGCGGGTGACGGTACCGCCCTCGACATGTCCGACGTGGCTGCGCGGCTCGAGGCCGTGGCCGAACGGCTCGAGCGTCACGCACCGACGCTGCAGCAGCGCATGGTCGACATGTGGGCCGGCGATGGCGTCACCCGGCACGACCCCGTCGTGGGATCGGAGAACGCCCTCGCCCCACCCCTGCGCTTCCTCGGTCGCGACGACGGCAGCGTGGAGAGCCGGACCACTCTGGGCCTGCCGTATCAGGGCCCGCCCGGCGTCATCCACGGCGGGATATCGGCGCTGTTGCTCGATCATGCGTTGGACTTCGCCAACCAGTGGGCCGGGGTGTCCGGGATGACGGGGACGCTGACCGTGCGGTACCACCGACCGGCACCGTTGTTCGTGGAGCTGGTGATCACCGCCCGTCAGGAGACGGTCGAGGGTCGCAAGATCCGCACGACCGGCGAGCTTCACGCCGACGGCGAGCTGTGCGTCACCGCGGAGGCCATCTTCATCGACAAGCACCTGCCACGTCCGCGGTGAGCGCCGACGTAGGTCGCCTGACGGTTCATGGGAGGAGTCCTGATGCCAGTACGATCGTTCGACCTTGACGTCGTCGACGTCACTGACGAGACGGCGGACGCGGTGTGCGTCACGTTCGCGATTCCGGTGGGTGCGGAGAGCGACTTCACCTACCGCCCCGGGCAGTTCCTGACCCTGGAGGTGCCGGGTGACACGAGGGGGCAGGTCGCACGCTGCTACTCCCTGTGCAGCAGTCCGGCTGAACCCGGCGGCACCATCAGCATCGGCGTGAAACGGACCGTCGGTGGCTACGCGTCGAACTGGATCTGCGACAGCCTTCGCCCGGGCCAGCGGATCCGGACCCTCCCTCCCATGGGGGCCTTCACTCCGACGTCGTTCGGCGCCGACCTCCTGCTCCTTGCAGGCGGGAGCGGCATCACGCCGATCCTGTCGATCCTGAGGACTGCCCTGCTGAAGGGGAGCTCCAGGATCGTCATGGCATATGCCAACCGCGATCGTGACTCCATCATGTTCGACCGCGCACTGGCGGAGCTGTCCCACGTCCATCGCGACCGGATCGCGATCTCGCACTGGCTGGATTCCGAGACGGGTCCGCCGACCATCGAGACGGTCGAGACCTGGGCGATCGAATCGACCTCGTTCGATGCCTTCGTGTGCGGACCGCCACCTTTCATGGACGTTGCGGCCGAAGCGCTGGGCCGGCTGGGGCTGCCGAGGGAGAGGGTCCATCAAGAGCGGTTCATCTCGTTGCGAGCCAATCCGTTCGACTCCCTTCCCGTCGCCCCGCGCGCGAGCACGGCGTGAGACTCGATCGTCCAAAGATTTTTGAGAACGCTATGTTCAAATTGTTCGCATTCGTCCTAGGATGATGTGACGTACTGAACATCCACTGGACCTGCCGCCGTTCCACCCACCGGCGGTCGGACCAGGACCACCGGCAAGAGGGCCGCATCCCAGTCACCATGTCGTCGAGCTCGACTCGATGCAGTTCCGTCTGATGAAGAGGAAGACACCATGTCGTTGAACATCTCCGTGGTCGGCGGAACCGGTCCGCAGGGCCGAGGACTCGCCTACCGGTTCGCCCTGTCCGGTCATGCCGTCACGATCGGCTCTCGCGACGCGACCCGCGCCCAGGAGAAGGCCGACGAGATCAACGTCAAGCTGGGGGCTTCGTCCGTCTCCGGAGCGACCAACGCCGACGCGGTCCAGGCCTCCGACATCGTCCTCCTGGCGGTGCCGTGGGACGGTCACGCCGACCTGGTGCTCGGACTGTCCGAGCAGCTCGCGGGCAAGCTGGTCATCTCGTGCGTCAACCCCCTGGGGTTCGACCAGGACGGCCCCTTCGGGCTGGTGCTGGAGGAGTCTG
Source organism: Aeromicrobium fastidiosum (assembly GCF_017876595.1). Classification (NCBI taxonomy): domain Bacteria; kingdom Bacillati; phylum Actinomycetota; class Actinomycetes; order Propionibacteriales; family Nocardioidaceae; genus Aeromicrobium; species Aeromicrobium fastidiosum. Next base: position 513,078 of record NZ_JAGIOG010000001.1, on the reverse strand, counting down.
CCGCTCAGGAGACCCAGCGGCTGGTGCCCACGGCTCGCGTCGTCGGAGCCTTCCACCACGTGGCGGCGCTGTCGCTGTGGAAGACGCCCGACCCGTTGTCGCACGACGACGTCCTGGTGTGCGGCGACGACGCCGATGCCAAGGACGTGGTGCAGGACCTGGCTGCCTCGGTGACGGGCAAGCGCGGCATCGACGCCGGCGCCCTGCGGCTGGCTCGCCAGCTCGAGCCACTCACGGCGGTGCTCATCAGCATGAACAAGCGATACAAGACGCGTTCGGGCGTGGCGGTCACCGGTGTAGAGCAGGGCTGAGCCATGCAGACCGAGGTAGGGATCTCGCGGGCGGTGGGCCGTGCCGTGGCGCGTGCCGAAGCCGGCAAGACGCTCAACGGCGACGAGGTGCAGGCCCTGCTGGAAGCGCGCGGTGACCACCTCGACCGCCTGATGAGCGTTGCGCGGAGGGTCAGGGATGCCGGGCTCGAGGCCGCCGGACGGCCCGCCACCGTCACCTACTCCCGCAAGGTCTTCATCCCGCTGACGAGGCTCTGCCGGGACCGCTGCCACTACTGCACCTTCGTCACGGTGCCCGGCAAGCTCGAGGCCCCCTTCCTGTCGCCCGACGAGGTGATGGCCATCGCGCGCCGCGGCGCGGAGCTGGGGTGCAAGGAGGCGCTGTTCACCCTGGGCGATCGTCCCGAGGATCGATGGCCCGAGGCGAAGGCGTGGCTCGAGGAGGCCGGGTACGACTCGACCCTGGAGTACGTCCGTGCCATGAGCATCCGCGTGCTGGAGGAGACCGGCCTGCTCCCGCACCTCAACCCCGGGGTCATGTCGTGGGCCGAGATGTCCCGGCTGAAGCCGGTCGCGCCGAGCATGGGGATGATGCTGGAGACCACCAGCGTGCGTCTGACCGAGAAGGGGCATGCCCACTACAAGTCGCCCGACAAGGACCCGGCGACGCGGCTGCGGGTGCTGGAGGACGCCGGTCGGTTGAGCATCCCCTTCACGACGGGACTGCTGATCGGGATCGGCGAGGACGTCGTCGAGCGTGCCGAGTCGATCATGGAGCTGCGACGCATCGCGCGATCGTACGGCTCGATCCAGGAGGTCATCGTCCAGAACTTCCGCGCCAAGCCCGACACCGCGATGCGGCACGTGGACGACGTGGGTCTCGAGGAGTACCTGGCCGCGATCGCGACGACACGGGTCGTCATGGGACCGGCCATGCGCATCCAGGCTCCTCCGAACCTGGTCGACCTGGCGGAGTGCCGAGCACTCCTCGACGCCGGCGTCGACGACTTCGGTGGCATCAGCCCCCTGACGCCGGACCACGTCAATCCGGAGCGACCGTGGCCCGACCTCGGCAGGCTCGCGTCCCTCTGCTCCGAGGCGGGGTTGACCCTGCGTGAGCGGCTCACGGCGCATCCGCCGTACCTGGACGTTCCGTGGCTCGACCCGCGTCTGCGGGGTCACGTCGACGCTCTGCGCGACGACGACGGCCTGGCGCGCGACGTGCTCCCCGTGGGTCTCCCGTGGCAGGAGCCGGATGGCGGCTTCCGTGCCACGACCGGTCGAGCGGACCTCCACGAGAGCATCGATGTCGACGGTCGGACGACGGACCGACGCAGTGACTTCGACGAGGTCTACGGTGACTGGTCGGTGCTTCGCGACCGCGTCGGTCGCGATCAGCGCGGTCCCGAGCGCATCCCGTCAGATCTTCATGCGGCGCTTCGGGCCGCGGAGGTCGATCCTGCCGGCCTGTCGACCCAGCACGCGGTGAGCCTCATGACGGCCGAGGAGGGCCCGGCTCTCGAGGCCGTGACGGAGCTCGCCGATCAGCTGCGTCGCGAAGCCGTCGGCGACCTGGTCACCTACGTGGTCAACCGGAACATCAACTTCACCAACATCTGCTACACCGGCTGCCGGTTCTGCGCCTTCGCGCAGCGCAAGACCGATGCCGATGCCTACACGCTGTCGTTGGACGAGATCGCGAACCGGGCACGCATCGCGGTCAAGGTCGGTGCGACCGAGGTCTGCATGCAGGGCGGCATCGATCCCGAGATGCCCGGGACCGCCTACTTCGACATCGCCCGAGCGGTCAAGGATGCGGAGCCCTCGCTCCACGTGCACGCCTTCAGCCCGATGGAGGTCATGAACGGCGTGGCCAGGACGGGTCTGTCGCTGACGGAGTTCCTGATCGCCGCCAAGGAGGCCGGGGTGGACTCGTTGCCCGGCACGGCTGCCGAGATCCTCGACGACGACATCCGTTGGGTCCTGACCAAGGGAAAGCTGCCGACGTCGGCGTGGATCGATGTCGTCACGACGGCTCACCGCATCGGCCTGCCCACGACCAGCACGATGATGTACGGGCACGTCGATCATCCGGGTCACTGGGTCAAGCACCTGCAGGTCCTGGCGGGCATCCAGAAGGACACCGGCGGCTTCACCGAGTTCGTCCCCTTGCCGTTCGTGCATCAGTCGTCGCCGATCTACCTGGCCGGCGTCGCGCGGCCGGGTCCCACCGCTCGCGACAACCGCGCGGTCCATGCCGTGGCGCGCATCATGCTCCACGGCCTGATCCCCAACATCCAGACGTCCTGGGTCAAGCTCGGTCCTGAGCTGTTGAGCCAGGTGCTGAACGGCGGGGTCAACGACCTCGGTGGGACGTTGATGGAGGAGACCATCAGTCGCATGGCGGGCTCGACGAACGGGTCGCGCAAGGAACGAGCCGAGCTGGAGGCCATGGCCCATGCTGCGGGCCGCCCGGCGCGCGAGCGGACGACGCTCTACGCGAATGTCCACGAGGTGGTCGGGTGAACGCCACCGTCATCGTCCCCGTCAAGCCCTGGGCCCTCTCGAAGTCGCGCCTGGGGGTGGATGCTCGCAGGGCTGATCTCGCGCGCGCCTTCGCCCTGGACGTCCTCGAGCAGGTGGGCAACGCATCGTCGGTGGGCCAGCTGGTGATCGTCAGTGCCGAGGTCGAGCTCGGGTCGGTTGCGCGAGGTCACGGGGCGGTGCTGCTCACGGACAGGCCGATGCTGGCTCCCAACATGTTGAACGTGGCGATCGACCGGGGGCGTCGCTGGGCGATGTCGAGACGTCCCGATGCTCCGGTCGTCGTCGTGCCCGCCGATCTGGCCGCGCTCACGGCTGTGGCGCTCGACTCGGCGCTCACCGCGATGAGCGAGTACCAACGAGCATTCGTCCCTGACGCCTCCGACCGCGGCACGACGCTCAGCTGGGCGCACGATCCGGCGTTGCTCCTCACGCAGTACGGGCACGACTCCGCCAAGCGGCACGTGCACGACGGAGTCAAGGCAGTCCGTCATGTCGACCCCCGTGTGCGGCAGGACGTCGACACGCGAGAGGACCTGAGAGAGGTCCGCCGTCTGGGAGTCGGGCAGCACACGCAAGCGGTCCTGAGGGAGCTGGAGGCGTTGACGCGCGCACCCGCACCCGCAGCTCGGTTCGCCTGAGCGCGGGCCGGGCTGCACCAAGCCGCGGACGCGGCGTCGATGCCATCATCGGCGCACCACCGTCGACCCCGCGCGGGGCGAGTGCGTCGATCGTGCTGGAAGGCGCGCGGGTCGTCCTTGGCTGCCGACGCACGTCGTCCATACGCTAGGTAAGGCTAACCTGACTGCTCCTCGCGGGCACCCTGAGCCCGCGGTGCCTCTCTCGATGGCGCGCGTCCACCACCGTCTCGAAAGGCACTCCGGCGCGGCTGATGGCATCCGAACGAACGGCCCTGAGGCCGCCCACCGAGCTCGGGAGCGTCCCCGCGCACCCCGCGAACCCCGGGCGGCACGTCGCAGCGGTCGTGCTCGGCGGAGTGTGCCTGCTGGCGGGGTTGTCGGTCCTGAGCATGATGGTGGGCTCGGGTGACATCCCCGTGTCGCAGGTGTGGCAATCGCTCACGCATGGTGGCTCGAGCACCTCAGACCTGCTGGTCGTCGACTTCCGGCTGCCGAGGACGCTGCTCGCGTTACTCGTCGGTGCCGGGCTCGGCGCGGCCGGCGCGATCATGCAGGCCCTGACGCGCAATCCACTCGCAGACCCGGGCATCCTCGGGGTCAACGCTGGCGCGTTCGTCGCCGTGGCGGTCGGTGCAGCGGTGCTGGGCTCCACCAGCTCGACGACGCTGGTCTGGCTCGCGATGGGTGGCGCCCTCGTCGCCACGTCCGTCGTGTTCCTCGTCGGCTCGACCGGCCCCGACGGTGGATCGTCGACCAAGCTCGTGCTGGCCGGTGTCGCGCTGGGGGCGGTCTTCACCGCCATCAGCTTCGCCGTCACGTTGTCCAGCTCGGAGGTCTTCGACCGCGTTCGTTACTGGCAGGCGGGCTCGTTGCAGAACCGGCAGATGGACGTCGTCGGGTCCGTGCTCGGTTTCATCGTGGTGGGGCTGGTGATCGCGCTGGCCATCGCCCCGGCCCTGAACACGCTGGCGCTCGGCGAGGAGGTCGCGTCGGCACTGGGGACCCACCCCGGGCTCACGCGGACCGCAGGCGTTGCTGCGCTCACCCTGCTGTGCGGCGCGGCCACGGCGGCCGCAGGGCCCATCTCGTTCCTCGGCCTGATGGTGCCGCACCTGGTCCGCGCGATCGTCGGACCTGACCAACGGCTCATCGTGCCCCTCAGCATGCTGGCCGCTCCGATCCTGTTGCTGACCGCCGACATGGCGGCCCGGGTGCTGACCTCGTCGGAGCTCCCCCTGGGCATCGTGATGGCCGCGATGGGGGCCCCGGTCCTCATCGCCGTGACCCGCCGCGGCAAGGCGGTCGGCCAGTGAGCATCCGAGGTGTGGTGCTGCCTGCAGCAGGTTCGAGCGACATCTGGCCCCGAACCACGCGCAGCGTCCCGTTGCCGGCTGGTCGGCAGCTGCGCCTGGACGTGCGCGCGGCGACGGTCACGATGGTCCTGTCGCTGCTCGCCGTGGGCGTCGGTCTGTGGTCGCTCACGATCGGCGAGACCGCCATCAGCGTGGACACGATCGTCGCTGCGCTCACGGGTCACGGCGACCCGGCGACCCGGCTCGTCGTCGTCGACTGGAGGTTGCCGCGCATCGTGGTCGGCCTGACCGGCGGCGCTGCCCTGGCCGTCGGGGGAGTGATCTTCCAGACGATCACCCGCAATCCGCTCGGCAGCCCGGACGTCATCGGATTCAGCACGGGAGCGTACACAGGAGCGCTGATCGCCTCACTCGTCGTCACGACGTCCGGCACCGGCATCACCCTGGGCGCGCTGCTCGGCGGGTTCGCGACAGGAGCCGTGGTGTTCGCGTTGACCTGGCGCTCAGGAGGCACCAGTGGCTACCGCTTCATCGTCGTGGGCATCGGCGTGAGCGCGATCCTGGGCGCGGTGAGCAGCTATCTGCTGATCACCGTGGACGTTCGGCAGGCGATCTCAGCGGCGACCTGGGGAGCCGGCTCGCTCGTCGACGCCGGGTGGCGCGACGCCATCGGTGTCGGCGTCTGCCTCGCGGTGATGCTGCCGGCCGCAGGGCTCCTCGGCTCCCAGATGGTGCTCCTCGAGCTCGGTGACGACACCGCGCGGAGCCTGGGGCTCCACACCGGCCGAACGTTCGGGCTCCTCGTCGTGATCGCCATCGTCCTCACGGCCGTCGTCACGGCGGTCGCCGGCCCGATCGTGTTCGTGGCCCTGGCAGCACCCCACCTCGCGCGCCGCCTCACGCGAGCCTCGGGGGCTCACATCCTGCCGTCCGCGGCGATGGGCGCGCTGCTGCTGGGCACGTGCGACCTGATCGCGCGCACGGTCGTGTCTCCTGCCGAGGTGCCGGTCGGGATGGTCACGATGTGCCTCGGCGGGGTCTACCTGATCTGGCTCCTGGCGACCGAGGCAACCGGATCGCGGAGGGTCGCATGACGACCGATCAGCACGCCGGCGAGACGTCAGCACGCGCGACGGCTGGGGAGCCCTTGCGTCAGCCCCTGGGGCTCGGGGCCCGGGACCTCGTCGTCCGCTACGACCGGCGAACCGTGATCGACGGACTGGACCTGGACATCCCGGACGCCTCGTTCACCGTGGTGGTGGGAGCCAATGCGTCCGGCAAGTCGACCCTGCTGCGCAGCCTCGCGGGGCTTCTCGCACCGGCTTCCGGCCGCGTGCTGCTCGGCGGCGAGGACATCAGTCACCACGGCCGGAAGCAGCGAGCACGCTCGCTGGCCATGCTGCCGCAGGGGCCGATCGCGCCCGACGGGATCACCGTCGCGGACCTCGTCTCGCGTGGGCGTCACCCGCACCGCTCGCTGCTCGGGACGTGGACCCGCCAGGACGAGGACGCTGTCCGCCGTGCTCTGGAGCGGACGAACCTCACCGATCTGTCTCGTCGCCGGGTCGACGAGCTCTCCGGCGGGCAGCGGCAACGCGTGTGGATCGCCATGGCCCTGGCCCAAGACACGCCGATCCTCCTCCTGGACGAACCGACCACGTTCCTCGACCTCGCGCACCAGATCGAGGTGCTCGAGCTGTGCCGTTCTCTCCACCGTGAGGGACGCACCCTCGTGGCCGTCCTCCACGACCTCAACCAGGCCGCGCGCTACGGCACCCACCTCGTGGCGATGCGCGGCGGTCGGCTCGTCGCCGCCGGTCCGCCCGCTGAGGTCGTGACCGCTGAGCTGGTCGGCGACGTCTTCGGTGTCGACGTGGTCGTCGTCCCGGACCCGGAGGCCGGCACCCCGTTGGTCGTCCCGCGGGTGGCGGCGTCCGACCGAACGCTCCTTCCCACTCCACACGAACGTCCAGAAAGCGAGAGAACCAGATGAGACTCATGAGACACAGCACACGCGGGCCCGCAGCCGTCGCGATCCTGGCGGCGGTCTGCCTGATCGCCGCGGGATGCTCGTCATCCAGCGACCAGCCGCGGACGGGCAAGGGCTCCAACGACCTGGTGTCCTCCGTCGACACCATGTTCGGCACCGTCGCCGTGCCCAAGCCGAAGGGCAGGAACCTGCGCGTGGTCGCGCTCGGTTGGTCGGACGCGGAGACGGCGCTCGCCCTCGGGGTCAAGCCGGTCGCCGTGTACGACTGGCTGGGCTTCGGCGAGAAGGCCAAGGGCGTGGGTCCCTGGGCCACCCAGCTCTTCGGCTCCGAGACCCCGGTGGTCATGAAGAACGTCAACCAGAGCATCAACTACGAGCAGATCCAGTCCCTGAAGCCGGACCTCATCCTCAACGTCAACTCCGCCGGCGACAAGAAGCAGTTCGAGCGGCTCAGCTCGATCGCCCCCACCGTGTACGCCCCGAAGGGCGCGAATCCGTACGGACTGGGTTGGCGAGCGGAGACGTCGACCGTCTCGAAGGCTCTCGGCAAGGACGACGAAGGGGCCGCGCTCGTCGACGGGATCGACGCCCAGATCGCCGCGGCCAAGACGGCCCATCCCGAGTTCGCGGGACTGACGGCCGTCGCCGGTGCCAAGGCCGGCGACGCCTACGGGGCCACGCTGCCCGGAGATCCTCGTTGGGATCTCCTGTCCAGCCTCGGCTTCGAGCAGCCCGCCGCGATCCCGGCCCTGGGACGACAGATGAGCTTCTCCGCCGTGGTCCCCGCGGAGAAGATCACCGCGCTCGACGCTGACGTGACGGTCCTGTTCGCCATCGGCTTCACCCTCGACCAGCTGAAGAGCGACCCGCTCGTCCGGTCGCTGCCCGTCGTCGAGGACGGGCGCGCCGTCTTCCTGGACCCCACCGGCGACATCGCGACCGCCTTCAGCGTCGGCTCCGTCCTCAGCCTGCCCGTGGCGCTGCAGAAGCTCGTGCCGCTGCTCGCCGACGCTGCCGCGAAGGTGAAGCGATGAGCCCGCAGGGTCAGTCGGAGACGGGCTCGCGGCGCAAGCGGCCCGGACGACAGCTGCCCACGAGCAGGGAGATGATCACCGCGGACGTGGTCCGCACCTCACGGCTGAGCCCGAGCCTGGTGGGCGTGACGATCTCCGGCCCGCAGCTCGCGCGGTACAGGTACGTCGGCGACGACCAGATGTTCCGCTTCTTCTTCCGTCGCCCGGGGCAGCAGGAGCTGCGCATGCCGAGCTGGTCCCATGACGGGTGGCTCGCGCAGTGGTTGCTGATGGCCCCCTCGACACGGCCGCACGTGCGCCTGTACACCGCGCGGGCGTTCCGACCCGAGACCTTGGAGCTGGACATCGAGTTCGTGGCCCACGGTGACACCTCCCCGGGATCGGGGTGGGCGTTGTCGGCGAAGCCCGGGGAGACGGTGGGCATCTTCGACGAGGGCACCACCTATGCGCCGCCGCCGGGTTCTGGCCGGCAGCTCCTGGTCGGCGACGAGAGCGCCCTGCCGGCGATCCTGGCCATCCTCGAGCAGGCCCCTCGCGATCTCGAGGCGCAGGTGTTCCTCGAGGTCCCGCACGCCGGCGACGTCCGGGACGTCCGGGTCCCGGCCGGAGTGACGATGCACTGGTTGCCCCGCGAGGACGAGCACGCCGTACCCGGCCGGCTGGCCCTGCAGACTCTCTCCGAGACGGTGCGCCCGCGCGACAGGCCGGCCTATGCGTTCATCGCCGGGGAGAGCGGTCTGGCCACCGGCGCGCGGCGGTTCCTCGTCAACGAGGTCGGGATGCCCAAGACGGACATCACCTTCCAGGGCTACTGGAAGCACGGCAAGGCCAGCCCGGGGTAGCGCCGACTCCGCGCGACCGTCGCGACGGCACCCGGATAGGATATTAGGTGACCCTCACCTGGTGTCGTCCACGAGGTCGTGGTCAGTGGATCGAACGGGAAGGAGCGGTCGAGATGATGACCATGACGGAGGCCGAGGTCTTCCCGGCAGGCCACGTCGCGCTGGCGGCGGAGAGCGTGACGATCGACCGGCCTGTCTGCGCGCACTCGCACGACTTCGCCGAGCTCTTGTTCGTGCGATCCGGGCGAGCCGAGCAGCACACCGAGGAAGGCATCACCTCGCTGCAGAGGGGAAGCCTGGTCGTGCTGGCACCGGGCAGCTGGCACGCCCTCGAGCCGGAGTCGTCGGTGGAGGTCACCAACGTGCTGGTGTCGACCTCTCTGCTCGGTGCCGAGCTCGCGTGGCTCAGGGCTCTGCCGATGATCGGCCCTCTGCTCCAGGATCGCTCGGTGTCCGGGGCGGGTGCGAGCGCGCTGACCCTCGAGCTGGACCCAGCGCTGCAAGCAGGAGCGAACGCATCCCTGGAGCTGCTGACCCTCAGCGACCCCCAGAACCTGTTCTACCGGCTCGCTCGATTCTTCGACCTGCTCGCCTGCTTGGAGCCCGCGTTGTCGGGCAGCCGGGCGAGCCGGGTCTCGCAGGTGCGGCCGCTGCACTCCCAGCACTCGACCACGACGTCGAATCCGGCGATGCGCTACCGGTACAGCGTCTCGCACGCGGTATCCCTCCTGCACGACCAGATCGACCGTAACTGGACGCTGGAGGAGCTGGCCCGGGAGATATCCCTGTCCCCTTCGCAGCTGGCCCGGGTGTTCCGGGCCGATACCGGCACGTCGCCGATCGCGTATCTGCAGCGGATCCGCGCCGAGCGGCTGGGCTACCTGCTGAGGACGACCGACCTCACGGTCGCGGTGGCGGCCCGGGCCGTGGGCTGGACCGACCCCAGCTACGCCGCCCGCAGGTTCCGCGCCTACTGGAACTCGACGCCGAACGCCTACCGCCACCGCCTCTGAGGCGAGCCCGTCGAGACCTTCGGGCCCGACGGCGCACGCGCGTAACGGCTCGAAGGCGTCGTCGATCGCCGATGAGTGTCTTGCGGTCGGTGGGCCCCGTCGGACTCGAACCGACAACCCGCGGATTAAAAGTAGCGGGAACCCTGTGCCGGGGGAGTCCGCATGATGCCGCCAATGTCCGTCACAGTTCGGGATTGCAGTCGTTTCGTGTCGGGCGAATCCGCGCTCGTTCGCTGGTTCATGGCGTGTCCGTTCCCACGGTGTTCCCACACCTCAGGTCGCGTAGAGATCCCGGATTCGAGCGTCGATGGCATCCTGCGCGGCTACGAGGCGATCGGTCATCGCCGCCGCGCGCCGCATGCCTTCGTCGTGCATCGCTTGGTCGTTGTGTCCGTCGCCGGGGGGCGAGAGAGTCACCTCCGTACAGGAATAGTGGAACGCCTCGAGAACAGTCCTGAGCTCCGCACTTGGGATGCGTGGCTTCAGTTTCAAGAACGTTCTCCCGGCAACCAGACTTGCTTCGCCGCCGGCCTCGTCGGGAAGCAGAGGTGCACCGCGTCTCCAACTTCCGGTCGCCCTGAAGTGAGTGTCGTCAGACACGATCCCCACGCCAACTTGCCGGGCCATCACGAGAATCACCTCCTGCAGCTCAAGCAGCGCAGCGACTTCGAAGTCCTCGCGACGGTCCTGGCGCTGCTGCGTGCGAGCGTCTTCCCGCTCCGTCCTGCTGGCGCTGCGGGTCAGGACGCCGCGCAGCAACTCCGTGCCGAGACCACCTGCGTATATCGCAACTCCTCCAGCGACCGCCCAGAGATTCACGTCCGCCATGGGGAGCACCCTCCTGCTCGGACGCCGGTCGTCCGGGGGCCAATCCCAGCACATGGCTGGGTCACGGGCGGAGACTCGCAGCATGACTCTCCCAGAGCTGCCCATCTTCTACACGACCGCCGAGGTCGCCGCGGTGCTGCGCGAGTCGGGGGAGAACGTGTCGCGGCGGTGCAAGCGGGGCGAGATCAAGGCCGTCCGTCCCGGGCGGAAGTACCTCATCAGCCAGGCCGCGCTCGACGAGTTCCTGACTCCGGCCCCGACGACGGAGCACACCGGCCCGCCGGTGTTCCTCACCGCTATTCACAAGCGCGACCTCGCCGCGCAGGTCGAGCCGCCGTACCTGACGACCAAGCAGAGAGAGCGAGAGCGGATCCGGCGTGCCTGCATCGAGGAAGGCCTGCTCGACGAAAACGACCTGTTCGACTTCGACGACATCAGGATCTTCACTGTCTGACATGCTGTGATCGCGGCCCCACTGCACCCATCTTCGGACGGTAGGTGGGGCCGCGACACGTAGCGGACCGATGAAGAGACGCCAGCCGGAGGGATCTCGGGAGCTAGCCTGATATTTCTCCTGCCCGTCCCCACGGTGAGCACGAGACACAGGTTCGCCCCCACCCAGGAGTCATCATGACGAACGCCGCCACCGCACTCGCAGACCTACTCGCCACCTGGAACGTCGAGGCGAACATGACGGCCGAGACGACGCGCGGGCACTCCGAGGTAGACCCCCGAGACTTCTGGCGAGAGCAAGCTCGGGCCGTCGAACTAGCGCACCGCGTGGACAGCATCCTGCGAGGCATGGAGGCTGCCGGCCAGCAGACGAAGATGTTCGATGCTTCGGTCGTCTCGTGGTACGAGGCTGTCTTCACCTACACCGCGCCATGGAAAACTTTGAACAGTGGGGGACGACGGATCGTCGAGTCAGCCCGGCTCGAGAACTTGCAGGGCCTTGGCCTGCTCCTGGACCAGGTCGGCGGCATCGAGATCTCCGCAGACGAGCGGAAGTCGCTCATGACAGTCCTGGAGGAAGCGAAGCTCCTCGTGGCGACCGACCGCAGCTTGAGTCTCGAGAGCCGTCGCTACATCTGGAGTCTCATCGTAGAGGCGCAGGCCACCCTCGACGAGATCGACACCTTCGGCGACGACCCGCCGCGGAGCATCCTGCTCGAGCTTGGTGGTGCGATGTCACTGCAGGCTGACATCGCGGAAGGATCGGGTGACGTTCCTACCGCGAGTCGGTGGCGGGCAACGCGAGACCAGCTGGTGGCCGGGCTCGCGGGCGGACTGGGCGGACAGTTGGCACTTCGGGCAGCTGACGGCGCGCAGAAGGCAATTGAGTCCGGGCTCAGCTAAAGAGGGCGACCAAATGCTCAGCCTCCTGGACTCTCTGGTTGGGTGCGCGCCAGGCTCGGGGTGAAGCGCCCCGCCACCCTTGAAGAGGAAAACTGTCACCGATGAGCGGTTGACTGGCAGCGACCGACGGAAGGCACCGGCGGCAGACGGAAGGAACCGTTATGACGGTCAAGGTCACAGTCAGGCACCAGAGCCCAGCTGGCAGTGAGGTCTCAGACCGCTACGAGAAGGGCCGTGGCATCTTCCTCGACAGCGGGCACCTGGTCGTGGGCGACAACCCGGCGCGGCAGCATGCGGACACCCTCGCGATCTACGCGCCGGGCAAGTGGGAGAACGCCGAGATAGTCGAGGCGAGCCCGCAGGGATAGTGTGCGCTGCGGCTGCGCCCGCCCGACGCGGCACGTTGAGCACGAACGGGACACTTATCAGCGGGGCCTTCCGAGTCTGCCTGCAGCGTGCTCGCCGGCCTTGTAAATCGTGCCTGCCTGGCGGCCGTCCACGGCCGGGGTGATGTCGCGGTCGGCCACCGCGGCGAGCAGGTCGGACTGCTCGCGGGTGACGTCGAGCAGTTCGGTCAGCTGCATCGCGAGCTCCTCGGAGTTGCCCGGCCCCGAGCCGAGCGACGCCATCGCAGCCTTGCCCTTCGACCCGGACAGCGGGGCCACGACCTCAGGTCCGGCTTCGCCGATCATCGCGACGGTCGGCCTGGTCTTCTCCCACGTCGACGGACGCCCCCTCGTCCCGTCGACCATCAGCAAGGCATTCGTCCGGCTCAGTGCCGCGGCGGGGGTCCGTCGCATCCGACTGCTCGACCCGCGGCACGGCTCGGCCTCGCTGATGCTCGCCGCCGGCGTGCCCGTCGAGATCGTGTCCAAGAGGCTCGGTCAGGCGTCGATCGCGATCACGATGGACATCTACTCGCACCTGCTCGAGGCGTCGGCCGCGACGCGGCCGAGAAGGCCGCCGCCTTGGTGCCTCGCGGACCTCGCGGGGCCGACGGTTCCCACATTCTGACCACACTGCTCCACGAGGCGCTCCACGACGACGAGGAGATCGGCGACGCAATGCCTCTGACCAGCGACGATGTCGGTGGGCCCCGTCGGACTCGAACCGACAACCCGCGGATTAAAAGTCCGCTGCTCTGCCAATTGAGCTAGAGGCCCGGGACACCTGAGCGTCCACCAGCGAGTATCGCAGAACACCAGACCAGCGGCGCAACAGCACGGGGCTCGGCCCGACGGTTTGACCAAGCGACCCCGCCGCGCGCGTGCGAACGTGGAAGGACCCCCGACCAGAGGAGCACCATGCCCGTCACCGTCGACGACTACAGCCACGTCCGCCTGACCGTCCGCGACATCGACGTCTCGCGCACGTTCTACGACTCCGTGTTCGGGTTCGACGTCGCATTCGAGCTGCCGCCGAACCCCGACGCGGCGACCCAGGAGGCGCTGTCGTTCCTGTTCGGCGGCGTCATCTACAGCTTCGGCGGGGGCCTGCTGGGTCTGCGTCCCGTCGCTCCCGGCGACGACTCGTTCCACGAGGACCGCGCGGGTCTCGACCACGTCAGCTTCTCGGTGCCCGACCTCGCAGCCCTCGAGGCGGCCGTGACGGTGCTCGACGACCTGGGCATCGCCCACGAGGGCGTCAAGGACCTCGGCGACGCGGGCATCGCGATCCTCGAGTTCCGCGACCCCGACAACATCGCGCTCGAGCTGACCGCCCCCAACCGCTGACGGCCGTCGACAGCTGAGAGGTCAGTAGCCGCCGAAGACGTCGATGCGGATGTCGTCGTGGTCGACACCCGACGCCATCAGCATCGTCTCGGTCGACTCGACCATGCCCTCGGGCCCCGCCACGTAGTAGAGGTGTGCCGTGGCGGGCACGAGGTCGCGCAGGACGCGTTCGCGATCCTTGCGCTTGAGCCCGCGCGTGACGACGTAGTGCACGCGCGCCTCCGCGAGCTCGGTCTGCCAGGTGTCGAGCTCGTCCTTGAACAAGAAGTCGTCGCTCGCGTTGAGGTAGACCAGCTCGACGGAGCCGGGTACCTGTCGGTCGACCATGTCCTTGAGCATGCCGCGGAACGGGGCCACGCCGACGCCACCGGCGATCAGCACGCTGTCCCGGTGCTCGTCGAGCTGGAACTCGTAGTCGTTGCCGAAGGCCGTGATGCGAGCCGTGTCGCCGGCGGAGGATGCGGCCAGCGCCTTCTTGAGCTCGCTCTGCCCCTCCTTGAACGTGATCATCAGATCGGGTTCGGTCGGCGACGACGACAGCGAGTACGTCCGTCCGCCCCGCGGATCGCCCTCGAGCTGCAGGTCGATCCAGTCGCCGGCCTCGTAGTCGAAGCCTCGCGGACGCTCGTAGACCACGCTGAGGTGCTGGGGCGTCTCGGCGCGGACGTGCTTGACGGTGAGCTCGATGTCGACCAGCTGGTGTGCCACGCGACCAGTCTGGTGCAGCCGGTCGGAGGATGTGCGAGCGGTCGCGCCGTCAGGCCCGGCGCGAGCACCGGGGTCGGTGGAACCGGATCGTGACGGTCGCCTGCGCATCGGGCACGACGAGCTTGACCCGCGCCGTGAACGAGCCCGACCGCTTCGCGATCGCCGAGCGCTTCACCGATCGGGTGAACGGAGCCTTGCTGTCGCGGACGATGAACTGCCTACCGACCTTGAAGTCGGCCCGCACGACGGGCGCGTGCCGGGTCAGGATTCGCAGCCGCACCTTGGAGCCACGGCACACGGCCTGGCCCCGCACCTTCCTGGCGGCCGCGGCGAGCTGGGCCCGGGCCTCCGTCTGCCGGTCAGCAGCCTGACGGGCGATCGCCTCGCGAGCCGCCGCGGCCACCGTCGCCGAGTAGGCGCTCATGCCCAGGGCGGTGGGATGGAACGGGATGGCTCCGTCGAGGCTGGCCGGGACGACTCCCTCGAGCCAGCGCTGGCCGGCGGGCGCGCACGCCGTGTGGTCGAGGGCCCCCGACGTCGTCCGCAGATCGGCGAAGGTCGCTCCCGCGGCGCGACTGGCCTCGAGCAGCACGTCGTTGGTGTGGTTGACGAGTCCCTGCACGTAGTCGGCGTCGGACGGGGTGACGGGCTGGGTCAGGGGGCAGCCGCCGGCCGGGACGTAGAGGCCGTAGCCGACGACGACGATCGCGGCCTTCGGCGACCTCGCCTTGATCGCGGCCAACGTGGCTGCCAGCTCGGGACGGATCGCGTCGATCCTGTCGTGGACGGTCCGGCCGTCGCGCTCCTTGCAGCCGGGCACCAGGCACCCGGTCACGGTGCTGACGATGCCGGCGTCGTTGGCCCCGATCGGGCCGAGGGTCACGAGCGTCGTGTCGGGGCGCAGCGCATCGAGCTGTGGAGGCTCCGAGTCCTGCGGGACGGTCATGTTGTCGACCGTGGCGCTGGAGCAGGTCACGTCGGTGAACGCGCGGACGTCCAGCGCGGCGGCGGTCGCGGTCGCGAAGTTCCGCTCGCTGCGGAAGCATGGGGAGCCGGCGCGCTGGGGGAGGATGATCGGGCCGGCAGCGGCGGAGTCGCCCAGCGCCACGTATCTCAGCCCGCCCGGGCCGCGGTCGAAGACATCGCCGCCGGTGGTGGCCGCACCGGCCACGGACAGCGGTGCCAGCGCCGCGACGATCGTCATCGTGAGTGCCCCGGCCAGAAGTCTGCGCATGTCGTCCCCATCCCCGGCGACGCCGTGTCGCTCCAGCCATGCCAGCCCACGGACGTCGAGAAGTCAATGGCTCCGCGTGACCTGAGTCACACGGGATGGTGGTCCGTTGCGCGGCCCGGCAACGGCAGGGCCAGCACCACCCGGGTCTCGGGCACGTCGATGACACTGATGAACCCGCCCAGCGACTCGGCCTGCACGGCGGCCTCGGTCAGCCCGTGGCTGCCGCCCGCGGGCGAGGCGTGCAGCACCCCGGTCTGGAAGGCCTTGGCACCCTCGTCGGAGACTCCGATCCCGGCATACGTGTGACCCACGACGGCGTCGACCGTCACGGTGCCGGTGCCGTGCAGGAGGGCGTTCTCGACGAGCTCGTCGAGGATGCGGTCGACCGACGCGCGGACGACCGTGGCACGCAGAGGGGCCGCCGATCCCAGCAGGAGCGGCCGGCGGAGGTGGCGGGCGCGGTCGGCCCAGCGGTCGACGGCGTCGCCGGCCAGCTCGCGCAGCTCGACCTCCGAGACGGCGCCGAGCTGGCTGCGGTCGCCGCTCTCGAGCAGCGTGCTGACGACGTCGCTGAGGCGGTCGACCTCGGTCAGCCCCCGCTGCAGCTCCTCGGCGACATCGGCCGGCGTCTGTGGCCACAGGCTGAGGTCCTCGAGCGACAGTCGCAGCGCCGTGATGGGGGTGCGCAGCTCGTGGGACGCCACGGTCGCCAGCTCGCGCTCGCGCCGGACGAGCGTGTCGAGCTGGCTCGCGGCCCGCCTGAGCGCGTTGCCCAGGTCTTCGGCCTCGCTGATCGACGAGTGGTGCACCTTGACGTCGAAGTGCCCGTCGCCGATGCGGGTCGCGTCATCGGCGAGCAGGCGGAACGGCCGCGCGAACAAACGAGCCAGGAGCCAGCCGATGACGGCTGCCGCAGCGGCCAGGGCCAGCCCCAGCAGCACCAGCGGCAGCAGGGCGTCCGAGACCCGCTCGGACTGCACCGACCCCGACTCGGAGACCGTCACGCGTCCCCCGCCCTCGACGGCTCGCCGCGCGTCGACGCCGTCGCTCCCGGCGCTACCCCCGGACGTGCGGGCGTCCTGGCCGTCGACGAAGGTGATGCGTCGGTCCTCGCCGGCCATCGAGGCCAGGAAGGTCGGCGTCACCGGAGCACCGCTCTGGAGGCGTGCGGCGATCGCGACGGCAGCTAGGTCAGCCGTCTGCTGGACGCTGACGCGTTCCTGATCGCGCACCAGGTCTGCGGTCGAGTAGGCGCGGACGACGCCGAACACCGCGAGGATGCCGACCGTCATCGAAACCAGCGTCACGACCAGGCGTTCACGCATCCGCCGGTTCGCTCTCGAGCCTGAAGCCGACGCCCCGCACCGTCACGATGCGCGACGACGTGCCGCTGTCCTCGAGCTTCTGCCGGAGTCGTCCGATCGTCGTGTCGAGGGTCTTGGTGGAGCCGAACCAGTTCTCGTCCCACACCTCGTCCATGACCCTCTCGCGGGTGAAGACCGCCCCGGGCGAGGAGTGCAGCAGTGCCAGCACGTCGAACTCCTTGGCCGTCACGGCGAGCTCGTCCGCACCCACCCAGACGCGGCGCGACCCGGTGTCGATGCGCAGGCTCGTGCCGTGGTCGACGGCCGGAGCCGGAGCCGGGGCGGAGACAGCTGCCGGTGCGTCGACTGCCGGCGCGCTGCGGCGCAGCAGGGCCCGCGCCCGTGCGAGCAGCTCCGCGAGGCCGAAGGGCTTGGCCAGGTAGTCGTCGGCACCGACGTCGAGCCCGACGACCCGGTCGAGCTCGCCGCCTCGTGCGGTCAGGATCAGGACGCCGCCGAGGTAGCCGTTGGCGCGGATGCGGCGACACACCTCGAGCCCGTCGACGTCGGGGAGACCGAGGTCGAGCAGCACGAGGTCGACGTCACCCGCGCGGACCCGCTCGACCGCGGGGAGCCCGGCAGCGACTCGCTCGACGGCGTATCCCTCCCGCTCGAGCGTACGGACGAGGGGCGCGGCGATCTGGTCGTCATCCTCGACGATCAGCACGAGGTGGGGCATCTCAGAGAGCATACGGTGACCTCGGACCGGTCTCGCGAGCCTGCCGTCGTGCGGTCAGGGCGAGCGTCGTCAGCGTTGTCACCGACAGGACGAGCGTCGCGGCGCCGAGCAGGTCCAGACCGTTGTCGGACTGGCCCGGCAGACCGATCGTCGCGGTCAGGGCGACACCTCCGCCGCTGAGCAGCGCCAGGACCGCGGCGCTCATCCGCGACTCGACGCAGTCGTCGCGATGCAGCTTGACGGTCGTCGCGACGAGCAGCACGAGCAGGGTGAGCAGCAGCGCGGCGATGTAGGGGGTGTGGCCGTCGGCGACCAGGTGCCCGAGCTGCGCCACGCAGAGCAAGGCCATCGTCGCCGTCGTGATCCTCGACGTCGTGCTGCGGCGGCGCATCAGAAGTCCAGGTCGGGCTGGCCGGATTCGGACACCGTGGCGGTGCTGGTCGGGTTGCCGGCCAGGTCGAGCGCGGCGGCGGAGGGCGTCCACACCATCGTCGCGGGGGAGCTGACCTGGTAGCCGCTCGCGCTCAGGACCTTGATCGTGACGACGGTGCGGGCGACGCCGTCGACCGTGACCGTGGACGCCGTCATCGACATGTCGGCCGTGTTGTCGAACAGCAGGCTGAAGTTCTCGATGAGGTCGACGGTGCCGAGCCGGACGTTCGAGGGAGCGGTGACGTCGAGCACGTTGGACGCACCGGAGAGGGCGCCACGAACGCGCACGGTGCCCAACGTCGCGGAGCCCGACCAGCCGGCGTAGATCGAGCTGAGGTCCATCTGCTCGCTGAACGTGAAGACCATGGTGTCGCCGGCGTCGATGCGCCCGGCGGTGCCGCCGTTCGTGGTCTGGACGTCGACGCCCCTGGCTGCCGTGTTGTCGACGATGCGGTTCGTGACGACGGTCGAGGTGGTCGTGCGGCCGTCGGAGTCGGTCAGGACGGCGCGCAGGTCGTAGGTGCCGTCGGCCACGCCGGCCGTGCCGTTCGTCGTGAACGAGCACGTGTACGGCGAGGTGGTGTCGGTGCAGATGTCGGTCCACGTGCCGGCCCCGGCGGGCGAGCGCTGGAACCTGACCGAGCTGATGGTCCCGTTCGTGGTCGTGGTGGCGGTCAAGGGGACCGTCCCGCGCAGGTAGGTGCTCGGAGCGTTCAGCACGACGGTCGAGACGGTGTTCTGGACGACGCGGCCCGTGATCGCGGCGGACGTGGTGGCGTTGCCCGCGCGGTCGGTCGCCTGGGCGCGGAAGCTGTACGTGCCGTTGGGGAGCTGCGCGCCGGTGTCGACCGAGCACGAGTACGACGTGGTCGCGCTGCTCGTGATGGTGCACAGGTCGCTCCAGGTGCCACCGGTCGACGACTGGATGACGACCTTGGCGATGCCCGAGTGCGTGTCGGCGGCGGTGGCCGTGAAGGTCTTGGTGCCCTTGAGCGCAGTGCCCGGGTCGGTCATCGTCACGGTGGGGGCGAGGTTGTCGACGACGACCCTGCTGACGACGGCCGAGGTGTAGGTCGTCGAGCCGGACACGGCGACGGAGCGGAGGTCGTACGTGCCGTTGGGCAGGTTCGCGGTGTTGACCGAGCAGGTGAACGGCGAGGTCGCCGCGGTGCACAGCGTCGTCCACGTCGTGGTGGCGGTCGGCGCGTACTCGACGCGGACCGTCGGGGTGATGCCGGCGGCACCGGTGACGGTGGTCGTGGTGGTCGCCGTGCCGCTGAGGACGTCGCCGGGACGGGCCAGCACCACCGTGACGTTGTTGGCGACCGTGGTCCTCACGACGGCGGACGTGGTCGAGTTGGCCGCCCGGTCGACCGCGATGGCGCGCAGGTCGTAGGCGCCGTCGGCGACCTGGGTGGTGTCCCAGCTGCAGGAGAAGGGCGACGTGTTGGTGATGCACAGGCTCGTCCAGTCGGAGCTGCCGGCGGCCGCGCGCTGGATGTTGACGCCGGCGACGCCCGAGTCGGCGTCGGACGCCGTGGCGGTGACGGTGACGATGCCCTTGACGATCGACGCCGGTGCCGACACCGCGACGGTCGGCGGCGTCCAGTCGGCCGCGGCGCTGACCGTGCCCGTCGACGCCGAGGTGGAGACGAAGGAGGCGGAGGACGATCCGGTGAGCGCGACGGCGGCGACGACTGCGACCAGGGCAGCGAGCGCGAGGGGCAACCGGGAGGTCTTCCGGGCTGCCACCTGGCGGTGTCGGGGAGTCGTCGAGCTCATGTGTCGAGCCTAGGGAGAGTCGATCCACGCGAACTCCACGCGAGTTCCCCACGTTCTCCACATCTGCGCGCGAGCCCACGGGGTGATCGATCCCCGGGACGACGAGAAGTGCCGCCGACCCGGGAGTGGGTCGGCGGCGCTTCTCATGCGGCTCGGGGGAAAGCCGCGGGTTCGGGGGTGTCGTGCACCTACTGGTTGGTCGTGGTGGCGTCGGCCTGGACCGAGTCCCACTGGTACGCGGCCGAGGCGGTCTTGCCCTGGTCGACGTTCGTGGTGCCCTGGTCGAGCTTGACGCTGAAGACGAAGTCGTTGGAGACGCCCGGTGCGACGAGGCCGAGGTCGTTCTTGGTGCCGTCGACCAGTCCGCCGAACGTGCCGGTGTAGACGACCTTGTTGGTCGTGGCGTTCGTGATCGTCATCGACAGGTTGGACGCCGTGAACGTGTTGGTCGAGGAGGTCTCGGTCAGCGAGAACGTGGCGGGCAGGCTGCCGGTGTTCTTGATCGTGAGGCTGCCGTTGACGACGTCGCCGGGCTTGATGTTCGTGAGGTTGAAGACCGCGGCGTTGGCCTTGGAGTTGCTCTGCGTCAGCGTGCCGGAGGTGACCGAGCTGATCGTGTTGGCGCTGGTCGAGGTGAACGTGGCACCCGATCCGACGGCGATGGCACCGGCGGCGACGAGGGTGGCGAGGGGGAGGAGGATCTTCTTGGTCTTCATGGTGGTGCCCTTCGGGTGGTGGACCCTGAAGGTCCGAGGTGGGGGGAGGTCGTTGGCCGGGAGCGTTCCTCGGCTGGTGACACCAACGTTATGGAGCCGCGATCCACGCGATCTCCCCACGATCTCCCCACGATGTACACGGTTCGGTGTCGATGTGCGGGGTCGTGCTGAGCCGGGTTGTGCTGAGTGGCGTAGGCGTCAGGCGGTGACGAGAGCCGCGTGGCGCTTCTCGCGTCGCTCGACCCGCACCCCGCGCACGCCACGGGTCAGCTCGACGAGGCTGGCGAGGGCGATGAGCGCGGCGGGGACGCCGATCGCCACCATGCGGATCTCACGGTCGGCCAGGGCGACGAAGACCCATCCGGCGTACGGCACCGTGGTGCGGACGACCGGCTGCGTGCTCTCGGTCAGGCTGAACTTCCACGGGTCGGGGTCGGGGTTGGCGTCGCCCTGCGTCTGCAGCTGGCGGACTCCGGTCGGCAGCACGGTGTCGGAGATGACGCGGTGGGTGACCAGGTGGTTCGTGCCGCTGTCGGCGGGCGGCAGGTACGTGATGACGTCGCCGATCTTGACGTCCTCGACCGGCACGCGCTGCTCGAAGGCGATGGAGCCCTTCTCGAACGTCCCCGACATCGATCCGCCGGTGATGACGTAGCGCTCGAACCCGAACAGGCTGGGGGCGAGGTAGCCGACGCCGGCCACCGTCGCCACGACCATGACGATGTTGACCAGCCACGAGCCGGCGCGCGAGGCGGCGCTGCGGCGGGTACGAAGGGCGCGGCTCATGATGTCGTCCTTTCGGGACCGGTCATCGGGCCGGGGTGCCGGGTGGCACCCCGGAGGGGCTTACTGGTTGGTGGTGGTGGCGTCGGCCTGGACCGAGTCCCACTGGAAGGCGGCCGAGGCGGTCTTGCCCTGATCGGTGTTCGGCGTCGCGGTGGCCAGCTTGGCGCTGAACGTGTAGACGTTCGACACGCCGGGCTCGACGAGGCCGAGGGGGGTCTTCGCGCCGTCGACCAGGTCGCCGAACGTGCCCGACCAGACCTTGGTCCCGGTCGTGGTGTTGGTGATGTCGAGCGTCAGGTTGGCCGCCGCGAAGCCGTTGACCGAGGAGGTCTCGGTCAGCGAGAACGTGGCGGGCAGGCTGCCGGTGTTCTTGATCGTGAGGCTGCCGTTGACGACGTCGCCGGGCTTGATGTTGCTGAGGTTGAAGATGGCCGCGTCGGCCTTGGAGTTGCTCTGCGTCAGCGTGCCGGAGGTGACCGAGCTGATCGTGTTGGCGCTGGTCGAGGTGAACGTGGCACCCGATCCGACGGCGATGGCGCCGGCGGCGACGAGGGTGGCGAGGGGGAGGAGGATCTTCTTGCTCTTCATGGCGGGTCCTTGGAGTCGTGGGCGGCGGGTGCTGCGTTGGCTTGTGGCACCAACTTATGGAGCCGCGATCCACGCGATCTCCACATCACTTCCCCACGATCTCCACACTTCGGCACCACCTGCCGACCAGTGCTCGGGGCTACAGCGGCAGGTCGAACCAGACGCTCGTGCCGCCCGCGACGTTGCCCTCCATGGCGATCGTCCCGCCGTGTGCCTCGACGATCTGCCGCGCTGTCGCCAGCCCGATGCCATGGCCCGCACGGTCGTGGTCGTCACGCGTGAAGAGGTCGAACATCGACTCGCGCCGGTCCTCCGGCACGCCGATGCCGTTGTCGTCGACGCGGATGCGCCAATGCCGCTCGCGCTGCTCGGCCGACACGGTCACCTTTGGCCGTCGATCCGGACGGGCGAACTTGATCGCATTGGTCATGAGGTTGAGCAGCACGGAGTAGAGGAGGTCGGCGTCGCCGATCACCAGGGGCAGCTCGCCGACCGTGATCTGGGCGTCGCTGCGCTGCGAGAGCGGAGCGACGTCCTTCAGCGCCAGGTCGAGCACGTACCGGAGGTCGACGTCCGCGCTGCGCAACCGTCCACCCTGCTGCGCGAACGACAGCATCCGCTGGATCATCGAGTCCATCCGGTGCCCGGCCTGCTCGACGGCCCCGACCATCTGCGCCACGTCGGCATCGCTCGCGACGACGGGTTCGGTCGCCAACAGCTCCGCGTTGACGAGGATCGCGGTGAGCGGCGTGCGCAGGTCGTGACTGACCTGTCCGGCGAACAGTGTCAGGTGCTCGTTCGAGCGGCGCAGGTCGTCGCGCGCCTGGGTCAGCTCGCGCAGGGAGTCCTCGAGCTCCTGGCTGCGGAACCGCAGCTCCAGCAGGTCCATGACCTGGGAGGCCATGACCCCCAAGGCCTGCTTCTGCAGGTCGGACAGGGTGCGCGGGACGACGTCGAACACGCACAGGCGACCGATCGGTACCCCGTCAGGCGTGACGATCGGAGCGGACGCATAGAACCGCACCGTGCCGATCTCGCCCGTGACGAAGGGGTTGTGCCGGAAACGTGGATCGACGCTGGCATCGGCGACCACGATCGCCCGGGGCTCGTCCATCACGATGGCGCACATCGAGTCCTCTCGGGCGCAGATCGACGGCTCGAAGCCCGTCGCCACGATCTGGTGCTGGTCGGTGCTGCCGATCATGTTGATGACGGCGTGCGGCACATCGCAGATCTGCGCGATCAGGTCGACGAGTGACTGCAGATCACGACCGGATGACCGCTCGAGGGCGCGATAGCGCTCGAGCTCGTGGTCGACGACGGCTGATTCGACGACATCCTGCACCATGCGATCCCCCCTTTGGGACTTAGGTCCTACTGTCTCACGGGACCCCGCTGCTGGCATCGCGTCGGTGGCCGACGCCGACGCCCAGCGCACAGGACGGGCTGCACCTACCGTGGACGCGTGACCCAGACCGATCAGCCCGAGCTGACCCCCGAGGAGCGCGCGCGGCGGTGGCACGCCCTGGCCGTGTGCCTGCTGGCCGGCTCGATGACGCTGCTCGACGTCAGCATCGTCAACGTCGCCCTGCCCTCGATCCGCGACGGGCTCGACGCCGGCAACAGCACGATCCAGTGGGTCGTCGCGGGCTACGCCCTGGCCTTCGGCATCGTGCTGGTGCCGGCCGGTCGTCTCGGCGACGCCCGGAGCCGGCGCACCGTCTTCATGGTCGGCGTGGCGGTGTTCACCGTCGCGAGTGCGGTGTGCGGGGCCGCGCAGGAGCCGCTGTGGATCGCCGCGGCGCGCGTCGTCCAGGGCATCGGCGGGGGTCTCATCACGCCGCAGGTGTCCGGGTTCATCCAGAACCTGTTCAAGGGACCGGAGCGCGGTCGGGCGTTCGGCCTGTTCGGCGCGACGATCGGCGTCTCGACCGCGATCGGCCCCGTGCTCGGCGGCCTGCTGATCCAGCTCGGTGGGCAGGAGTCGGGCTGGCGGCTCGTGTTCTTCGTCAACGTGCCGATCGGCATCCTGCTCCTGGTGCTCGCGCACCGCTACCTCCCGGTGTCCGCACGCGGGCCGCGGCAGTCGCTCGATCCCGTCGGCGTCGTCCTGTTCGGTGCCGCGATGTTCTTCGTGCTGCTGCCGCTCGTGTCGGGCAGCCAGGACGACTCGCTGTCGCAGCGCCCGTGGTGGCTGCTGGGCGTCTCGGCGGTGCTGCTGGCCGTGTTCGTCCTGTGGGAGCGTCGCTGGACGTCGACGGGTCGCGAGACGCTGCTCGACCTCTCGCTGGTCAAGGTGCGGTCGTTCGTCCTCGGCGTGGGCCTCGGCACGTTCTACTTCGCGGGCTTCACGTCGATCTTCATCGTCCTGACCCTCTACCTGCAGCAGGGCCTCGGCTACTCGGCGCTCGAGGCCGGTCTCGCACAGCTGCCGTTCGCCGTCGGGTCGGCCACGTCCGCACTGGTCGGCGGACGCCTCGTCGAGCGGTTCGGACGGCTGCTCGTCGTGACAGGCCTGACGCTGATCACCGTGGCGCTCGTGGTCGTCGACCTCCTCGTCCCGCACCTGTCGGGCGACGTCGGTCTCAAGCTGGCACCCGTCCTGCTGCTGGCCGGCCTCGGCGGCGGGCTCGTCATCACCCCCAACATCACGCTCTCGCTCGACGAGGTGGAGCCGGCGCGCGCCGGTGCCGGTGGGGGACTGCTGCAGACTGCGCAACGGGTCGGGTCGGCGATCGGCGTCGCGATCGTGCTGGCCCTGTTCTTCGAGCGGGTGCGGTCGAGCGACGGCGACTTCGCCGATGCCCTGTCGTACAGCCTGCACGTCACGATCGCCTTCGTCGTCGTGGCGCTCGCGATGGGGCTGCTCGACCTGGTGCGGCGCGCCCGCGACCGAGACGACACCGGCGTCGCGTGAGGTCCGAGACACCCGATTCGCTGCGCGGACGTGGACCCACCGGTTAGCCTCGGTGACGGGGAAACCGGCCGGCTGCCGCTCACGCTGCAGCAGGCGACCCGTCGTTGTCAGCACCGATCACCGTGGGAGCACGCACCATGCCCGAGCCGTTGGACAGTCGCCTCCGCGACGACCAGGCGCTCGACGAGATCGAGCTGACCAGCCGGCTGATCATCGCCGCGTCTGCCAGGGACACCCACCTCAGCCAACGCGAGGTCGACGAGATCCTGGGCATTGCCACCGTCAGTTGAACGGACGGCGACACCCGCGATTGACACCGATGAACATCGTGCCTCTAGCATGGGCGTGCCCTACTCAGCATTGACAGGAGCTAGTCGTGCGTTTTCGCATCCGACCAGTTGAGACATCCTTCTACGAGTTGTTCACCGAGATGGCGAACCACCTCGTCGAAGGCGCGAATCTGCTGGCGCAGATGCTCGACTCGAGCACCGACAAGACGGCTCTCGGTGAACAGATGCGAGAGGCCGAGCACCAGGCCGACGAGACGACCCACAAGATCATCAAGCGGGCCAACTCGACGTTCATCACGCCCTTCGACCGCGAGGACATCTACCGCCTCGCGAGCAGCCTCGACGACGTCATGGACTTCATGGAGGAGACCGTCGACCTCGTGGGCCTGTACGAGCTCGGCGACCTGCCAGCCGACTTCGCCCCGCAGGTCGAGGTGCTGCAGCGTGCCACCCAGCTGACCGCCGAGGCCATGCCGCGGCTGCGCACCATGAAGGACCTCGACGAGTACTGGATCGAGATCAACCGCCTCGAGAACCAGGGCGACCGCTCCTACCGCCGCATCGTGGCCCACCTGTTCGGCGGCAGCTACAAGTCGCTCGAGGTGCTGAAGCTCAAGGACGTCGTCGACTCGCTCGAGCACGCGATCGACGCCCTCGAGTCGGTCGCGAACACGGTGGAGCAGATCGCCGTCAAGGAGTCCTGAGGGTGGACCTCGTCCTCGTCCTGGTGATCGCCACCGTCGCGATCGCCCTGTTCTTCGACTACACCAACGGCTTCCACGACGCCGCCAACGCGATCGCGACCTCGGTGTCGACGCGTGCGCTGACCCCGCGCATCGCCCTGACGATGGCCGGCATCCTCAACTTCGTCGGAGCGCTGCTCGGCGTGGGGGTGGCCAAGACCATCAAGGACATCCTGAGCGGGTTCGACAACATCACCGCGCAGAGCCAGTCACATGCCCTCACGGTCGTGCTGAGCGCCCTGGTCGGCGCGATCGTCTGGAACCTCATCACGTGGTACTTCGGCATCCCGTCGTCCTCGTCGCACGCCCTGATCGGCGGCCTGATCGGCGTGGGCATGGCGGCCGGCGTCACGGTCGACTGGGACAAGGTCATCGACAAGGTCGCGATCCCGATGGTGCTGAGCCCCGCGCTCGGCTTCGGCGGCGCGTTCATCATCATGACGTCGATCATGTGGATCTTCCGACGCGCCAACCCGCACACCGTCAACCGCGGGTTCCGGCTCTCGCAGACCGTCTCGGCCGCAGCACTCTCGCTGGGTCACGGCCTGCAGGACGCACAGAAGACCATGGGCGTCATCGTCCTCGCGCTGATCGCCGGCGGCTATCACACGTCCGCCAACGACGACATCCCGTTGTGGGTCATCCTCTCGGCCGCCGGGGCGATCTCGCTCGGCACGATGTCGGGCGGCATGCGCATCATGCGCACGATGGGCCGGCGCATCATCGCACTCGACCCGCCACGTGGCTTCGCCGCCGAGTCGACCGCCGCGATCGTGCTCTACGGCATGGCGATCGGCGCCCACGCCCCCGTCTCGACCACGCACACCATGACGTCCGCCGTCATGGGTGCGGGAGCGACCAAGCGGTTCAGCGCCGTCCGCTGGGGCGTCGCGCGCGGCATCATCACCGCATGGATCATCACGATCCCGGCGTCGGCCGCCGTCGCCGCGCTGACCTACGTCGTGCTGCACAGCTTCATCCCCCAGTAGCGCGCCGCTCGTACCTCGCGGCTCCTGCTGCTCGTCCCTCGCAGCAGCCGGGCTTCGCCCGGGCGCTTGCCTTCGGTCGCTGGCGCTCCCTCGGCCAGTGGTCGGGACGCGAGACGCCGCGAGCCTGGTGGCTCGCTGGCGCTTCCTCGGCCCGTGGCCGGGACGCAAGACGCCGCGAGCCTGGTGGCTCGCGGCGTCTTCGTGGTCTCGCTGACTGGGAGTTATCCGAATCTTCCCTGGATGTAGGCCTCGGTGGCGGGGTCCTGGGGATTGGAGAAGATCGCCTCGGTGCGGCCGACCTCGATCAGGCGTCCCGGCTTGCCGACGCCCGACAGGTTGAAGAACGCCGTCTCGTCCGACACGCGCGCCGCCTGCTGCATGTTGTGGGTCACGATCACGATCGTGTACTGCGTCTTGAGCTCGTGGATCAGGTCCTCGATGACGCTCGTCGAGATCGGGTCGAGCGCCGAGCAGGGCTCGTCCATCAGCAGGATCTCGGGCTCGACCGAGATCGCGCGGGCGATGCACAGACGCTGCTGCTGACCACCCGAAAGCCCCGAGCCGGGACGGTCGAGACGGTCCTTGACCTCGGCCCACAGACCGGCGCTGCGCAGCGAGCGCTCGACGATGTCGTCGGACTCGGTCTTCTTCATGCGCTTGCTGTTGAGCTTCTGCCCGGCCAGGACGTTGTCGTAGATCGACATCGTCGGGAACGGGTTCGGCCGCTGGAAGACCATGCCGATCATGCGGCGGACGTTGACCGGGTCCATGTCGGACGCGTACAGGTCCTGCCCGTCGATCAGCACCTTGCCCTCGACACGCGCACCGCGGATGACCTCGTGCATGCGGTTGAGCGACCGCAGGAAGGTCGACTTGCCGCAGCCCGAGGGGCCGATGAAGGCGGTGACGGACTTCGCCGCGATCGGGATGGTGACGTCCTCGACAGCGAGGAAGTCTCCGTAGTAGATGTTCAGGTCCGAGACGTCGATGCTCTTGGCCATGAGGGGTGGTCCTTCCGGATTAACGCTCGCCCTTGGGCGAGAAGAAGTAGGAGACGAGACGGGCGATGAGGTTGAGCAGCATGACGATCAGCAGCAGCGTGAAGGCCGCGCCCCAGGCACGGTCGATGCTGAACTCGGGCGGGATGCCGGGGTTGCGCTGCGAGGCGTAGGCGAACACCGGCAGCGACGCCATGCGCCCGTCGAACAGGTTGAAGTTCACCGAGTCGGTGGCCCCGGCGATGATCAGCAGGGGAGCGGTCTCGCCGATGACGCGGGCGATCGCCAACGTCACGCCGGTGACGATGCCGGCCAGGGCCGTCGGCAGCACGACCTTGGCGACGGTGCGCCACTTGGGCACGCCCAGCGCGTACGAGGCCTCGCGCAGCTCGTTGGGCACGAGCTTCAGCATCTCCTCGGTGGAGCGGACGACCACGGGGATCATCAGCACCGACAGGGCGACGGAACCGCCGATGCCCATCCGGACACCCTCGCCGAAGAACAGCACGAACAAGGCGTAGGCGAACAGCCCGGCGACGATCGAGGGGATGCCGGTCATGACGTCGACCAGGAAGCGGATCCAGCGCGAGAGCCGGTTGCCCTCGGAGTACTCCACGAGGTAGATCGCGGCGAACAGGCCGATCGGCACCGAGATCAGGGTGGCCGCGCCGGTGATCAGCAGCGTGCCGACCAGCGCGTGGTAGATGCCACCGCCCTCACCCACGACGTTGCGCATCGAGAAGGTGAAGAAGTCCACCCCCAGCACCTTCGAGCCCTTGCTGATGACCGTCACCAAGATGCTGAACAGCGGGAACATCGCGAGCACGAACGACGAGGTCACCAGCACGGTGACGAGGCGGTCCGTGGCCTTGCGGCGTCCCTCGACCGCGGCCGACCAGGCCGGCAGCAGCAGGCTGATCGCGAACACGACCAGCGCGGCGAGCATCAGGTTGA
Source organism: Aeromicrobium fastidiosum (assembly GCF_017876595.1). Taxonomy (NCBI): domain Bacteria; kingdom Bacillati; phylum Actinomycetota; class Actinomycetes; order Propionibacteriales; family Nocardioidaceae; genus Aeromicrobium; species Aeromicrobium fastidiosum. Next base: position 484,314 of record NZ_JAGIOG010000001.1, on the reverse strand, counting down.
CGCCGGCCCCGAGGTAGAGCGCGGCACCGACGACCAGGCCGCCGCACACCACCCCGAGGGGGGCGCGGGCCGGGAGCTGGGCACCGTGCAGCTCCTTCTGGACGTCGACGGGAGGCGGCGTGAGAGTGGTCGTCATCAGTTGGCTCCGGAGAATTCCTTGCGGCGGTCCACGATGGCCCGCGCTGCGAAGTTGACGAGGAAGGTGATCACGAACAGCACCAGGCCGCTGGCGATCAGGACGTTGACGGTCTTGCCGCTGGCCTCGCCGAAGCTGAGGGCGATGTTGGCGGCGATCGTGCTGGGGTTGGTGCTGCTGATCAGGTTGGCGGTGACGGTGCCGGCCGAGACCGAGAGCACCATCGCGACGGCGAGCGTCTCGCCCAGTGCGCGGCCGAGGCCGAGCATCGCGGCCGAGACGATGCCGGAGCGCGCGTACGGGAAGATCGCCATGCGGGCCATCTCCCAGCGGGTGGCGCCGAGCGCGAGCGCGGCCTCCTCGTGCAGGCGGGGCGTCTGCAGGAAGATCTCGCGGCAGATCGCGGTCATGATCGGCAGGATCATGACCGCCAGCACGATGGACGCCGTCATGATCGTGCGGCCCGTGGCCGATGCGGGGCCGGCGAAGAACGGGATGAAGCCGAGGTGGGTCTCGAGCCACGCGTAGATGGGTGCCATCTTCGGGGCCAGGAAGCCGATGCCCCACAGGCCGTAGACGACGCTGGGCACCGCGGCGAGCAGGTCGATCAGGTAGCCGAGCACCTGTCCGAGCTTGCGGGGCGAGTAGTGCGAGATGAACAGGGCGACGCCGATCGCGACGGGCACCGCGATGATGAGGGCGATCGTCGCGGCGAGCAGCGTGCCGTAGACGAGGGGCCAGACGTACGGCAGGAAGCTCTCGCCGCTCTTGACCTCGTCGGGGCTGGCGGTGATGCCGGGCACGCCCTCGATCGTGAGGAAGGCCGCGACGCCGGCGAGGACCAGCAGGATGAGGATTCCCGCGCTGGTCGACAGACCCGAGAAGATGCGGTCACCGGGACGGACGACGGTCGAGCGCTTGCGACGGGGTTCCAGCGTGCTGGTCACAGGCGGTGCCTTTCAGCGAAGAGGGGTGGTGGGGTGGCGGACGAACGCTCCTTGGGCTTGTCGAAGAGGTCTTTCGACAAGCCCAAGGAGCAGGTGGCTCAGGAAGCCTTGATCGTCTCGACCGCGGCCTGGACCTTCGAGGCGAAGTCGCCCGAGAGCGGTGCCGAGCCGGCGGTCTCAGCCGCAGCGGACTGACCCTCGGTGCTCGTCACGTAGGTCAGCCAGCCCTTGACGAGATCGGCCGTCGCGGCGTCCTTCTGCGTCTGGCAGGCGATCTGGTACGACGCGAGGACGATGGGGTAGACGCCTGACTCGGTCGTCGTGCGGTCGATGTCGACGGCGATGTCGGTCGCGTCGCGGCCCTCGACGGGCTTGGCCGTGTCGAGCACCTTGGCGGCGGCCTCGGGGGTCGGAGCGACGAAGTCGTCGCCGACCTTGACGTTGGCCTTGCCGAGCTCGCCGGCCTGGCTCTCGTCGGCGTAGCCGATCGTGCCGTTGCCGCCCTGGACGGCGGAGATGACGCCCGAGGTGCCCTCGGCAGCCTCGCCACCCTTCAGCGGCCACGTCTCGACGACTCCGCCGCTCCAGCCGCCCTCGGACGCCTTGTCGAGGTAGTCGGTGAAGTTCTTCGTGGTGCCCGAGTCGTCCGAGCGGTGCACGGCCGTGATGTTGCTGTCGGGCAGGTCGGCGTCGGGGTTGTCGGCCTTGATGGCCGCGTCGTCCCACTTGGTGATCTTGCCCTCGAAGATCTCGCCGATCGTCTTGGCCGAGAGGTTCAGGTCGTCGACGCCGTCGAGGTTGTAGACCACGGCGATGGGGCTGACGTACGTGGGCACCTCGACGATGTCGCTGCCGCACTTCTCCTTGGCGGAGGCGAGCTCCTCGTCCGTCAGGTAGGCGTCGGAACCGGCGAACTGCACGCCGCCCGCGATGAACTGCTCACGGCCGCCGCCCGAGCCGACCGGGTCGTAGTTGACCGTGGCGTCGGGGTTGGCGGTCTGGAACTGCTTCTTCCAGGCGGCGACGGCGGCTTCCTGGGCGCTGGATCCGGCGCCGTTCAGGGTGCCTGAGATCTTGCTGCCGGAGTCTCCGGAGCCGCTCGAGTCGGAGGACGAGTCTTCGTTGCCGGCGCCACAGGCGCTCAGGCCGAGTGCGAGGGCGAGCATGGCGGCCGGGGCGGCGATGCGCAGGTTCTTGCGGTTCACGGGGGTCCCTCTCTGGGATCAGATGATACGTACCCGGTGAACGTAGGCAGCGCAGATGTATCGATCTCCGCGCGAGAGTGAACGCAGGGTGAACGGCGCCGTAACGGTCGAGACGAACCGCTGGTCAGAGCAGCTTCTCCGTGGCGTGGATCACCCCGCCGCGGTGGTGCACCACGACACCCTGACCGGGGGCCAACTCCTCGAGCTCGGTGCCGATCGCGTCGAGCACCCAGGGCAGGGTCGGGCGGTGGCTGCACAGCACGACCGGCTTCTTGCGATCCATCAGCGTCGCGAGGGATCGCCGCACGTGGACGACGCTGGTCTGCTCGGACAATCGGTCGTCGACCTCGAGGAACGTCGCGATCGACCGGGCGTACGGCTCGACGGTCTGCGCGCACCGCACCGCCGGGCTCGTCACGACCCGCTCGACGCCGTACGCGTCGAGCACCGGTACGAGGTCTGCGGCGCGCGCCTCGCCGACCGGGGTCAGCGGACGGTCGAGGTCGTCGACGTCGGCCGAACGCGCCTCGGCCTTGGCGTGACGCAGCACGACGAGCGTCCGGGTGCGGTGCGCCTGCCGCTCGCGCAGCGCGCGGAACTCCTCGAGCAGTCCGAGGTCGTGGTCGTACGTCAGCAGCGTCCGCGCCTCGGCGAGACCGACCCAGCGGATCTCGTCGACCTCCTTGTTGGGCACGAACGGGGTCTCGTCGTCGGTGCCCGTCATCCGGGCGCTCCAGTAGGAGACGATCTTGGTGCCGCCGCTGATCGGGTAGGTCACGGGCCGGAGCGGATGGCCGAGGCGCACGCGCACGCCGGCCTCCTCGCCGATCTCGCGCACCGCGGTCTGCTGCAGCGTCTCGCCCGGATCGGTCTTGCCCTTCGGGAACGTCCAGTCGTCGTACGACGGGCGGTGGACGACGAGGACGTCGACGCGGGTCTCCGGCCGACGTGTCCCGGGACGCTTGCGCCACACGACTCCACCCGCTGCGGTCGTGATCCGTTCACTTGCCATGGTGCGTATTGTCCCCTGAGGAGATGAACGGACGATGTCAGGAGGTGCGACCGACATGCGTCCTAGTCGTTCCCTGATCCTCGTGGTGGCGCCGCTGGTCGCGATCGCCCTGGCCGTGTCCGCCGGGTCGTGGGCCTCGGGTCGCGCCGCCGATCCGCGTCCGGCGCTGAGCCAGGCGCTCGACGCCCTGCCGCGCGACACCGTGGTCGCGGGCTTCACCGACTGGGCGGGCATCCGTCGCAGCCTGGGCCTCGGCTCGGCGTCGACCGCCGCCGGCCGGGCCGCGCTGGCCGACGACGCATCGCTGCGCGACCTGACCACCCGCTCGGTCATCGGCGGGTTCGTCGAGGACATGCACGACGCCTACGGCTGGTCGGCGGCCGACCTCGACTGGGAGTCCTACGGCCGGGCACCGGGTGGTGCCGCGATGGTGGGACGGTTCTCCGACGGTGTGTCGATCGACGCGGTCGAGAAGCGGCTCGGCCGTCTGGGATACACCCGCAGCGGCGACGTCTGGTCGCTCGACTCGGCCAACGGGTCGAGCGTGGGACCCGAGCTCGCAAGCACCCTCGGCAACCTGTCGTTCGTGCGCGACCGGCGGCTCGTCGTCGCGGCCGACCGCGCCGGCTATGTCCCCGACGTGCTGGCGACGATCGCCGGCACCAGGGCATCGGCACTGTCCGTCCGGCCGCTCGCGGACGTCGCGCAGTCTCTGGTCGGTTCCGACACGGCGGTGCTGCAGGGGCGTGCCTTCGGCTGCCGGGCCACGTCGTTCGCCCAGGCCGATGCGACCGTGCAGGCGCAGGCCCGCGCCGCGCTCAGCCGGGTGGGCGAGCTCACGTCGCCGACGTTCACGGGCCGTGGCCTGACCGACGGCCCGGGGCACCAGTCGATCCGTTTCGTCGCGGCGTTCGGCTCGCCGGCCGAGGCGGCCGAGCAGCTCCGCGTCCGCTCGGCCCTCACGACGGGGCCGTTCATCGGTCGCACCGGACGCATCGAGGACACCCTCGCCCTGCGCGACGCCACGGCCGACGGCACCGTCACGACGCTCCGCTTCTCGGTCGACCCCGACCTCGCCGCGTACATGAGCGGCGAGGGCCCCGTCCTGTTCGCGGCCTGCCCCGCCTGATCCGGCCCGTCTGATCCGGCCCGTCTGAGCCGGCCCGCCCCGTCAGACCTGGCGGGACCGTCGTGACCGCGCCCGGGCGATGAGCTCGGACTGCAGATTGGACGAGCCGAGGTGGCGGTGCCACCGGCCGTCGCCGTCGAGGTGCCACGACGTCGTCTCGGGGTCTACCGACCGCGCGAGCAGGTCGCCGAGGGCCTCGGTGTGCTCGGCCGTCGGCACGCGCACCAGCACCTCGACGCGCCGGTCGAGGTTGCGGTGCATCAGGTCGGCCGAGCCCATCCATGCCTCGGGCTCGCCGCCGCCCGCGAACCAGTAGATGCGGCTGTGCTCGAGGAATCGTCCGAGGATGCTGCGCACGCGGATGGTGTCGCTCAGTCCGGGCACCCCGGGACGCAACGTGCAGATGCCGCGGATCACGAGGTCGACCTCGACGCCGGCGCGCGAGGCCTCGTACAGCTTGTCGATGACGGCCTCGTCGACCAGCGAGTTGACCTTGAACCGGATGCAGGCGGGGCGGCCGGCCCGATGGTGCGCGATCTCGGCGTCGATGCGGTCGACGATCCCGTCGCGCAGCCCCGCGGGGGCCACGAGCAGCTGCTGGTACGAGAAGTCCTGCGCGAAGCCCGACAGGTTGTTGAACAGGTCGGTGAGGTCGTGGGTGATCGCGGGGTCGGACGTCAGCAGGCCGAAGTCCTCGTAGAGGCGCGCGGTCTTGGGGTTGTAGTTGCCGGTGCCGATGTGGGCGTAGCGGCGCAGGCCGTCGGGCTCGTCGCGCACGACCAGGGCGAGCTTGCAGTGCGTCTTGAGGCCCACGAGCCCGTAGACGACGTGGCAGCCGGCGCGCTCGAGCTTGCGGGCCCAGCGGATGTTGGCCTGCTCGTCGAAGCGGGCCTTGATCTCGACCAGCACCAGCACCTGCTTGCCGGCGCGTGCCGCATCGACCAGCGAGTCGATGATGGGGGAGTCGCCCGACGTGCGGTAGAGCGTCTGCTTGATCGCGAGCACGTGCGGATCGGTCGCGGCCTGCTCGATGAAGCGCTGCACGCTCGTGGCGAACGAGTCGTACGGGTGGTGCACCAGCACGTCGCGCTTGCGCAGGGCGCTGAACAGGTCGGCCGGCTTGGCGGTCTCGACCTCGGCGAGGTGCTGGTGGGTGCCCGGGACGAACGGCTCGTAGCGCAGCTCGGGACGGTCGAGATCGGCGATCTCGTTGAGGCTGCGCAGGTCGAGCGGGCCCTTGAGCCGGATGACCTCGTCGGGCCGCACGCCGAGCTCGGAGACCAGCAGGTCGAGCACGTCGTCGTCGATCGACTCCTCGACCTCGAGACGCACGGGCGGGCCGAACTTGCGGCGCAGCAGCTCCTTCTCGAGGGCCTTGAGCAGGTTCTCGGCGTCGTCCTCCTCGACCTCGAGGTCCTCGTTGCGGGTCACGCGGAACGCGTGGTGGGCGATGAGCTCCATGCCAGGGAACAGCAGGTCGAGGTGGGCCGCGATGACCTCCTCGAGGGGCACGAAGCGTCCGGCGTCGGCCTCCATCCAGCGGTTGATGATGGGCGGCACCTTGACGCGCGCGAAGTGGTCCTTGCCCGTGGCGGGGTTGCGCATCACGAGCGCCAGGTTGAGCGACAGTCCCGAGATGTACGGGAACGGGTGGGCCGGGTCGACCGCCAGCGGCGTCAGGATCGGGAAGACCCGGTCGCGGTAGACCGCCGTGATGCGCTCCTGCTCGTCGTCGCGCAACGAGTCCCAGTGCAGCAGCTCGATGCCTTCGGCGGCCAGCGCCGGCACGAGGTGCTCGTGGTACGTCTCGGCGTGGCGCACCATGAGGTCCTGGCTGGCCTCGAGGCTCCGGGTCAGCACGTTGCGGGGGTTGAGGCCGCTCGCGGACGGCACCGCGACGCCGGCGGCGATGCGGCGCTTGAGGCCCGCGATGCGCACCATGAAGAACTCGTCGAGGTTGCTCGCGAAGATCGCCAGGAACCGCACGCGCTCCAGCAGCGGCAGGTTCTCGTCCTGGGCCAGCTCGAGCACGCGGGAGTTGAACGCGATCCACGAGAGCTCGCGGTCGAGGAAGCGGTCGGGGGGCAGGACGCTCTCGGCCGGCTCGTAGGGCGGGTCGACGTCGAACTCGTCGGGAGAGGCCGGATCTTCGAGTGCGGCGACCGCCATGTCGTGTGTGTCCACATGTCCAGAGTGTCAGACCAAGATGAACGCGGATTGAACGAGCGCCGGAGGACGCCCGACCCGCTAGCGTGTGCTGCATGTCTCTCGTGCCCCAGCTGATCGGTGCCGTCCGCGGTGCCACCGCACGCTCGATCATGCAGCTGCCGAGGCCGGTGCTGACCCGGCTCGCGGGTGCCCCGGTCGTCGTCAACGGTCGCACGCTCGACCCCGAGATGCAGCTGCTGCTGAAGCTGCAGCACCTCGAGGGCCCGGCAGCCGAGTCGGTCTCCATCAGCCGCGGCCGTCGCATCATCGTCTCGTCGTCGGTGCTGGCCGGCGGGCGTCAGCCGATCGGTGCCGTGACCGACCGGACGATCGACGGCCCGGGCGGACCGCTGCGCCTGCGGTTCTACACGCCGCGGGGCCTGTCGGGACGCTCACCGGCGCTGCTGTTCTTCCACGGCGGCGGCTGGATCTACGGCGACCTCGAGAGCCATGACGCGACGTGCCGGTTCCTGGCCGAGGAGGCCCAGGTGCGGGTCGTCGCGGTCGACTACCGGCTCGCGCCCGAGGCGCCCTTCCCGGCGGCGGTCGACGACGTCATGGCCGCCTGGCACTGGATCGCCGAGCACGCCCAGGGCCTTGGCATCGATCCGGCGCGCATCGCCGTCGGCGGTGACAGCGCCGGGGGCAACCTCGCCGCGATCGTCGCCCAGCAGACGGTGCAGGCGGGTGGGCCGTCGCCGGCCTTCCAGCTGCTGATCTACCCCGCGACCGACTTCCTCGAGACGGCACCGAGCCGCACGACCTACGCCGACGGCTTCTTCCTGACCAAGGCGTTCATGGATCTCGCCGAGGAGAACTACCTCGTCGGCGGCGAGGACAGGTCGGACCCGCGGCTGTCCCCGCTATACGGGGACGTCACGGGTGTCGCCCCGGCGTACGTCGTGACGGCCGGCTTCGACCCGCTGCTCGACGAGGGCAATGCCTACGCCGACAAGCTCAAGGCCGCTGGCGTGCGCGTCGAGCACGTCACCGAGGACGGCCTGATCCACGGCTTCATCAACATGGTCGCGATGGGCCGCACGGCACCCAGGGCCGTCCGCCGCGCCGCCGCGGCCCTTCAGCGCGGCCTCTCCTGACCCACGCCTCGGCGTCAGGGGTGGTCGTGGGTGTGGGGATCCTCGGGTGGGGGCGGCGCGACGTAGAGGGTGTCACGGGCGTGGTCGACGAAGCCGAGCCGGCGGTAGACCGTGAGCGCCGCGCCGTTGTCGCCCTCGACGTAGAGGTCGACGACGTCGAGCCCCCGGTCGAACAGGTGCCGCAGGCCGCGGGCCGTCAACGCCGTGCCGAGGCCCACGCCCTGGGCGTCGGGGTCGATGCCGACGACGTAGACCTCGCCGACGGAGTCCTCGACCTTGGTCCAGTGGAACCCGACGACCCGCCCGTCCCGCTCGGCGATGAACAGGCCGGCCGGATCGAACCAGTCGGACGACATGCGTCGGTCGAGATCGGCCCGGTCCATCGCCCCCTGCTCGGGGTGGTGGGCGAAGGCCCGACCGTTGACCGCGACGACCGCGTCGGCGTCGGCGGGCGTGTACGTCCGCAGGGCGATGCCGTCGGGGACCCGCTCGGGCTCGGGGGCACCGTCGAACGTCAGGCGCAGCACCAGCAGTGTGCGTTCGGCCGTCAGGCCGGCCGACGCCGCGAGGGCCTGCGCCGCCGACAGGTCGCCGTGCGCCCAGAAGTGGTGCTCGCCGTCGGCCAGCAGCTCGTCGAGCAGGCGGCGCCCGATGCCGGTTCGCCGGTGGGCGGGGTCGACGACGATCTCGACGGGGGCGTCGCCGACCGCGTAGGCGGCCGCGACGACCGTGCCGTCGGGCTGCGTCTGGTGCACGACGACCCGGGCGCGTGCCCGGTCGCGCAGCGCCAGCAGGCTGGCCTCGTTGAGGGGCGCGACGCCGTCGGCGAGGCGTGCGCGCTCGGCCAGCTGCACGATGCTCATCGCGACCTCAGCCCCACGAGCTGGGCCGCGACCTCGGCGGCGACGGCCCGCGCGAAGGCCTCGGCGGTGTCGCCGGGAGGTTCGGGCACGACGTGGTGCACCGTGCCGTTGGCGTGCAGGTCGAGGGCACCGACGCGCTGCGCCCCGGCCATCTCGGCGGCGTGGTCGAGGTCACCGTGCACGATCGCGCTCGCGCCCTCGGGCGGCAGGGGCGACAGCCAGGCGTTCTCGGCGGCGATGACGACGTCGGCGGGCAGCAGGGCCAGCGCCCCGCCGCCGCACCCCTGACCCAGCAGGACGGACACGGTGGGCACCTTCATGGTCGACATCCAGCTGATGCACCGGGCGATCTCGCCGGCGACGGCCCCCTCCTCGGCGCGGGGCGACAGCTCGGCACCGGGGGTGTCGATGAACGAGACCAGCGGCAGGCCGAGCTCGTTGGCCAGGCGCATGCCGCGCCGGGCCTCGCGCAGCGCCGCGGGGCCCATGGGCTTGAGTCGGGTCTGGGTCGTGCGGTCCTGGCCGATCACGACGCACGGCTGGCCGTCGATGCGGGCGAGGGCCACGATCATCGCGGAGTCGCGCTCGCCCTTCTCGGTGCCCTGCAGGCGGACGGTCGCGTCGCTGCCGTAGCGCAGCACCTCTCGCACCCCGGCCCGCTGCGGCCCCCGCGTGATCTGGATCGACTCCCATGCCGTGCGTAGTGGTCGCCCCGTCGCGCCCGCGCGCCGGTCGCGGGTGCTCGCCGTGGGCGGGTCGACGAGCAGGCCGAGGGCGCGGTCGATCATGAGCGGCAGCTCGTCGGGCAGCACGACGGCGTCGATGATGCCGCGGTCGGCGAGGTTCTCGGCGGTCTGGACGCCCGGAGGGAAGGGCTTGCCCTCGAGCAGCTCGTAGACCTTGGGCCCGAGGAAGCCGATCAGCGCGCCGGGCTCGGCGACCGTGACGTGTGCGAGCGAGCCCCACGAGGCGAAGACCCCGCCGGTCGTGGGGTGACGCAGGTAGATCAGGTACGGCAGACCAGCCGCACGGTGGTCCATGATCGCGCGCGTGATGTCGACCATCTGGACGAACGCCGGCGTGCCCTCCTGCATGCGGGTGCCGCCGGACGCCGTGGTGGCCAGGACGGGGATGCCCTCGGCAGTCGCCCGTCGCACGGCCGACACGATGCGGGCCGCGGCGGCCTGGCCGATCGAGCCGGCCAGAAAGCGGAACTCGTTGACCACGACGGCCACCGGACGTCCGCGCATCAGGCCGCGACCGGTCAGCACCGACTCGTCGGTGCCGGCCCTCTCGGCCGCGGCAGCGAGCTCCTGGCGGTAGCCGGCGTCGAGGCCCGAGTGGTCGACCGGTTCGTCCCACGACTCGAACGAGCCGTCGTCGAGGACGAGGTCGAGCAGACCGTGCGCTGTCAGGTGGGCCATGGGCCCAGTCTGTCAGCCGTCGATGTCGGCGGTCTCGCGAGCGGGCTCGGACTTGGTCGCGACGAAGCGGTAGCCGACGTTGCGAACCGTGCCGATCAGCGTCTCGTTGTCGGTGCCGAGCTTGGCGCGCAGCCGGCGCACGTGGACGTCGACGGTGCGGGTGCCGCCGAAGTAGTCGTAGCCCCACACCTCCTGCAGCAGCTGCTGGCGGGTGAAGACCCGGCCGGGGTGCTGCGCGAGGAACTTGAGCAGCTCGAACTCCTTGAACGTCAGGTCGAGCGTGCGGTTCTCGAGCTTCGCGGTGTAGGTCGCGTCGTCGACGACGAGACCGCTCGAGGAGATGACGTGGCTCTCGTTGTCGGTGTCGAGCGATGCCGCGATGCGGCCGATGCCGAGGCGCAACCGGGCCTCGAGCTCGGCGGGACCGGCTGTCGTGAGGATGACGTCGTCCATGCCCCAGTCGGACGCCGCTACCGCGAGGCCGCCCTCGGTGAGGATCAGGATCAGCGGGCACTCGACGCCCGTCGTGCGGATGACCCGGGTCAGGCTGCGCACCTGCGCGAGGTCGTGACGTCCGTCGACGAGGACGGCGTCGCACGGGGGAGCGTCGAGCAGGGCGCTGGCCTCGGCGGGCAGGATCTTGACGTGGTGCGGCAGCAGCGCGAGGGCCGGCAGCACCTCGACCGAGGACTGGGTGCTCTTGGTGAGCAGGAGCAGGTGGGACATCGTCGCTACCTCCGGTGCTGCGATTCGTGCCGGGCACAGTGTGCAGATGTGCGAAGAGGCCATGGTGAGTCACCGTGGCCTCGTTGCATGGTCAAGAATACGACATGTGTCGGATCAATTGCCACGAGGTGACGCGAATGAGAACGACGTCACAGTGCACTACTGGGCCGCGGCCCGGGCTGCCGCAGGTATCGCGGAGGAGCACGTCTCGGCCGTGACCCTCGCCGAGCTGCTGACCGAGATCCACCGCCGCCACGGTCATCGCGACCGGTTCGACGACGTCATCGAGTTCTGCTCGGTCCTGGTCGGCGAGACCCCGGTGGGTGCCAAGGACCCGGCGGACGTGCGGCTGCCCGCGGGCGTCAACGTCGAGTTCCTGCCACCGTTCGCCGGCGGCTGAGCCGGCGACTGGCATCATGCGTGGGGTGTCACGACTCGGATCCACGCTGCTGGCCCTCGCTCTCGCGGGGGTCCTGACGCTCGCGGCCTACGCCGATCCGGTCGTGGTCGCCGCCGCCGTCGTCCTGGTGCAGGTGCTCGTCGCGGTGTCGCCGCCGCTGACGTCCGCGTCGGGCGAGGTCATCGGGTCGCCCCGCTTCGTCCCGGTCCTGGTCGCGGGCGTGGTCGCGACGGTGCTGACGCTGGAGCCCGCGCTGCTGGAGGGCGCCGACGGCACCTCGCCCGACGTCGTCGACGTGACCGACACCGGCATGTTCGCGGGGGTGCTCCCCGCCGTCATGGTGGCGGTGTTCGTCGCGCTGGTGGCCCAGATGCTCCGCAAGGACGGTCGGGGTCAGCTCGTGTCGTCGGTCGGCTACGCCGTGACGCTGTCGGTCGTCGCGGCGTTCGCGGCCGGCTGGCTGGGAGCCGCCCAGTCGCTGGGCGACGCCCAGGCCGTCGCGGTCGGGGCGGCGGGGCTCGCGGCGGGGCTCGTGGTCTGGATGCTGCCGATCGACCGGTGGATCTGCTTCAGCTTGGCCACGGCAGCCGGCGCGGCCGGGGGTGCCGCCGTCGCGGCGACCGTCGAGTCGAGCATGACGGTCTACTTCGGGGTCGTGGTCGGCGCTGGCACGGCCCTCTTCGCGGTGCTGGGGCAGGTCGTCGGACGGGTCATGGCCGGCAACAGCCTCCAGCCGGCTGCGCGCTGGGGATTCCCGGGGGCGATGTCGGTGGCCTTCGCCGCTCCCGTCGTCTACATCGGCGGCCAGCTCGTGACCGTGCCGCTGCTGCGATAGCGCCTCGCGGACGGTCGTAGGCTGGTCGTGTGACCGGTCTCCTCGTCCTTGCCGCCGCGCTGCTCGCGACGATCGTGATCGCCGCGGCCTTGCGCTGGAAGAACGGCAGGTTCTCGACCGTCGCTGCGCCGGCCGTGACGGACGACCGGGAGCGGCTCACGCCCGACCAGATCGGTGCGTCGCTGGGCGACCGGGCGACCCTGGTGCAGTTCTCGAGCGCCTTCTGCAGCCCCTGCCGGGCCACGCGGGTGCTGCTCGCCGACATCGCGGCGACCGTGCCGGGCGTCGAGACGGTCGAGATCGACGCCGAGTCGCACCTGCAGCTCGTCCGCGACCTCGACGTCCGGCGCACGCCGACCGTGCTGGTGCTCGACGCGGCGGGCACCGTCACGACCCGTGCCTCGGGCCTCCCGCGCCGCGATCAGGTCATGGCGGCCCTCGCGCGGGCCGCCGACGTCGAGAAATAACTGCTGCCGTTCCAGCAGCCCCGCCACATAGTGGGACGAGCATCCACATGGTGAGATCGCACGGTGGATGACACGCCGGGTGTCCCTACTCTGGAGTCATGTTCCGGACGACACACCTGACGCGCCGCCGTGCAGTGGACAACTGCCGCACGCGCTCGTCGCTGTGTCGCATGCGCTGACCCGTACCCTCCGTCAGCCCGCACGCCCCTGCCGTTCTCGCGGCAGGCCAGCCGTGCCGTCCGTCCCAGCCCAGGAGCATCATGTCCCAGCCCACCCAGGTCGACCCGCGCGGTCTGCGGGTCGTCGCCGGCATCACGGCCGTCGTCCTCGCACTCGTGCTGGTGGTCCCCTCCGAGCCGGTCCGCACCGCGCTGCTGGCGGTTCAGGTGGCGGTCTTCGCGATCGCGTCGTTCGTGGGGCTGACGGCATCGCCGTGGGCGCTCGTCTACGCCAAGGTGGTCCGCCCACGGCTCGCGCCGCCGGCCGCGCTCGAGGACGCCCGTCCGCCCCGGTTCGCCCAGCTGGTCGGGCTCGCCTTCACGACCGTCGCGCTCGTGGCCCTGCTCGCCGGGTCCACGACCATCGCCCTCGTCGCCACGGCGTTCGCGCTCGTGGCGGCCCTGCTCAACGCCGTCGTGGGCCTGTGCCTCGGCTGCGAGCTGTACCTGGCCGTGCGCCGGCTCTCCCCGGCCGGCGCCTGACCCCCTCACCCCACATCCACCACGTCACCCGACACGACAACCAACGCCCACCCGGGCACAACGGAGGTAATCCATGAGCCGCGAATCAGCGCTCGTCAGCGCAGACTGGGTCGAAGAGCACCTGAACGACCCGAAGATCGTCCTCGTCGAGGTCGACGAGGACGCCAGCGCCTACGACACCGGTCACATCCCCGGCGCGATCAAGATCGACTGGAAGAAGGACCTCCAGGACGGCGTGCGCCACGACTTCGTCAGCAAGGAGAAGCTCGAGGAGCTGCTCTCGTCGAAGGGCATCGCCAACGACGACACGCTGGTCTTCTACGGCGGCAACAACAACTGGTTCGCGGCCTACGCCTACTGGTACCTCGCGTACTACGGCCACGAGAACCTGCGTCTGCTCGACGGCGGCCGCAAGAAGTGGGAGCTCGACGCCCGCGAGCTCAGCAAGGACGTGCCCGAGCGCGCCGCCACGACCTACACCGCCAAGGACGCCGACACCTCGATCCGCGCCTACCGCGACGAGGTCATCGACGCGATCGGCACCAAGAACCTGATCGACGTCCGCAGCCCCGACGAGTTCGCCGGACGCCTGCTGGCCCCCGCGCACCTGCCGCAGGAGCAGGCCCAGATCGGTGGACACATCCCGACGGCCGGCAACGTGCCGTGGAGCAAGGCCGCGAACGACGACGGCACCTTCAAGAGCGACGACGAGCTCAAGGCGCTCTACGCCGACGCCGGGCTCGACGACTCCAAGGACACCATCGCCTACTGCCGCATCGGCGAGCGCAGCTCGCACACGTGGTTCGTGCTCAAGGAGATCCTCGGCCACGACAACGTCAAGAACTACGACGGCTCCTGGACCGAGTACGGCTCGCTGCGTGGCGTGCCGGTCGCCCTGGGCGACGAGCCGGGTGCTGCCTGATGTGCGGCGCGGTCAAGGGCGGCCCCTCGCTCGAGGGCGTCGACGTCAAGAACGAAGCCGTCATCCAGGGCGTCGTGACGCGTGACGGCGAGCCGGTCGGCAACGCCTACGTGCGTCTGCTCGACCGGACGGGCGAGTTCACCGCCGAGGTCCCGACCTCGGCCACGGGCCAGTTCCGCTTCTTCGCCGGTCCCGGCGAGTGGACGCTGCGCACGCTGGCACCCCGCGCGGTGTCGGTCGACAACACGGTGACGGCCGCCAAGGGCGTCGTCGCGGAGGTCGCGGTCGCCGTCTGACCTGCCCCCCGCACCACGTGAGAGGCCCGCCCGGCTCGTCCGGGCGGGCCTTCGTCGTGGTGCGATCAGATCGCGTGGCCTGCAGGACCGGCCCCGTGGCCCTTGCCCTTGCCATGGTGGCAGGGGTCACCCGGTGCCGCCTTGGCCACGAGGTACGTCGTGCGGAGCTCGGCCAGGTCGTGGTGAGAGACCTTCAGGGTCTTGCTGATGTACGAGTCCAGGCCGGCGTACGTGTTCGCGACGTCGGTCTCGAAGGTGCCCTGCAAGAGCTCGGGCGTGGCCCACGTGACGCCCAGCTGGGTGTTGGAGAGCAGGTAGTCGTGGAGCGTGTCGGAGCGGGAGACGCCGAGGACGTGATCGAGCAGGTCGACGACCGTGCCGGTGCGGTCCATGCCGTGCGAGCAGTGGATCAGCACGGTGCCGTGACGCTGCTTCGCGAGCAGGTGGAGGACCTTCGCATAGGCCTTGATCGTCGGACCGGGGGTCGAAGCACTGACGTAGCCCTTGTCGGCCAGGTCGTGATACATGACGGTGTCGTCGCTGTAGTCGGCATCCGCGCCGAGCACGGACACGTTGACCACCTTCGCGCCGGGCACCGGCACGTCCGGCTTGGCCGCGATCTGCGCCGGCGTGCGAAGGTCGATGACGAGCTCGACGTGGTACTTCTTCGCGAGTGTCGAGGCACCCGCAGGGGTGATCTTGTCGAGCGACTCCGAGCGGATCAGCTTCGAGCTGGCAACGGACCGGCCGTCTGCGGTGACGAAGGAGCCCAGCTCACGAGCGTTGACCAGGCCCGGCACGTCGGTGACGGGGTGGTCCGTGGCGGCGAATGCGGGCTGGAGGGATGAGGAGTCGGCGGCGCTGGCGCTGGTCGACGACAGGCCGATGGTGCCGAGTGCCGCCATCAGGGCGAGGGCGGATGCGACGAGCGGCGTGGACGCGTGGCGGTGACGGGTGGTCATGAGGGTCCTTGTCAGATCGGGTCGTCCGGCGGGAAGAGGCCGATGGGCCGTGGACGACTACCGCAAGCTAGCGCCGCTCGTGGGCGATCGACCGAACACCGGATGAACGGTCCGCGACGCGTGAGGTCGGGCATAACGTCCGCCCCGGCGCGTCGTTGTCTGTGTGTGCCCAGCGCACGCACAACCCCTCATGACCGTGAGCTCGGAGTATCGCTATGACCACCATTCGTCTCGCCGCCGTGGCGCTGCTGACCGGCGTGCTCCTGCTGATCACGGGCTCGCTCGCGCAGGCCGCCGATCCGTACCCCGTCGCCACGCCGTCCCCGACCGCGTCGATCGCGCCCGACAACGACGCGCTCTCGCCCGACGACAGCGCGGCACCCGACGACACTGCGCCGGACAACGACAGGGCGCTGGCCCCAGACGCCAACGGCGTCCTGCCCGGAACGGGCGGCGCGAGCATCTACGTCCTGCTGATCGGCGGCGCACTGCTGGTCGTCGGTGGAGGAGTCGTCTACTCGTCCCGCCGTCAGAACGCCTACTGATCCCACCGGTCGACACATTCGCCGTGCGCGCGTGACCGACCGCGCTCGGCGACCGGGAGGGAATCGGTGATGGAGCTCCTCGACCGGGTCCGCACCCGGGCACGTCGCACCCGACGCCGGATCAGGCGCTGGTACCGCCGGCAGGGCACGCGGCGCGTCGTCGTCATGGGCGTCGCGGCGGTGCTGGCGCTCGGCCTGCTGGTGTTCACCTACCAGGCACTGCGCACGACCTCCGACCTGCGCCGTGCCGCCCAGCAGTCGACCCTCCTGCAGGAGCAGGTCATCACGGGCGACGCCGCGGCCCGGCGGACGCTCGACGAGCTGCGTGCCTCGACGGCGTCCGCCGAGTCGCGCACCGACGGCGTGCTGTGGTCGATCGGATCGCTGCTGCCGGTCGTCGGCGACAACGTCGAGGCGGTCCGCACCGTCTCGGCAGCGCTCGACCTGGTCGCCCGCGAGGCGCTGCCACCCGTCGTGGAGGTGTCGGCCCGGGTCGATCTCGACGCGTTCAGCCCGCGGGACGGCACGGTCGACCTGGCCAACGTCGAGGCGATCGCCCCGGCTGTCGCCGCTGCCGACGCGGCACTGACCAAGGCACGCGCCGATCTGGCCGGGATCGACCCGACCGATCTGCTCGCGCCGCTGCGCCGACCCGTGGGCACGATCAAGGACCAGGTCGTCCGGGCCCAGGAGGCGGCTGCGTCGAGCGACGTCGCGGCACGGCTCATGCCGACGATGCTGGGCGGCAGCGGCACGCGGCGCTACCTGCTGGTCATCCAGAACAACGCCGAGGTGCGGGCGACGGGCGGCATCGTCGGCTCCTACGCCGTCATCACCGCGAAGAACGGCCGGCTCACGATGGGGGAGCAGGGCTCGAACCTCGACCTGAAGCAGTTCGACGACCCCGTGCTGCCCATGACGAAGGACGAGACGTCGGTCTTCACCGACCAGCTCGTGCGCGACCTGCGCGACGTCAACGTGACCCCCGACTTCCCACGGTCGGGGGAGATCGCCCGCACCATGGCCAAGGACGGCCTCGGCGTCGACGTCGACGGCGTGCTGTCGGTCGATCCCGTCGCGATGAGCTATCTCCTGGCCGGCACCGGACCGGTCACGCTCGAGAGCGGAGCCACGCTCGACCAGGGCACTGCGGTCGAGCAGCTGCTCAACCGGGTCTACCTCACGTCGACCGACCTCCTCGCCCAGGACGACTTCTACGAGAGCGCGGCGCGCTCGATCTTCGACGTCGTCACGTCCGGCGACGGGCAGACCCGCACCGTCATCGGCGGGCTGGTGCGGGCCGCCGACGAGAACCGGCTGATGCTGTGGTCGCGGCACCCGGGCGAGCAGGCCGCGATCGCACGGACGGGCGTCTCGGGGGCGTTCCCGCGGGGCGACGATCGCACGCCCCACGTGGGTGTCTACTTCGGCGACACCACCGCGAGCAAGATGGAGTACTACTTCGACTTCACGACGCTCGCGACGTCACGCCGCTGTCTCGCCGACGGCCGCCAGCTCATCACGGTGACCGCCGACGTCGTGTCGAACGCGCCGCGAAGCCTGCCGCGCGGCGTCTCGAGCATCGACGCCGACGTCCCCCTCAGCCAGATGCGTCTGCTGGCCTGGCTCTACGCCCCGTCCGGGGGACGGTTCACCGACATCCGGCTCGACGGCAAGCCCCAGGTCGTCACGACGGCCTCGCTGGACGGTCGTGCCGAGACGTCGGTGCCCTTCACGCTCGACCCCGGTCAGCGCCGGCGACTGACCGCGACGATGGTCAGTGGCCCGGGGCAGGAGGGCGACCCGGTGCTCAGCACGACCCCGGGGGTGCAGACGATCCGCAACGACGTCGCCGTCCCGTCGGCCTGTCGCTGACCTGCCGGCCGCACGCCGGACGCCGGCCTCAGAGGTCGAGCAGCAGCGTCGTCGGGCCGTCGTTGGTCATGCTCACGGTCATGTCGGCCCCGAAGACCCCCTCCTCGACCGTCGCGCCCAAGGCGCGCAGCGCCCCGCAGAACGCGTCGTAGAGCGGCTCGGCCACGGCCCCCGGGGCCGCGGCGGTCCACGTCGGGCGGCGGCCCTTGCGCGCGTCGCCGTAGAGCGTGAACTGGCTGACGACGAGGATGCCGGCACCCGTCTCGGCGACCGACTGCTCGTCCCGCAGGATGCGCAGCCCGTGCACCTTGGCGGCCAGCCGCGTGGCGGTGTCGAGCGTGTCGTGGTGCGTCACGCCGAGCAGCACCACCAGACCCGTGCCGATGCGACCGACGGTGCGGCCGTCCACGTCGACGTGCGCTTGCGTGACCCTCTGCACGACGGCTCTCATGGGGCAACGCTAGCGGGGGTCGGGAGACTGGCCCGAACCCGTAGAATCGGGGGTATGCCGTTCGAGATCCCGTCCGACCTCCACCCCGACCTCATGCCGGTCGTGTGGCTGCTCGGCTCGTGGCACGGCAACGGTCAGGGCGACTACCCGACGATCGATCCGTTCACGTACGAGCAGGACGTCGTGTTCGCCCACGACACCCGGCCGTTCCTGCACTACTTCAGCCGCACGTGGATCACCGACGAGGCCGGCGAGCGCGTGCGCCCCGGTGCCCTCGAGACGGGCTTCCTGCGACCCGCGGGCGACAAGCAGCTCGAGCTGGTCCTGGCGCACCCGACCGGCTACGCCGAGGTCTGGTACGGCGAGGTCGACGGGCCCCGCGTCACGCTGGCGACCGATCTCGTGGCCCGCACGTCGTCGGCCAAGGAGTACACCGCCGGCCAGCGCATGTACGGCCTCGTCGAGGGCGACCTGATGTACGCCCACGACATGGCCGCCGAGGGCCAGGAGATGCAGTCGCACCTGTGGGGACGGCTGCAGCGTGTCTGACGTGTCCGCGCGCCGCAGCCCGTTGCTCGACCTGCCGGGTGCCGTGCCGGGCGACGCCCCCGACGGCGACGTCGCCGCGCACTACGGGGCGATCTCGTCCGAGCAGCGCAGCCTCGTCGCCGGGTCGACCTTCGTCGACCTGTCGCACCGCGACGTCGTCACGATCTCCGGACCCGACCGGCTGACGTGGCTGCACTCCCTGACGACCCAGCACCTCGAGGGCCTGGCCCCCGGCGTGCCCACCGAGGTGCTGCTGCTGTCGCCGCAGGGCCGCATCGAGCACGGGTTCTCGGGAGTCGACGACGGCGAGACGTTCTGGGCGCACACCGAGCAGGGTGCGGGCGCTCCGCTCGTGACCTTCCTCGACCGGATGAAGTTCTTCACCCGGGTCGAGGTCGCCGACGTCACCGATGCCTTCGCGGTCATCGGACTGCCGGGGCTCACGTGGCGCATCGTGCCGCGCGAGACGCTCGCGGGTCTCCCGGCCGAGCTCGGCGACCCCGTCGGCCTGTGGGCCTGGGAGGCGCTGCGCATCGAGGCGGGCCACGTGCGGGTGGGCCTCGACACCGACGAGCGCTCGATCCCCAACGAGGCAGGGCTGCTGGGCGTCGCGGTGCACCTCGACAAGGGCTGCTACCGCGGCCAGGAGACCGTCGCGCGCGTGCACACGCTCGGACGTCCGCCCCGCCGTCTCGTCATGCTGCACCTCGACGGCTCCGTCGACCACCTCCCGCCGCACGGGGCCGAGGTCGTGCTCGACGGCAAGGCCGTCGGCGTCGTCGGCACGGCGGCGCGCCACCACGAGCTGGGACCCATCGCACTCGCGACCGTCAAGCGCAACGTCCCGGTCGACGCGACGCTGCTCGCCGATGGCGTCGCCGCGACGCAGGAGGTCCTGGTCGACCCCGAGGCCGGGCTGCACGTGCGTCCGGTGCTGTCGTGACGGCGCGACCGTGAGCGGGCACCGGTTCGCGGTGCTGGCGGTCTGCACCGCCAACATCTGCCGGTCGCCGATGATCGAGATCCTGCTGCGAGCACGGCTCGACGACGCGCGGTTCGAGGTCGCCAGCGCCGGGGTGCGGGGCTGGGACCGCAAGCCCATGGACTCGATGGCCTCGCTCGAGCTCGCGCGACTGGGACACTCCTCGGAGTCGTTCCGGTCGCACGCGATCGACTCCTACCTCGTCGACTCGGCCGATCTGATCCTGACGGCCACCCGTGAGCACCGCTCGGCCGTGCTGTCGATGAACCCGCAGGCCCTGCGCCGCAGCTTCACGCTGGTCGAGTTCGCGGCGCTGACCGAGCTGGTCGACGGTGCCGATCCCGCCGCGCTGGTCGCCCAGGCGGCCCAGCGGCGCAGCCTCGCACCGGCCGACGCCGATGTCGCCGACCCCTACCGCCGGGGTCCCGACGTGCACCGGGCGACGGCCGACCAGATCGACGCGGCCGTCGCGACGATCGCCACCCGGCTCAACGCCCTCGTGCCGGCTGCCCGGTAGACCGCGGCCCCTACTCCGTCCGGCGGGTGCGCCGTGCCCCACCGCGGGCCTTCGGCTCACCCGTGGCGCGGGAGAAGAACTCGGGGCCGTACCCGTAGCCGTATCCGTAGCCCGTGCGGGCGAGCTCCTTGACCGGTGCCATCGTCAGCACCGTGCCGAGCACCCGGGCCCCGACGGCCTCCAGGCGTCCGACGGCGCTGGCGACGGCCTCGCGTCCGGTGTCGCCGTGGCGCACCACGAGCAGCGCACCGTCGGAGATCGACGCCAGCAGTGAGGCGTCGGTGACGGGCAGCAGCGGAGGGGCGTCGATCAGCACGATGTCGTAGGCCTCGCGCAGGTCGGCGACGACCGCGCTCATGACCGACGTCTGCAGGATCTCGGACGGGTTGGGCGGCAGCGCGCCGCTCGTCAGGACGTCGAGTCCCGGGGTGCTGGCCTGCTGCAGGCCTGCCTCGAGCGCGACCCGGCCGACGAGCACCGTGGTGAGCCCGACCGAGCGCTCGAGGGAGAGGTACTCCGCGACGCGGGGACGCCGCAGGTCGCCCTCGACGAGCGCCACGCGCACGCCCGTCTGGGCCAGGGCGATCGCCAGGTTGCAGGCCGTCGTCGACTTGCCCTCGCCCGGGACCGCGCTCGTCACGGTGATGACCTTGTGGTCGTGGTCGATGTCGACGAACTGCAGGTTGGTGCGCAGGATCCGGACTGCCTCGAACCGGGGGTGGTGCGTGCCGAGCGAGGTGATGAGTGGCGTGTCGGTCGCCGCCTTGTCGTAGGCGATGGCACCGAGCACGGGTGCCCCGGCGACCTCCTCGAGCTCGGCGGGGGAGCGGATGCTGTGGTCGGCCCGCTGGCGCAGGACCGCTGCAGTGACGCCCACCAGCAGGCCGAGGAGGCCGCCCAGGACGAGCCACAGCGGGCGGGCGGGGCTGGCAGGCGTCGTGGGCGGCACCGCGGTGCTGACGACGGATGCCGTGAGCGTCGTCTTCTGCTGCTTGACCCACGTGACGAAGGCGTCGGCCGCCGCCTGGCTGATGCGGGCGGACTCGTCGGCGTCGGTGCTGGTGGCCGTGACGCGCAACACGGCGGTGCCGTCGACGACCGCTGCCGAGAGGTCGCCGTCGACCGATCGGACGCTGCGGTCGAGCGCCAGCGCGTCGACGACGTCGGCGGCCGTGGTGCGTCCGCCCAGCACCTCCGCGTAGGACGCGACGGTGCGCTCCGCGGGGGCCGACGTGCTCTGCGCCTCGGGCGGGGACACCAGGACGTCCGCGTGGGCCGCGTAGCGCGGCGTCACGAGCGACAGCACGAGCGCGGCGGCGCCGACGCCGAGCAGCGTGAGGACGACGATCGACGGCCAGCGGCTCAGGACGGGGGAGGCACGACGGGTTTGGCTCACGCCACGATCCTTTCGGGTGTCGAGGGACCACAGGCTACCGGCCCCCGGCCGGGTCTCCGTCCGCGTCCGCGGGGTCACGGGTTTCACCGATCGAGGTCAGGACCGATACCGTTGGTCCTGCGCGTGTACTGCCTGTCGACTGTGAGGTTGCACCGGTCCCGGCCGATCCGGTCCCGCGTCATCCCAACAGGAGCATCCATGACCACTGACATCTCTTCCGAGACGCTGCCCGACTCGACCCCGACGTTCGCCGACCTCGGTCTGCTCGACGTCCTCGTCGACCGTCTCTCGTCGCTCGGCTACGAGACCCCGACGCCCATCCAGGCGCGGGCGATCCCGACCCTGCTCGAGGGCAAGGACGTCGTCGGCCTCGCGCAGACCGGTACCGGCAAGACCGCTGCGTTCGCGCTGCCGATCCTGCAGAAGATCGACCCCAAGAACTCCAAGACGCAGGCCATCGTGCTCGCGCCGACCCGTGAGCTCGCTCTGCAGGTCTGCGAGGCCATCACGACCTACGCGATCAACCTGCCCGGCATCCGCGTGCTGCCCGTCTACGGCGGCCAGGGCTACGGCTTCCAGCTGCAGGGCCTGCAGCGCGGCGCACACATCGTCGTCGGCACGCCCGGTCGCGTCATCGACCACCTCGAGCGCGGCAGCCTCGACCTGACGGCGCTGGAGTTCCTGGTGCTCGACGAGGCCGACGAGATGCTCAACATGGGCTTCGCCGAGGACGTCGAGCGCATCCTCGCCGACACCCCCGAGTACAAGCAGGTCGCGCTGTTCTCGGCCACGATGCCCAAGACCATCCGCGGGCTGGCCAAGAAGTACCTGCACGATCCCGTCGACATCGCGACGCCCAAGGCGACGACGTCGACCACGACGGTCCGCCAGCGCTGGATCCAGGTCTCGCACCACCACAAGCTCGACGCCCTGACGCGTCTGCTCGAGGTCGAGACCGGCGACGGCATGATCGTGTTCGTCCGCACCAAGTCGGCCACCGAGGAGATCGCCGAGAAGCTGCGCACCCGCGGGTACACGGCAGCAGCTCTCAACGGCGACCTGGTGCAGGCGCAGCGCGAGCGCACCGTCGCCCAGCTCAAGTCGGGCCAGATCGACGTGATCGTCGCGACCGACGTCGCCGCCCGAGGGCTCGACGTCGAGCGCATCACGCACGTCGTCAACTACGACATCCCGCACGACACCGAGGCCTACGTGCACCGCATCGGCCGCACGGGCCGCGCCGGGCGCACGGGCGAGGCGATCTTGTTCGTCACGCCGCGCGAGCGCCGCATGCTGTCCGCGATCGAGAAGGTGTCGGGGCGTCCCGTCGAGGAGATGTCGGTGCCGTCGGCCGAGGAGGTCAACGAGCGCCGCGCCGGACGCTTCGCGCAGGCCATCACGTCCAGCATGGGGTCGCCGACGTTCCACGCGTTCCGGTCGCTGGTCGAGGAGTACGCGAGCGAGAACGACGTCTCGATGACCGACGTCGCCGCCGCGCTGGCCGTCATGAGCCAGACCGACAAGGAGTTCTTCCTGCGGCCTGACCCGCCCAAGGCCGCGCCGCGCGAACGTTCACCCCGTCGCGACGACGGTGACGACGGCCCGGGGCGCAAGCCGGCCGGCTACGGTCGCAGCGACCGTCTGCCCGCCGAGGGTGCCGCGGTCTACCGCGTCGCGGTCGGCAAGCGGCACAAGGTCGGCCCCTCGGCGATCGTCGGCGCGCTGGCCAACGAGGGCAGCCTCAAGCGGTCCGACTTCGGCAAGATCACGATCGGCCAGGACCACACCCTCGTCGAGCTTCCGGCCGACCTGCCCGACGCGGTCTTCGAGGCGCTGGCCAACACCCGCATCTCGGGCCGGCTCATCAACCTCGAGCGCGACTCCGGCCCGCCGATCCGTCGCACGCGCGAGGACCGCAAGCCGTACAAGAAGAGCCACGAGAACCGGGCGTACCCCTCCAAGGCACCCGACAAGAAGCCGGCCGTCAGGCGTCCTTCCTCCGACGAGACGTGGGAGAAGCCGGAGCGCAAGCCCCGTCACAAGTAGGGGACGGTCGCGGGTCGACCGACTCCCTACACTGATGTCGTCCGACACTCCCCGGCCCAGAGGTGCTTGATGTTCCTGCTCGACAACGCGTCACGTGCGTACGACTGGGGCTCTGCCTCCGACATCCCGCGCTTCCTGGGTCAGCGTCCCGACGGCGGACGCCTGGCCGAGGTCTGGATGGGCACGCACCCCCTGGGCCAGTCGACGGTCGTCGACCCCACGGGGGCGGTCGTCCCGCTGTCGGAGGTCGCCGGTGACCTGCCGTTCATGTTCAAGATCCTGGCTGCCGACCGGCCGCTGTCGCTGCAGGTGCACCCCAACGCCTCGATCGCGCGTGCGGGCTTCGACGCCGAGGAGGCGGCCGGTGTGCCGCTCGACGCTCCGCATCGCACCTTCCGGGACGCCTCGCACAAGCCCGAGATGGCCTATGCGCTCACGACGTTCGACACGCTCGTGGGCTTTCGTCCGACCGCCGAGATCCTGCGTGTCCTGCACGGCATCGACACGCCGCTCACGCGCAGCCTCGCCGACGAGCTGCACGCCGAGCCCGGCTTCCGCGGCATCGTGCGGCTCGTCGAGCGGCTGCTGACGCAGGGGGTCGATGCCGCCGACGTCGCCACCGTCGTCGCGGCGTGCCGTGAGCTCGTCGATGCGGGAGTGGACGTCAAGCGGGCCTACGTGACGGCCGTCGAGATCGCCGACCACCATCCGTCCGACGTGGGGGTCGTCATCTCCCTGACGCTCAACCGCCTGACGCTGCAGCCGGGCGAGGCGGCGTTCCTGGGGGCCGGCATCATCCATGCCCACCTCAAGGGCATGTGCCTCGAGATCATGGCCGCCTCCGACAACGTCCTGCGCGCCGGGCTGACCAGCAAGGCGCTCAATCCCACGGGGCTCGTGCAGTGCCTCGAGGAGGGCATGTCACGGCTGGCTCGGGTCACGCCCGAGCCGTTCGGTTTCTCGACCGACATCTTCAACCCCGAGGTCGACGAGTTCGCGCTGGCGGTCAGCCAGTGCTCCAAGGCCGAGCCCCACGGCACGCTGCTGCCCCCGGCCGCGCACCGCATCGTGGTCTGCACGGGCGGCGAGGTCGAGCTCGTCAACGGCGCCGACCAGCGCCTCCTGCTGGGGCGCGGCGACTCGGTGTACGCGGGGCCCGACGACGGCGATGTGCGGGTGTTCGGCACCGGCGAGGTCGCCCAGGCCTACACGCCCGACGCCGACCTGCCCGTGGGCGAGCTGGTCGACCTCGTGGTGCCGTTCGACGTGCGGCAGCTCAGACGAGGTCGTCGCGACCTCGACGCTTGAGCTCGGCCACGACGTCCTTGACGCTCTGGGCGCTGTCACGGGCGACGACGAGCAGCGCGTCGGAGGTGCGCACCACGACGACGTCGTCGAGGCCGACCACCGCGATCGTCGTGCCGTCCTCGGCGATCGCCAGCCCGCCGGCGTCGACCCAGATCGTCTCGGGTGACGATGCGGCACCGATGTCCTGCAGTGCGGCGAAGTCGCCCACGTCGTCCCACGTGAACTCGCCCGGGACGACCGCCATGCCGCCCTCGAGCGAGACGGGCTCCGCGACGGCGTGGTCGATCGCGATCTTGGTCAGGGCTGGCCACGTCGAGTCGAGGACGGCCTGACGATCGCCACCGGTCCAGGCAGAGGCGATCGTCATGAGTCCGGCGTGGAGCCCCGGCTGGAGTCGTTCGAGGTGGCCGAGCAGCACGTCGGTGCGGGTCACGAACATCCCGCCGTTCCAGCTGTACGAGCCGGACGCGACGTAGTCGGCGGCGGTGGCGGCATCGGGCTTCTCGACGAACGAGCGGATGGCCCGTGCTGATCCGGCGCCCTCGACGCCGAGCCGTTCGCCCGACTCGATGTAGCCGAACGCCGTCGATGCCTCGGTGGGCGTGATGCCAATCGTCGTGACGAGCCCCGTGCGGGCGACGGCGACGGCCTGCCCGATCGCCTCGGCGAACGAGACCTGGTCGTCGATGACGTGGTCGGCGGCGAACGAGCCGATGATCGCGCCGGGGTGCTGCGCGCCGATCACGGCTGCCGCGAGACCGATCGCCGGCATCGAGTCGCGCGGCGACGGCTCGACGATGAGCCCCGTGAGATCGGGCAGCTGCTCGCGGATCGCCTGGGCGTGGGCGCGCCCCGTGACGACGTGGATGCGGTCGGCGGGGATCAGGTCGTGGAGACGGTCCCACGTCTGCTGGATCAGCGACCGGCCGGAGCCGTCGAGGTCGAGCAGGAACTTGGGGCGCGAGGCCCGCGACAGCGGCCAGAGCCTGGTGCCGGCACCGCCGGCCGGAATGACGGCGTGGAACGACTCGAGAGGGTGCGACACGGCGGTCAGTCTAGGGCAGGCGGGGCGGTCGCTGGTGGGTCTGCGGGCACCTCGACCGTCGGGGTCGCCTCGCCGATCGACTTGCGCGGCGCGTCGAGCGCCACGACGGCGCTGACCGCGTTGTGGTCGGACACGACGGGGGTCGTGTAGCGCCCACCGGTGATGCGCACGAGCTGCTTCCAGGAGTCGACCTCGAAGTCGGGGGTGACCCAGATGTGGTCGATGTGCGCACCCGAGGAGAGCACCTCGGTGCTGAACGTGTGTCCGGTGTTGATGCGGGCGTTCTCGACGTTCTTGGTCAGCAGCTCGGTGTTGCGCAGCCCCGCGCCGCGCATGCGGTCGCCGGGGGCGTCGGCATCGCGGTGCAGGCCGGAGTTGAAGTCGCCGGCGTAGATCATGGGCTTGTCGGTGTCGTTGATCAACGCCATCTGCGACAGCAGGCGGCCCATCTCGCGGGCGCGGCGTGCGTTGGCGTCCTTGCTCTTGCCGTTGTCGAGGTGCACGTCGACGTAGTAGAAGATGCGGTCGGTGGCCCTGACGCGGAACTTGGCCCACGTCGCGTCACGGCCGTCGCCGACGTCGAAGTTGCCACCGCTCTCCTGCTCGAACACGTCGGGGCGGAAGAAGATGTAGCGCGCCTTGGCCCCGCCCTCGGCGACGACGAAGCCGCGCGGGCCACCGCTGAAGATCGACTTGGTGACCGCTCCGACGCGGACCCCGCCGGCCTCCTGCAGGCCGAAGATGTCGACCTCGTTGGCGGTGAGGAAGTCGGCCATGATGCGGGCGCGTCCGGCGTAGCCCTTGCACTTCTCGGAGCACACGTTCCAGGTGGCGATCTTGAACGAGGCCTCGCGGACGCTGGTGCGCAGCGCGACCGGCGCGGTGAAGGCACCGACCTGGTCGCCGTTGACGGGTCGGACGCGGATCCAGTACTTGGTGTCGGGCTTGAGGCCCTTCTGCACGAACTCGCTGGCCGAACCCACGGTGCGCGCCGCGCTGGCGTCCTTCGTGAACCCCTTGTCGCGGGCGATGGCCACGTCGAACTGGCGGGCGTTGGGCACGTCCGCCCAGTCGGCCCGGTAGCCGTTGGCGCTGACGGCCGTCACGGCGAGGTCGGCGACGTTGCCCGGCTTGAGCACGAAGCGTCCGGTGCGCGACGAGCGGACCTCGCCCTCGCGCACGGCGTCGACCCGGTAGAAGTGGTCGACGCCGGGAGTCGAGGCGGCGAGGTCGTCGATCGTCACCTTGGTGCCCGTGGCGGGCACCCGGGTGCTGACGGGCTGGGTCAGGGCGCGGTCGGCGCCCACCTTGACCACGTAGGAGTCGACGTCGCCAGCACCGGACCAATCGAGCTCGACGCTCGTCGGCGAGAGCGGCGTCGCGGCGACCCGCGTGGGGGCCTGAAGCCGATCCTGCTTGGCATAGGTCATCGACAGCCCGCCCACGAGCACCGCGACCAGGGCGAGGCTCAGACCGACGACGAGCAGCCGTCGGCGGTCAGGGGTGCGGCGACGACCGCCGACGCGACGTCGGGCAGCCGGGGGTCGCGTGCCCTGGGTCGTCGCGCGCCGACGTGCTGGCGCGATTCTTCTGCGGGTGGCGACGGGACTGCTCCAGAGGCGTGCGGACAGGTCAGGCGAATTCTACGGGGTCACCACGAGCCGGAGCCCGTGATGACCCCGCCGGGTCAGCCGATGCGCAGGTCGACGATGACCGGGCTGTGGTCGGACGGGATCGGCTGGACCATCTTGCCGTTGGCGCCGATCAGCGCGTGGTTGTACCAGCCGTCGACGCGCACCTTCCACGGGTCGATCCACACCTTGTCGATGTGGTCGCCCCACTTGGTGCCGATCACGGGGGTGCTCTTGAAGCCGTTGTAGCTGTTGATGTGCTGGCCGGAGACGCGGCGGGCCTGGTCGTAGGCGTCGTAGAACTTCTGGCGGTTCATGACCGGACGGGGGGAGTCGCTGGGCCGGGTCTGCTTGTGCGAGTTGAAGTCGCCCGCGTAGACGACGGGGCGTCCCTCGGAGTTGGCCGTCTGGATCGCGGCCAGCATCGTGTTGATCTCGGTGCGCCGGTAGTCGTTCGCGGCCTTCGTGAAGCCGCTGACCGTGTGGACGTCGACCATCATGATGCTGCGGCCGGTCGCGCGCTCGACGAGCTCGGCCCACACGGCGTAGCGGCAGCCGCCGCCGTGACGGCCCAGCCAGATCTGGCCCTTGGGCTGGGAGAGGTCGGACGTCATGCGGCATCCCGTGGCCGGGTCGACGGGGGCCGTCGGCGTCGGGGTGGGTGTCGGTGTGGGTGACGTCGGGGTGGGTGTCGGTGTCGGCGCGACGACCGGCGCGGGAGCGTCGGCCAGGGCGAAGCGGCCGGCGTTGTACCAGAGCTTCTTGGCGCTGAAGCTCACCGCGAGGGTGTAGCCGGGCACGGCGTCGAGGTTGTCGGCCTCCTGCGTCGCGATGATGTCGGCACCCGACGTGGCGGCACGGTCCCAGACGCCCGGCTGGCGGCCGAACCACGGGTATCCGTTGTCGTCGCAGACCCTGCTGCACACGTTGTAGGTCATGAGGCGCAGGGGCATGAGGTTGGTCGACGGGCCGGGGCGCAGGATCGTCGTGCGGGCGACCACCGACGACTTGGAGCCGTGCTTGCGGCCGTTGACTCCGCGCACCTGGAAGTAGTAGTCCTTGCCGCGGACGAGCTTGCGGATCGTGGTCTTGCTCGACTTCTGCTGGTAGCGCTTGGCCTTCTTCATCGACGAGTAGCGCGACACGAAGATCTCGTACTTCTTGGCGTTGCGGGCGTCGGGCCAGTCCAGCGACAGGCTCGTGCGGTTGCTCTTGCGGTCGTAGTCGGCCTTGACGAACGACACGAGCCCGACCTTGCTGGGCTTCTTGGTGGCGGCGGAGGCGGGCTGGGCCTGGAGCCCGGCGACGACGAGGAAGCCGACCAGGATGGCGGCGAAGGATCTGCGCATGGGTGAACCTTAGGTGAATTGGTGTCGGCTGATTGTCGCGACGCGGCCATGCCTGCAGCGCTGGCGGGACGCCTCGGTCGTAGGGGAAGGGACAGTCGAGCGGCCCGAGAGGACCAATCCACACAGGGTAGGCGAAGAATGGCAGGACGAGAAGCCCGCGCCGGGTGCCGCGTAGGCTCGGGGCCGTGGAGACATTGGCCGAGGTCGTGCGTTCAGGGCTCGTCGAGAGCCGTCATCGAGGTGTCGCGGTGCGGGTCGACTCCGACGGCGAGGTGGTGTGGTCGCTGGGCGATCCCGCGACCGTGATCTTCCCGCGGTCGGCCAACAAGCCGATCCAGGCGCTCGCGATGCTGCGCGCGGGGCTGCCGCTGGACGGACGCCTGCTCGCGCTGGCGTCGGCCAGCCACTCGGGGGAGCCGTTCCACCTCGAGGCCGTGCGCGAGATCCTCGCACTGGCCGAGCTCGACGAGTCGGCCCTCCAGACGCCGCCGTCGTACCCCCTCGACCCCCATGTGCACGCCGATCACCTGCGCGCGGGCGGCGGGCGCGAGCCCATCTGCATGGACTGCTCGGGCAAGCACGCGGCGATGCTGCTGACGTGCGTCGTCAACGGGTGGGACACCGGCACGTACCTCGAGGTCGACCACCCCCTGCAGCAGGCCGTCACCGCGACGTTCACCGATCTCACCGACGGGCCCCCCGCGGCGGTGGGCACGGACGGGTGCGGCGCCCCTCTGCTGGCCACCCCGCTGCAGCAGCTGGCCCGGGCGATCGGTCGCATCGTCCGCGAACCGGCCGGATCGCCGGGCGCCCGGCTGGTCGGGGCCATGCGCGAGCATCCCGAGTACGTCAGCGGCACGGGCCGCACCGAGCGAGACCTGATGCTGGCGTTCCCCGGGCTGGTCGCCAAGTCGGGTGCCGAGAGCGTCTACGTCGTGGGGCTCCCCGACGGCTCGGCCTTCGCCCTCAAGATCGAGGACGGTGCCGAGCGGCCGCTCCACGCGGTCATGGCCCGGATGCTCGAGCTGGCCGGTCTCGACGCGCCGATCCTGCATGAACGGCCCTCCGTGCTGGGTGGCGGCAAGCAGGTCGGAGAGGTGCGCACAACCTTCTGACCTGCACGGATGTGGTGCTGTGACCCATCTCGCAAACAGTTCTGCTTGCACTTGCTTGCTTTTGCAAGCACGATGGAGGCATGGCCAAGCTGAGCATGCACAGGACCGTCGAAGGACTCGGCGACTACCTGCGTGAGCAGCGCGGCCTGGCGCAGATGTCGCTACGTCAGCTCTCGGAGCTGACGGACGTCTCCAACCCCTACCTCAGCCAGATCGAGCGTGGGCTGCGCCGGCCGTCGGCAGAAGTCCTGCAGCAGATCGCGAAAGCACTCAGGATCTCGGCCGAGTCGCTCTACGTCCGCGCCGGCATCCTCGATGCCGACGAGCACGGAGCCCGCATGGTCGAGGACGCCATCGCCCTCGATCCGCGGCTCACGGAGCGTCAGAAGAGCGCGATGCTCGACATCTACCGCTCCTTCGTCGGCAGCGACGAGGCCACCGACAACGAGCTCGCCACGACCGTGACGGCCGCCAACCACCCGAGTGCACCCACCGAGCAGACTTCACCCACCAAGGAGTGAGCATGACCATCACTGACACCATCACGACCCAGGTCAAGGCCATCGTCGACGACGTCTTGGGCCTTCCCGACACGATCAAGAAGATCGACATCGCCGACCTGCAGAAGCAGGCCCAGGACTTCGCGCAGATCGCCCTCGGCACCGCGACGAGCACCTACTCCGACCTGCGCGGCAAGGCCGACGACTTCTTCGACAAGGCCGAGGACAGCGTCGAGGACGTCGTCGAGGACGTCACCAAGCAGGCCAAGGGCTTCGCGGCCGACGCCCAGAAGATCGCGTTCGACTACGTGTCGGTCGCCAAGGCGCAGGTCACCAAGGTGACGTCGAAGGCGCCGACGACGGTGCGCAAGGCCGCGGAGACGGTCGACACGACGGTCAAGAAGACGCCGGAGCCGGCCAAGAAGGCCCCCGCCGCCAAGAAGGCTCCCGCCGCCAAGAAGGCTCCCGCCGCGAAGAAGGCTCCTGCGGCCAAGAAGGCCCCCGCCGCGAAGAAGGCTCCGGCCAAGAGCGCGACCGCGGCCAAGAAGGCTCCGGCCAAGAGCGCGACCGCGGCCAAGAAGGCTCCGGCCAAGACCGCCACGGCGGCCAAGAAGGCCCCCGCCAAGACCGCCACGGCGGCCAAGAAGACCGCGACCGCCACCACGACGGCCGCTGCCAAGAAGGCCCCCGCCGCCAAGCCTGCGTCGACCGACCAGGCCTGACACCTCAGCGCGATCGATCGCGCGACGCCGAGGCGGACTCCCTGAGGGGGGTCCGCCTCTCGTCGTCCCGGTAGCCTTCGGGCATGTTCGAGCTGCAAGGTGCCGTGATGATGGTCCTGACGATCGTGCTGTTCGCGATCAAGGGCTTCGCCCTCGTCGACTGCGTGTCCCGCCGGCCAGCCCAGCTCGCGTCCCTCGACACGCTCCCCAAGCAGACGTGGCTGATCATCCTCGGACTCGCCGTCCTGGCGCATGCCGTCTTCTGGGGCCCGCTCACGATCCTCAACCTCGTGGGCACCGTTGCCGCGCTGGTCTACCTCGCCCAGGTGAGGGGCTCGGTCAGCCGCTGAATCGCGTCAGGTCGTCTCGTCGCGTAGTGTCGGGTGGTTGCCTTCTCGACCGGCAACCACCAGAGCAACGGATCAGGGGACCTGTATGACCGAAACTCTCGACAACTCCGACCAGACCCGCACGTGGCGCGACCGGATCGATCCGGTCGTCTTCTTCGTGACGGGTGCCATCGCGATCGCCTTCGTGCTGTGGGGCCTGGTGAGCACGTCCAGCCTCGGCACGGCCTCGGGCGACGCCCAGAGCTGGGTCATCGCCAACACCGGCTGGTTCTTCGTCCTGTCGTCGACGTTCTTCGTCATCTTCGTGATCTGGCTCGCGGCCAGCAAGTACGGCCGCATCCCGCTGGGTGACGACGACGAGGAGCCGGAGTTCAGGACCGTCTCGTGGATCGCGATGATGTTCAGCGCCGGGATGGGGATCGGCCTGATGTTCTGGGGCGTCGCCGAGCCGCTGTCGCACTTCGTGACGCCGCCCCCGGGAACGTCCAAGGCGCAGTCCGACGAGGCCTTCCAGACGGCCATGGCCACCACGATGTTCCACTGGGCCCTGCACCCGTGGGCGATCTACGCCGTCGTCGGCATCGCGATCGCGTACGGCACGTTCCGCAAGGGGCGCTCGCAGCTCATCTCCTCGGCTTTCCGGCCGCTCATCGGGGCCAAGGCCGACGGACCGATCGGTCGCATCATCGACATCCTCGCGATCTTCGCGACGCTGTTCGGCTCGGCCGCCTCGCTGGGCCTCGGTGCCCTGCAGATCGGCAGCGGCCTGAGGTACAACGGCTGGGTCGACAACCCCGGCAAGATCGTGCTGGTCGCGATCATCGTGGTGCTGACGATCGCGTTCATCTTCTCGGCGGTCTCGGGCGTCGCCAAGGGCATCCAGTGGCTGTCCAACACCAACATGGTGCTCGCGCTGATCCTGGCCGCATTCGTCTTCATCGCCGGCCCGACGCTGCTGATCCTCAACCTGCTGCCCACGGCGCTCGGCGACTACGCCTCGCAGATGACCGAGATGGCGTCGCGGACCGCCGCCAGCGGTGACAAGGCCATGGAGGACTGGCTCGCGGGCTGGACGATCTTCTACTGGGCCTGGTGGGTCAGCTGGACGCCGTTCGTCGGCATGTTCATCGCCCGCATCAGTCGCGGTCGCACGATCCGCCAGTTCGTCACGGGTGTGCTCATCGTCCCGTCGCTGGTCAGCCTCGTGTGGTTCGCGATCTTCGGCGGCACCGCGATCGACATCCAGCGCACCACCGGCAAGCTCGTCGACGCGGCAGGCGAGGTCAACACCGACTCGGCGCTCTTCCAGGTGCTGGACCAGCTGCCGCTGGCGTCGGTCACGACGGTGCTCGTCATGGTGCTGGTCGGCATCTTCTTCGTCTCGGGCGCCGATGCGGCCTCGATCGTCATGGGCACGCTGAGCGAGCACGGATCGACGGAGCCGTCGAAGCGCTCGGTCGTGTTCTGGGGCTCTGTCATGGGCGGTGTCGCGGCGATCATGCTGGTCACCGGTGGTGACGACGCGCTGACCGGGCTGCAGCAGATCACGATCGTCGCGGCGGTGCCGTTCGTGCTCGTGATGGCGGCGCTGTGCGTCTCGCTCTACAAGGACCTGCAGACCGACCCGATGGTCGTCCGCGGTCGCCTCGGCGAGGAGATGGTCGAGAGTGCCGTGCTGACGGGCGTCGAGGAGCACGACGGCGAGTTCGTCCTCGTGGTCGAGGCGGCCGAGCCGTCCGACGGCTCAACGGACGGTCCCGACCGCAGCTGACGGCGTCCGCCCGCCCTGCTGCCTGCCCGTCCTCGCCTCAGCGGGGGCGGGCGGGGTGCAGCCAGCGGGTGACGATGCGCAGGAGGTTGCCGAGCTCGGTGTCGGCATCGACCTCGCCGTGGGTCTCACGCAACGCGCGGTGCGCCGTCACGAGGCCTGCCAGCCAGCGGGTCACGTCGGGGACGTGCAGCTCGATGTCGATGTGGCGGTCCTCGACGGCCTCGGCCGCCAGGTGCGACAGCCGGCCCTCTGTCTGCGCGTCGAGGGGGACGCCGGGGTCGGTCGCGAGGTGCTCGACGAGCTCGAGCAGTCGGTCCCAGGCGGAGTCCATGGCACGAGCCTAGTGCCCCGACCTCTAGAACATGTGTTCGATCAGGCGTACGATCGGTTCGTGTCCGACTACTACCAGGGATCGCTGCTCGACGTCGCCGAGGCGACCGGCTTCGGCGGGCTCGCGCCGCAGCGAACCGTGCTGGGAGACGGGGCCTGGGTCGACGTGCTGCCCGGGTGGGTCGCGGGGTCCGACGACCTGTTCCTGCGGCTCCAGGATCGCGTGGCATGGCGCGCGGAGCGACGTGAGATGTACGACCGGGTGGTCGACGTCCCCCGGCTGCTGTGTCACTTCGGGGTGGGCGATCAGCTGCCCGATCCGTTGCTGCTCGAGGCCCGCGAGAGGCTCGGCGACCACTACGAGCCCGAGCTCGGCGAGCGCTTCGCGACGGCGGGGCTGTGCCTGTACCGCGACGGCCGCGACAGCGTGGCGTGGCACGGCGACCGCATCGGTCGCGGTCGCAGCGACGACACGATGGTCGCGATCGTCTCGCTGGGAGCCGCTCGCCGGCTCTCGCTCCGTCCGCGCGGTGGAGGGCGGCAGGTGGGCTTCTCGCTGGGTCACGGCGATCTCGTCGTGATGGGCGGCTCGTGCCAGCGCACCTGGGACCACGCGATCCTCAAGACCGCCCGCCCGGTCGGGCCCCGCATCAGCATCCAGTTCCGCCCCCGCGGCGTCCTCTGACCCCTCCCCCGAAGCGGTGCGCTGGTCGCCCATCCCGGGAGCGGGCGGTGACATGGTCGTTGATCGTCAGGAAGGGCGGTCGTGCAGTCGCCCCTCCGCCTCACGGATGGACGACAGGGGCACCGCTCCACAGGGGATGTGATGTGCGGAGGCCGTCCACAGCACCGCGAATGCCGCTGGATCGTCGTTGGAACCCGGCGTGTGCTGGACGCATGCCCCCGCAACCGTTCGTACCCGCCGAGTTTCGTCACCGACCCTTCAGCCAGGTGGAGGCCGCCGCGGCCGGCCTCACGAAGCACATGCTCGATGGTCGGACGTGGACGCGTGTCCTGCCGCGTGTGTGGGTGCATCGCGATCACGTGATGACGTCCGCGGACTGGCTCACCGCAGCGACCCTCGCGATGCCCGACCGTGCGCAGCTCAGTCACGTGTCGCGTCTTCAGCACCTCGGTCTCGACATCGGTGAGGTCATGCCCGTCCACTTCACGATCAGCGGCGACCTGCACCTCGACATGGACGGCGTCGTCCTCCACCGCACGAAGGTGATGCCGCCGCTCGACGACGTGGGACTCACCCCCGCCGCCGCCTACATCCAGTACTGCGCAACGGCCCGGCTGATCGATGCCATCGGGGTAGGCGACTGGTTGGCCCATCGTCGCCACCTGTCGATCATCGAGCTGGCGGAGCTGGTCCGGAGGGATCGTTGGCGTCCGGGTGCGCAACAGGCGCGCCAAGTGCTTCGTCACCTCGATGCAGGATCGCGCTCTTTGCCGGAGTCGGAGGTCCGCCTGCTCTTGGGCTTCGCGGGGCTCCCCGTCCCTGAGGTCAATGTCTCGATCGTGGTCGACGGTGAGCTGCTCGGCATCGTCGACCTGCTCGTTCGTGAGGTGATGCTGGCACTGGAGTACGAGGGACGCCAGCACGCCGAGAGCATCGTGCAGTTCAACCGGGACATCCAGAGATATGCGACCTTTCGACGGCATGGTGTCGAGTACCTGCAGGTCACCCACGAGATGAGGACCCGACCACGGACGCTGGTGAGCAGGATTCACACACGCATGGTCGAGCTGGGCTACGACGGTCCGGCACCTGTCTTCGGGCGTCGATGGGACGAGCTGCACGCACCTATCCCGGCGGGGGCGGTGCGTCAGTCGCCCATCCACAACGAGAAAGGCGACCCAGCCACCCGTCCCTACAGGGATGGGCGACCAGGTCGCCGTTCTGCCGCCGGATAGGCGACTAGGTCGCCGCCTCGGTGGGGTTACTTCTTGCCGCGGTTGGCGCGGTTGCGCTCGGTGGCGTCGAGGATGATCTTGCGGATGCGGACCGACGCCGGGGTGACCTCGACGCACTCGTCCTCGCGGCAGAACTCCAGCGACTGCTCGAGCGACAGCTTGCGCGGCGGCACCAGCTTCTCGAACTCGTCGGCGTTGGAGCGGACGTTGGTCTGCTTCTTCTCGCGGACGATGTTGATGTCCATGTCGTCGGCGCGCGAGTTCTCGCCGACGATCATGCCCTCGTACACCTCGGTGGCGGGCTCGATGAACAGCGTGCCGCGCTCCTGGATGTTGGTCATCGCGTACGACGTCGCCGCGCCGGCGCGGTCGGAGACGAGCGAGCCCGAAGGGCGGGTGGAGATCTCGCCGGCCCACGGCTCGTACTTCTCGAACGTCTGGTGCGCGATGCCGGTGCCGCGGGTGTCGGTGAGGAACTCGGTGCGGAAGCCGATCAGACCGCGCGCCGGGACGATGAACTCCATGCGCACCCAGCCGGTGCCGTGGTTGATCATCTGCTCCATGCGGCCACGACGGACGGCGAGCAGCTGCGTGATGGCACCGAGGTACTCCTCGGGGGCGTCGATCGTCAGGCGCTCCATCGGCTCGTGGATCTTGCCGTCGACCTCCTGTGTGACGACCTGCGGCTTGCCGACCGTGAGCTCGTAGCCCTCGCGACGCATCTGCTCGACGAGGATCGCCAGCGCGAGCTCGCCACGTCCCTGGACCTCCCAGGCGTCGGGACGCTCGGTCTCGACGACCTTGAGTGACACGTTACCGATGAGCTCGCGGTCGAGGCGGTCCTTGACGAGGCGGGCGGTGACCTTGGTGCCCTTCTCGCGTCCGGCGAGCGGGGACGTGTTGGTGCCGATCGTCATCGAGATGGCCGGCTGGTCGACCGTGATGAGCGGCAGCGCGACGGGGTTCTCGGGATCGGCCAGCGTCTCGCCGATCGTGATGTCGGGGATGCCCGCGATGGCGACGATGTCGCCGGGGCCGGCGCTCTCGCCGGGCACGCGCTCGAGCTCCTCGGTGATGAGCAGCTCGGTGATCTTGACCTTCTCGACCGTGCCGTCGTGCTTCATCCACGCGACCTGCGCGCCCTTCTTGAGGGTGCCCTGGAAGACGCGGACGAGCGCGAGGCGGCCGAGGAACGGCGAGGCGTCGAGGTTGGTGACGTGCGCCTGCAGCGGCGCGCCCTCGGTGTACTCGGGGGCCGGCACGGCGTCCATGATGGTCTGGAACAGCGGGATGAGGTTCTCGCTGTCGGGCAGTCCGCCGTCCTCGGGCTTGTTGAGCGAGGCGCGACCGGCGCGGGCCGAGGCGTAGACGACGGGGAAGTCGAGGGCGTCCTCGCTGGCGCCGTCCTCGAGCAGGTCGAGGAACAGCTCGTAGGTCTCGTCGACGACCTCGGCGATGCGCGAGTCGGGACGGTCGACCTTGTTGACGACCAGGACGACCGGCATCTTGGCCGCGAGGGCCTTGCGCAGCACGAAGCGGGTCTGGGGCAGCGGGCCCTCGGACGCGTCGACGAGCAGGATGACCGCGTCGACCATCGACAGGCCGCGCTCGACCTCACCGCCGAAGTCGGCGTGCCCGGGGGTGTCGATGATGTTGATCGTCACGCCGCCCTCGGGGGCACCGGGGCCGTTGTAGCGGACCGCGGTGTTCTTGGCGAGGATCGTGATGCCCTTCTCGCGCTCGAGGTCGCCGGAGTCCATGGCACGCTCGGTGAGCTGGTGGTGCTCGTCGAAGTGACCCTGCTGCTGGAGCATGGCGTCGACCAGCGTGGTCTTGCCGTGGTCGACGTGGGCGACGATTGCGACGTTGCGCAGGTCGGAGCGAATGGGCATGCGAAAGAAGTCCTCAGCGTGGGGGAATGCTCGACAGAGACGGAGCCTTCCCATTCTACGGGTGGACGACCTGCCCCGACTAATCGCGTAACACCCCGTTCATTGCGATGTGACAAAGATTTCGTTATCGCAATAGTTGCAGATGGGTTAGTATCGGGATGTGACAAGCCACGACCGACTCTTCGACGCACTCCACGGATTCTTCGCGACCTGCATGGCTGCGGGTGATTCGGAATCAGTCGACCACTTCGTCGAGCTCGAGCTGTCGCTCAGCCAGGTCAAGGCGATCTTCGTCCTGGCCCAGGCTCCCGACCCGCTGCCGATCCACGCACTGGCCGAGCGCATGCGGCTCTCGGTGGCGGCGACGGGACGAACGGTCGACCTGCTCGTCACGGCGGGTCTGGCCGAGCGACGCGAGAACCCGGCCGACCGGCGCGTCAAGCTCGTCACGATCACCCAGGCCGGGCTCGATGCCACCGAGGCGCACATCGAGGCCAAGAAGAACGCCATGCGTGCCCAGATCGGCCGACTCGACGCCGCGGAGGCCGATCGCCTCCACGACGCCCTCATCCCGCTGCTCCGCTGCAGCCCCCTCGAACAGGAGCTCTCCGCATGACCACCGACCAACCCGCCGTCGCCGTCCCCGACGACGACAAGATCACCCCAGATCTGCTCAAGATCGCCGGCGTCGTCGTGCTGGGTGCCATCATGTCGATCCTCGACGTGACGGTCGTCAACGTCGCCCTGCCGACGTTCCAGACCGAGCTCTCCAGCAACGGCGAGCCGCTGGCCTACTCGACCGTGGCGTGGACCGCGACGGCCTACATGCTGGCGCTGGCCGCAGTCATCCCGCTGACGGGCTGGGCGGCCGACCGGTTCGGCACCAAGCGCCTCTACATGACCGCCATCGCGCTGTTCACGATCGGCTCACTGCTGTGCGCGACGGCCTGGAACATCGAGGCCCTCATCGGCTTCCGTGTGCTCCAGGGCCTCGGCGGCGGCATGCTCATGCCGCTCGGCATGACGATCATGACCAAGGCCGCCGGCCCGCACCGCATGGGCCGCCTGATGGCGATCCTCGGCGTGCCGATGCTGCTGGGACCGATCCTCGGCCCGATCCTCGGCGGCGTCCTGATCGACGCGGCCTCGTGGCACTGGGTCTTCCTGATCAACCTGCCCATCGGCATCATCGGCCTGCTCTACGCCCAGCGCGTGCTGCCCAAGGACGCTCCTGAACCCACCGAGAAGCTCGACGTCGTGGGCATGATCCTGCTGTCGCCCGGCCTGGCGCTGCTGCTGTACGGCGTCTCCTCGATCCCCGAGGAGGGCACGGTCCTCGCGGCCAAGGTGCTGCTGTCGGCGATCGCCGGCGTCCTGCTGATCGCCGCGTTCGCGTTCTGGTCGTTCAAGCCCGAGCACCCGCTGCTCGACCTGCGCCTGTTCCGTGACCGCAACCTGACGGTCTCGATCATCACGATGTTCTTCTTCGCCGCAGCGTTCTTCGGTGCCCTCCTGCTGGTCCCGACCTACTTCCAGCAGGTCGACGGCTACTCGGTCAAGAAGGCCGGCCTGCTGATCGCCGCCCAGGGCATCGGCGCGATGCTGACGATGCCGATCGCCGGTGCGCTGACCGACAAGATGCCGGTCGGGCGCATCGTCCCGTTCGGCTTCATCGGCATCCTGATCGGCATGTTCGGTCTGGCCAACAGCACCGATCCCGGAACGGCCGACCAGACGATCATGGCCTGGCTGTTCGTGACGGGCCTCGGCATGGGCGCGACGATGATGCCGCTGTTCACCTCGGCGCTCAAGACGCTCAAGGCGTCCGACGTCGCCCGCGGCTCGACGCTGCTCAACGTCACGCAGCAGGTCGCCAGCGCGACCGGCATCGCGACGATCTCGGTCGTGCTGACCAACGCCATGAAGAGCGGCTCGGTCATCGCGGGATCCGACCAGCTGCCGGGCGTCGAGGGCGGGCTCACGCCGGCCCAGCTGGCCGCAGGCTCGCACACCGCCCAGGGACAGGGCCTCGTCGACGCGCTCGGCGTGCCGGCGGACGTCCTGCGGCAGGGGTTCCAGGACCTCGCGGACGCGTTCCAGTCGTCCTACTGGATCGCCTTCGCGGTGCTGGTCGTGACCCTCGTGCCGGTGGCGATGCTACCGCGCAAGCGCGAGAAGTCGCACCTGCTCGACGACCAGGACGGTGCCACGCCGCCGATCATGATGCACTGACGCGCCACGCAGACGGCCCCACCGGATCGATCCGGTGGGGCCGTCGTCGTTGGTGGCGGGTTCAGCCCTCGCGGTGCACCTTGTGAGCCGCCGCCTGGGCGAGGGGCTTGATCACCAGCAGGTCGATGTTGACGTGATGGGGTCGGGTGGCGACCCACACGATCGTGTCGGCGATGTCGTCGGCCACGAGCGGCTCACGCACACCGGCATAGATCGCGTCGGCGCGAGCCTCGTCGCCCCCGAAGCGGTTGAGCGAGAACTCGTCGGTGCGCACCATGCCCGGCGCGATCTCGGTGACCCGCACGGGCTGCCCGTTGAGCTCGAGGCGCAGCGTCTCGGTCATCGCGGTGACGCCGTGCTTGGCCGCGGTGTAGCCACCGCCGCCCTCGTACGTGACGTGCCCGGCGGTCGAGCCGAGGTTGACCAGCGTGCCGGCACCGCTCGCGACGAGGGCCGGCAGCAGCGCCTTGGTGACGAGCAGCGTGCCGATGACGTTGACCTCGTACATGCGCCGCCAGTCGTCGGGGTCGCCGGCCGACACGTGATCGGTGCCGAGGGCGCCGCCCGCGTTGTTGAGCAGCAGGTCGAGCGTCGGCCCGACGGCCTCGGCGAGGGCGGCGACCTGGGCCTCGTCGGTCACGTCGCACGTCACGGCCGTGCCGCCGATCTCGTCGGCGAGGGCCGCGATGCGATCGGTGCGGCGCGCCACGCAGAACACGTGGAACCCGGCGGCGGACAGGGCTCGGGCGGTGGCGGCACCGATGCCGCTGCTGGCTCCGGTGACGACGGCGGTAGGCATGTGCCCATCGTCGCAGACGGCTGCGAGTGCACGGTTCGGCGCAGGTGGGACGATGGAACCGAAAGGTGGGGTGCACATGCTCAGGCGAATCGCCATGCTCTCTGCGCACACGTCGCCGCTGGAGCAGCCCGGCGACGGTGACGCCGGCGGCATGAACGTCTACGTGCTCGAGCTGTCCCGCCAGCTCGCCGCCCGCGGCATCGAGGTCGAGATCTTCACCCGCGCGACGTCCCGCCACCAGCCGGCGGTGCACGACGCCGAGCCCGGCATCCGGGTGCACCACGTCGCCGCCGGTCCGTTCGAGGGGCTCGAGAAGAACGACCTCCCTTCTCAGCTGTGCTCGTTCGTGCGGGACGTGCTGCGGGCCGAGGTCGAGCGCGAGCCCGGCCACTTCGACCTGATCCACTCGCACTACTGGCTCTCGGGACAGGTCGGGACGGTCGCCCGCGACCGCTGGGACGTCCCCCTCGTCCACACGATGCACACCATGGCCAAGGTCAAGAACGCGATGCTCGCCGAGGGGGATGCCGCCGAGCCGATCGGTCGCATCTACGGCGAGGAGGAGATCGTGCGCCTCGCCGACCGCCTGATCGCCAACACCGCCGAGGAGCGCCGCGAGCTCGTCGACCTCTACGGGGCCTCACCCGAGCGGGTCGCGGTCGTGCACCCGGGCGTCGACCTGGAGGTGTTCAGCGCGGGCCGGCACGACGAGTCGCGCCGACGCCTGGGCATCGCCGCCGATGCGGCGCTGCTGTTGTTCGCCGGACGCATCCAGCCCCTCAAGGCACCCGACGTCGTGCTGCGCGCCGCGGCCGTGATGCTCGAGGACGATCCTGCGCTGCGCTCGCGCCTCGTGGTCGCGGTCGTGGGCGGTGCCTCCGGCTCGGGGCTCGACCAGCCGTCCGCGCTCTCCGACCTCGCGGTCGAGCTCGGCATCGCGGACGTCGTCCGGTTCGTCCCCGCGGTCGCGCAGCGCGAGCTCGCCGACTGGTACGCCGCGGCGTCCGTGGTCTGCGTGCCCTCGCACAACGAGTCGTTCGGGCTCGTCGCGATCGAGGCCCAGGCCTGTGGCACGCCCGTCGTCGCCGCCCGGGTCGGCGGGCTCGTCACGTCGGTGGCCGACGGCGTCACCGGCGTCCTCGTCGACGGCCACGACCCGGTCGACTACGCCGCCGCGATCCACCACCTGCTGACCGACGCCGACGCCCGCGAGGCGATGAGCCACAAGGCCGTCCGCCACGCCGAGGGATTCGGCTGGGACGTCACCGCCGACCGCACGCTCGCCGTCTACGGCGAGGCCGTCACCGCCCACCAGGAGGCACGCCCATGACCACGCACCCGACGTCCGACGTCCGCCGCGTCATCATCGACACGCTCGAGGCCGCCGAGCTGGCCTACACCGAGCACCAGACCGGCACGTTCGAGGTGACCCTGCCCGGCGAGCGCAAGCTGCAGACGACGTGCCGCCTCGAGATCGGCCGGCATGCCCTCGGCGTCCATGCCTTCGTCGCCCGCAACCCCGACGAGAACCACCAGGTCGTCTACCGCTGGCTGCTGGAGCGCAACCTCAAGATGTTCGGCGTCGCGTTCGCGGTCGACTCCGCGGGCGACATCTACCTCGACGGACGCGTGCCGCTGGAGTCGGTCACGTCCGACGAGCTCGACCGGCTCCTGGGCTCGGTGCTGACCTACGCCGACGAGTCGTTCAACACGATCCTCGAGCTGGGCTTCGCCACCTCGATCCGCAAGGAGTGGGAGTGGCGCGAGTCGCGCGGCGAGTCGACCCGCAACCTCGACGCGTTCAAGCACCTCCGGCCGTGACGCGACCAGCGCTCACGTAGGTTCGTCGCGTGAAGGTCATCGTGTTCGCCGACGTCACCGACCCGTGGGCCTATGTGGGTTCCACCCGGTTCGAGCGGGCCGCGGCGATGTTCTCGATCCTGACGGGTGAGCCCGTCGAGATGACGTTCCGGGCCTTCCAGCTCGAGCCCGAGACGTCCAGCGAGGGACGCCTGCTGCTCGACGCGATGCAGGAGCGTCTCGGGGGCCGCGACGAGGTCGAGCTCGTCAACGCGCGCGTGACCGCCGCCGCCAGGATCACCGGCATCGACCTCAACTTCGAGGAGGCCGTCGAGGCGTCGTCGTTCGACGCGTGGCGGCTGCTGACCTGGGCCGACGAGGCCGGGCCGGGGTTCCAGCGCGACCTCGCCCACCAGCTGTGGCGCGCCCACTTCCTGGAGGGTGCCGACGTCGCCGACCCGTTCACCCTCGCGACGCGGGCTGCGCTCGTCGGCCTCGAGCTCGAAACGGCCGAGGCGCTGCTCGCGAGCACCGAGTACGCCGACGAGGTCCGCACGCAGAACGAGACCGGCCAGTCGCTCGGCATCACCCAGCTGCCGTACGTCGTGGTCGACCAGCGCTGGACGCTCGAGGGCATCCAGTCGCAGAACGACTACGTGCAGGCGCTGAGCCAGATGCACGCCGAGCGCCGCGGCGAGGGCGAATCATCCGCGGACGAGTGACCCCATAGGCTCAGGGGCATGAGCACTCTCATCCTCCTGCGTCACGGCC
Source organism: Aeromicrobium fastidiosum (assembly GCF_017876595.1). NCBI lineage: Bacteria > Bacillati > Actinomycetota > Actinomycetes > Propionibacteriales > Nocardioidaceae > Aeromicrobium > Aeromicrobium fastidiosum. The sequence goes on along the minus strand of NZ_JAGIOG010000001.1, from coordinate 441,088 downwards.
ACAGCGAGTGGAACGCCAAGAACCTGTTCACCGGCTGGGTCGACGTCGACCTCAACGACCAGGGCGTGGAGGAGGCCGGCAAGGGTGCCTCGATGCTTGCCGAGGCCGGCCTGTTGCCCGACGTCTCGCACACGTCCCTGCTGCGTCGCGCGATCCGCACGTCGCAGATCGTGCTCGACGGCATCGACCGCCACTGGATCCCGGTCAAGCGGTCGTGGCGCCTCAACGAGCGCCACTACGGTGCGCTGCAGGGCAAGGACAAGAAGGCCACCCTCGAGGAGTACGGCGAGGAGCAGTTCATGACCTGGCGGCGCTCGTACGACACGCCGCCGCCGGCGATCACCGACGACGACGAGTTCAGCCAGGCCACCGATCCCCGCTACGCGGCCCTGCCCGACGAGCTGCTGCCCCGCACCGAGGCGCTCGCCCAGGTGCTCGACCGCATGCTGCCGTACTGGTACGACGCGATCGTCCCCGACCTGCTCGACGACAAGGTCGTCCTCGTGACGGCGCACGGCAACTCGCTGCGAGCCCTCGTCAAGCACCTCGACGGACTGGGTGAGGACGAGGTCGTCGGCCTCAACATCCCGACCGGCATCCCGCTGGTCTACGAGCTCGACGCCGATCTGCGTCCCACCGTCAAGGGCGGCCAGTACCTCGACCCCGCCGCGGCCGCGGCCGCCATCGCCGCCGTCAAGAATCAGGGTCGCTGACGCTCATCAAGGTGACCCCGGGCCGAGCGAGCGCAGCGAGCGAAGGCTGGCGCCCGGGCGAAGCCCGGCAGCGGCGAGGGACGAGCCGCTGAGGCGGCGAAGCCGCGCGCCCTAGCTGTCGTACTTGTAACCGAGGCCTCGGACCGTCGTGAGGGTGATGGGGTTGGTGGGGTCGGGCTCGATCTTGGCGCGCAGTCGCTTGACATGGACGTCGAGCGTCTTGGTGTCACCGACGTAGTCGGCGCCCCACACGCGGTCGATGAGCTGCCCGCGGGTCAGCACCCGGCCGGGGTTGCGCAGGAAGTACTCGAGCAGCTCGAACTCCTTGAGCGGGAACTTGGTCTCCGAGCCGTCGATCGTGACGAGGTGCCGGTCGACGTCCATGCGCACGCGGCCTGCCTCGAGCGAGGCGTTGTCGTCGATCTCATCGGTCGCGCCGCGTCGCAGCACGGCCCGGATGCGGGCGACCAGCTCGCGGGGGGAGTACGGCTTGGTGACGTAGTCGTCGGCACCCAGCTCGAGCCCCACGACCTTGTCGACCTCGGTGTCCTTGGCGCTGACCATGATGATCGGCACCGACGAGATCTGCCGGATCGCCCGGCAGACCTCGGTGCCCGACAGGCCGGGCAGCATCAGGTCGAGCAGGACGATGTCGGCACCGCCGCGGTCGAACTCCGTGAGCGCGTCGGGCCCGGTCTCGGCGATCGCGACGTCGAAACCCTCCTTGCGCAGGACGTACGACAGCGCCTCGCTGTAGCTCGTCTCGTCCTCGACGACCAGTACCTTCGTCACGCGGGCTTCCTCTCAGAGTCTTCATCGATGTCGTGCTGGAACGCCGGCAGCACGAGGGTGAACGACGAGCCGAGGCCCGGCTCGCTCCACACCTCCACGGTGCCGCCGTTGCTGGCCGCGACGTGCTTGACGATCGACAGGCCCAGCCCCGTCCCGCCGGTGGCCCTGGCCCGGGCGGGGTCGACGCGGTAGAACCGCTCGAAGATGCGGTCGAGCTCATCACCCGGGATGCCGATGCCGTTGTCGGTGACGGTCAGGCGCACGTCGCCGTCCGCGAGCTGCGCGGTGACCGTGACACGGGATCCCTCGGGGCTGTAGGTCACGGCGTTCTCGACGAGGTTGCTGACCGCGGCGTGCAGCTGCGATCGGTCGCCGTGGACCTGCAGATCGGGCTCGACCGACGTCGCGATCTCGATCTTCTTGTGCTCGGCCTCGGTGGAGGAGTGCTCGCAGGCCTCGCCGACGAGCTCGCCGACCTTGATGGCCGTGGCGTCGTCGCTCAAGATGTCGTTCTGCAGCCGCGACAGGTCGATGATCTGCTGGACGAGCCGAGTCAGCCGCTCGCTCTCGAGGTGCATGCGGCTGGAGAAGCGCACGACGGCCTCGGGATCGTCCTTGGCCTCGCCGACGGCCTCCGCCAGCAGGTTGAGCGCCCCGACGGGCGTCTTGAGCTCGTGGCTGACGTTGGCGACGAAGTCGCGCCGGATCGACTCGACGCGCTGCTCACGGGTGCGGTCGTCGGCGAGCACCAGGATGAGCCGGGACGTCAGCGGCGCGACGCGAGCGTGGATGTAGGCCGTCGTGCCGCGCTTGGGCTGCAGCGAGATGTCGGCCTCGCGCACCTGGCCGTCGCGGCGCACCTGGCGCACGAGGGCCATGAGCTCGTCGGGCTCGAGCCGGTCGTCGTTGATGATGCCCATCGCGAAGGCGGGCGCTGACGCCTTGACGACGGTGTCGGCGGAGTCGATCAGCACTGCCGACGACGACAGCACCGACAGGACGAGCTCTGCGCCGGGTGGGACCACGGGTGTCGGCTCGGCCACGGTCTGCTGCGTCCTCTCGCTGAATCTCCACAGGTACGTGATCATCGCGCCGATGACGGCTCCGATCGCTCCGGCGATCACGAGGCCTGCGCTGATGTCCACACGTTGATCGTAGGGGGCGGTCGAGCCGAAACCCGTGTCTGGACGCCCGCAGCGACAGGGCTTTCGGCTGGCGTTCATGCCGCGTTCACCGGGCGTCGCCGTCCGTTCACCCGCTCTCTCTACGGTGGGGGACATGCGCGATCAGTATTACGAACAGCTCGATGCCATCGTCGACGACCTGGTGAACCTCACCGGGACCGTCCGCCGTGCCGTCGCCGACGCGACCAAGGCCCTGCTCGAAGCAGACGGTCAGGTTGCCGAGGCCGTCATCGCAGGCGACAAGCTCATCGACGAAGAGACAGAGACCATCGAGGAGCGCACCCTGTTGCTCCTCGCCACCCAGCAGCCGGTCGCGACCGACCTGCGCCAGCTCGTCGCGACCCTGCGCATGCTGGCCGATCTGCAGCGGATGGGTGACCTCTCGGTGCACGTCGCCAAGATCGCCCGCCGTCGCATGCCCGAGTCCGCGGTGCCGCTCAACCTGCACCCGACGATCCTGTCGATGGCCGCCGTGGCCGACTCGATGATCGAGTCGGCATCGCGCATCGTGGCCAACCGCGACGTCGCCAAGGCCGCGCAGCTCGAGGCCGAGGACGACGAGATGGACCTGCTGCGCAAGGACCTGTTCCGTGCCCTGCTGGGTGACTCGTGGGACCACGGCGTGGAGCCGGCGGTCGACATCGCCCTGCTGGGTCGTTACTACGAGCGCATCGGCGACCACGCCGTGTCGATGGCCCGCCGGGTCGTCTACCTGGTGACCGGCCAGATGGCCTGACCCGCCCGAGCCGTCCCGCTGGAGCCTGCCTCCCCGGGACATGGAAAGACCCCCGCTGCCTGCCGCACCGGGGGTCTTGTCATGCCTGGACGGCTACTCGGTCTCGGTCTCCGTGGAGCTCTCGCTGCCGCTGACAGCGGCGGGGACGAGGCCGTCGCCGCCGGCGACGTCCTCGTACTCCCCCGCGTGGTCGGCGCGTGCCACGACCGGGGCGTCGATCTCGACCTCGGCCGAGTCGCTGAACGTGTAGGTGACCGTGACGTAGTCTCCGGGCACGGCACCGGACGTGACGACGAAGACGCTGTCGGGAGTCGTGCCGCCCAGCGTCGTGAACGCCCGGCTGGCCAGCGTCAGCGGAGCCTTGGGGGCCTTGACCGTGAGGGTCTTGCCGTCCTCGTCGACGACGGTGACCTTGGTCAGCGTCTGGTCGGTGTCGAGGTTGCTGACGACGCCGGCCGACAGCGTTGCGGAGCCGTCTCGGTTGCCCACGAGCAGCGTGTTGTGCGACTCGACCTCGCCGCGCTCGTTGGCACCGACGGCGGGCTGGTAGACCTGATTGGTCTGGGCGCCGAAGCTCGTGCCGCAGGCGGTCAGGGTCAGTCCTGCCACGGCGGTCAGGGAGACGGCGGTCAGACGGCGACGTCGTACGGAGCTCACCAGGTCACGCTTTCTTTAGGGAGACGTTCGGGGACGGATCCGCCGGGGACGGCGAGAGGGCCGGGAGCCCGCTCCGATGATATCGGAGGGCGTCCGTCGCTGTGCCTTTGACCTGCTGACATCTGGTCTGCTATGGGGTCCATCCCCTGAAAGCGCAAGGGCCGCAGTGGGCTCCTCATGGTATTCTTGGAATCTACGAAGGGTGTTTTCTCTATGACTTTTACTGTCGGCGAAACCGTTGTGTATCCCAATCACGGTGCTGCAGTGATCGAGGACATCGAGACCCGGACGATCAAGGGCGAGGAGCGTGATTACCTCGTGCTGCGCATCGTCTCGCAGAACGACCTGGTCGTCCGCGTCCCCGCGTGCAACCTCGATCTGGTCGGAGTCCGCGACGTCGTCGACGAAGCAGGACTCGAGCGGGTCTTCGGAGTTCTCCGTGCCGAGCACGTCGAGGAGCCGACCAACTGGTCGCGCCGCTACAAGGCCAACCTCGAGAAGCTGCACTCCGGTGACGTGCTGAAGGTGGCCGAGGTCGTGCGCGACCTGTGGCGCCGCGATCACGAGCGTGGCCTGTCGGCCGGCGAGAAGCGCATGCTGGCCAAGGCCCGCCAGATCCTGGTCTCCGAGCTCGCGCTCGCCGAGAAGACCAACGAAGACAAGGCCGAGACCCGTCTCGACGAGGTCCTCGCGTCCTGATCTGAGTTGTCCGACGCCCCGGTCCCCGCCTGTACGGGGACCGGGGCCTCGTGCGTCCGGCCCCGGGGAGCGGTGCGTCAGCGTCCACCGCAACGATCGCCGTGGACGCCAGCGCACCGGCCCCGCGGATGGGTGGACGCCAGCGCACCGGCCAGCGCGGGTCAGCGCGGGACGACGAGGGCCGTGGCGATCGCGGCGATGCCCTCGCCGCGTCCGGTCAGGCCCAGCCCGTCGGTCGTCGTGGCCGAGAGACTGACGGCACCGCCGATCGCGTCCGAGAGCACCCGCTGGGACTGCTCGCGGCGGGGTCCGATCTTCGGGCGGTTGCCGATGACCTGCACCGACACGTTGCCGACGGTCCAGCCGTGCTCGTCCAGGCGGCGGGCCGTCTCGACCAGAAAGTCGGCCCCCGCGGCACCTGACCACTGCGGGTCGGACGTGCCGAAGTGGCTGCCGATGTCGCCGAGTCCCGCGGCTCCGAGCACCGCGTCGACGATCGCGTGGGCCACGCAGTCGCCGTCGGAGTGTCCCTCGAGTCCCTGCGGCTCGTCTGGCCACTCGAGTCCGGCGAGCCACATCGGGCGACCGTCGACGAGCCGGTGGACGTCGGTGCCGATGCCGATGCGCGCGGAAGTCACACCGCGATCATGCCAGTTCATCCGGCGCGGGTTGGTGCCGCGCGCGAGGATGACCGGGTGAGATCTCGTGCGACGACCGCAGCCGGCGTGCTGGCCGCAGCGGCCGCGATCGCGGCCAGCGAGGCCCTCGCCGCGGTGCTCGACCTCCGGGAGTCGCCGCTGCTGTCGGTGGGGCAGTCGGTCATCGCCCTGACCCCCGGCCCCGTGGCCGAGGCCATCATCGGGGTCGTCGGCACGGGCGACAAGCCGTTGGCCGTCGCGAGCGTCGCCGTCGCGATCCTCGTGCTCGGCGGCGTCGTCGGGCGGTGGTGGCAGACCCGACGTCTCGCGGCGTTCTCCCTCGTCGCGGTCCTCGTCGTCCTCGCGGTCGCGTCGGTGCTGTCGCGCCCGTACGCGTCGCCTGAGGGCGTCTTCGCCTCTGTGGCCGGGGGTGTCGTGCTGATGGGGGTGCTGCAGCTGCTGCTCCGCGAGGGCCAGCACACGACGGTCGACGCGTCGCGCCGCATCTTCCTGCGCACGGCTGCCGCGGTCGCCGTCGCGACCGTCGTGGTGGGTGCCGCCGGCCAGGCCCTCGCGTCGCGGCACCGCCGTCGCGAGGTCGTCGAGCGGGCCCGCGCCGCGCTGAAGATCCCGACCCGCGCCGTCGTCGTCCCGGCCGGGGCCGATCTCGACATCCAGGGGCAGGCGCCCTGGCTGACGTCCAACCGCGACTTCTACCGCATCGACACGGCCCTGCAGGCACCCCTGATCGACCCGGCCGAGTGGAGGCTGCGCATCCACGGCATGGTCGATCGCGAGCTGACGCTGTCGTACCAGGACCTGCTCGACCGCGGCCTGACCGACGCGTGGATCACGATCTGCTGCGTATCCAACGAGGTCGGCGGCGACCTGATCGGCAACACCGTGTGGGGAGGCGTTCCGATCAAGGGCATCCTCGAGGAGGTCGGTGTCCGGGCCGGTGCCGACGCCCTGCTGTCGACGTCGGAGGACGGCTGGACGTGCGGCACGCCGATCGACGCGTTGATGGACGGCCGCGACGCCCTGCTGGCCCTGACCATGAACGGCGAGCCGCTGCCGGTGCCGCACGGTTTCCCGGTGCGCCAGGTCGTGCCGGGGCTCTATGGCTACGTCTCGGCGACCAAGTGGGTCACAGACTGGGAGGTCACCCGGTTCGCCGACTTCGAGGCCTACTGGACCCAGCGCGGCTGGGGCGAACGGGGACCCGTCAAGACGCAGTCACGCATCGACGTCCCGGCCGACGGCAGCACGGTCGACGCGGGCACCATGACGATCGCCGGTGTCGCGTGGGCCCAGCACGTCGGCATCGAACGGGTCGAGGTCAGGATCGACGACGCCGACTGGCGCGAGGCGACGCTCGCGGTGGCGCCGAACCCCGACACGTGGGTGCAGTGGAGCATCGACTGGGACGCCGAGCCGGGTCGCCACGACATCCAGGTGCGGGCCACCGACGCGACGGGTGCGACGCAGACCGCCGAGCGGGCCGACGTGCTGCCGGATGGTGCCACGGGCTACGACGGCATCACGGTCTCGGTCGGCTGACCTTTCGACAAGCTCAAGGGGCGGGCTGGGTCAGGGGAGCGGGACGCTGTCGGGTCGGATGACGTAGACGACGCCGCCGCTGCCGCCCAGCCACGCCCTCTCGAGCTGCGCACGGGAGTAGACCCGGCGGACGTTCGAGTTCTTCGACCCCGCCGGGTCGTTGACGATGACGTCGCCCGTCGCGGTGAACCCTCGGATGACCAGCAGGTGGCCCGGCGTCGACGAGATCGGGGCGCCCGTGAGCTGTCCGCGGCCGAAGGCGACCGAGGCGACCAGCGGGATGCCGGCGCGGATGTAGGCCTCCGCGTCGCGCAGCGAGCCGAGCCGCGTCACGTAGGCGTCGAGGGAGTAGCCCGCCGCGTAGGCAGTGTTGAACGGCCAGTTGCCGGTGCCCTTGTACTGGTGGTCGTACGTGTAGCGGGCGGCGTGGTCGACGAACGAGTCGGCGAAGCGCGACCACGAGTAGGCCGAGGCCGAGGGCCCGCGGCCGAAGAACCGCATGACCATCGAGGTCGACGTGGGGGAGCACCATGCCTCGCCACCGCCGCCCCACTGCGGGAACTCGCCGCGGTGGATCATCTGGGACGACTGGGGCACGGCCAGCTCGGTGGCGGCGGTCATGGTCGTGGCGCTGGTGGGGGCGGAGCGGGTGGTGAACGTCGCGGCGACGGCGTTGACGGCGTGCAGCGTGGGGGTGGACTTGCTGCCCTTGGGGCGGTGCAGGATGACCCGCACCTGGTAGCGGTCGAAGCTCTGTCCGGCGTTGGCGATCACGGTGTCGGTCGAGAGTCGCGCGATGTCGTCGGCCTGCGCGGGGTAGGAGGACCGCTTGACCCGCGACGTGCTGCCGGCCCAGCGGGCGACGGTGTCCCAGCTGCCGACTCCGGAGGCGTTGCGCACCCGGACGTCGATGCGGGCCCAAGTGCCGCCGGGCGTCGTGATGCTCCACGAGGGGATCAGCGAGGTCGCGCCGAAGCCGGTCGACTGCCACGGGCTCTGCCACGAGCCCTTGTCGTACGACTTCTTGCGGCCGGAGACGCGAGGGTCCTTGTACGTCGTGCCGGTCGTGCCGGTGCCGATCGTCATGCGGCCGGACTTCGCGGCGAGCCCCTTGGCGGTGCCGGCGGCGAAGTCGGAGGTGGACGTCCAGCGGTTGAAGGCGCTCTGGTCGGAGGCCGCCGAGGCCGAGGTCGGGACGGCGGTGACGAGGCCGAGGCCCATGACGGAGGCGGCGAGCAGGGGAAGGATGCGGCGCATCGCACCATGGTAGGCGTCGAATGGGGCGGGTGGGGCAGATGTGACAGGATGCCCGGCCGCGGACGACGATCGCCGCAGGACCGCGAGCCGATAGTCTTGCCGCGTGGCACTCCACCTCTACGACACCGCGTCCCGGCAGACCCGCGCCCTCGACCCGGTGGTCCCGGGCGAGGTGTCGATCTACCACTGCGGCCTGACGGTGCAGGGTCCGCCGCACATCGGCCACATCCGCAAGGAGGTCGTGTTCGACGTGCTGCGCCGCTGGCTCGAGCGCTCGGGCCTCGAGGTCACGATCGTCGCCAACGTCACCGACATCGATGACAAGATCCTGGCCAAGGGCGTCGAACAGGGACGTCCGTGGTTCGCGGTCGCCTACGAGAACGAGCGGGCCCTGCACGCGGCCTACGAGGTGCTGGGCTGCATCCCGCCGACGTACGAGCCCCGGGCGACCGGCGTCGTCCCCGAGATGATCGAGCTCATGCAGACCCTGATCGAGCGGGGCCACGCGTACGCCGCCGGCGACGAGTCGGGTGACGTCTACTTCGACGTCCGGTCGTGGCCCGCCTACGGCGAGCTGTCGCGGCAGAAGGTCGACGACATGCTCAACGCCGAGGACGCCCCGCCCGAGGGCAAGCGCGACGGCCGCGACTTCGCGCTCTGGAAGGGGCACAAGGACGGCGACCCGGAGTCGGCGTCGTGGTCGACGCCGTGGGGCCGCGGACGTCCCGGCTGGCACCTGGAGTGCTCGGCGATGGCCGCCAAGTACCTCGGCCACGAGTTCGACATCCACGGCGGCGGGCTCGACCTGCGCTTCCCGCACCACGAGAACGAGCTCGCGCAGTCGCGTGCCGCGGGGCAGCCGTTCGCCCGGGTGTGGATGCACAATGCGATGCTCAACCTGGCCGGCGCGAAGATGTCGAAGTCGGTCGGCAACACCCTCATGGTCAGCGAGGTCGTCAAGCGCGTCCGGCCGATCGACCTGCGCTACTACCTCGCCGCGTCGCACTACCGCTCGATCGTCGAGTTCTCCGAGGAGTCGCTGGCCGAGGCCGCGACGGCCTTCGGCCGGGTCGAGGGATTCGTCCGCCGTGCCGCCGAGCTGTGCGGGCCCGGCGAGCCGGGCGACGTCCCTGCCGAGTTCGCTGCTGCGATGGACGACGACCTGTCGGTGCCGGCCGCACTGGCGGTGCTCCAGGGGCACGTCACCGACGGCAACTCGCTCGTCGCGGCAGGTGCCTCGGACGCCCTGGCGGGGGTTCTCGCGGCCGTCCGCGGGATGCTCGACGTGCTCGGTTTGGACCCGCTGTCCCCGACGTGGGATCGTGGGGGTGACGATGCGGCCTATGCGCAGGTGATCGACTCCCTCGTCGAGGGACTTCTCGAGCAGCGCCAGCAGGCACGTGCCACCAAGGACTTCGCCACCGCAGACCGTGTGCGCGACCAGCTCACGGCGGCCGGCATCGACATCGAGGACACGCCGCAGGGTGCGCGCTGGTCCGTGAAGACTGATCTTCTAGGGAGCTAGCACCATGCCAGGCAACAGCAATCGCAGAGGCGCCATCAAGAAGACCGGCAAGGGCAACCCCACGGCCGGTTCGGGTGGCCGTCGCCGCCAGGGACTCGAGGGCAAGGGCCCGACGCCCCGCGCGGAGGACCGCCCCAACCACAAGCTCTACAAGATGAAGAACGCGACGGCCAAGCGCGAGCAGGCCCGTCCCAAGCGCGGCAAGCCCGGCGAGGCCGCCGAGTGGGTCGCCGGACGCAACTCCGTGCTCGAGCTGCTGCGCGCGACGGTGCCGGTGCACGCGCTGTACGTCGCCGAGGGCACCGACCGCGACGAGAAGATCCGCGAGATCTTCAAGCTCGCCGCCGAGCAGCACGTCAGCCTGCTCGAGATCGGTCGCATCGAGCTCGACAAGCTCACGGGTGGTGCCGTCCACCAGGGCATCGCCGCCAAGCTCAACGCCTACGAGTACGCCAACCCGCAGGACCTCATGGACCTCGCGGCCGAGCGTGACGAGCCGGCGCTGATCCTGGTGCTCGACGGCATCACCGACCCCCGCAACCTCGGCGCGATCATCCGCTCGGCCTCGGGTTTCGGTGCACACGGCGTCGTCATCCCCGAGCGTCGCGCAGCGCAGATCACCGCCGCGGCCTGGAAGACGTCGGCCGGTGCGGCGGCCCGCGTGCCGGTCGCACGCGTCACCAACATCACGCGCACGCTCAAGCAGTTCCAGGAGGACGGCTGCATGGTCATCGGCCTGGCCGCCGACGGCACGGTCGACGTCGCCGACTCGCAGATGGTCGACGGCCCGCTGGTCGTCGTCATCGGCAGCGAGGGCAAGGGCCTGTCGCGCCTCGTCGGTGAGACGTGCGACGAGATCGTGTCGATCCCGATGAGCACGGGCCTCGAGAGCCTCAACGCCGGTGTCGCGGCGGGCATCGCGCTCTACGCGATCAGCCAGCAGCGGGGCTGACCGTCCGTCGTAGCACGGTCGTCGTGCCGTCGACGGATCGTCCGAGATGTGGGAGTGCGGTGCTGACTGATGACGACAGGCATACCGTCGAAGACATGAGCACCCACGACGACACTCCGGCGACCGACCCGGCCGTGCTCCAGAAGTCGTTCCGCTCCGCGATGGGCAACGTGGCTGCCGCCGTCTCGGTCGTCACGACGTTCCACGACGGTGCGCCGCACGGCACGACCGTCAGCGCGTTCTCGTCGCTGTCGATGGACCCGCCGATGCTGCTGGTCTCGCTCGACAACCGCTCCCAGCTGCTGGCCAAGCTCGAGGTCGGCTCGCGCATCGGCGTCAACGTGCTGGCCGCCCACCAGGACCAGATCGCCCTGCGCTTCGCGGGCAAGGGCGACGACAAGTTCCTCGACGTCCCGTGGCAGCTCGAGGACGGGGCCCCGGCCCTGTCGGATCGTCACGCCTGGGTCGCGCTGACCGTGGCCCAGCTGGTCGTCGCCGGTGACCACACGCTCGTGCTCGGCGACGTCGAGGCGGCTGACACGTCGTCCAACCTGGCGCTGACCTACTGGCAGCGCGCCTTCGGCAGCCACCAGAGCTTCTGACGCCCGCCCGCCGGCGGGCCGGCGTTGCGTCATACCTTCTGGGGGTCATGGCCATCAGAAGCCATGACGCACGGGGTGGGGTCAGGTCGTGAGGCCCTTGCGGCGGAGCACCGGCAGGACGCCCTCGGCGAACCAGTAGGCCTCCTCGACGTGCGGGTACCCCGACAGCACGAACTCCTCGACCCCGACGGCCGCGTACTCGGCGATGAGGTCCGCGACCTCGGTGTGGCTGCCGACCAGCGCCGTGCCGGCACCGCTGCGCATCAGGCCGATGCCCGACCACAGCGCGGGGTGCACCTCCAGCTGGCGGGCCTCCGTGAACGTCGTGAGGCCCCCGTGCAGCTCGCGCATACGGCGCTGGCCCTCCGACTCGCTGCTGGCGATGGCCTCCTGGGCCTTGGCGATGTCGGCGGGGTCGAGCTGGGCCAGCATGTCGTCGGCGACCCGCCAGGCGTCCTCGGAGTGGTCGCGGCTGATGGTGTGCAGCCGCACCCCGAAGCGCACGGTGCGTCCCTCGGCCTCGGCCAGGCCGCGGATCCAGGCGATCTTCTCGGCGACCGCGGCGGGCGGCTCGCCCCACGTCAGGTAGACGTCCGTGTGCGCCGCCGTGACAGGCCCTGCCGCGGCCGACGAGCCGCCGAGATAGATCTCCGGCACCTGCGCCGGTCGGCGCGTGCGGGCGTCCTCGACGTCGTAGTAGTCGCCGGTGAAGCTGCTGCCCGCGTCGGTGAACGACTCCCGGAACACCTGCAGGAACTCCGCTGCCCGGGCGTAGCGGTCGTCCTTGCCCACCCGGTCGCCGAAGCGCAGCTGCTCGGAGGGATCGCCGCCCACGACGACGTTGAGCAGCAGCCGGTTCGACGACAGTCGCTGGAACGTCGACGACATCTGCGCCAGCAGTGTCGGGGTGATGAGCCCGGGACGCAGCGCGACGAGGAACTTGAGCCGCTCGGTCTCGGGGATCAGGGCCGAGGCGACGATCCACGCGTCCTCGCAGGGGGTGCCGGTTGGCGTCAGGACGGCGTCGAAGCCGAGGTCCTCGGCGGTGCGGGCGACATGGGCCAGGTAGCGGAGGTCGGGCTCGCGGAACCGGCCGGCGGTGTCGATCGATCCGCCGGTGCGGCCGACGTCGCTCGGCACGCTGTGGCCGCCGCCCACGAGGGCGCGGCTGTCGCCGGTGGTGGGCAGGAACCAGTCGAACGTGAGCGTCATCGGGGTTTCTCCTGAGGTGCGTGGTGGGTCAGAGCTGGGGGCCGCGGGGCGGACGTTCGCCGCGGACGGCCCACCGCCCCAGATGCTGCAGCTTCCAGCGGACGGGGTCGTGCAGGGTGTGGGTGCGGGCGTTGCGCCAATGGCGGTGCAGGTCGAGCCGGTCGTCGCTGGACCGCGTGCCGCCGAGCTCGAACAGCGCGTTCGTGACGGAGATGGCCGCCCGGTCGGCGAGCACCTTGGCAGTCGCGACCTGCAGGGACGCCTCGGCGGCGGCCTCGTCGGTGCGGGCGCGGTCGACGAGGTCGACCGCAGCGCCGGCGGCGGCCAGCGTGGCCTCGGCTGCGCGCACCTCGACCTCGAGCTCGCCGAACCGCTGCACCAGCAGGGGGTCGTCCTCGGCGCGGTCGACCTGCGCCTCGAACCATGGCCGGCTCGACGACCGCACGAAGGCCGCTGCCTCGGTCAGGGCACCCCGCGCGATGCCGACGTCGATCGCGGCATGCAGGCCCTGGGCGAGCGCGCCGTAGCCGTACGGCCCGGTCACTGCGTCGGCGCGTGGAGCGATGTGCGAGGTCGGCAGCCGCACGGCGTCGAAGGTGATCGTGCCGCTCGCGGTGGTGCGCTGGCCCATGCCGGTCCAGTCGTCGACGAGAGCCACGCCGGGAGCGTCGGCACGCACGAAGCCGATGTGGTCGAGCCCTTCGGCGTCCCGTGCGAGCACCGCCAGCCAGTCGGCGGTGAGGCTGCCGGTGCAGTAGAACTTCTCGCCGTCCACGACGGCCTCTTGCCCCTCGGGACGGATCGTCGTGCGGATGTCGGTGAGGGTGCGGCCGCCACGCTCGGACTGAGCATTGGCGACCCTTGCACCGCCGAGGACGGAGGCGAAGATCTGGTCCTTCAGCGCGGTCGGGCCGGCGAGCTCGACGAGTCGCAGGTAGACGAAGTGGCTCTGCGGGATCTGCGCGACGTTCGGATCGGCCGTGGCCAGCAGCCGCGTCACCTCGAAGGCCGCCGCCGCGCCGCCGCCGACCCCGCCGTGGGACGCCGGCACCGTCACGGCGAGCGCACCGACGCGCGACAGCTCGTCGAGCTCGGCGCGGGGGAGTCGCCGCTCGCGGTCGCGGTCGACGGCTCCCTCCGCGATCGTCGGGACGAGCTCGCGCACGGCGGCCAGCAGCTCGGGGACGCTCGACACCGTCAGGACGCGGCTTCGAGCGGGAGGGCCGACCACGTCGAGGTGTAGTCGAGGCCGCTGCGCTTGAACAGCTGGGTCACGGGGCAGCGGCGCTCGAGCTCGCTGACGAGCGTCGCGAACGTCGCCTCGTCGGCGTCGGTCTGCACGCTGGCCGTGATCGAGACGGCGTCGAAGTTGGCGTTGCCCTCGGCACCACCGACCAGCACGGACGGGTCGAGGTCGCCCTGAGCCGCGAAGGTGAACGCGCCGAGCGTGACGCCGAGGTCCTTCGCGACGAGCTGGGCGGTGATCTGGTTGCACGAGGTCAGGGCGCCGAGCGCGTAGACCAGCGGGCTGGGGGAGGCGTCGGTGCCGCCGAACGCGGGGTACGTGTCCGACCGGAAGTCGTGCCGGTTGTCGCCGGCCACGACGAGGTCCTGGATCACGCCGGTCCCGCTGGCGTCGACGACGAACGGGACGGTCTGCTTGCTCTGCTGGGTCATGGGAGTCCTTCGGTGGGTGAGTCTCGATCGTGCCCCGCGAACAGGGGCGGTCCCGGACGTTCTCGACGTCCGGGACCGCCCGGCGGGACACGGTGTTCCGTGCTACCTCGCGTGCCTCACGTGTACCAGGACGGCTCCGGCAGCTGGCCCAGCAGCGCGTACTCGCCGACCTCGCGGCGCTTGTAGGCGACGGGGTCGTGCAGCGTGTGCGTGCGGGCGTTGCGCCAGTAGATGTCGAGGCCCACCGAGCTGCTCGTGGCACGGGCGCCCGTCAGCTCGTAGATCTTGGTGCCGACCTCGAGCGCGACGTCGGTCGTCAGCTGCTTGACCGCCGCGATGCGGACCGCGGCGTGACCGCGCTCCTCGGGCGTCAAGGCCTCGCGCTCGGCGTGCAGCAGGCCCGAGATCTCGGCACCTGCGGCATCGGCGAGGGCCTCAGCGGCCCAGACCTGCGACTGCAGGCGTCCGTAGCCCTCGAGGACGTACCACTCCTCGGACGCACTCTCCTTGTTGTCGCCGCCGTACGGCCACGCCCGGGTGTTCTTGCGGGTGTACGCCGTCCCGGCCTTGAGACCGCCCTGCGCGATGCCCAGGTAGAAGTTGGCGAAGACCAGCTGGATCGCCGGCAGGTTGAGCGTCCCGTACGTCAGCTCGACGGGCTCCTTGTCGACGTAGCCGGCCGCGGCCGCCCACGGGATGCGGACGTCGGTGATCGTGACGCCGCCGGACTCGGTGAGCCGCTGGCCGAGGTTGTCCCAGTCGTCGTGGAAGGCGATGCCGTCCTGCTGCGTCGGGACGATCGCGAACACGTGCTTCTCGGTGCCCTCGAGGACTCCCTCGAGGACCGTGAGGTCGCTGATCTTCGAGCCCGTCGAGAACGACTTGCGGCCGTTGTAGACCAGCTCGTCACCGTCCTCGGTGATCGTCAGGTCGTTGTCGCGTGGGTTGACCGCACCGCCGAAGAAGAAGTCGTTCGTCGTGTAGAGCTCTTCGACCGCCGCGATCTGGTCGGGCGTGCCGACCAGGCGGACGGCCCACGCCCACAGGTAGTGGTAGCCGATGAGCTGGCCGATCGACCCGTCGCCCGACGCGATCTCGCGGATGACCTGATAGGCGGTCTCCCACGTCTCGCCGGCACCACCGTGCTCGACGGGGCCGAGCAGGGTCACGAGCCCGGCGTCCTTGAGCAGCTGCACCTCGGCGGTGGGGACTGCCTGCGTGCGGTCGCGCTCGACGGCGTCGGTCGCGAGGATGCCGGCGACGTCGGCGGCACGGTCGAGCCAGCCGGCGGTCGTCGTGGGTCGGGGCCTTCCCTTCCACGGCGAGGAGGACAGCGCTTCGTGAACTGTTGTGGTCATAGTCTTTCCTTGTCTCTCTACTGGGGATGACATGCCTGCCGGGTCCTGGTCGACCCGGCAGGCACTTTCTTTCGGGCGAGTGGTTCAGCGGGCGGGGGCGAGCTCGCCGGCGCGGACGGCGTCCGCCTCGAGCTCGCGGACGATCGGCAGCACCTTCTCGCCGAAGTACGCGATGTCCTCGAGGTAGTGCAGGAAGCCGAGCAGGAACAGGTCGACGCCGAGCTTCTTGTACTCGACGATCCGGGTCGCGATCTGCTCCGGCGTGCCGATCAGGCCCGTGCGGAAGCCGTCGTTGTACTGGACGAGATCGCGGGTCGTGGAGTCCGCCCACATCCCCTTGCCGTCGCCGCTCGACGCGCCGGCCTGCCGGACCGCCTGGCGGAAGCCCTCGACGGCCTCGGGATTGGCCTTGGCGATGATCTCCTCCAGCACCGCGTGCGCCTCGTCCTCGGAGTCACGGGCCACGACGAAGCCGTTGAGGCCGAACTTCGGCGGCGTCACGCGTCCGGCCAGCGCGGCGTTCTGCCTGACCTCGAGGTACTGCTCGGTGAACCCGTCGAAGTCCTTGCCGTTGGAGAAGTACCAGTCGGCGACGGTGCCGCCGTTGCGGCGGGCCGCCGTGGAGTTGCCACCCTGGAAGATCTCGGGGTGCGCGCGACCCGGCACGTCGACGGGCGCGGGCTGGAGCGTGAAGTCGTGGATCCGGTAGAAGTCGCCCCGGTGCTCGAAGTTCTTCTCCGTCCAGAGCCCGCGCAGCACGCGGATGAACTCCTCGCTGCGGCGGTAGCGCTCGTCGTGCTCGAGCCACGCCTCGCCGAGGCCCGTGAACTCGTCCTTGAACCAGCCGCTCACGACGTTCACGGCAGCCCGGCCACCCGAGATGTGGTCGGCGGTGATGATGAACTTCGCGAGCACGGCGGGGTGCCACAGGCCGGGGTGCACGGCGGCGATGACCTTGAGCTTCTCGGTCTGGGTCAGCAGGGCCAGGCTCAACGACGTCGACTCGTGCTGCTGGTCGGCCCCGTACGAGGCGGTGTACCGCACCTGGCTGAGGGCGTACTCGAAGCCGACCTTCTCGGCGAGCTGCGCGACCTCGACGTTGAAGTCGTACGACCAGTCGGTGCGCTGCTCGATCGTGCTGGTGACGAGGCCACCGGAGACGTTGGGGACCCAGTAGGCGAACTTCAACGGGTCGGTGGAGGGGAGGCTGGGTGTTTCGGGCATGGCAGAACGGTCCCTTCGGGATGGGTGGTGCGTGTGAGGTGAGGACGGGGCGGGTGTCGTCAGTGACGGCGACAGCTGCGGCAGGTGGTGCCGGTGGCCGGTGTGCTCATGACCTCGACGGTAGGCCCGTGACGAGCCCGTGCGGGGGGCTCTCACGTCGTGGACGGACGAGGTGTGGGAGGGCTCGCGCGTGATAAACGCGCGCGTCGCCCCCGCCGTAGCGTCATGGGAACGGAGGGTCAGAACCCTCGCTCTCTATGACGCAAGCGCGGGTGGGGCGAGCGGCGCGTCAGCCCAGGACGCGGTCGAGGTAGGGGTTCGAGAACGTCCGACCGGGGTCGAGCTCGTTCCGGACGGCCACGAAGTCGCCGAAGCGCGCGTACCGTCCGGCGAAGTAGTCGGCGTCGAGCGTGTGCAGCTTGCCCCAGTGGGGGCGTCCCTCGTGCGCCGTGAAGATGTCCTGGGCGGCGGCGAAGTAGTCGCGGTAGTCGCTGCGCCAGTACTGGTGCACCGCGACGTAGCAGTTGTCGCGCTCGTGGCCGGTCGACATCCACACGTCGTCGGCCGCGGTGAACCGCACCTCGATCGGGAACGAGATGTTCTCGTGCCCCGCCCCGAACCACGCCCCGAGCTCGCCGAGCACGTGAGGCAGGGCCGCGCGGGGCATCGCGAACTCCGACTCGCGGAACCGCACGGTGCGCGACGAGACGAAGACCTCGAACGAGTCGTCGACGTACTCGCGGGGGCTCAGCAGCGAGGCGGCGACGCCGTTGAGTCGCGGTATCCACGAGCGCTGACGGGCGACGACCCGGTTGAGCCCCTCGAACGCGGTGTTGCTGAGCAGCTCGTCGTCGAGCCAGTGCCGGAAGCGGCCGAGGGGACGCCGGACCGTGCCCTCGGCGACCCGGTTGTTGCGCTTGGTCAGCGTCTTGGTCGTGTGCGGGAACCAGTAGAACTCGAAGTGGTCGTTGTCGTCGACGAGCTCGTCGAGCCGCTCCAGGACGGCCGGCAGGGCCATCGGCTCCTCGCGGGCGTGCAGCAGGAACGCGGGGACGCACTGCAGCGTCACCTCGGTCACGATGCCCAGCGCGCCGAGCGTCACGCGCGCCGCGCCGAACCACGGGTGCTGCTCGTCGATCTCGAGCACCTCGCCCGTCGCGGTGACGAGCTGCACCGCGACGACGGCCGCGGAGATGCCGAACAGGCGTCCGCCCGTGCCGTGGGTGCCGGTGGAGATCGCCCCGGCGACCGACTGCGGGTCGACGTCGCCGAGGTTGGGCAGCGCGAGCCCGCGGGCGTTCAGTTGCGGGTTGAGGTCGTGCAACGAGATGCCGGCCTGCACCCGCACGCGTCCGGTCGCGGTGTCGGAGGAGACGATCGAGGTCATGCGGTCGAGCCGCACGAGCACGCCGTCGGTCGCGCCGATCGCGGTGAAGGAGTGGCTCGCGCCGATCGCCTTGACCGTCAGGCCCGCCGCGACGGCCTCGCGGACGATCGCCGCGACGTCGTCGGTCGACGTCGGGTGAGCGATGCGGACGGGGTGGGACTCGGCACTGCGTCCCCAGTTGGTCCAGTGGTGACCGGACGTGTGCTCAGCCAAAGTTCTTCCCCTCGCCCCGGTAGGTCGGCACGACCTCGACGGCCCCGTCCGCGCCGACGACCGCGACGGCGTCGAATCGCTCGCACATCTCGCCGGCCTTGGCGTAGCGCATGACGACGCGGTCGCCGATCGCGAGCGACTTCGCGGCGCGTCCCTTGACGGGGCTCTGCACCTCGCCGGCCCCCTCGGTGCCGATCGCCGTCAGGCCCTCGGGCCAGGTCGGCAGCGGCTGCCGGTTCTTGTTGGTCGGTCCGGACGCGATGTAGCCGCCCGCGAACAGCGTCGCGATGTTCTTGGCGGGCTTGCGGACGACCGACAGCACGAAGTAGGCGGCCGGGCGCGACTCGAAGGCGTCGTAGCCGTCGAACAGGACGGGGGAGAAGAGGCCTGATCCGGCGGTGAGCTCGGTGATGGACGGGTCCTGGCCAGTGACCTCGAGGCTGCCCGTGCCGCCGGCGTTGACGATCTCGAGGCGCGCGTGCTCGCCGACCGCGCGGACGACCTCGCCGCGACGCTCGAGCAGCTCGGCGGCCGACCGCTGCTTGATCAGGCGCACGGCGCGCGACGTGTCGGGCAGGCCGGCGATCTGGGCGTCGTAGAACATCAGCCCGACGAGGTCGAACCCGGCGCGCTGCTCGATCGCGGCGGCCAGCCTGCGCGCCTGGCGGGCGGTGTGCACGGGGGAGCGGCGCACGCCCAGGTGGATCGGACCGAGCTTGAGGGACGCGTCGACGTCGATGCAGACCCGGATCGGTGGGTGGTCGCGACCGATCAGCGCGTCGATGTGGTCGAGCGACTCGGTGCTGTCGACCATGAGCGTGATCGCGGCCCGGCGACGGTCGTCGGCGACGAGGTCGAGCAGGCCCTGGCGGCTGGCCGTCGGGTAGGCCAGCAGGACGTCGTCGAGGCCGTGGTCGACGAGCCAGTTCGACTCGGCCAGCGAGTACGACATGACGCCGGCGAAGCCGTCGAGACTCAGGGTCTGCTCGATGATCGACCGGACGCGCACCGACTTGCTGGCGACGCGGATGGGGACCCCCGCGGCTCGGCGCACGAGGTCGTCGGCGTTGGCCTGCAGGGCCGGCGCGTCGACCAGCGCGAAGGGCGTCTCGATCCGGCTCGTCGCATCGAGCAGCCGGTCGAAGAGTGCGTGCATCTGGTCAGTATGTCGCAGCAGGGTTCCACGTCGAGGTCGTCGATACTGGACCGATGCGCAGGTGGCTCGGAGGTCTCGTCGCGGTGGCGGTCGTCGCCGCCGGATGCACGTCGACGACCGGCGACGACGCACCGGTACCCACGCCACGGACGTCCGCGACGTCGGACGTGCCGGCGATCAGCCTGACCTCGCTCGGCATCGACTGGCCGCGTGCAGGATCGGCGCTCGAGGTGACTGCGCCGCCGTCCGCACCCGAGGGCTTCGACGACGCCCTGCTCGGCCGGATGTCGGACGTCCTGGAGGCGTGGGCCACCGCCACGACGACCGACCCCGACGTCTGGCAGGGCGACGCACCGGTCGACACCGTCACCGCGACGCTCCCCGCCAAGCCCGCGGCGGCGCTGCGCCAGCAGACGGCCGATGCCGTCTCGCCCGAGCTGGCGGTCGCCAACGTGTTCGGCGACGACGTCACGGTCGTGGGCGAGCCGCGCGTCACGACGGCGTGGAAGGTCTCGACGCAGGACGACGACTCGGGTCAGGAGTACGTCCTGCTCGAGCTGCAGACCCGGGCCGCGTACGAGGTGCGACTCGGCGACGACGGACCCACCCAGGTCGTCGGCGTGCTCCGGGTGCACGGCCTGAGTGCGTATCCCGGCACGACCGACGACTTTGGGGTCAGCGGTGGCTGGCAGGAGTTCGGGGCCGGTGACTGCGCCCTGGCCCTCGACGACGACCTCGTCCCCGACAACGACGCCGCGGACGCGGCCGCCGACCTCGCGACGTTCGCCGACATCGGCGGCCAGCCGTCCGTGCGGATGCCGGCCCTCGACACCGACGAGCAGGTCGACGGTGCCTACCTGCAGCGCTGCCGCGACTCGACGACCTAGGCACCCGAGATGTCGGCACTTGTCGACCTGTTGCGTGCTCGAAACCCACCAGAAGTGCCGACATCTCGGTATGGGGGCGGGTCCGCGGACACCTTCGTGCCCAGACCCTTACGATGGAGCCTCGGGCCTGGCCCGTACGCCCCTGTAGCTCAGTTGGTAGAGCGCCTCACTTGTAATGAGGATGTCGCGGGTTCGACTCCTGTCGGGGGCTCCGTGTGACGTCTTGAGCAGCGACGTTCCTCAGCGCGACGGGTCGATCATTGTCATGCCGGCGACGGTGGCCCGGTCGAACCGGGGGAGCAGATCGGCGGCCTCCTCGAGGCCGATCGTGCGCTCGATCAGATCCTGGGGTCGGAGCGTTCCCCGCACGATGAGGTCGAGCATCCCGGGGTAGTCGACGGCGGCCATCCCGTGCGAGCCGAGCAGGTCGAGCTCCCAGCCGATGACCCGGTCCATCGGGACGCGCGGATGGCCGTCGATCGGCTGGAGCAGCCCGATCTGGACGTGGCGACCGCGACGACGAAGGCTGTGGACGGCGACGGAGCAGGTCTGCTCGCTGCCCACGGCGTCGACCGACACGTGGCTCCCGCCGTCCGTGAGCTCGTGGATGGCCGTGGCCAGGTCGGCGTCGTCGGCCAGCAGGGCGTGGTCGGCACCCAGGGCCGACGCTGCGGCGAGCGCCTCGGGGTTGCGGTCGACGACCACGACGTGGGCACCGAGCGCCTGGGCGATCATGACCGTGCTGAGCCCGACGCCTCCGGCCCCGACGATCGTGACCCACTCGCCGTCGGCGACGTGCGCGCGGCTCGTCAGCGCCCGGTAGGCCGTCGCGAACCTGCAGCCGAGGCTCGCGGCGGTCGCGAAGTCGACGGCGTCCGGGATCGCGACGAGGTTGACGTCGGCCTCGAACAGCGCGACGCGCTCGGCAAACGAGCCCCAGTCGGTGAAGCCCGGCTGCCGCTGGTGGCGGCACACCTGGGCGTCGCCGGCCAGGCACCACTCGCACGTCCCGCATCCGCAGACGAACGGGACCGTGACGCGGTCGCCGACGCCCCAGAGGGTGACTCCGGCGCCGACCTCGACGACGACCCCGGCCAGCTCGTGCCCGGGGACGTGCGGGAAGGCGATGTCGTCGTGGCCGGCCCAGCCGTGCCAGTCACTGCGGCACATCCCGGTCGCCCTGACCTCGACGACGACTCCGCCGTCAGGTGCGACGGGCGCGTCGACCTCGCGGACCTCGGGTTCGGCAGCGATGGACGGGACGACGACGGCACGCATGAGTCCATGGTGCCGACAGCCGGCTGGGCTCGCGAGGTCGAGGGTCCACGCGCCCGAGTGGTGCATTCACGGTCTCGAGTGCTGCGTCGTGGACCGACACGCCGTCTCGGAACGTCCAGACAGCACCACTCGCGGGTCCTCGGGGGCTAGCGAGGGAGGGAGGCGGCGAGGGCTGCGATGTGGTCGGGTCCGACCTCGCAGCAGCCGCCGACCAGCCGCGCACCCGCCTCGATCCACGACGGCACGAGGTCGAGGTCGAACGTCGCGCGTCCGGTCCAGACGTGCTGGTCGGCGTCCCACACCCGACCTTGGTTGGGGTAGGCCACCCCGGCGGTGACCCCTGCGGCCCGGGCGGCGTGCAGTGCGCCCAGCACCTCGTCGGGCGCGCAGCAGTTGACCCCTGCGGCGATGACCGACGTGCTGCCGGCGACGACGGCGAAGGCCTCGTCGAGCGGCTGCCCCGCGCGCGTGCGTCCGTCGGCGACGGCGTACGAGAACCACGCGTCGATGCCGAGGTCGTCGAGCAGGGGCACCAGCACCTCCGCCTCGCGGACGTCGGGGATCGTCTCGACCGCGAGGACGTCGGGGGCGGCAGCGGCCAACACCTCGAGCCGCCGGGCGTGGAAGTCGTGAAGCGTCCGTGCCGTCACCCCGTAGTCGCCCCGGTACTCCGAGCCGTCGGCCAGGGCAGCGCCGTACGGACCGACCGAGGCGGCGACCCACGACGGCTCGGCACCCATCGCGGAGTCCCGGGCCCGCCGGGCCAGCCGGACGCTGTCGCCGATCAGGCGGTCCGCGGTGTCGGGCGACATCCCCGTCGACCCGAAGCCGTCGCGGCTGGCCTGGTAGCTCGCGGTCGTCGACACCTGCGCACCTGCGGCGAGGTAGCGCCCGTGCGCGGCGACGACCTGGTCGGGCGAGTCCCGCAGGAGCGCCGCGGTCCAGAGATCCGACGACAGATCGCACCCCGCCTCGGCCAGGACGGTCGAGAGCCCGCCGTCGAGCACGACGACGGTGTCGGTGGCGACGGCGTGACGCAGGGTCGAGGTCGGGC
Source organism: Aeromicrobium fastidiosum (assembly GCF_017876595.1). Lineage (NCBI taxonomy): Bacteria > Bacillati > Actinomycetota > Actinomycetes > Propionibacteriales > Nocardioidaceae > Aeromicrobium > Aeromicrobium fastidiosum. Next base: position 418,327 of record NZ_JAGIOG010000001.1, on the reverse strand, counting down.
TGGTCATGGCACGAGCCTAGGAGAGACCGGCCGGTGTGATCTGCTGGTGCCGCGCATCGCGATGAGGCGAGCCGACGCGCAGGAGACGGAGACCACGGATGTACGAGCCGACACGCACGGACGGGACGATGAACGGCGGCGTCTCGCACTGGTACTCCGAGATCGGCCTCCCGGTGCCGGGGGCGCCGCTGGCGCGTGACCTCGACGTCGACGCGTGCATCGTCGGCGGCGGCCTGACGGGGCTGTGGACCGCGTACTACCTCAAGCAGGCCGACCCCACGATCCGCATCGCGGTGCTCGAGGCCGAGTTCGCCGGGTTCGGTGCCTCGGGACGCAACGGCGGGTGGCTGTCGTCGGCGCTGATGGGCAGCGCGTCGGCGTATGCACGTGGCCCGCGGGGCACGGAGGGCGTGCAGGCCCTCGAGGACGAGCTGCGGTCGTCGGTCGACGAGGTCATCCGCGTCGCGGCCGCTGAGGGCATCGACGCCGACATCGTCAAGTCGGGCGTGCTGTCGGTCGCACGGTCACCCGCGCAGCTGCTGAGGGTGCGGGCGGGTCTGGCCGACGCCCTTCCGGGAAACCGTGCGGTCGAGCTCAGTGGCGACGAGACGAGCCGTCGGATCGCGGTCGCCGGTGCCATCGGCGGCTCCTTCGACCCCGACTGCGCCAGGGTGCAGCCCGCGAGGCTGACGCGAGGCCTGCTCTCGGTCGTCCGGGCGATGGGCGTCGAGGTGCACGAGAGCACGCGGGCCCTGCGCATCGAGCCGGGACTCGTGACGACGCAGCACGCCCGCGTCCGCGCGCCTCACGTGCTGCGCTGCACCGAGGGATACACCGCCCGCATCCACGGGCTGCGCCGGCACTGGCTGCCCATGAACTCCGCGATGATCGTGACCGATCCGCTGCCCGAGCACGTGTGGTCCGAGATCGGCTGGGAGGGGCGTGAGCTGCTCGGCGACGCCGCCAGCGCCTACTTCTACGCGCAGCGCACCGCCGACGACCGCATCGCGATCGGCGGACGCGGCGTCCCCTACCGCTTCGCCTCGCACACCGACACCAACGGCGAGACGCAGGCGTGGACGATCGAGTCGCTGCGCGGCATCCTCGACTCCGCGTTCCCGCAGGCGCGGCACGTTCCGGTCGCCCGGGCGTGGTGCGGCGTGCTGGCGGTGCCGCGCGACTGGTGCGCCAGCGTCGGCGTCGAGCGCCGCACGGGTCTCGGCTGGGCCGGGGGCTATGTGGGCCACGGCGTGACCGCGACGAACCTCGCGGGTCGGACGCTGCGCGACCTCGTCCTGCGTGAGTCGACCGACCTGACGGCGCTGCCGTGGGTCGACCACCGGGTGCGTCGCTGGGAGCCGGAGCCGCTGCGCTGGCTGGGCGTCAAGGCGATGTACGGCCTCTACCGCGCGGCGGACCGGCACGAGGACGAGGGAGGTCCGTCGGTCAGTCGCCTGGCCCGCCTCGGGGACCGGCTGTCGGGACGCTGACCGCGCCGGGCCATGCTCAGACCCGGCGCGGCGCGGCCGCCCGCAGGTCGTGCACCAGCACCGCGACGCCGAGCGACAGGGTCGACTCGGCGTCGTCGAGGTCGACGCCGAGGATCGTCTCGAGGCGACGGAGGCGTCCGTAGAGGGCCTGGCGGCTCAGGTGGGCGTCGGCGGCGACTGCGGCCTTGTTGCCCCCGAGCCGCAGGTACGAGCGCAGCAGCCGCAGGAGGTCGTCGCGGGTGCCGGCGTCGTGGGCGAGCAGCGGGCCCAGCTCGGACTCCGCGAACGCGACGACCCGGTCGTCCGACTGCAGCTCGGCCACGAGACCGCGGATGCGGACGTCGCCCGACCGGTACCAGGGTCGCGGCGGCCCGGGCAGCGCGCGCCCCGCCGAGGCGATGTGCATCGTGGTGCGCAGCTGGGCCGTGGCCCCCAGGAGTGACGTCGAGGTCAGGCCGATGCCGAGCGTGACGGGATCGCGCGTGCCCTGTCGTGAGCTGAACGCCGACGACAGGGCCGTGAGCGCGGCGTCGTCTCGGGCCCCCGGCCTCAGGGCCAGCACGAGCCCGACGTGGCCGTCTGCGACACCGCCGGCGATCGCGTCGAGACCGGCCGCACGGACCGCCCCGCCGGCGGCCTCGAGCTGTGCGCGTGCGCGCCGCTGCCGGACGATCTGGTCGGTCACCGCGGTGGCGCCGAAGTGCGCCACGACCGGCAGGTACTGCGACCGCGCCGGCACGCCGAGGGCCCGGGCGCGGGCGACGGCGTCGACCTCGTCGACCACGCGGGCCTCCATGAGGTCGAGCAGCAGCGACTCCCGGGCCTGGAACTGCAGGCCCGCGACGTCGCGCTCGACGAGCCGCGACAGCTGCAACGCCTGCGCCGCGCGCTGCAGGACGACCGAGGTCTCGACCGGGTCGGCGACCGCCTGCGGCGCGACGAGGCGTCCCCACGCCGATCCGCGCAGACCGACGGGGCACGTCAACCAGCCCTCGGCCCCTGTCGTCCCTGCTTCGGCAAGCACCGGGGCGGCGCGCGACCGCTCCTCCCACCGGTCGAGCACGTCGCGCGGCGAGCGGTCGGCGGCGGCCAGGGCGACGACGTGCCGCCCGGCGTCCTCGAGGACGATCGTCTCGTCGACGAGCGCGGCGGCCCGGGTCACGATCGTGGCGGCGTCGGCGCTGTCGAGACTCAGCTCGGTGAACACCTCGTGGGTCTGCTGGGCGAAGGCCAGGCCGCGGTACTGCTCGCCGACGATCGCCCGGTGCACCGCCTCGGTGACCTCGACGAACTTGACGGGTCCGCGCAGCGCGACGAGCGGCAGTCCGTGCGTGCGAGCCTCCGCGACGACCTCGGGCGGCAGCTCGGGCAGCCGGGCACCCAGCTCGACGACCAGGCCGCACGCGTCGGCTGCCGCGAGCTGGCGCACGAAGCCGGACGGGTCGGCGTCGGGCCCGGCGAGCGGCAGGCCCGTCGTCAGCACGACCTCCTGCCCGTCGAGCAGGTCGAGCAGGTCGCGCATCTCGGTGACGTGCACCCAGCGCACGGGACGGTCGAGGCCGGCACCCCCCACCACGACATCGGGAAGCCCGTCGGCGAGGACCTTCATCGTCAGCATCGAGCGCAGGGTGGGGGTCACGGGACAAGGCTAGGTGATGGGTTGACACTGTGTACGGCTCAACGCCGACGCAGTGACACTGTGCGCGTTCCGGGACGCGGTCGGATGCCCGACGATGGGAGGGTGACACTTCGAGGAGACGCTTTGAGCACCCACACGCAGCACTGGATCGCCGGCACCACGCACGCCGGCACGAGCGACCGCACCGGCGAGGTGACGAACCCCGCGACGGGCCAAGTCGCCTCGACCGTGGCACTGGCTTCGGCGGACGACGTCGACGCGGCCGTGGCTGCGGCGAAGGCCGCCTTCCCCGGCTGGCGCGACACGTCGCTGGCCAAGCGCACGCAGGTGCTGTTCCGATTCCGCGAGCTGCTCAACCAGCGGGCCCCCGAGCTCGCCGCGATCATCACCTCCGAGCACGGCAAGGTGCTGTCCGACGCCGCCGGCGAGGTCGCCCGCGGCCAGGAGGTCGTGGAGTTCGCGTGCGGCATCCCGCACCTGCTCAAGGGCGGCTTCACCGAGAACGCCTCCACCGGGGTCGACGTCCACTCCGTGCGGCAGCCGCTGGGGCCGGTCGCGATCATCAGCCCGTTCAACTTCCCGGCGATGGTGCCCATGTGGTTCTTCCCGATCGCGATCGCGGCCGGCAACACCGTCGTGCTCAAGCCGTCGGAGAAGGTGCCGACCGCGGCCAACTGGATCGCGCAGCTGTGGAAGGACGCGGGCCTGCCCGACGGCGTCTTCAACGTGCTGCACGGCGACAAGGTCGCGGTCGACGGGCTGCTGACGCACCCCGACGTCAAGAGCGTCTCGTTCGTCGGCTCGACCCCCATCGCCAAGTACGTCTACGAGACCGGCACGGCGCACGGCAAGCGCGTCCAGGCCCTCGGCGGTGCCAAGAACCACATGATCGTGCTGCCCGACGCCGATCTCGACCTCGCCGCCGACCAGGCCATCAACGCGGGCTTCGGCTCGGCGGGCGAGCGCTGCATGGCGATCTCGGCGTGCGTCGCGGTCGGCGACATCGCCGACGAGCTCGTGGCCAAGATCAAGCAGCGCGCCGAGGCGCTGCGCACCGGCGACGGCACCCGGGGATGCGACATGGGCCCGCTCGTGACGGCCGCCGCACGCGACCGGGTGGCGGGCTTCGTCGACGCCGGCGAGGCCGAGGGTGCGACGCTGGTCGTCGACGGCCGCGACCCGTCGGTCGACGCCGACGGCGAGGGCTTCTTCGTGGGGCCGACGCTGTTCGACCACGTCACGACCGGCATGAGCATCTACACCGAGGAGATCTTCGGCCCCGTGCTCGCGGTGCTGCGCGTCGACTCGTACGACGAGGCGCTGGAGATCATCAACTCCAACCCCTACGGCAACGGCACCGCGATCTTCACCAACGACGGTGGCGCTGCCCGCCGCTTCCAGAACGAGGTCGAGGTCGGGATGATCGGCATCAACGTGCCGGTGCCCGTCCCGATGGCCTACTACTCGTTCGGCGGCTGGAAGAACTCGTTGTTCGGCGACAGCCACGCGCACGGCACCGAGGGCGTCCACTTCTTCACCCGCGGCAAGGTCGTCACCTCCCGCTGGCTCGACCCGAGCCACGGCGGCATCAACCTCGGGTTCCCCCAGAACGCCTGACCTCCACGATCCTCGACAGAACGGGCCCGACACCATGACACGCCATTCGACAGTCTTCGAGCGGAACGCGCCCTCGGCGTCCCTCGTGACGGCGAGCCTCGCGGCGTCCGAGCAGCGGGTGTTCTGGCTCGACGACGTCGAGACGCAGCCGCGCGCGAGCCTCGTGGGCACGCGCGACGCCGACCTGACGATCGTCGGCGGTGGCTACACGGGTCTGTGGACCGCGGTGCTGGCCAAGCGGCGCGACCCGTCGCGGCGGGTCGTGCTGCTCGAGGCACAGACGATCGGCTGGGCGGCCTCGGGTCGCAACGGCGGCTTCGCCGAGTCGAGCCTGACCCACGGCGAGGAGAACGGTCGCAGCCGCTGGCCTGACGAGTACGAGGCGCTCGAGCAGCACAGCGACGACAACTTCGAGGGGTTCACGAGCGACATCCGCGATCTGGGCATCGACGCGCAGCTCGAGCTCACGGGTGTGCTGTCGGTGGCCTACGAGCCGCACCAGGTGCGCTGGCTGCAGGAGGAGCAGGCCGGGACGTTCCTCGACGCCCAGCAGGTGCGCGCCGAGATCAACAGCCCCGCGTTCGCCGCGGGACGCCTGACCCACGGCGACGACGCACTCGTCCACCCCGGTCGCCTGGCCCACGGGCTCGCCCGTGCCGCCGAGGAGCTCGGGGTCGAGATCTTCGAGCACTCGGCGGTCGTGGGTCCGCCCCGCCGCAGTGGCGGCGGCGTCGAGGTGCGCACCGCCGCGGGTCTGGTGCGGAGCCGGCAGGTCGTCCTCGCGACCAACGTCTTCACCTCGCTCCTGCGCCGCACGCGCCTCATGACGGTGCCGGTCTACGACTACGTCCTGATGACCGAGCCGCTGACCGCCGAGCAGCGCGACAGCATCGGCTGGCACGGCCGCCAGGGCCTCACAGACCTGGCCAACCAGTTCCACTACTCGCGGCTCACCGCCGACGACCGCATCCTCTACGGCGGCTACGACGCCGTCTACCACGCAGGGCGCAACGTCCGGCCGGAGTACGAGGACCGCGACGACAGCTACCGCACGCTCGCGTCGCACCTGCTCACGACGTTCCCGCAGCTCGAGGGCGTCCGGTTCTCGCACCGGTGGGCCGGGGCGATCGACACGTCGACGCAGTTCTGCGCGTTCAATGGCCTGGCGCTGCGCGGCCGGGTCGCCTATGCCGCGGGGTTCACGGGACTCGGCGTCGTCGCGACCCGCTTCGCCGCCCAGGTCATGCTCGACCGGCTCGCGGGCGAGCAGACGCCCCGCACGCAGCTCGAGATGGTGCGCAAGAAGCCCTTGCCGTTCCCGCCCGAGCCGTTCGCCAAGATCGGCATCGAGGCCACCAAGTGGTCGCTCGATCGCGCCGACCACCGCGAAGGACAGCGCAACGTGCTGCTGCGCACGCTCGACCGCCTGGGCCTCGGGTTCGACTCATGACGGGTCACGAGCTGGCCACCGAGCGCCTCCTGGCCCAGGACGCCCTGGCGGTGCCGATCGAGCACGCACCCGTCCAGGACGACGACGTGCTCGGCGGGCACCCGACGATGGGTGCCGAGACGCTGCACACCCACGGCGACGTCGAGCTCGGCGTCTGGGAGATCACGTCGGGCGTCGTCAAGGACACCGAGGTCGAGGAGATGTTCGTCGTCCTGTCCGGCCGGGGTTTGGTCGAGCTCGCCGACGGCAGCAGCATCCCCCTGGCCGCGGGCACCGTCGTCCGGCTGCGAGCCGGCGACCGCACCCGCTGGATCGTCTACGAGACCCTCCGCAAGATCTACGTCCTTCTGCCCGATCACGAGGAGCCCACGCCATGACCGACACCATCCAGAACACTGATCTGATCAAGAACTACGTGGACGGTGCCCTCGTCGACTCCGCAGCCACCGACTTCATCGAGCTCGTCGACCCCACGACGGGACGTCCCGACGGACGCTCGCCGATCTCGACCGCCGACGAGGTCGACGCCGCGTTCGCCGCGGCCCTGCGCGCATCGAAGACGTGGAAGCGCACGACGCCGAAGGCGCGCCAGCTCGCCCTGCTGCAGATCGCCGACGCGATCGAGGCAGCCCGTGACGAGCTCGCCCTGCTGCAGTCGCGCGACACGGGACAGATCAAGGTGCACGTCGCGACCGAGGAGATCGACCAGGGCGTCGACCAGCTGCGCTTCTTCGCCGGTGCCGCGCGCCTGCTCGAGGGCAAGGCGACGGGCGAGTACGTCGAGGGCCTCTCGTCGAGCATCCGCCGCGAGCCGATCGGCGTCGTCGCCCAGGTGACGCCCTGGAACTACCCGTTCGCGATGGCCATCTGGAAGATCGCCCCGGCGCTCGCCGCGGGCAACACGATCGTGCTCAAGCCGAGCGACACGACCCCGCGGTCGACCGTCCGCCTGGCGGAGATCGCCGGCGAGATCCTGCCGGCCGGCGTCTTCAACGTCGTCAACGGCAACGCCGACACCGGACGCCTCCTGGTCGAGCACCCGACTCCGGGTCTCGTCGCCATCACCGGATCGGTGCGTGCCGGCATCGAGGTGGCCGTGTCCGCGGCCAGGAACCTCAAGCGCGCGCACCTCGAGCTGGGCGGCAAGGCACCGGCCGTCGTGTTCGCCGACGCCGACCTGCAGGCGGCCGCCGAGGGCATCGCCGTGGGCGGATTCTTCAACGCGGGCCAGGACTGCACCGCCGCGACGCGCGTCATCGTGCACGAGAGCGTCCACGACGAGCTGCTGCGCCTGCTGGTCGAGCAGGCCGAGGCGTCTCGCCCCGGTGCCCCCGACGACGACTCCGCCGCGTACGGGACGCTCAACAACGCGGGTCACCTCGCGTCCGTCGAGCGGATGATCGCCGGGCTCGGAGACCACGCCACGATCGAGACCGGCGGTTCGCGCCTCGACGGCGACGGGTTCTACTTCGCGCCGACGATCATCTCGGGCGTGCGGCAGGACGACGCGATCGTGCAGCAGGAGGTCTTCGGGCCCGTGCTCACGGTGCAGTCGTTCACGACCGACGAGCAGGCCCAGGACCTCGCCAACGACGTGCCGTACGGCCTGGCCGCCAGCGTGTGGACCAAGGACCACGGTCGGGCGCTGCGGATGACCGCCGAGCTCGACTTCGGCTGCGTGTGGGTCAACACCCACATCCCGTTCGTCTCGGAGATGCCGCACGGCGGGTTCGGGGCGTCGGGGCACGGCAAGGACCTGTCGGCGTACGGTCTCGAGGAATACACCCGGGTCAAGCACGTCATGAGCAACGTGGAGGCATGAGCATGTCCGATCAGATCGACGTCGTCGTCATCGGGGCCGGAGCGACCGGCCTGTCCGCGGCGCACGCCCTGCAGCAGGCCGGCCGCTCGGTCGTCGTCCTCGAGGCTCGCGAACGCGTGGGGGGACGGCTGTGGACCGACGAGGTCGACGGCGTCGACCTCGAGCTCGGCGGCCAGTGGGTCTCGCCCGACCAGACCGAGCTGCTGCGCGTGCTCGACGAGCTGGGTCTCGAGACCTTCTCGCGCTACCGCGAGGGTGCGTCGGTCTACATCGGCATCTCGGGCGAGCGTCGCACGTTCGAGGGCGAGCAGCTGCCCGTCCCGCCCGCGGTCGAGAAGGCCATGGTCGCACTGACCGACGAGCTCGACGAGCTGGCCGCGCAGATGGACCCCGACCGTCCGTGGGACGCCCCCTTCGCCGCCGAGCTCGACCAGGTGAGCTTCGCGGCCTGGCTCGCCGACCGCTGCGACGAGCAGGAGGCCATCGACAACATCGCGATGTTCATCGCGCAGGCCATGCTGACCAAGCCCGCCCACGCCTTCTCGGCGCTGCAGGCCGTGCAGATGGCCGCGAGTGCCGGCAGCTTCAGCCACCTCGTCGACTCCGAGTTCATCCTCGACAAGCGGGTCGTCGGCGGTCTGCAGGGCGTGCCGCTGGCGCTGGCCGAGCGGCTCGGCGACGCCGTCCGGCTCGGCGTGGACGTCGAGAAGGTGCGCTGGAGCGGCACCGGCGTCGAGGTCGTCGCGGGTGACCTGACGGTGTCGGCCCGGCACCTCGTGCTGGCCGTGCCGCCGACCGTCGTGCCGCGCATCCGGTTCGAGCCGCCGCTGCCGTCGGCCCAGCGCGAGGCGCACCAGCACCAGTCGTTCGGGCTGGTCACCAAGCTCCACATCACGTACGACACGCCGTTCTGGCGCGAGGCCGGCCTGTCGGGCACGGTGTTCAGCCCGTACGAGCTCGTGCACGAGGCCTACGACAACACCAACCATGGCGACTCGCGCGGCACCCTGGTCGGCTTCATCTCCGACGAGCGGGTCGACGAGGTCAGCCGCCTCGACGCCGAGGCTCGTCGCACGGCGATCCTGACGTCGCTCGCCCACTACTACGGCGAGCAGGCACTGACGCCGACCTCGTACTACGAGAGCGACTGGACGTCCGAGGAGCTCGGCCAGGGCGCCTACGCCACGAGCTTCGACCTCGGCGGCCTCACCCGGTTCGGCCCGCGCCTGCGCGAGCCGGTCGGACCCATCCAGATCGGCAGCTCCGACGTCGCCGGTCTCGGCTTCCAGCACGTCGACGGTGCCCTGCGCGTCGGCGCCGAGCTGGCCCAGCACATCATCGCCACCGACACACGAGAGGTCTGAGCCGTGACCAGCCCCAGCTCCTTCAGCCCGAACCCCGCCCACGACCGTCTGCAGCAGTCGGCCAAGGACAACCTGATCCTGCACTTCTCGAAGCAGGAGATCGACGACCTCCTGGTCATCGATCGGGCCGAGGGCCCGTACGTCTACGACACCCACGGCCGCCGCTACATCGACGCCCTGTCGAGCCTGTTCTGCTCGCAGCTGGGCTACTCGTACGGCGAGGAGATGGCAGAGGCAGCGACCCAGCAGCTGACCACCATGGCGTTCAACACCAGCTGGGGCACGGCGCACCCCGCCACGATCGACCTGGCCGAGAAGATCAGCGAGCTGGCACCCGCCGACGACTACCGGGTGTTCTTCACCGGTGGCGGCTCGGAGTCGGTCGAGTCGGCCTGGAAGATGGTGCGCGAGCACTTCATCGCGATCGGCCAGCCGCAGCGCACCAAGGCGATCGCCCGCGACCGGGCCTACCACGGCGTCACCCTGGGGGCGCTGTCGTTCACGGGCGTCCAGCCGTTCAAGGAGGGCTTCGGCACCCCGCCGGTCGAGGTCACCAAGGTGTCGAACACCAACCGGTTCCGCGCCGACGACGGCCACGAGGAGGCGGCGTTCTGCGCCCGCCTGCTGGCCGAGGTCGAGGACGCGATCATCGCCGCCGGGGCCGACGAGGTCGCGCTGATCATCGCCGAGCCGGTGCAGAACGCGGGAGGCTGCTTCACGGCACCGGCCGGCTACTGGACGGGCCTGCGCGCGATCGCCGACAAGTACGGCGTCCTGCTGATGGCCGACGAGGTCATCACCGGGTTCGGCCGTATCGGCGAGTGGTTCGCGTCGTCGCGCGAGGGCGTGGCACCCGACCTGATCAGCGTCGCCAAGGGCCTCACCTCGGCCTATGCGCCGATGGGCGCGATGCTGGCCCGCCACCACGTCGTCGCACCGCTGGTGGAGCACAACAAGGTGTTCCGTCACGGCATCACGTTCGGCGGCCACCCGCTGAGCGCCGCGCTCGCGGCCAAGAGCATCGAGATCATCGAGCGCGACCAGGTGCTCGAGAACGTCCGGGCGCAGGCCGGTCCCCTGCAGGCGCGCCTGCAGCACCTGCTCGACCTGCCGATCGTCGGCGACGTCCGCGGTGCCGGCTTCTTCTGGGCCATGGAGCTGGTCAAGGACGACGAGGCGACCCGCTTCGACCAGGCCGAGCGCAACGACCTGCTGCGGGGCTACCTGCCGCGTCGCCTGCGTGACGCCGGGCTCATCGCGCGCTGCGACGACCGCGGCGACGCCGTGCTGCAGATCGCCCCGCCGCTCATCAGCGACGCGGCCCTGCTCGACGACATCGTGGCAGGCCTGACCGACGTCCTGCGCGACGCCGGCAAGCACATGGGTCTGTGACTCGGGTCTAGGCGGATTCCTCGCGGTCGATCTCCGCGAGCACGTCACGGGCGACGCGGATCGAGTCGCTCGTGGCGGGGACACCGGAGAGCACAACGATCTGCAGCAGGTGGTCGAGCTCCTCCGTCGAGAGCCCGTGGGCGCGTGCCGTCCGCAGGTGCGTCGCGAGCTCGTCGTGGTGGCCTCCGGCCACGAGCGCCGTCACGGTGACGAGGGACGTGCTGCGGGGGTCGAGAGCTGACGGGGGTGCCAGGGTCGCGGCGTCGGCCTCGCCCCGGACGTGGGCCCGGACGAGCCGGGCCACCTCCGCCGGGGCCTCAGCGGGTGCGAGGTGGGCGATCCCGTCGAGGACGACGAGCCGGCCGTCCCTGACCCCGGCGGCGATCTCCTGCAGTGTCTCGGTCGGCGTCGGCACGTCGTCGCTGCCCGCCACCGCGAGGACGGGCGTGCCGACACGGCCGAGCCGTGACCTCACGTCGTGCCCCGCCAGTGCCTCGCAGGCCTGGGCGTATCCCTCGCGATCGGTGTCCCGCAGTGCCTGCAGCAGGGCGCTGCCCCTCGCGGGCTCGCGCTCGAGGAATCCCGGCGCGAACCAGCGGGCGGCCGAGCCCTCGACGACGGCCGACGTGCCCGACGCCCGCACCGTCGCGGCGCGGTCGTGCCAGGCCGCGGCGTCCCCGATCTTCGCGCCCGTGCACAGCAGCACGGCGGCGTCGACGCGGGCGGGCGAGTCGAGCAGCAGGTGCAACCCGACGGCACCCCCGACGGAGTTGCCGGCGTAGACGAACGACGTGTCGACGTCGCCGCGCTCGGCGACCATGTCGTCGATCATCGCGAGAACACCGGCCGCCAGCTCGGACATCGTGAACGGTCGGGCCACGATCGGGTTGCTGCCGTGCCCCGGCAGGTCCCACGCGACGACCTCGAACGCGTCCGACAGGTGGGCGGCCGCGGCGGACCACAGGGTCCTGGCCGACGTGCCGAGCGAGGGGCCGAGCACGAGCAGCGGGAGGGCGGGGGAGCCGCCGAGTCGCACGGCAGTGATCTGCGGGACGGGCACGCGTCCTCCTGGGAGCTGGGGTGGGCCGAGTAGACCGTCTCACGGGCGACCGGCTGAGCTCTCGCCCGGCGGCGGTCCACGGGGTTATCGTCGCTGCATGTGCCGGAACATCAGGGTGCTCCACAACTTCGAGCCACCGACGACCGACGACGAGGTCCGCGAGGCCGCTGTGCAGTTCGTGCGCAAGGTCAGCGGGTCGACCAGGCCCTCGCAGGCCAATGCGGAGGCCTTCGACCAGGCGGTCGACGAGATCGCCGCGGCCACGCGCCGCCTGCTCGACGGGCTCGTGACCAAGGCACCGCCGAAGAGCAGGGAGCTCGAGGCGGTCAAGGGCCGCGAACGCCACGAGAAGCGCATGCAGCGCGAGGTTCGCCTCCGCACGGCTGGGACGTAGTGGGTCGTGATCCTGTCGGCTGTGCACATCGCCGCCTGAGCCCTGAGGTGTTGTCTGACCCTGTCTCTAGAGTGGGAGAAAGGTTGAGACGGCGGGGGTTTTCGGGTGTTGGACGATCGGCAGGTCATCGAGCAGGTGGTCGTGCGTCGCGAGGCGCTCGCCGCGCTCGAGGCCGCCGAAGCGGTCGACATGCTGGACTTCGTCGACCGCGCCCGTGCTGCCGGTGAGGCGGTCAGTGAGGCGCAGGGACGGCGGCGGGTCGATGCGGCGGTGCACGAGCTGTCGCTCGCGATGCGCCTGCCGGTCCCCACTGTCGAACGCCGTGTGGCCCGTGCCCGGCGGTTGCGGTCGACGATGCCCGACGTGTGGCAGGCGTGGCTCGACGGACGGATCAGCACCACCCACGTCACAGCCATCGACCGTGCCGCGACCCGTCTGGTGCATGCCGAGTCTGTGACCGCGCTCGATGACATCGCTGTCGAGCGAGTCGGCCGGTTGACGCCGGGTCAGGCGACTCGGTGGTTGGACCGGTGGGTCGAACGCACCGAAGCCACCGAGTCGGCCCGCCGTCACGAACGCGCGCATGCCGACCGGAAGGTCTCATCCCGGCCGCTGGGCGATGGGATGACCCGCCTGACCGCCGACGTCGCCGCCACGGATGCGGCCGCGGTGATGCAGTCGCTCACCGGAGCCGCCCACGCGCTTCCCGCTGACGACGGGCGGACGATCGACCAAGCGCGCGCCGATCTGTTCGTCGACGCGCTATTGGGCCGCGAGCCCGGTGGGCTCGGATTCCGGGCGGTCATCGGCATCACCGTCCCGCTCTCGTCCCTCATGGGATTCAGTGATGTGCCCGGTGAGCTGACGGACCGGTCGGCCACGATTCCGGCGCACGTCGTGCGGGCCGCGATGGCCGACGAGCAGTCGCTGCTGTACCGGTTGGTGACCGATGACGTCGGCAACCTGATGACCGTCACCTGGCTCGGACGGTTCGCACCCACCCGGTTGGCTCAGGTGCTGGAGTTCCGCGACGGCACCAGCGTCTTTCCGACCAGCACCGTCCCCGCCCGGGCCTGCGACACCGACCACAGTGATCCATGGCCCGCCGAGACGTCCGCCGCGAACACCGGACCGTTGAACCGGCGTGCACATAACCTCAAGACCGAGGGACACCTACGTCTTCGACAACCCGCGCCCGGGGTCTTCGCATGGACCACCAGCACCGGGCACACCTACACACGCACCCCAGAACCACTACCGATAGCGGACTGGGAACTGGAGCACCAGACAGCAGACCAAGCGCTACCCATCGACCCCTGGGCCGACGAGTTCAACCAGATGGTCGAAGCGCTCACCGCTGCGTGAGCAACCGGCACGCGGTCACGCCAGCGCGATCGTCGCGTCGCGCACGAGCTGCGGGTCGGTGAGCCCGTCGCCGTACAGATCGCGCAGCTGGTTCATCCGGTAGCGGACCGTCTGGGGGTGCACGAACAGTGCCTGGGCGACCTCCTCGCGGCGTCCGTGGTGCAGCAGCCAGGCGCGCAGGGTGGCGGTCAGCTTGTCGCGCGACGCCGGGCTCAGGTCGGCGAGGGGTGCCAGCACCCGCGCGCGCAGATCGGCGCGGGCATCGGGATCGGCCTGCACGACGAGATCCGCGAGGTGCGTGTCGGTGTCGCCGGTCAGGCCGAGCTCGTGCGCCCGCCGTGCCCGCTCGTACGACGAGCGTGCCCCCACCCACGGGCGGGCGGGTCCGACCACCGCATCAGCCTCGGCCAGCAGTCGACCGAGCGCGCGACGGTCGCGGTCGGCACCACCGGGCACCAGCAGCACCGACGTGCCGGGCTCGAGGGTCAGCCCGGCGGCGTCCTCGGGCAGGTGCAGGGTGCGGGCGTCGAGGAGGCCGCGGAGCGGGCGCACCCTGGAGTCGGCGACGATCACGGCTGTCAGGAGCTCGGGCGGCTCCCAGTCGGCCCGCTCGGCCGCCGCGACGAGCTCGGTCTCGGGGGAGCCGTCGAGCAGCCGGATCGCCAGCCGGTCGCGCAGCTGCTGGCGCAGGCGTCCCGAGGTGGCGAGCTCGTCGGCGTGCCCGCTGACGCTGGCGTCGGAGAGCTCGTCGATGAATGTGAAGACGAGCTCGGCCAGCCGCGCGATGGTCGTCGCGTCGAGGCCGCTCTCGACCGCCGCTGCGCTCATGCCGCGCCACGAGGTGCGGGCCCCGACGCGATACGCCTGGGCCAGCGCGTCCATCGTGCGGCCGCTGCGGGCCTCGCCACGGCCCAGCTCGTAGGCGGCCTCCATGACCGCCTCGATCTGGTCACCGGCGTCGATGCCCTCCTGCCGGGCGGCGAGGTCGAGGAACCCGTCGAGCGCGACCGTCACGGCCATCTCGATGTTGCGCCCCATGCGGCCCTGGAACGGGTCGTGATAGCTCGGCACCTGGCTGATGACCGCCGCGATGGTCTGCTCGGCGACGCCGGCCATGCCCGACCGCATCTGCGAGACGACCGTCGCGGGCAGCCTCAGTGCCTTGTCCTCCAGATCGACCATGACCATCCCCAACCCATCGACAAGATTTGTTCGCCCGGAACAGATACTACGACACGATTCACGCACTGAGGTCATGAAGTTAACTCCTCAGGGGCGCATCATGGAGGTATGACCGAGACGATGCAGCGACCGACCGCAGCGCGATCGCTGCGCCACCGGCTCTCGCGGCTCGCCGAGGCCGCGACGACGCCCCTGCTGCCGGCCGACTACCTCGACCTGGCCGCCCCGCTGCGGTCCGGCACCGACCTGCGCGCGCGCATCGTCGCGGTGCAGCCCGAGACCCGCGACGCCGCCACGATCCTGCTCAAGCCGGGTGCCGACTGGGCCGGGCACGTCCCCGGCCAGTACGTCCGCATCGGCATCGACGTCGACGGCGTCCGCGAGTGGCGCGCCTACTCGCTGACCCACGGACCGCGGGCCGACGGCCTGATCTCGATCACGGTCAAGGCCGTGCCGGGTGGCAAGGTCAGCAACCACCTCGTGCACCACGCCCGTCCGCGCACCCTCGTGCACCTCGAGCAGGCCACGGGCGACTTCGTGCTCGACCCGTCGGCCTCGCGCCTGCTGTTCGTCACCGCCGGCTCGGGCGTGACCCCCGTCATCGGCATGCTCCGCAATCTCTTCCCGGTCACCGACTCCGGCGTCGTCGACCTGCCGCGCAGCAGCCACCTCGACATCGTCGTCGTGCACGTCGCCCCCACCGAGCCCGACTCGATCTTCCTGTCCAACCTCCGCGAGCTGGCCGCCCACGGCGCCATCACGCTGGTGCCCCGCTACGACGACCAGCACGGCATCCTCGACGTCGCCGATCTCGCCGGGCTCGTGCCCGATCTCGCCGACCGCACGACGTACGCCTGCGGCCCGGGCGGTCTGCTCGACGCACTCACAGCCCACCACGAGGCCGCTGGCCTGTCACTGTTCACCGAGCAGTTCCGGGCGGCGTTCGTCGAGGCCGGCGACGGCGGCACGATCACCTTCGACGACGGCACCGTGCTGGACGCCGACGGTGCCATCCCCATCCTCGACGTCGCCGAGGCCGGTGGACAGCTGATGCCGAGCGGATGCCGCATGGGCGTCTGCTTCGGCTGCGTGCTGCCGCTGCGCGAGGGCTCGGTGCGCGATCTGCGCAACGGTGCCATCACGACCGTCGACCCCATCTCGTCCGCCCACGGCGGAGTCCCCATCCAGACCTGCATCAGCGCCGCAGCCGGCGCATGTCACCTAGGAGCCACGTCATGACCACGATCCAGCAGAAGACCGTCGACCCGACCGCGCACCTGACCACCGAGGACATCGAGACCCTGGGACGCGAGCTCGACGCGATCCGCCAGGAGGTCCTCGACACCCGCGGCTCGCGCGATGCCGCGTACATCCGCAAGATCATCAAGTCCCAGCGGGGTCTCGAGGCCGGCAGCCGCGCCATGCTGCTGTTCTCGGTGTTCCCGCCGTTCTGGCTGGTCGGCACGGCGGGCCTCAGCGTCGCCAAGATCCTCGAGAACATGGAGATCGGGCACAACGTCATGCACGGCCAGTGGGACTGGATGCGTGACCCGAAGATCCACTCGACGACGTGGGAGTGGGACAACGCGAGCCCCGCCGACCAGTGGAAGCACGGCCACAACGAGCTGCACCACACGTACACCAACGTCGTCGGCAAGGACAACGACCTCGGCTACGGCATCATGCGCGTCGACGAGGACCAGCGCTGGGTGCCGTTCTACCTGGCACAGCCGCTGTGGAACTTCGTCAACGCGTGCTTCTTCGAGTACGGCATCGCGGCGTACGACCTCGAGCTCGGCAAGAACCTGTCCATCCCGAAGGACAAGCGCAGCGACGACTTCAAGGCCCGCGCCAAGCAGACCCTGAAGAAGATCCGCCAGCAGGCCACGAAGGACTACCTCGTGCACCCCGCGCTGTCGCTGCCGACCGGCTCGTTCGTGCCGACGCTGGCCGCCAACTTCACGGCCAACGTCGTGCGCAACCTGTGGACCCACTCGGTCATCATGTGCGGGCACTTCCCCGAGGGTGTCGAGACGTTCGAGAAGACGTCGATCGACGGCGAGACCCGCGGCGACTGGTACCTGCGCCAGATGCTCGGCTCGGCCAACATCTCCGGCAGCCCGCTGATGCACCTCATGACGGGCAACCTGAGCTTCCAGATCGAGCACCACCTGTTCCCCGACCTGCCGAGCAACCGGTACGCCGAGATCGCCCCGCAGGTCAAGGCGCTGTTCGACAAGTACGAGCTCAACTACATCTCGGCACCGCTGCCGAAGCAGGTCTACTCCGCGTGGCACAAGATCGTCCGCCTCTCGCTGCCCAACGAGTGGCTCGCCGAGACGACGCCGAAGAACGTCCCCTCGCAGCTCGTCAAGCTCTACAAGATGACGACGGGCGGCAAGAAGGTCCGTCGCGCGATCGAGCTCAAGGACCAGCTGCGTCGCCAGGCCGACATGGCCAAGGCCGCCTGAGCTTGACCTGACCGCAATGGGGTAGAAGTGAGGGGATGACCTCTCGACACGCGCAGCAGCCCGCTGACGATCCGTGCACCTCGTTCCAGCTCCCGTTCGAGCTCGCGAGCGGCCGGGTCGCGCGTCACCGGTTGCGGCGCGACCTCGAATCGCGGGACCTGCGGGCCACGTTCGTCGACGACGCCGAGCTCGTGCTGGCCGAGCTGGTGGCCAACGGCCTCGAGCACGGGCAGCCTGACACCGACGGCCAGATCGACGTCTCGTGGTGCATCGAGGACGGCATGGTGCGCATCAGCGTGTGCGACGGTGGCCCGCCCTCGACCCTGCGCAAGGTCTCGTTCAGCGACGACGGTGCGCGCGGCCGGGGGCTCGCGATCGTCGAGCACATCTGCGACGCCTGGACCGTCGAGCACACCGACGGCCTGAGAGTCACCGCGGAGCTGCAGTACCGCGACTGATCGTGAAGACGTGCTCGAGCCCCGAGACGCGCAGCACCGCGTCGACACGGCTGTTCGAGACCAGGGCCAGCTCGCTGCGGTGGGTGCGGGCCTTGCGGCGCAGCAGCACCAGGACGCCCAGTCCCGACGAGTCGATGAACGTCACGTCCGTGAGGTCGATGACGACCCGCGTCGGCTCGATGCCGAGGGCGCGCAGACCCGCGTCGCGCAGCTGGGGAGCCGTGGCCAGGTCGATGTCGCCGCTGACCTCGAGCACGACGTGGTCGAGCTCGGTGCGGACGACGACGGATGTCACCCTCAGATCGTAGGGGTTTTCGAGGGGGACGGCGCGTCGGTTGCCTGAGTAGAGTCGCGCCCATGGACAACGACTGGCGGGCAGAGAGCGTCGAGCAGCTGAGGGCGTGGATCGTCGAGGCGCTTCCCGACGTGACCGAGGAGGTCAAGTGGCGCAAGCCGTCGAATCCCGACGGTGTGCCGACCTTTTCGAGCGGCGGGCTGATCTGCACCGTCGAGACCTACAAGGACAAGGTCAAGGTGACGTTCGCCAAGGGAGCGTCGGTCGACGACCCGGCGGGGCTGTTCAACGCCAGCCTCGACGCGGGCACGCGCCGGGCGATCGACGTCCCGGCCGGCGGCTCGGTCGACCACTCGGAGTTCGTTGCGCTCGTCCGGCGGGCGGCGGAGCGCAACCTGGCCTGACCGACGGCGGACCGCTCGGCATGCATCTTGACAGTGGCAACATCGACCCCCAGAGTGGATGTTGTCACCGTCTACTTCAAGGATGTCCCACGCCATGGTCCGCAAGCCGCTCGTCCTGCTCACGGTCTGCCTCGCGGCCCTGACGATCAACCTCAGCACGATGATCGTCAACATCGCGCTGCCGACCCTCGCCGACGAGCTGCAGGCGGGCACGCGGTCGCTGCTGTGGATCGTCGACGGCTACAACCTGGCCTTCGCCGCCCTGGTCCTGGCGATGGGCAGCCTGTCCGACCGGTTCGGCAGGCGTCCGGCCCTCATCCTCGGCCTGCTGGGCTTCGCCCTCAGCAGCATCCTCGCGGCGCTGGCCGACTCCAGTGGTGAGCTCATCGCGCTGCGCGTCGCGATGGGCGTGTTCGCCGCCCTGATCTTCCCGACGACGCTGTCGATCATCGCCAACACGTTCACGGAGCGACGCGAACGCGCCTCGGCACTGGGGCTGTGGGGTGCGTCGGTCGGGATCGGCGTCGCCCTCGGACCGGTCGGCGGTGGCCTGCTGCTGAGCCACTTCTCGTGGCACAGCGTGTTCTGGGCGCTCGTGCCCGTGAGCCTCCTGGCGGCGGGCATGGCCGCGGCGTTCGTGCCGGAGTCGCGCGACCCTGGCGTCCCGCGCATCGACATCGCCGGTCTGCTCGTGTCGGTCGCGGCGCTCGGCATCCTGACCTGGACGATCATCGAGGCACCCGACCACGGATGGGGCAGCCCGGAGACGGTCGCCGGGTTCGTCGTGGCGGCCGCGCTCGTCCTGACGTTCGTGTCGGTGGAGCGGGCCGTCGAGCATCCGATGGTCGACGTGACGCTGTTCCTCGACCGACGGTTCAGCGCCGCCTGTGCCGCCGTGACGATCGCGTTCTTCGCGCTGTTCGGCTTCGTCTTCCTCATCACGCAGTTCTTCCAGTTCGTCCGCGACTACTCGGCGCTCCAGACCGGCCTGCGGTTCCTGCCCGTCGCGGTGTCGATCGCCGCCGCGTCGCTCATCGGCGGTGCGCTCGCCCCGCGACTCGGCACCAAGGCCGTCGTCACGCCGGGCCTGGCCATGATGGGTGCATCGTTCCTGTGGATCTCGACGATCGGGGCGGACGTCGACTACGCGACGGTCATCGTGCCCCAGATGGTGCTGCTCGGAGTCGGCATCGGCCTGGTCAGCACGCCGGCGACCGAGTCGATCATGCAGGTGCTGCCGCCGGCCCGTGCCGGAGTCGGCTCGGCGGTCAACGACGCGACCCGCGAGCTCGGCGGCACGCTCGGCGTCGCCGTCGTGGGCTCCCTGTTCTCGTTCCGGTACGGTGACCGGCTGGTCGACCAGCTGACGGGACGCGTCGACACGGCGACGAGCGCTGCGGCCGCCGACTCCGTCGGTCTGGCCCACGCGCTGGCGCAGCGGGTGCCAGGTCTCGAGAGCGCTGTCGACGACGCCTTCATCCACGGGCTCGCGGTGAGCTGCACCGTGGTCGGACTCCTGTGCCTCGTCGGTGCTGTCGCCGCGCTGGTGTCGCTGCCGGGTGCCCGACTCGCCGACGGGGTCGACGCCGCGAGCGGTCGCGTCTGACGGCTACCGTGAGGCCATGCCCGCCTCGTCCTACCATCACGGCAACCTGCGCGAGGCGCTGGTCGAGGCCGCCGTCGAGGCCGCCCGCACCAATGGGCCCGACGGCATCGGGCTGCGCGATCTCGCCCGCACCGTGGGTGTGTCGCACAGTGCGGCCTACCGGCACTTCGCCCACCGCGACGAGCTCGTGGCCGAGGTCGCGGTCCGGGCCATGCGGGGGCTCGTCGAGTCGATGCAGCTGCGGCTCGACGCCGTCGAGCGCACCGGCCCCGTCGACGCGGTGCTGCGGGCACGCCAGCGCCTGATGGCGGTCGGTGAGGGCTATGTCGCCTACGCACTGGCCGAGCCGGGCCTGTTCCGCAGTGCGTTCGCCGTCAGGCCGCAGCCCGGTCCCGACGGCGAGATCGACCTCGCACTCGACCCCTCCGTCGATCCGTACGGGATGCTGAGCGCGGCCCTCGACGGGCTCGTCGCGGTCGGCTACCTGTCGACCGACGCCCGCGTGGGTGCCGAGGCCACGTGCTGGTCCGTCGTCCACGGCTTCTCGCTCCTGCACATCGACGGACCGCTCGCCGGGACTCCCGACGCGTCGCGCGATCAGACGCTCGACCAGGTCCTGGCCGCGATCGACCGTTCGTACGCTGCGAGCACCGGTGCGGTCATCAGGCCGGACGACGACGTGTTCGCCCGGCGCTGACCACGTCCTCCAGCTCGGCGAGATAGCTGCTGTAGGCCGCGCGGGCCTCGTCGGCAGGCCAGTCGGCGGGCGCCAGCTCGGCCGGAAGCAGTGGATCGTCCGAGAGGTGGCGCACGAGGTGCGCCGCGACGGCGAGTCGTTCACCCGGCTGTCGGGTGCGCTCGAGGGCTGTCACGACGCGGCGGGTCTCGGCCGCCCAGCCGGAGAGGTCCCACAGGTCGGCGACGAGGCCGGCAGGGTCGTCGGACGTCGTGGAGAACGTCCGGACGTCGACCGACGCGTCCGCCGGGGTCTCGCGGCGCAGGTTGGCCGGACGCATCCACACGCCCTCACGCAGTTCGGCGAGCCTCGCCCGGGTCAGCAGGGTGCGCAGCGCGGCGCGGTCGCTGCTCGAGCGCCCCGATGTCACGACCACGACCGTCTCCCACGTCCCGTCCCACGCGGTGACCGATGCGTGGGCGTCTTGGCGCTCGCGGCGCTCGACCAGCCGCGGGCCCAGGCGGTAGAGCGATCCGTCCCGCACCAGCTCGTCGCTCGCGACCGCCCGGGTCAGCGCGACGCGCACCGTCGCGGGATTGATGCCGACGTGGCGGGCCGCGTCGGCGAGCTGGGCCGCGGTCAGGGCCCGCGACGGCGTGCCGAGGATCAGGCTGAGGACGACCGAGCGTGCCGAGAGAGGTGCGTACGCGGTCACGGCGGCCACTCTGCCACACGCCGTCCGACCACCCGTGCTGTTACGAAATAGTTGACAGTCGAGCAACAGGTCGTAACATCGAGTCATGACGACCCACGAGGTGCTCAACCAGGTCCCGCCGCTGGTCGGCCACGACACCAGCGACGACCGGGCCCTGCGTGAGGGGCTCGAGCGCGAGGGCGCCGGATGGGCGCTCGAGGACGTCTCCGCGCTCGGTCGCCTCGCCGGCACGGCCGAGGCGCAGCACCTCGGGCGCGTCGCCGAGCGCGACAAGCCCGTCCTGCACACGCACGACCGCTACGGCCACCGCATCGACGAGGTCGAGTACACGCCGTCGTACCACGAGCTCATGCGCACCGCGGTCGGTCACGGGCTGCACGGGGCTCCGTGGGCCGACGACCGTCCCGGAGCACACGTCGCGCGAGCCGCCAAGTTCGCGGTCTGGAACGTCGACGCCGGGCACGGCTGCCCCATCTCGATGACGTACGCCGTCGTCCCGGCGCTGCGGGCGGCCCCCGACCTCGCGACGCAGTTCGAGCCGCTGCTGACGGGCCGCGAGTACGACCCGGTCCTGGCCGATCCCGCGACCAAGCGGGGGCTCATCGCCGGCATGTCGATGACCGAGAAGCAGGGCGGCTCCGACGTGCGGGCCAACACGACGACGGCGACCGAACGTCCCGACGGCACCTACGAGCTGGTGGGGCACAAGTGGTTCACGAGTGCGCCGATGTCCGACCTGTTCCTGACGCTGGCGCAGACCGGGTCGGGCCTGTCGTGCTTCATGGTGCCGCGCGTCCTGCCCGGCGGCGAGCGCAACAGCCTGCAGCTCATGCGGCTCAAGGACAAGCTCGGCAACCGCTCCAACGCGTCCTCCGAGATCGAGTACGACGGTGCCTCCGGCTGGCTCGTCGGCGAGGAGGGCCGGGGCGTGCGGACGATCGTCGAGATGGTCAACATGACCCGCCTCGACTGCGTCATCGGATCGTCGACCGCGATGCGCTCGGCGCTCGTCCAGGCGACGCACCACGCCCGGCACCGGTCGGCCTTCGGTCGGCAGCTGGTCGACCAGCCGCTGATGCGCAACGTGCTCGCCGACCTGACCCTGGAGTCCGAGGCCGCGACGACCGCGATGATGCGCCTCGCCGGCGCCAACGACCGGGCGATCCGCGGCGACGAGCAGGAGGCGGCACTGCGGCGCATCGCCCTGGCCGTCACGAAGTACCAGGTCTGCAAGCGGGCCCCGATGGTCGTCGGCGAGGCGCTCGAGTGCCTGGGCGGCAACGGCTACATCGAGGACTCCGACCTGCCGCGCCTCTACCGCGAGGCACCCCTGATGTCGATCTGGGAGGGCTCCGGCAACGTCGCGGCGCTCGACGCGCTGCGGGCGATGGCACGCGAGCCGCACACGCTCGACGTCTACTTCGGCGAGGTCGAGCAGGCCGAGGGCTCCGACGCCCGGTTCGACGATGCGCTTGTGCGGCTCAAGAAGGAGCTGACGTCGTTCGACGACATCGAGCACCGGGCCCGGCGCGTCGTCGAGCAGCTCGCGCTGGTCTTCCAGGCCTCACTGCTCGTCCGCCACGCCACGCCGGCCGTCGCCGACGCCTTCTGCGCCTCGCGACTCGGCGGCGACTGGGGCACCGCCTACGGCACGCTGCCGGCAGGCCTCGACGTCGCGGCGATCCTGGAGCGGACGCTGCCCACGGGTGCGTGACAGACCCGTGACGGACTGACAGGCTGGGTCGCCCGACCACCCCAGGAGAATCCGTGCGCACCCTCATCGTCACCTCGTTCGTGTCCCTCGACGGCGTCATGGAGGCACCGGGCGGCGAGGCCGGATACCGCAACGCGGGCTGGACGTTCAAGGACGTCGAGTTCGTCCCCGAGGCCTACGAGATCAAGGGCCGCGAGCAGGAGGAGACCGCGGCGCTGCTGCTGGGCCGGGTGTCGTACGAGGCGTTCGCCCCCGTGTGGCCGACGATGGACGACTTCGCGGGCTACAACGCGATGCCCCGCTACGTCGTCTCGACGACCCTGACCGAGGGTGACGAGAGGTGGCCGGCGACGGTGCTGTCGTCGCTCGACGAGGTCGCCGCGCTCAAGCAGACCGAGGGCGGCCCCATCGCGGTGCACGGCAGCGCGACCCTGGCGCAGGGACTGGCCGATGCGGGCCTCGTCGACCGCTACCACCTGCTGGTGTTCCCGCTGCTCCTCGGCGCGGGCCGGCGGCTGTTCGGCACCTCCGACGTCGACGCCACGAAGCTGTCGCTCGTCGAGCACGAGGTCTACTCCAACGGCATCCAGAAGAACGTGTTCGACGTCGTGCGCTGACGCCTACGCGTCGGCCGGGGGCACCTGCAGCACCAGCGCGACGACGTCGTCGGACATGTCGACGAACCGGTCGGCCAGCGCCCGGACGACAGCCTGCGATCCCTGGGCGCGGGTGCGGCCGACGACGTCGACGAGGGCCACGACCTGGTCGTCGCGGTCGATCGACGACTCGTCGGTGATGCCGTCGGTGTAGAGCACGACGGTCGCTCCCGGCTGCAGCTCGATCATGTGGTCCCGACGTGACCGGGTCGCGAGATCGGGATACCCGAACAGCATGTCGTGGTCGGTCAGCAAGCCGGTGCGGCCCTCGGGCTCGACGACCAGCGGCGGCGGGTGGCCCGCATTGACCCACGTCATCTGCCAGCGGCCCGTGCCCGGCACGGGGGTCAGGCGTGCCACGACGGCCGTGCCGCTGGCGGGGATGTCGAAGGCCTCGCACGCGAGCTCGAGCCCGGCGAGGTGGGCCGATGGCGCGGCATCGGGGTGGTCCCAGGCGGTCTGCCGCAGCATCGCGCGCACCTGGCCCATGACCGTCGCCGCCGCGATGTCGTGGCCCGTGACGTCGCCGACGCTGACGACGACCGACGCGCCCCCGCCGTCGCCCCCCGGCAGCACGAAGGCGTCGTACCAGTCGCCACCGATCTGCTCCTCGGCCATCGCCGGCAGGTAGCACGCGGCCAGGTCGAGACCCGTCTCGCGGGGCAGCGGGGCGAGCATCGCTGCCTGCAGCTCGCGGGCGACGTCGATGCGGTTCTGGATGAGGATCGCGCGCTCCAGCGCCTGGCCCGTGTAGGCGGCGAGGGCCGCGGCCATGGGACGCTCCTGCGGCTCCATGTCGCGGGGGGCGTCCCAGACCAGCTCCACGTGCCCCAGCAGGGGACCCGAGCCGTGCAGGGGCAGGTAGGCCACGCTCCGCGCCCCGCGCTGCCGCAGGGCCGAGCGCTCGTCCGCGTCGAGCCGGCTGTCGGGGGCCTCGATGTCGGCGACGACCACGAGCTCGGTGTCGGCGGCCAGGCGCGGCCGGCTGGCGTCGAGGTGCACCGTGAGCTCGATCAGCCCGCTGCGGGGGTCGACGAAGCTGTCGAGGGCGCGGCGCACGTCGTCGATCGAGCGGCACGCGTTGAGCACCTCGGCGACGCTCAGGAGCTGCTGCGACCGGGTCAGCGCGATCTGCAGCTCGGCATCGATCGCGTCGCGTCGCTCGCGCTCGAGCTCGGCGTCGAGCCTGGCGAGCCGCAGCCGCAGCTCGTTGGAGCAGTCGGTCGCGATGTCGTGCAGGATCGCCAGCTCACGCTCGGTCCACCGCCGGGGCTTGGTGTCGATCGCGCAGAGCGATCCGAGCACGTGACCACGGTCGTCGGTCAGGGGTGATCCGGCGTAGCCGACGACCCCGATCTCGATCGTCGCGAGGTTGTCGCGCACCAGCGGTGCCAGGCGGGCGTCCTCGACGACGAGCGGCTCGCCGGTCGTGACGACGTGCTGGCAGAACGAGTGGCTCAGCGGCGTGGCGCGGCGGCTCGCCCAGGGGTCGGGCAGCCCGCACATGCCCGGGAAGACCTGCTGATCATGCTGGACCAGCGACACCAGCGACACGGGGACGCCCAGCTGGTCGCGCACGCGCTCGGCGAACCGCTCCATGCCCGGGTCCGACCGTTCCGTCAGTCCGAGCGCCGCCAGCGCTGCCAGCCGTCCTGCGTCGACGAGGGTCGTCTGCGGGGAGGCGCTGAAGGTGCTGCTGTCGTTCACGGAGATCCATCTACCTGTTCGCGAGGGCCGGTGTCTGCACCGTGCCAGGAGCGGCAGACCGGGACAGTCTACGAGGGCGAGGGTGTCGTGATCCGGTGAACTCCCGCATAGACGTTGAACCCGCCCCCGCGACTGAACCCGAGCAGCGTCATGCCGGCCGACTCCGCGTGCTCGACGGCCAGGGACGACGGTGCCGAGACGGCGGCCAGCACCGGGATGCCGGCCATGTGCGCCTTCTGGACGAGCTCGAACGACGCGCGCCCCGACACCTGCAGCACGGTGCCGCGCAGGGGGAGTCGCCGCTCGCGCAGGGCCCAGCCGACGACCTTGTCGACCGCGTTGTGCCGGCCGACGTCCTCACGCAGGCAGAGCAGCTCGCCGTCGGTCGAGAACAGCCCGGCCGCGTGGACGCCGCCGGTGCGGTCGAACACCTTCTGGTGCTCTCGGAGGCGGTCGGGCAATGAACCCAGCAGGGCGCTGCTCCAGGACGTGTCGTCGTCGCCCAGGCTGAAGTGCGTGGCCTTGTGCACCGCGTCGATCGAGGCCGTGCCGCAGATGCCGCACGAGCTCGACGTGTAGACGTGCCGCTCGAGGCTCAGGTCGGGCGGGGCGGTGCCGGGGCTCAGCTCGGCGTCGATGACGTTGAACGTCTGCAGGCCCTGGTCGTCGGTGCCGGCGCAGAACCGCATCGACGCGAGCTGGTCGGCGTCCCAGACGACGCCCTCGGACACCAGGAAGCCGCCGACGAGGTCGAAGTCGTCGCCCGGCGAGCGCATCGTGACCGAGAACGAGCTGCCGCTGACGCGGATCTCGAGTGGCTCCTCGACGGCCAGCGAGTCCTCGCGTCCGATCGACGACCCGTCGGCGGCGAACCGCGTGACGCGGGTGCGACGCACCAGTCGTCCTGCCATCGGGGCCACCTCCTGTCGATTCCCTCGATCCTCGCACGACTCGGGAGGCGACGCCGTCGGCGCCGTGCGATGGTCGATCCATGCCTGCCGCCCACCGCAGCGCCCTCGTCACCGGGGCCACGGGATACATCGGTGCCAACGTCGTCGACCGGCTGCTCGCCGACGGCTGGACCGTGCGGGTCCTGACCCGTGACGCCGCGGGGCTCGACGGACAGCCGTGGGCGTCACAGGTCGACGTCGTCGAGGGCGACGCCCAGGACGTCGAGGTGCTGAACCGGGCGGCCGACGGCGTCGACGTCGCGTGGTTCCTGATCCACTCGATGACCGGCACGTACGACTACGCGGTCCGCGACCGCACGATCGCGACCCGGTTCGGCCAGGCCTGCCGAGCCCGGGGCGTCTCGCGCATCGTCTACCTCGGCGGGCTCTACCCCGACGACGTCGCGCTGTCGCCGCACCTGGAGTCGCGGCGCGAGGTGGGGCAGATCCTGGTCGAGTCGGGCGTGCCGACCGCGGTCCTGCAGGCCGGCATCGTGGTGGGCGCCGGCTCGGTCTCGTTCGACCTGCTGCGCACCGTGACCGAGCGGCTGCCGGTCGTCGTCGGCCCCGACTGGCTCGCCAACCGGGTGCAGCCGATCGCGATCGACGACGCGCTGCACTACCTCGTGACGGCCGCCGACCTGCCCGCCGACGTCAGCCGAGCGTTCGACATCGGCGGTGCCGATGCGCTGCCGTACCGCGACCTGATCGCCGTCTACGCCGAGGTCGCGGGGCTGCGCAGGCGGCCGATCCTGACGGTGCCGGTGCTGCTTCCGCGCACGGCGGCGTTGTGGGCCGGCATCCTCGCGCCCGTGCCGACGAGTCTCGCGAGCTCGTTGATCGAGAGCCTGATGCTCGACATGGTGTGCCGCGAGCACGACCTCGACGACCTCGTCGGGGCTCCGGCCGGGGGCGTCGCGAGCTTCCGCGACGCCGTGTCGGCCGCTCTGTCAGTCGGCTAGCTCGTCGTTGGCGAGGATCTCGGCCGCCCGGCCGTCGTCCTTGGGTGCCAGCACCGACACCGAGTCGTCGATGCGCTCGTTGACGTAGCGCAGGATCTCGGCGACCGTCGCGGCGACCGGCACCGCCAGGAACGCGCCCGTGATGCCGAACAGCGAGCCGCCCGCCGTGACGCTGAGCAGCACGACCGCGGGGTGCAGGTTCATGGTCTTGCCCTGCAGGATCGGCGACAGCACGTTGCCCTCGAGCTGCTGCACCGCGACGACGATGACCAGCGCGATCAGCGCGTCCTTGTAGTCGTTGGTCACGAGGGTCACGAGCACCGCGACACCGCCGCTGATGAACGCGCCGACGATCGGGATGTAGCCGCCGAAGAACGTGATGACGGCCAGTGGCAGCGCCAAGGGCGAGCCGAGGATCGCCAGGCCGATGCCGATGATCAGCGCGTCGATGAACGACACGAGCGTCTGGGTGCGGATGAAGCTGCCGAGCGTGTTCCACACGCGTCCGAGCACCTCGGTCAGGTGGTCGCCGGCGCGGTGACCACCGAGGGTGTTGAGCCACGGCAGGAACCGGTGGCCGTCCTTGATGAAGAAGAACGACAGCATCAGGATCAGGACGATGTTGATGATGATCGACGTGGCCGTGCTGATGGTCGTGAAGACGCCCGAGCTGATCGCGCTCGCGCTGTCCTGCAGCTTGTCCTGCAGGGCTGCGATGGCCGCGGAGATCTGGTT
Organism: Aeromicrobium fastidiosum; assembly: GCF_017876595.1. Taxonomy (NCBI): domain Bacteria; kingdom Bacillati; phylum Actinomycetota; class Actinomycetes; order Propionibacteriales; family Nocardioidaceae; genus Aeromicrobium; species Aeromicrobium fastidiosum. The sequence continues at coordinate 390,203 of NZ_JAGIOG010000001.1, read as the reverse complement.
CTCGGACAGGTTGAACGGCTCGCCCGTGAGCCAGTTGCGCACCTCCTGCAGGCCGTCCGACGCGCTCGACGCGATCTCGCCCGCCTGCTCGGTGACCTGGGGGATGAGGAACGTGACGATGCCGCCCAGCGTCGCGAGGAATGCCACGATCACGACGCCGGCGGCCAGGGCGGCCGGTGCGCCCTTCGAGCGCAGCCACGACACGGGCGGCGACAGCACCGTCGCGACGATCAGGGCCATCGAGACGGGGAACAGGACCATCCAGACATGACCGATGCCCCAGCCGACGACGTAGGCCGCCGCGGCGATCACGACGAGGCGCAGACCCCATCGCTGCAGACCTGCGAAGGCGTCGTCGATGACGACGCCCCTGTCCCTGATCCTCGGTTGCTCGGCCACCCGAACAGCCTAGTCAGTCAGCGCCCAGTCGATGGGCTCGGCGCCGTGTGCCACGAGCAGCTCGTTGGCGCGGCTGAAGGGGCGTGAGCCGAAGAAGCCGCGCGATGCCGACAGGGGGCTGGGGTGCGCCGACTCGATCGCGGGCACGTCGCCCAGCAGGGGGCGGAGGCTCTGCGCATCGCGTCCCCACAGGATCGCCACAAGCGGACGGTCGCGTGCGGCCAGCGCCCGGATCGCCTGCTCGGTGACGGCCTCCCACCCCTTGCGTCGGTGGCTGGCTGCCTCGCCGGGTGCCACGGTCAGCACGCGGTTGAGCAGCAGGACGCCCTGGCGGCTCCACGGCGTCAGGTCTCCCGAGGTGGCCGGTGCGATGCCGAGGTCGGACTGCAGCTCGGTGAAGATGTTGACCAGGCTGCGTGGCAGCGGACGCACGTCGGGCTCGACCGAGAACGACAGCCCGACCGCGTGGCCGGGCGTGGGGTAGGGGTCCTGGCCCGTGATGAGCACCTTGACATCGGCCATCGGCTCGGCGAAGGCCCGCAGCACCCGGTCGCCGGCGGGCAGGTAGGTGCGCCCGGCCGCGATCTCGGTTCGCAGGAACTCGCCCATCTCGGCGATGCGGTCGGCGACGGGCTCGAGCGCCTCGGCCCAGTCGGGGGCCACGAGCTCATGGAGCGGCCGGATCATGCGCGCTCCTTCGGGGCAGGGGCCAAGGCGCGCGGGGCGAGCAGGCCGGCCGCGAGACATCCGACGATCGGCAGCGCGAAGGCGGTCGTCAGCGGGATCCAGTGCGTCAGCAGGCCGATGACCGACGGCCCGGCGAGCAGCCCGACGTAGCCCATGCTGGTGACCCGGGCGAGGTACGTGCCGGACGCCGCGGGGTCGACGTTGCCCGCGGCCGAGAAGAACTGCGGCACGCAGCCGGCCAGCCCGACGCCGAAGACCGCCCACGCGACGATCGCGAGCCCCGCGTCGGGTGCCAGCGCGGCACCGAGCAGTCCGAGCGCCCCGACCAACGCGGCACGACTGACGTAGACGGCCGGTCCCCAGGCCGCGACGACCCGGTCGGCCAGCAGCCGCACGATCGTCATCGCGGCGGAGAACGCGCCGTAGGCGACGGCGGCGATCGTCTCGCTCGAGCCGAGCGAGTCGCGCAGGTGGATCGTGCTCCAGTCGTACGCGACGCCCTCGGCCAGGAGCAGAGAGAACGCCAGCAGCCCGAGCAGCAGGACCTTCGACGTCCAGGGTGCACGGCCCTTGGCCGGAGCGTCCTCGACGGGGGCGGGTGCCGGGATGAGGAACGGGCGGACCCCGGCGGCAGCCGCGACGCCGATGACGGCGGCGACCACGAGGGTCGTCCGCACGTCCACCCCGAGTGCGATCAGGCCGCCGCCCAGGATCGACGCGAGGAGCGCGCCCAACGAGTAGAAGGCGTGGAACGCCGACATGATGGGACGCCGGTACTCCCGCTCGACGACCACGGCCTGCGCGTTCTGGGCGACGTCGATGAACCCGTTGAAGAAGCCGACCACGGCGAGCGCCGCCACGAGCTGGCCGCCGCTCGTGGCGAAGCCCGGGCCGGGCAGCGTCGCCGCCAGGGCGATCGTCGCGAGGATCGCCACGGGGCGGCTGCCGAATCGGTCGACCGCCGGGCCCGAGAGCTGCATGCCGATCCACGCCATGCCGCCCAGCACCAGCAGCATGAGCCCCAGATCGGCCTGGTCGACGCCGGTGCGGTCCTTGATCGTCGGGATGTTGACGATCCACATGCCGAGCAGGAAGCCGTTGAGCGCGAACACGCCGGACGTCGCGATCCTGGCTCTGGTGGGTGGCACGTCACGAGCGTATCCGCGGTCGGGACGCCGAGCCGATCGACGGTAGGCTGGTCCGGCTGTGTCAGCCATCGCCGCGTACCGCGCGCTCCTGCGGATCGTCGGGCCCGCCTACATCCTCGTAGCCTTCCTCGGGCGGATCCCGCTTGCCATGAGCCAGCTCGGCGTCCTGGTGCTGGTCAGCGAGACGACCGGGCGTTACGGCGTCGGCGGTGCCGCGGCGGGCATCCTGGCGGTCTCGAACGCCGTCGGAGCGCCGCTGTTCGGCACGCTGACCGACCGCATCGGCCAGCGCCCCGTCGTGCTGGTGCAGTCGCTCGCGGGTGCCGCCGGGCTCGCGGGCGTCGTCGCCGTGACCGATCCGGGTGCCCCGCAGGGCCTCATCTTCCTGCTGGCCGGCCTGACCGGATTCGTGATGCCGCAGGTCGGTCCGCTGGCCCGCGTGCGGTGGCGGCCCATCACGCGTGAGAGCGGCGACCAGCGTCGCCTGGTCGACGCGGCGTTCTCGTACGAGGGTGCCGCCGACGAGGCCTCGTTCGTGCTGGGCCCGGCGATGATCGGCGTGCTCGCGATCGTGGCCGAGCCGGCCGGCGCCTTGCTCGCGGCCGCGGTGGTGCTGGCGGTGTTCGGGTCGTGGTTCGCGGTGCACCCGACCTCCGCCCTGGTCGCGCGCCGCACCGTGGCCGCCGGAGAGGGCAGCGAGCCGCTGTGGACGGGGGTCTTCACGGTGCTCGTGATGGCCCAGCTGTGCATCGGCATGATCTTCGGCAGCGTGCAGACCGGCACGACGGTGCTGGCCACCGCGGAGGGGCAGGCCGGGCTCGCGGGCCTGATCCACGCCGTCCTCGGCATCGGCAGCGTCATCGCAGGCCTCGCGATCACGGGATTGCCCGAGCGGGTGCTCTACGCGACCCGCATGGCCGTGGCCGCGTTGGCGCTGCTGGTGCTCGCCGCCCCGCTCCTGCTGGTCGACTCGCTTCCGTCGCTCGTGCTCGTCATCGCGCTGTTGGGCTTCGCGGTCGCGCCCTACATGATCAGCAACTTCGCCCTCGCGGGCATCCTCGTGCCGGTGCACCGGGTCAGCGCGGCGATGACGCTGCTGGCCGGCGCGACGGGCATCGGCTACGCGCTGGGGGCGGCGCTGGCCGGACGCCTCGCCGACGTGAACGGGCACACCGCGGCCTTCGCCGTCACGGTCGCGGCGGCCGGGCTGGCCGTCGTCATCGCCCTGGCGTCCAACCGGGCGCTACGCGAGGCCGTCCCCGTCGACCAGGGCTACTGACCAGCGGGGACGTCATCACGGATGCGCTGTCGCAGGTACTGATGTGATGACGTCCCCGGCGGGCGGTACCGGCTACAGCGCGGCGAGGGGGGTGACGTCGATGCCGAGCGCCTCGCCGACGGGGCCGTTGACGAGCTTGCCCTCGTGGGTGCTGAGGCCGCCGGCGAGCGCGGCGTCATCGGTGACGGCCTGCTTCCAGCCCTTGTTCGCGAGCGCCACGGCGTACGGCAGCGTGACGTTGGTCAGCGCGTACGTCGACGTGTGCGGCACGGCACCGGGCATGTTGGCGACGCAGTAGAAGATCGAGTCGGCCACCGCGAACGTCGGGTCGTCGTGGGTCGTGGCGCGCGAGCTCTCGAAGCAGCCGCCCTGGTCGATCGCGATGTCGACGAGCACCGAGCCGGGACGCATCTGGGCCACGAGCGCGTCGCTGACGAGCGTCGGGGCCTTGGCACCCGGCACCAGCACGGCACCGACGACGAGGTCGGCCTCCTTGACGGCCTTCTCGATCGCGTACGCGTTGGACGCGACGGTCGTGATGGCACCGCCGAACTGGGCGTCGACCTGACGCAGGCGCGGCACGTTGAGGTCGAGGATCTGCACCTTGGCACCCATGCCGTGCGCGACGCGGGCCGCGTGGACGCCCGAGACGCCGGCACCGATGACGACGACGTCGGCGGGGTGGACGCCGGGCACGCCGCCGGGCAGCACGCCGCGGCCACCGGCCGAGCGCATCAGGTGGTAGAAGCCGACCTGGGGGGCGAGCTTGCCGGCGACCTCCGACATGGGGGCCAGCAGCGGCAGGGAGCCGTCCGCGAGCTGCACCGTCTCGTAGGCGATCGACGTCGTCCCGGCGGCGAGCAGCGCCTCGGTGCACGGGCGCGACGCGGCCAGGTGCAGGTAGGTGAACAGCGTCTGGCCGGAGCGCATGCGGCCGTACTCCTCGGCGATCGGCTCCTTGACCTTGAGCACGAGCTCGGCGGTCGCCCAGACCTCGTCGGCGGTGCCGAGGATCTTGGCACCCGCGGCGACGTACTCGTCGTCGGTGATCGACGAGCCGAGACCGGCACCCTGCTCGATCACGACGTCGTGGCCGTGGCGCACGAGCTCGTGCACGCCGGCGGGCGTGATGGCGACGCGGTACTCGTGGTTCTTGATCTCGCGGGGGACACCGACCAGCATGGCTGCTCCTTCAGAAGACACTCTCCACGGTGGAGGCACCTCCATCGTGAAGGAACTGCGGAAGCGTGTGCAACTGCGCGAAGAAGATTCTGTAGAGTGGTGACAGGCGGTGTGATCCGCCGATCTGACCGGCCCGGGAGGCGCTGTGGCGAAGGATGTTCGCGAGCTCGACGACCTCGACGAACGGATCGTGTCGGCCCTGCGCCGTCAGGGCCGTCTGCCCAACAACGCGCTGGCCGCCGAGGTGGGCGTCGCGGCGTCGACGTGCCTGACGCGGGTGCGGTCGCTGGTCGACCGCGGCGTCATCTCCGGCTTCCACGCCGAGGTCGACCCCGCGTGGTTCGGCCGGCCCATCCAGGCCATGATCGCGGTGCGGCTGCGCGGCGACGCCCGTGGCGCGATCAGCGAGTTCTCCGACCGCCTGGCCGGGATGGCCGAGGTGCTCAACGTCTACTTCCTGGCCGGGGCGGACGACTTCCACGTCCACGTCGCGGCGAAGGACCCCGACGACCTACGGGCGTTCGTCGTCGACCACCTGAGCTCGGCGCCCGAGGTCGCGCTGACCGAGACCAACCTGATCTTCGAGCACAAGCGCGGCCGGCTGGCCTGAGGCCGGCGGCGATCAGGCGTCGAGCCGGATGTCCTTGAACCACGAGTCCGTGGCGTAGTCGGTGACCCAGCCCAGGCCGAGGTACAGCTGGTCTGCGCTCGTGGGCGAGTCGGCGTCGACCTCGAGGCCCACCCGGTCGCGTCCGCGCTCGGCGGCGTCGGCGATGACGGTCGCGAGCAGCGACTTGGCGACGCCGCGGCCGCGCGCGGCACGGTTGACGCCGATGTACTCGACGTAGGAGCCCTCGACGCCTCCCTCGGGGGCGGACAGCACCGAGCACACGACGGTGCCGGCGGCGACCGGTTCGCCCCCGTCCTCGGGCTCGACATAGGCCAGCCACCAGTGGTCCCAGCGGTGGCCGGGCTCCTCGCGCAGGCGCTGCACGAACTCCGAGAAGCTCTCGCGGTAGGAGTTGAAGTGGTCCTCGAACGACTCCTCGAGCATCTGGTGGACGGTCTGCAGGTCGGCGGCCACCGGGAAGCCGTTCTCGTGCTTCTCGACCGGACGCACCAGCACACCGGCGCGCGGCTCGAGCCCGGCGTCTTCGGCCGTCACGGTCCGGTTCATGTGCAGCCAGGTGCGGCGCTTGGTGTAGCCGGCGAGCGACAGCCAGCCGGCCTGGCGCGTGTCGGTCGCGAACGGGCTCTCGTCGAGGCGGGTCTCGGTGATGCCGCGCAGGCGTGCCATGCCGACCGCTGTCTCCTCGGCCCACGCGTAGAACACGCGGGCGATCGAGTCGATCTCGTGGACGTCGCGGTCGAAGTAGCCCCAGATCAGCGCGCGTCCCGCGGCGCGGTCGTGCACCGTGATCCACGCACGGGGGACGTCGTCGTCGCCGACGGCGACGATCTGCCGCCGTGTCCACGAGGCCTGGCCCGCGACCTCCGACTCGATGCCGGCCGGGTCGATGTGCGCCTCTCCGGTGCCCTGCAGCTCGTCGAGATGCCTCAGCGCCACGAGCGCGTCGATGTCGGCGTAGCCCGGGACGCGCGCACGCCAGGCTCCGGGAAGGGTCGGCAGGTCGTCGCTGGTGGCATCGGTCATCGCGACCACCCTAGCGGCCGAGCCGGGCCTCCAAGGCTGCGCGGGCGGCAGGCCACTCGTCATCGAGCATCGAGAACGTGACGGTGTCGCGCCACGAACCGTCCGGGCGCAGCTTGTGCTTGCGCATGACGCCCTCGCGCTGCGCACCGAGCCGGGCGATCGCGGCCTGCGACCGCTCGTTGCGGATGTCGGTGTGCCAGACGACCCGCACGCAGCCCAGGTCGTCGAAGGCGCGGCGCATGAGCAGCAGCTTGGCCTCGGTGTTGACCCCCGTGCGCCACGCGCGCCGCGCGAGCCAGGTCCACCCGATCGCGACGGTGCGCATCGCGGCGTCGACGTCGTAGAACGTCGTCATGCCGATGACGTCCCCGGCCGCGGCGTCGACCTGCACCCACGGCACGGTCGGTCCGTCGAGGTAGCGCGAGACGAGGGTCTCGGCCTCGGCCAGCGTGCGAGGCCGCACGAACGGCAACCACCGGAAGACCTCGTCGTCGTCGGCGGCGGCCAGCACGTCGGGAGCGTGCTCAGGTGTCAGCGGCTCCAGACGGACGAGTCGCCCCGCCAGGACGGGCGTGGCCGTGAAGTCGTGTCCTGCGTCCATGTCAGCAGCCTGACAGGTCGGCGTCAGCGCGGGTAGAGCACCCTGAACCGCTCGAGGACGACCGGCATGGTCGTCGAGAACCCGCGGTCGTGGGTCGCGTGATCGGTGAAGAAGCGTTCGTGCACGGTGCGCCAGTGCTCGAGCGATCGGTCGCCCTCGCCCTCGAGGTAGGCGTGCTCGGCGTCGACGTCCTCGAAGGGGACCTCGTCGACCTGCATGACCTCGACGAGGGCGCGCGGGTGCTCGGAGCCGTCGAGCAGGATCGCGAGATCGCCCACCCGTGGCAGCTGCTCGTCGCCCTGCTCGTAGTCCCACAGGGCACCCGCCGTCGCGGTCTTGGTGCCGTCCAGCACCAGCGCGATGAGCTCGTCGGCCTGCTGCTCGGTGGCCCCGAAGGCCCAGGCCGGGGGCGCGAGCGCCTCGCCCGCGTACGTGCCGAGGTAGCCGGGAACGGGATTGGCGCGGGTCTGGTGGCGGGCCACGCTCCAGAAGGCATCGATCTGCTCGGCGGTCATGGGCCCATCCTTGCCTGTGGGACGATCGAAGGGTGAGTGCCACCCTGGTCGCGAAGGCCCTGTCCGGGGGACATGCCCACCGCACCCTGTTCGAGGGCCTCGATCTGACGGTCGCTCCCGGCGACGTCGTCGGGGTCGTCGGGGCCAACGGGGCGGGCAAGTCGACGCTGCTGCAGATCCTCGCGGGGCACACCGCGCCGCTGGCCGGCACCGTCGCGGCGGCACCGTCGGACGCCTTCGTGGGCTGGTTGCCGCAGGAACACGAGCGCGTCACGGGCGAGACAGTCGCGGCCTACCTCGCCCGCCGCACGGGAGCCACGGCCGCAGCCGAGGCCATGGAGCGCACCGCCTCGGGGCTCGGCTCGGGCGAGCCCGGGGCCGACGACGCCTACGCCGCGGCCCTCGACCACTGGATGGCGTCGGGTGCGCCCGACCTCGACGACCGCATCCCGTCGGTGCTCGGCGACCTCCGGCTGGGCCTCGGTGGCGAGGCGCTCATGACGTCGCTGTCGGGAGGACAGGCGGCCCGCGTCGGGCTCGCCGCACTGCTGCTGAGCCGGTTCGACGTCGTCCTGCTCGACGAGCCGACCAACGACCTCGACCTCGACGGCCTCGACCGTCTCGAGCGCATGGTCGACGGCATGCGGGCCGGCATCGTGCTGGTGTCGCACGACCGCGAGTTCCTGTCGCGGTGCGTGACCCGCGTCGTCGAGCTCGACCTCGCGCAGCACCAGGTGCGGGTGCACGACGGCGGCTACGAGTCGTTCCTCGAGGAGCGCGACGTCGCCCGCCGGCACGCCCGCGAGGCCTACGAGCAGTTCGCCGGCACCAAGGCCGATCTCGTGGCGCGCGCACGCACGCAGCGCGAGTGGAGCTCGCAGGGCGTCCGCAACGCCATGAAGAAGAGTCCCGACAACGACAAGATCCGCCGCAAGGCGCAGACCGAGTCGTCCGAGAAGCAGGGGCAGAAGGTGCGCCAGATGGAGTCGCGCATCGCCCGGCTCGAGGAGGTCGAGGAGCCGCGCAAGGAGTGGGAGCTGCGCTTCGAGATCGCCGCTGCGGCCCGGTCGAGCTCGGTCGTGGCGACGCTCGACGGTGCGGTGGTGCGGCGCGGCGACTTCACGCTCGGACCCGTCACGGTGCAGGTCGACGCGGGCGACCGCATCGGCATCACGGGCCCCAACGGTGCCGGCAAGACGACGCTGCTGCGCCTGCTGCTCGGCGAGATCGAGCCCGACGAGGGTCGGGCGTCGCAGGGCGCGACCCTCGCGGTCGGCATGATCGACCAGGCGCGCGCCGTGCTGCCCGACGAGGTGACCCTCGGCGACGCGTTCGAGGCGGCGGTGCCCGACCTGTCACCCGCCGATGCGCGCACGCTGCTCGCCAAGTTCGGGCTCAAGGCCGATCAGGTCGGCAGCCTTGTGGGCCGGCTCTCGCCGGGGGAGCGGACGCGTGCGGCGATGGCGCTGCTGCAGGGCCGTTCGGTCAACGTCCTGGTGCTCGACGAGCCGACCAACCACCTCGACCTGCCGGCCATCGAGCAGCTCGAGCTGGCGCTGGCCGCCTACGAGGGCGCCCTCCTGCTGGTCTCGCACGACCGCCGACTGCTCGACAACGTCGACCTCGACGAGCGGTGGCACGTCGAGGCCGGGCAGGTCACGAAGACCTAGGCGACCGGGCGGGGGTTCTTCTCGTGCAGCTCGCGGTCGGACGTGAGCTCCTCGAGGAAGTTGCTGGCCCACAGCTCGATGTCGTTCTCCATGACCTGCTTGCGCATGGCCTTCATCCGTCGGCCGTTCTCGCGCGGGCCGGCGTTGATCGCGGCCAGCATCATGCTCTTCATGCCGTTGATGTCGTGCGGATTGACCTGGTAGGCCGACTTCAGCTCGGACGCCGCTCCCGCGAACTCGCTGAGCACCAGGGCACCTTGGTCGTCGTAGCGGCACGCCACGTACTCCTTGGCGACGAGGTTCATGCCGTCACGCAGAGGCGTCACGACCATGACGTCGGCGGCCCGGTAGAGCGCCGCCATCTCCTGGCGGGGGTAGGACGCGTGCAGATAGGTGACGGGCTGCTGCCCGATGCGTCCGACGTCGCCGTTGATGCGTCCGACGAGTCGGTTGATGTCGTCGCGCAGCAGCTTGTACTGCTGCACCCGCTCGCGGGACGGGGTCGCGACCTGCACGAACACCGCGTCGTCGACGTGCACCGAGCCGTCGGCGATGAGCTCGCCGAAGGCGCGCAGGCGCTGCCGGAGGCCCTTGGTGTAGTCGAGCCGGTCGATGCCGAGCAGGATCGTCTTGGGGTTGCCGAGGCTCTCGCGGATCTCCGCGGCCCGGGCGATGACCTCGGGGGTGCGGGCCAGCTCCTCGAAGCCTGCGGCGTCGATCGAGATGGGGTACGCCTTGGCGAGCACCGTGCGCCCGTCGGGCAGGTAGATCATGTCGCGGTGCGTCTTGTGGCCGACGCGCTGGCGCACGAGTCGCACGAAGTTCTGCGCCGCGCCGGGCATCTGGAAGCCGACGAGATCGGCACCCAGGAGCCCCTCGAGGATCTCGCGCCGCCACGGCAGCTGCTGGAAGAGCTCTGTGGGAGGGAACGGGATGTGCAGGAAGAAGCCGATCCGCAGATCGGGGCGCAGCTCGCGCAGCATCGTCGGCACGAGCTGCAGCTGGTAGTCCTGCACCCAGACGACGGCACCCTCGTTGGCGACCTCGGCGGCCTTCTCGGCGAACCGCCGGTTGACCCGCACGTACGCGTCCCACCACTCGCGGTGGAACTCCGGGGGCGCGACGACGTCGTGGTAGAGCGGCCAGAGCGTCGCGTTGGAGAAGCCCTCGTAGTACTCCTCGACCTCGCTCTCGGTCAGGGGCACCGGAACGAGGTGCATGCCGTTGTGGTCGAAGGGCTTGACCTTCTCGTCGGCCGCGCCATGCCAGCCGATCCACGCGCCGCCGTTGCTCTTCATGACGGGCTCGAGGGCCGTGACGAGGCCGCCGGGCGACGTGCGCCAGAGGGTCTCGCCGTTGGGGGCGGTGACGCGATCGACCGGGAGCCGGTTGGCGATCACCACGAAGTCTGCGGTGCCTGAGGCCATGGCGCCACCCTAGCGCCGAACGGGTCGCCCTACCGGGGAGCGACGCCGAGCTGCGACAGGATCTCGTCCATCTGTCGCTGGATCGACACCGTCTCGTCGAGCGGCAGCAGCGGCGACTCCGTGAGCCCCTGGCGCAGGCACGCCGCGACCTCCTCGATCTCGTGCGAGTAGCCGCGGCCCGTGACCGGCAGGCTCGTGGACGTCGACGAGTCAGGGGTGACCACCGAGAACCCCGACGGCTCGTGGAAGCGGCCCGGCACCTCGATGCGTCCGGCCGGCCCGGCGATGACGGCGCGGTTGTCGCCCTGGGCGAGCTGCGTCCAGGCGATGCTCGCCACGGCACCGGAGTCGTAGGTGAGCGTCGCGCCGCCGTTGACGTCGACCCCGCGGTCGGACAGCACGCCCGTCGCGGCGATGTCGACGGGCTCGCCGAGGATCAGGTGGGCGAACGTCAGCGGGTAGATGCCGACGTCGAGCAGTGCGCTGGCACCGAGCGACGGGTCCCACAGGCGTTCGCGCTCCTTCTTGCCGACCATGCCCAGCTCGGCGCGCAGCTGCACGACCTCGCCGAGGCCGCCACCGTGGGCGATGTCTCGCATGGCCCGGACGTTGGGCTGCGTGCGCATCCACATCGCCTCGGCGAAGAACAGCCCGCGGCGGCGGGCCTCCTCGACGAGGTGGACCGAGTCGGCCTCGTTCATCGTCAGCGCCTTCTCGCACAGGACGTGCTTGCCGGCCTCGAGGCACAGCAGGACGTCCTCGAGGTGGCGGCTGTGCGGCGTCGCGACGTAGACGACATCGACGTCGGGGTCGGCGACGAGCTCCTCGTACGAGCCGTGGGCGCGGGCGGCACCGAACTGGTCGGCGAAGGCCCGGGCGGCCTCGGGGCGGCGCGAGCCGACGGCGGCGATCTCGTTGTCGTCGACGAGGGACAGGTCGCGGCAGAAGTTGGCGGCGATGGATCCCGTGGCCAGGATGCCCCAGCGGACGGGCGTGGTGACGGTCATGCCCCTCACTGTGCCACTGCCCGCCGGAAGCGTTCTCGCCAAGGGAATGACACGGGTGTGATTCGTGCCGTACGATCGCAGCATGAGTGCTGTGGAGAGGACCGACGCGCACGGCTCGGCCGTCGCCGCGTCCCTGTCGGATCGTGACCGCGAGATCCTGGCCCTCGAGCGCCTCTGGTGGCAGTACGCCGGGGCCAAGGAGCAGGCGATCCGCGACAAGTTCGACATGTCCGCGACCCGCTACTACCAGGTGCTCAACGCGCTGATCGACCGCGAGGACGCCCTGGCGTTCGACCCGCTGCTGGTCAAGCGTCTCCGTCGCCTCCGTGCGCAGCGCCAGCGCAGCCGCTCGGCCAGGCGCCTCGGCATCGACCTCTGAGCGCGCCATGGTGGCGCATCGCAAGAACGTGCCTGCTCCCGAGGCCTACGTCCCGTCGAGCTGGTTCATCGTCCTGACGGTCCTGGTCGTCATCGGTGCCGGGGGATGGCTCGGCTGGCTGGTCGTCGACGACGACCCCGCCCCGGCCGACACCGTCAGCCAGGCCGCGACGGCTCCGGCGGCCTCGCCCTCGGCACCTGCCGGGTCCGTGTCGCCCGACGAGCCCGAGGCTTCCGACGCGACCCCGTCGCCCGAGGAGCCCGACCCCTCCGAGGCACCAGCCGCCCAGCGCACCGCACCGGTCTCGGTGCTCAACAACTCCGGCGTCGTGGGCGCCGCCCGCACGTTCTCCGCCAAGGTCACGGCCGCTGGCTGGCGGCTCGGCGGCATCGGCAACTGGACCGGGTCGATCCCGGCCAACACCGTCTACTACCCGCCCGCCCTGCAGGCGCAGGCCGAGCTGCTCGCCGCCGACGTCGGCATCGAGCGCGTCCGGCCGAGCGTCTCGCCCATGCGGACGGACCGGTTGACGATCATCTTGTCGGGAACGCAATGATCTAGGCATGTCGCCGTCCATCCACGAGCCCCTCGCACGCGCCTCCGTCGTCGCCGATCCCGGCGGGACCCTCCTGGCCCTCGACTTCGACGGCACGCTGTCCCACATCGTCGACGACCCGACGCGCGCCTTCGCCCATCCCGGATCGGTCGAGGCGCTGGGGCGGCTCGGCACGGTGCTGGGCCAGGTCGCGATCATCACGGGTCGTCCCGTGCGCCAGGCTCTCGAGCTCAGCGGCTTCGAGGGTCGCCCGGGCCTCGAGCGCCTGGTCATCTACGGGCAGTACGGGGCCGAGCGGTGGGACGCGGCCGACGGCGTCGTGTCGGAGCCGCCGCGTCCCGCAGCGATCGCCCGGCTGGCCGAGGTGCTGCCCGGCTGGCTCGACGAGCGGGGGGCGCACGGGGTGCGCATCGAGGACAAGGGCCTGGCGATCGCGCTGCACACCCGCGGCGTCGACCCCGGTCTGTTCGACTCGCTGCGGGCACCCGTGGCCGCCCTCGCCGCAGAACTGGGTCTCGTCGTCGAGCCCGGACGCCAGGTCGTCGAGCTGCGCGCGCCGGGGCACGACAAGGGCGCGGCGCTCCTCGCCCTGGCCGAGGCAGTGGGCGCGCGGCAGGTCGTCTTCGGCGGCGACGACCTGGGCGACCTCCCGGCCTTCGCCGCCGTCGAGCAGCTGAGGGCGCAGGGCGTCGGCGGGCTGCTGCTGTGCTCCGCGTCCGCCGAGCAGGACGCCCTGGTGGCGCGCGCCGACGTCGTGCTCGAGGGGCCCGACGCGGTGGCCGCATGGCTGACGGCGCTGGCCGACGAGATCGTCCCCGCCTGACCGCGGCCCGCGGCTGCCGGTTGCGTCATAGGAACTGAGGTCCCGGCACCTCGCTTCGTATGACGCAACCGGTGGGTCCACAGGCTCGGGCATGCTGTGCGGACGCCCACAGGTGCCGCAGACGTCCTGTTGTCGCGGCCGGTTGCCCGCGATCGTCGACGGATGTTCGCCCTCGACCACGTCCCGCCGGCCCTTCGCGCCTCGCTGTCCGATGTCGCGACCTCGCAGGAGGGCGTCGTCTCACGTCGTCAGCTCCACCGCCTCGGCATCACACGGTGGATGATCACCGCGAACCTCCGGGCCCGGCGCTGGCGGCTGCACGGCCGTCAGTCGATCTGCCTGCATACCGGCGCGCTGCCGGTCGCCGCCGCTCGGTGGTACGCCGTCATCGAGGCGGGACCCCGCTCGGCGCTCGACGGCGTCAGCGCGCTCGAGGCGGCCGGGTTGACGGGGTTCGAGCGCGACACCATCCGCGTGTCGGTGCCCCGAGGCGCACCCGCCGTCCGACGCCCGGGGCTCACGGTGCGGCAGACCCGCCGGCTCCGGCGATCAGACGTCGTCCCGGCCGGCGTGCCGCGCGTCCGTCCGTCGATCGCGGCGGTTCGGGCGGCGCTCTGGGCGGTCAGTGATCGTCAGGCCGCGACGATCCTGGCGATGGTCGTCCAGCAGCGACTGTGCCGGGCCGACGACATCGCCGAGGCGCTGCTCGACGTGAGACGGCATCGACGCAGGAGGTTCCTGGAGGCGGTCGTGCTCGACCTGCTCGACGGCGCGCAGGCGATGGGCGAGCTCGACGTCGCTCGGCTGTGCCGCAGGTATGGCCTACCGGCACCCGACCGTCAGGTCGTGCGCCGGGCCTCGAGCGGCACGGCGTACCTCGACACGTACTGGGCGGCGTTCCGGCTCGTCGTCGAGATCGACGGCATCCATCACCTCAAGGCACCGGCCGTGGTCTCGGACGCGCTGCGGCAGAACGACCTCTCGCTGGCGTCCGACACCGTGCTGCGCCTGCCGCTGCTGGGGCTGCGCATCGCGCCCGACGACTTCATGCGGCAGGTGCGCGAGGGGCTCGTCGCCGGCGGCTGGCGCACGGGTTCCGTTGCGTCATAGCAAGCGAGGTCTCCGACCCCCACTTCCCATGACGCAAGCGGGAGTGCCCACGCACCGGGACACGAGCGTCCACGATGTGGACCGAGTAGACACATCGTGAGACGCCGACCTACGCTGGGATCACTCATCCAGAGGGGTACAGGGACACGGCCCGACGACACCCCAGCAACCAGTCGCACGATGCGACCAGGTGCTCAATCCGTCCCGGACGACAGTCGATCCGGGAAAGATGACCAGGAGAATCGCGTGAGCATCACCGCCGACCACACCACTGCAGCACCCGCCACCAGCCCGAGCATCCGCGACGGTGCCTTCGGCCACGCGACGGGCCTCGTGTGCCGTGAGTGCGGCGCTACGCAGGAGATCGGACCGCACTACGTGTGCACCGACTGCTTCGGCCCGCTCGAGATCAAGTACGACTTCCCGGCCGTGACGCGCGAGCAGATCGAGGCCGGCCCGGCCAACATCTGGCGCTACAAGGCGCTGCTGCCCGTCCCGGACGACATCGAGGCCAGCCCCAACCTCGAGCCCGGATTCACCCGGCTGCTCGAGGCCAAGAACCTGGCCGCCGAGCTCGGACTGGCCAAGCTGTGGGTCAAGGACGACAGCACCAACCCGACCAACTCCTTCAAGGACCGCGTCGTCGCGTGCGCGCTGAGCGCCGCCCGCGAGTTCGGCAGCAAGGTCTTCGCCTGTCCGTCGACGGGCAACCTGGCCAACGCCGTCGCGGCCGCCGGGGCGCGCGCCGGCATCAAGACCGTCGTGTTCATCCCCAGCAACCTCGAGACCCCCAAGAAGGTCAACTCGGCGATCTACACCGAGAACCTCGTGGCGGTCGACGGCAACTACGACGACGTCAACAAGCTCGCCAGCGAGATCGCGGGCGAGGAGGACGGCTGGGCCTTCGTCAACGTCAACGTCCGGCCGTTCTACGCCGAGGGGTCCAAGACGCTCGGCTACGAGATCGCCGAGCAGCTCGGCTGGCGGCTGCCCGACCAGATCGTCATCCCCGTGGCGTCCGGCTCGCAGCTCACCAAGGTGCACAAGTCGTTCCGCGAGCTCGTGGCGCTGGGCCTCGTCGAGGACAAGCCGGTCAAGATCTTCGGTGCGCAGGCCACCGGCTGCTCGCCGGTCTCCGAGGCGTTCCGCGAGGGCTGGGACGTCGTCCGCCCGCAGCGTCCCGACACCATCGCGAAGTCGCTGGCGATCGGCAACCCCGCCGACGGCATCTACGTGCTCGACATCTGCCGCGAGACCGGCGGCGCCGTCGCCGACATCTCCGACGACGAGGTGCGCCAGGGCATCGTGCTGCTGGCCCGCACCGAGGGCATCTTCACCGAGACGGCCGGCGGCACCACGATCGGCGTGCTCAAGAAGCTCGTCGAGACCGGCCAGCTCGACCCCGAGCTCGAGACCGTCGTCATCAACACGGGCCACGGCCTCAAGACGCTCGACGCGGTCTCCGACCTCGTCGGACCCGTCGCCACCATCGCACCGACGTACGACGCCTTCGTGGCCGCCGGCATCGCCTGAGTCCCATCCCTAGGAGCACCGTGAGCATCAACGTCCGCATCCCCACGATCCTGCGCACCTACACGCAGGAGCAGTCGCAGGTCACCGCCGAGGGAGCCACCCTGACCGAGGTGCTCGACTCGCTCGAGGCGAGCTTCCCGGGCATCCGGGCGCGCGTCGTCGACGACGAGGGCAAGCTGCGCCGGTTCGTCAACATCTACGTCGCCGAGGAGGACGTCCGCTTCTCGCAGGGCCTCGAGACCCCCACGCCGGACGGCTCCCAGGTGTCGATTATCCCCGCCGTTGCCGGCGGCAGCTGAGCTCGAAGTGGCTCGCGGCGGGGCGAAGTCCCGCCGTAGCCCGTGGGCCTCGAGACGTATAGGCTCAGCGCATCGGCCCCTCGGCAGGTGGGTTCGTTCGTGACAGGTGGGAGTAGCGGCATGGTGCATGGCACCGTCAAGTGGTTCAACGCTGACAAGGGCTACGGGTTCATCGAGATCGAGGGTCAGGACGATGTCTTCGTCCACTGGTCGAAGATCGCGTCCGACGGCTACAAGACGCTCGAGGACGGCCAGAAGGTCGAGTTCGAGGTCGTCGACGGTCCCAAGGGCCGCGAGGCGCACGAGGTCATCGCTCACTGAGCTATCTGACACTTGTCATGGCACATCGTCACTGACATACTCCGGGAATGTTCGTCACAGCAACCGATCCCGCGACCGCTCCCGTCGGCGGTGCCGAGCTCCAGCAGGTCATCTGGCTCTCCGTCGCAGCGACCGTCGTCACGGTCGTCCTCCTCGTCATCGCGTGGGCGCACCGCACGCACCGCATCGAGTGGTTCGACCGTCTCGGCCGGCTCCTGGGCGCGAGGTACGGCGAGCCCGGCTGGTCGACGATCCCGACGATGTTCGTCGGCAGCTCGCTGATCGTCGCGCTGCTGGGGTTCATGTGGGACGTCAGCCTGCACGCCGGTCGCGGCCGTGATGCCGGGCCGTTGGCCAACCCCGCCCACTACCTGATCCTCTACGGGCTCTTCGCGCTGTTCGTGGCGGGCATGTCGGCGATCGTCTACCCGCGCGACGGCGAGCGTCCCGGCGTCGCCGCGGTGCGCATCACGCGCCACTGGTACGCCCCCGTCAGCGGCATCTTCATCGCGGCGTGCGGCCTCTACGCCCTCATCGGTTTCCCGCTCGACGACGTGTGGCACCGGCTGTTCGGCCAGGACGTCACGCTGTGGGGCCCGACGCACCTGATGCTCATCGGTGGAGCGGGTCTGTCGACGGCCGGCATCATCCTGCTCAACCGCGAGGCCGAGATCGCGATGCGCCAGCGGGGCAGGGCCATCCCGGTGTGGCTCAAGACGATCATGACCTCGACCGCGTTCGGCGGGCTGCTGATCGGGCTGTCGGTGTTCCAGGCCGAGTTCGACTTCGGCATCGCCCAGTTCCGGATGGTCTTCGCGCCGCTCATGATCGTCGCGGCGGCCGGCATCACACTGGTCGCGGCACGGCTCTACGTCGGACCGGGGGCTGCCCTGGGGGCCGCTGTGTTCTTCCTGCTCATGCGCGGCATCATCTCGTTCGTCGTCACCGACGTCATGGGCGAGGCGCACCACGTGTTCCCGCTCTACCTGGGCAGCGCCGTGATCGTCGAGCTGCTCGCGATCTCGCGGCTGCGCCGGTCGCCGCTGTGGTTCGGTGCCGTCGCGGGCCTGCTGATCGGCACGGTCGGACTGGTGATCGAGAAGCTCTGGAACGACCAGGTCTTCCAGTTCGCGTGGACCCGTGACATGTGGGCCGAGGGCCTCGTGATGGCCGTCCCGGTCGCGATCGCGTCGGGCCTGTGCGGCTCGCTGTTCGCCCTCGGGCTGATGGGTCGTCTGCCGGCCAAGAACGTCGGACGTGTCATCGTCGTCGCCTCGGTCGTCGTGCTGTCGGCGGCCGTCGCCAACGGCCTGCACGCCACGGTGCCCAAGGATGCGTCAGCGTCCTTCGCGCTGACGCAGGTCGGCACCGTCGACGAGCCTGCGGTCACGGCGAAGGTCACGATCGACGACGGCGTCATCGACCGTGACCCCACGTGGGTGCAGATCACGGCGTGGCAGGGCGGGGGAGAGGGTGTCGTGACCGACCGGCTGCGCCGCACCGGCGACAACTCGTATGAGTCGACCCGGCCCGTGCCGGTCGGCGGCAACTGGAAGACCCTGCTGCGGGTGCAGGACGGCCGCACGCTCGCCGCCGTCCCCATCTACCTGCCGGCCGACGGGCCGCTCGGTGCCGACGAGCTGCCTGCCGAGACGACGTTCACGCGCGACTTCGTGCCGGAGATCGACATCCTGCAGCGTGAGCGCACCGACGACCACCCCGCCTGGATCTGGGCCGCCGCCAACATGGTCGTGCTGCTGTGCAGCCTCGCGATCATCCTCGGCATCTGCGTCTCGGTGTCGCGGGTGGCGCGCAGGATCGAGGAGTCCGAGGCGGCCGAGGTGGGGGATGCCGCAACGGCTGACCGAGCCCCTACGCTGTCGCCATGACACCTGCCGGCGGCGTGCCGTTCGACGACGTGCTGCTGGCCCACCACGTCGCGCTGCTCGCGATCCCGGCCATCGTGCCGGCCGTGATCGTCGTCGGCGTCGTGCTCTACATCGCCCGCAAGGACCGCAGAGAAGAACGTGAGGAGCGCGAGCTCATCGAGCGCGCGTTCGACCAGGAGGACGAATGAAGATCGTGACCATGCTGCTGGCGGCCCTGCTGCTGCTCGCGGGCTGCTCCGGCTCGTCCGATGACGAGGTGAAGCCTGCGCCGAGCGCTTCGCCGTCCTCGACCTCGACCTCTGACCTGGCCGACGCGACGCAGAAGGCCCAGGACGAGCTCGCGAAGAAGGTCGACGAGAAGGCCGACGAGGTCAAGGCGGAGGGCACCGACGTCGAGATCACGATCAAGGACGGCAAGGTCACGCCGCAGGGTGCCCGTGTCGAGGTCGCTGCCGGCAAGCCTGTGACGCTGCTGGTCACGTCGGACGTCGACGAGGAGATCCACGTCCACTCCGATCCCGAGCACACCTACCAGGTCACGGCGGGTGGATCGATCGAGAAGACCTTCACGATCGACAGGCCGGGCCAGGTTGCGGTCGAGGCACACGGGCTCGGCGTCACGATCGTCCAGCTCGTCGTGCGGTGACCCCCGCCGGGTTCGCGGCGCACGGCGTCGGCGGGGCGACCGATCTGCCGATCCCGTTCATCTACGCGATGGTCGGTGCCTCGTGGGCGCTCACGATCTCGTTCGCGGTGCTCGCGCTGGCCTGGAAGGAGCCGCGGTTCACGTCCGCGGACGACCTCGAGACCGCGACCCCACCGCCACCCGCGCGACGTCCCTTCGTGGCCCTGATCGGCCTCCTGCTGACGGGATGGGTGCTGCTCGCCCTGTACGGCGGCCCCGACGACGCGTCGAACGGGGGAGTGCAGGCGTTCTACATCCTGGTGTGGGTCGGCCTCGTGCCTTTGGCGCTGCTGGCCGGCCACGTGTGGCGCGACCTCTCGCCGTGGCGCACGGTCGCGGGCGACGGCATCTGGGCCTATCCGGAGCGCCTCGGCTACTGGCCGGCGGCCGCAGGCCTGTTCGGCTTCGTCTGGCTCGAGCTCGCGTCGTCCGACCCCGGCTCGGTCGAGGCGGTGCGGCGGTGGGTCGCGATCTACGCCATCGCGATGCTGCTCGGCGGTCTCGCCTTCGGGCAGAGGTGGTTCGACCGGGCCGATCCCTTCGACGTCTACAGCGGCCTCGTCGCGCACCTGTCGCCCTTCGTCAGGAACGGCCGGTGGGGCCTGTACAACCCGCTGCGCACCCTGCCGACCGTGCCGGTCGCCCCGGGACTCGTCGCGGTGCTCGCGGTGCTGCTGGGCTCGACGGCCTACGACAGCTTCTCTGCCTCGCCGTTCTGGCAGAGCCGCACGCTGACGTCCGCCCAGCACAGCGCCGTCCTGCTCGTCTTCTGCATGGTCGTCGGCATCCTGTTCATCCTCGCGGCCACGGCCACCGGCGGCGTCGACCGGTCTGAGCGGCGACGCCTGCCCGGGCTGCTGGCCCACTCGCTGGTGCCGATCGTGGTCGGCTACGTGTTCGCCCACTACCTCACCTACCTGCTCGAGAAGGGGCAGGCGGCGTTCTTCGCACTGCTCGACCCGCTCGACCGCGGATGGGCACCGCTGGGCGACCCGTCGGTCACGTACGTCCTCAGCGAGCACACCTCGACGCTCGCCGCGATCAAGGTGAGCTGCGTCGTGATCGGCCACGTCCTCGCGGTGGTCGCCGCGCACGACCGCGCGCTCGCCGTCCTGCCCGCGGCCCACCGCCTGAGCGGCCAGCTCGCGATGCTGGTGCTGATGGTCGCGTACACCTTCACGGGCCTGTACCTCCTGTTCTCCGTCTGACCCCGGCGGTACGGTCGCCCCATGGCGACGATCTACAACACCGCGACGAGCCTCGACGGCTTCCTGGCGACGACCGACCACTCGCTGCAGTGGCTCTTCGACGTGCCGGGTGCCGACGACGAGGAGCCGGGCATCGCCGACTTCCTCGCCGGAGTCGGGGCGCTCGCGATGGGACGGTCGACGTACGAGTGGGTCGTCGAGCACGAGTCGCTGCTCGAGCGCCCCGACACGTGGACGGCCTGGTACGGCGACCGTCCCACCTGGGTCTTCACGACCCGTGACCTGCCGGTCGTCGAGGGCGCAGACATCCGGTTCACCCGGGCGCCCGTCGTCGACGTGCACGCCGAGATGGTCGCTGCGGCCGGTGACCGGGACGTGTGGCTGATGGGTGGGGGCGACCTGGTCGGGCAGTTCGCCGACGCGGGCCTGCTCGACCGGGTCACGGTCACGATCGCGCCCGTCACGCTGGGGGCCGGGGCACCGCTGCTGCCGCGCGACATCCGGTCCGACCGACTGGCCCTGCGATCGGTCGAGCGGCGCGGACCGTTCGCCGAGCTGACGTACGACGTCGGTCCAGCCACCTGATTGCGCTCCGTTGATTAGCACTCGTATAGTGAGAGTGCCAGATACCAATCTGGAAGCACCGGTCAGAACGATGAGGGTGTGGGCCGCGGCGAGAAGGGTTCGCCGCACGCCGCAGCCGTCCGTCGCGGGCATCGCCTGACCACCCCACGTCGACAACCAAGTCGGAGAAACGTACACATGGCAAAAACCATTGCTTTCAACGAGGAAGCCCGTCGCGGCCTCGAGCGCGGTATGAACCAGCTCGCTGACGCCGTGAAGGTGACGCTCGGCCCCAAGGGTCGCAACGTCGTCCTGGAGAAGAAGTGGGGAGCTCCCACGATCACCAACGACGGCGTCAGCATCGCCCGTGAGATCGAGCTCGAGGATCCCTACGAGAAGATCGGTGCCGAGCTCGTCAAGGAGGTCGCCAAGAAGACCGACGACGTCGCTGGCGACGGCACGACGACCGCCACGGTCCTGGCCCAGGCACTCGTCCGCGAGGGCCTGCGCAACGTCGCGGCCGGCGCCAACCCGATGGGCCTGAAGAAGGGCATCGAGACCGCCGTCGAGGCCATCAGCGCCCAGCTGCTCGGCATGGCCAAGGACATCGAGACCAAGGAGCAGATCGCTGCCACCGCCTCGATCTCCGCCGCTGACACCACGGTCGGCGAGATCATCGCCGAGGCGATGGACAAGGTCGGCAAGGAAGGCGTCATCACGGTCGAGGAGTCGAACACGTTCGGCGTCGACCTCGAGCTGACCGAGGGCATGCGCTTCGACAAGGGTCACCTGTCGGGCTACTTCGTCACCGACCCGGAGCGTCAGGAGACCGTCCTCGACGATCCGTACATCCTGATCGTCAACAGCAAGATCACGTCGGTCAAGGACATGGTCCCCGTCCTCGAGAAGGTCATGGCGTCGGGCAAGCCGCTCGTCATCATCGCCGAGGACATCGAGGGCGAGGCCCTCGCGACGCTGATCGTCAACAAGATGCGCGGCACGTTCAAGTCCGTCGCCGTCAAGGCCCCGGGCTTCGGCGACCGTCGCAAGGCCATGCTGGCCGACATCGCCATCCTGACCGGTGGTGAGGTCATCAGCGAGGAGGTCGGTCTCAAGCTCGAGAACGCCGACCTGACGCTGCTCGGCACGGCTCGCAAGGTCGTCACGACCAAGGACGAGACCACGATCGTCGAGGGCGGTGGCTCCGACGACCAGATCGCCGGCCGCGTCAACCAGATCAAGGCCGAGATCGAGAACAGCGACTCCGACTACGACCGCGAGAAGCTCCAGGAGCGTCTGGCCAAGCTCGCCGGCGGCGTCGCCGTCATCAAGGTCGGCGCTGCCACCGAGGTCGAGCTCAAGGAGCGCAAGCACCGCATCGAAGACGCGGTCCGCAACGCCAAGGCCGCTGTCGAGGAGGGCATCGTCGCCGGTGGTGGCGTCGCTCTCGTCCAGGCTGCCGCTGCGGTCTTCGAGAAGCTCGAGCTCACGGGCGACGAGGCCACGGGTGCCAACATCGTGCGCGTCGCCGCCTCGGCCCCGCTCAAGCAGATCGCGATCAACGCCGGTCTCGAGGGCGGAGTCGTCGCCGAGAAGGTCACCAACCTGCCCGACGGACACGGCCTCAACGCCGCGACCGGCGAGTACGTCGACCTGATCGCCGCGGGCATCATCGACCCGGCCAAGGTCACGCGCTCGGCGCTGCAGAACGCAGCCTCGATCGCAGCCCTGTTCCTCACCACCGAGGCTGTCGTCGCCGACAAGCCCGAGCCGGCTGCTGCCGGTGGCGGTGCGCCTGACATGGGTGACATGGGCGGCATGGGCTTCTGAGCCCACGTCACTGACCCGCACCACCTCGAGGGCCCCGGCTCCACGCACCGCGTGGGGTCGGGGCCCTCGTCCGTCCGCGCTCCCCTGGCGCGCGAGTGGCGCAATCCTGCGGTTCTGGGACGGCGTGTCCCACGAGACTGCGCCACTCGGGGACGGGTTTGCGCCACTCGCGGCTTGGGGCCGGGTCAGAGGTGGGTGCGGACGTCGCGCAGCTCGGGGAAGAACGTCAGCTCGAGCGCCTTCTGCAGGAAGTGGACGCCCGACGAGCCACCCGTGCCGCGCTTGAAGCCGATGATGCGCTCGACGGTCTTCATGTGCCGGAAGCGCCACAGCTGGAAGCTCTCCTCGACGTCGACGAGCTCCTCGCACATCTCGTAGGCGTCCCAGTGGGTGTCGGGGTCGGCGTAGACGCGGCGCAGCACCTCCGTCACGCCCGGATCGGCGACGTACGGCTGCGACAGGTCGCGGTCGAGCACAGATGCCGGGACGTCGTGGCCGCGACGTGCCAGGAACCGCAGGAAGGCGTCGTAGATGCTGGGAGCCGCGAGGTCGGCCAGGAGGGCGTCGCGCAGCACCGGGTCGTGCTCGAAGACCGCGATCATCGCCGGGTTCTTGTTGCCGAGCAGGAACTCGACGGTGCGGTACTGCGGCGACTGGAAGCCCGACGCCTTGCCGAGATCGTCCCTGAACTGGACGTACTCGACCGGCGTCAGCGTCGCGAGTACCGACCACTGCTCGAACATCTGCCGCTGGATCGCCTTGACCCGCGCCAACCGCTTCAGCGCGGGCGACAGGTCGTCGGCCTCGACGAGGGCGATGGCCGAGCGCAGCTCGTGGATGAGCTGCTTGAGCCACAGCTCGGTGACCTGGTGCTGGACGATGAACAGCATCTCGTCGTGGTGGTCAGAGACCGGCTGCTGCGCCGACAGCAGCGTCGGCAGCTGCAGGTAGCCCGCGTAGGTCAGCTCGCCACGCAGGTCGGTCGCGACCCCGTCCTCGATCGGTCGCACCGCTCTGTCGTCCATGCCCCCACGGTAGGTGGTGCCGGGCCGTGGCAGGCTGGTGGCCATGGCGCTCATCGAGGCTCAGTCGCTCGGCAAGACCTTCGGCAACCACCGAGCGGTTGACGACCTGTCGTTCACGGTGCGTCCCGGCAGCGTCACGGGGTTCCTCGGGCCCAACGGCTCGGGCAAGTCGACCACGATGCGGCTCATGCTGGGCCTCGACCGGGGCGACGGGGCGACGACGTTCGACGGCGTCCGGTTCGGCGATCTCGACCAGCCGATGCGCCACGTCGGCGCGCTGCTGGAGGCCAAGCCGTTTCACCCCACCCGGCGAGCCCGCAACCACCTGCGCATGCTCGCGGCACCCAACGGCATCCCCGACCGGCGAGTCGACGAGGTCGTCGAGATGGTGGGCCTGACGGACGTGGCGCGAGGACGTCCGGGCAAGTTCAGCCTCGGCATGGGGCAGCGGCTCGGCATCGCCGCGGCGCTGCTCGGCGATCCGCACACCCTGATCCTCGACGAGCCGAGCAACGGCCTCGACCCGCAGGGCATCACGTGGCTGCGCAACCTGCTCAAGCACCTCGCCGGGCAGGGACGGGCCGTCTTCGTGTCGAGCCACCTGCTGCAGGAGATGGCGCTGCTGGCCGACGAGCTCGTGGTCATCGGTCGTGGCCGCATGTTGGCCAACGGCCCCGTGCACGACTTCATCGCGCACAGCGGGCTGGGCGACGTCGTCGTGCGCACGCCCGACCTCTCCGCCCTCGCTCCGCGGCTCGAGTCGCTCGGCGCGACGCTCACGGCCTCCGGCGACTCGCTCGTCGTCCGCGGGGCCACCGCCGAGCAGATCGGCGACGCGGCCCAGGCCGCCGGCGCCCGGCTGCACCAGCTGACGACCCGTGAGGCGACGCTCGAGGAGGCGTTCCTCGAGGCGACGGGCCTGTCCGAGGAGTTCCGCGGATCCCACACGACGAACGACGGGGGACAGCGATGATCGGGGCACTGCGCTATGAGTGGTTCAGGCTGCGCTCGATCGGGTCGACGTACTGGCTGGTCGGCACGGCGCTGGTGTTCCAGCTCGTGTTCGCCGTGCTGATCGCCCTGTCGCTCGCGACCTCCTCGACGTTCGGGGGCGGCGACGAGGGCTTCGAGATCCTGTCGACGATCGGCGGCTCCACGGGTGCCCCGCTGCTGATGGCGTACATCGTGGGGCTGGTGGGTGTCTTCTCGATGGGGCACGAGTACCGCCACGGCATGATCCGCGCGACGCTGACGGCGATCCCGAACCGCACGCACGTGTTCGTCGCGAAGGTCGTCTCGACGGCGCTCGTGGCGGCGCTGACCGCCGTGACCTGCGTCGTGATCGCGCTCGGCTGCCTCGCGCTGTTCGGGCTCGACATGCCCAGTGCGTCGGCCCTCGTCGAGGGGTCGGTCGGGCTCGTGCTGTTCACGGTGCTCTTCGCCCTGTCGGGCCTGGCCTTCGCGGCGCTGCTGCGCAACCAGACCGCTGGCGTGGCGATGCTCATGCTGGTGCCGAGCCTGTTCGAGTTCATCATCCAGAGCATCGTGGTCATCATCAAGACCAACTCCGACGATCCGCAGTCGGCGGGGGGCGTCACCGTGGTGCTCAAGTATTTGCCCTACGACGCCGGCAGCCAGATGTTCGTGCAGTCGTCGGTCGACGGCTTCGTGCAGCGTGCCCTCGGTGCGGAGCCGTTCGGGCCCGTCGGCGGCGGCATCGTCATGGCGGTGTTCGTCGGTGCGCTGCTGGCCGGTTCCTACGCGCTGTTCATGCGGCGGGACGCCTGATGCTGAGCTCGCAGCACCGCGACCGGCTGAGGACGGCCGGGGTCGAGGCCGCCACGATCGACGGGACGACGTGGTCGCTGGTCGAGGACGCGCTCCCCGCCTGGTGGCACGACTGCGGCAACGCGCTCTACGTCTCGCCGCACGCATGGCTGCCCGAGAAGGTCGTCGCGTCGCTCGGCATGTTCCCGGTGCGCGACGTGCTGATCGTCGTGGGCTCGCCGATGGAATGGCTCTCGTCGCTGCTGGTTGGCGGTGACGAGGCGACGGTGTTCCTCGGCCGCGACTGCGTGCTGACCGCGGGAGAGATCTACTGCGGTGCCCGGTCGAGCATCGTCCTGCACGGCCCGTTGGTCGGCACCCGCGGTGCGATCGTCGACGCCCGCAACGGCGGCACCATCGTCGCCGCGGCCGACCAGCTGTGGGCCGCCGACGTCTACGTGGCCACCGACGACATGCACCGGCTCGAGGACGTCGGCACGGGGGAACGGATCAATCCCTTCGGTGCCCACATCCGTCTCGGCCAGCACGTGTGGCTCGGTCGCGATGCCGTCGTGACGGGCCACGCCGAGATCGGCGAGGGCTCGGTGATCGGCATGCGCAGCATGGTGCGTGGCCAGAAGGTGCCGCCGTTCACCGTCGCGGCAGGCACGCCCGCGCGCGTCGTGCGCGAGGGCGTGACCTGGAGCCACGACGACGTGCCGTGAGGCTCAGGGCGTGAACGTGGCGCGGTAGCGCTCCCGCTGGGTGCGGTACTGACCCCACCGGTTGACGATGAACTCCTTCTCGAACGCGTGCACCGTCGGCGACCGGGTGATCGACTCGAAGTGCCACAGGACGACGTCCCACAGCCACACGAGTCGGAGGCCCTCGCGGCGGATCTTGAGGCTGAAGTCGACGTCGTTGAAGTTGACAGGCAGCTCCTCGGTAAAGCCGCCCACCGCCGTGAAGACGTCGCGGCGCAGCGCGACACAGGCACCCGTCAGAGCGGAGACCTCGCGGTTCATCAGCAGCTCGGGGTTCTTCACGTCGACGTGCAGCTGCTTGTACAGGGTGTGGTAGATGCTGCCGCTGCCGTACTCGACACCCGCATGCTGAACGCGGTTGCTCTCGAAGAGGAGCTTCGCGCCGGTCATGCCGACTCCGGCCTCGGACAACGGTGCGATGAGTTGTCCGACGACCTCGTCGGACTCGGCCTGGACGTCGTCGTTCAGGAAGATCAGCACATCGCCGCGTGCGTGGAGAGCGCCGATGTTGCACTTGGCGCTGAAGTTGAACGGCTGGCGAAACTCGACGAGCACCAGGTCGATGCCCGGGATGGACCGCAGCTCGTGGAGCACCTGCGGCGGCGTGGGCGTGTCGTAGACGACGACGAACTCGAGGTCGGCGTGCGCTGTGTGGTCGCGGACCGATCGAATCGCCTCGCTGACGAAGCACCGGGTCGAACCCCAGACCCGTCCTGAGGAGCCGATCGTCGGGATGATGATGCTGGTGGGCGTCGTGAGATCGGGCTCGCGACGTACTTCGTACACGCCGACCTCGGGTCGGTGGGTGACGATCGCATCGATGCCGAGGCGCTCGA
This sequence comes from Aeromicrobium fastidiosum, assembly GCF_017876595.1. NCBI lineage: Bacteria > Bacillati > Actinomycetota > Actinomycetes > Propionibacteriales > Nocardioidaceae > Aeromicrobium > Aeromicrobium fastidiosum. The sequence continues at coordinate 363,045 of NZ_JAGIOG010000001.1, read as the reverse complement.
GCTGTCCTTGGATGGCTTGCCGGCCGGTCTCGAACGCATACGGCTTGGCATCCAGCTCGGCAGCGGCCGAACCGGGGATGGCACGCCAGTGGTACAGCACCTGCGGGACGTGATGGATCAACCGCGCCCGCTCGGTGGCCCGCAGGATGAGATCCCAGTCCTGGGATCCGTCGTACCCGTCGCGGAAGCCGTCGACCGCCCGGAACAGGGAGGTGCGCAGCACCGAGAAGTGGCACGTGTACATCTGGTGCCGGAACCGCTCGGGTGACCAGTCGGGCTTGAGGAACGTGTGACCGATGCTGCCGTCGGGCATCACCTTGTCCTCGTCGCTGTACAGGTAGTCGACCTCGTCGGGATTCTTGGCGATCGCGGCGGCCATGGCCTGCAGCGCATGGGTGGTCAGCAGGTCGTCGTGGTCGAGCAGTGCGATGAACTGTCCACGAGCGTGCGAGGCCGCATCGTTCGACGTGGCCACGATGCCCCCGTTGACGTCGCGGCTGAACACGCGGATACGAGGATCGCGGGCGGCATGACGCTGCAGCTCGGCCTGGACGCGAACGTCGGGCGAGCAGTCGTCGACCAGGATCCACTCCCAGTCGACGAAGGTTTGCGCCAGGACGGAGTCCACGGTCTCCCCGAGCACGTCGAGAGGTGTGTCGTAGACGGGCGTGATGATCGAGAAGAGGGGCTGGTCGTTGGGTGCCATGGCGCTCATCGACGCCGGAGGCGGTTGAACGGACGCACGAAGAAGCTGCCGACGCGCCAGGTCGCCGAGGCCTTCATCGCGGCGTTGCGCTTCTGCAGGCGGCTCATCTTGGCGCGGGCCCGGCGCAGGGACGACTGCGACATCTCGTGCCGGTCACGCAGCTTCTCGGCCGTGGCCATGAGACCGATCGCGTGGTCGCGGTGGATCAGCTCGGCATGTCGCAGCTCGAGCTCGAGGTCGCGCACCTGCTGCTGGAGGGCGGCATTGGTGGAGGAGAGGGCCTCGACCACGGTGGAGAAGGCCTCCGACGAGACGGGTTCGGTCGTCTCGGTCGGGCCATCGGTCTGGGGCGGTGTCCTGCTGAGATCGGTCAACTGGTGCCATTCCTTTCGGGCCCGGGCAGCCCGGGAATGTCGGTCGTCGGTGGGCCACACATGGGACATGTGCTGGGCTTCGCGGTCGATGAGCCGGTCGACCCACCCCGCGGACAGCTGACAGCCCGCGAGGTCGGCGATGAGGTCGGCGAGCGCGGCGACGTCGGTGGTGCCGGTGACGGGTAGCCAGGACGGAGGGCGTCTGGCGATCGCCACGTCATAGGTCAACCAGAAGCAGCCGCGGGTGAGGATGACCTCGGCGTCGCCTCCGTCGAGCTGCCACTCCTGGTCGATCGCGACGAGTCGCTGGTCGTCGGTCACGACGACGTTGCGCGGGATGAGGTCCCATGGCACGGGCTCACCCTCGTGGCAGCTGGCGATCACGAGATCGCGCCAGCCACGCAGGAGGGCGCGCGCCTCGTCGATCGAGGCCGCGCTGCCGAGCCGGCGCGTCAGCGTGGCGCCGGCGACGAAGGCCTCGGTGTGCGGCCGGATGCTGAGGGGTCCGTCCGGGGCAAGGGAACCCGGAAATGCCAGGGCGCGCTCGACCACGAGCTCGTCGCCGCGCTGGCGGATGCGGTTGAACGCCGACTGCGCGGCCCGCCGCCCGACCGTCCAGAAGGACGCCGCTGCGTTGACGGGAGCCGGAGCGGTGCCGGCCAGGACGACGTACGCGTTGGCATGCTGTGCACCCGTGCCCGCCTCGACCGCCGCGGCCCAGAGGTGCTCCTCCGGAAAGGTCGCCGGACGATCTAGGTACGGCGGGCTGGGGAACGACGGGAGCGCGAGCAGCAGCTGGGAGTCGATCGCTGCCAGGGCGTCATGGTCGAAGAGCAGCTGGGTGTGCCGGTGGTCGGGGAAGGCGAGCAGCGACCGGGGCTCGAGGCCCGCGGCCCTCACCGCCGACTCGACATCGGCCTGGTGCAGGCGGGCGAGAGGTGCCCCGCCATCGCGCCCGATCGTGGGGGTGCTGTCGCCCGCCTGGAAGCGGACGCCCCGCGGGTTGTCGCCGGCGATGAGAAGTAGTCCGCCCGGCCGCAGCAGCGCCGTGGCCCGTTCGGCGAGGTCTGCCGTGGTCAGTCCCTGTGATGCGAGCAGGTCAGAAGCGTCGACCGCGACCACCAGGTCGTAGGTCGTCTCGAGCGGCACGTCGTCGAGCGTCGCCTCGTGGACGACGACGGACGTCAGGTCGGCGCAGCGGGCCCGCGCGACCTGCGCCATGCCGTGATGGGGCTCCAGGGCGTCGACCGTCCCGCCCAGCTCGCCGAGGTGACGGGTCAACCCCCCGCAGCGGGCACCGATCTCGAGGACGACGGGGGACTCCGGCAATGGCAGGGCTCGCAGGATGTTGCCGCGCTGCGGCGAGAGGTGGTAGCTCTCCTCCCACGTGCTGGCCGCGAGCGCCAAGGCATCGCTCGAGGCGGACAGGTCCTGGGTGGTCGCGAGCACGTGGGCGAGACGGTCGAGCAGCGGGCTGGGTGCGACGTCCTGCGGCCGCGACGTGCCGGGGCCGGATGCGCGGAGCGGAGTGCGCGTGTTCATGGGCAGCTCCTCGTCGACGTGGGGCCGGACGTCGCCGCAACTATACTGTCGCCCGAGCGCTGACAACGGCGCGGGTCGAGGTTGGAGCTGGGCAGTGCAGTCATTCACCAGAGCGCCACGCGCGCTCCGCTTCCTCATGGCTGCCGTCGTCGGTGCCGGGTTGCTGACAGCATGTTCCGACGACTCCGCGCCGGGCCCTTCCCCCGTCACCGGCCCGCTGTCGATCCTGCTCGTCAACGACGACGGGTGGGACGCGCCGGGCATCACCTCGGTCTACCAGGCGTTGACGAAGGCCGGTCATCGCGTGACGCTCGTGGGCCCGCTCGAGAACCAGAGCGGACGCAGCATGGCCACCGACGTGACCGCGATGGAGGTGACGCGACCCCGGGGCGCTGACGCACCGATCTACGCCGTGGACGGGACGCCGGTCGACGCGCTCAACGTGGGCCTGTTCGGCGTCCTCGCCGGCGACCCGCCCGACCTCGTGGTGTCGGGCGTCAACAAGGGCGCCAACGTCGCTGCGAACACCAGCTACTCGGGCACGGTCGGAGCAGCGGCCGCGGCGGCCGAGGCTGGTCTGCCGGCCGTCGCGGTGAGCGCAGACACCGACGCGCAGGGCGAGTCGGACTTCGACGACGCCTCGCGCCTCGTCGTGGAGATGGTGGACCAGCTCGCTGCCCGCGGCTTCGAGGGTCTGGGACGAGCCGGCTTCCTCAACGTCAACGTCCCGGCGGAGACCGCGTCACGTCGCGAGCCACGCGGCGTGCGAGCCGTCCCGCTGGCGACGGGCGGCCCGCGAACCGTCACGTACGCGCAGAGCGGTCCGACCACCTGGACCCCGAGCTTCACCTACGACCCGCGTGTGGGACGGCCGTCCGCCGATGCCGAGCAGCTGGCCGACGGCTGGTCGACCGTCACCTGGCTCACGGCGGCCCGCACCTCGCCGTCCTCCCGGCAGGTCGAGGTCGACGACTTGGTGGACGCACTCAAGCGCTGATCGCGCACCATTCTGGCGTGACCGGCGTCACATCGACCCGTACACTCGCTGCATGGGTCGACCTCTGGACCTCGCGATGCCGCCCGGTGCCGATCCGGCCACGCTCTCGCGATACCTCAACCGAGCGCACGACGACTTCGTCGCGACCGGATCGACCGATCCCGCGGTGCGGCGGCTCGTGCAGGAGTCGTGGCGGCGCAGCATCGAGGGCGGGCTCGACCCCGAGCAGGCGATGGCCGCGATCCGGCTCGATGACGCGGCCCTGGCGGCCATCCGCGACCAGCACCCGCTCGCGGCTGGCATGCCGGTCATCCGGCGCCTGCTGGTCGACAGTGCTGCGGACTCCGGCCTGCTGGTCGCAGTCAGCGATGCGGCGGGTCAGCTGCTGTGGGTCGAGGGCGACGCGGGCCTGCGGTCGATGGCCGAGCGGATGCACTTCGTCGCCGGGGCCGACTGGAGCGAGGCGAGCGCCGGCACCAACGCCCCGGGGACGGCGCTGGCCCTCGACCGCCCGGTGCAGATCTTCGGGGCCGAGCACCTCGCGAGGCAGGTCACGCCGTGGAGCTGCTCCGCGGCTCCCATCCACGATCCCGACACGGGGGCCATCCTGGGGGTGCTCGACCTCACCGGCGGCGACGAGGTCGTGACCCCGCAGAGCCTGACCCTGGTGCGGGCGACCGTCGCGGCGGTGGAGGCCGAGCTGCGGATCGAACGGCTCAGCCCGGCCCCGCGCGCGTCGGTCGCGACGACCGGCTGGCAGGCGCCCAGCCTCGAGGTGCTGGGCGGCCACGGTGCGACGCTCCGGCACGGCTCGACCACGACGCGCCTGAGCCTGCGGCACAGCGAGATCGTCCTGCTGCTGTCCGAGTCGGCCGACGGCATGACGACCGCCGAGCTCGGGGTGGCGCTCAGCGACGACGAGCAGGCGCAGGTCACGGTGCGCGCCGAGCTGTCGCGGCTGCGCGCCGTGCTCGGGCCGATCGAACTGGCGTCGCGGCCCTACCGACTCAAGAACGTCGTCGACACCGACGTCGCCGGCGTGCGCGCCGACCTCGCGGCCGGGCACCTGCGGCGGGCGGTCGCCCGCTACCGCGGCCCCGTGCTGCCTGCGTCGACCGCTCCTGCGGTCGAACGGATCCGCGACGAGCTGCACATGCACGTGCGCTCGCAGCTGCTCGTGTCCAGCGACGCCGATGCGCTGCTGTCGTTCGCCGACACGCCGCACGGTCGCGACGACTTCGAGGTGTGGGAGCGGGTGCTGTCGATCCTGCCCCCGACCTCCCCCCGCCACGCCCAGGTAAGAGCCCACGTCAGCGTCCTGGACGAAGAACTCGGCGTCTGACCCCTGGTCAAGCGAAGCTCTGACCCATTGGTCGAGCGAAGCGAGACAAGCGCCCGGGCGAAGCCCGGCAGCGGCGACGGAGGAGCCGCTGGGGCGGTGAGGAACGAGCCGCGCGCTGCAACGTTGGAGCAACCCGGATGTGACTACGGTCACGACAGAACCCCGATCCGAAGGAGCATCCCCCATGCCCGTGTTCGCCCAGCCCGGAACCGACGGAAGCGTCGTCACGTACAAGCCCCGCTACGACCACTGGATCGGCGGCGAGTACGTCGCGCCCGTCAAGGGCCAGTACTTCGAGAACGTGTCGCCGGTCAACGGCAAGGTCTTCACCGAGATCGCCCGTGGCACCGCCGAGGACATCGAGGCCGCTCTCGACGCGGCCCACGCCGCGGCACCCGCGTGGGGCAAGACGTCGGTGACCGAGCGCGCCAACATCCTGAACCAGATCGCCGACCGGGTCGAGCAGAACCTCGAGATGCTCGCGGTCGGCGAGACGTGGGACAACGGCAAGCCCGTGCGCGAGTGCCTGGCCGCCGACCTGCCGCTCGTCGTCGACCACTTCCGCTACTTCGCGGGCGCGATCCGTGCGCAGGAGGGCTCGCTGTCGCAGCTCGACGAGCAGACCGTCGCTTACCACTTCCACGAGCCGCTCGGTGTCGTCGGGCAGATCATCCCCTGGAACTTCCCGCTGCTCATGGCGACGTGGAAGCTGGCCCCGGCGTTGGCCGCCGGCAACTGCGTCGTCCTGAAGCCGGCCGAGCAGACGCCCGCCTCGATCATGCTGTTCATCGAGCTGGTCGGCGACCTGCTGCCGGCCGGCGTCATCAACATCGTCAACGGCTTCGGCGTCGAGGCCGGCGCCCCGCTGGCGTCGAGCACCCGCATCCGCAAGATCGCGTTCACCGGCGAGACGACGACGGGACGGCTGATCGCCCAGTACGCGAGCCAGAATCTCATCCCCGCGACGCTCGAGCTCGGCGGCAAGAGCCCCAACATCTTCTTCGAGGACGTCGCCAGCAAGGACGACGCGTTCTACGACAAGGCGCTCGAGGGCTTCGCGATGTTCGCACTCAACCAGGGCGAGGTGTGCACGTGCCCGAGCCGCGGGTTGATCCAGAACTCGATCCTCGAGCAGTTCCTGCCGGCGGCGACCGAGCGGGTCAAGGCCATCGTGCAGGGCAACCCGCTCGACACCGACACCATGATCGGCGCCCAGGCCAGCAACGACCAGCTCGAGAAGATCCTGTCGTACTTCGAGATCGGCGTGCAGGAGGGAGCCCGCATCATCACCGGCGGCGAGCGCGTCGACCTCGGCGGCGACCTGTCGGGCGGCTACTACGTCGCACCGACGATCTTCCAGGGCCACAACAAGATGCGGATCTTCCAGGAGGAGATCTTCGGCCCGGTCGTCTCCGTCACGGGGTTCGACGACTACGCCGACGCGATCGACATCGCCAACGACACCCTCTACGGCCTGGGTGCCGGCGTCTGGTCGCGCGACTCCAACACCGCGTACAAGGCAGGCCGTGACATCCAAGCGGGTCGCGTGTGGACCAACTGCTACCACCAGTACCCGGCCCACGCGGCGTTCGGCGGCTACAAGTCGTCGGGCATCGGGCGCGAGAACCACAAGATGATGCTCGACCACTACCAGCAGACCAAGAACCTGCTGGTGTCGTACGACGAGAACAAGCTCGGCTTCTTCTGATGGCCAGCCTGTGACCGTGGATCGCGTGGCGATCACCCCGAAGGCTGCGGAGCTCCTCCGCGGCCTTCGGGCGTCCCACGACAAACCGCTGATGTTCCACCAGTCCGGTGGATGCTGCGACGGGTCGGCCCCGATGTGCTTCACGCAGGGCACCTTCCTGACGGGGCACCAGGACGTCCACCTGGGCGATCTCGACTACGGGGCGTCCGAGGTCGCCCCCGTGTGGATCTCGCGCGAGCAGTTCGCCTACTGGTCCCACACCCACATCACGATCGACGTGGTGCCGGGGCGGGGTGCCGGGTTCTCGATCGAGGGGCCCACCGGCAACCGGTTCATCATCCGCTCGCGGGTCTTCACCGAGGAGGAGACAGCGCTCCTGTCGTCCGAGCCCGCGCGCTGACCGGCCGAACCGGCGTCATGTCCCGGGCCGTCGTGTCTCTCCTCTGGTGAACGGCACGACGTCCCGTCGTGCCTGCACCTGACACCGAGGATCCTTCACGTGCGCGCACACTCCCAGCTGACCTGGCGGACTGGCCTTCGTGCTGCGATCGCCCTCGCCGTCGTCTCGACCGGGCTCACGATCGCGGCGGCCCCCGCATCGGCCGCTCCGGTCGTCGACGGCCTGACCCAGGCAACCGCCGCCGCCTCCTGCTGGGAGATCAAGAAGAACGACTCGTCGGCACCCAGCCAGGTGTACTGGATCCTCACCCCGCAGCTGAAGGTGCCGACCAAGATCTACTGCGACCAGACCACCGACGGCGGCGGCTGGGCCCTGATCGGTCGCGGCCGCGACGGGTGGGCCTACACCTACGACGGCAGGGGCACCGCGGCCGAGGTCGCGGGCACCGTGACCGGCACTGCGGCCTTCTCGCCGCGCCAGCTCGGCTCGACCGTCATCGACGGCCTGATGGGCGGCAAGCGCATCGACGACCTCACCTACGGCAGCGGTGTGCGGGTGCGTCGCGCGCGCAACGCGGCCGGCACCGACTGGCAGGAGTCGCGGTGGACGTTCCGCTCCGGCTCGCGCGACCGGTGGAGCTGGGCGCTGCCCGCCGGGTTCCCCCTCGCCTCGTTCGCGATCGACGGGGCCACGGGCTCCGGCACGACGACCCGCAACTTCGGCACGGACGACGCGTACAAGCGCATCTGGACGGCCGAGGACCCGGCCAACTCCTACACGCGCGGCTTCACGTACGGCAGCCAGGTGACCGGCAGCACGTCGGCGACGAGCTATCTCTACTCCAAGAACGGGGGCGGGGCCTATGCCGTCCCGTTCTCGCAGGTCTTCATCCGCCCCAAGCTGCTGAGCTCGCAGCTCTCGTTCACGACAGTCCCCGACGCCGGCACGGCACCGGAGACCATCCGCGCCGCCCCGCGCAACGGCGCGCTGGCCACCGAGTGGGGCGTGACCGGCATCGGTGCCGGCGGATCGGCCGAGACGTCCGGCGAGGTGCAGGCCTTCGCCCAGGTCGGCGGCACGGTCTACGTGGGCGGCAACTTCACGACGGTGCAGAAGGGTGCGTCGGCTACGGGCTCCGACGTCGTGGCGCAGCCCTACCTCGCGGCCTTCGACGCCACCACGGGCGCCTACATCCGCTCGTTCACGCCGAAGCTCGACAACCAGGTCAAGTCGCTCGTCGCGCTGCCGGGCGGCAAGCTCGCGGTCGGCGGTGAGTTCGCGACGGTCAACGGTGTGTCCCGTGCGGGGCTCGTGGTGCTCGACCCGTCGACCGGAGCGGTCGACACGGGCTTCACGACGGTCCTCGCCAACCGCCTGACCGGCGGGAAAGTCTCGGTCCGCGGCATGGACGTCAGCGGCGGTTACCTCTACCTCACGGGTGCCTTCACGCACCTGCTGCGCCCCGGCACCGCGGAGCGCTACGCCAAGGGCGGGGCACGCATCAGCCTGTCGACCGGCATCGCCGACAACGCCTGGAACCCCGACTTCAACGGCACCGGCACCGCGATCGACGTCAGCGACGACGGGACGACGGTCTACTTCTCGGGCTACTTCACGACGATGCGCGGCGGCGCGGTCGCCGACCGTGCAGCCGCGATCAGCACGGCGTCCGGGGCCAACCGCGCCAAGGAGTGGCAGCCGACGTTCAGCACCGCGGGCTCCGCGCGCTACCAGCAGGCGGTGAAGCAGGTCGGCGGCAAGGTGTGGCTGGGCGGCTCGCAGCACAGCATGTTCGCCTACAGCGCCTCGACGTTGGCGCTGCAGAACACGCACATCACGAAGGACGGCGGTGACCTCCAGGCCATCACGGGCGGCAACGGGCTGGTGTTCGGGGGCTGCCACTGCGAGAACTGGAACTACTCCGACACGTCCGACTTCGACACGACGACAACGCCCGGCTCGACCAACATCTCGTGGTCGCAGGCCGACAAGATCTACTACGTCGGGGCCTGGGACGCCAAGACGGGCGACTACGCGCCCGAGTTCACGCCCGAGATGCGCGCCCGCGAGGGCCGCGGTGCCTGGGCGCTGATGGTCGCCTCCGACGGCACCCTGTGGGCCGGCGGCACGCTGACCAGCGCCGTCAAGGAGAACGGTGCCAACCAGTGGGTCGGCGGGTTCGCGCGCTTCGCGGTGCGCCCGCACACGGCCCCGTCCCGGCCCAACAGCCTCGCGGTCTCCCTCAGCGGCTCGGACGCACGCCTGACGTGGAGCTCGTCGGCGCCGTCCGGCACGACCTACGAGGTGCTGCGCAACGACCGGGTCGTGGGGCTCACGACGTCCAAGGAGCTGACGATCGCGGGCTCGGTCAGCACCGACCGCTTCGCCGTCCGCTCGGCCGATGCGTGGGGCAACCGGTCGGCGTCGACGGCCGTGGTCGGGCCGCCTGCCGGTGCGCCCGTCACGACGGTGCCGCTGGTCGCCGCCGGCTCGACGTGGTCGTACCTCGTCGACAAGTCCGTGACGGTGCCGTCCGACTGGACCGCGAGGACGTTCGACGCTGCCTCGTGGCGCACGGGTTCGGCGGCTCTGGGCTGGGGCACCGGCGCGATCGCGACGAACGTCGACGTGCCGGCCGGCTCGACGCGGCCGCTGACCTCGTACTTCCGGCGCCAGTTCACGGCCCAGGACGTCGGGTCGTTGACCCGGCTCACGCTGACGACGCGGGCCGACGACGGCATCGCGGTCTACGTCAACGGCACCGAGGTCGGTCGCAGCAACCTCCCGTCAGGTGCCCTGACCCCGACCACCTACGCCGGATCGGCCCCGAGCACCGCGACGGCGCTGGCCAGCCCCGTCACGTTCACGGTGCCGCCAAGCCTGCTGGTCGACGGCACCAACACCGTCGCGGTCGAGGTGCACTCCAACTACCGCCTGACTCCCTCAATGAGCATGGACCTGGCGCTGTCGGGGACGAAGTGACCGCGCCCGTGGTCGATCGTCCCGGGGTGCGAGCCCACTACGACGCTCTCGCCCGTGCCCAGAAGAGCGGCGCCGGCGTCCCCTGGTACATGCGCGTCGTCAACCGCCGGCTCGGCCGGGGCATCGCCGCCGGTGTGGCGCAGACCCGTGCCACCCCCGATCAGCTGACCGCCGCGAGCTTCGTCGCCTTCCTGGCCGCGGCTGGCCTGCTCGTGGGCGTGGCCCCGTCCGTACCGGTCGCGGTCGGCGCGACGGTGCTGTTGCAGCTCGGCTTCGCGCTCGACTCGGCCGACGGACAGCTCGCGCGACTGCGAGGCACCGGGTCGCCGGCGGGGGAGTGGCTCGACCACGTCGTCGACGCGGCACGGCACCTGCTGTTCCACCTCGCGGTGCTGGTCGGGCTGGTCCGGTTCGCTGACGTCCCCGACGTGGTCCTGCTCGTGCCGCTGGGCTTCGCCGTCGTGTCGTCCGTCCGGTTCTTCGCGCAGATCCTCGCCGAGCAGCTCGCCGGACGCGATCCGGTCGCCGGTCCGGCCTCGGTGCCCCGCTTCGGTGTCTGGATCCAGGCGCCGGCCGACACGGGCCTGCTCAACCTCGTCGTGCTCCTGTGGGCCTGGACCACGCCGTACCTCGCGGTCTACGGGATGTTCGCGGCGCTCAACGCGCTGCTGCTGGTCGCCACCGTGGTCCGGCGCCACCGTGAGCTGGGCGCGCTGCCCCGGGAGCAGGCATGACGAGCTCTGAGGTCGGCACGCGTCGGGGTGGGGCGGCGGTCGTCGACGACGTTCACGACGCCCTGCCGGCCTGGCCCGTGCTCGCGCTGCTGTGGGGGTTCCCGGTCTTCTGGCTGCTCGGGGCGACCGTCATCGCGGGCGTGGCGCTGACCGTCGTGATGCTGTCGTACCTGGTGCACCACCGCGCGACGCGGCTCGTGCCGGGCGTCTACGCGTTCACGGCCTTCGTCATCTGGGTCGTGCCCTGCGTCGCGATGATCGACTCGGGCGCGCGTCTGCTCGGCTACGCCTACCGGTTCTCGATCCTGCTGATCGTCGGAACGGCCTTCGTCTACACGATCTCCGCGGGTGTCCGGCTGACGCGCCGGCAGATCGTCGACGGCTTGACCTTCGTGTGGCTGTTCACGATCGTCGGCGGCCTGCTCGGGCTCATGTTCCCCGAGGCGCGGCTGTCGACCCCCGTGGGTCTCCTGCTGCCGGAGGGACTGACCGGCAACGACTACGTGCGCGACCTGTTCTTCCCGCCCCTGGCCGAGGTGCAGCACCCCTTCGGCTCGCCCGTCGACTTCGTCCGTCCGTCAGCGCCCTTTCCCTACGCCAACAGCTGGGGCGTGGCGATCGTCCTGCTGACACCTGTCGCGGTGGCGTGCTTCCTGCAGGCCCGTCGGCTGGCCATCCGGGTCGTCGTGGTGGCGGGTCTCGTCGCGATGATCGCCCCGGCCCTGGCGACATCCAACCGTGGCATGTTCGCCGGTCTCGTGCTGGCCGCGGTCTACGTCATCGTGCGGCTCGTGGCCCGTGACCGGGCGGCACCCGTGCTGGCGATCGCGGCACTGGCCGGCATCGGCGCGACCGTGCTGATCGGCAACGGGCTGCTGCGGCAGATCAGCACGCGGCAGCAATACGGCGACTCGTCGGGCACGCGGTGGTCGCTCTACCAGGAGACCTTCGAGCGCACCCTGCAGTCGCCGCTGCTCGGCTACGGCGCTCCGCGACCCTCGGCCTCGGAGCCGCTGATCTCGGCCGGCACGCAGGGCTACGTGTGGATGCTGATGTTCAGCTTCGGCTTCGTCGGGCTCGTGCTGTTCCTGACGTTCCTGTGGGGCACGACGCTGCGCACGTGGCGTGCCCCCGGCGACGTCGACCTCGTGCTGCACAGCGTCCTGGTCGTCGCCTCGGTCATCATCGTGATCTACGGGCTCGACATCATGCAGCTGTTGTCGATCATGCTCGTGGCCGCGGTGCTGCTCAGGCGACGTCACGGTCTCGACCCGATCGAGACCGGTGGCTGAGCAGGGCTCACGCGGTATCGCCTGGTCGGGCGCGGTCAACCTGATCGGTGGGGCGACCGGGTCGGTCATCGGCCTGGTGCTGGCGGCCGTCGTGGGGCACCAGCTGGGCACCGAGGGTGCCGGCACGTACTTCGTCGTCGTCGCGGTGTTCATGGTGGCGTCCAACGTCGCCGAGCTCGGTGCCGACACAGGTCTCGTCCGATATCTGTCGGTCGCCCGGGCGACGGGACGTCCACAGGACGTCCCGCACCTGGTCGTCGTCGCGGTCCGCCCCGTCGTCGTCGGCGGTGTCGTCGTGGTCTCGGGCGTGGCAGCCTCGGTGGCGCTCTCGCCGGTCCGCCTGCCCGATGTGTCCGGCACCTTCGTGATCGTCGCTGCCGGCGTCGCGGTGCTGTCGTCGCTCGTCGCGGTGATGCTCGCGGTCACCCGGGGTCTCGGCGACGTCCTGTCGTACCCGGTGCTGCAGAACATCGCGCTTCCGGTGCTCCGCCTGGGCGGCGTGCTGGTGGTGGTCACGGCGGGCGGAGGGACCGCGGCGGTGCTGACCGCCTGGCTCGTCCCGGTGCCTGTCGTGCTGGTGCTCGCGACCGCCGTGGCCCTGCGCCTCCTGGTGCGTCGCGCCGGCGGTCTGCGCACGGCACCCGCCTCGAACGTCGACCGGCGACGCCTCACCCGCGACTTCTGGACGTTCAGCGCGGTCCGCGGGGTGTCCGCGACGGTCGAGATCCTGCTCGAGTGGCTCGACGTGATCCTCGTGGGAGTGCTCACGTCGGCGGAGCAGGCAGGCATCTACGCCGTCGTGACCCGGTGCGCGCGGGTCGGCGAGATCGTCCAGCAGGCTGCACGCGTCGCGGTCGGACCGCAGATCAGTGCCGCGCTGGCCCGCGGTGCCGTCGACGAGGCGCGACAGGTCTACGGCCTCGTGACGGCGGCCATGATCTGGATGTCGTGGCCGTTCTTCGTCGTCCTGGCGGTGTTCCCCGAGGCCGTGCTGTCGATCTTCGGACCGGGGTTCGAGGACGGGGCGGTGTCACTGACGGTGCTGAGCGTGGCGATGGCGCTGGCGACGGCGGCCGGCACCGTGCAGACGATCCTGCTGATGGGCGGGCGCAGCAGCTGGCAGCTCGCCGACAAGGCGGCCGCGCTGACGCTCAACGTCGTGCTCACCGTGACGCTCGTGCCGGTCTGGGGCATCGAGGGGGCGGCGGTCGCCTGGGCCGTCACGATCCTGGCCGACACCGCGCTGGTCGTCCACCAGGTGCAGCACCTCATGGGCGTCCGGCCGACGGGTCACGGGCACCAGCTGCGCACGGCGGTCGCGCTGAGCGTCGGTCTCGTGGGTGCCACGACCGTGACGGCGCGCCTCGTGGCCGGCGAGTCCCTGGCCGTCATGGCGACGGCGACGGCCGTGGCTGCCGTCCTCTTCGTCGCGGCGAGCGTCCCGCTGCGCCACCGTCTCGGTCTGACCGAGCTCGTCCGGCACCGCAGCGGCTGACGGGACGGTGCCCGGAGGCGACGAAGCCGGGCCGCCTCGAGGGGCGACCCGGCTCCGGGGACTCAGCGGTTCAGAGGCTCAGCGGTTCAGAGGCTCAGCGGTTGAGCGTCATCAGCTCGGGCCGCGGCGGGAACAGCGCGGTCAGCGCGATGTCGACGCCCTTCGACCGCAGCAGCCCGGCGAGGCGGCGCAGGGCCGTTGCGTCATCGGCCGTCGACCGGGCCAAGAGCACCGAGTCGGACCGCGTGGCCAGCGCCACCTTGTTGGCGTCGGACGTCAGGTTGGTCGTGTCGATGATGATGATCTCGCCGGCCCACGACACGCGCTTCTTGTCGGTCGGCCACCCGCGGCTGATCTTGCCCTCGTTGATCGCACCGGCGTCGACGAAGCGGGCGGAGCGGCCGCGGCGGGACAGCGCGTCGACGAGCTCCTGGCCCGGGGTGATCGTCCTGCCCGGGGCCTCCTCGGCGTCGACCATGATGAGGAACGGGTCCTCGATGCCGATGTCGGTGGGGATCTTCAGCATGAACGCCGCGATGTCCCAGGTGTCGGCACGGTTGGTGTCCTTGGTGCCGTCGAGCACGATCTGGTCGCCGATCGCCTGGAGGCCGTCGACGCCACCGATCTCGGAGTTCTCCTCCTTCTTGGTCAGCGCCACGGGGATGCCCGCGAGCAGGCCGAGGAACAGGCCGGCCAGGCCCAGCGCGACCAGCCCCGGGCTCGAGGCCTCGTCGGGGACGTCGGCCTTGCCGATCAGCGTGCCCGGGTCGACATCGGTGTTGCTGAGCTCGGCCAGGCGGGTGCCGGCGGCATCGGCCTGGATCGCCAGCGCACGCTGCTGGACGGCTCCGGCGTTCTCGGGTGCGACGGTGCTCGCCTGCACCGCGGCGACCTGCTCCTGGGCCGTCTTCCGGAGCCGCTCGACCTGCGCGGCGGCATCGGCACGACGCGTCTCGAGGTAGGCCTCGGCGACGGCATCGGCACCCGCCGCGGCCTCCGACGCCGAGGCCCCCGAGAACCGGATGCTGAGGATCAGGGAGTCGTCCGGCGACTCGACCTTCGTCGCGTCGCGCACGTCCTGCGCCGACATCGGGTGGTCGGCCTTCAGCGCCGTCGCCGCGGCGGCGGCGACCTGCGCGGAGGTCGCCGTGCGCACCTCGGTCGGCATGCTGACCGAGCGGTCCGCATCGGCCTGGGCACCGAGGGGGTCCGCGGTGATGGGGTTGACCGACACGGTCGCGGTGGCGTCGTAGCGCGAGGGCAGCACGACCGACACGGCCATCCCGAGCAGCAGCCCGACGACGGCCGTCGCGGCGACGGTCGTCCAGTGCCGTCTCAGGGAGGAGGCAAGGTCCGTGAGCTGAACGGGGGGAGTAGGTGTGGCCATCGCGATGTCCTTGGGTCTCACGAGGTCACGGTGCGGGACCTCTACCAGAAGGGAGCCGCGCGCTGCGCCGGTATGACGGCTCGCCGCTGTTTTTTGTGCATGAGTGCTAGATCACAGACGTCGTGCGCCGCCAGGTGCGGCTGCGTCAGACCGAGAAAAAATCAACGTGACCCGTTGGGATCACAAGGAACTAGTCACTTGTGACCACGCGCAACATGGGGGCCGAGGGTCGATTATTTATTCTTCGTTCCCATTGCAGTGAAAAATGGAGCGGCACCTGTCTGGCGCGCCCTCGCGGGCCATGCCATTCTGGCCAAACCGTCAACCACGGTTACAGATCTTCCACCGCCTCTACAGAGGCTACGGACGACACATATCCAGGGGATGAAACATGCAGAACGTTGACACCGTCAACGTGTCTGGCGAAGAGCTGCCGCTCGTCGACTGCGACGACGGCGCGCTCCTCGCACTGGCACGTGCAGGACACCAGCAGGCCTACGCCACGCTGTTCGCCCGCTACAGCTACGCGGCGCATCGGCTGGCCAGGCACCTGGGGCAGAAGGAGGACTCCGACGACGTCGTCTCCGAGGCCTTCGCCCAGGTGCTCGACCTGCTCGGCCGCGGCAAGGGCCCCGAGCGGGCCTTCCGGGCCTACCTGTTCACGACGGTGCGTCACGAGTGCGCACGACGCGCCAAGGCGCGCAAGCGCGTGACGCCGACCGACGACCTGCGCCAGATCGACACACCGGTCGCCTTCGGCAACGGTGAGCTGGACGGTTTCGAGCGGTCGGCGATCCGCGCCGCGTACGAGTCCCTGCCCGACCGGTGGCAGACCGTGCTCTGGCACCTCGACGTCGAGGGCTGCAAGCCGCACGAGCTCGGCCCGTTGCTCGGGCTGTCTCCCAACAGCGTCTCGGCGCTGGTCTACCGGGCTCGGGCGGGGCTGCGTGAGGCCTACCTGCAGCAGCACGTCAAGGACGAGCAGGCCGGCGACAGCCGCACGTGCGTCGAGCACCGGTCCAAGCTCTCGGCGTTCGTCCGTCGTACGGCGTCCGCCCGCGACCAGGAGCGGGTGCACGCGCACCTCGAGTCGTGCGGCGACTGCATGGCGATCTACCTCGACCTGCAGGAGGTCAACCGCGAGGTCGGCGCGATCGCTGTGCCGGCTGCCGCGGCGACGTTGGCGGGACTCTCCCTGACGTCGCTCGGCGCCCACCTGACCTTCCTGCTGAAGGGGCTGGCCGGTGCCTTCGTCCCGGCCGCCGCCGCGATCGCCTCGGCGACGCTGATCGCGGTGCCCGGGCACACCTCGCGCGAGCCCCAGCGTCAGCCGATGGCCTCCTCGCAGGTCCAGGTCCGGGCCGTCGCGCAAGACGTGCCGCTGGCCGGCGCGCGGGCTCCGCGCGCCGACGTGCCACGGACCGTGTCGGCGGCGTCCGAGCTCGCCGCGCCGGCGACCGCCGGCGTGCCGTCGAAGCCCGCCACCGAACCTCGTGCTCCGCGCGGTGACTCGGCCGTGACGCCTGCCTCCACGGGGACCGATCCCGTGGTGCCTCCCCGGCCGTCGACCCCGCCGGTGGACCTCCAGGTGACGACTCCCGCGACGCTGGCCGGCCTCGACCAGCTGCGCGCCAAGGCCACGCTGGGGCCGATCGAGGTCGAGATCGATCCCAGCGCCGACCTGCCGGTGTCGCTCGAGCTCGGGCAGGCGGAGCCGACCGCGCCGTAGGCGAAAGTTGTCGTGACGCCGTCACGATCGGGCCCGGGGGGCCTCTTCCATCCAGAGACCTAGTGAAGGACGAGGACCCCCGTGACCGATGCACGCCCCACGTTCGACGTCGGCTACTCCAGCGGGGTCTTCGACATGTTCCACGTCGGCCACCTCAACCTGCTCCGCCGGGCACGCAACCAGTGCCGCCACCTGGTCGTGGGAGTGGCCAGCGACGAGTACGTCGAGCAGCTGAAGGGCCGTCCCTCGGTCGTCCCGTGCGACGAGCGGATCGACATCATCTCGGCGCTCGGCATCGTCGACGAGGTCGTCATCGACCGGTCCGAGAACAAGCTGGCCGTGTGGCAGCAGCGTCCGTTCGACGCGATCTTCAAGGGCACCGACTGGCAGGGCACCCCCAAGGGGTACCGGCTGGAGCGCGAGATGGCCGGTGTCGGCGTCGAGGTCGTCTACTTCCCGTACACCCGTCACACGTCCAGCTCGATGCTGCGCAGCTTCCTCGCCGGTGGTGGCGGCGAGTGATCATGTTCGACGAGCACGTCGCACCGCTCGCGACCGATCTCCCGGCCTCGGTCACCGCCGTCGTGCCGACCCATCGTCGCCCTGAACGCATGCGCGAGGCCGTCGAGAGCATCGTCGCCCAGACCTATCGGGGCGACATCGAGATCATCGTCGTCTTCGACGCCTGCGAGGTCGAGCTGCCCCAGCTCGCCCTGCCGGCGCACCGGACGTTGAGGGGCATCCGCAACGACCGTGTGCGGGGCCTCGCCGGGGCGCGCAACAGCGGCATCCTCGCGGCGAGCCACGAGTTCGTGGCCTTCCTCGACGACGACGACGTCTGGATGCCCGGCAAGCTCGATGCCCAGATGACGGTCTTCGAGCGGCACCCCGAGTCCGGGCTCGTCGGCTCCGCGATGCAGGTCGACGACGGCCGGCGGCGCCATGACCGGCTCGTGCCGCACGCGGTCGTGACGCACGGCGATCTGGTGCACGACCGCATCGCGGGACTGCACTCGAGCAGCTTCGTCTTCCGCCGCGAGGTGCTCGACGAGGTCGGCATGATCGACGAGCAGCTGCCGGGTGCCCACGGCGAGGACTACGACGTGCTGCTGGCCACGTCCCGGCACTCGGTCATCCGGCTGGTCAACACCCCCCTCGTGTCGGTCCGGTGGTCCGGCGAGTCGTACTTCTACGGTCACTGGGGCCCCTACGCGGCAGGACACATCTACCTGCTCGACAAGCACCCCGAGCTGCAGGCGGACGACTACGCGCGCTCCCGCATCAGCTCGCAGATCGGGTTCGCCCTCGCCGCCGACGGATCGGGTCGCCAGGCGCGCACGTGGCTGCGTCGCTCGTTGCGGCTGCAGCCGCTCAACGTCCGGGCGTGGCTGGGGCTGCTGATCTCCTACCGGCTGCTGTCGGCCCGTCTCGTCGCCCGGGTCGCCAACCTCGTCGGCAAGGGCATCTGATGGCCGTCCTCAACATCAACCAGCCCCTGCGCGGGCTGCGCACGGATCGTGCGTCGACCGCCCGGCGGCCCATCGCACTGAGCCGCGTGGGCGGGGCGATCCTGCGCCAGGGCGTCGTGGGGTACGTCGCGGCGCTGGCCGGCGCGTGGTTCCTGGCCGCCGAGCGCTTCGACCTGCCGCAGGAGTGGACGTCCGGTGTCGTCGCGGTCGTGGGTGCGTGGCTGCTCTACAGCTTCGCGGCGCTGCCGGCCTTCGAACGGGCGCGGTCGTTCAAGCCGTCGACGCGACTCGTCGAGCTGCTGGGCGTGGCGACGGTGTCGCTGGTCATCGCCGGATTCGACAGCACGCCGACCGCGCGTCGCGCGATGGTCGCGGTGCTCGCTGGACCGGCGCTCCTCGGAGTCTCCGCGATCGTGCACCGCCAGGTGCTCCGCCGCACGCCGACGATCCTGGTGGGTCAGGTCGAGTCGGTGCGCCGGCTCGAGAAGCGCTGGGCTGCGCGCCGCGACGTCACCGTCGTCGCGACGTGCTCGTGGCGGTCGCCCCACGAGCTCGCTCCCGCCGGGGCGGTCTCCGACCACAGCTTCGACGACGTCGTCCGCGAGGTGCTCGCCGCCGTGGCCGAGCGTCACGCGACGTCAGTCGTGATCGCGAGCAGTCGCGCGTTCACCAACCCGGCGCTCCGGCACCTGGCCTGGGCCCTGCAGCGCGCCGAGGTCGAGTGCCTCGTCGTGGCCGACATGAGCGATCACGTCGAGTACCTCAGCCCGCGCCGCGTCGGCGACCAGATCGCGCTGTCGCTGCGCGCCCCCAACGACCACCTGATGTCGCTGGTCGTCAAGTCGCTGTTCGATCGCGTCAGCGCGCTGGTCGCGCTGGTGCTGCTGTCGCCCGTGCTGCTCGTCGTCGGCATCATGATCCGGCTCGGGTCACGTGGCCCGGCGATCTTCCGTCAGGTGCGGTCAGGGCGTGATGGCCGGCCGTTCGTGATGTACAAGTTCCGCACCATGTCGGTCGACGCCGAGGACCGGCTCGACGACCTCATGCGTCAGAACGAGGGTGCCGGGCCGTTGTTCAAGCTGCGCAACGACCCGCGCATCACCCCGCTCGGCCGCGTGCTGCGGAGCCTGTCGATCGACGAGCTGCCCCAGCTGTTCAACGTCGTCAAGGGCGACATGTCGCTCGTCGGCCCTCGGCCCGCGCTCCCGGCCGAGACGTCGCAGTACAGCGAGTGGGTCTGGCGCCGTCTGCACGTCCGGCCGGGGCTCACCGGGCTGTGGCAGGTCAGCGGTCGCTCAGCGCTGTCGTGGGACGACTCGATCCGCATGGACCTGCAGTACGTCAACAACTGGAACCTGCGGCTCGACCTGGCGATCCTGGCGCGCACCGTCGGGGCGGTGCTGTCCCGCGACGGTGCGCACTAGGTGTCCTCAGCGGACTCGGCCAGGAGCGGTCGAGGTCGGGGTGGCTCAGTCGTCGTCGTTGTCGTCGCGGTCGGGCTCGCTGCCCTGGTAGACGCGATCCTTGCCGGCACCGCCGGAGAGCCGGTCGGTGCCGCGCTCGCCCTCGAGCGTGTCGCGGCCGTTGCCGCCCCACAGGCGGTCGTTGCCCGAGCCGCCGGTCAGGTCGTCGTTGCCGTCACGGCCCCAGATGCGGTCGCTGCCCGCCGAGCCGTCGAGGTCGTCGCTGCCGGATCCGCCGTCGATGCGGTCGTTGCCGGATCCGCCGTCGACGTCGTCGCGACCGCTGCCGGCGCAGATCAGGTCGTTGCCGCCGTTGCCGTCGATCTCGTCGTTGCCGGACAGGCCGACGATGACGTCGCGGCCGGGCGTGCCCTCGATCTCGTCCTCGCCGGCAGTGCCGACGATCGTCGCGGCGACGCCGCGGCACTCCGGGGCAGCGGCGGAGGCAGGGCTCGCGAGGCCCATGACGGCCACGGTGCTGAGGCCGAGCCCCGCGAGGGCCAGGGCGGCGGCGGAACGGGTGCGAGTGCGCATGTCGTGTCTCCAGTCGTGGATGGGTTGGTGATGACCCCATGACAACGGCGCAGCATGAGGGCCCCGTGAGCCGTGGATGAGAGCCTTCTCATGTGACGGTCTGTTCACGTGGCAGGGTGTCGCCTGTAACTCGTTGTTACTCTTTTGCGGTCGGCCCGGCATCGTTACGGTCGAGCCACCACACCGAACGGGAGATCCATGAGCGACCTGACCTACAGCCTGAAGGTCTTCAAGCAGATCGGGCTGCTCAAGCCGGTCGCCCCCCACCGCCTCCTCGGAGCGGGCGTCCAGCTGGCCAAGTGGGGTCCGGGCCTGCCGTCAGGCGTCAACGCAGCGGCCAAGCGCTTTCCGCACCAGCTCGCGATCATCGACGACGCCGGTGAGATCACGTGGTCCGGCCTGGCCGGCGAGATCAACCAGATGACCCAGGCGCTGAAGGACCGCGGCGTCGAGGCCGGCGACTCGATCGCCGTGCTGTCGCGCAACCACCGCTACATGATCATCGCCATCGTCGCGATCATGCAGCTCGGCGGTCGCGTGCTGCTGCTCAACACGATGGCCAGCCGCTCCCAGCTCGGCGAGCTCGCCCAGCGCGAGGACGCGAGCCTCGTGATCGTCGACCAGGAGTTCCTCGACGTCGCGCAGGACGTCGACCGGTCGCTCGTCGTCCTGGCGTGGGCCGATGCCGACGCCCCCGACGACCTGCCATCGGTGTCGAGCCTCTCGGAGGGTCTGTCGACGCGGGCCCACCCCAAGCCGGAGCGACACGGCCAGATCATCATCTTCACGTCCGGCACCACCGGCCTGCCCAAGGGTGCCCGGCGCGAGGAGCCGAAGGACCTCAAGCCGCTCATCGCCTTCTTCGGCGCCATTCCGTACCGCGGCAACTCGACGGTCGTCCTGGCGTCGCCGCTGTTCCACTCATGGGGCCTGATCAACTTCGGCTTCGGGCTGTCGACAGCGCCGACGTACGTCCTGCGTCGCAAGTTCGACCCGGCCCAGGTGCTGCGCGACATCGAGACCTACCGCGCCGAGGTGCTGGTCGTCGTCCCGCTCATGATGCAGCGGATGGTCGACGCCGATCCCGCGGTCGTCGAGAAGACCGACGTCTCGTCGTTGCGCATCACGGCGAGCAGTGGTTCGGCGCTGGCCGGCGAGCTGGCCAACCACTACATGGACCTGTTCACCGACTCGGTCTACAACTTCTACGGCGCGACAGAGACCGGCTGGGTCACGATCGCGAGCCCGAAGGACCTGCGCGAGGCACCCGGCACCGCCGGCGTGCCGCCGTTCCGGACGACCGTCAAGATCCTCGACCCCGAGGGGCGCGAGCTGCCGCAGGGCGAGACGGGCGTCATCCACGTCGGCAACGACATGCCCTTCGGCGGCTACACCGACGGCAACACCAAGGCGTTCGCCGACGGTCTGATGAACACCGGCGACCTCGGCCACTTCGACGAGGACGGTCGCCTGTTCGTGTCGGGCCGCGACGACGACATGATCATCTCGGGAGGCGAGAACGTGTTCCCGCGCGAGCTCGAGGACGCGTTGATCGACCATCCCGACATCTCCGACGTCGTCGTGACGGGCATCGCCGACCAGAAGTTCGGCCAGGTGCTGGCGGCGTACGTCGTGCTCAAGCCGGGTGTCTCGCTCACGGAGGACGAGGTCAAGCAGTACGCCAAGACGCACGTCGCGCGCTTCGCGGTGCCCGGGCGGCTGATGTTCCTCGACGAGCTGCCGCGCAACCCCACGGGCAAGGTCATGAAGCGCGAGCTGCCCGAGTTCGAGTAGCCGACAGCGGGGCCGCCACGAGCAGGCCCAGCACCGTGGTGCCGAGGGCGGTCGCGGGCAGGCCGGGCCCGGTCGGTGCGCGTGGCGGTCGGGCCGGGTCGACGACGGTCCCGGTGAAGCCGGCGTCGGGCGCTCCGGTGGGGGTCAGGGTGCGCACCGCGAGGTAGGCCTGGGCCACCGCGTCGGCACCGCGCGCAGCAGCGGCTGGCTCGTCGGTGTCGTAGGCGATGCGCAGCAGCCGCGACTCCTCGACCGGCGATGCCGAAGCAGCGTCCTCGAGATCGGCGATCGTCAGGCGTGGGTCGCCGATCGCGTCGAGGGCCTCGGCCGTCACGCGGCGCGACGAAGCCACGGCGGCCTCGGCCGTCATGTCGATGCGATCGGTCTCGGCCGCGTCGACGAACACGACGGCGGTCGCCTCGTAGCGGGTCGGCAGGGCCACGTGGGCGACGACGCCGGACATCAGCCCGAGCAGCGCGCCGACCACGAGCACGCGCCAGCGCTGGGCCATGCGGGCCGCGAGCTCGGTGAGGGTGAGTGTCTCCACGACCACAGTCTCGTGCGGCCGCGGTGGACGGCGTCGCGAGTTGTCCACAGGCCGGCGGGATGTGCGTGGTGGGCCGCCGCGATCTGGGACATAACTGGTGGCATGACCCGGACCGAGGACGATGACGAGCTGGTGCAGGCCGTGCGCGACGGCGACTGCGAGGCCTACGGCGAGCTGTTCGCGCGGCACGAAGCGGTGGCGCGACGGGTGGCCGTGCGATCAGGCCGTGCCGGTGAGGCCGATGACGTGGTGGCCGAGGTGTTCGCCGGGGTGCTGCTGCAGATCAGGGCCGGGCGCGGGCCCACCGAGAGCTTCCGCGCCTACCTGCTGACGGGTGTGCGGCACGAGGCGGGCCGGCGGGCCGCGTCGGCGCGACGCTGCGAGCCGGTGGCAGAGGTCGAGCGATGGACGCCCGACGTCACGCCCGACGTCGACGTCGACGGCCACCTGCGTGAGGCCTACGCGACGCTGCCGGCACGCTGGCGCCGCACGCTGTGGCAGCTCGAGGTCGAGGGGCGTCGTCCGCACGAGCTCGCCGTCGAGCTCGGCCTCACGGCCAACGCGGTCTCCGCGCTCGGCTACCGGGCCCGGGTGGCCCTGCGTGCCGCCTACCTCGAGCGGTCGCGCGCAGCCTGACCGGCACATCGTGCGGGCTGTGGCAGTCTTGCTGCGTGCACATCGCCTACGACCCGCATCCCGACGGGAGGCCGGACCCGGGCGAGGTGGTCTGGACGTGGGTGCCCTACGAGGACGACCCGGCCCAGGGCAAGGACCGTCCGGTGCTGCTGATCGCCCGCGACGGCGACCTGCTCGTCGCGCTCGCGATGACGTCCAAGGACCACGACCGCGACCACGAGCAGGAGCGGCAGGCAGGACGGTTCTGGCTCGACCTCGGCACGGGGCCGTGGGACCCTGCCGGTCGGCCCAGCGAGGTGCGGCTCAACCGCTTCCTCGTGGTCGACCCGGCCGATATCCGGCGCGAGGGCGCGGTGCTCGACGAGCAACGGTTCGAGGCCGTCGCGGCGGCCGTCCGACCGTTCGTGCCCGGTGGGGAGGGGGAGCGCGCATGACCGACGACGGACCGAGCATCCCCCGCATCGACGCCTTCCAGCGACGGCACCCGGTCATCGGGCTGCCGCTCGCGGTCATCTACAAGTACTTCGACGACCAGGGGGCCTACCTCTCGGCGATCGTGACGTACTACGCCTTCGTCGCGATCTTCCCGCTGCTGCTGCTCAGCACCTCGATCCTGGGCTTCGTGCTCCAGGGCAACGAGGGCCTGCGCGACAAGCTGCTGGACTCCGCCCTCAGCCAGTTCCCGATCATCGGCACCGAGCTCGGCACCCCCGACGGCCTGCAGGGCAGCACCGGGGCGATCATCGTCGGTGCCATCACTGCGACCTACGGTGCCATGGGTCTTGGCCAGGCGATCCAGAACGCCGCCAACATCGCCTGGTCGGTGCCCCGCAACAGTCGTGCCAACCCGTTCTTGCTGCGCTTTCGCAGCATCCTGTTCCTGTCGATCAGCGGCATCGGCATCCTGGCGCTGGCCGTCACGACCTCGGTGCTGTCCAATCCCGATGTCCTCGGCACCGAGCTCGCGCCGGCGTTCGGGCTCGGCATCAGGCTCGCCAGCTTCCTGCTGACCGTCATGATCTTCGCCGCGATCTTCCGGCTCGTCAGTCTCGGCCGCGCCAGGCTGCGGGCCGTCCTGCCGGGGGCGTTCGTGACGGGTCTGCTGTGGCAGCTGCTGCAGGCCGGCGGCAACACGTACGTCCGCGAGGTCATCGGCAAGGCTGACAACCAGGTCAACCAGACCTTCGCCCTGGTGCTCGGCCTGCTCGCGTTCATCTACGTCGCGTCGATCATGGTCGTGCTGGGTCTGGAGGTGAACGTCGTCCTGCGCCGGCACCTGTACCCGCGGGCCCTGCTGACGCCGTTCACCGACAA
This sequence comes from Aeromicrobium fastidiosum, assembly GCF_017876595.1. Taxonomy (NCBI): domain Bacteria; kingdom Bacillati; phylum Actinomycetota; class Actinomycetes; order Propionibacteriales; family Nocardioidaceae; genus Aeromicrobium; species Aeromicrobium fastidiosum. The sequence goes on along the minus strand of NZ_JAGIOG010000001.1, from coordinate 338,600 downwards.
CGTCGTGCTGACCGAGGCCGACCAGAAGGCCTACGCCGCCTACGCCAAGTCGCAGCGCCACAAGGGGTTCCAGTCGGTCGAGGTCACCTTCGAGGACCGATGACGTCGGTGTGTCGCGGCCCACTAGGCTGGGCTCCGACGACAGGTGTCGTCACCGCGACGACGTGAAGGTGGCACCATGCCCACGGGCAAAGTGAAGTGGTACGACGCAGACAAGGGCTTCGGCTTCCTGAGCCGCGACGAGGGAGAGGACGTCTTCGTCCGTGCCGACGCGCTCCCTGAGGGCGTCGCCACGTTGAAGGCCGGCACGCGGGTCGAGTTCGGCATCGTGCAGGGCAACCGCGGCGACCAGGCGCTCCAGGTGCGACTGCTCGACCCCGTCACGTCGGTGTCGCGCTCGCAGTCGCACGCCCGGCGCAAGGACCCCGAGGCCATGGCAGTCATCGTCGAGGACCTCATCCGCATGCTCGACGCAGTCGGCGAGGGCTACCGTCACGGACGCCACCCCGACAGCAAGAAGGCCAAGCCCATCGCCCAGGTGCTGCGGGCCGTCGCCACCGAGCTCGAGCTCTGACAGTCGAGCCGCTCAGCTGAGCGGCTCGAGGAACTCCAGCTGGACGTGGTGCAGCCGGGCGAAGGAGAAGGTCGTCACTCCGTCCACCTCGCCGCCGGCTCGCGCTCGGGCTTGCGGGCCTGGCTGACGACGAGCGCCAACCAGGCGATCAGCAGGGCACCGATGATCAGCAGGCCGACCTGGGGCGTGAGGTCGAGCGTGAACAGTCCGATGCCGATCAGGCCGCCGATGACCCAACCCAGCTGGAGCAGGGTCTCGGAGCGGGCGAACATGCTGGTGCGCACGCGCTCGGGCACGTCGCGCTGGATCATCGCGTCGAGGCTCAGCTTGCCCAGCGACTGGCAGATGCCGACCGTGAGTCCGAGGATCACGGCGGTCCACCACGTGAAGAAGACGCCGACCGTGGCGAGCACCGCGACGTCGAGGACCAGCACGAAGATCACGACCTGCTCGGGACGTCGCGTGCTCGCGGCCGAGCCGATGAGGGTGCCGATCGTGTTGCCCGCGCCGGCGCCGCCGATCACCAGTCCCAGCAGGATCGTGGCGTTGTAGTCCCAGCCCATCGAGGCGGGCGGCTCGCGCAGCGTGAAGGCCATGAAGATCGTGAGGAACCCGGACAGCAGCCGCAGCCCGGCGTTGCTGCGCAGGCCGTTGACGACCGCGCGCGTGATCGTGAGCCCCTTGCGCACCGTCGTGGCGCTGGGGTTGACGAGGTCGACCGGCTCCTCGCCCTCGCTGGAGTCGACCTTGGCCGGCAGCAGGATCGCCAGCACCGTGCCGACGGCGAACAGCAGCGCGCCGTAGCGCAGCGCCCAGTCGGGGCCGAGCAGCGCGGCACCGCCGGCCAGGGGCGCGGAGATGGCTGCGGCCCCGGTGCCCGTCAGCGAGATGCGCGAGTTGCCCTTGACGAGCGTGAACGTCTCGGGGAGCAGGCGCGGGACGGCGGACGCGCGCGTGACGCCGTACGCCTTGGACGACACGAGGCAGCCCAGGGCGGCCAGGTAGAACGCGGGCGGTGGCGTCGCGTCGGTGACGGCGCCGGCGAGGACCCAGCAGCAGAACGCGCGGATCGCGAGCGTCGATCCGATGGCCCACCGGCGGCCCCGGCGGAAGCGGTCGAGGAACGGGCCGATCAGCGGCGCGACGATCGCGAACGGCAGCATCGTCACGGCGAGGAACAGCGCGACCTGGCCCGTCGCCTCACCCGTCGGGACCGTGAAGAACAGCGTGCCGGCCAGCGAGATCGCCACGGCCGCGTCGCCCGCGGTGTTGAAGGCGTGCAGCTCGAGCAACCGGGAGAACCCGCTCTCGCCGGCACCCCCGGAGTGCGTGAAGCGCCGTGCCCCGGAGAACGCGGTCGTGCCGCCCTTGGCGACCGCGCGGGCCGTCCCGCGTGACACGCGGCCCGCTGCCTGGGCCGTGCGGCGCAGGTTGGATGCCGGGGGCGGGGTCGACGGACCCGACCGCTCGCTGTCGAAGCCGGGATCGGTCGCGTGGTCGTACGGCCAGTCGCGCTCCTCCATGCGTCTCATCCTGCCCCACCCCGTCACGTCGTGTGCCGCGACATGGGCGACAATGGGTGAATGCCCATCGATGACCAGCTCGCAGCCGCTGTCGACATCGCGCGCGCCGCGGTCGACGAGGCCGCCGACACCGGCTCGGTCGGCTCGCACCTGCAGGCGTCCGCCGACGCCGACCTGCTCGTGTCGCACCACTTCGAGTGCCTCAAGCCCGGCTACGGCGGCTGGTACTGGTCGGTCAGCGTCTCGCGCGCGCCCGACAGCGAGCACGTCACGATCAACGACGTCGTGCTGCTCCCCGGCGACGACGCGATCATCGCGCCGGCCTGGACGCCCTACCGCGACCGCATCCGCCCCGGCGACCTCAGCCCGGGAGACGTGCTTCCTCCCGACGAGGACGACGCCCGCCTCGTCCCGTCGTGGACGGCCGGTGACGGCGACGAGCAGACCGACGACCGCTTCTTCGCGCGAGAGGTTGGTCTGGGGCGCGAATGGGTCCTGTCGCTCGAGGGCCGCGAGCTCGCGGCCGACCGCTGGCAGGCCGGCGACCAGGGACCCGAGGCACCGATCGCCCAGCAGGCGGCCGGCGTGTGCCACTCGTGCGGGTTCATGGTGAGCCTGGCGGGTCCGTTGTCCGAGCGGTTCGGCGTGTGCGCCAACGGCATGGCCAACGACGACGGGCGCGTCGTGTCGTTCGACCACGGCTGCGGTGCCCACTCGGGTGCCCGGCTCAGCCGGTCGGCCGGGGCGCAAAAGCTGCCCGATCCGGTGTTCGACACCCTGACGCGAGACGAGATCGACGGTCTCTGACCCTCCTCGTCCAGCCGCCCTTCGTGAGTCCGCTCACGGAGGGCGGTTTTTGTTGCGCGATGCATGTATCCGACGTATGGTTGCAGCATGCAACTAGGTACCAAGGCCGCTGAGCCCACCGCCACGTCGTCCACACCCCCGTCGCCCACGCAGGGCGAGCTCAGCCACCGCGAGATCATGGAGGTGCTGTTCGGCCTCCTCGCAGCGCTGTTCACCGCGATCCTCAGCAGCACGATCGTGTCGAACGCGCTGCCGACGATCATCGCCGACCTGGACGGGTCGCAGACCCAGTACACGTGGGTCGTGACGGCGTCCCTGCTCGCGATGACGGTGTCGACGCCGATCTGGGGCAAGCTCTCGGACCTCATGAACAAGAAGACCCTGGTGCAGATCTCGATCGTGATCTTCGTGATCGGGTCGATGCTGGCCGGGCTCTCGCGCAACCTTCCCGAGCTCATCTCGATGCGCGTCGTGCAGGGCATTGCGATGGGTGGCCTGACCGCCAACGCGCAGTCGATCATCGGCTCGATCATCCCGCCGCGCCAGCGCGGCCGGTACAGCGGCTACATGGGCGCGACCATGGCGGTCGCGACGGTCAGCGGCCCGCTCCTCGGCGGCGTCATCGTCGACACGCCGGGGCTCGGCTGGCGCTGGACGTTCTTCGTCTGCGTCCCGCTCGCCGTCATCAGCCTGGTCGTGCTGCAGAAGTACCTCCACATCGCGACGCAGCGCCGCAAGGTGGTGTTCGACTACGTGGGTGCCGTGCTGATCGCGATCGCCGCGAGCCTCCCGCTGCTGTGGGTCACCTTCGCGGGCGACTCGTTCGGATGGCTCTCCTGGCAGACGGCGGCCTTCCTGGGCGGCACAGCCCTGGCCGCGGTGCTCGTCGTGCGCGTCGAGCTGCGCCACCCCGAGCCGCTGCTGCCCATCGCGGTCGTCCGCGAGCGCACCACGGCGCTGGCCATCATCGGCAGCATCGCCGTTGGCATCGCGATGTTCGGCGGATCGGTCTTCATCGGCCAGTACTTCCAGGTCGCCGGCGGACGCACGCCGACCGAGGCAGGACTGCTGACGATCCCGCTGATGGTCGGATCGCTCGTTGGCACGCTCGTCTCTGGCCAGCTGATCACCCGCTTCGGCCGCTGGAAGCGCTTCCTGGTCATCGGCTCGGTCTCGCTCATCGTGGGCATGGGCCTGCTGTCGACCATCAGCCACACGACGCCGGAGTGGCACGCCATGGTCTTCATCGCCTTCGTCGGCGTCGGCATGGGCATGCTGCTGCAGAACTACGTGCTCGCGGTGCAGAACACCGTCGACGTGTCGCAGGTCGGCGCGTCGAGCGCCACGGTCGCGTTCTTCCGGTCGCTCGGCGGCGCCGTGGGCGTGTCGGTGCTGGGCGCGATCCTGGCCTCGCAGGTCAAGAGCGACGTGACGTCGAAGCTGTCGGCCCTGGGCATCGACAGCGCGGGCGGCGGAGGATCGCTGCTCGACGTCAAGAGCCTGCCGCCGCAGGTCGCCGAGATCGTCCGTTCGGCCTACGGCGACGCGACCGGCACGATCTTCGGCGTGGCCGCGGTCGTCGCGGTGCTGAGCCTCGTCGCCGCCCTGCTGATCCGCGAGGTGCCGCTGCGCACCACGGTCCGCAAGGCGTCCGACGACGCCGCCCAGTGATGCTCGCGAGTCACTGAATGACGAACCGCGAGTCACTCCGTCACAGCTCGACCGTGACGCAGTGGCTCGCGGTGCGTGACGGAGTGGCTCGCGAGCGCGGGGTTCGCGGCCGTGGAGCTAGTCGAGCTTGCGCCGGCGGCCCGGCTGCATGCGCAGCGCGTTGCGCCGCCGGCGGCAGTACTCGATGCCGATCAGGCCGAGGCCGAAGCCGGCGACGGCGGTCCACAGCCACCACGTGCGGCCGTCGGACTCCAGGGTGCCGAGGAACGGCAGCAGCGCGATCGCGATGACGCCCCAGGTGATGGTGCCGACCGTCATGGTGCGCACGCCGTCGACGTCCATCGGCTCGACCTCGGCGACGCGGTGGGTCGTGCGTCCGATCTCGAGCTCGGTGACGTCGGGGCGACCGAACTCGTGGCGGCGCGCGGCGCGCTCGAGGCGGGCGATCTCGCGATGACCCATCTTGCGCTCGATGGTCTCCGGACCGTCACCCTGTCGGATGATCCAGTCGTCGCCGTTGCCGTCGCTCACACGGCCACACTACCCGCCCGGATCGTGGCGGCGTCCGTGTCCTGTCATGCTGATCAGCAATGAATCCGCGTCATCGCCGGCTGCTGATCCCCGGCCTGCTCATCGTCCTGCTTGTCGTCGTGCTGATCAGCTCGGTGACGGGTCGGTCCGACGGTGCGACGGCGCAGCCCGAGGTCGTCAGCACCCTGTCCGACGGCCGCATCAACGAGTCGAGCGGTCTCGTCATCAGCCCCGACGACCCCGACCGCGCCTACACGATCAACGACTCCGGCGGCGCGCCGGTGGTCTACGCCGTCTCGGTGTCGACCGGCAGGACGCTGGGAGCGGCGACGGTCGACGCCGATCTCGTCGACACCGAGGCATTGTCGATCGACCGCGACGGGACGCTGTGGATCGCCGACACCGGTGACAACAGCGGCCAGCGCGACGACGTCGCGCTCTACTCTCTGCCCGAGATCGCCGACGGCACCACGACCGTGACGGCGCGACGGTTCCCGATCACCTATCCGGGCGGCCCGCTCGACGTCGAGGCACTCGCGATCGACCCCACCTCGGGTGCGAAGTTCCTGATCAGCAAGGGGCTGTTCGGTGGCACGGTGTTCTCGCTGCCGGGCCGTCTGAGCCCGGATCGGCCCAACGAGGCGAAGACCCTCGCGGGCGACGTCCCGGGGCTCGTGACCGACGCCGCGTTCACCCCCGACGGGCGCTTCGTCGTCGCGCGCGACTACACCGAGGCCTATGTGCTCGACCCCGTGACGTGGCAGATCGTCACCTCGTTCGACCTACCGCCGGTCGACCAGGGCGAGACCCTCGCGATGGAGGCCGGCGGCCGTTCGTTCCTGGTCGGCAGCGAGGGCACCGCGTCGCCCCTGATCCGGGTCCCATTCACGCCGCCCGCCACGGACGACGACGGTGCCGGGAGCACCCCGAGCCCGACGCCGTCCGCGACCGCCTCGGGGCGGGTCGCGACGCCGCCGGGAAACAGCGGATTCGCGGGTGCCACCTGGTTCTGGGGCTTCGTCGTGGTCGCGCTGCTCGCCGCGGTCAGCGCTGCCATGACCACGAAGCGGCGCTGACACGGTTGCGTCGTCGTCGCGCGCATCTGGCATGCTGCGTCGTCGGACCCGTCTCACGTCGAGCGGGTCGGCCGTGAGGGGAGCGCCATGACAGGCACGATCGAGCAGTACTTCAAGATCTCGCAGCGCGGATCGACGATCGGTCGCGAGGTGCGCGGCGGAGTCGTCACGTTCCTGACGATGGCCTACATCATCGTGCTGAACCCGGTCATCCTCGCGGGCGTCGCCGACAAGGACGGCAACTTCCTGGGCGGCGGCTCGACGCCTGGTTCGGGCTTCGCGACGATCGCCGTCTGCACCGCCCTCGTCGCCGGCCTGCTCACGATCCTGATGGGCGTCGTCGCCAACTTCCCGCTCGCGTTGGCCACGGGTCTCGGGCTCAATGCCTTCGTGGCCTTCTCGGTCGCGAGCCAGATGACGTGGGCCGATGCGATGGGCCTGGTCGTGCTCGAGGGCATCATCATCCTGCTGCTGGTGCTGACCGGGTTCCGCAAGGCCGTCTTCGACGCGGTGCCCCGTCAGCTCAAGACCGCCATCGCCGTGGGCATCGGCCTGTTCATCACGATCATCGGCTTCGTCGACGCAGGCTTCGTCCGGACGACCGGCAACGCCGCGCCGCCCATCGGGCTCGGCATCGGCGGCACCCTGTCGGGGTGGCCCGTCCTGGTCTTCTGCATCGGCCTGCTGATCATGATCGCCCTGCACGCGCGCGGCGTGCCCGGCGCGATCCTCATCGGCATCGTCGCCACGACGGCTCTCGCCGGCATCGTGCAGGCGCTGGCCGACGTCCCCGCCGGTGGCGGCGACCCGACCTCGAAGGGCTGGAACCTCAACGTCCCGTCGTGGCCCGACAGCCTCGTGCAGAAGCCGGACTTCTCGCTGCTCGGCGAGTTCTCGCTGTTCGGCTCCTTCGAGCGCGTGGGCTTCGTGACGGCGGCGCTGCTGGTCTTCACGCTGCTGCTGGCCGACTTCTTCGACACCATGGGCACCATGACGGCGATCGGTGCCGAGGCGGGGCTCAACGACGAGAACGGCTCGCCGGCCGGGGCGCAGCGCATCCTCGTGGTCGACTCGGTCGCGGCGATCGCCGGTGGGGCCGCGGGCGTCTCGTCCAACACGTCGTACATCGAGTCGGCGTCGGGCGTCGGCGACGGTGCCCGCACGGGCCTGGCGTCGGTCGTGACGGGCGTGCTGTTCCTGCTGTCGACGTTCTTCGCACCGCTCGTCGAGCACATCCCGAGCGAGGCCGCCGTGCCGGCGCTGGTGCTCGTGGGCTTCTTGATGATGAGCCAGGTCAAGCACATCGACTGGGACGACGTCGAGATCGCGATCCCCGCGTTCCTCACGATCGCGCTGATGCCGTTCACCTACTCGATCACCGCCGGCATCGGGGCGGGCTTCATCGCGTACGTCGTCATCAAGGTGGTCAAGGGCAAGATCGCTGCCGTCCACCCGCTGCTGTGGGTCATCGGCGTCCTGTTCGTGGTCTACTTCGCGATCGACCCGATCTCCCGCTGGATCAGCTGACCCCGGTTGGATAGCGTGCGCCCATGCTGATCGCACTGGGAGACAAGACACCGCAGGTCGCCGACACGGCGTGGATCGCTCCGACGGCGGTGCTGGCCGGCTCGGTGCGCATCGGCGAGGGGGCGAGCATCTGGTACGGCGCGGTCCTGCGGGCCGACAACGAGCCCATCACGATCGGAGCCCGCTCCAACGTCCAGGACAACTGCGCCTTCCACGTCGACCAGGGCAAGCCCGTCGTGCTCGGCGAGGGCGTGTCGGTGGGGCACGGCGCGGTGGTGCACGGTGCGACGATCGGCGATCACGTGCTGGTGGGGATGAGCGCGACCATCATGAACGGGGCCGTCATCGGCGACGAGACCCTGATCGCCGCCGGTGCCCTTGTCACCGAGGGCATGGTCGTGCCGCCGCGCTCGCTCGTGGCGGGTGTCCCGGCCAAGGTGCGGCGCGAGCTCTCGGACGACGAGGTCGCGAAGCTGCACCACAACGCCGAGATCTACGAGGGCCACCGAGAGCTGCACCGGGGCGGCACCGTCATCGGCTGACCTCCCCGCCCTCGAGGCGGTGCGCCAGCGTCCAGCGCGACGGCGAAGGTGGACGCCAGCGCACCGCCTGGGTGAGACGGTGGACGCCAGCGCACCGCCCCGGGCTAGAGGTGGTCGACGACCCAGTCGATCGAGCGGGTCAGCTGCGTGACGTCGTCGGGGTCGACGGCCGGGAACATCGCGATGCGCAGCTGGTTGCGGCCCAGCCCGCGGTAGCTGTCGACGTCGACGATGCCGTTGGAGCGCAGGGCCGCGGTGACGTCGCCCTGGTCGACGCCCTGCAGGTCGATCGTGCCCACGACGAGAGAGCGCTCGGCCGGGGCCGTCACGAACGGCGACGCGAACGGCGACGCTTCGGCCCACTCGTACAGGCGTCGCGAGGAGTCGGCGGTGCGGCCCACCGCCCAGTCGAGGCCGCCCTGCGCCAGCATCCACCGCACCTGCTGGTCCATCAGGAACAGCGTCGCGAGCGCCGGGGTGTTGTAGGTCTGGTTCTTGCGTGAGTTGTCGATCGCGACGGGCAGGTCGATGAAGCCCGGGATGTGCCGGCCCCCGGCCTTGATGCGCTCGGCGCGCTCGATCGCCGCGGGCGACATCAGCGCGATCCAGAGCCCGCCGTCGGACGCGAAGCCCTTCTGCGGCGCGAAGTAGTAGACGTCGGTCTCGGCGACGTCGACCGGCAGTCCGCCCGCGCCGGACGTCGCGTCGACCAGCACGAGCGCACCGTCGTCGATGTCGTGCGGTCGCGCGACCGGCGTCATGACACCCGTGGACGTCTCGTTGTGGGCCCACGCGTAGACGTCGACGCCGCGGGTCGCGTGGGGCAGCGGGTGCGTCGACGGATCGGTCTCGAGGATCTCGGGCGCGTCGAGGAAGGGTGCCTGCTGGACGGCGGTCGCGAACTTGCGGGTGAACTCGCCGTGCACGAGGTGCTGCGAGCGCCGGTCGACGAGCCCGAACGTCGCGGCGTCGAAGAAGGCGTGCGAGCCGCCGACGCCGAGGACGACCTCGTGGCCGTCGGGCAGCGTGAACAGCTCGGCGAGCCCCTCGCGGAGACTGCCGACGAGGTTCTTGACGGGGGCCTGGCGGTGCGACGTGCCCAGCAGGGTGTCGCCCGTCGCGGCGAGGGCGTCGAGCGCCTCGAGCCGGATCTTGGAGGGGCCGGACCCGAATCGTCCGTCGCGGGGGAGGAGGTCGGCGGGGATCTTCACCTCCCCATCATCTCAGGACGTCCGGGCCGTACGGTTGAGGGCGTGTGGACCTGGGTGGACGGCGCGGAGGACATCGTGGTCGAGGGCGGATTCGCCGTGGGCGACGACGTCGCGTGGACCGTGCTGACCGACGGCTTCGACGAGCTGCTGCCCCAGCTGCCCGCCGGCTTCGAGCACGACATCACGAGCGCGGTCGACGACGACGGCGACGACGAGGTCGAGGGCACCGTGGCCAGGATCGTGATGCTGACGGGCCGCCGACGCACTGCTGCCAGCGAGATCACGGCCACGCCCGCCGAGCACGTCCAGGTGCTCGACATGGCCGGCTTCGCCGTCGAGCTGCGGCCCACGTCGTAACCCGTTCGTCACATTCGTCACATTGGGTGGCCGAGGTCACAAGGTGTTCGTACGATGCCCCCTATGGCATCTGACCCCTCGACGAGCTCGGGCACTCCAGTGACGATCGAGGTTCCCCTCTCGCAGGGCCTCGAGCACACGCAGGACGAGTGGGAGTCCGCCACCGCCGCGGTGCTGCGCAAGTCGCGCCGACTGTCCGACGACGCCGACCCCGGCGAGGTGTGGGGAACGCTCGCCACCACGACCCTCGACGGCATCTCGGTCACCCCCCTCGGCACCCCGGCGCTGAGCGCCGACCTGCCCGACGGCGGCCTGCCCGGTCAGGCTCCCTTCACCCGGGGTGCCACGGCGACCCGGGAGCTCGACGGCTGGGACGTTCGCGCCTGGTTCACCGACCCTGATGCCGAGCGCACCGCGCGTGACGTCGTCACCGACCTCGAGAACGGCGTCAACTCGCTGTGGATCTCGGCGGGCACGGGCGGCGTGCCGATCGACGCCCTCGCCGCGATCCTCGAGCCGGTCTTCGTCGACCTCGCCGCCGTCGTCGTCGACGCCCCGTTCGAGCCCCTCGAGGCTGCCCGGGCACTGGCCGCGGTCATCGCCGACAAGGGCGTCGAGGCGGCGGCCGGCACGAGCCTCGGTGCCGATCCGATCGGTGCGGCGTTCCGTGGCCGCGGCGTGGTCGACTTCGACGCCACGGTCGAGATCGCCCGACTGGCCCACCCGCTGGGCATCCGCGGCCTCACGGTCGATGCGACCGCGGTGCACGACGCCGGCGCTTCCGACGTGCAGGAGCTCGCCTACTCGCTGGCCGCCGGCGCGCAGTACCTGCGGACGCTCGTCGAGGCCGGATTCAGCGTCGACGAGGCAGCGGGGCTCATCGACTTCCGCTACGCCGCGACCGACGAGCAGTTCCCGACGATCGCCAAGCTGCGCGCGGCCCGCCGGCTCTGGGGGCGCGTGGCCGAGCTCAGCGGCGTCACCAGCGCGGCGGCCGGCCAGCTGCAGCACGCCGTCACGTCGCGGCCGATGATGTCCCGCTACGACCCCTACGTCAACATGCTGCGCACGACCGTCGCGGCCTTCGCGGCAGGTGTCGGCGGAGCCGCCTCCGTCACGGTGCTGCCCTTCGACGAGCCGCTCGGCCTGCCCGAGCCGTTCAGCCGCCGCATCGCCCGCAACACGTCCAGCCTGCTGATCAGCGAGTCCCACGTCGCGGCCGTCACCGACCCCGCCGGCGGCTCGCACGCCGTCGAGAAGCTGACCGACGACCTCGCCCGCGACGCGTGGGCGCTGTTCGGCGAGATCGACGCGGCCGACAGTCTCGAGGCGGCGCTCGACCTCGTCCGCGAACGGGTGGCCGTGACGGTCTCCGACCGGGCGCTGGCCGTCGCGAAGCGCCGACGTCCGCTGACGGGCGTCTCGGAGTTCCCGCAGGTCGACGAGACGCTGCCCGAGCGACGTCCGTACGACCGCCCGCTCGAGGTGCACCGCTACGCCGGCGAGTTCGAGGCGCTGCGCGACGAGCCGGTCTCGTCGCCGGTGTTCCTGGCATCGATGGGCACGGTCGCGGGCTTCACGGCCCGCGCGACCTTCGCCGCCAACCTGCTGGCCGCCGGAGGCGTCGGCACGGTCGTGGGCGGCCCGTCCGAGGGCGTCGACGAGGTGCTGACGGCCTACGAGTCGGCCGGTCGTCCCTCCGTCGTGTGCCTCGTGGGCAACGACAAGGCCTACGAGGCGTGGGGCGCCGATCTGGTCGGGGCCCTGCGGCAGGCGGGAGCCAGCCACGTCGTCCTGGCCGGCAAGGCCGAGGTCGGAGCCGACACGACCATCGCGATGGGGGTCGACGCACTGGCCTTCCTCCGTTCGATCCGAGAGGAGCTGGTTCGATGACCGGCGTTCCCAGCAGCTTCCAGGGCCTGCCGCTCGACCCCGAGCAGCCGTACGAGCCCGATCCGGAGACGTACGCCCGCGCGACCGACGGCGCGGAGCCGTGGGCCTCGCCCGAGGGCATCGACGTCGAGGGCCTCTACACCGCGGCCGATCTCGACGGTCTCGACGGCCTCGACACCTACCCGGGCCTGACACCGTTCCTGCGCGGTCCGTACCCCGCGATGTACACGACGCAGCCGTGGACGATCCGCCAGTACGCGGGCTTCTCGACCGCCGAGGAGTCCAATGCGTTCTACCGCCGCAACCTGGCGGCCGGCCAGAAGGGCCTCTCGGTCGCCTTCGACCTCGCGACCCACCGCGGCTACGACTCCGACAACCCCCGCGTCGTCGGCGACGTCGGCATGGCCGGTGTCGCGATCGACTCGATCTACGACACGCGCAAGCTCTTCGAGGGCATCCCGCTCGACGAGATGAGCGTCTCGATGACGATGAACGGCGCCGTGCTGCCGGTGCTGGCGCTCTACATCGTCGCCGCCGAGGAGCAGGGCGTGCCGCCCGAGAAGCTGTCGGGCACGATCCAGAACGACATCCTCAAAGAGTTCATGGTGCGCAACACCTACATCTACCCGCCGGCACCGTCGATGCGGATCATCTCCGACATCTTCGCCTACACCGCGCAGAAGATGCCACGGTTCAACTCGATCTCGATCTCGGGGTACCACATCCAGGAAGCCGGGGCGACGAACGACCTCGAGCTGGCCTACACGCTGGCCGACGGCGTCGAGTACCTGCGGGCGGGCCTCGACGTGGGTCTCGACATCGACGCCTTCGCGCCGCGGCTCAGCTTCTTCTGGGCGATCGGCATGAACTTCTACATGGAGGTCGCCAAGCTGCGGGCGGCCCGTGCGCTGTGGGCCCAGCTCGTCGCCGACTTCAACCCCCAGAACCCCAAGAGCCTGAGCCTGCGCACCCACAGCCAGACGTCCGGCTGGTCGCTGACGGCGCAGGACGTCTTCAACAACGTCGGTCGCACCGCGATCGAGGCGATGGCCGCGACGCAGGGCCACACGCAGTCGCTGCACACCAACGCGCTCGACGAGGCCATCGCCCTGCCGACCGACTTCAGTGCTCGCATCGCCCGCAACACCCAGCTGCTGCTGCAGCAGGAGTCGGGCACGACCGACATCATCGACCCGTGGGGCGGCTCCTACTACGTCGAGCGCCTGACCCACGACCTCGCCAACCGGGCCTGGGCCCACATCCAGGAGGTCGAGAAGGCCGGCGGCATGTCGAAGGCCATCGAGGCCGGCATCCCCAAGATGCGCATCGAGGAGGCCGCGGCCCGCACCCAGGCGCGCATCGACTCCGGCACGCAGGCCGTCATCGGCGTCAACACCTACCGCCTGGCCGACGAGGACCCCCTCGACGTGCTCAAGGTCGACAACAAGGCCGTCTACGCCTCGCAGATCGCCAAGCTCGAGCGGCTGCGCGCCGAGCGCGACCAGGTCGAGGTCGACGCGGCTCTCGAGGCGCTGACCCGCAGCGCGGCCAGAGGGTCTGCGAGTGATGGATCCCTCGACGACAACCTGCTGCACCTCGCGGTGAACGCCGCGCGCGCCAAGGCGACCGTCGGCGAGATCTCCGACGCCCTCGAGAAGGTCTACGGGCGGCACCAGGCCGTCATCCGTACGATCTCAGGTGTGTACCGCACCGAGGCAGGCAAGGCCGGCAACGTCGCCCGGGTCATCGAGGCCACCGAGGAGTTCGAGAAGGCCGAGGGCCGTCGTCCCCGCATCCTCGTGGCCAAGATGGGCCAGGACGGGCACGACCGAGGCCAGAAGGTCATCGTGACGGCCTTCGCCGACATGGGCTTCGACGTCGACGTCGGCCCGCTGTTCTCGACGCCCGAGGAGGTCGCCCAGCAGGCGATCGACGCGGATGTGCACATCGTCGGTGTCTCGTCCCTCGCGGCGGGGCACCTGACGCTGCTGCCGGCGCTCAAGGAGTCGCTGGCTGAGCTCGGGCGTCCCGACATCATGGTCGTCATCGGCGGCGTCATCCCGCCCGACGACGTCCCGACCCTGATCGAGATGGGTGCGGCCGCGGTCTTCCCGCCCGGCACGGTCATCGCCGACTCGGCGCTCGACCTGCTCGACAAGCTGCGCACGACCCTCGCCTGATGGTGGCGGTCTGATGGTCGATGTCGCAGAGCTTGCCGACGACGTCCGCGTCGGCAAGCGGGCCTCGATCTCGCGGGCCATCACGCTGGTCGAGTCGCGCCGCGACGACCACCGGGGCGAGGCGCGCGAGCTGCTGGGGCTGCTGACCGACCCTTCGACAGGCTCAGGGGGCGGCGGCGCTTCAGGTGGTGGGGGCAGTGCCATCCGGGTCGGTATCTCCGGCGTGCCGGGCGTCGGCAAGTCGACGTTCATCGAGGCCCTCGGCACGCACCTGATCGACGAGGGGCACCGAGTCGGTGTGCTGGCGGTCGACCCGTCGAGCGTCCGCACAGGCGGGTCGGTGCTCGGCGACAAGACCCGCATGCCGCGCCTGGCGGTCAGCCCCGACGCGTTCATCCGTCCGTCGCCCAGCGCAGGCACGCTCGGCGGCGTCGCGCGGGCCACGAGCCAGGCCATGACGGTGCTCGAGGCGGCCGGGTTCGACGTCATCCTCGTCGAGACCGTGGGGGTCGGCCAGTCCGAGATCACGGTCGCCGGCATGGTCGACACGTTCCTGTTCCTCACGATCGCCCGCACCGGCGACCAGCTGCAGGGCATCAAGAAGGGCATCCTCGAGATCGCCGACGTCATCGCCGTCAACAAGGCCGACGGCGACCGGGCGCAGGAGGCCGAGGCGACGTCGAAGGACCTCGCCGGCGCGCTGCGCCTGGTCTACGCCGGCACGACCGACTGGGTTCCTCCCGTGCTGACCTGCTCGGCGCTCGAGGGTACCGGCATCGGCACGGTCTGGAACCGCGTCATCCGTCACCGCGAGCTCATGGGCGTCAAGGGCCTGCGCGAGAAGCGGGCGCAGCAGCAGCTCGACTTCACGTGGGCCCTGGTGCGCGACGAGCTCGACCAGCGGCTGCGCAACGACGCGGCGGTCGCTGCCGTCCGGGCTGAGATCCGCGAGGCGGTGCTGTCGGGCGAGATGCCCGCCGCGACCGCCGCCGATCACATCCTCGAGGCCTACGACTCCTGACCTCCCGCTTGCGGGCGAGTGGTGCGGACCGGTCAGGGTGAGACGGCGTGTCTGTCCACGATGCACCGCTCGGGCCCCGGAACACAGCACTCGAGTGGGGGCGGCTCACGCTTGCGGGGGAGTCGTGCCGATGGCTCGCCGACATGACAGGATCGTCCGGTGAAGCGATCCGTGACGGCCCATCTCGAGCTCTACGTGCACGGCGAGGCCGACCTGATCCTGTCGGTCGCCGTCGCCCAGGGCGCCGACGTCGACGAGACGCTGACGATCACGTCCAACGGCAACCCGGTCGACGCGCACGAGGTCATCGGGCGCCACGGCACGCGGCTGCACCGGCTGGTCGGGCCGGTCGGGCCGATGGTCATCGACTACGCCGCCGACGTCACGGGGCAGGCCGCGCTCGCGTCGACCGAGGAGCTCGACATCATCGAGTACCGGCGACCCAGCCGCTACTGCGAGTCCGACACGCTGTTCCCGACCGCCAAGTCCGAGTTCGCCGGCATCGAGGGCAAGGAGCTGCTCGACGCCGTCAGCTCGTGGGTGGGCGACCGACTCTCCTACGTGGCGGGCGCGAGCCAGCCGACCGACGGGGCCGTGGCGACGATGCTCGCCCGTGCCGGCGTGTGCCGTGACTACGCGCACCTCGTGGTGGCGCTGCTGCGTGCGCTGGACGTGCCGGCGCGACTGGCATCGGTCTATGCGCCAGGCCTGTTCCCGATGGACTTCCACGCCGTCGCCGAGGCGCACGTCGACGGCGCGTGGCAGGTCGTCGACGCCACCGCACTGGCCCCTCGGAGCTCGCTCGTGCGCATCGCGACGGGTCAGGACGCGTCGGAGACGGCCTTCTTGTCACAGCACGGTGCGGCGGTCGACCTGCGGTGGATGGCGGTCACGGCCGTTGTCGACGAGCTGCCGACCGATGACCTGACGCAGCTGGTCGCCCTGCGATGACAGGGTAAATCGGACTCTGAACAGGGAGTCCGAGCGGACTAGGTGTCCATAGTCCTAAATAACTAGTGCCGGCCCGAAAGTCAAGACTGCACTTGACGGCGAGATGCCGTTATGGTCGATGGCAGAGGCACCGACGCGAGGCGTCGAGGGGCCGGCCGTCTCGGGGGGATGGCCGGCCCCCTCTCATGTCAGCGGACGTCGAGCGGTGCGTAGCCGACGTCGCCGCGGCCGATCGTCCAGCCGTTGATGCGCCAGGTGTCGCCGTCGGGCCGCAGGAGGAACGTCGCCGTGGTCGGCACCGTCAGCATCGCGTCGCCTCGTGCTGACGTCGACCACACGGGCACGGACGCCGATGCCGTGAACCGCGCCTCGATGCGGGGACGGGCGGCCGTCCGGTCGACACGGACGGTCACGGTCGTCCATCTCGGGTTGATCCAGGCGGCCCGGTCGGCGTAGCCGTCCGTCGTGAAGGCGGGGCCGTAGAACACGTGGCCGGCACCGGCCGATGCGTGCGTGGCACCCTTGCGGGTGGCGCTCCCCGTGAACAGGACCAGGCCGAGCTGCTCGCCGGCGGTGTCCGACCGTGGATCGGCGACGAACCTGGCGATGCGGGGACGGTAGACGTCGGCGGCCGTCCGCGCGTCGAGCGCCGGGAGGACCGCGTCGAAGTCCGCGACCGCGTAGCTGGCCCGGGGCAGCGAGGTACGCGAGTAGCGGTGCTCGAAGACGAAGCGCACGGCGGCGCAGGCTGCGGCGTCGACGGCCTCGGTGCCGAAGACGCGTTGCGCCTCGGCCTTGGCCGCACCCGTGGTCGACACGGCGCGGCACCAGTCGACGGTGCCGTCTCCGGCGACGACGCCTCGCGGCGCGCCGGGCCACGTGCCGCTGACGGATGCGGGTGCCAGGTCGGCACCGGGTGCCGCGGTGCTGGACGGTGACGGGGACGCAGAGGGGGCGGGCTCGGTGGGGGCGGCAGTCGCAGCCGTCGTGGGGCGGGGCCCCTGGTTGACGGGTGCTGCGTCGTCGATCGATCCGTCCGGCCAGGCCAGGCCGAAGGCCACGCTGCCGACCGCGATCACGACGACCGTGCCGATCAGCAGCTTCAGGGCCCGGGATCTCATCGCGATCAGCATAGGGGAGCCCGGCGCGGGGGTTCCGGGGCGCACGCTGCCATTGCGTAGTCTTCGGGATGGCTGCCACCGAGGAGGATGATGTCGCCGTCGCCCAAGGACCGGCTGCGTGTCTTCGCGCGCAGCGGTCGTGAGTCCGAGACCTCGCCGCTGCTCTCCACGGGGCTGTTCGACCCGTGGTATTACGCGCTGCAGACCCGCGATCAGCTGGCGCCGGCCGACGCGGTCGCCCACTACCTTCGCGAGGGTGCGGCAGCCGGCCTGCTGCCCAATCCGCTGACCGACGTCGAGGCGACCGGGCTGTCGTCCACCGAGGTCGTCGATGCGCTGCTCGACGGATCGGCGAGGACCTTCCCGGTGCGCCTGGTGGACGACCTCGAGATCGTCGCGCTCGCCCCGTCCGCCGCGGAGCACCCCGGAGGCCCGGTCGGCCACTACCTGCAGCACGCCCATGCCGGTGCGCCGGTCCCACGGGTGGGGCGCTGGTCGTGGAAGCGCTTCGTGCGGCTGCGCGAGCAGCAGTCCGCGGCCATCGGCGCGATCCTGGCCTCGGGCCTGGTCGACCGGCCGTTCTACGAGGCGCAGGCCGGTCGGACGTTCGTCGACGACCGGGCCGCCGTCTGGCACTTCCTCGAGACGGGGGAGTCGCCGGCGCTGTCGCCGTCACCGCTCTACGAGCGTGCGTGGTACCGCAGCAGGGCGGGCGTCCGCATGCCCATGACGCTGATGCACCTGCTGCGCACGGGGCAGGTCGCCGGTGCTGCCGGACCGCACTTCGACGGCGCGACGTACCTCGCTCGCGTGCCGGAGGCGGCGGAGCATCCGGGCGGTGCGCTCGGCCACTTCCTGGCCCATGCAGGTGCCGAGACGTCCACGGTGCCGGAGCCCGGCTCGGGCATCGAGCCGGTGCCGTGGCCGGCGTTCCGGGAGGGCGCGCTCGGCGTCGCCGCCGAGCTGGGTCGACAGGCCGCGCTGCTGCGACCCCCGGCGACGACGGAGGCATGTTGGCACCTCGAGGCTGCACGGCCGCCGACCGGCACGGGTGCCGTCGCGATCGTCGCGGACGTGCGGGGGTGGGGGCGGGCGGTGCCCGACCACCTCGCCACGGTGCTGGCGCAGGAGCACCGTGACTGGACCCTGCGGCTCGCGGTCGACGCCGACGCGTCCGTCCCCGCTGCGGTGCTCGCGCTGGCCGACGATCCCCGGGTCGTGCTGGTGCCGACGGCAGAGCAGTCGCCGGTCGGACGCCTCCGCGACGTGCTCGTCACCGTCGAGGAGCCGTGGACGGCCTTCTGGCGGCCCTGCGAGTCGTGGTCGCCCCTCCTGCTGGGCGGTCTCCTGTCGGAGGCTGCACCCGACGCCCTCGTGCACGCGGCAGTGGTCGACGACGCCGACGGACGGTGCTGGGGTGCTCTGGCGGCCCGCGAGTCGCTCGCGTGGGACGCCCCGCGTTCGCTCGCCGGCGTGCTGGTGCCGACCGACCGCCTCCGCGAGGTCGGGCTGGCCGACGTCGACAGGCCCGGCCTCGACCTGCTGCTGCGACACGGTCTGCGACCGGTGTTCGTGCCGTTCGTCGGCGTGCGGGGCGGCGATCTCGCCGAGCAGCCGACGGCAGTGGGTCGTCGCAGTGTTCACGAGCAGACGGTGCGGCTCGGGACGTTCGGCCACGAACCCTCCGACCGGGTCGCGGGACGTGTCTCGGTGCTGGTCGTGTCGCGCGGCGACCGGCACCGCACCCGGCGTGTCGTCGACCGGGTGCTCGAGCGCAGCGCCGGTGCCGTTGCCGACCTCGAGGTCGTCGTGGTCGACAACGGCTCCGACCGCGAGATCACGTCGGTCCTGTCGGCCTGCTACGCCGCAGACGCGCGCGTGCGCGTCGACCGCGTCGCGGCCGTCTCGCACCACACCGTGGCTGCCGACCGTGCCCTCGCGCTCTCGACCGGCGAGGTGGTCGTGCTCCTCGACCCCGACGTCGAGGTGCACCCCGGCTGGCTCCCGCCCCTGCTCGCGGCCGTGGCCCGGCCGGACGTGATCGCCGCCCAGTCGCTGCTGCTCACGGCGGACGACACGATCTGGTCGGCAGGACTCGTCTCGGCCGGACCGCACGTCGTGCCGGTGCACCTGCTGGGTTACCATCCTCTCGACGACCTCCCGGCGGCAGACCCGGTGCCTGACGCGGTCAGCGGGGCGTGCGTCGCGGTGCGCGCCGATGTGCTGGTGGCGGCGGGCGGCCTCGACCCGGCCTTCGACGACCTCGGCGACGTCGACCTGTCGCTGCGCCTGGCCGACGCCAGCGGCGACGACGGGGGCGGCCGGTTCGTGACGGTCCTGGCGTCGCGCGCCAGCCGTCGCTCGCGCAGGCCCCTGCCGGTGCCGTCCGAGCCCGATCAACTGCGGCTGCTCGACCGATGGGGTGGACGCCTGCCGGCCGCGCGGGCCGACCACTGGGAGCGTGCCGGGCTCGAGGTCGACGGCTTCCGTCCCGGCGACAGCCTGCCGGCCAGCGGTCGCCGCGTGACCGCGACGCCGCTGCTGAGCCGCCGCACGCGTCTCGTGACCGACGGCCCCGGCGCGGGACTGCCGAGCCTGCGCTGGGCCGTCAAGATCGCCGCCAGGGGCGGTCCGAGCGGTGACGAGTGGGGCGACACGTTCTTCGCCGCCGATCTCGTCCGGGGGCTGCGGTCCTGGGGGCAGGAGGCCTTCGTCGACCGCCGCGGAGCCCACGAGCGGCCGGGCGTCGACCACCTCGACGACGTGACCCTCACGCTGCGGGGACGCTGGCCGTCCGTGGCGCAGCCCGGCGCCACCAACGTCCTGTGGGTCATCAGCCATCCCGACGAGGTGCCCCTCGACGAGCTGACGCAAGGATTCGACCTCGTCTACTCGGCCGGGCGGGGCTGGGCCCAGCAGGTCGAGGCCGCCACCTCGCTGCGCGTGCGCACCCTGCTGCAGGCGACCGACTCTGCGAGGTTCACACCCGTCGGCGAGGCGACGCCGGGTCTCGGCACGCTGTTCGTCGGCCGCACGCGCAAGGTCGCACGCCCGATCGTCCGCGACGCCGTCCAGGTGGGTGCGGATCTCACGGTCTTCGGTGACGGCTGGCACGAGTTCATCGACGCCGCGCACGTCGCTGCCGACCACCTGCCCAACGAGCGCCTGCCGGCCGCCTACCGGGGCGCGCGTGTCGTCCTCAACGACCACTGGACCGACATGGCGCGGCTCGGGTTCTACTCCAACCGGCTGTTCGACGCCGTCGCGTCGGGCGCGCGGGTCGTCAGCGACGCCGTGGACGGCCTCGAGGACGTCCTGGGCCCTTCGGCGCGCACGTACCGCACGACCGACGACCTGCGGGAGCTGCTCGACCCCGCGTCGCCGGTGTGGCCGGACGAGGCCACGCTGGCGGCCAATGCGTCCCGCGTCGCCGCCGAGCACTCGTTCGAGGCACGGGCGCGCACGCTGCTGGCCGATGTGCTGGACGTCCGCGGCGTCGCTCACGACCTCTGAGCCCTCCGGGGCGCGACAAGACAATCGGGGTTCGTCCGCGCCGGCGCGGACGAACCCCGATTCTCTTGTCAGCCGAGGACGGTCAGCCCTGCGCCCACTCCGGGTTCCAGCCCTCGACCTCGTCGGCACCGCGCGAGGCGGGACCGGTGTAGATCGCGGACGGACGGATGAGGCGTCCCGTGCGCTTCTGCTCCAGGATGTGCGCGCTCCAGCCGGCCGTGCGGGCCGACGTGAACATCGCGGTGAACATGTGCGGGGGGATCTCGGCGTAGTCGAGCACGATCGCGGCCCAGAACTCGACGTTGGTCTCGAGCACGCGGTCGGGACGACGCTCCTTGAGCTCCTTGAGCGCGGCCTCCTCGAGCGCGATGGCCACCTCGGCGCGGGGAGCGTTGAGCTCCTTGGCGGTGCGCCGCAGGGTGCGGGCGCGGGGGTCCTGTGCTCGGTAGACGCGGTGGCCGAAGCCCATCAGGCGCTCGCCGGAGTCGAGCAGGCCCTTGACGTACTTGGTGGCGTCGCCGGACTTCTCGACCTCCTCGATCATCGTCAGCACGCGAGCCGGGGCACCGCCGTGCAGGGGGCCAGACATGGCACCCACGGCACCCGACAGGGCAGCGGCGGCGTCGGCACCCGTGGACGCGATGACGCGGGCCGTGAACGTCGAGGCGTTCATGCCGTGCTCGGCGGCCGAGACCCAGTAGGCGTCGATGGCCTTCGCGTGGTCGGGGTTGACCTCGCCGCGCCAGCGCGTCAGGAAGCGCTCGGTGATGGTGCCGGCCTTGTCGACCTCGGCCTGCGGGACGAACGGCTGACCCACGCCGCGTGCGGCCTGGGCGACGTACGACAGCACCATGACGGCGGCGCGGGCCAGGTCGTCGCGGGCCTGCACGTCGTCGATGTCGTACAGCTGCTTCATGCCCCATGCGGGAGCGGTCAGCGCGATCGCGCTCTGCACGTCGGCGCGGATGTCGCCCGAGTGGACGGGGATCGGGAACGGCTCTGCAGGGGGGAGGCCGGGCTCGTACGTCCCGTCGACCAGCAGGCCCCAGATCTTCTCGAAGGGGACGCGGCCGACGAGGTCGTCGATGTCGACGCCGCGATAGCGAAGTGCGGACCCTTCCTTGTCGGGTTCGGCGATCTCGCTCTCGAACGCGATGACGCCTTCTAGTCCGTGGTGCACTTCAGTCATGCATCGCATTGTGCCCTGCGCCGATACCGTGGGCACATGGAGTCCCCTGATCTGGCGCGCATGAGATCTGAGTACGCCCGTGACGGGCTCGACGAGCAGGGTGCCGGCGACGATCCGCTGGCCCTGTTCGCGCGCTGGTTCGACGAGGCGGTCGACGCCGGCGTGCACGAGCCCAATGCGATGGCGCTGGCCACGGCGACGCGCGACGGCCGGCCCTCGTCGCGCATCGTCCTGCTCAAGGGGCTCGACGCGAGGGGCCTCGCGTTCTTCACGGGCTACGGCTCCCGCAAGGGTCGCGAGCTCGACGACAACCCTCGGGCGGCGGCCACGATGCTGTGGCACCCGCTGCAGCGGCAGGTGCGCGTCGAGGGCGGCGTCACCAGGCTGGACGCCGCGGAGTCCGACGCCTACTTCGCGTCGCGACCGCGCGGCTCGCAGATCGGGGCCGCCGCGTCGCCGCAGTCGCAGCCCATCCCCGACCGCACCGCGCTCGAGCGGCGCGTCGCCGAGGTCGAGCAGGAGTTCGCGGGGCGCGACGTCGTCCGTCCCGCCGACTGGGGCGGCTACCGCATCGCGATCGAGTCGATCGAGTTCTGGCAGGGCCGCGTCGGACGTCTGCACGACCGGCTGCGCTACACCCGCGAGCCGGACGGCAGCTGGACGCGTGAGCGCCTCGCCCCCTGAGGGAAGCCGCCCTCAGCTGACACCGCCCCTTGAGCTTGTCGAAAGGGCCTCTTTCGACAAGCTCAAGGGGTGCAGTGGCTCGAGGGACGAGGACGTCAGTCGAGGGCGCTGTGACGGGGGCGCGGTGCGAGCTGCTTGCCCTCGCCGTAGACCTTGGTGCTGACGCCGGTCACGTCGGCGGCATCGCGTCCCTCCGCCTCGAAGACCTCGCGGGCGATGTCGGCCCAGGTCTTGACGGGCCCACCTCCGGTGACGTGGTGGATGCCGTAGGGCGCGCCCGTGCGCACCAGGTCGACGATGCCGGCCGCGAGCTCGGCGGCGGTCGTGAGTCGCCCGTGCTGGTCGTCGACGACCGTCGGGCTGACGCCGTCGCGGGCCAGTCGCTGCATCGTCGAGACGAAGTTGCCGCCGTCACCGATGACCCAGCTGGTGCGGACGATGTAGTGGCGGGGGACCGTCGACGTGACAGCCTCGCCGGCTGCTTTCGTCTGTCCGTAGACGCCGAGGGGCGAGAGTGCCTCGTCGGTCGTGTGCGACTCGGCGGTGCCGTCGAACACGTAGTCGGACGACACGTTGACCAGCGTCAGGCCGTGCTCGGTCGCGATGCGCGCCATCGTCGCGACGGCCGTGACGTTGACGGCCCAGGCCGCGCGACGACCGTCGGGCGTCTCGGCGGCATCGACCGCGGTGTAGGCCGCCGCGTTGTAGATCGTGTCGACGTCGTCCCACGGCACGCTGTCGTAGGCCGCCGGATCGGTGAGGTCGAGATCGGCACGGGTCAGCGCGATCGCGTCGGGCAGCAGCGCGCGAAGGGCGCGGCCGAGCTGGCCGTCGGCACCCAGGATCACCGAGCGGCGCGGCGGCACGGGGACGACGTCACCGAGCCGCGGGTGCGCCTTGTCCTTGTCGGAGACCTCGGCCATCGGCAGCGGCCAGTCGATCGCGATGGTCTCGTCGGTCAGGTTGACGTTGGTGTACTCGGCGTCGGCGCTCCAGTGGGCGTTGACCAGGTAGGAGTAGGCGGTCTTGTCCTCGAGCGTCTGGTACGAGTTGGCGACGCCCCTGGGCACGAACACTGCGACACCGGGCTCGATCTCGATCGTGAACGTGGCACCGAACGAGTCGCCCTCGCGCAGGTCGACCCACGCCGAGAAGACGCGTCCTGCGATGACCGAGACGAGCTTGTCCCACGGCTCGGCGTGGATGCCGCGGGTGGCCCCGGCCGACGTGTTGTAGGAGACGTTGTGCTGGACGGGGCCGAAGTCGGGCAGGCCGGCTGCGACCATCTTCTGCCGCTGCCAGTTCTCCATGAACCAGCCGCGGTTGTCACCGTGCACGGGGATGTTCAGGACCAGCAGTCCCGGGATGGGGGTCTCGGAGATCTGCACGTTCACTGCCCCTGGGCGGCGTACATCGACTCGGTGGCGGCCTTGGCCGGACGCCACCACGACTCGTTGTCGCGGTACCACTGCACGGTGTCGGCCAGGCCCGACGAGAAGTCGCCGAACTGCGGCTGCCAGCCGAGCTCGGTGCGCAGCTTCGTGGAGTCGATCGCGTAGCGGCGGTCGTGGCCGGGGCGGTCGGTGACGTGGTCGAAGTCGTCGGCGTCGCGGCCGAACGCCTCCAGGAGGGCCCGGACGACCTCGAGGTTGTTCTTCTCGCCGTCGGCGCCGATGAGGTACGTCTGGCCGATCTCGCCCTTGGTGAGGATCGTCAGGACGGCGCTGCTGTGGTCCTCGACGTGGATCCAGTCGCGGACGTTGAGGCCGTCGCCGTACAGGCGCGGGCGCAGGCCGTCGATCAGCTGCGTGATCTGGCGGGGGATGAACTTCTCGACGTGCTGGTACGGCCCGTAGTTGTTGGAGCAGTTGCTGATCGTGGCGCGCACGCCGAACGACCGCACCCAGGCGCGCACGAGCAGGTCGGAGCCGGCCTTGGTCGACGAGTACGGGCTCGAGGGCTCGTAGGCCGTGGCCTCGGTGAACCTGTTGGGGTCGTCGAGCTCGAGGTCGCCGTAGACCTCGTCGGTCGAGATGTGGTGAAAGCGGACGTCGTGCTTGCGGGCGGCCTCGAGCAGCGTGAACGTGCCGACCAGGTTGGTCTGCACGAACGGGCTTGGGTCGTTGAGCGAGTTGTCGTTGTGCGACTCGGCCGCGAAGTGGACCACGGCGTCGTGCGACGCGACGAGCTCGTCGACCAGCGCGGCGTCGACGATGTCGCCGACCACGAGGCGGCAGCGGTCCTCCGGCAGGTCGGCGATCGACTCGCGGCTCGCGGCGTAGGTCATCTTGTCGAGCACCGTGACCGACAGGTCCGTGGTGGAGATGAGATGGCGGACGAAGTTGGAGCCGATGAAGCCGGCACCACCGGTGACGAGGACAGAATGCATGGGGTCCAGCCTAGGGCAGGAGGGGCCTTGCCCAAGACACCGTAGGGGTTCGACGGCTTGGTACGCCTAGGATGCTGCGCATGCGTGGAATCATCCTGGCCGGTGGAACCGGCTCCCGTCTGCATCCCGTGACCAAGGCCGTCAGCAAGCAGCTGATGCCGGTGTACGACAAGCCGATGATCTACTACCCGCTGTCGACGCTGATCCTCGCGGGCATCTCCGAGGTGCTGATCATCACGACCCCGCACGACGCGGAGCAGTTCGAGCGGCTGCTGGGTGACGGCTCGCAGTTCGGCATCCACATCACCTACGCGCAGCAGCCGAGCCCCGACGGCCTCGCGCAGGCCTTCGTCATCGGTGCCGACCACATCGGCGACGACTCCGTGGCGCTCGTGCTCGGCGACAACATCTTCTACGGTGCCGGTCTCGGCACGCAGCTGACGCGGTTCGAGGACGTCGACGGAGCGGTCATCTTCGGCTACCGGGTCAAGGACCCCTCCGCCTCCGGCGTCGTCGAGTTCGACGCCGACGGCAAGGCCATCTCGCTGGAGGAGAAGCCCGAGGTGCCCAAGAGCCACTTCGCGGTGCCCGGCCTGTACTTCTACGGCAACGACGTCGTCGAGAAGTCGCGTGCGCTCAAGCCGTCCGCCCGCGGCGAGCTCGAGATCACTGACCTCAACCGCCTGTACCTCGAGGAGGGCCGCCTGCAGGTCGACGTGCTGGAGCGGGGCGTGGCCTGGCTCGACACCGGCACGTTCGACGGGCTGTCCGAGGCCGGAGAGTTCATCCGCACCGTGCAGCACCGTCAGGGCCTGTCGATCGGCTGCCCCGAGGAGGCTGGCTGGCGCGGAGGCTTCCTGTCGGACGACGGCCTCCGCGAGCAGGCCGCGGTGTACGCCAAGAGCGGCTACGGCGACTACCTGCTGGGCCTGCTCGACGACTGATCGTCACCCGGCGTCCACCTGGACGCCAGGTGGATGACGCCTGCGCGAGGCACCGTGGTGGCATGAACGGACTGCTGGTGTCCCTCGGTGTCGGATTCAGCCTGGCCTTCGCGGAGTCGGGCCTGGGGCTCGGCATGGTGCTCCCGGGCGAGACGGCCGTCGTGCTGCTGGCGGCCTCCATGAGCACGACGGGCCAGATGGTCGCGCTGGGCGTCGTGGTGATGCTGGGCGCGAGCCTCGGCGACCACGTGGGCTACCTCCTGGGTCGGCGCTACGGCGACGCCCTCGGCGAGACCCGCGCCGTGCGCCGCCTGGGCCGTCACCACTACGACCGTGCCACCGACCTGCTGCGGCGACGCGGCGGCACCGCGGTGTTCATGACCCGCCTCGTGCCCGTCGTCCGCACGCTGACGCCCGCCGCGGCCGGCGCGTCGGGGCTCGAGTACCGCCGGTTCGCGGTCGCCTCGCTGTCGGGGTCCGCGCTGTGGGCGACGGCCTACGTGGGAGGGGGCTCGGCCGTCGCCGCGTTGACCGCGGTGACGAGCGACCTCCTCGGGCGAGCCTCCTGGCTCGTGCTGGTGCTGCTGGCCCTCGCCGTGGTGCCGGTGCTGCTCGTGCGGGCCGTCATCGGCGTCCGTCCCGTTGTCGCGGCACCCGACGTGGCCTCGCTGGAGCTGGCCACCGGCGTCATGCCGCGGCAGGCGCGCCTCACCCTGGCGGGAGATCCGCAACCCGGTGCCTGACGTCCCGCCGCTCGTGTCAGAGGGCCACGAGGGCGGCGAGCAGCGCAGGCACGAGCCCGAGCACGAGCCACGGTGACGCCGGCGGACGACGGTGCACGAGGCGGATCGCGGCGAGCGCGAGCGTCCCCAGCGCCGCCATGACGCAGACCAGGAGCACCGCGTCGCTGTGCCGTCCCTCGCGGTCGATCGTGCGACTGACCGCGGTCAGCGCACCGAGCGGGAACGAGGCGACCGCCAGGATGAGGAACGAGACGACCCAGCGCTGGACCTGCTCGATGCTCAGCTCGCGGACGGACACGCGGTCAGTATCGCGGGTCAGGGGGTCGGACGGGTGATGCGGTACCGGACGAACGACGGCACGGCGAGCGAGGCGATCACGACGCCGACCACCACGAGCACGCCGCCGCCGGCCGCGGCTGCTGCGGTCCCGACCGCCGCCGCGGTGGCACCGTGGAGGGTGTCGGCGATGCGTGGACCGCCGGCGACCACGACGATGAACACGCCCTGCAGGCGTCCGCGCATGGCGTCGGCGGCCGCCGCCTGCATCATGCTGGTGCGGAACGCCGCGGACGCCATGTCGGCCGCTCCGCCGATCACGAGCATCGCGAGGGCCACGACCAGCATCGCCGTGCCCCAGCGGTCGGCCAGCGCCACGGCGACGCCGAAGCCGGTCATCGCCAGGCCCCAGACCAGGATGCACGCGATCACGGCACGCCCGTGACGCTCGACGCGTGAGACCCAGCCGCTGAAGACCCCGCCGATCACGGCACCCGCCGGGATGGCGGCGAACAGCAGCGCGAACACCAGTCCACCCTCGTCGGGACCGTCGAACGACAGGTGCGCGATCTCCGGGAACAGTGCCCGTGGCATCCCGAACACCATCGCGATCAGGTCGACGACGAACGACATCATCAGCACCGGCTGGGTCCGCAGGTAGACCAGGCCGTCGACGACCGCCCGGAGGCCCGGCACCGACGTGGCCGCCTCGAGCGCCCGCAGGCTGGGCAGGCGGACGACCACCCCCAGCGTCGCGAACAGCGTGAACGTGTCGATCAGGTACAGCCACTCGAAGCCGATGACGGGGATCAGCACCCCGGCGACGAGCGGGCCGGCGATCGCGCCGGCCATCGTGACGGTCATGTTCAGCGAGTTGGCGGCCGGCAGCAGCGTCGCGTCGACCAGTGCCGGGATGATGGCGCTGCGCGTCGGCTGGTTGACGGCGAAGAAGGCCTGCTGCACCGAGAACAGCGACAGCAGCAGCCACGGACTGGTGCTGCCGGCAGCGGCCTGCACCCAGAACAGCCCGCTCGTCACGATGAGTCCGACGGTCGTGACGATCAGCAGGGTGCGCCGGTCGAACACATCGGCCAGCGCGCCCCCGTAGAGCCCGAAGACCACGAGGGGAACGAGGCCGAAGACGCCGGCCAGCCCGACGTAGGCCGACGAGCCGGTGTCGGCGTACAGCTGAGCCGGGACGGCGACGACGGTCAGCTGCGCCCCGACGACCGTGACGATGTTGGCCAGCCACAGCCGCCGGAAGTGCTCGTTGCGCAGGGGACGCGTGTCCGCGAGGACGTTCGCGAGGGAGGGCCGGGCCACGTCAGGAGAACATACGCCTGCGGCCGCGACGGCCGGTCAGTGGAAGGCGGCGGGATCGACCTGGATCCACACCTGCTCGGCACGGCCCAGCAGCTCGCCCGCTCTCGTGTACAGCGCCGTGTCGGTCGCGAACTTGCGACCGTCGCGCTCGCGCAGCTCGCCGACCGACAGCAGCGGCTCTCCGGCCACGGGGGCCCGCAGCACCTGCGCCGTCATGCGTCCGAGCACCATCGTCTGAGCCGTGAAGTCGGCCGCCCAGCCGCCGGGGCAGTCGAGGGCCGCCCACGTCGTGGGGACGTCGAGGCGTCCGTCGTCCCCGCCGAACGCGTCGTGCGGCGTCCAGGATCCCGCGACCCGGCCGGTGGCGGTGGGACCCGTGAAAAGCCGCAGACCGTCGCCGTCGGTGCGAGCCGTGCCGCACGTGAAGCACCGGTCGAACGGGTGCTGCAGGTGCCCTTTGTAGGCGGCGAGCCCGGCCCGTGCCTCGTCGGCACCGGGTGCGGCAGGGACAACTCGGGCGAACCCGCCCGGCGACGCCTCGCCGACCACGGCACCGCCGGCGGTCAGCAGCCTCACGAGCTCGCCGTCGTGGTGGCTGTCGTGCTCCCAGCTGAGCGGGACGTCGAGCGGCGGCGGGATGCGCAGGGTCGACGTCACGACGTCGGTGCCCACCTCGGCACCGAGCATGCCCGCGACGTAGCCGCCGTTGCCCGAGTGATCGGGTCCGTTGAACCGTGCCGCGATCGTCACCATGCAGCGACCCTACCCAGCGGTCTTGACCACCTCGTAGCGGCGCAACGACTCGGCCCGCTCCTCGGCGTGGTCGACGATCGGCGCGGGGTAGTCGGCCGGCGGCTCGTCCATCTCCCACGGCGTGTGGACGTGCTTCGCCGGCACGTCGGCCAGCTCGGGTACCCACCGGCGGACGTACGTGCCGTCGGGATCGAACTTCTTGCCCTGCGACGTCGGGTTGAAGATGCGGAAGTACGGCGACGCGTCGGTGCCGCAGCCGGCCACCCACTGCCAGCCGTGCTGGTTCGACGGCGGGTCGGCGTCCACCAGCAGGTCGAGGAAGTGGTCGGCGCCCACGGTCCACTCGAGGTGGAGGTCCTTGACCAGGAAGCTGGCGACGATCATCCGCACGCGGTTGTGCATGAAGCCCTCGGCCAGCAGCTGGCGCATGCCCGCGTCGACGATCGGGAACCCCGTGCGGCCGTCCTTCCAGGCCTGCAGGTCGTCGCCGGGCTCGTCGTAGTCCATGGCCTCGAACCGCTTGTCGTAGTAGCCGTCGAGCGTGTCGGGCCGGTGGTGCACGACGTCGGCGTAGAACTCGCGGAACGCCAGCTCGCGCGCGTACGCCTCGGCACCCTTCGTTCCGCGCTCGGCGAGGTCGGCCAGCATGGTGCGCGGGTGGATCGTGCCCCACTTGAGGTGCACCGACATGCGCGATGTCGCATCGCGGCCCGGCAGGTCGCGCACGTCGTCGTAGTCGTCGACGTGGTCGAGGTAGGCGTGCCACTGCCGCCGGGCCGCCTCCTCGCCCAGGGGAGGGAGGGTGACGCCCTCGGGCGGGTCGACGTCGGGGATCTCCGTCGTCCTCACGTCGGCGCGGATCCACGGTACGGACCGCACGCCGGGTGCGGGTGCACGCCAGCCGTGCTCCTGCCACGCGCGGTGGAACGGGGTGAAGACGCGGTAGGGGGTTCCGTCGCCCTTGGTCACGCGCCCCGGGGCCACCGCATACGACGATCCGGTGCGCACCAGGGCGACGTCGTCGTCGGCGAGGGCCTGCTCGACGCGCTCGTCGCGGCCCTTCTCGTAGGGGCCGTAGTCGGCGGCCACGTGCACGCTGCCGGCCCCGACGGCCAGCGCCACCTGGGGCACGACCTCCTCCGGCTTGCCCTTCACCACGGTCAGGCCGCCGACCCGCTCGTCGAGGTCGCGCAGCAGCGCCATGAGGTAGGCCAGCCGGGTGCGTCCGTTCGGGCCCCAGTAGTGCTCGTCGAGCACGAACATCGGCACGACGCCGTCCGGGCCGGCGTCGATGGCCTCCCGCAGGGCGGGGTTGTCGTTCAGACGGAAGTCGGACCGGAAGCAGATCACGGAGGTTGGCACGGGTCCCATCCTCACGCGTGTACGTGCTGTCCGCACGGCATGGAACAATGGGCGCGTGAGCGAGCTGATCGACACCACCGAGATGTACCTCCGCACGGTCTACGAGCTGGAGGAGGAGGGCATCGTGCCCCTGCGCGCCCGCATCGCCGAGCGCCTGCACCAGAGCGGCCCGACGGTCTCGCAGACCGTCGCGCGCATGGAGCGGGACGGCCTGCTGGCCGTCGAGGGCGATCGTCACCTCGAGCTGTCCGAGAAGGGTCGCCAGCTCGCGACCCGCGTGATGCGCAAGCACCGTCTCGCCGAGCGCCTGCTGATCGACGTCATCGGGCTCGAGATCGAGTTCGTCCACGAGGAGGCGTGCCGCTGGGAGCACGTCATGTCCGAGCAGGTCGAGCGCCGCCTCGTGCAGATCCTCGAGCACCCCACCGAGTCGCCCTACGGCAACCCCATCCCCGGCCTCGCCGAGCTGGGCGAGGCCGGCGACGAGGCGAGGTTCCTCACCGGCGTCATCGCGATGACCAAGGCCGTCGGCCTGTCGAGCGAGCCGATCCGCCTGGTGGTGCGCCGCATCGCCGAGGAGCTGCAGAAGGACACCGAGGTCATGTCGGTGCTGCGCCGCGTCGGTGCCCTGCCGGGCAACGACGTGCTGGTCTCGGTCGGCCACGACGGCCTCGTCGTCGCGCGCCAGGGCGAGACCGCCGAGATCGACGCCGAGGCCGCAGCCCACATCTTCGTCACCGCCTAGGGCGCGCGGCTTCGCCGCTCCAGCGGCTCTTCCGTCGCCGCTGCTGGGCTTCGCCCAGGCGCCAGTCTTCGCTCGCAGGGCTCGCTCGACCCGTGGTTGCGGGCCGGCCTCGACCTGGTCGAAGAACTTCTCCTCGGTGGCCCGCAGGCCGAGCAGTGGCAGTCGCAGCACGGTCAGGGACTGCAGACTGAGGTCGTTCTGGCGCAGCGCGTCGCCGATGACCGACGTGGCCCAGGCGTGGTGGATGCCGTCGACCTCGAGCACCAACCGGTATCGCTCCCACACGACGTCGAGGTGGTACCGGCCGTTCGGGCCCTCCCGAACGACCTGGCGGTCGGGCTCTGGCAGGCCGCGGCGACGGCAGATGCCTGCGACGTCGAGCTCTCCGAGGGACTCGGCACCGCCCATCAGGTCGAGCACGACCCGCTCGAGGAAGCGACGGCGCTTGTCCCGGCGGACGTCGAGCAGCGCCACCGCGACCTGCTCGGCCGTGGCCAACCTCTGCTGGACCGTCATGGTCAGGAGCAGCGCCGCCTGCCGGTCTGACGCTGCCCACAGCCCGGCCCGGACCGCGGCGACAGGTGCGCGGACGCGCGGGATGCCATCGGTGATGACGTCCGACGCCTTCAGGCGGCGCGTCTGCCGAACCATCGCGCCCGGCGACGTCAGGACCTTTCCGCCGCGGGGGATCGAGACGCGGATGTGATCAGCCTCGAACCCCCGGAGGCCGGCGGCCAGCAGCGACCCGGTCCCGTCGAGGACGGCTCGCGTGCCGGCCTCGATCGCGGCGTGCCACAGGCGCGCCCGCTCGCCGAGCGGACCGGTGTGGACGCAGATCGTCTGACGGTGGTGCTGTCGCCAGCGGCCGGCGCGCAGCTCGGCGGCGATGTCCCAGCGCGTCAGGCCCAGAGCGAGCAGCTGACGGCGGGACGCGACGCCGTCCTGGGCGTCGGCGAGGGGACGGGCGAGGGCGTGGCGGCGGAGACGGTGGCTGGTGTTCATGCCGAGAATCTGTGGCCGCCGCTGTCGGCCGTGCGAACCGAGGCGACGGCCTGGGGACAGCCGGCGTCCAGGCACCCGGCTGTGGACCCAGCAGGGACGTCATCACGGATGCGCTGACCCAGGTACTGATGTGATGACGTCCGCGATGGGTGGCAGGGACGTCATCACATCGGTACCTGGTCCAGAGCCGTCGTGATGACGTCCCCTCCACGAGGGCCTACTTCTTGGGCGGCAGGGGGATGAAGTAGCTGGTGCGGCGGGCGTAGTCGTCCCAGCCGGGCTTCTTGCGCTGGCTCTTCTCGTTGAGCTTGGCACCCGTGACGTTGACGAGCGAGTAGCTCATGATCGCCGGCCCGATCAGCGCCACGAGGCCCGGCAACGAACCGGCGGCGACGAGTCCGAGCCCCCACCAGACCGTCGCGTCGCCGAAGTAGTTCGGGTGCCGGGTCAGGCTCCACAGCCCCGTGTCCATGATCTTGCCCTTGTTGGCCGGATCGCTCTTGTACCTCTTGAGCTGTGCGTCGCCGACGGTCTCGAAGAACAGGCCGACCGCCCACACCGCGACGCCGATGACCGTGAGCGGCACCGACAGGCGCTCGTTGTTGGGGCCGACCATGAGCGGTGCCGAGACGATGAACATCGCGATGCCCTGTGGCAGGAACACCCGGGTGATCGCCGTCTGGGCGAACGAGCGGCCCGCCTTCTCGCCCTGCTCGAGCAGATCGGCGTAGCGGGGGTCCTCGCCGTGGCCGTGGTTGCGGCCGCCGATGTGCCACGCGAGGCGCAGGCCCCACACAGCGACCATCACGAGGACGATCCAGCGCTGGGCCTGCCCGCCGTCACCGCCCAGAGAGACGACTGCCGAGACCGCGGCGACGACCACGAAGCCGAGCCCCCACAGGGTGTCGACGATCGAGAGCAGCGAGTTCTTGAGCGCGTAGGCCAGGCCGAGCCCCATGAACACGAGCAGCGCGGCCAGGCCGGCACCCAGCGTGACGACGGTCTGCGACAGGTCGTTGGCGATCACGCGTCGGCACCTCCGACGGCGTCGCCGGTCAGCCAGGCGAGCGGCGAGGTCGGCATGCCACTGACACCGCGCGGGCTCGGCTTGACCGACAGGATCTGGTCGACGCCCATGCGGTTCTCCTCGAACGCCAGCGCGCCGCCGACGAGGTACAGCCGCCACACGCGCGCGTTCTCCTCCCCGATGAGCTTGACCGCGACGTCCCAGTTGTCCTCGAGTTGCTGGGCCCATCCTGCGACGGTCTGGGGGTAGTGCTCGCGCATCGCCTGCACGTCGCGGATCTCGAGGCCCGACGCCGCGATGAGACCGATCGTCTTGGCGAGCGGCTTCATGTGCATGTCGGGCGCTATGTACGTCTCGATGAACGGTCCGCCGCCGGGACTGTCTCCGGGAGCGTCGTTGCTGCGCGACATCTGCTGGATCAGCGCCCGTCCGCCCGGCTTGAGGTAGCGGAAGATCGAGTCGACGAACACGACGTACTCGGCGTCGCCGACGTGCTCGCCCATCTCGATCGAGGCGATCGCGTCGATCTGGCCGTCGCGGACGCCGGACGCCTCCAGATCGCGGAAGTGTCGCAGGCTGACGTCGACGCGGTCGGCGAGCCCACGCTCGGCCGCCTTGCCCATGACGTAGTCACGCTGCTCGACCGACAGCGTGACGCCCGTGACGTGGACGCCGTAGTGCTCGGCCGCGAACAGCGTCAGCGAGCCCCAGCCCGAGCCGATGTCGACCATCCTCATGCCGGGCTGCAGGTCGAGCTTCTTGCAGATCAGGTGCAGCTTGGCGGTCTGCGCCTCCTCGAGCGTCATCTCCGGCGTCACGTGGAAGCCGCTGGAGTAGGCCATGTTGGGGTCGAGGATCAGCTCGTAGAAGTCGTTCGACAGGTCGTAGTGGTGCGAGATGGCGGCCTGGTCGCGCTCCTTGCTGTGCAGCTCGCCCGTGAGGTTCGACTCGGCCGCGGGTGCCGGCGGCCGCCTGCCGATGGCACCGAGCCGGACGGCGAGGGCCACGGCCTTGGCCACCTGCCGAGGGCCGATCGACGGACGTCCGGCGCTGCCGTCGGCGACCCGGGCGTTGCGGACGGCGTCCCACATGGCGCGCAGACCGTCGCCGAGGTCGCCCTCGACGTCGAGGTCGCCCTGCACGTAGGCGCGGGCGACGCCGAGCTCGCCCGGCTTCCAGATGATGTGGCGCAGGGCTCGCTTGCTGCGGATGACGACGACGGGTGCGCCGGGCACACCGGCCTCGCTGCCGTCCCACGCCCGCAGGCGGATGGGGAGCTTCAGACCGAGGGTCTCCTCGGTCAACGACAGGAGGGAGGATGCGATGTTCACGCGCCAAGTCAACCGCTCGCGTCGGGGTTGCGCCATCCGAAAACCTGTGATGCGGCAGACTGGACGCATGAGTGTCGGCACCAGGATCAAGGGCTGGTTCCGACGCACGGGCTCGGAGGCGCTGGGCTGGGTGCTCGTTCCACTCGGCATCATCCTGATGCCCGCGCCCGGCCCCGGGACACTGGTCCTCGTGGGCGGGATCGCCCTGCTGTCGCGACACTACGTGTGGGCGCAGAGGATCCTCGGCCCGCTGGAGCGCCGGGCGATCGAGGCTGCCAAGTTCGGCGTCGCCACCTGGCCGCGCATCCTGCTGAGCGCGGCCGGCGGGGTGTGGCTCGCGGTGCTCGGGGTCATCTGGTGGATCGGCCCGGACATCCCGGAGTTCGAGGTGCTGGGCGTCGGCTTCGGTCCCGAGCTCCCGGCCCAGGGCTGGGTCACGGCGCTCGGCCTGTGGGCGTCGGCGGCCGCGGCTCTCGGGCTGCTCGTCTACAGCGTCGTCAGGTGGCGCGAACCCCATGGCGGGCGCACCGTCGACGCCCCGTAGCCCATCCCGACGCGGCATCGGTTGGCCCGAGGGGGCCGCGGGCACGTACTGTTCTCGCAGACGGGGGCTCTGATGTCCCGCCGACCGCCGACACCGCGAGGACGTTCTTCAACCGTGGCACACCGACGCATCATCCTGTCCCTGGCAACCGCCGCCGTGCTCGTGCTGGGCGCAGCCCCCGCCGCAGTCGCAGGGCCCACCTCGACCGACCGGGAGGCCGCGGGCATTCTCGCGACCGCCACCCCCGGTGAGCCGCTGACCGTCGTCACCACGACGGAGACGGCGTCCGGCCCGCAGTTCACGACCGAGGTCGCCGGATCCCACGCCGAGGCGAAGGCACTCATCTCCGACGCTCTGGCCGACCCCGGCACGGCTGCCGTCGACCTGGCGCACCAGGTCTCGATCGCGACCGACACCGCCGTCACCAAGAAGCGCAAGTCCTCCAAGACGCGCCGCAGCAACGACAGCCAGCGCAAGCGGCAGTGGGCGCTCGACCGGCTCGCCGCCGAGAAGGTCTGGCGCAAGTCGTCCGGCAAGGGCGTCGTCGTCGCCGTCGTCGACACCGGCGTGCAGGCCAACCACCCCGATCTGAAGGGGCAGGTGCTGAAGGGCTGGGACTTCGTGGAGTCCGACAGCAAGGCGAACGACCGCAACGGCCACGGCACGCACGTCGCCGGCATCATCGCCGCCAAGGCCAACAACAAGCGAGGCATCGCGGGCCTGGCACCGTCATCGCGCATCCTGCCCGTGCGGGTGCTCAACTCGGCCGGCACCGGCAGCACCGTGGCCGTCGCGCGCGGCATCGTCTACGCCGCGCGCAAGGGTGCCGACGTCATCAACCTGTCGTTGGCCGGCAACAGCCCCGACGCCCAGGTGCAGGCGGCGGTCCGGTACGCCGTCCGTCGCGGTGTCGTCGTCGTCGCCGCCGCCGGCAACAGCGGCTGCAACGCCCCGACGACGTATCCCGCCGCGTTCCCGGGCGTCATCGGCGTCGGTGCCAGCGACCGCTCTGACGGGGTCGCGCCGTTCTCGAACTGCGGCACCTACGTCGACGTCGTCGCACCCGGCACGGGTATCACGTCGACCATGATCAAGCGCCCGTCGCTGTCGCTGCCGTGCGCCTACGGCAAGAGCTACTGCGTGCTCGACGGCACCTCGATGGCATCGCCGCACGTGGCCGCCGCCGCGGCGATCCTGATCTCGCGCACCAAGCACCGTCTGACGCTGTCGAAGGTCGCGTACCTGCTGACCGCGCGGGCTGACGACATCGTCACGCCGGGCTACGACACGACGTCCGGTCGCGGCGTCCTCAACATCCGTCGCGCGCTCGTCGGTCGCTGACGGGTCCGTCCCGGGGTCGCGGGACGGACCGTGATGGCTCAGGATGGCGACATGCCTGAGCTCTCGTGTGATGTCGTGGTCGTCGGTCTCGGACCCGGGGGAGAGGCGTTGGTCGCCCGGCTGGCCGCTGCCGGGCTCGACGTCGTCGCGGTCGAGAAGGAGCTCGTCGGGGGCGAGTGCCCTTACTGGGGGTGCATCCCGTCGAAGATGGTGATCCGCGCCGCCAACGCCCTCGCCGAGGCCCGCCGCGTCGACCGGCTCGCCGGCAGGGCCCCCGTCGAGCCCGACTTCGGCCCGGTCGCCCGCCGCATCCGCGAGGAGGCGACCGACGACTGGGACGACACCGTCGCGGCCGACCGCATCGTCGACGCCGGGGCTCGGTTGGTGCGCGGGCACGGACGCCTCGACGGGGACCGGCGCGTCGTCGTGGACCACACGGGCGACGCGGGTGAGGTCACGACGATCGTGGCCTCGAAGGGTGTCGTGCTCAACACCGGCACGACCGCCGCCGAGCCGCCCGTCCCCGGTCTGGCGGGCACGCCCTACTGGACCAACCGCGGCATCCTCGAGACCGAGACGGCACCGGCGTCGATGATCGTCATCGGTGGCGGGCCCATCGGGCTCGAGCTCGCGCAGGCCTTCTCCCGGTTCGGCACCGAGGTCACGGTGCTCGAGGTCGGCCCCCGCATCCTGGCGGTCGAGGAGCCCGAGTCGTCCGCGCTGATCGCGTCGGTCTTCGCCGCCGAGGGCATCGGCGTCCACGCCGGGGTCTCGATCGATGCCGTCGCGCACGCAGACGGCGTGTTCCACGTGACCTGCGGCGACCCTTCGACGGGCTCGGGACAGGCCAGGACGTTCGAGGCCGAGCGGCTGCTCGTCGCGGCCGGCCGCCGGTCGCGCATCGACGACGTCGGGCTCGAGACGGTCGGCGTGGAGCCCGGGCGGCACCTGACGGTCGACGACGCGATGCAGGTCAAGGGTGGCCTGTGGGCGATCGGCGACATCGTCGGGCGGGGCGCGTTCACCCACGTGTCGATGTACCAGTCGGAGCGCGCTGCGCGCTCGATCCTCGGTGAGCCTCTGGGCGACTACGACGCCAGCTTTCCGCGCGTCACGTTCACCGATCCCGAGGTGGGCGGGGTGGGCCTCACCGAGAAGCAGGCCCGCGACCGGGGAATCGCGGTGCGGATCGGCGTCACCGATCTGGCTGCGAGCAGCCGCGGGTTCGTCCACGGGCCAGGCAACGAGGGGCTGATCAAGGTCGTGATCGACGACGAGCGCGGCGTCATCGTGGGTGCCAACAGCGTCGGGGTGGCCGGCGGCGAGACGCTCGCAGGCCTGGCCTTCGCTGTGCGTGCCGAGATCCCGGTCGAGACCCTGACCAACACGATCTACGCGTATCCGACGTTCTGGCGGGCGATCGAGTCGGCCCTCGCGACCTGAGGTCAGGCCCCGCCCAGCAGCCCGAGCACCTCGCGCTCGAGCGTGCGACTCGTGGGGGCACCGGGGGCGACCCGTCGGTGGTCCGCCGACACCGTGACGCCGTGCTCGAAGAGGTCGACGACGCGTGGGTCGACGTACGAGGAGCGGGCGACGGCGGGAGTGTTGCCGAGGTGCTCGGAGACCTCACGCATCGCGGCCGCGACCGACTTCTTGCGCTTGGTGGCCGTGGATCCGTCGCTGCCGGCCAGGGCCAGTGCGGCGATCGTGGTGCCGCGCCACGTGCGGAAGTCCTTGGCGGTGAAGTCGCCCCGCAGCACCTCCTTGACATAGGCGTTGACGTCGGTCGCGTCGAGGTCCTTCCATGCGCCGTCCGCCCGGTACGCCAGCAGCTGGTCGCTGCCGCCCCGACGTCGCCGCAGGGTCTCGAGCACCGTCTGCACCCGCTCGTCCCGCACCGTGACCTGCACCTCCTGCCCCGACTTCGCGGCGTAGGCGAAGGAGAGACCGTCGTTGCCCGGCACCACGTGGTGCTTGAGCAGGGTCGTCAGGCCGAAGCTGCCGTTCTCCTCGGCGTACCGCACCGAGCCGATGCGGAACATGCCGAGGTCGAGCAGGCTGAACGTCGCCGCGGCGACACGGCGCAGGTCGAGCTCGTCACCGGCCAGGTCGCGGCGGGCGGTCCCGCGCCGCTTCAGCAGGGCTGAGGCGAAGTCCTCCATGCGCTCGAACTTCTCGGCGTCGCGCCGCTCGCGCCATCCCGGGTGGTAGAGGTACTGCCGGCGACCTGCGTCGTCGGTGCCGACGGCCTGGAGGTGGCCGTTGTCGACCGAGCAGATCCACACCTCGGTCCAGGCCGGCGGGATGACCAGCTTCTTGCACCGCTCGACCTGCTCGGGCTGCAGGGGGTTGCCGTCCTGGTCGAGGTAGCGGAAGCCCCGACCGTGCCGCGTGCGCGACCATCCGGGCGAGCTGGCGGACGTACGACGCAGACGGACCATGGCCCGTCCACGCTAGGCGCTGGTCGGGCTCTCGGCACGTCGTGCGGCGCCGTGCCTCCACGTCCAGTCGGTCGGCAACGCGATGCCGTCGAGGCCGACGCCCTGGAAGATCAGGCGGTAGGCGTCGGGGCTCTCGTGGCGCTGCTGCTCCATGGCTCGTCGCAGGTGCCCCCACAGTGGGGTGCTGCTGGTCGAGCCGAGGTACTCGCCGGTCGAGGTGCCGGGCAGCGCCTGGGTCTGCATGCCGAGCCCCGTGAGCAGCTGACGGGCGTGCGAGTCCATGATCATGACGATCGTGTCGATCTCGTTGGCCAGGCCCGCCGTGATGATGCCGTGATACAGCGCTGCGGCGCACAGGCCGCCGCGGCCCTTGCCCTTGCGCACCGCGATCGTGGCGATGTCCCACGTGCGGTCGGGATCGACGCCGGCAGACCGCGCAGACCGCATGCCGTCCACCTCCCACGGCGGACGGCTCACGTCGTTGAGCGTCTTGAGGCCGGCGGGTCCGGGAGTGATGAACCGTGCCGTCGCGACGGCCGTCCCGTCGTCCTCCAGCACCGTCATGAAGCCGGTCGACTCCTCATAGGGGCCGTACTCGCGGTCGAACTCCTCGGTGGTGTTGCCATACGTCTCGAGGAACACGTCGGCCTCGCACCTCTTGGCGGCGTCGAGCTCGTCGCCGGTGGGGTCGAACACGAATCTCAGCGGGGCAGTCATCGGAGTTCCTCGGTGTCGGTGTCGGTGGGGTGGTGGTCGGAGCGTGTCCAGTCGCGGACCCAGCGGTTGAGCTCGCCGGACGGCATGGGTCGTGCCAGGTGGTAGCCCTGCACCGCATCGATGCCCATCGCGACCAGCTCGGCGAGGTCGGCGGCGTTCTCGACGCCCTCCGCGACGATGCGCATCTCGAGGGCGTGGGCGAGCTGGATCGTCGAGGCGACGATCATGCGGCTGCGGGCGTCGTCGGCGACGTTGCCGATGAGCGCCCGGTCGATCTTGAGCTCCTGGACGGGCAGGTTGCGCAGATAGGCCAGCGACGAGAATCCGGTGCCGTAGTCGTCGATCGCGACCTGCACGCCGTGGCTGCGCAGCTCGAGCAGCACCTCGCGGGTGTGCTGCGGATCGGCCAGGAACGAGTCCTCGGTGACCTCCAGCACGAGCTGGTCGGCGGGGACGTCCTCGGCCGCCAGCACCGCGTAGAGCATCGGCAGGAACGTGGGTCCGAGCAGCTCGGGGGGAGCGCAGTTGATCGCGACACGCACGTCGATGCCTGCCTCCCGGCGCGCCATGAGGTCGCGGACCGCCTGGCGCGCGACGACCTCCGAGAGCCTGGCCATGAGCCCTGCTCGTCGGGCCGCGGGCAGGAACGACACGGGGCTGATGACGCCCTGCGTGGGGTGTCGCCAGCGCACCAGCGCCTCGAGACCGGCCACCTGCATCGTGGCGGCCTCGAGCTGCGGCTGGTACCAGACCTCGATCTGCCCGTCGCTGAGCCCCTTGCGCAGCTCTTCGGCCAGCTGCAGCCGTGACCGGGAGAACTCGTCGAGCTCGGCGTCGTAGAGCGCCGCCCCGAGACCGGAGTTCTTGGCCTGGTACATCGCGACATCGGCCCGGCGCAGCACCTCGCTGCCGTCGGCCGTGCCCGCGCGGGCGACTGTCACCCCGATCGACGCCGCGGCCGAGATCTCGATGCCCTCGACGAGGAGCGGCTGGGCGAGCTCGGCCAGCACCCTGCGGGCGATCTCCATCAGCTCGATCTCGTCGGTGCTGTCG
This sequence comes from Aeromicrobium fastidiosum, assembly GCF_017876595.1. Classification (NCBI taxonomy): domain Bacteria; kingdom Bacillati; phylum Actinomycetota; class Actinomycetes; order Propionibacteriales; family Nocardioidaceae; genus Aeromicrobium; species Aeromicrobium fastidiosum. The sequence goes on along the minus strand of NZ_JAGIOG010000001.1, from coordinate 298,238 downwards.
ACGATGATCGCGAACTCGTCACCGCCGAGGCGGGCCACCCGGACCCATGGATCGACGGCCTCGCGGATGCGCACGGCCACCATCGTGAGCACGGTGTCGCCGGCCCGGTGGCCGAGGGAGTCGTTGATCTCCTTGAACCCGTCGAGATCGAGGAGCATGAGGGCCATCGGCCGGCGGGCCGCGAGGCCGCCCGACAGCCACGCACGGACGGCACGCCGGTTGGGCAGCTTGGTGAGGTCGTCGGTCTGCGACAGCGCGAAGGCCTCCGTGGCACGGTTGGCGTCGCGCAGCGCCAGTGCCATGCGGGCGGCCACGGCAGTCAGGGTCAGGACCGCGGGGGGCAGCATGTAGGTGGCCAGCGTGTCGTCGGGACGGATCGCCAGTGTGGCCAGGGCCAGGACGCCGGCCCCGACCAGCACAGGGCTTCCCACCGAGCGGGGCACTGCCCGGATGACGATCTGCGACGGACGGCAGGTGGCCGACACGATGAGCAGGAACGCCCCGCCCCACAGGGCGTAGCTGAAGTTGCCGAAGTCATAGGTGCTGGCCGCGCCGCGCAGCGCGAACCCCGAGTCGGCGCAGGCCAGCAGCACGAAGGCCGTGCCGATCATCCACGACTTGGCGTGGTCCATGCGTGTCTGCAGCAGCGACTGGCCCAGCACCAGCAGGGCCAGGGTGAGGTCGGCGAGCGGATAGATCAGTGCCAGCAGCAGGGGTATGCCGTCGAGGTGGGACACGGCCCGCACCGGGGAGACCAGGAGAAGGGATGCGAGGCACGCCGTGCCACCGCAGATGATGACGATGTCGAGCCACGCGCGGGCGGGCTTGGAGTGCCGGCGGTCGACGTCGAGCAGCAGGTAGCCGGCCAGCCCGAGGTAGGACAGCATGAACAGCCACTCGCCGTCGGCCGGGAACTCGGACGTCGACCCGCCCAGCGACGAGTTGATCCACATCGAGCCCAGCGACCAGCAGGCGATCGCCGCGAGGAGCACCACCACGGCGCGGCGACGGGCGGGCTGGAGGACGGCGACCAGGACGAGCCGCACGAGCAGCAGCGGGAAGAACACCACCAGTGTGCCGAGCAGGATCGTGGGAGTGCTGGAGCCTCCCGTGAGCTGGGTGACGCCGTTCAGCACGAGTCCGGCGACGACGACTGCCCAGGAGAACGGAGCGACGATGCGCTGGACGGTTGCGAGCCGTGGTGTGGTGCGGGTGGGACGACGGGCGGCGGTCACGACGCCTGCCACCTGCCGGGTGCGTCCTGCTCGAGGCTGTCGAGGATCGTGTCGACGTCGGCCCTCGTCGTCAACGGGTTGACGAAGCACAGTCGCAGGGCGGTCTCGCCCGCGAACGTGGTCGGCGTGATCAGGGCGATCCCCCGTGTGTGGGCGCGCGACGACCACCGGGCGTAGTCGTCGGGCGACCAGCCGCGGCGGCGGAACAGCACGACGGACAGGTGCGGCTCGGTCGCGAGCTCGAGGTGGGGCTTGTCGGCGATCTGCTTGGCGGCGTAGCCGGCCGTCGTCAGGCACGACTCGACGGCGTCGACGTAGGCGTCGGTGCCGTTCGCGACGAGCGAGGCCCAGACCGGCACGCCGCGGGCCCGGCGGCTCAGGTGGGCGGCGTAGTCGGCCGGGTTGTCGTCGTCCGCGTGGCTGACCGCGTCGAGGTACTCGGCGCGCTGCTGGTGCGCGGCCCGGGCGACGGTCGGGTCGAGGTAGAGCACCGCGGCGCAGTCGAAGGGCGTGAAGAGCCACTTGTGCGGGTCGATCGTGATCGAGTCGGCGAGCTCGATGCCCTTGAAGCCGTCACGACGAGACGGTGCCAGCATGGCCGCTCCGCCGTAGGCGGCGTCGACGTGGAGCCACGTGCCCCGCACCTCGCAGCACTCGGCGATCTCCTCGAGGTGGTCGACGGCACCGGTGTTGGTGGCTCCGGCGTTGGCTACGACCGCCACGACGTCGCGTGGATCGAGCGAGTCGAGCACCGCGGTCAGCTCGTACGCGCCCAGCGGGCGGTCGGGCGACCCTGCGGAGACCACGCGACATCCCATGATCGCGGCGGCAGACCGGATCGACGAGTGGGCGGCTGCGCTCGCGACGATGACGTCGGGGACCCCGCCGCCGGGGGCAGCGAGGCCGTGCCGGGCCGTCACGAGTGCGCTGAGGTTGGCCAGCGACCCGCCGCTGACGAAGGCACCGTGGGCCTGCTCGGGATAGCCCACGAGGTCGCACATCCAGCGCATCGCGGCCCGCTCGACCACGACGACGTCGCCTGCCTCGAGCTCCGACCCTCCGTAGACCGCGGCAGCCGACAGGGCAGCGTCGGCGATGATCGCCGCGGGTGTCGGCGAGCCGCCCACGAAGGCGAGGTAGCGGGGATGGTCGGTCGGGAACGCCGTCGGCAGCACGAGGTCGCGCAGAACGGCCCACGTGGCCTTGATGCCGATGCCGGTGGACGTCACGTCGGGCAGCCGCGCGGAGCGTGCCGGTCGGGGCGCGGCGGGGGATGTGCGCCGATCGGCGATCCAGGTGGCCAGATCGCCGAGGACCTGCCTGTCCTGCACCGCGAAGTCGTGCACTGCGCCCACCGATTCTCGTCGCCGGTTCTGAAGGATATCCCTCGGGCCTCGTCGGGCCGCCCGAGGAGGGCGACCAGGTCGGCCAGGGACCGTGATCCAACCGGTGGGAGCCGGAGGGTGCCCCCGACAGGAATCGAACCTGTGGCCTACCGCTTAGGAGGCGGTCGCTCTATCCGACTGAGCTACGGGGGCGTTCACGAGTCAGGTTATCGACTGGGGGTCGTAGCGCATACGATCGCCCTTGTGTCCCGACTCCCATCTCATCCTCGACGCACGGGTCGCGTGCGATGAGAAAGCTGCTGGTCGGCATCTCGATCCTCGTCATGGCGGCGGCCGGGATCGTCTTCTACGGCGCGAACGGAGCCACCCCCGAGGTGGCCCCGGCGCCTGCCCCGTGCCGTGACGCACGCCAGCTCCCGGCCGGCACGTCGACGCAGACGATCCGTTCGGGTGACCACACCCGCAGCTACCTCCTGCACGTGCCGGCGACCTACGACGGCACGACGCGCGCGCCGGTCGTCGTGATGTTCCACGGCCTCGGCGGCGACCCCCAGACGGTGCTCGACGCGACCGGCATGGCCGATCGGGCCGACGCCGACGGCACGATCCTGGTCGTCCCGCTCGGGCGCGGCGAGCCGGCCCGGTGGACGTTCCGCAAGCCGGCCAGCGACCCGTCGTCCGACCTGGCGTTCGTGCACGACCTCGTGGGCCAGGTGCAGCGCACCGCGTGCACCGACCCCGACCGGCTGTTCGCGGCCGGGTTCTCCAACGGCTCGGCCCTGACGCTCGCGCTGGCATGTGACGGCACGACGCGGTTCGCCGCCTATGCGGCCGTGTCCGGGCCCTACTACGAGCCGCGCTGCGACGACGCGCCCCCGGCCTCGATCATCTACTTCCACGGCACGGCCGACACGACGGTGCCGTTCGGGGGCGCGGACACCGTCATCGGCCGGCTGCCACCGGTCAACACGACGATGTCGCAGTGGGCGACCCGCGGCCGGTGCCCGGCGTCGGGCGCGTTCACGACGGCCGACGACTCGATCCACCACTTCGCCTGGCGCTCGTGCAAGGGCGGCACCGACGTCGACATCTACGCAGTCGTCGGAGGTGTCCACGGCTGGCCCGGCGGCGGCCCCATGTCACCCGGCCGCGCGTCGCGCACCCAGGACAGCCCGGTCGACGCAACGGCCCTGCTGTGGTCGTTCTTCGAGCGACACCCCGCGAGCAGGTCCGCGGCTGGTGGACAATAGCGCCATGACTGGTGCGCGCCGATGACCAAGCCGATCGAGACGTGGCTGACCGACATGGACGGCGTCCTCGTCCACGAGGAGACCGCCATCCCGGGGGCGGCCGAGTTCATTGCCCGGCTCGTCAGCACGGGGCGCAAGTTCCTCGTGCTGACCAACAACTCGATCTTCACGCCGCGCGATCTCTGCGCCCGTCTGCGGGCCGCCGGCATCGACGTCCCGGAGTCGGCGATCTGGACCTCGGCCCTGGCCACGGCGAAGTTCCTGTCCGAGCAGCGACCCGACGGCACGGCCTACGTCATCGGCGAGGCCGGCATGACCACCGCGCTGCACAACGTCGGCTATGTCATGACGAGCCAGGACCCCGAGTACGTCGTCCTCGGCGAGACGCGCACCTACTCGTTCGAGGCGATCACCCGGGCCATCCAGCTCATCGAGAACGGGGCACGGTTCATCGCGACCAACCCCGACGCCACGGGGCCGTCGCCGGCGGGATCGCTGCCCGCCACGGGCTCGGTCGCCGCCCTGATCACCAAGGCGACGGGAGTCGAGCCCTACTTCGTCGGCAAGCCCAATCCGCTCATGATGCGCAGCGCGCTCAACCAGATCGAGGCGCACTCCGAGACGACCGTCATGATCGGCGACCGGATGGACACCGACGTGCTCTCGGGCCTGGAGGCAGGCCTGCGCACCTTCCTCGTGCTGACGGGTTCGACGCCCGCCAGCGCCGTCGACCGGTTCCCCTTCCGGCCCACCGAGGTGTTCGACTCGATCGCCGACGTCGTCCCTCTGGTGACCTGATCCGGCGCGCGTTTCTCACCTGACGGTTACTTGCGGGTAATCCTCACGAGGCGAAGTTTGTTATCGTTTCGTAATCTGCCGACGGCCTCACCCGGTCCGATGCGGAGACCCGGGCAAGACATGCCGGGGGAGCCCACCCAGGGAGTGAATCGTGAAGGTCTTCCTCACGGGTGCAAGCGGAGTGATGGGCCGATCGTCCATCGACGCACTGCACCGAGCCGGCCACGACGTGGTCGGTCTGGCCCGCTCGCAGCAGGCGGCCGACGTGATCGCCGCCGCCGGCGCGAAGCCCGTGCCGGGCGACATCTACGACCGGCCGGCCATGACCGCCGGCATGCGCGGCTGTGACGCCGTCGCCAACCTGGCCACCAAGGTGCCGGTCGGGTCGGGCGCGCTGCGGCCCGGATCGCTCAAGAAGATCGACCGCATCCGCCTGCACGGCTCGAGGATCGTGGCCGAGGCAGCCCTGCGGGCCGGGGTCGGACGCCTCGTGCAGCAGAGCCTCAGCTTCATCTACGCCGACCACGGCGACGACTGGCTCGACGAGCACAGCCCCGTCGACGTCACCCGGGCGACCGAGCCCGTCGTCGTCGCCGAGGACAACGTCAAGGCTTTCGCGGCCGAGGGCGGGACGGCCGTGAGCCTGCGCTTCGGGCTCATCACGGGCGACGACCCCAACACCGCGTGGCTGTTCCGCCGGGCCGCCGCCGGGCGGTCGATCGGCCTCGGCGACGAGAAGTCCTGGATGCACCTGATCCACACCGACGATGTCGGCACCGCGGTCGTGCACGCTCTCGGCGCTCCGGGCGGCACCTACAACGTGGGTGCCGAGCCGGTGCAGCGGCGCGACTACGTCGACATGATCGCGCTGGCCGCGGGACGCAGGAGCGGCGGCCACTTCCTGCCGCCCTGGATCCTGCGCCTGGGTGCCGAGAAGCTCGAGATCCTGGTGCGATCGCAGCGGGTCAGCTCGCAGCTGTTCAGCGACCGCACGGGCTGGCATCCCGACCACCCCAAGCTCACCCCCGACTGGTTCGATGACCTCGTCCGGGCCTGACCGCGCCGAGCGGGAGCGACGCCGTCGGGCCGCCGACCTGCTGGGCGACCTGCTGCCCAGCACGACGTCGGACGAGACCGACGAGGGGTGGGGTGAGCGGGGAGGGGCTTCGCGCGGCACCGACGCCCGCGACGACGAGTTCTTGCGCGACGTCCCTCCCCACCACGGCTAGAGGCCGGTGGGTCCGCCCGGACGGTTCGGGTTCTGGGCGGCGAGGCTGTCGCGGATGTCGCGCAGCAGCTGGATGTCCTCGGGCACCGCGACGGGGGCCTCCTCCTTGCCCTTCGCGAGCCGCTCCTGCACGGTCTTCATCGGGACGACGACCGCGAAGTAGACGACAGCCGCGGTGATCGTGAACGTGATGATCGCCGTGATGAAGGCACCGAAGGTGAAGAACTGGCCGTTGACCTCGAGCGTCATGCCCTCGGGTCCTCCGCCGCCGATGAGGCCCAGCAGCGGCTTGATGAACGAGTCGCCGAATGCGCCTACGAGGGCCGTGAACGCCGTGCCGATGACGACGGCGACCGCGAGGTCGACGATGTTGCCGCGGAGCAGGAAGTCCTTGAAGCCTTTGAGCATGCGTCCCCCTGGTTGGGTGTCGGGTGTGGTGACTCGACCCTAGCGAGGCGCGGCCCTTCCTCCTAGGAAGACGTCGTGATGACCGCGAGTCGGGACGTGAGTCCTGCCTGTGCCAGCGCGAGGGCACCCTCCTCGGTCGTGACGACGCCGAGAGCCACCGACTCGGTCTCGTCGTCGCGGGGCACCGTGGCGACCTCGACGTCGCGTGCCACGACCTCGGCTGGCGTCTCGCCGCCGGGGGCGACCCCGACGACGTCGACCCGGTCACCCACCCGCAGGGCGGCGGCGTCGGAGCGGTCGACGCGAATCGTCGCGAGGACGGCCGACTCGCCGTAGCCCGCCAGCGAGCCCGGGCCGACGAGGCGGAAGTCGGTCAACGGCTCTCCGGCACGCATCGGTCCGGCGGCTCGCCGACCGACGGCAGCGGCCCTGCTGAGCGCGTGACTCGGCACCGAGGCCGGCGGGACGGACGCCGAGCGGATGTCGCCGGCTGTGACGACGTGACCGCTGGCGAGGTCGTGACGCGCGACCAGCACCTGCTCGGTGCGCGGAGACTGACGGACGGCGGAGAGGGCGGCCAGCACGGCCAGACCAGCGCAGACGGCCGCAAGGAGCCGGCGGTGCTCGTCGACCAGGAGGAGGAGGCGTGCCATGCCCGGACTCTAGGAAAGATGATGGGCGGGGCGTCGCCGTCCGTCCACAGGGACGGGCGGCGAACTGGTCAGGCGGCGGAGTCGGAGCCGCTCTTGGTCGCGGGCTTGCTGGCTGCCGGCTCGCTCTTGGCGGCGGACGTGCCTCCGCCGTCGCCGGCGGGCTTCGAGCTGTCCGACGACGACGAGGACGAGTTGGAAGATCCCGAGGAGGAGGTCGACGAGGACGACCCCGAACGACTGTCGGTCTTGTAGAAGCCGGACCCCTTGAAGACGACGCCGACGGCGTTGAACACCTTGCGCAGATCGCCGCCGCAGGTGGGGCAGACGGTCAGCGCATCGTCGGTGAAGCTCTGCTGGACCTCCAGCGCTTCTCCGCAGTCCTTGCACTGGTACTGGTACTTCGGCACGGCGTGCTCCCACTCCTTGGCTACAACCCTCCAAGGGTACAGTTGCGCCATCGTGACCGTTGCCGTCCCTCCCGGAGCCCGTCGATGACCGAATGGCTGCTGCTGGCCACGTCACTGCTCCTGATGCTCGCGTGCGGGGTCTTCGTCGCCGCCGAGTTCTCGTTCGTCACGGTCGACCGGGCCACGATCGAGCGTGACGCCGCGGCCGGTGACAAAGGTGCCCAGGGCACGCTGATCGCCCTGCGGTCGCTGTCGACGCAGCTCAGCGGCGCGCAGCTCGGCATCACGATCACCAACCTCGCGATCGGCTACCTCGCCGAGCCGGCGATCGGCAACCTGCTGCGCGACCCCCTGTCGTCGGCGGGCCTCGAGGGCGGGGCCGTGCGAGGGGTCGCCTACGGCATCGCCTTGGTCGTCAGCACCGTCGTCACGATGCTGGTCGGCGAGCTCGTGCCCAAGAACTTCGCCCTCGCGTTGCCCCAGCGCACCGCGGCGTTGACGCAGCTGCCGCAGCGGATCTTCACCCGCGCCATGGCATGGCCGATCCGCCTGCTCAACGGCATGGCCAACTCGATCCTGCGCATGCTGGGCGTCGAGCCCCAGGAGGAGCTGCGGTCGGCGCGATCGCCGGTCGAGCTGCGGTCGCTGGTGCTCCGCTCGGCCGTCGAGGGGGCCATCGACGACGAGACCGCCGATCTCGTGGCGCGCAGCATCGCCTTCGGCGACCGCACCGCCGCCGACGTCCGCACCCCCCGCGTGCGGGTGCACTTCCTGGAGGGACGCAGCACGGCCCTCGACGTCATCGAGGCCGCCCGGCAGACGGGGCACTCGCGGTTCCCGGTCATCGGTCGCACGCCCGACGACGTCCTCGGCATCGTGCACGTCAAGCGCGCTGTCGGCGTGCCCGTCGACCGCCGACGGAGCGTGCGGGTCACCGAGCTGATCGATCCGGCGACGACGGTGCCCGACAGCATCGAGCTCGACCCGCTGCTGCTGGTGCTGCGCGACCAGGGCATGCAGATGGCGATCGTGGTCGACGAGTATGGCGGCACCGACGGCGTCGTGACGCTCGAGGACCTCGTCGAGGAGATCGTGGGCGACATCGCCGACGAGCACGACCGGCTCTCAGCGCGCAGTCGGCACCGGCGCGACGGCACCTGGTCGCTCTCGGGCCTGCTACGGCCCGACGAGGTCGAGGAGCAGACCGGCGTCGCGCTGCCGGAGAGCGAGAACTACGAGACCATCGCGGGCCTCGTCCATGCCGAGCTGGGACGCATCGCGGTGCGCGGCGACGTCGTGACGCTCGAGCTCGACCGCGGGGCCGGCGGAGATGACGACGACTCCGCGGAGCCGCTCGTCGTGGCGCTGACCGTCGACCGCATGGAGGGTCGCCGCATCGACCGGGTCTCGCTGACGGTCGACGCCGTCACGGTCGTGGGGGAGGGCTCCCATGAGTGACTGGTACGGGGTGCTCCTGACGGTTGTGCTGCTGGCGCTCAACGCGTTGTTCGTGGCGTCCGAGTTCGCGCTCATCTCGGCCCGCCGCACGCAGCTCGAGCCGCGGATCGCGGCGGGGTCACGACCGGCGCGCATGGCGATGCGGGCGATCGAGAGCATCACGCAGGTCATGGCCGCGGCCCAGCTCGGCATCACGATCTGCTCGCTGGGCCTCGGTGCCGTCGGCGAGCCGGCCATCGCCCACCTCATGGAGCCGGCGTTCGAGGCCGTCGCGGTGCCGGAGGGTCTCGTGCACCCCATCTCGTTCGTCATCGCGATGACATTGGTGGTCGGCGCCCATGTCGTCCTCGGCGAGATGGTGCCCAAGAACCTCGCGCTCGTCGGGCCCGACCGGGCGGCGCTGGTGCTGGGGCCGTTCATGCTCGGCGTCGTGCTCGTGCTCAAGCCCTTCGTCCTGCTGCTCAACGGCACCGCCAACCTCGTCGTGAGGCTGTTCCGCGTGCAGCCGGTCGACGAGGTGTCGTCGACCTACACGCACGACGAGGTCGCCGGACTGGTCGAGGAGTCGCGCCGCGAGGGCCTGCTCGACGAGAACGAGTACGGGCTCGTGTCGGGCGCGCTCGACTTCTCCGACGGCACGGTCGACCGGGTCCTGCTGCCGCGCGACGGGCTCGTCACGATCACCCCGTCGGCCACACCGGTCGACGTCGAGCAGGCGTGTGCCGAGACGGGATTCTCGAGGTTCCCGGTCACCGACGCCTCGGGCGACCTGGCGGGCTACCTGCACATCAAGGACGTCCTCGAGACCGACGAGGCCTCGCGGCGCGAGACGATCGCCGACAAGTGGGTGCGCCCCCTGGCGACCGTCGCGGCCGGTTCGGGCCTCTACGAGGCGCTGCGCACGATGCAGGCTCGTGGCTCGCACATGGCACGGGTCGCCGACGCATCGGGCGCGGTGCTGGGCGTCATCATGCTCGAGGACGTCCTCGAGGAGCTCGTCGGCGAGATCCGCAGCGCTGGCTGAGTCGCCGGCAGACTCCCCGGCGGCGATGTCGCCCGACGGCCGTGCGTGGGTGAGAATGGCTCGGTGCGTCGCATCGGGATGGTCATCGCTGGTCTGCTCGCCCTCGTGATCGTCGGCCTCGCGGTCTTCTCGTTCATCACGGTGCGGCGGTCGTTCCCCGACACCACGGGCGAGGTGCGGATCGCCGCCCTCGACGGCGAGGTGACGGTCAAGCGCGACGGCAAGGGCATCCCGCAGATCTACGCCGACACCCCCGAGGACCTCTTCCTGGCCCAGGGCTACGTGCACGCCCAGGACCGGTTCTACGAGATGGACTTCCGTCGCCACGTGACGGCGGGCCGGCTCGCCGAGCTCGTCGGCGACGCGGCGCTCGAGACCGACAAGTACGTCCGCACCCTGGGCTGGCGGCGGGTCGCGGAGCAGGAGCTCGCGCTCCTCGACGACGACACCCTGCGCCTCGTCAACGCCTACGCCCGCGGGGTCAACTCGTACATCGACGGACGGTCGGCGTCGCAGCTGTCGCTCGAGTACGCCGTGCTGGGGCTGACGGGTCCGGCCTACACGCCGGAGCGCTGGACGGCGGTCGACTCCCTCGCGTGGATCAAGGCGATGGCGTGGGACCTGCGCAGCAACATGACCGACGAGATCGACCGCGTGCTGTCGACCCAGAAGCTCACGGTCGACCAGGTCGAGGAGCTCTACCCCGCCTACCCCGAGGACCACGCGACGATCGTCGGCGACACCGGGACGGTGCAGGACGGGGCGTTCGTCGCCGAGAAGACTCCGACCGATGCGGGCCTGGCCCGTGCGGCCGTCGCCTCCCTGCGATCGGCGAAGGACGGTGCCGCGGCGTTGCCGGCCCTGCTGGGAACGGGCGACGGCATCGGCTCCAACTCGTGGGTCGTCGGCGGCGACAAGACCGCGACGGGCAAGCCGATCCTGGCCAACGACCCGCACCTCGCGCCGTCGATGCCCGGCATCTGGTACCAGGTCGGCCTGCACTGCCGCACCGTCAGCGAGGCGTGCCCCTACGACGTGGCCGGCTTCTCGTTCTCGGGGCTCCCGGGTGTCGTCGTGGGCCACACCGCCAAGGTCGCGTGGGGCGTCACGACGATGTACGCCGACGTCGCCGACCTGTACCTCGAGCGGGTCACGGGCGACACGTACGAGTACGACGGGCAGCAGGTGCCGCTCGAGACCCGCGAGGAGACCTTCGAGGTAGCCGGCGGCGAGCCCGAGACCATCACGGTGCGCTCGACCCGGCACGGGCCGATCCTGTCCGACCTCGACGACGAGGCCGCCGCCGTCGGTGCGGCGGCGCAGAAGACGACCGCACAGGGCTCGTACGAGGTGGCCCTGCGGTGGACCGCGCTCGACCCCAAGCCCACGATCAAGGCCGTGTTCGCCCTCGGACGGGCGCAGAGCTGGACCGACTTCAGGGCCGCCGCGAAGCTGTTCACGGTGCCGTCGCAGAACCTGGTCTACGCCGACGTCGACGGCAACATCGGCTACCAGGCGCCGGGCGTCATCCCCGTGCGCACGACGGGCGACGGTCGGTGGCCCGTGCCCGGCTGGGACCCAGCCTACGAGTGGTCGGGATCGGTGCCGTTCGACCAGCTGCCCTCGGTGCTCAACCCCGACGAGGGCTTCATCGTCACGGCCAACAACAAGGTCATCGGCGACCAGTACCCCGTGCTGCTGGGCGCCGACACCGCCGCGGGCTACCGCTCGGAGCGCATCCGCGACCTCGTCTCGGGCCGCACCCGGTCGTCGGGCCAGGGCCTCACGGTCGACGACATGTCGCGGTTCCAGAACGACACCTACAACGCCAACGCCGCCCGGCTGGTGCCCGAGCTGCTCAAGATCCCGCTCGACACCGACTACTACGAGCAGGGCCAGGCGACGCTCGCGAAGTGGGACTTCATGCAGGACGCCGACTCGCCGGGTGCCGCCTACTTCAACTCGGTGTGGCGCCACCTGCTGGCCCGCACGTTCCACGACGAGCTGCCGAAGGACCAGTGGCCCGACGGCGGTGAGCGGTGGTTCTCGCTCGTCGACTCGATCCTCGACCGTCCGGGCAACCACTGGTGGGACGACGTCACGACGCCGGGCATCCGCGAGACCCGCGACCAGGTGCTGGCCGACGCGATGCGCGACGCGCGCGACGAGCTCACCCGCATCCAGTCGCGCAACCCGAGCGACTGGCGCTGGGGCAAGATGCACCGCCTCGAGCTGGTCAACCCGACGCTCGGCGACTCCGGGGTGGGGCTCGTCGACCGCCTGTTCAACCGTGGACCGTACAAGGTCGCCGGCGGCAACGGCATCGTCGACGCCACCAGCTGGGACGCCCGCGAGGGCTACGCGGTCACCGCGGTGCCGTCGATGCGCATGGTGGTCGATCTCGACGACCTCGACCGGTCACGGTGGATCCAGCTCACGGGCAGCTCGGGCCACGCGTTCCACCCGCACTACGTCGACCAGCAGGAGCTGTGGCGCAAGGGGCAGACCCTGCCCTGGGCGTTCGGCACCAAGGCCGTCGACGAGGCCACCGACGACACGCTGACCCTCAGCCCCGCCGCCTCCTGAGCCTGCTCGCTCGCCCCTTGAGCCTGTCCCGCCGCCCCTTGCGCCTGTCGAGAAGGCAGTTCGGCACCGCTCAGGACGGCACGCGGAACAGCCCCGAGGGCGTCACGGCCATCTGCACCGGCACGTCGTGGGGCTCGTGCGGCACCTCGGGCAGCAGCTCGTGGGCGAACACGAGCGCGCACAGTGGGACAGTGACGTCCGCGAGCGCCCGGTCGTAGTAGCCGGCACCCCGCCCCAGGCGGTGGCCCGCGTGGTCGACCGCCAGCGCCGGGACGATCACGACCGAGCACGTCCGCAGGGCGTCCGCGCCGAGGCGGGGCCCTTCGGGCTCGGGGATGCCGAGGCCCGTCACGACGACCGGCGCGGCAGGCTCGTGCACGACCCAGTCGAGGCTGTGGTCGGGCAGGCTGATCGGCACGACGACCTCGACGCCCCGCTCGTGGAGCGCGGCGATCAGCGGTCCGGTGCCGGGCTCGGAGTCCATCGACAGGTAGCACGCGACGCGGCGCGCCCGGCCGACCAGCGGCACGGCCAGCGCGTGCATCGCGATGGCGTGGGCGGACTCGGCACGCTCGGCGGGCGACTGCGCGCGACGGCGGGCGAGCAGCTCTTCGCGTCCCCGTGCCTTCGTCACGGGCTGACGATAGCCTGTGGCCCCGAGCACTGAGGGAGGATTCGTGGACGGTCTGTCGCAGGCACAGCAGCGGATGCACGACGGCGGTGTGCCGCAGCGCGCGATCGACGTGTTCTCGTCGTTCTATGCCCAGCTCGAGCAGGGAGCGACGGGCATGATCCCCGAGTCGGACGTCGACCCGCTCGTCGACATCGACCACGCCGACGACATCGAGCTCAGTGACGACCAGTGCCGCGAGGCCGCGTCCGTCACGGCGGTCATCAAGCTCAACGGCGGACTCGGCACCTCGATGGGCCTCGACCGCGCCAAGACCCTGCTGCCCGTGCGGCCCGACCGCACCTTCCTCGACGTCATCGCCGGCCAGGTGCTGTCACTGCGCGAGCAGCTGGGCGTCCCGCTGCCGCTGCTGTTCATGAACAGCTTCCGCACGCGCGACGACACGCTCGCCGCCTTGGCGAAGTACGACGACCTGGCCGTCGAGGGCCTGCCGATCGACTTCCTGCAGAACCGCGAGCCCAAGCTGCGCGCCGACGACCTGACACCGGTCGAGTGGCCGGCCGACCCGTCGCTCGAGTGGTGCCCGCCGGGTCACGGCGATCTCTACACGGCGCTCGAGGTGTCGGGCATCCTCGACGCGCTCCTCGACGCCGGCTACCGCTACGCGACGGTCTCCAACGCCGACAACCTGGGCGCGGCCCCCGATGCCCGGATGATGGGCTGGTTCGCCGCATCGGGCGCGCCCTACGCGGCCGAGGTGTGCCGCCGCACGCCCGCCGACGTCAAGGGCGGCCACATCGTGGTGCGCAGGAGCGATGGACGACTCGTGCTGCGCGAGACGGCACAGACGCCCGAGGCCGATGCGGCGGCCGCGGCCGATCCCGAGCGGCACCGCTACTTCCACACCAACAACCTGTGGTTCGACCTGCGCGTCGTCAAGCGGACGCTCGAGGAGCGTGACGGTGTGCTGGGGCTGCCGTTGATCCGCAACGCCAAGACCGTCGACCCGACCAATCCGACGTCCACACCGGTCGTCCAGATCGAGTCGGCGATGGGTGCCGCGGTCGAGGTGTTCGACGGGGCGACGGCGATCGAGGTCGACCGGTCGCGATTCCTGCCGGTCAAGACGACCAACGACCTGCTGCTGCTGCGGTCCGACGTCTACGAGGTCGGCGACGACTTCCGGGTGCGGGCCCAGGCGCGGCCGGTGCCGCTGGTCGACCTCGACCGCCGGTACTTCACGACGATCTCCGACTTCGATGCCCGCCTGCCGGAGCCGCCCTCGCTGGTCGAGGCCCGGTCGTTGACGGTCGAGGGCGACTGGCGGTTCGGGCGCGACGTGGTCGTCCGCGGCGACGTCACGCTCGACGACACGGGCGAGGCCGGCAGCGTGGCCGAGGGGTCGACGTTAGGCTGATCGACATGTCGACAGGAGAAGACGGCCGCGGGTCGGAGCAGGACATGCTGCCGATCGGTCCCGACGCTCCCGTCGAGAGCTCTCGCAGCACCGCTGCCGACGAGGAGCACACCGCCCCCGTCGCGCCCCATGCCCCGCCGGCTGAGCGTGTCGAGGCCCCCCGCACCTCGCCGACCCCGCCGGCTGAGCCTGTCGAGGCCCCCCGCACCCCGCCGACCCCGCCGACCCCGCCGGCTGAGCCTGTCGAGGCCCCCCGCACCCCGCCCGCCGCAGCTCCCTCGGGTCAGACCCGACTCCGCGCGGCCAGCATCCCCGACGGCATGTTGACGGTCGAGGACCACCTCGAGAAGATCCTGCGCGGCATCGGCCCGCTCGCCGCCTACGACCAGCCGCTCGTCGAGTCGCTGGGTCTGCCGCTGCACGAGTCGTTCGTGGCCCCCATGGATCTCCCACTGTTCGACAACTCCGCGATGGACGGCTACGCCGTGCGCGCCGAGGACGTCGCCTCCGCGTCGCGCGAACGTCCCGTCACGCTGCCGGTCGTCGGCGAGATCCAGGCCGGCTCGGCCCGGCCGTTCGCGATCAGCGCCGGCACGGCGGTCAAGATCATGACGGGCGCCCCCATCCCGCGGGGCGCCGACGCGGTCGTGCCGTACGAGCAGACCGACCGCGGCAACGCCCGGGTGCAGATCTTCGCGTCGACCGAGAAGGGCCAGCGCATCCGCCCCAAGGGCGATGACGTCACGACGGGCGACACCGTGCTCGCCGAGGGCACGGTCCTCGGACCCCGCGAGATCGGCCTCCTGGCTGCGCTGGGCGCTCCGCGCGTCAAGGCTCGTCCGCGTCCGCGCGTCGTGGTGATCTCGACCGGCAGCGAGCTGCGCGAGCCGGGCACCCACCTCGACTACGACTCGATCAACGACGGCAACAGCTACATGCTCGCCGCGGCCGTCCGCGAGGCCGGTGCGATCTGCTACCGCGTCGGTGCCGTCGACGACAACCCGCGCACCTTCCAGAAGGTGCTGTCCGAGCAGCTCGTGCGAGCCGATCTCGTCGTCACGAGCGGCGGCATCAGCAAGGGCGACCACGACGTCGTCAAGCAGACCCTCTCGGCGCTCGGCACCGTCGAGTTCAACGAGGTCGCGATGCAGCCGGGCAAGCCCCAGGGCTTCGGCAAGGTGTTCGACGAGCAGACGCCCATCATCACGCTGCCCGGCAACGCCGTCTCGGCCTATGTGTCGTTCGAGGTGTTCGTCCTGCCGGCGATCCGCCGCATGATGGGCCGCACGCCCTATCGGCGTCCCATGGTGCACGCCGTCCTCGCGGCCGACCTGCAGTCGCGACCCGGAGTGCGCCAGTACGTCCGCGGGGTCTTCGAGGTCACCCACCGAGGTGCCAAGGTGACGCCGCTGACGGGTGCCGGCTCGCACATGGTCGGCACGCTGGCGCAGGCCAACGCCCTGATCATCGTGGGGGAGGACCAGACGGCCCTCAATCTCGGCGACACGGTCCGCACGCTCGTGCTCGACAGGCCGTTCTAGTGGCCGACCGTCTCACCCACGTCGACGAGACGGGCGCGGCCCGCATGGTCGACGTCACGGCCAAGACCGTCACCGCGCGCACCGCGACGGCCCGCGGACGGGTCGAGGTCAGCGCCGAGGTCATCGCCCTGCTGCGCGGTGAGGGCGTCCCGAAGGGCGATGCCATCGCGGTCGCCCGCATCGCCGGCATCATGGCCACCAAGCGCACCCCCGACCTGATCCCGTTGTGCCACCCGCTGGCGATCGGTGGCGTCGAGGTCGACCTGGTCGTCGCCGACGACGCCGTCGCGATCGAGGCGACGGTGCGCACGGCCGATCGCACCGGGGTCGAGATGGAGGCGTTGACCGCCGTCAGCGTCGCGGCCCTCACGGTCGTCGACATGGTCAAGGCGGTCGACAAGCTGGCCCGCATCACCGACATCGAGGTCGTCGCCAAGTCGGGCGGCAAGAGCGGCGACTGGCACCGCTGATGGACACGTCCACGTCCTTGCGTGCCGCGGTCATCGTGGCGTCCAACCGTGCCGCCGACGGCGTGTACGCCGACGAGACCGGCCCGTTGATCGTCGACGCGCTGCGGTCCTGGGGCTTCGAGGTGGACGACGCCGTCGTCGTGCACGACGGCGACCCCGTGGGCGTCGCGATCGGCGAGGCGCTGTCCGACGGCGTCGCCGCCGTGCTGACCACCGGCGGCACGGGCATCAACCCGACCGACCGCACGCCCGAGGCCACCCGGCCGCACCTTGACCGTGAGCTGCCCGGGGTCGCCGAGGCGCTGCGGGCCGCAGGAGTCGCCAACGGCGTCCGCACGGCCGTGCTGTCACGCGGGCTCGCCGGCGTGGCCGGCACGACGCTCGTGGTCAACCTGCCCGGCTCGCGTGGCGGGGTCAAGGACGGGCTGGGAGTGCTGGCCGACGTCCTGCCCCACGCCGTCGACCAGCTGCGTGGTGGCGACCACCCGAGCTCGGCGTCGTGAGCCCCGGCTGGCCGGTCACCCTCCGGCACGGGTCGATCGGGGTGCGTCCGCTGCGGCGGCGTGACGCCCGCACGTGGGCTCGGCTGCGCGCCGACAACGCGGCATGGCTCGGACCGTGGGAGGCGACGCTCCCGCGCGAGGCCGGTCAGGCCGCGACCTCGTACGTCGGCATGATCGGGACGCTGCGGCGGCGCGCACGCCTCGGCCAGACCATGCCGTTCGCGGTCACGTGGGACGACGAGGTGGTCGGCATGCTGACCGTCAACGGCATCACCTGGGGATCGGCCCGGTGGGCCAATCTCGGCTACTGGGTCTCGCAGACCCATGCGGGGCGCGGCGTCACCCCCACCGCGGTCGCGCTGGTGTGCGACCACCTGCTCACGACGGTGGGCCTGCACCGCATCGAGATCGCGATCCGTCCCGAGAACGCCGCGAGCCTGCGAGTCGTCGCCAAGCTCGGGTTCAGCGAGGTGGGGCTCGCCAAGGGGTTCCTGCACATCGCGGGGACGTGGCAGGACCACCGGGTCTTCCAGGTGCTGGCCGAGGACGTGCCGGACGGGCTGCTCGCCCGGCTCGACCACGGCTGAGTCCCACCCGTCACGCAAGTTCTCAGGCGACACACGGCCGCGCGTGCGCGGTTCGTGCATCCGGACGCCCTACGGTTTTGATCGTGGGTTCCAGTAGTGGTCTGATCATCGCGTTCGTCGTGGTCGTGTGGGCGGCGTACTTCATTCCGCTCGCCCTGCGCCGCTACGACGAGGCCAGCAAGAATGCCTCGGTCGAGACCACCGGATCGCTCAGCCGGGTCATCCGCCGGCCGGCCCGCCCGCAGGTCGAGGTGGCCGAGACGGCCCCCGCTCCCACGAAGACGACCGCTGCGCCTCGTGCCACGTCGCGTCCGGCGCGCACCGCCGATCGTCCGGCCTCACGCCTGGCCGCCAAGCGCCGTCGCCGCACGTTGCTGTCCCTGCTACTCGTCACGGCCGTCGTCGGCGGGGTCGCCGGCTTCGGCGTCATCTCGCCGGTCTGGCTCGCGGCGCCCGTCGCACTGGTGGTCGCGTGGCTCGTGGCGTGCCGGGTGCAGGTGCGCAGCGAGCGAGGCCTGGCCCGTCAGCGTCCGTCGTCCGCGAAGGGCCGCCGCCTGCGCCTGCCGCACGGCCGGCTGCCCAAGATCGACCTCGCGAAGGCCACGGCCGTCGTTGCGCGGCCCAAGACCCAGCGCACAGCCGGCTCGTCGGCCGCGGTGGAGGAGGACACCGTCATCGTGTCCGGGCAGTTCGAGGACATCGACCCGGGCCGCAAGCACGAGATGGAAGACGTTCCGCTCGAGGCCGATGCGCTCGACGACAAGATCGTCATCGCCGTCCCGTCGGTGTCGACGGCAGGCGAGGCGCTGTGGGACCCGCTCCCGGTCACGCTGCCCACCTACGTCACCAAGCCGCGCGCCGGCCGCACCGTGCGCACGATCGACTTCTCGCAGCCCCACACCTGGACGTCGGGGCACATCGAGGGCGAGGACGTCGAGCTGCCGCAGCGGTCGGGCGACGCGACCGAGCACCGCCGCGCAGTCGGCGACTGAGCCGAGTCGGCCGCCTGATAAAGTTGCGGAGCGCTCGTTCGCGAGGGCACCTGGGGCATTGGCGCAGTTGGTAGCGCGCTTCGTTCGCATCGAAGAGGTCAGGAGTTCGAATCTCCTATGCTCCACCAGCAGATGTAGCCGCGACAGCGGTGAGGATCGACGCTCAGGTCAGAGATGGCCTGGGCGTCGTCTCGTCTCCGGGCCATGTCCAGGTCCTGGCGTCACGGCACCGGGATGACCGCCGTCTGATCGGCCGGACCGCAGCAGCCGCCGGCAGCGGCCTCGGGCTCGTCGAAGTCCCCTGAGCCGCCACAGACCCCCGACTCGGGCAGTGCGAGGTCGACGCGTGCGGCTGCTGCGTGGTCGCCGGCGATCTCGGCGACGACGGAGCGCACCTGCTCGAAACCGGTGAGTGCGAGGAACGACGTGGCGCGGCCGTAGCTCTTCATCCCGACCAGGTAGAAGCCGTGCTCGGGCTGGGCGAGCTCGGCGGCACCGTGTGGGTAGACCGTCCCGCAGGAGTGCACGTTCGGGTCGATCAGGGGTGCCAGCGTGCGCGGGGCCTGCAGGACAGGGTCGAGGTCGAGGCGCACCTCGGACAGGAATCCGAGGTCGGGGCGGAAGCCGGTCAGCACCACGACCTCGTCCACGTCGTCGAGCGTCTGCCCGTCGAAGGACGTCAGTCGCAGGCGATTCTCGCCGTGCGCTTCGATCCCGGCGGTCCGGAATCCTGTGAACGTCGTGGTCGGACCGCCGGTGACCGCGGCCTTGGCATGGTCGCCCAGAGCGCCTCGCTCGGACAGCTCGTCGTCCTGGCCGCCACCGAATGCCGTCCCGATGGTGGGTCGACGCACGAGCCAACTGATCCGGGTGCCGCGGTGCTCCCGCGCCAGGTTCGTGAACGTGATGAGCGCGGTCTTGGCGGATGCTCCGGTGCCGGCGATCGCGACGTGCTTGCCTGCATAGCGAGCAGCGGTCGCCGCGTCGGTCAGGTCGGGCACGCGGTGGACGATCCGGTCGGCGTGCGCGTTCTCGCCGGCCGCGGGGAGGCCGTCGCCGCCGAGGGGATTGGGTCCTGACCAGGTTCCGGATGCGTCGATGACGGCGCGGGCGGCGATGTGCCGGTCGCCCTCGGCGGAGGTGACGTGAAGCGTGAAGGCCGCGTCCTCGCGGCCGGAGTCGACCACGAGGTCTCGTCCGCACTTCGCGACGCCGGTGACGGTGTGGCCGAACCTCACGGTGCCGAGGGCGTCGGCCAGCGGCTGGAGGTAGTCGGCGGCCCAGTTGCCGCCGGTGGGGTAGCGCTTCGGGTTGGGCACCTCCCAGCCGGCGTCGGCGAGCACCTTCGCTGCTTCGGGGTCGACCAGCTCCGACCAGGGCGAGAACAGGCGGATGTGCGCCCACTCGCGGACGGCCGCACCGGCTACGTCCCCGGCCTCGAGGACGAGAGCCGGGATGCCCCGCCGGTGCAGGTTCGCGGCAGCAGCCAGGCCCGACGGTCCGGCCCCGATGACCACCACGGGCAGCTCGGTCGTGTCAGTCATGGCGGGTCTCAGCCCTCGGTCGCGGCGGCGGGGGACAGGGATGCAACGAGGTCCTCGATGCGGGTGCGAATCTCGTCGCGCACCTCGCGGACGGTCTCGATGCCCTGCCCTGCCGGGTCGGTCAGGTCCCAGTCCTCGTAGCGCTTGCCGGGAAAGTACGGGCACTCGTCGCCACAGCCCATCGTGATGACGACGTCGGACGCCTGCACGGCCTCGGTGGACAGCTTCTTGGGCTGCTCGCCCGCGATGTCGATGCCGACCTCGTCCATCGCCTTGACCGCGACGGGGTTGATCTGGTGGCCGGGCATCGACCCGGCCGAGAGGACGTCGATGGTCCCGCCGGACAGCTCCCGCAGGAACCCGGCGGCCATCTGGGAGCGGCCGGCGTTGTGGACGCACACGAACAGGACGGTGGGCTTGGTCACGAGATGACTCCTTCGGAGGCGGGGAAGAATCTGCGCGCCCACAGGGACACGTAGACGAGGCCGACCAGCACGGGGACCTCGATGAGCGGGCCGACGACACCGGCCAGCGCCTGGCCGGAGGTGATGCCGAAGGTGCCGATCGCCACGGCGATGGCCAGCTCGAAGTTGTTGCCTGCGGCAGTGAACGCGAGGGTGGCGCTCTTGGCGTACCCGAGGCCGAGCCCGTGGCCCATGACCATGCCGAGGGTGAAGGTGATCGCGAAGTAGGCCAGCAGCGGGACGGCGATGCGCACGACGTCCCAGGGGTTGCTCGTGATGGCGTCGCCCTGGAGGGCGAACAGCAGCACGATCGTGAACAGCAGCCCGTACAGGGCCCACGGGCCGAGGCGGGGGAGGAAGACGCTCTCGTACCAGTCGCGGCCCTTGGTGCGCTCGCCGATCTGGCGGGTGGCGAACCCGGCGACCAGGGGGACGCCGAGGAACACCAGGACGCTGGCGGTGATCGCCCACACCGAGAAGTCCGCGCTCGTGGTCGACAGGCCGAGCCAGCCGGGGAGTGTCTGGAGGTAGAACCAGCCCAGCGCGGCGAACGCGAAGACCTGGAAGACCGAGTTGATCGCCACCAGCACGGCGGCGGCCTCGCGGTCGCCGCAGGCGAGATCGTTCCAGATCAGCACCATGGCGATGCACCGGGCGAGGCCGACGATGATCAGGCCGGTGCGGTACTCGGGAAGGTCGGGCAGCAGCAGCCAGGCCAGCGCGAACATCAGCGCGGGGCCGATGAGCCAGTTCATGACCAAGGAGGCACCGAGGAGACGTCGGTCGCCGGTGACACGGGCGGTCTCGCTGTAGCGGACCTTCGCCAGGACGGGGTACATCATCACGAGCAGGCCGATGGCGATCGGCACGGAGACGGACCCGACGGTGAACGAGTCGAGGGCGTCGGTCAGGTCGGACCACGTGCGGCCCAGGACCAGGCCGGCGATCATGGCGACCACGATCCAGACCGGCAGGAAGCGGTCGAGACGTGACAAACGGGCGACGACGGCCTCGTCTGCCCCGCCGTCGGCGGTCGCGTCCAGGGTGTCGCTCACAGGGCTCCTCGGTGCGTGGTCACCACGCGTTCACATTCATCGACGGTCGTCGATGGAGCAACCGTAGCAATGCATCGACGAATGTCAATGAATGGGGCATGATGAGTGCATGACCACCGTGCTTCCCGTCCTCGACCTCGGCTCGGACCTCTGTTGCGCCCCCATCGTGCGCGACGCCATGAGTGCCCAGGATGCGGCAAACCTGGCCTTGAAGTTCAAGGCCATCGGCGAGCCGACGCGCCTGCGCCTCCTCTCGCTGGTCGCCGCACACGACGGCGCGGAGGCGTGCGTCTGCGACCTCACCGAGCCGGTCAACCTCTCGCAGGGCACCGTGTCGCACCACCTCAAAGTCCTGGTCGACGCCGGGCTCCTGACCCGCTCCAAGCGCGGCACCTGGTCGTTCTACGCCCTCGTCCCCGGTGCCCTCGACAACCTCGCCGACATCCTGCGCACCCCCGCCGCGCAGTAGGCCTGGGGGCCGGGTACAGATCAGGAACATCGCCGGCGGCTGACAGGATCATCCACATGGACATCCTGCGCTCCACGGCGCTCTTCATCGCAGCAGCGCTCGCCGAGATCGGCGGCGCCTGGCTCGTCTGGCAAGGCGTCCGAGAACACCGGGGCTGGCTCTGGATCGGCGGAGGCATCATCGCCCTCGGCATCTACGGATTCGTCGCCACCTTGCAACCTGACGCGAACTTCGGACGCATTCTCGCCGCCTACGGAGGAATCTTCGTCGCAGGATCACTCGCCTGGGGCAAGGTGGTCGACGGCTACGACCCAGACCGGTACGACATCGCCGGTGCCCTCATCTGCCTCATCGGCGTCGCGGTCATCATGTACGCGCCGAGAACGGCCTGACGTCGTGCCGCCCACGACGATCCGTGCCCTGGCCGCCGCCGACTGGGACGACGTGCGCCGCATCTACGCCGACGGCATCGCCACCAAGAACGCCACCTTCGAGACCGAGGTTCCGCCGGCCGCCGTCCTGGACGCCCAGTGGCTGCCCGGCCAGAGATGGGTCGCCACGATCGACGGTGCCGTGGCCGGATGGGCAGCGGTCAGCCCCACCTCGCGCCGGGAGTGCTATCGAGGGGTCGGCGAGACGTCCGTCTACGTCGACGCGCAGCACGGTGGACGGGGCATCGGTGCAGCCCTCGTGCGGCACCAGGTCGCCGCCGCCGACGAGGGCGGCCTCTGGACGCTCCAGACCTCGATCTTCTCGGAGAACCGGGCCAGCCTCACCATCCACCGCGCGGCGGGGTTCAGAGAGGTGGGACGCCGCGAGCGCATCGCGCAGCTCGCCGGCGCGTGGCGCGACACCATCCTGCTCGAGCGCCGCGCCCCGGAGCCGTCCTGACGTTCAGCTCGAGCCACGGCGGCGCGTGACGAGCCGCACCACGAGCAGGACGCCGGCGACGACCAGGGCCCAGGGCAGCAGCACCCCGGCGACCTCGACGACGGCGTTGACCGTCGACACCAGCCCGTTCCAGCCGTCGCGCAGGCCGCCCGCGAACCCGCCGGGCTCCACCGAGCTCGCGGTCGGCTTCTGGGCGAAGGTGATGGTCAGTGTCGACAGCGAGACCTGGTCGGCCAGGTCCTTGCGCTGGGCCTGCAGGCTCTCGAGCTGCTCCTGGCGATCGGTGAGCGCCCGCTCGGCCGCGATGACGTCCTTGCTCGACGTCGCCCCGGCCAGGATCGCGGTGAGGCGGTCGATCGAGACCTGCAGTGCGTCGACGCGGGCGTCGAGGTCGACGGTCTGGGCCGTGACGTCGGTGTTCTGCAGAGAGGCGTCGTCGACCCGTCCGTACGTTGCGAGGCGGTCGAGTGTCGCCGTGACCCGGGTGCTGGGCACGCGGACCGTGACGGACGCGGATGCGTCGTCGCCCGTGCCGCTCTCGGACCGGTCGTCGACCCGTCCGCCGATCGACTCTATCCACGTGCTGAGCTGCTGCACCGTCGTGCGGGGACGGCTGACCGTCACGCTGGCCGAGCCGGTCGTGATGACCTGGCGGTCTGCGGCGGGTGCCTCCTGCTTCGCAGCGGTCTCGCTCTGCTTGAGGTTGGCGGCGCCGTTCTGTGCATCGAGCTGTGCCTCCGGTGCAGCGGCCTTGCCGCCAGCGGAGCTGTCGGACCGGTCGGAGGTGGCGCTGACCTCGCTCGTGCTGGTGCCGCCGATGCTGCTGACGGCGTAGCCGCCGAGGCCCACGACCAGCACGCCGGCGACCGACAGACCGAGGGCGGTGCGGGCGCGTCGACCGCGACGCGTGACGTCGAGGTCGACACGGTGCATGACCGACATCCGCATCTTCTCGACGCGGTCGTCGTGGAGCGTCGGGGTGCTCATGAGATCTCCTTGAGGGATCGCAGGTCGGCGCGGAGGCGGGTGCGCAGGCGCGAGAGTCGGTTGCGGACGACGGCGTGGCTCACGCCCAGCTCGCGCGCTGCCATCTCGTAGGTGTGGTCGCCCGCGACGCACAGCTCGTACAGCTGCTGGTCGACGGGGGAGAGGGCCCCGACGGCCTTGTCGATCTCGGCGCGGATCAATCCCGCCTCGACCTCGTCCTCGACGGCGGAACGGGCGGGCAGCAGGTCGTCGATCTCGGCCTGCGTGCGCCGACGTTGCCGGCTGCGGCGGGCGTTCAGTGCCGTGTAGCGGGCCGTGACGAGCAGCCACGGCAGCACCGACTCGTCGACGACCGTGATCGTCCGGATCTTCTTCCAGGTCGTGACGAAGACGTCCTGGGTCGCGTCCTCGGCCTCGCGGTCGTCCTTCAGGACGCTGTAGGCCTGCCAGTAGACGGGTCGCACGTGCCGGTCGTAGAGGCACCCGAAGGCGACGCGGTCACCGCGGGCGGCGCGGTCGAGCAGGGCGCGGTCGGCCTCCTCGTCATCGTCGGGGACGTCGTCGAGGGTCGCGGTCAGGCTCACCAGCGGCTCCGATCTGTGGGGTGCGGGTCTCCGGGCGGTGGGGGTCCCTACCTCTCAGATGTCCGGACCCGGTCAACCGTCTCACGCATCCCCGACGTCCTGGGCAGGATGACCTCGCGCGGGCCGGGCTGTCGACCAGCGGCCATGGCCCGCTCGAACCAGGTCAAGATGATCCATTCTTGCCACAGGCGTCCCGGGACCTAAGACCCTAGGATTCGGCCCAGGGAGAGTCAGTCACTCACATCTGGCTGCACCAAGAGGGAGTCATCATGTTCGCGATCGCAACTGTCATGTCGTACGTCGTCAACCTGCAGAGCCGCCGTGACGAGAAGGGTGCCACCGCCGTCGAGTACGGGCTGCTGGTCGCCTTGATCGCGGCCGTCATCGTCGTCGCAGTCGCGCTGCTCGGCACCAAGGTCACCGGTGCCTTCACGTCGATCACCGATCAGCTGCCGGGGTGACGTCGGCCGGGGACGCCCCGCCGGTGGACCGTTGACCCTCCGAGCACCGATCATGGCTGCATGAGCGGCCTCGGGACCTCGACGCGACTGCGGCGGGGCTGGGCGCTCCTGGCGATCGCCGTGACCCTGGTCCTGGTGGTGTGGGGCGCTGTCGCCGGGAGTCAGGTGCCCGACGGCTTCCTCGAGGCAGATCCGGACAAGACCGACGTCGCCCTCTACCAAGCCATCTCCGAACGGATGGGCGACGGTGAGTCGTACTACGTCGCCGTCGCCGCCGAGCAGCCCGCGCGCGGATTCCCGACGTCCCCCGCCGTGACCGTGCGGGAGCCCACGCTCGCCTGGCTGACATCGACGGCGGGCGAGGGGACGGCCTACGGCATCCTGCTCGCCCTGGCGGCCGTCGCCATCGGCCTGAGCATCGTGTGCTTCGACAGCCTCACCCGCACGCGGGCGGAGTGGGCGGTCGCCAGCGTCGTCGGGGCTGTCGGGGTGGCCGCCCTGTGCTCACCCGACGGTGTCTGGATCCACGAGACCTGGGCCGGCCTGCTCACCTACGTCGCGGCGCTCGCGGCGACGAGGCACTGGTTCTGGCCCGCCCTGATCGCGTTGCTGGCTGCCTGTGTCGTGCGTGAGCTGGCCCTGCCCGCCGGCCTCGCAGTCCTCGCCGCAGCGTGGCCCCGTCTGTCGGTGCGTCGCAGGCTGGCCTCTGTCGTGGCCGTGGCCGGCTTCCTGGCGTTCTACGGCTGGCACGTGCTCCAGGTCGGCCGGATGTCCGCGGGTGCTTCCGAGCCCTCGTCGGGCTGGCTCGACGTCAACGGCTGGCCCTTCTTCGTCAATGCGGCGTGGTTCAGCACGGTGCTGACCGTCGCACCCGTGCTCGTCGCGGTGCTCCTGGTGCCTCTGGCGCTGCTGGGATGGGTGCTGCACGACTCGGTCGACGCGCGCCCCGTCGCGGCCGTGCTGGTCGCGTACGCCCTGGTCTTCGCGGTGGTCGGGCGCGACAACAACCTGTACTGGGGCATCCTGTTCGGCCCGCTCCTGCTGCCCGGACTCGCGTTCGCGCCGCGGGCGGTCGCGCGCCTGACTCGTGCGGCGCACCCCCGCGGCGCGGTGTGACCTATTCCTCGTGACTGTGTCGGATGGTTCCCGTAGTCAATTCGAGCCATCTTCGGCCAGAGCCCTCGACGGGACTAAAGTCCCGGCTTAGATTCCTCGGTGGGAGCAGTCATCGTCTGATGACTGGTAAATGATTGAGGGAGTAAAATCATGTCGAAGTTCCACTTTGCACTGGCTTACATGTCGGCCTCGCTGTTCACGGCGAAGACCGCACGCGAGGAGAAGGGCGCGACCGCTGTCGAGTACGGCCTGCTCGTCGCCCTGATCGCGGCCATCATCGTCGTCGCGGTCGCGCTGCTCGGCACCAAGATCACCGGTGCCTTCAGCTCGATCAACAGCAAGCTCTGATCGACCGCGATCTGCTGACGCAGGTCGCACGGGGGCGCGGTCGAGCTCGGGCTCGCCGCGCCCACCCATCGGTAGGGAGACCGATGGGGGCCACGCCTCGTGGACGACCTCGGTCGTCACATGGGTCGCGTGGCTCAACACAGGTGAGCGGAGGGATCGCACTGCGTCATCCTCCGCGAGTCCTTCGTGCACGGACGGCTCAGGCCGCACCGTGGCACCGCTTCGAGTCTTAGGGAGAAGACGTGAAGAAGCAGTTCATCATCATCGGCATGGCGGCACTGCTCGCCGTGCTGGGCATCGCGGCGCTGATCGCGTATGCCAACGACGCCGACGACCGGGCCTTCGAGGGCACCGAGATGGTCGACGTCGTGAGGGCCACGACCGAGGTGCCGGCGCGGACGACCGCCGCCGACCTGGTCGGCAAGACCGAGACGGTCAAGGTGCCGCGCGCGGCACTCGTGCCGGGTGCGCTGAGCTCGCTCGACGACGCGCAGGGCCTGGTCACCAGCGTCGCGCTCGTGCCGGGCGACCAGCTCAGCACCGCCAAGCTCTCCGAGCCGGACGACGTCAAGGCGGGCACGACCGTGCCGAAGGGCATGCAGGAGCTGACGATCCCCGTGGACGGGGCCCGCCTGGTCGGCGGTGCCGTCAAGAGCGGCGACCGCGTCGGCGTCATCGCCAACTTCTCCGGACAGACGGCGAACCCGATCAACGGACTGCTCGTCCTCAAGGTCGACTCGGGTGCCGTCGGCTCGGACGGTGCCGCTGGCACGCTCATCACGGTCGCGGTCAACACGCTCGACGCCGAGAAGCTCGTCAACACGATCGAGTTCGGCACGATCTGGCTGACGCTGCAGAACGACGACACCGAGACCGGCGGCGGCAAGACCATCACGTCGAAGGACGTGGCCCCATGAGCATCGCCCTGATCGTCGGCGCGGACGACGAAGAAGCCGCACGGGTGGCAGGAGCCGTCGGCTACCGGATCGTCGCCCTCTCGGCCGAGTCGGTCGCCGCCGAGACCGCCAGCCTGCTGCGGGGTCTCGACCCCGCGAGCCTGCCCGAGACGATCGTCTTCACCTCGCTCGTGCCGATCCCGCGGTCCCTCGCCATGGCTGCCGAGGTGCACGCCGTGCGCCCCGACATCGACATGGTGCTGATCTCGGCGGTCGAGAAGCAGATCATGCTCGACGCGATGCGTGTCGGCATCCGCGACGTCGGGCCGTCGCTCGACGATCCCGCGGTGCTGGCCGGCATTCGCGACAGGCTCGACGCCCGCGCCGACACCACGCGCCAGCAGACGCTCAAGGCCGTCCCGCAGGCACCGGTCGACTTCTCGTCGCGCACCATGACCGTGCTGTCGCCCAAGGGCGGTGTCGGCAAGACGAGCATCTCGTCGAACCTCGCCGTCGCCCTGGCCCAGCAGTCACCCATGGAGGTCGTGCTGGTCGACCTCGATCTGCAGTTCGGCGACCTGACGACGGTGCTGGACCTCAAGCCCACGCACACCCTGCAGGACGCCTTCGGGCTCACGTCCCGCGACAACCTGCTGCTCAAGACGTACCTCACGGTCCACTCGGCCGGGTTCTACGTGCTGTGCGGCGCGGAGTCGCCGGCCGCCAACGACAAGGTGACCGGCGAGCAGGTCGTCCAGCTCATCCGCCAGCTGCAGGACCAGTTCCGCTACGTCATCCTCGACACAGCCGCAGGACTCGACGAGACGACGCTGGCCGCCCTGGAGTGCAGCGACGACGCCGTCATCGTCACCACGATGGACGTCGCGTGCCTGCGCAGCGTCCAGAAGGAGATGGAGCTGCTGGGCACCCTCGGACTCCTCCCGGCGTCGCGGCACGTCGTCGTCAACTTCGCCGACAAGTCGTCGGGTCTGCGCATCAAGGACGTCGAGGCCGTCATCGGGGCACCGGTCGACGTGGTGCTGCCCCGCAGCAAGGAGCTGCCACTGGCCTCGAACCGTGGGGTTCCCTTGATGGTGACCGCCAAGTCCGGCCCGTTCGTGAAGTCGGTCAAGTCGCTGGCCAAGCGCATCTTCGACCGCGCCCGTGCCGCCGAGCAGAAGCGCGGTCACCGACGTCTGGACGTCGCATGAGTCTCAGCGACCGACTCGACGCCGTGCGGGAGCGCACGCTGGCCGATCTCGACACGATCGACCAGGAGCACTTCGACAGCCCTGACGCCGTGGCGTCCGTCTCCGACGCCTTCACCGACATCAAGGCCCGGGCGTCCGAGGCGCTGTTCGAACGGCTCGGCACCCGCGCCAACGACTCGACACTGACCGAGCACGAGCTGCACGAGTTCGTGCGCGAGGAGCTCAGCAGCGTCATCGACTCCGAAGCTCTTCTGTCGGTCGACGAGCGCCGCCGGCTGACCCGCGAGGTCGAGGACGATGCGATCGGTCTCGGTCCGCTGCAGCGCATGCTCGACGACGACTCCATCACCGAGATCATGGTCAACAGCTATGACAAAGTGTTCGTCGAGCGCCACGGCCGCCTGCAGGTCTCGCCCGCCAGGTTCAGCTCCGAGGCCCACCTGCGCCGGATCATCGAGCGCATCGTCGCCAAGGTCGGTCGCCGCATCGATGAGTCGTCGCCGCTGGTCGACGCGCGCCTCGCGGACGGGTCGCGCGTCAACGCCATCATCCCGCCGCTTGCGGTCGACGGCTCCTCGTTGACGATCCGCAAGTTCTCCAAGAGTCCGTTCGGCGTCAGCGACCTGGTCGAGTTCGGCACCATGACCGAGCAGATGGCCCACCTGCTGCACGCGTGCGTCCAGGCCAAGCTCAACATCCTGGTCAGCGGCGGCACGGGCACCGGCAAGACGACGCTGCTCAACGTCCTGTCCGGCTTCGTGCCGCGGGAGGAGCGCATCGTCACGATCGAGGACGCCGTCGAGCTCAGGCTCCAGCAGCCCCACGTCGTGCGTCTGGAGAGCCGCCCGCCCAACATCGAAGGCAGCGGCGAGGTCCGCATTCGCGATCTCGTGCGCAACTCGCTGCGCATGCGGCCCGACCGCATCATCGTCGGCGAGTGCCGCGGCGGCGAGGCGCTCGACATGCTCCAGGCGATGAACACCGGCCACGACGGCTCGCTGTCGACCCTGCACGCCAACTCGCCGCGCGATGCCATGGCCCGTCTCGAGACCCTGGTGCTGATGGCCGGCATGGACCTGCCGCTGCGGGCCATCAGGGAGCAGGCCTCCTCGGCGGTCGACCTGATCGTCCAGATCACCCGGCTCCGCGACGGGTCGCGGCGCATCACGCACGTCACCGAGGTGCACGGCATGGAGGACGACGTCGTCGTGCTGCAGGACGTGTTCGTGTTCGACTACTCCGCCGGCGTCGACCAGCACGGCCGATTCCTGGGCCAGGCGATCCCCACCGGGGTCCGGCCGCGGTTCAGCGAGCGGTTCGCCGACCACGGCATCACCTTCGACCTCGACAACCTCGATCCGCGACGTACGACGGCGGGTGAGCGGTGATGTTGCTGCTCGGGGTGCTGCTCGTCACCATGTCGCTCGGCGGCGTGTACGTCGCCGTCAACGGAGTGCCGGTGGGTCGCGTCGACTCGGCGCGGATCTCGCGCCTGGTCGTGCAGGAGCGCCGGAGCCTGCTGACACGGGTCACCGATGCCGTGATCAACGGGGTCGAGGCGGTCATGCGCCGCCAGGGCTGGCGGCCGTTCGGTGCCCGGGAGCTCGAGCTGGCCAACGTGGCGATGCCCGTGGCCAACCTCGTCGTCATGCTCCTGTGCATCTCGGTCGTGGCGTTCTCGGTCGGCCTCGTGCTGGCTCACGCCCTGCTGGGCCTGCTGCTCGCCGTGCTCGTCCCGGTCCTCGCGAAGGTGTGGTTGAGCCGCCGAGGCGCTCGACAGCGTCGTGCCTTCGCCAAGCAGCTGCCGCAGGGGCTGCAGATGATGGCCGCCTCGCTGCGCGCGGGCCACAGCCTCCCGCGCGTGCTCGACGCGATCTCCAAGGAGCTCGACGCTCCCATGGGCGAGGAGCTGGCTCGCGTCGTCAACGAGAACCGGCTGGGTCGCGATCTCGTGGAGTCGCTGGAGGCCGTGGCCGAGCGCATGCAGTCGACCGACTTCAGGTGGGTCGCCGGGGCGATCTCGGCGCAGCGGGAGACCGGCGGCAACCTCAACGAGATCCTCGACCAGGTGGCCGAGACGATCCGCGAGCGCCTGCACGTGCGGATGCAGGTGATGTCCCTGTCGGCCGAGGGTCGCCTGTCGGCCGTCATCCTGATGGGACTGCCGGTGTGCATCGGTATCTACTACATGCTCGTCAGCGCCGACACGATGTCGTTGTTCGTCGCCACCGGGATCGGCAAGCTGCTGCTGCTCGGCAGCGCCGTCCTGTACCTCCTCGGCGGCCTGTGGATGCGATCCATCGTGAACATCGAGTTCTGAGGGGTTGCCATGTTGATCATCGGAGTCCTCCTCCTCGCAGGCGCCGCGCTCATGGCTGCGACCGCCGGTGGCGTCCTGGTGCTGCCCGGTCGGGGCGTGCAGAAGCGCGTCCGCATGCTGGCCGCCCCCGAGGCCGCGACCGAGAGCGCGTGGAAGCGCATCCGGTCGGACGTCTCGGCCGATGGCCTGTTCGCCCGCCTCACGGCACCGACGCTGGTGCGACGGATCGAGCGCAACATCGTGCTGGCCGGACGTCCGGTCGGCTGGACGCTGCAGCGGATCATCGTGCTCAAGCCCGCGGGCGCTGCGGTGGGACTGTTCTTCGCGGTCGTCATCGTATCGAAGTGGTCGTCGCCCTTCGTCCTGCTGGTCGCCCTGGCAGTGATCGTCCTGGGCTACTTCGTGCCCGACCTGCTGATCTACAACCGTGGCGTCAAGCGCCAGGAGGAGATGCAGAAGACGCTGCCGGACCTGCTCGACCAGATCGTCATCTCGATCGAGGCGGGCGTCGGCTTCGAGCAGGCGCTGATCAAGGTCGCCGAGGTGGGAGAGGGTCCGCTCGTCGACGAGTTCGTCCGGTTGCTGCAGGACGTCTCGCTCGGGATGTCCCGCCGCGACGCGTACACCGCGTTGGCCGATCGCACGTCGGTGGACGACGTGCGGGGCTTCGCCAAGTCGATCGTCCAGGCGGAGGAGTACGGCATCTCGGTGGCGTCGGTCGTGCGCAGCCAGGCCAAGGAGATGCGGCTCGCACGGCGCATGCGGGCCGAGGCCAGGGCGCAGAAGGTCCCGGTCAAGATCCTGATCCCGCTGATGGTCTGCGTCCTGCCTGTCCTGTTCATCATCGTCCTCGCTCCGTCGGTCGTCACTGCTTATGCGAGCAACGGATGACCGCCGTGATGGAGGCCTCTTCGGCCCGGCGCTCCCTCGCCAGATCCCCGGGGATCGTGCGGCCGGAGGGGTCCCCATCACGGCGGTCCGAGCGTGAACGAGGTGCGGCGATGGTCGAGTTCGCGCTGGTGCTGCCGGTGTTCGTGGCACTGGTCTTCGGCATCGTCAGCTACGGCTACATGCTGAGCTATCGCCAGGCGCTCGGGCAGGCCGCGAGCGAGGGTGCGCGGGCGGTGGCGATCGTGCCGTCGGGCATGGACACCGCCACCAAGACGACCAAGTCCCGGACGGCGATCAACGACGCCCTGGGCGGTTACGGCGTGACCTGCTCCGGCACCAACCTCGTGCACGGCAGCTCGACCGACGGCACCTGCAGCATCCAGCCCAACGTCGCGTGCCCTGCTGATGCGACACGCCGGTGCGCGGTCGTCACCGTGACGCACGCCTACCGCGCCAACCCGCTGGTGCCGTCGTTCCCGGGTCTGGGTGTCACCCTGCCGCAGAACCTCACCTACACGTCCGTGGTCGAGGTGAACTGACATGACGCGACGTGACGAGCGCGACGAGCGCGGCGCGATCCTGGTGATGGCGGTGCTGCTCATGACGGTGGTGCTGACGTTCACGGCGTTCGCCGTCGACCTCGGCACCCAGCGCGTGGCGCGCCGTGACATGCAGTCGCTGGCGGACTCCGCGGCGATGGACCTCGCCCGCCAGCTCAAGGGCCGCACGGCATCGGTGATCCTCGCCGACCCCAAGTTCGCAGCGGTCAAGACCCAGGCGGTCGAGCAGAACAAGACCGTCGGCCGCCCGCCGACGTTGACCGTGGCCCTCGGCACGGTCAGCAACACGACGGGTGTCTTCACGCCGGTGTCGGGCGGTGCCGTTCCGACGGCCGTGCAGGTCATCGCGGCGACCTCGGTGGGCTTCGCCTTCGCGCCCGGCGACGGCAAGGCCGCGCGCCCGGCCGTCGCGACGAGCGCCGATCCGACGATGTGCTTCTCGGCCTCGTCGAGCGAGCTGTCGCTGAACAGCTCGACCGGTGCCCTGGGCCCCCTGCTCGACCTGATCCTCAAGACGCAGCTCAACGTGCTGAGCCCGGCGGGGCTGCTGACCGTCAAGGACACCGTGGTGCCGTTGGCCGACCTGGCTGTCGCCCTGGGCGTCGGCACGCCGCAGGCGGTGCTGGCCACGACCGTCAGCACCCGGGACTTCGTGCTGGCCACGGCCACTGCGCTGTCGAAGAACGGCTACACCGTCCAGGCGGCAGCGCTGCAGGCGATCGGCCTGCAGATCTCGGGAGGAACAGTCGACATCGGCAAGATCCTCAACCTCGAGACCGCCAACTCCGCAGGGCTGTCGGCCCTGGTCAACGTGTTCGACCTCGTGACGGCGGCGGTCTTCGCGTCCAACGGCACCAACGCCCTCAACGTCAAGAACCTCGGCGTGGGCCTGCCCGGGGCCGAGCGGCTCCTGGACCTCACGGCCATCATCGTCGAGCCGCCGCAGATCGCCTGTGGCAAGGCCGGCATCACGGCCAAGAGCGCCCAGGTCAAGGTCCACGTCAAGTCGACCGTCGACCCGCTCAGCATCGGTGCCGCCTCCGTCGTGATGGAGCTCGACCTCGAGATGGGACGCGGCGAGGCCACGCTCAAGAGCATCGCGTGCGGGTCCCCGAGCGGAGCCGTCATCACCGCCAAGACCGGGGCGGTCCTCGGAGTCGGCACGTTGAACGTCGGGGTGCTGCAGAATCTCGGCCTCCTGTTCGGCGATGCGCTCCTGTCGGTGAAGTCGAAGCTCACGGCGACCGGTGCCGTGGGTGGACCGACCGATCTCACGTTCACGCCACCGACCGTCACCACGCGATCGGTCTCAGGATCCGGGGTGCTCGGCCTGGCGATCTCCGACTCCAAGATCGGCCTGATGGACGGCACGTTCGTCGGTGACGTCCTCGGGGCCATCATCAATCCGCTCCTCGGCGGCATCATCAACACGATCATCAACCCTCTCGTGGCGGCCAACGGCCCCATCGACAAGCTGCTCTCCGCGCTGATCTACCCCGTGTTCAAGCTGTTGGGCGTCCAGGTCGCCAAGACCGACGTGACGGCCCCGGGCAGCCCGGACTGCTCGACGGTCAAGCTCGTCGGCTGAGCGCACGGCGTCACTCCTGGCATCTCGGGTGCCCGGAGTGACGCCGCGGTGCCGGTTCGACGGATACTTGCCAGCAAACTTTACATTTGCTACCTTCTTGTAAAGCGCCGCTCCCGAGGCGCGTGAAGGAGCATCATGACGATCGAGGCAACCGTCGACGGCACGACCGTCCAGTGGCGTGACCGCAAGCGATACCTGTGGATCATCGGGGCGATCGTGCCGCTGATCCCCGTGAGCATGTGGGGGTTGCACGTCCTCACCGGGTCGACCGTGGTGTGGTACTTCGGCCCGTTCTTCCTGTTCGTCATCGTGCCGCTCGCCGACCTCGTCGCCGGTCGTGACGGCGAGAACCCGCCCGACGAGGTGCTCGAGCAGCTCGAGGACGACCGCTACTACCGCTGGGTGACCTACCTGTTCATCCCGGCGCAGATCGGCGGACTGATCTGGGGCAGCTACCTGCTCGGCGGCGGCACGCTGCCCGGCATCGACGAGCCGCTGTCGGTCGCGGCGCGCATCGGGCTGGCCCTCGGCCTCGGCATGGTGGCGGGCATCGGCATCAACACGGCGCACGAGCTGGGCCACAAGAAGGAGGAGTACGAGCGCTGGTTCGCTCGCGCCGCCCTCGCCCAGACGTTCTACGGCCACTTCTTCATCGAGCACAACCGCGGCCACCACGTCCGCGTCGCCACCCCGGAGGACCCCGCGAGCGGTCGCCTCGGCGAGACCGTGTGGGAGTTCATGCCGCGCACCGTCGTCGGCAGCCTGAAGAGTGCGTGGAGCCTGGAGAAGAAGCGCTTCGGACGTCTCAAGACGTCCCACTGGTCGCTCAAGAACGACGTGCTCAACGCCTGGGCGTTCTCGGTCGTGCTGTGGGGCGGGCTGATGATCGCCTTCGGCTGGCAGATCTTCCCGTACCTCGTGCTGCAGGCCGTCGCGGGCATCTGGCTGCTCGAGTCGGTCAACTACCTCGAGCACTACGGCATGAAGCGCCAGAGGCTCGAGTCGGGCCGCTACGAGCGGGTCAACCCGAGCCACAGCTGGAACTCCAACAACATCGGCACCAACGTCCTGCTCTACCACCTCCAGCGGCACAGCGACCACCACGCCAACCCCACGCGTCGCTACCAGGCGCTGCGCGACTTCAAGGAGGCCCCCGTGCTGCCGACGGGCTACGCCGGGATGATCGTGCTGAGCTGGGTCCCGCAGGTCTGGCGCCGCATCATGGACGACAAGGTCGTGCGCCACTACGACGGCGACCTGTCCCGCACCAACCTGCACCCACGCACGGCCGCCGCCTACGAGCGCCGGTACGGGAAGGTCGCCTGAGATGGCACGGTTCATCTGCCCCAACTGCGAGTACGTCTACGACGAGACGACCGGCAACCCCCGCGAGGGCTGGGCAGCCGGCACGGCCTTCGCCGACATCGACCCCGACTGGACGTGCCCCGACTGCGGCGTGCGCGAGCAGGTCGACTTCCTGCCGATCGAGCAGTTCGTCCGCAACGACCAGGACGGCCACATCATCGCCGCCGAGACCCGCGCCGCCACCCCCACCACAGGAGACCCGTCATGAAGCGTTTCGAGTGCCAGCAGTGCGGATTCGTCTACGACGAGGCCGAGGGCTGGCCCGAGGAGGACATCGCACCGGGTACCAGGTGGGACGACATCCCCGACGACTGGACGTGCCCCGACTGCGGTGCGGCCAAGGCCGACTTCGTGATGGTCGAGCTCTGAGCCGCCGATGACACGCACCGTCATCGTCGGCACGGGCATCGCGGGGGTCAGCGCGGCCGCCGCCATGCGGGCAGCCGGCTACGAAGGCGCGGTGCACCTCGTGGGCGACGAGCCCGAGCTGCCCTACCGCCGACCGCCGGTCTCCAAGGAGATCGTCCGCGGCGACAAGACGGCCGACGAGATCCGCATCAAGAAGGCCGAGTGGTACGCCGACCACGGCATCACCCTCATGACCGGGCGTCGCGCCGTCGAGATCGACGCCCCCAGCCGTGCTGTCGTGCTGGACGACGGCGAGGCGCTGCCGTTCGAGCAGCTGCTCCTCGCGACAGGTGGCCGGGCGCGCAACCCGTGGGACGCCTCGGGCGTGCGGACGTTGCGCGGTCTCGCCGACGTCCCGCGCCTCGCGGCCGAGCTCGCCGCGGGAGCGTCGGTCGTCATCGTCGGAGCCGGGCTGATCGGCTCGGAGATCGCCGCCAGCGCGCGCGGGGCGGGCTGCGAGGTCACGCTGCTCGAGACCGCCGATCTGCCGCTGCCGAGGCTCCTGCCACCCGAGCTCGGTGAGATGTACGTCGACATCCACCGTCGCGAAGGCACCGAGCTGCACACCGGCGTGACGGTGGAGTCGATCGTCGACACCGGCGACGGCACGGTCGTCCGCGCCAGCGACGGACGCACGTGGACCGCGAGCGTCGCGGTCGTGGCGGTCGGCATGGAGCCGTGCACCGAGCTGGCCGAGCGCGCCGGCATCGCCCTGGCATCGTCCGGCGACGGCGGCGGCATCCTCGTCGACGCCCTCGGCCGCACCTCGCTCGAGGGCGTGTTCGCGGCCGGCGACGTCGCCAACCAGCCACGCCCCGTGCTGGGCGGCCGCCATCGCGTCGAGCATTGGCAGGGCGCGCAGAACCACGGCACCGCGGTCGGCAAGGTCATGGCCGGAGGTGACGAGCCCTTCGCGGAGGTGCCGTGGTGCTGGTCCGACCAGTACGGCCTCAACCTCCAGGTCGCCGGTTGGCCGGAGGGTTCGCACGACCTGGTCGTCGACGGCTCGCTGGCCGAGCGCGACTTCATCGCCTACCTCCTCGACGACGGCGTGGTGCGCGGAGCCGTCTCGATCGGACGTCCCCGCGACGTCAGGTCGGCTCGCGGGTGGATCGCCGCAGGTGCGAGGCTGGACGCCATGACCGTCGACGTCCAGGCCCCGTGACCGAGCCCTCGCGCACCCCGGTGCGCGAACGGCTGCTCGACGCCGCGCAGGCGGTCATTGAGTCGTCGGGGTGGGCGGCGGTCACGATGTCGGGCGTGGCCGGTGCCGCGGGCGTCAGCCGCCAGACCGTCTACAACGAGTTCGGCACCAAGCACGGCCTGGCCGAGCACCTGGCCCTGCGCGAGCTGCAGCGGTTCCTGACCGTCGTGAGCACCCGCATGCGGGCCGAGGCCGACATCCTCGACGGCATCCGGGCGGCCTGCGAGGGCACCCTGCAGCTGGGCGAGGAGAGCCTGCTCGTCCGCACGATCGTCGGCACGGCTCCTGCATCGCGCGACAACGACTTCCTGACCATCCTGACGACCGAGTCCGGCGAGATCGTCGACGCCGCCGTCATGGTGGTGCAGCAGACCATCGACGAGCTGTACCCGCCGACCGGTCTCGACGCCGACGAGCTGCGTACCGTCGTCGAGGCGATGGTGCGCCTCGTGCTGTCGTCCTTGACCCGCCCGTCGCGGCCACCGGTCGCGGCAGCCGCCGACATCGCCTGGATCGTCGGCATGGTGCTCGACGGGGCGGCGGTCAGGCGACCGGCCACCGGGTAGCTGCGTCCTACGGGGCCGTGGTCGGAAAGTCGGGGGCCGGCAGCTCGCCCTGCAGGTCGGGCGTCAGCTCGTCCGGCACGTCGTCGGGCTGCTCGTCCTGGTCGGGCGCGGTGTCGGGGTCGGACGAGCCGGCGTCGGGGCTGACGGGAGCCGTGGACCCGTCGCCGGTCACGTAGACCAGACGGCCGTCGGCGAGACGGTAGACCGTGCCGACCGGTGTGCCCCGGCCCTCCGTCTTGACGCCCTCGCTCGGCACCGGCTCGAGGGTCTGGCCGGGCTTGAGCGGGATCGAGTCGAGCGTCGGCTTGGTCAGGCCGTTCTCGTTGACCGCGTCCGACAGGCCCAGCGACGACAGCGCCGCGAGGAGGAACCCGACCGCCAGCACGATGCCGATGTCGAACATGTTGACCAGGCCGTCGAGCGGGTCACCCGCGCGGTCCTGGTGCACGCGCGCACGCGGCGTCACCTTGATCACGAGGTACCTCCGGGGTCCTTCGGAGCCGGAGCCGGTGTCGGACCCGCTGGCGTGGGCGGGGCAGGTGGCACCAGGGACGGCAGGGGAGCGGTGGCCGAGGCAGGAGCGGTCGACGACGCCGGCGCAGGAGCCGCGATCGACGCGGCTGCCGATCCGTCGTCGGTCAGGATCGCCGCGACGTACTCGAGATCGGAGAAGTCCTGCCCGTACCGTCGTTCGCGGAACAGCGACAGTGCCAGGGCGATCACGCCGATCAGGATGCCCAGCACCGTGATGCTGAAGGCGAGGCGCAGGTTCTCGGTGAGCGCGTCGACGTCGCCGCGGGCCAGGCCGTCGAGCGCAGGGGCGAGAGGTATCAGCGTGCCCATCAGGCCCAGCGCGGGGCCGAGGCGCACCAGCAGGCGGGTGCGGGAGAGTCGGGCCTGCCGGCCGAAGTCGAAGTCGGCGAGCTCCTTGGCGATGCGGGTGTCGGCTCCGGGCTGGGCGACGGCGTCGACGAGCACCGTGAACGCCTTGCCGACCGGCGTGCTCCACGCGGCGGTCTGCAGCAGCGCCCGGGCCTCGTCGTACCGCTTCTCGTCCACGGCGCGGCGCGCCGACGCACCGGCCTTCGACAGCTGCGCGAACGTGCGCCCGCGCCGCTTGACGAGCTCGGCGATGAAGGCACCCACCTCGACCAGGGTTGTGGCGAGGGCCAGCAGCGTCAGGATGACCACCGGCAGCTCGAGCACCTCCGCGACGCGGAAGATGATGTCGTAGATCGTGTCGCTCATGCGGCTCTCCTGAGGTGGCGCAGTCGGTGTCGGAGCCAGCGGCTCTCGCTGGCAGCGCCCACGCCCACCAGCAGCAGCACTGCGAGTGCGGCCACTGTCCAGGTCGCGATGCGCTGACGGGTGGATGCTTGGGTGGCCGGGGCGGGAGCCGTCGACGACTGGGTGCCCGGGATCGACTCGGGGGTACCGCCGGGGACGAGCTCGGCCCCGGCGAGCACGTATCCCTCGACCGGTTCGAGGCCGTCGTCGACGGGTGCGGACGGCACGTCCTCGGGGACGTCGTCGGGCGCGAGTTCTTCCGGGACGTCTTGGGGCACGTCGAGGCCGCCGTCGAACGGGTCGTACGGAGCGGGCAACCCGCCACCACCGCCCAGCCCGTCGCCGCCGCCGGAGCCGCTCGTCGGTGCCTTGGGCGGCTTCGCGACCTTGACCTCGACCGGTGCCGACCGGCCGTACGACCCGTCGCTCGTCCGCACCGCGACCGCGACCGCGTAGGTGCCCCGTTCGGCATACGACTTGGACGGCTTCTCGCGCTTGGTGCCCTTGACGGATCCGTCGCCGAAGTCCCACGTCGTGCTGACGACCCGCGTCCGCGGCTTCTCGGCGAACGTGACCGAGAACGTCGTCCGGCCGTCGAGGTCGAGCTCGGTGCCGTTGCTCGACGTGACGGACGGTGCCAGGAGGCTGCCGGTCGTGTGCACCGTCAGGTCGAGCCGCCCGGTCACCTGGAAGTAGTCGGACGCGTTGGTGTCCTCATCCGCGTCGCGCAGGGGCCGGATGTAGCCCAGGCGGCCGCTGGGCGTCACGAACACCGCAGGCGCGAGCCGGTCGACGAAGGGGTAGACGGTGTCGGGCTGGCCGTCACCGTCGGTGTCGTCGGGGGCGTCAGGATCGGCGAGGTCGGCCGGTGAGAGCACCGCCGGGACGCCAGCGGCATTGGGCGTCTCGAGATAGGTCGCCGTGCCGAGCAGGTTCGGGTCGAGGGTCTTCAGCAGCGTGTTGACCGTCACCCGCTGGCCCTGGGCGATGGGGCGCGTGTCGACCTTGCCGCCCTTCGACGCCGGGTTCTTGCGCAGCGCGTAGGGCTTGGCGTTGAGGGCCTCGTCGGTGAGCGGCTGCAGGTCGGCCGGCGACACGGTGTACTCGGTCAGCACCGTGGTCTGACCGCCCGACGTCGAGACGACGGAGACGACGATGCACGAAGGCAGCTGCTGCGGGCACTCGGCAGCAGCGACCGGCGACGGGGCCATCCCCAGCCAGGCAGCGCCGAGCGCAACGGCGGTGAGCGCAGCACGACGACGTCTGCGGTGCGTGGTCACGACCAATCCCCTCCGATGTCGTCCGAGCACGTGCCCGACCATTATCAACGCCGGTGCCGCACTCCGCCGAGCGGTGTCGCCCCGGGGTCAGATCCAGCGCGACAACCACATGCGGTCGCGCCACGAGTCGTACGGGATCAGGTCGTCGGTGTAGACGGGGTGGAAGAACCAGAACGAGACGACCGCGGCGACCACAAACGCGCCCACCGCGAGACCGATGCCGTACCTGAGCCGGGGAGTCGTCGCGAGGCCCAGCAGCCAGTGGATGACCAGGCAGATCGCCACGATCGTGAACGGCACGAACGCGACGGCGTAGAACGAGAAGATCGGACGGTCATCGAACCGGAACCACGGCAGCCAGCTCACCAGCACCGCGACGATCGGGACGGCCCACGTCCACGACCAGGTGCGCAGCCACAGCGGGAAGGCGGCGACCAGCGCCAGCACGCCGCTCCACCAGATGACGGGGTTGCCGAGGATCAGGATCTCGCGGATGCACGTGCTGCCCTCGGCCTGTCCGCACCGGGTCGAGGCAGGCAGGTCGAAGCGGGCGTCCGCCCCGACCGGGCGCAGCTGCAGGAGCCACGAGGCCGGATTGGACTGGTAGGGGTGCGTGGCCGAGTTCAGGTCGCTGGTGTGGAACCCGTAGGTCATGACGTGGAAGTGCCACAGCGACCGGAACGCGTCGCGGGTCTCGCCCAGGAAGCCCGTCGTCGGACGGTCGACGTAGGACCCCCACGGTGCCGAGTAGTCGCCGTAGCCGTGCCCGAAGCGGGCCTCGTACACCTCGTGGTGCAGCAGGAACCCGGTCCAGGTCACGAGGTAGACGAGCAGGGCCACGACGACGATCGAGCCGAAGGCCGGCACGCCGACCGTCAGGGTGCGGCGCAGCCATCCGTGGCTCGGACCTGCCTTGCGCCGGGCCATGACCTCCCACACGACGGCGAGCACGCCGAACGCTGCGAGTGCGTAGACACCGCTCCACTTGGTGGCGCAGGCCATCCCGAAGCTCACGCCGGCGAGCAGCTGCCACGGCCGCACGAACCGGTACCGGTCGAGGCGACTGCGGATCCAGTCGCGGTCGGCCACGACGCAGGCCACGCCGCACACGATCCAGAACGCCAGGAAGATGTCGAGCAGCGCCAGACGGGACATCACGAAGTGCATGCCGTCGACCGTCAGCAGCAGCGCCGCGATGCACGACACCACGACCGATCCGGTCATCCTCAGCACCAGGCGGGCCAGCACCAGCACCGTGAGCGCGCCGATCACGACGCCCGAGATGCGCCACCCGAAGGAGTCGAAGCCGAATGCCTGCTCGCCGAGCGCGATGAGCCACTTGCCGCCGTCGGGGTGCACGATCCACGACGGCTCGCCGGTCATGATGCCGGTCAGGTCGCCCTTGACGATCTGGGCGTTGGCGGTCTCGGTGAAGTCCTGCACGTAGCCGTGCTGCAGCAGCGACCAGGCGTCCTTGGCGTAGTACGTCTCGTCGAACACGAAGGCGTTGGGGTAGCCGACGTTCCAGACGCGCAGCACGAATGCCAGCACCGTGATGCCGAGGGGGCCGATCCACCCCCAGACGCGGTGGGGGATGCGTTCCAGGACCGTCACGCCGAACAGCCTAGGTGCACCCGCCCCCGGTGTGCATGAGCCACTGTCCCGGCGGGGGCGGTGGATCTGCCACCGGATAGGTGCCGCTGCCGGCTCAGACGGTGGTCCATCCACCCCTGAGCCTGGTCCACAGGCGGTGTTGCAGCCCCGGACGTCCACAGCCGCGGCTGGGACCGTGGCCGGCCTGCGTTCGCACCGTTTCGGATGGAGCATGCGAACTCCCACTCCCGTCCCCGACCATCTCGCCGGTCGGACGTTCAGCCTGGACGAGGCCAGCCGAGCCGGCATCACGCCGCGGATGCTCGAACACGCACGCTTCAGGCAGGTCTATCCGCGTGTGTACTGCCTCGCTGATCTGGAGCTGCCACCGGATGAGCAGATCGCCGCTGCGCGTCGCAATCTGCCATCGGACGCACGGACGACGCACTCGACCCGACTGCGTGAGCTGGGGATGGAGCACGGCAGGCTCGAGCCGTTGCACTTCGTCGTGGCCCGCGATCTCCATCTCGACGTCGACGGCATCGTGCTGCACCGGACGAAGCGGATGCCACCGTCCGGCCCGACGGGCGTGTGCGCCGAGGCAGCGTTCGTCGCGCTGGCCGCCACCGAGCGGATGATCGACCTGATCATCATCGGCGACTGGCTGCTGAGCAACGATCACATGAGGACGACCCCTGGCCGAGTTCGTCCGAATCTCCCGTGGCGGTCGGGCGCAGCCCAGGCGACGGTCGTGGCGGCTCACCTCGACGGACGGGCGCGGTCGACCAAGGAGTCCGAGACGCGGGCCGTCGTCGTCTTCGCCGGCCTGCCGCGGCCAGAAGTCAACGTCGACGTTCGCGACGCCGCCGGGACGTTGGTCGGCATCGGCGATCTGGTCTATCGCCTCTGGCGCCTGGTGGTGGAGTACGAGGGCAGGCAGCACGCCCTCGACATCCGGCAGTTCGCGCGCGACATCGACCGCTATGCCGGCTTCCGCCGGATCGGCTGGGACTACCACCAGGTCACCAACGAGCGGCTCGCGCGGCCGCGGTCGTTGGTCCTGGCGCTCCACGATCAGCTGGTCCACCGCGGATACAACGGGCCGGCCCCGGTCTTCGGCCGCCGATGGGCGTCGCTCTTCCAGCCGGTCACCGTCTGAATCGCCCGCGTCTCCCGGCCTCAGCGGTGGATCTGCCACCGTACGAGCGCAGATTCGCTTCCAGAACGTGGCATACGCACCGCCCAGGCCGGGAGGCCGGCCGGGTGCCAGACTGGCCGGCATGCTGATCCTCGCCGCGACGCCCATCGGACAGGTCGCCGACGCCAGCGGACGCCTCGCGGACGCCCTGGTCTCCGCCGACGTCGTCGCGGCCGAGGACACCCGCCGGCTCAAGCGACTCGCGTCCGACCTGGGCGTCGAGATCGGCGGACGCGTCGTCTCGTACTTCGAGGGCAACGAGGAGCGACGCACGCCCGAGCTCGCAGCGATGCTGACCGAGGGCCTGACCGTCGTCCTGGTCACCGACGCAGGCATGCCCAGCGTGTCCGACCCCGGCTACCGCCTCGTGGTCGCGGCGATCGCCGCCGATGTCGCCGTCACCGCGATCCCCGGGCCGTCCGCGGTGCTGACGGCCCTCGCGGTTTCCGGCCTGCCCGTCGACCGGTTCTGCTTCGAGGGGTTCCTGCCCCGCAAGGCGGGGGAGCGCACGACGGCGCTCACCGAGCTCGTGCGCGAGCGCCGCACCATGGTGTTCTTCGAGTCGCCGCACCGCACCGAGACGTCGCTGCGCGCGATGGCCGACGTGCTCGGCGGCGACCGTCCGGCCGCGGTGTGCCGCGAGCTCACCAAGACGTACGAAGAGGTCGCCCGCGGAGGCCTGACCGAGCTCGCCGAGTGGGCCGCCGCGCAGGAGCAGGGGGTGCGCGGCGAGGTCACGATCGTGGTCGGTGGTGCACCCGCCGAGGCGCGCACCTACGGTCGCGACGACCTGCGCGCGCTCGTCGCCGCCCGGCAGGCGGAGGGGCTGAGCCGTAAGGACGCGATCGAGCAGGTCGCGG
The DNA here is from genome assembly GCF_017876595.1 of Aeromicrobium fastidiosum. NCBI lineage: Bacteria > Bacillati > Actinomycetota > Actinomycetes > Propionibacteriales > Nocardioidaceae > Aeromicrobium > Aeromicrobium fastidiosum. The sequence goes on along the minus strand of NZ_JAGIOG010000001.1, from coordinate 254,558 downwards.
GCGAGACCGGCACGCGCAAGAAGGACGTCTACGACGCCGCGCACTCCTAGGCGGTCCCGGGACACCCCCTACGATTGAGGGCGTGTCCGCCGAAACGTTCTACGTCACCACGCCCATCTTCTACGTCAACGACGCCCCCCACATCGGGCACGGCTACACGACGGTCATGGGCGACATCCTCACCCGCTGGCACCGTCAGCGCGGCGAGAGCGTCTGGTACCTGACCGGCACTGACGAGCACGGCCAGAAGGTGCTCCGCAAGGCGGAGCTCAACGGCGTCTCGCCCCAGGACTGGGTCGACAAGCTCGTCGACGACGAGTGGCGACCGATGCTCGAGACGCTCGACATCGCCAACGACGACTACATCCGCACGACCGACCAGCGTCACATCGACGGCTCCAAGGCCTTCTGGCAGGCCCTGTACGAGCGCGACGCCGTCTACAAGGGCTCGTTCGAGGGGCACTACAGCGTCGGCAGCGAGGAGTTCGTCGGCGAGGACGACGTCGTCGACGGCGAGGGCGACGACGAGGGCTTCAAGGTGAGCAAGCTCGACGGCAGCCGCGTCGAGTACATGAGCGAGGACAACTACTTCTTCCGCCTCGGCGACTACCAGCAGAAGCTGCTCGACTTCTACGAGGCCAACCCGACGTTCATCCAGCCCGAGTCGGCCCGCAACGAGGTCATCTCGTTCGTCAGCCGGGGGCTGCGCGACCTGTCGATCTCGCGCTCGACGTTCGACTGGGGCATCCAGGTGCCGTGGGACGACGAGCACGTCATGTACGTCTGGATCGAGGCGCTGCTCAACTACGTCACGGCGGCCGGCTACGGCGTCGACGACGAGCGCTTCGCGCAGCTGTGGCCCGCCAACATCCACATCGTCGGCAAGGACATCGCACGTTTCCACGCCGTCATCTGGCCCGCGATGCTGATGGCCGCGGGCCAGCCCGTCCCGCACCAGGTCTTCGCCCACGGATGGCTGCTGGTCGGCGGCCAGAAGATGAGCAAGTCCAAGGCCAACGGCATCCGCCCCGACGAGATCGTCGACACCTTCGGCTCCGACGCCTACCGCTACTACTTCGCTCGTGCCCTGACGTTCGGCAGCGACGGCTCGATCTCGTGGGAGGACATCGGCGCCCGCTACCACGCCGAGCTCGCCAACGGCTTCGGCAACCTGGCCTCCCGCGTCGCGGCGATGATCGGCAAGTACTTCGACGGTGCCCTGCCCGCAGCAGGCGATCACTCCGACGCCGAGCTGACCGTCGTCGACACCGTGGCCGAGGCGGTCGCCGCGGCCGACGCCGCGATCGAGGCGGTCGCTCCGCAGGACGCTCTCGCGTCGATCTGGCGCATCGTCGACGAGCTCAACGGCTACATCACCGACCAGGCGCCGTGGAAGGTCGCCAAGGACGCCGCGACCGACGAGGCGGCCGCGGTGCGGCTGGCGACGATCCTCAACACGACGGCCGAGGGCCTGCGGGTGCTGGCGGTCGTGCTGAACCCCGTGATGCCCAAGGCGTCCGCCGTGCTGTGGGACTCCCTGGGGGCCGAGCCGGCGCTGGGAGCCTTGGCCGACCAGCGCATCGACGCGGTCGCCGCCTGGGGCCAGCTGCACCCGGGATCGACCATCACCAAGCCCGCATCGCTGTTCCCGCGCATCGAGACCGCGGCCGAGTGACCACAGCCACGACGGGGTGGCCGGAGGCACCCGAGGCGCTGCCGTCCCCGGTCGTCGACAACCACTGCCACCTCGACCACCGTGCCTACAGCAAGCACGTCGAGGGGGGACTGCTGATCCCCGTCGACGAGGCGCTGGACCGCGCGGCCGCCGTCGGGGTGACGCGGGTGGTGCAGGTGGGCTGCGACCTGGAGGGCTCGCGCTGGGCCGTCGAGACCGCGGCTGCCCACGACTCGGTCGTCGCCGCCGTGGCGCTGCACCCCAACGAGGCACCGCTGCTGGCCGATGCCGGCCGGCTCGATGCCGCTCTGGCCGAGATCGACCGGCTCGCGGGCTCGGGGGAGCACGTGCGAGCCGTCGGAGAGACGGGCCTCGACTACTTCCGCACCGGTGCGGACGGCCGCGAGGCCCAGCACGCCTCCTTCCGCGAGCACATCCGCATCGCCAAGCGGCGCGACAAGACCCTGGTCATCCACGACCGAGACGCGCACGCCGCCGTGCTCGCCGTGCTCGACGACGAGGGCGTCCCCGACCGCACCGTGATGCACTGCTTCTCGGGCGATGCGGACTTCGCGCGCGAGTGCGTCGAGCGGGGTGCCTACCTGTCGTTCGCGGGCACCGTGACCTTCAAGAACGCAGAGAACCTGCGCGAAGCGCTCCGCGTGACGCCCCTCGACCGTATTCTGGTCGAGACCGATGCGCCGTTCCTCACACCGTCGCCGCACCGTGGTCAGCCGAACGCCTCGTTCCTGATCCCGCTGACGGTGCGATTCATGGCCGGTATTGCAGGAGTTTCGGTCGACGAGCTGTGTCGGGCGATCGATGCCAACACCGACAGGGCCTTCGGCGGGCCCTGGGCGCACAGAACTTGACGGAAGGGAGCCGCTGGCTATGGTGGAAGATCGGCCCAGTCATCGACTTCCGAGGAACTCAGTGCGTCACGAGAACACTCCGCTCCACCTCGACTCGACGGTGCGCGTCGAACCCCGCCGCGCTCCCGGTCACCGGGCCAAGCGCCGCCGCCGCAAATCGCCCGCGCTGCTGGCCCTCAACCTGGCGATCGTGCTGGTGCTCGCGGGGGGCACCGCGGCCTACGGGGCACTGAGCCAGACGGTCACGCTCACCGTCGACGGCAGGAGCCAGACGGTGCGCACGTTCGGCGGCACGGTCGCCGACGTCCTCGACGACCACGGAGTGACGGTGCGCGCCGGAGACCGCCTCAACCACGAATCGTCGGCCTCGATCTCCGACGGCGACACGATCGACGTGGCCTACGCCAAGCCCGTCACGCTGACGGTCGACGGGGTCGTCAGCCAGAAGGTCGTGTTCGACCGCACGGTCGGCAAGGCCCTGACGTCGCTGGGTGTGGCACCGACGTCCGGCACCTACGTCTCGGCGAAGGCTGCCAAGGCCGTCCCGCGCGACGGCATGGAGCTGGTCGTCAGCACCCCCAAGAACGTCACCGTCGTGGCCGATGGCCAGACCAAGACCCTCACGACCACGCGACCTACCGTGGCAGACGTGCTCGACGAGGCGGGGGTGGCCCTCGACGCCGACGACGAGATCGCGCCAGGGGTCGACGCCTACGTCACGCCTGACGAGAAGCTGCGGGTGGTGCGCATCGAGAAGGTCGAGAAGACCGAGACCGTCAAGGTCAAGCACGACACCGAGGTCAAGGACGACCCCGAGGCCCTCATGGGCGAGACCGAGGTCGTCACGGAGGGCAAGAACGGCAAGGCCCGAGAGCAGGTCACGCTCGTGTACGCCGACGGCAAGCTGCGTGACCGCGTCGTCGTCGCCTCCGATCCCGTCACGCCTCCCGTCACCGAGGTCGTGTCTCGCGGCACCAGCCGCACACCGCCCGACAGCGTGTGGGACAAGATCGCCCAGTGCGAGTCGGGCGGCAACTGGTCGATCAACACCGGCAACGGCTACTACGGCGGGCTGCAGTTCAGTGCCGCGACGTGGAAGAGCGTCGGCGGTCCGGGCCTGCCGCACCAGAACAGCCGCGAGGTGCAGATCAAGTACGCCAAGATCCTCCAGGCCCGCTCGGGCTGGGGCCAGTGGGGCTGCGCCGGGGCGCGATTCAACTGACACCACCGACCCCCGTGTCGCCGCCCCGCCTGCTCGGGGCCGCTGACGTCCGTCGCTTGGCCGAGTCGTGCGGTATCCGGCCCACCAAGCAGCGCGGACAGAACTTCGTGCACGACGCCAACACCGTGCGCCGCATCGTCAAGGCGTCGGGCATCACGCCCGACGACGTCGTCGTCGAGATCGGCCCCGGGCTGGGGTCGCTGACGCTGGGCCTGCTCGAGGTCGCCGCTCACGTGACCGCCGTAGAGATCGACGAGGTGCTCGCGGGGCAGCTGCCGACCACGATCGCCGAGCACGCACCCGACCAGGCCGGCTCGTTCGACCTTGTGGTGGCCGACGCCATGAAGGTCACCAGCCTGCCGGGTCCTGCTCCGACCGCGCTGGTCGCCAATTTGCCCTACAACGTCTCGGTGCCCGTGCTGCTGACCTTCTTCGAGCGCTTCGACTCGATCAGCACGGGTCTCGTGATGGTGCAGGCCGAGGTCGCGCACCGTCTCGCGGCCGGCCCGGGCTCCAAGACCTACGGCATCCCCAGTGTCAAGGCGGCCTGGTACGCCGACATGAAGCTGGCCGGGTCCGTCGGGCGCAACGTCTTCTGGCCCATGCCCAACGTCGAGTCCTCGCTCGTCAGCTGGGTGCGGCACGAACCCCTGGGCGACGAGCAGCTGCGGCTCAGGACCTTCGCGATCGCCGACGCTGCCTTCGCCCAACGACGCAAGACGATGCGTGCGGCTCTTGCGACGCTCGCTGGATCGGGAGCCGCTGCCGAGGCCGCGCTGACCGCGGCGGGCATCTCCCCGCAGGCCCGTGGCGAGTCGCTGACGGTGCACCAGTTCGCGCGTCTGGCCGCGTTCATCTAGCAACCGCGTCGTCGCGCACCCTGCAATGACGGCAAATGCTCACCCGAGATGAACAACAGGGGTACCCCGATTTGGAGTTCTCGGGAGGGGCCCGGTAGTGTTCTTCTTGTTGGACAGCACAGCGGAACGGGCCGGAAACGGCGCTGAAGCAGGGCTTCTGACCAGAGCGTAGAAGTGGTTGACGGCAGGGCGCGCGAGTGCCCGGAGACGGACCAAGACTCACGCGCTGTGCATGGTGACCGACCCGGTTTGACCGGTGAAAACGAGCCGTGTAAGTTGGACGAGTTGCCCTGAGGTCCTGGTCTTTTGATTGGGGGTTTGGTGTGCGTCTGATCCTTGAGAACTCAACAGTGTGCCAAAAATCGACGAGATTAATTAGATGTATCCCCGTCGAGACTGGCTGATGGCCCTTTTGGGGTTGTTGGTTGTTTTGATGGTATTAATTCCGGCAAAATTTATTTTGCCAGCGAATGTTTGGTTAGGTTGAACTGAAGTTTGAGTCACGCTTTTGTGGCTTTCAATGGAGAGTTTGATCCTGGCTCAGGACGAACGCTGGCGGCGTGCTTAACACATGCAAGTCGAGCGGTAAGGCCCTTCGGGGTACACGAGCGGCGAACGGGTGAGTAACACGTGAGCAATCTGCCCTTCTCTTTGGAATAACCATTGGAAACGATGGCTAATGCCGAATATGAACCCCTTTCGCATGTTGGGGGTTGGAAAGCTCCGGCGGAGAAGGATGAGCTCGCGGCCTATCAGCTTGTTGGTGAGGTAATGGCTCACCAAGGCATTGACGGGTAGCCGGCCTGAGAGGGTGACCGGCCACACTGGGACTGAGACACGGCCCAGACTCCTACGGGAGGCAGCAGTGGGGAATATTGGACAATGGGCGAAAGCCTGATCCAGCAACGCCGCGTGAGGGATGAAGGCCTTCGGGTTGTAAACCTCTTTCAGCAGGGACGAAGCGAGAGTGACGGTACCTGCAGAAGAAGGACCGGCCAACTACGTGCCAGCAGCCGCGGTAATACGTAGGGTCCGAGCGTTGTCCGGAATTATTGGGCGTAAAGGGCTCGTAGGCGGTTTGTCGCGTCGGGAGTGAAAACTCAGGGCTCAACCCTGAGCGTGCTTCCGATACGGGCAGACTAGAGGTATTCAGGGGAGAACGGAATTCCTGGTGTAGCGGTGGAATGCGCAGATATCAGGAGGAACACCGGTGGCGAAGGCGGTTCTCTGGGAATTACCTGACGCTGAGGAGCGAAAGCATGGGGAGCGAACAGGATTAGATACCCTGGTAGTCCATGCCGTAAACGTTGGGCGCTAGGTGTGGGGACCTTCCACGGTTTCCGTGCCGCAGCTAACGCATTAAGCGCCCCGCCTGGGGAGTACGGCCGCAAGGCTAAAACTCAAAGGAATTGACGGGGGCCCGCACAAGCGGCGGAGCATGCTGATTAATTCGATGCAACGCGAAGAACCTTACCTGGGTTTGACATATGCCGGAAAGCTGCAGAGATGTGGCCCCCCTTGTGGTCGGTATACAGGTGGTGCATGGCTGTCGTCAGCTCGTGTCGTGAGATGTTGGGTTAAGTCCCGCAACGAGCGCAACCCTCGTTCTATGTTGCCAGCACGTTATGGTGGGGACTCATAGGAGACTGCCGGGGTCAACTCGGAGGAAGGTGGGGATGACGTCAAGTCTTCATGCCCCTTATGTCCAGGGCTTCAAGCATGCTACAATGGCCGGTACAAAGGGCTGCGAAACCGTAAGGTGGAGCGAATCCCAAAAAGCCGGTCTCAGTTCGGATTGGGGTCTGCAACTCGACCCCATGAAGTCGGAGTCGCTAGTAATCGCAGATCAGCAACGCTGCGGTGAATACGTTCCCGGGCCTTGTACACACCGCCCGTCACGTCATGAAAGTCGGCAACACCCGAAGCCAGTGGCCCAACCGTTTACGGAGGGAGCTGTCGAAGGTGGGGCTGGCGATTGGGACGAAGTCGTAACAAGGTAGCCGTACCGGAAGGTGCGGCTGGATCACCTCCTTTCTAAGGAGCATCTGGCAGCTGCCCATCGTGGTGGTTGTCCATGAGTCGTTTATTCACCGTTCGTGTGGATGCGGTCTCAGCTCACTAGTGGATTGTCGATTATTTGGCTTGATGGATGCCATCAGTGATGAGTACACCTCCTTTGGGAGGCAGGAAAGTTGTTGGGACGTGTTCATTGAATCAGGCACACTGTTGGGTCCTGAGGGATCAGCTCGTCAGAGTTGGTTTCCTCGGACCGCATATTCTTACGAACCGTCAGGTTCTCCTCTTGAGGAGTTCTTGGTAGGCGTGGGGGTGTTGTGCGGGACCGATCGTATTTTGAGAACTTCACAGTGGACGCGAGCATCTTTGTAGTAACAACAAGCTACTAAGTGCACATGGTGGATGCCTTGGCATCGAGAGCCGATGAAGGACGTTGGAGTCTGCGAAAAGCCCCGGGAAGGTGACAACCGACCTGTGATCCGGGGATGTCCGAATGGGGAAACCCACCTGGAGTAAAGTCTAGGTACCTGCGCCTGAACACATAGGGCGTTTGGAGGGAACGTGGGGAAGTGAAACATCTCAGTACCCACAGGAAGAGAAAACAAAAGTGATTCCGGTAGTAGTGGCGAGCGAAACCGGATCAGGCTAAACCGTATTGATGTGATAGCCGGCAGGCGTTGTCAGTGCGGTGTTGTGGGACCACATGGTCTGGACTGCCGTCCAGGCAAAGAGTCATAAACCATGAGTGAAGTGAAAGCCGACTGGAAAGTCGCGCCGTAGAGGGTGATAGCCCCGTACACGTAAGCTCATGGCTCTTTTGTGTCATCCCAAGTAACACCGAACCCCTGAAATTCGGTGTGAATCTAGCGGGACCACCCGTTAAGCCTAAATACTCCTCGATGACCGATAGCGGACTAGTACCGTGAGGGAAAGGTGAAAAGTACCCCGGGAGGGGAGTGAAATAGTACCTGAAACCATGTGCATACAATCCGTTGGAGCTCATCCTTGTGATGTGTGACAGCGTGCCTTTTGAAGAATGAGCCTGCGAGTTAGCGTTCTGTAGCGAGGTTAAGGCGTCGAGCCGTAGCCGTAGCGAAAGCGAGTCCGAATAGGGCGACCATAGTTGCAGGATCTAGACCCGAAGCGGAGTGATCTATCCATGGCCAGGTTGAAGCGCGGGTAAGACCGCGTGGAGGACCGAACCCACCTAGGTTAAAAACTGGGGGGATGAGCTGTGGATAGGGGTGAAAGGCCAATCAAACTCCGTGATAGCTGGTTCTCCCCGAAATGCATTTAGGTGCAGCGTTGCGTGTTTCTTGTCGGAGGTAGAGCACTGGATGGGCTAGGGGGCCTACAAGCTTACTGAACTCAGCCAAACTCCGAATGCCGATAAGTGAGAGCGCAGCAGTGAGACAGTGGGGGATAAGCTCCATTGTCGAGAGGGAAACAGCCCAGACCATCAGCTAAGGTCCCAAAGCGATAACTAAGTGGAAAAGGATGTGGAGTCGCCCAGACAACCAGGAGGTTGGCTTAGAAGCAGCCACCCTTGAAAGAGTGCGTAATAGCTCACTGGTCAAGTAATTCCGCGCCGACAATTTAGCGGGGCTCAAGTTATCCACCGAAGCTATGGGATTTACACAATAACCAGGCCTTCGTGGTCCAGGTGTGTGGATCGGTAGGGGAGCGTCGTGTGGCCAGCGAAGCGGCGGAGTGATCCAGCCGTGGAGGCTACACGAGTGAGAATGCAGGCATGAGTAGCGAATGAGGAGTGAGAAACTCCTCCACCGAATGACCAAGGGTTCCAGGGTCAAGCTAATCTTCCCTGGGTAAGTCGGGACCTAAGGCGAGGCCGACAGGCGTAGTCGATGGACAACGGGCTGATATTCCCGTACCGGCATTAGATCGCCCATGCTGAACCCAGAAATGCTAAGTGCCCAAAGCTAGCGGGACTCTTCGGAGCGATGCTGGTGCTGCGCACGACCCGATCTGGTAGTAGGCAAGCAATGGTGTGACGCAGGAAGGTAGCTCATCCCGGGCGATGGTTGTCCCGGGCTAAGGATGTAGGGCGAATGATAGGCAAATCCGTCATTCACATAGCCTGAGATCTGATGGGGAGACGTTTTAGTCGAAGTGAGTGATCCTATGCTGCCGAGAAAAGCATCTAGCGAGATCTAGAGCCGCCCGTACCCCAAACCGACTCAGGTGGTCAGGTAGAGAATACTAAGGTGATCGAGTGAACCATGGTTAAGGAACTCGGCAAAATGCCCCCGTAACTTCGGGAGAAGGGGGGCCCGATTCGTGAGCACACTTGCTGTGCGAAGCGTTGACGGCCGCAGAGACCAGGCCCAAGCGACTGTTTACTAAAAACACAGGTCCGTGCTAAGTCGAAAGACGCCGTATACGGACTGACTCCTGCCCGGTGCTGGAAGGTTAAGGGGACGTGTCAGCGCAAGCGAAGCACAGAACTTAAGCCCCAGTAAACGGCGGTGGTAACTATAACCATCCTAAGGTAGCGAAATTCCTTGTCGGGTAAGTTCCGACCTGCACGAATGGAGTAACGACTTGGGCGCTGTCTCAACCATGGACTCGGCGAAATTGCATTACGAGTAAAGATGCTCGTTACGCGCGGCAGGACGGAAAGACCCCGGGACCTTTACTATAGTTTGGTATTGGTGTTTGGTTCAGTTTGTGTAGGATAGGTGGGAGACTGTGAAGCATTCACGCCAGTGAGTGTGGAGTCATCGTTGAAATACCACTCTGGCTGTACTAGATATCTAACCTAGGTCCATTATCTGGATCAGGGACAGTGCCTGATGGGTAGTTTAACTGGGGCGGTTGCCTCCTAAAATGTAACGGAGGCGCTCAAAGGTTCCCTCAGCCTGGTTGGCAATCAGGTTTCGAGTGTAAGTGCACAAGGGAGCTTGACTGTGAGAGTGACAGCTCGAGCAGGGACGAAAGTCGGAACTAGTGATCCGGCGCTGGCAAGTGGAAGCGGCGTCGCTCAACGGATAAAAGGTACCCCGGGGATAACAGGCTGATCTTCCCCAAGAGTCCATATCGACGGGATGGTTTGGCACCTCGATGTCGGCTCGTCGCATCCTGGGGCCGTAGCAGGTCCCAAGGGTTGGGCTGTTCGCCCATTAAAGCGGCACGCGAGCTGGGTTTAGAACGTCGTGAGACAGTTCGGTCCCTATCCGCCGCGCGCGTAGGAAACTTGAGAAAATCTGTCCCTAGTACGAGAGGACCGGGATGGACGAACCTCTGGTGTGCCAGTTGTTCTGCCAAGAGCACTGCTGGTTAGCTACGTTCGGAAGCGATAACCGCTGAAAGCATCTAAGCGGGAAGCGTGTTTCAAGATGAGGTTTCCCACTGGTTTACCAGGTAAGGCCCCCAGCAGACCACTGGGTTGATAGGCCGGAAGTAGAAGCACAGTAATGTGTGGAGCTGACCGGTACTAATAGGCCGAGGGCTTGTTTCTTACAAAGTTTGCACCACCGCGTCCACTGTGAGGTTCCCGAGATATGTATCGGTTACCCCATCTCCAGTCACTCTGGGAGCTCATCGGAGCTCTCAGATGGGGGTGAGGGTCTATATATCTCCATAGAGTTACGGCGACCATGGCGAGAGGGAAATACCCGGCTACATTCCGAACCCGGAAGTCAAGCCTCTCAGCGCCGATGGTACTGCACTGGAGACGGTGTGGGAGAGTAGGACGTCGCCGGACAATCATTAGTGCGAGGCCGCCCCACAGTTGGGGCGGCCTCGCTGCATTTACACACCAATCCGACCGGTCGTCCCGCACCTAGATGCGGTACGACCGGTCTTTCGCGCGTCCGGAGACGTGGAGGTGCCCCATGCCGTTACTGCGGTCGTGCCCTAGGTTGGGTCAGTGAGTTCAGCCAACGTCCGGGTCCCCGCCAAGATCAATCTCTGCCTGGGCGTCGGACCGGTACGGGGCGACGGATACCACCCTCTTGCGACGGTCTATCAGGCGGTCGACCTGCACGACGAGGTGCGTGCGACGGTGCGCGACGACGAGCAGATCACCGTGACGGTGCACTCCGACGTCGACGCGCGGTCGGAGGTCGCGATTGTGCCGGAGGATGACGACAACCTCGCGGTGCGGGCGGCCAGGCTCCTGCGTGAGCGGACCGGATCGACGCAGGGCGTCGACCTGGCGATCCGCAAGGTCATCCCGGTGGCAGGAGGGATGGCCGGGGGGTCGGCCGATGCCGCAGCATCACTCGTGGCGTGCAACGAGGTCTGGGGCACGGGGCTCAGCCGGCAGGCGCTCGAGGTGCTGGCGGCGAGGCTCGGCAGCGACGTGCCGTTTTTGCTCCACGGCGGCAACGCGATCGGCGGGGGCCGAGGCGAGACGGTCAGTCCCGTGCTGGCCCGCGGCTCGTACCACTGGGTCTTCGCGATGGCGCACGACGGCCTCTCGACCAAGGCCGTCTTCGCGGAGTTCGACCGCATCAACGCGGGCAGGCCGGTGCCCGATCCGGTCGTGCCGGACGCCCTCCTCGCCGCGTTGAGGGCGGGGGACGCCGAGGCCCTCGGCAGCGCGCTCTCGAACGACCTCACCGAGGCCGCCCTGTCGTTGCGGCCCGAGCTGAGCGACACCCTGAGCATCGGCATCGAGGCGGGAGCGCTCGGGGCGATCCTGTCGGGGTCGGGCCCGACGGCGTTGTTCCTGGCGTCGGACGCCGAGCACAGCCTCGACATCGCCTTCGCGCTGAGCAGCGCCTCGGGATGCGCCGATGTCGTGCAGTCACGCGGCCCGGTGCCCGGTGCGCGTCTGACCTGAGCGTGTCCGGGGGACGACCGAGGATGAGGGTTCGGGGTTGCTCCAGCTACCCGAAACGCTCATCGTCGGTCACGCCGCGCGCCACCCGAGCGAGCTGAACATGTGTCGGAGCTGCCGGACGACCAGATCGGGGTGGTGCCGGATCGCATAGGACGTGAAGATCAGGAGGCGCCGACCGGCGATCACGATCTCGTTGCCCCGGACGATGTCGGCATCCCACTGGCCGACCTCTTGGTGCTGGGTGCCATGCACCTCGACGGCCAGGTCCAGGTCGTCCCACGAGACGTCGAGGTGGTACCGGCCGTCGGTGCCCTTGACACGGCGCTGCCGGGTCGGCATCGGCAGCCCGGCTCGGATCCGGATGTCGTCGAAGTTCCGCTCCGGCAGGGACTGGATGCCCCCTCCCGCGTCGAGGACGGACTCGCGGATCAGCCCGCGACGGTGGCACATGCCCCGGCGGTCGAGCGCCTCGTGCATCCCGGCGACGTTGACCAGACCCTGTTGCAGGCCGGCGAGCACGATCGTGCGGGCGTACCGGTCGCTGCCGCACCAGCTGGCGGCGTCGATGAGGCTGCGGGCGGGACGCGTGCGCCGCGGCTCGCGGTTCGGGTGGACGTCGGCGGAGCCGAGATCGGTGCTCCAGTGCGTCGTGAACGGCACCCCGTCCGGCCGGTCGGCCCCTTCGGGGAGTACGACGACCGTGGTCTCGGGCGCGAATCCCACCAGCTTGTCGTGGCGCAGCGCGCTCAGGCCGCCCAGCGCCGAGGCGGGTGCACAGATCGCCAGCGCGACCAGCTCGTGCTCGGCCGGTGAGAGCGGACCGCTGTGGACGACGACCACCCCGCGGTGCGGCGACTGCCACCGGCCGCAGGCGATCGCATGGCGGACGGCACCACGTCCGTGGAGGGCCAGCACCTCGGCGGTGCGGAACACGGTCTTCATGGGTCGACGCTCGTCCGCGCGGCGGGGCGACGTCCATCCGGTCGGTGCCGGCTGTGGACGTCGCCGGCTCCCGCCCGCCCTGTGGAGGAGGACCGACGACGAGGGTTACGTGCAGCGCCAGCTACCGAAAACCCTCATCGTCGGTCCACCCCGGAGGGGTCAGCCCTCGAGCAGGTCGGTGAGCTCGAGCCAGCGCTCCTCGAGCCCCGCGACCTTCTGCTCGAGCTCCTTGACCTCGGTCGAGCGGGACAGCAGCCCCGGGACGTCGGAGGGATCGTGCTCGGACAGCTCGACGTGCAGCGCGTCGATGCGTTCGGTCGCCTTCTGGATCTTGCGGTCGATCGATCCGACCTCCTTGCGGGCCGTCCGCTCCTCGGCGCTCGACAGCCGGGACACCTTGACGTGACCTGCCGTCGAGGGGTTGGTCGCGGCGGGGGAGTCCTGCTCGGCGCGCAGCCGCAGGTACTGGTCGACGCCGCCGGGCAGGTGGCGGAAGTGTCCGTCGAGGATCGCGTACTGCTGGTCGGTGATGCGCTCGAGCAGGTAGCGGTCGTGCGAGACGACCAGGAGCGTGCCGGGCCACGAGTCGAGGAGGTCCTCCATCGCGGCCAGCATGTCGGTGTCGAGGTCGTTGGTCGGCTCGTCGAGCACCAGGACGTTGGGCTCGTCGAGCAGGATCAGCAACAGCTGCAGGCGACGCTTCTGGCCACCCGACAGGTCGCGGACGGGCGTCGACATCTGGGCGCTGGAGAACCCCAGCCGCTCGAGCAGCTGCGACGGCGTCATCTCCTTGCCGCCGGAGACATAGGCGGTGCGCTGGCGGCCCACGACGTCGCTGACCCGGTCGTCGCCGACGTCCTTGAGCTCGTCGAGCTCCTGGGTCAGGGTGACGACCTTGACGGTCTTGCCCTTCTTGACCCGGCCGCTGGTCGCCTCGACCTTGCCGGTCACGAGGCCGAGCAGGGTCGACTTGCCGGCACCGTTGGCACCGAGGATGCCGGTGCGCTCGCCGGGCCCCACGCGCCACTCGACGTTCTTGAGCACCTGCTTGTCGGGCTCGCCATCGATCGACGACGGGTACGACACCGAGACGTCGAGGATGTCGACGACGTCCTTGCCGAGGCGCGAGGTGGCCATCTGCTTGAGCTGGATGGGGTCGCGCGCGGGCGGCTCGTCGGCGATCAGCTCGTTGGCCGCGTCGATGCGGAACTTGGGCTTGGACGTGCGAGCGGGGGCGCCGCGGCGGAGCCAGGCGAGCTCCTTGCGCATGAGGTTCTGGCGCTTGGACTCCGTGGCCGAGGCGTGCCGGTCTCGCTCGACGCGCTGCAGGATGTAGGCGGCGTAGCCGCCCTCGAAGGGCTCGACGATGCCGTCGTGCACCTCCCACGTGGCGGTGCAGACCTCGTCGAGGAACCAGCGGTCGTGGGTCACGACCAGCAGGCCGCCGGCGCTGGCCGACCAGCGCTTCTTGAGGTGGCCGGCGAGCCACGTGATGCCCTCGACGTCGAGGTGGTTGGTGGGCTCGTCGAGGAACAGGACGTCGTCGTCACCGACCAGCAGCCGGGCCAGGGCGACACGTCGGCGTTGCCCGCCGGAGAGCGTCCCGACGGTGGCGTCCCACGGGATGTCGGCGACGAGGCCAGCGATGACGTCGCGGATCTTGGCGTCGCCGGCCCACTCGTAGTCCTCGAGGTCGCCGACGATCGCACGTCCGACCGTGCCGGCCTGGTCGAGGGTGTCGGTCTGGTCGAGCATCCCGATCGTGACGCCGCCGCGGGTCGTGACCCGCCCGGAGTCGGGCTGCAGCGTGCCGGAGAAGATGCGCAGCAGGGTCGACTTGCCGTCACCGTTGCGGCCGACGATGCCGATGCGGTCGCCCTCGTCGATGCCGATCGTCACCGAGTTGAAGACGGTCTTGGTCGGGAAGTCGAGCGCGATCTGTTCCACGCCTAGGAGGTGAGCCACCGAAGGAGTCTAGGCCCCGACCGTGGGCCGAGCCCGCGCGCCCTGATGGTCGAAGGGCTGCGACAGCGTGCGCAGGGCGGCGGCGAGGCCGTCGGCGCTCGCGGGTTCCAGACCGGCCAGCAGATCGCGCTCGCGGGAGATCAGTGCGTCGAGCGCTCCGTCGACGGCAGCGCGGCCCGACGGCGTCAGTCGTACCTGGACCCCCCGGCGGTCGGCGGGATCGGGGAGGCGCTCGACGAGGCCCTTCGTGACGAGCCGGTCGACCCGGTTGGTCATGGTGCCGCTGGTCACGAGGGTCTCCTGCACGAGCTGGCCGGGCGAGAGCTGGTAGGGCTCCCCGGAGCGGCGCAGGGCCGACAGGACGTCGAACTCGGAGGGCTCGAGACCGTGGCCGGCGAAGGCCTCCTTGCGGGCCCGGTCGAGGTGCAGGGCGAGCCGCGAGATGCGGCTGAGCACGTGCATCGGTGCCACGTCCATGTCGGGGCGCTCGCGCTGCCATGCCGCGATGAGCCGGTCGACGTCGTCCTCCATGTCTCCAGACTACCAATGCTCGTCAAGATTCTTGACGTCGAGATTCTTGATCAGATCGTCGGTGCCGTGCAGCGCGGGCCGATCGGTCCGACGATGGGGGCATGACCGATCTGAGTGGTGCCCGCGTGCTCGTCCTCGGTGCGACCGGAGGCCTCGGTGCCCCGATCACCCGGCGGCTCGTGGCTGCCGGTGCGGATGTGTGGCTGTCCGCCCGATCCGGCGAGCGCCTGGCCGCGCTGGCCGACGAGCTGGGACCCTCCGTGCTGGGCACCACGGCAGCCGACCTCCGCCTGCCGGGAAGCCCCGACGAGATCGTCGCCGCTGCGGCCGACGGCGGGGCTCTGACGGGAGTCGTGCTGGCGGCGGGCGTCGTGGCCTTCGGTGACGTGGTCGACCTCGAGGACGACGTGCTGGACGACCTGCTCCTGCTGAACCTGATCGGGCCGATCAGGGTCGTGCGAGCTGTGACGCCGCATGTCGTCGAGGGCGGCTTCGTCGTCCAGGTCAGCGCCGTGGTGGCGGAGCGGCCGATGCCGGGGATGGCCGCCTACAGCGCCAGCAAGGCCGGGCTCACGGCGTTCGGCACGGCTGTCGCGACTGAGCTGCGTCGGCGCAAGATCAGGCTCGTCGACGTGCGTCCGCCACACACCGAGACGGGACTGGCCGATCGTCCGCTGGCAGGCACGGCGCCGCGCATGAAGGCCGGTCTCGACCCGGACGCGGTCGCGGGCCGCATCGTCCAGGCCATCGCCGACGGCGAGAAAGTGCTCGGCTCGGAGTCGTTCACGTCCTAGTCGGGGATCACCCGGCGCGGACAGGACCGACGCTGAGCAGGTGAGCGGAACCGGATCGGCACGCCTCCGCGGGGTGCTTCACGAACACCGCCGTCGTCGAGTTGGGCGGGTAGATGCGCAGGCCGTCAGCTTCCACGGGCGAGCACGTGCCGCCGATGTCGCCCGCCCGGACCTCTCTCAGCTGCGCCTCCGCCCGCTGCCCGGCCCCCAGCACGATGACGTCGGCCGTGCCGGTGCGGTCGGCGGCGGCCCCGAGCTGGGGGCCGTCGCCGCCGCCGACGTACGAGACGCCGGGCCAGCCCGTCATGGCGCACGGGCTGCCGGACGCATTGGTGAGCACGAGGTCGCCGTACGTGCTGCCGGCCGCGCCGCCACCCGCGTCATCGGCGTAGCGGACCGTGAGGTCGGCCGCACGGCAGGTGGGCGGGCCGGCGGCGGGGCTCGGGCTCGCCGGCGGGGCCGTGGTGTCGGCGGTGGTGGGTGCCGGTGACGGCGTCGTGGGGGTCGTCGCGGACTGCTGCGACGAGGCGGCCGGGTCGTCACCGGTCGAGGAGCAGGCCGCGAGAGCGAGGGCTGCGACGACGCCGAGGGCGGCGAGCGCTCCGGCCCGCCGGGGTGAGAAGGAGTTCATGTCCCGAGCGTAGGCACGAGCCCGACCGCGCGCCTGAGAGCGACCTGTGGGTTGCCCGCGATACCGCTTCCGGTGCCCGGAGCCCGGCGGTAGCGTGTTGACGTGTCCCTCGATGATGCGGCTCTGGTCGCTGCCGGTCCCACCCGCCTCGCCGAGCTGATGCGCGCCGGCGAGCTGACGTCGCGTCGACTCACGGAGGCCACCCTGGCCGCGATCGCCGCGGTGGAGCCCACGATCAACGCGACCGTCGCGGTCTTGGCCGATGAGGCGCTCGAGGCCGCCGACGACGCCGATAGTCGGCGTGCGGCGGGGGAGGAGGGCCCGCTGCTCGGCGTCCCCGTCGCGGTCAAGGACGACCTGGACGTCCGCGGTCGCGTGACCGGGCAGGGCAGCCGTGGAGCGACGACGGTGGCGGTCGCCGACTCCGACCTCGTCGCCGCGATGCGCGCCGCCGGCATGGTCGTGGTGGCCAAGACGACCATGCCGGAGCTGGCCATCACGGGGTTCACGGAGTCCGAGCTGACCGGCATCACCCGCAACCCCCACGATCTGGGCCGCACGCCCGGCGGGTCGTCGGGCGGGTCGGCAGCCCTGGTGGCCGCGGGAGCCGTCAGCTTCGCGACAGCGTCCGACGGAGCGGGCTCGATCCGCATCCCGGCCGCGTGCTGCGGGTTGGTGGGCTTCAAGCCGACCCAGGGCACGATGCCGAGCTCGGGCGGATGGCACGACCTGTCGACGCAGGGCGGCCTCGCCGCGCGCGTCGTCGACAGCGCCGTGTTCCTCGACGCGTTCGGCGCGTTCGCGACCTCGCTCGTCGAGGCGGCGTCCGCCGACCCGGCCCCGGTGCGGATCGGCGTCTCGTTCAGCGC
The DNA here is from genome assembly GCF_017876595.1 of Aeromicrobium fastidiosum. Classification (NCBI taxonomy): domain Bacteria; kingdom Bacillati; phylum Actinomycetota; class Actinomycetes; order Propionibacteriales; family Nocardioidaceae; genus Aeromicrobium; species Aeromicrobium fastidiosum. The sequence continues at coordinate 237,374 of NZ_JAGIOG010000001.1, read as the reverse complement.
AGCGGCAGCGACCACCGCCGCACCCCTCGACCCGCGGGTGCGGCATCAGGTCGAGCGCGCCGCGACGCTGCTGCGGGACGCGGGCCACGCCGTGACCGAGGTCGACATCCCCTATCCCGTCGCGGCCAAGGCCCTGACCGTGCGCTACCTCGGCGGCATCGCGCAGGACGCCGCCGACCTCGACGACCCGCAGGCGGTCGAGGCGAGGACGCGGTCGATCGCCCGGCTGGGCCGTCCCTTCGGGCGGCGGGCCGTCGCATGGTCGCGACGCCAAGGTGTGACGTGGGGTGGGTCGGTGCACGACGCCCTGGACGTCGACGTGCTGCTGACGCCCGTCATGAGCGGTCCCGCGATCCCCGTCGGGCACTGGAAGGGGCGGGGCGGTCTGTCGACGGTGCTCGCGATGGGCGCGTTCTACCCGTACACGGCGCAGTGGAACCACGCCGGTGTCCCGGCCGTCTCGATGCCGTCCGGGTCGACCGACGACGGGCTGCCGCTCGCGATCCAGCTCGTCGCCCGCCGCGACGACGACGCGCGGCTCATGGCCTTGGCGGGTCAGTGGGAGCGCATGTCGATGTCACGACGTCAAGTATCTTGACATCAAGATATGCCGGACGTACCGTCGGACCATGACGACCTGGGACCCGAACCGATACCTGAGATACGCCGACGAGCGCTCGCGCCCGTTCGTCGATCTCGTCGCCCGCGTCGACGGTGAGCCGCGCACGATCGTCGACCTCGGCTGCGGCCCGGGCCACCTGACGGCCGTCCTGCGGTCCCGTTGGCCCGACGCCACCGTGCTGGGCGTCGACTCGTCACCCGAGATGATCGACCGCGCCACCGCCGACAACGCCGACGACCGGGCGTCGTACGAGCTGGCGGACGTCGCGACCTGGGTGCCGCAGGCACCGGTCGACCTGATCGTCTCCAACGCCCTGTTCCAGTGGGTGCCCGATCAGCTCGCCGTCATCGAGCGGCTCAGCGGGCACGTCGCGCCGGGTGGCACGTTCGCGTTGCAGACGCCGAACAACTACTCGGGGCCCAGCCACCGGCTCCTGTCCGAGATCGCCTCGAGGCCGGCCTACCGTGAGCTGACCGAGGGGCTGCACGACGACCGCGGCACGTCACCCGAGACGTATCTCGACCTGTTCGTGCGCGCCGGCTGGCAGGCCGACGTGTGGGAGACGAGCTACCTCCACGTGCTGCACGGCGACGATCCCGTGCTCGACTGGATCTCGGGGACGGGGGCCCGTCCCGTCCTTGCCGCCCTGCCCGAGGGGCTGCGCGCAGACTTCGTCGCCGAGTACGGCGCAGCGCTGCGCGCGGCCTACCCGGCCAGGACGTGGGGGACCGTCATGCCGTTCGCCCGGGTCTTCGCCGTCGCCCGCCGGAGCCGCTGACTCCGGTACGCTGACCGGGTTGTCCCGGGTCGGTCCGCCGACGCGGGATCGACGTTCCCCGGTTGGTCTGCCGGCAGGGCCCGCCGCACTTTGAATGCGGACAAGCGACGTAGGTTCGACTCCTACCCGGGGAGCCAGCAGCTCTGCACGCCCGACCGTGCTCCGCCCACGAAGGAGTCCTGTGACCACGAGCTCGAACGACACCGGCATCATCGCGATCGTCCTGGCCGCGGGTGCCGGCACCCGCATGAAGTCGAGCCGCGCGAAGGTGCTGCACGAGATCGCGGGCCGCAGCATGATCGAGCACGCCTTGGTCGCCGTCGCCGGCGCGGGCGTCCGCACCACTGTGGCGGTCGTCGGACACGACCGTGAGCAGGTGTCCGCCGCGATCGCTGCCCACGACCCCGCGATCGTGCAGGCCGTCCAGGAGCAGCAGAACGGCACGGGGCACGCGGTTCACGTGGCGCTCCAGGCACTCGACGCGCAGCCCGCAGCGACCGTCGTCATCACCTACGGCGACGTGCCGCTGCTGACGTCGCAGACCCTCGCTGAGCTGCTGGTCGACCATCGCGCGGCCGGGCGCATCGTCACGATCCTGTCGGCCGAGGTCGACGACCCCACGGGCTACGGCCGCATCGTGCGTGACCCCGACGGGGCCGTCACGGCCATCCGCGAGCACGCCGACGCCTCGGCGGACGAGCGCGCGATCCGCGAGATCAACAGCGGCATCCTCGTCGTCGACGGTGAGTTCCTCGCCCACGCGGTCGCCCGTCTCGAGTCTGACAACTCCCAGGGCGAGCTCTACCTCACCGACATCGTGGGCAAGGCCGTCGCCGAGGGACGCCCGGTCGGCGCGCACGTGCTCGAGGACGTCTGGCAGACCGAGGGCGTCAACGACCGGGCGCAGCTGTCCCGCCTCGGCCGCGAGCTCAACCGGCGCATCACCGGCCGCTGGATGGCCGAGGGAGTCACGATCGTCGACCCCGCCACGACGTGGATCGACTCCGCCGTGACCCTGGCTCCCGACGTCACGATCCTGCCCGGAACCCAGCTGCTCGGTGCCACCGACGTGGCCACCGGAGCGACCATCGGACCCGACACGACGCTGCGCAACGTCGAGGTGGGGGCCGGTGCCACGGTCGTCCGCACGCACGGGTCCGACGCGGTCATCGGGGCAGAGGCGTCCGTCGGCCCGTTCGCCTACCTGCGGCCCGGTGCCGAGCTCGGCGAGGGCGGCAAGATCGGCACGTTCGTCGAGGTCAAGAACTCGACCATCGGAGCGGGTGCCAAGGTGCCGCACCTGTCGTACGTCGGCGACGCCGACATCGGCGAGGGGGCCAACATCGGTGCCGGCACGATCTTCGCCAACTACGACGGCGTCCACAAGAACCGGTCGACGATCGGCCGGCACGCCAAGACCAGCTCCAACAACACCTTCGTCGCGCCGGTGACGGTGGGCGACGGCGCGTTCACGGGTGCCGGCGCGACGATCCGCGAGGACGTCCCACCGGGGGCGCTGGCAGTCAGCGCGGGGGCACAGAGGAACATTGAGGGGTGGGTCTCGGCGAAGCGTCCGGGCACCCCGTCAGACCTGGCCGCCGGCGAGGCCGAGGCAGAACCCCTTCAGGAGGCACCCGGTGAGTAGCCTGTCCAAGCGGACCCCGACCCGCAACATGCTGCTGTTCTCGGGGCGTGCGCACCCCACGCTCGCGCAGGAGGTCGCCGACCTCCTCCAGATCGAGGTCGTGCCGACGACGGCGTACGACTTCGCGAACGGCGAGATCTACGTGCGGTTCGACGAGTCGGTACGAGGCTGCGACGCCTTCGTGCTGCAGAGCCACGCCGCGCCGATCAACGAGGCGATCATGGAGCAGCTCATCATGGTCGACGCGCTCAAGCGGGCGTCCGCCAAGCGCATCACGGTCATCCTGCCGTTCTACGGCTATGCCCGCCAGGACAAGAAGCACCTCGGCCGCGAGCCCATCTCGGCCCGCCTGATGGCCGACCTGTTCCTCACCGCCGGTGCCGACCGCCTCATGACGGTCGACCTGCACACCGCCCAGATCCAGGGCTTCTTCGACGGGCCGGTCGACCACCTGCTGGCGATGCCGATCCTGACCCGCCACGTCAAGAAGCATTACGGCAAGAAGGACCTCGCGGTCGTCTCGCCCGACGCCGGACGCATCAAGGTCGCCGAGCAGTGGGCCGCTGCCCTGGGGGGCGCGCCGCTGGCGTTCATCCACAAGACCCGCGACCCGCGCCGTCCCAACGAGTCGAAGGCCAATCGCGTCGTCGGCGATGTCGAGGGGCGCGTGTGCATCCTGGTCGACGACCTCATCGACACCGGCGGCACGATCGTGCAGGCTGCGGAGGCGCTCATGGCCGACGGGGCCGAGGACGTCGTCATCGCGGCGACCCACGCGGTGTTCTCCGGTCCGGCGGTCGACCGGCTCAAGAACTCGACGGCCTGCGAGGTCATCGTGACCAACACGCTGCCGATCGCCGACGACAAGCGCTTCGACAAGCTCACGGTGCTGTCGATCGCCCCGCTGCTGGCCCAGGCCACCGCCGCGGTCTTCGAAGAGGGCTCCGTCACCAGCCTGTTCAAGTCCTGAGGCTCAGGGCGCTCCGCGCCCTGAAGCCCTAGGCGATCGGTGTCGGGGTCGACGTCGTGGGTGCTGGCGTAGGCGTCGATGTGCTCGGCGCGGGCGTCGACGTGCTGGGTGCCGGCTTCGGAGGATCGGTGTTGCCGAGCCTCACCTCGACGTACTGGTCGCTGTCGTTGGCGATGTTGACGGTGCGACTGTCAGGGACGTACGTACGGCCCTGGATCGTGCTGTACGCGAACACCGTCAGCGTCATGCCGTTCTGCGGGCGGATCGTGCCGCCGATGCGGAACGTGCCGTCCTGGTTGGTCGGCATCTCGGCCTGCACCTGTCCCTTGGCGTCGGTGAGTCGCACGCTGATGTTGGGGATGCCCCGGCTGGTCTCGGCGTCGAGAGCGACTCCCGAGACCGTCCCGCCGCGAGTGGCGAGGTTGATCGTGGCGTTGCGCTTGCCGCCCGCACGCACGTTGCCGATGTTGAACGAGCCGCCGAGGTAGCCGTTGGTGTCGGGCACCTGCAGCCGGTAGGGCCCGGGCGTCAGGCCGCGCAGCGAGATGTTGCCGGCCGAGACCTTCTGCACCCAGAACTCGCCGGTCTTCTTGTTGACGGCCGTGACGTACACGATGCCGCGGGCGCGTGCGCCGCCGATCGTCAGGAACCCGCGGATGAGGCCCGGCTTGGTGTTCAGGTTGAACGACGCCTGCCGGAACGTGCGCAGCTTGACCTTGCGGATCAGCTTGCTCGTGCCGACGCGGCGGTTCTTGACGTCGTAGGCGAAGACCCGGTAGTCGTCCTTGGCCAAGCCGCCGAGGGCGTACTCGCCGCGCTTGTTGGCGTCGACCTCGATGACCTGGCCGCCCCTGCTGATGGCACGGATGTGGGCGCTGGCGGCCCGCTTGCCCTTGACCTTGACGACGCCGCCGATGGCCCCGCCGCGCTTGAGACGGACGTTCTTCTGCACCGGAGTGGCCCCCACGCGCACCCGCACGTCGAGCCGCGCGGCATAGGCCTTGGTGTTGTAGGCGGGGCGTCCGTCGACGAACTGCAGGTGGTAGCTGCCCGGGCCGGGTGCCGTGATCTGGTAGACGCCGTTGGACCTGACCTTGACCCGGGTCAGGTAGTTCCAGCCCTGTCCGAACAGCAGCACCTTGACGGTCCGGATCGGCTTGCCGGTCGAGCCGTCGGTCACGCGGCCGAAGATCTGGGTGCCGGCGGCCTCGGCGGGTGCCGACAGGCCGACCAGCGCCCCCGATGCGAGCAGGGCCGACAGCAGCGCGGCGACGACGGTGCGACGTCGAGTGGGCATGTGGGAGATCTCCATCCGGTACGCGTGCCGCGCGATCTCGACACCGAGCCACTTTAGCCCCGCGCAGGGGTCAGTGCCGACCGTCCCGCCCGGCCCCTGACCGCACCGGCCGGTATCCTCAGAGGGTTGAGTGAACAGCGGCCCACGGCGGTGCTGCAGGCGACGAAAGGGTGCTGAGCAGCATGTCCGGTACACGTCGGGGCCCGTCGATGCCCGTCCTTCTGGCGATCCCCGTCGTGCTGTTCGTCGTCGTCTTCGCCGGCGCCCGGTTGCTGGGCGTGGGCGGGTCGTCCAATCCCTTCGCCGACCAGCCCCTCTACACGTCGCCCGACACTGCCGCCGCGGGTGCCGCACAGGCGGCCTCGGGCGACGACCAGCGCATCCTGAGCCGGCTCGCCGAGGTCCCGCAGGGCTTCTGGCTGACGCCGGAGGCGTACCCCGTCGACCGGGTCGGTGCTGTCGTCACCAAGGTCGCGATGGCCGCTGACCTCGCGGGTCGCACGCCGGTGTTCGTGATCTACGGCATCACCGACCGCGACTGCAGTGGCGGCCAGAGCAGCGGTGGTCTGCCCGCCGACCAGTACGCGCAGTGGGTCGGGGCCATCGCAGCGACGGCCGGCAAGCACGCCGTGGCGATCCTGGAGCCCGACGCCCTCGCGACGGCCGCGGAGTGCGGGCAGGGCCAGCAGCGCACCACGTTGTTGCGTGGTGCGGTCGACCAGCTCGACGACCGGGACGTCACGGTCTATGTCGACGCGGGCCACGCGAGCTGGACCGATCCTCGCGCCATGGCCACGATGCTGACCGACGCCGGGGTCGACCGAGCCCGCGGCTTCTCGACCAACGTGTCGGGCTACGAGTCGGCCGCCGACGAGCGGACGTACGCCGAGGCCATCAGCAAGGCGCTCGGCGGCGCGCACTACGTCACCGACACGAGCCGCAACGGTGCCGGCTCGAACGGTGAGTGGTGCAACCCCGAGGGGCGTGCCCTGGGGCGTGAGCCTGCCGTGGCCGACGACGGTCACCTCGACGCCTACCTGTGGATCAAGCCGCCGGGCGAGAGCGACGGGACGTGCGGCGGGGGCCCACCGGCGGGCCAGTTCTGGACCGAACGGGCGCTGCAGCTGGCCCGTACGGCCGGCTGGTGAGACCAATGTCATCGACACGGTGGGTCGGGCTGACCGCGCCCGACCCCGGCCGCCACTAGGATCGAGATCATGCCTGAAGGAGTCGAAGACAAGCTCGCGGTGATCATCGAGGATGACGCCGACGTCCGCAACCTGTTGAAGACGGTGCTGACGCAGAGCGGGTTCCAGACGATCCTGACGACCAATGGTGCCGACGGCATCGAGGCCGTTCGCACCCACGACCCGGTGCTGACCACGCTCGACGTCTCGATGCCCGGCATGGACGGCTTCGCCGCTGCCAAGCGCATCCGCGAGTTCAGCGGCACCTACATCATCATGCTCACGGCCCTGGCCGACGAGATCGACATCGTGCAGGGGCTCGACTCCGGTGCCGACGACTACCTGCTGAAGCCCTTCCGGCCCCGCGAGCTGCGGGCGCGCATTGAGACGCTGCTGCGCCGTCCGCGCGAGCGCACAGGGGTCGCCGGAGCCGCTGCGGCACCCGTCGACGCGCAGGTCCAGACCGTGCCTGCACCGCAGCCGATCCCGCCCCAGCCGACCCCGCCGGTCCAGCCCGTCGCGCCTCAGCAGCCGGTCGCACCCCAGCCGGTGGCGCAGCCCGCGCCGGTCACGGTCCACCACGCCCCGGCACCGGCGGCGCCGCCCGTCGCGCCCGCTCCCGTCGCTGCGGCACCGCCCGCGCCCGCGTACCGGCAGCCGGTCCATGAGCCGGCACCGGCTCCGGCTGCCGAGGCCGCGCCGGCCGCGCCGGCCGCACCGGCGGCGCCGGCAGCGACCGCCGACGGCTGGCTCGAGCACCGAGGGCTGCAGCTCAACACCCAGACCAGGCTCACCCAGGTCGACGGACGCGGGGTCGAGCTGACCCGTAGCGAGTTCGACCTCCTCGCCACGCTCATGAACTCGGGCCGCCGGGTGCGCAGCAAGGCAGACCTCGTGCTGGCCCTGCGCGGAGAGAGCTACGTGACGACCTACTACGTCAACGACGCCGACAAGCGCGCCGTCGAGGTCCACATGGCCAACCTGCGCCGCAAGATCGGCGACTCGTCGGCGACACCCCGCTTCATCGAGACGGTGCGCGGCGTCGGCTACCGACTGGCGTCCGACCGCGACTCCGCCTGACGCACGCACGGCGACACCTGCAGCCTGCACGACGAAGCGCCCCGGCCCATGGGCCGGGGCGCTTCGTCGTGCAGGGCGAGGTCAGTTCGCGTCGACGGGGATCTCGGCGACCTGCGTCGGGGTGTCGGAGGCGAAGATCGCGATCGGCACCTCCTGGCGGATCGTCTCGCGGATGAACGACTTCGAGCCCGCCGAGCGCTGGATGCGCACCGTGGCCCGGAAGGTCAGCGTCAGGCCGGTGGTGTCGGTAGCGAGGTCGCCGATCGGCTGGTTGCGCAGCTCGAAGGCACCCTTCGGCGAGGTGATGAGCATGCCGTACTTCGACGTGACGGCCTCGGGGTCGAACGTGATGTCCTGGGCCCGGGCATCCAGCGCGTACGGACGCTCGACGGTGCCCGTCGGGGTGGTCGTCGCCGACTCGACCTCGATGCGGTCGAGGTAGACCTTGCGCTTGGTCTTGAACGGGTCGCGCAGCTCACGATCGAGGTCGTAGGCCTGGAACGTGAACGAGAAGAACTTGTTGCCCTTCGGGAACCACTCGTTGGTGCGGGGCGTCGACTTGGTCGGGTAGAGCGTGTAGACGAAGTCGACGCCGTCGATGTCGACGTGAGACTGGAACGTCCCGTCCTTGGTGAACTGCGAGTCGAACGTCGGCGTGGGGGTCGGGGTGGGCGTGGCCGCGGTGGCCGGCGCGTCGGACGACGCGGAGAACGTGCCGAGGTTGCAGCCGCCCAGCGCCGTGACGGCGACGACGGCGATGGCGGCCTGGCCCACGCGGCGGCGGAGGGCGCGGTGGTGGTGGGGCGTGGTCACGGGATGCTCCTGAGGGCGGCGGGGGAGGGACTGTGCTGAACGAAGGGGGGACGGGCGACGGGTCATGCCTGGAAGCCCTTGTGGCGCTTGAGCAGCTTGAGCGCCATCCAGGCGGTCTGGAGGACCGTGACGATGCCGAGGACGGTCCAGCCGCCCACCAGCACGTCCGACTGCAGCGACGTCGGCAGCTGGGCCCAGATCGCCACGGCGCCGGACACGACGACCGCGACGACGGCGATCGGGAAGAAGTGCGCGAGGCCGCCTCCGCCGCTCTCGGCCTTGGCCTGCAGGGCCCAGTTGTCGGTCTGCGAGCTGCTCGCGAACTTGGTCCACGACCGGGCGAAGTGGCCCAGGCGCACCCACATGTAGAGCTCGGCCGGGAAGAACAGCAGGGCGAACAGGTAGTCGCGTCGGTTGGCGTTCTGCATCGCATGGGCCGTGCGGAGGTTCAGCAGGGTCGCCATGATCGTCGGGACGATCCACAGCCACACGAACACGAAGGCGTGAAGCATCAGCGAGGTGATGAGCAGGAACAGGAAGACCAGGCGGGTGAACCCGTTCGTGGCCATCGAGATGTTCTCGAACCAGCGCAGGCGCAGGTTGGGGTGCAGCGGCTGCCCCTTGGTGTCGCCTCGCTGGCCGGGCCACATCAGGTCGATCGCGCCGGTGTTCCACTTGACCTGCTGGGCGTCGAGCGACTGGAGCGTCGTCATGCCACCGACGTTGGCGCGCGCGTGGGCGCTGATCTTGGTCAGGTAGCCGGCGCTTTTGATCTCCAGTGACAGCAGCGAGTCCTCGATCTCGCTGTCGCGGACCCACGGGTACCGCTGGTGGGTCTGCTTGACGACCGCGCGCAGCGCCGTGGTCGAGAAGATCGAGTACTGGCCGCCGAGGACCGCCATGTTGCGTCCGCGCAGGAGGTTCTGCATGTTGAAGGCCGCGAACTGGGCGCGCTGCCCGGCGATCAGGAACTTGCCCATCAGCGAGTCGAGGCCGCTGTCGTCGATGCTGTAGATCGCGGAGATGCCGCCGATGCGCTCGTCGTCCTGGATCTCGCGCACGAGGTACTCGATCGCGTGCGGATCGGCGGTCGTGTCGCCGTCGACGCCCAGCAGGTAGTCCATGCCCTCGACCAGCGTGTAGCCGTAGTTGAGGGCACCGACCTTCTTGTCGGGGTTCTCGCCGATGTCGTGCACGAAGATCTCGGTCATCTGCTCGTCGCGACCCTCGCCACGCGTGTGCAGCCCCGCGTAGTGGCTGGCGATCTCGACCGTTGCATCGGTCGTGTTGTTGACGATGACGTGGATCGCGTCGGGCAGGAGGGTCTGGGAGAGCAGCGAGTCGAGCACGCCCGCGATGGCGTCCTCCTCGTTGTAGGCCGGGATGACGCAGCCGACCGTCGACCGGTAGGTCGGGAGGGCCTCGATGCTGGCCATGAACTGGTCGGCGTACTGGTCCATCAGGGGGTCGATGAAGGGTGCCGCCTGGCCGGCGTAGCCGATGCCCTCGTCGCTCATGCTGCTCCTCGTCCGCCGTGGACCGGCCGGTGCCGTCCCACAGCACCAGCCTGACGGGTCAAGATCAGGATTGGCTCAGGGCCGCCTCAGGATCGGCTCAGTTCTGCCGGGCGCGGGTCAGGTCGGCGTCGGCCCGGCCCAGCAGCGAGTCGAGGGTGGCAGGCGAGTCGAGGGAGTGCGCGGTGCCGAAGCTGGCGTCGGAACGCAGCTCCATGCCCTCGCCGACGGGCGACTCGGTCAGACCGGTGCGGATCGCGTCGACGACGGTCGCCGGTGCGTCGGGGGCCGCGGACGCCACCAGCACGACGAACCGGCCGGCCCCGAGGTGGCCGAGCAGGGCATCGGCCGGCAGACGCGAGCGCATGATGCCCGCGAAGTGCAGCAGGGCGCTGTCGCCAGCCTGTCGGCCGAAGGCCGAGTTGAGCTCGTCGAGGTCCTCGATCTCGGCCAGCACCAGGGCCACGTGGCTGCCGGCGAGGGTGGCGCGCTCGATGCGGTCGTGGGCGTCCTCGCGGAAGGCCTCGGACGAGAGCACACCGAGGTCGGAGCGCCGGTGGGCCTCCGAGCTGACCGACCACCAGTTGCCCGCGCGCTCGACCCGCAGGGCCGACAGGCAGATCGCCGAGACGATGAAGATTCCCGTGAAGGGCAGCGCGGTGCTGTAGATGCTGGGTGTCGCGGCACCGCTGGCCTCCAGCGCGGCCGCGGTGATGTACCAGGCCCCGAACAGGAAGTAGACGGTCTGCAGGATCCTGGCGTTGAGGTTGAGCCGCATGGTGCCGCGCATCAGCTCGGACGCCGCGAGCCACGCGAACACGCCGGCAGCACCCGTGGGCAGAGCCGTGCTCAGGCCCGGGCCCGGGGTCGACGACTGCACGAGCGTCGGCACCGCTGCGGCCAGGGCGACGACCACCACGACCCAGATGTGGGAGCGCGCCCGGCCGTCGAGCAGCCGCGCGCCCGACCACATCGCGCCGAGCGCGAAGACCGTCGAGGCGTCGCCGGCGGCCGTCACGACGAGTGGTGCCTGACCGTCCGCCGCGTAGATCGCGTCGAGCGCCGAGACGCAGAGCGCCGCGCCAAAGGCCGCCGTCCAGGCCCGGTTGGCCTCGTCGTTGTGGCGCAGGGCGGCGGTCGTGGCGAAGATCGCGGTCGCGATCGTCACCGGTAGGACGCGGACGATCAGCAGGGTCTCCAGGTCGATGTCCATGGACACGTCAGGCCTCTCGGTGGTGGGAGTCGGCCGCGAGGGCCGGTGGGGCATGGGAGGCGGCCGCGCCGGACGTCGACCGTCGGGGCACGCGGACGACGACCTCGGTGCCACGCCCGGGCTCGCTGTCGACCTCGATCGTCCCGCCGTGCAGGACGACGATCTCGCGGGAGATGCTGAGGCCGAGCCCGGTGCCGTGGACCGTCGAACCGCGCACGGACTCGGCCCGGTAGAAGCGCTCGAACAGGCCCTTCTGCTCCTCCAGCGACATGCCGCGACCCGTGTCCGCGACGCGGATCTCGACCGTGCCGTCGGCATCGTCGCCGGGGACTGCCGCGACCGAGATCGTGATGCGACCGCCGATGCGGTTGTACTTGATCGCGTTGGACAGGAGGTTGTCGACGACCTGCCGCAGGCGGAAAGCATCCACCTCGGCCTCGACGCCGTCGTCGATGTCGAGGTGGATAGAGATGAGCCGCTCGGCCGACATGGGCCGGATCGCGTCGACGGACTCGCTGACCAGGGCCGACACGTCGTACGGGGCGGGGCTGAGGGTGATGGCGTTGGCAGGACTCGTGGAACGGGCCGCGAGCAGGTCGGTGACCAAGGCGTTGAGCCGCTCGGCGTTGGTCAGCGCGATCTGCAGCATGTCGCGTGTGGCCTGTGGGAGATCGGTCTCGAGGGCCAGGTCGACGTAGCCGAGCATCGAGCTGAGCGGCGTGCGCAGCTCATGTGACATCGACGTCACGAGGTCGTCGCGGTCGGCGATGGCCCGCACCTCGGCCGACACGTCGCGCACCACGACGACGATCCGGTCGACCTGGCCGGCGTGGTCGTGCATCAGACGGGCGGACACATCGACTGCGAACCGGGTGCCGGTGCGATGCCCGATCCAGTAGGTCGTGCTGCCCACCGCCTCGCCGGCGAGCAGCCGCACGTGAGGGAACTCGGCGGGCGGCACCGGGGTGACCTTGTCGGAGCGGTACAGCGGGAACCGGTCCCACGTCGTCGTGACCGGCAGGCCGAGCTCGAACAGCAGGGCGTGGGTCGCGCGGTTCGCCGTCAGGGTGCGCCCGTCGGGGTCGAGGTTGATGACCGCGAACTCGACGGCGTCCAGCGCCTCGCGCAGGGTCAGCTCCTGGGTGCGGGCCCGGCCGAGCGCGGCCTCCAGCATGCGGGTCTGCCGGCGGAGCAGCACGCGTTGGGACGAGACCCGTTGCGAGGTCGTGTAGAGCACCCCGGCGACGAAGGTGAGCGCGACGGCGAGGCTGGTGGTCGCGATGGGGCTGGTGGTCCCGCGGGCGAAGGACGTCCGGCCCGTCTCGATCAGCACGGTCTGGGTGACGAGCATCGCCGATCCCAGCCCCGCGCCCGAGACGGCACCCCACCGGCCGAACGAGGTCGCCAGCCAGATGACCGGGAAGATCATGAGGATGCCGAAGCCGCTGTCGGGCACGGCGATGCGGAGCATGCCGAGTGCTGCGATGTCGAGGAGCGGGACGACCATCTGCCACTGCTGGGCCATGCGGAGCCACGGCACCAGGGCGGCAGCGATCGTGACCCACAGGATCGCCGTGATGCCGATGAAGAACGCGGGGCTGTCACTCAGGTCGCGCTTCGAGAGGGCGACGGTGATGCAGATGACGAAGCCGACGGCTCCGGTCAGCAGCACCTGGGACCGGAAGACGCTCTCGCCGAAGTGCGTGGCCGCCGGGTCGGGGACCCGATCGCGGACCGGGGACGGCTCCATGCGCACAGCCTATCTTCCGAGGAGGTCCTGTGGCCGCGATTTCACCGTCGAAGGACGCTGCGATAGGCTGGTGAGGTTGCCTCGGCGAGGGTCCTCACGGACCGTGATCGACAGGGCGCTCCACAGGAGTGCTGTGTCGAGCGCCTCGACCCCAGGGTGACATCCCCATCCTTCGCACGTTCGACGTACCCAACAGGAGCCTCCCGTGGCCGAGATCAAGATCGCCGCCGAAACCCGCACCGAGTTCGGCAAGGGTGCGGCCCGCCGCATCCGTCGCGCCGACAAGGTCCCCGTCGTCCTCTACGGTCACGGCGCCGACCCCGTCCACCTGACCCTCCCGGGTCACCAGCTCATGCTGGCGCTCAAGGGCTCGGCCAACGCGCTGCTCACGATCGAGGTCGGCTCCGAGTCGCACCTCGCGATCCCCAAGCAGGTCCAGCGCGACCCGCTCAAGGGCTTCATCGAGCACGCCGACCTCCTGATCGTCCGCAAGGGCGAGAAGGTCACCGTCGACGTCCGCATCACGACCGTCGGAGAGGCCGTCAGCGGCAACCTCGTGGTCCTCGAGAACGCGTCGATCGCGATCGAGGCCGAGGCCACCCACATCCCCGAGTCGTTCGAGGTCTCGGTCGAGGGCCTGGTCGCCGGCGACCAGATCCTGGCCAAGGACGTCCAGCTGCCCGAGGGCTCGACCCTCGCTGTCGACGACGACATCCTCATCGTCAACGTCACGGGTGCCCCGACCGAGGCCCAGCTCGAGGCCGAGCTCGCCGAGGCCGAGGCCGATCTCGGCATCGAGCACGAGCCGACCGACGCCGAAGAGGCCGCTGCCGAGGGCGACGCCAAGGCTGAGGCTCCTGCCGAGTCCGAGTAGTGACCTGGCTGGTCGTCGGGCTCGGAAATCCGGGCCCGACGTATGCCGCCACGCGGCACAACATCGGCTACATGGTCGCCGACGCCCTCGCGCTGCGCATGGGCGGAAGTATGAAGAACCTCGGCTGGAAGAAGCACAAGTCCGGCCGAGGTGACGTGATCGAGGGACGGCTCGCGGGTGAGCGGGTCGTCCTCGGTCGCGCCAAGTCGTACATGAACGAGAGCGGCGGGCCGGTCTCGACGCTGGCGAAGTTCTACGGCGTCGAGCCCGATCACGTCATCGCGATCCACGACGAGCTCGACATCGACTTCGGCATGCTGCGGGTCAAGCTCGGCGGCGGCGACAACGGTCACAACGGGCTGAAGTCGATGCGGCAGTCGCTCGACTCGGGTGAGTTCTACCGGGTACGCGTGGGCATCGGTCGTCCTCCGGGGCGGCAGGACGTCCACGACTTCGTGCTCAAGCCGTACAGCTCGACCGAGCGCAAGGACCTGCCCGTGTACATCGAGGAAGCTGCCGATGCGGTCGAGAGCCTCGTCACGGTGGGACTGGACCAGACCCAGAGCGCCTTCAACCGATGAGGGGAGGTGACCGATAGACATGACTCTTTCTCGCCTCGCCTCGATCGTCTCCTCCGAGCCCACCGTCGCGGCCGTCCTCGCCGAGCGTGCCGGCGGCGTCGATGCCCTCGACGTCCAGGCCCCCGAGCCGCTGCGACCGTTCCTCACCGCGGCTCTCGCGCAGCAGGCGACCGTCGTCGCGGTCACCGCCACGGCCCGCGAGGGCGAGGACCTGACGGCCCAGCTCGGCGAGCTGCTGGGCGCTGACGCCGTCGCGTACTACCCGGCATGGGAGACGCTGCCGCACGAGAGGCTCTCGCCGCGGTCCGACACCGTCGGCCGCCGGCTGGCCGTGCTGCGTCGCCTGGTGCACCCGACGCAGGCGACTGAGCTCGACTCCGAGACCGCGAGCGGCGCGCTGCGGGTCGTCGTGGCCCCCATCCGGTCGCTGCTGCAGCCGCAGGTCAAGGGGCTGGCCGATCTCGTGCCGGTCGAGCTGCACCGCGGCGACGAGATCGCCCTCGACCAGGTCGTCGCCGACCTCGCCGGTGCGGCCTACTCCCGCGTCGACCTGGTCGAGCGCCGGGGCGAGTTCGCGGTGCGCGGCGGCATCATCGACGTCTTCCCGCCCACCGAGGACCACCCGCTGCGCATCGAGTTCTTCGGCGACGAGGTCGACGAGATCCGGCGCTTCGCCGTGGCCGACCAGCGGACGCTCGAGGAGATCACGCACGTCTGGGCTCCGCCGTGCCGCGAGCTGCTCCTGACCGACGAGGTGCGGGCGCGCGCGGCCCGCCTGGCCGTCGAGCACCCCAGCCTGGCTGAGATCTTCACGAAGCTGTCCGAGGGCCACGCCGTCGAGGGCATGGAGTCGCTGACTCCCGTCCTGGTGACCGATAGTGGGGGTCCCCCCGCCAACGGGGGCGTAGCCGGCGGGGGAATGGAGTCGTTCGTCAACCTGCTGCCTGAGCGCTCGGCCGTCCTGCTGATGGACCCCGAGCGCATCCGGGCCCGGGCCGCCGACCTGGTCGCGACGAGCGAGGAGTTCCTGCAGGCGTCGTGGGCCGCGGCCGCCGGCGGCGGCGAGTCGCCGATCGACCTCGGCTCGGCTGCCTTCCACTCGCTCGACGACGTCAAGCTCGAGACGCTCGCGCTGGGTCACACCTGGTTCACCCAGACGCCCTTCGGCCTCGACCTGGACGAAGGCCAGCGTGCCGTCGAGATGGAGGCCGGGTCGGCCTACCGCGGCGACACGTCCGCCGCGCTCGACGACATCCGCCGCTGGGTCGCGGCCGGCATGCGGGTCGTGTTCGTGGCCCCCGCCGCAGGTCAGGCGCAGCGCACCCTCGAGTGGCTCGCCGACAGCGACGTGCCCGCCGCCCTCGACGACGAGGTGACCGCCCCGACGCCCGGCATCGTCCAGGTCGTCATCGGCGAGCTGTCGACGGGCTTCGTGTCGTCGCCGCTGCAGCTCGCGGTCATGACGTACGACGACCTCGTCGGGCAGCGTGCCGCCGATCGCAGCGAGCGCAAGATGCCCGCCCGGCGTCGCAAGCAGGTCGATCCGCTCGAGCTCAAGCCCGGCGACTTCGTGGTGCACGAGCAGCACGGCGTCGGCCGCTACGTCGAGCTCATGCAGCGCGTCGTGCAGGGCGCGGCGCGCGAGTACCTCGTGATGGAGTACGCGGCGTCCAAGCGCGGACAGCCCGCCGACCGCCTGTTCGTGCCGATGGACCAGCTCGACCAGATCAGCCGCTACGTCGGCGGCGAGTCGCCCTCGCTCGACCGGCTGGGCGGTGCCGACTGGACGACGCGAAAGAACAAGGCGCGCAAGGCCGTCCGCCAGATCGCCGGCGAGCTGATCAAGCTCTACGCTGCGCGGCAGGCCACCAAGGGTCACGCCTTCGGCCCCGACACGCCGTGGCAGGCCGAGCTCGAGGACTCCTTCGCCTTCGTCGAGACGCCCGACCAGATGGTCACGATCGACGAGGTCAAGCGCGACATGGAGCGCACCGTGCCGATGGACCGCCTGGTGTGCGGCGACGTCGGCTACGGCAAGACCGAGATCGCGGTGCGGGCGGCGTTCAAGGCGATCCAGGACGGCAAGCAGGTCATCCTGCTCGTCCCGACGACCCTGCTCGTCCAGCAGCACTACGCGACGTTCGCCGAGCGGTTCGGACAGTTCCCGGTCGTCATGAAGCCGCTGTCGCGGTTCCAGACCGAGAAGGAGTCCAAGGAGACGCTGGCAGGTCTGGCCGACGGCTCGATCGACATGGTCATCGGCACGCACCGGCTGCTGCAGCCCGGCGTCAGGATCAAGGACCTCGGCCTGGTCATCGTCGACGAGGAGCAGCGCTTCGGCGTCGAGCACAAGGAGGCGATGAAGATGCTGCGCGCAGCCGTCGACGTCCTCTCGATGTCGGCGACGCCCATCCCGCGCACGCTCGAGATGGCCATCACCGGCATCCGCGAGATGTCGACGATCGCGACGCCGCCCGAGGAGCGCCACCCCGTGCTGTCGTTCGTCGGGCCGTACGAGGACCGCCAGGTCGTCGCTGCGATCCGCCGCGAGCTGCTGCGCGAGGGCCAGGCCTTCTTCATCCACAACCGCGTGCAGTCGATCGACAGGGCCGTCGCCAAGATCAAGGAGCTCGTGCCCGAGGCGCGGGTGGCCGCGGCGCACGGCCAGATGGGGGAGCACCAGCTCGAGGAGGTCATGGTCGACTTCTGGGAGAAGCGCTACGACGTGCTGGTCTGCACCACGATCGTCGAGTCGGGGCTCGACGTGTCGAACGCCAACACCATGATCATCGAGCGGGCCGACACCCTCGGCCTGTCGCAGCTGCACCAGCTGCGTGGCCGTGTCGGACGCTCGCGTGAGCGCGCCTACGCCTACTTCCTCTACCCGCCGGAGAAGCCGCTCACCGAGACGGCGCACGACCGGCTCGCCACGATCGCGCAGCACTCCGAGCTCGGTGGCGGCATGGCCGTGGCGATGAAGGACCTCGAGATCCGCGGTGCCGGCAACCTGCTGGGCGGCGAGCAGTCCGGCCACATCGCCGACGTCGGCTTCGACCTGTACGTCCGCCTCGTGGGCGAGGCCGTCGCGGAGGCCCGCGGCGACGCGGAGCCCGAGCGTGAGGTCAAGATCGAGCTGCCCATCGAGGCGCACCTGCCGCACGACTACGTCAGCAGCGAGCGATTGCGGCTCGAGATGTACAAGCGGCTGGCCGACGTCCGCGCGCTGGCCGACGTCGACGAGATCCGCGGCGAGCTGGTCGACCGCTACGGCGAGCCGCCCGAGGCCGTCGACGTCCTGCTCGAGGTCGCCCGCCTGCGCGTCCGGGTGCGCGAGGCGGGACTCACCGAGGTGACGGCAGCCGGGCCGAACGTCCGGTTCGCTCCGCTCAAGCTGCCCGACTCGGCGCAGATGCGGCTGCAGCGCGTCTACCCGCGCAGCACCTACAAGGTCGCCGCCGAGGTCGCGCTCATCCCGCGCCCGAAGACCGCGCCGATCGGCGGCAAGCCGCTCGTGGGCCGCGAGCTGCTCGAGTGGACCCGCACCGTCATCGACACCCTGGTGCCGGCGGCGAGCTGATGGCCGTCAGTGTCGTCGCCGGGCTCGTGGCGCTGATGCTGGCGATCTCCGGGTGGGCCCGGAGGCGCGCGACGTTCGGGGCCGGCGCGTTCGTTGCGGCGGCGTTCGCCGCAGCCGTCTGGTGCTGGTCGATCGCGGCCTTCGACCGCCTCGACGAACCGGGACGCTATCCCTACCCCGTCGTCGGGCTGTGGCTCGCGGCCGTCTCGGCATGCGTCGCCGCGGTGTTCGTGATGTCCCGTCGCGCAGTGCTGCCGCGCTGGTCGCCCCCTCGGTGGCTCGTCGGGGTGTTCGTGCTCGAGTCGATCTCGATCTTCGTGCTCGAGGTCACGAACCCGTGGCACGGCCTGGTCGGCTCGAAGCCGGGTGGAGAGCTCGTGTTCGGCATCGCCTACCAGGTGCACACGGCCTACTGCATCGCCCTGGTGCTGGCGTCGGCCATCGCACTGGCGACGCGCGCCTCGCGCGCTGATCGTGAGCAGCGGAGCCAGATCGTCGTGCTGCAGGTGCTGGTCGTGGCCATCTTCGTGGTCGAGGTCGGCCAGCTGCACCTCTCGCAGTACATCGCCGTGGCCGGTCTGGCCGTGCTGCACCGCTCGGTCTTCGGGCAGGGACTCAACGACGTCGTGCCGGTCGATCTCGGTGCGGCGGTCGACCAGATGGGCGATCCGGTGTTCTTCTTCGACACGAGAGGTCGCCTCGTGGGCCTCAACGCGTCGGCGAGGCGGGTCGTGGCGGTGCCGGGCGGGAGCAGCGTCGGCGTGGGCGACTCGGTCGAGACGGTGCTCGGCACGACCGTGCCCCTCGCCGAGCACGTCGAGACCAGGGTCGTGCTCGGCTCGGGAGCGTCCGCCCGCGAGGCCGTCACGCGGTGCTCGCCGCTGACGGATGCGCAGGGACGGGCCTCCGGCTGGATGATCATGTGCCGTGACGTCGCCCTGGCATCGACGCACAGCAGCTCGGCCGACAGTGTCCGGCACGATCCAGTAACTGGAGTGCTCACCCGCGGCCAGCTCGACCAGGTCCTGCGGCGCGCCGTCATCGCGGCCCGCGACGAGGCGGAGCCGCTGTCGATCGCCCTGCTCGACGTCGATGCCTTCAAGGCGATCAACGACACCTACGGCCACGTCGCCGGCGACGAGGTGCTGCGCGAGATGGCCGAACGGGTCGACCGGGCCGCGGGCGCGGCGACGGTCCTGGGCCGGTTCGGCGGCGACGAGTTCGTCGCGGTGCTCGCCGGTCGGCGTGCCTCGGAGGCGGCCGAGGTGGCCGAGGCGATGCGCGCCGCGGTCTCGGGCACGCCCATGACGCTCGGTGACGTCTCGGCCCGGGTCACCGTCACGATCGGCGTCGCCCAGCACGACGGCGGATCGGTCGCCGACCTGCTGCGTGCCGCCGACCGTGCGATGTACGGGGCGAAGCGGGCCGGTCGCGACCGGGTCGGCACGGCACGTCCTTCCGCCTAGCGGTCAGCCCTCCTCGCGCAGCCGCGGGGGCGTCGCGTTCTTGGGCTTGATGCCGTGCTTGTCGGCGTAGAACGCCCGGACGATGTCCATGTCGGCGGTGACGTCGTCGGTGGCGTGGAACGTCGGGCCGAAGCCCATGGTCCTGGTCGGCGGGTCGAAGAAGGCCAGCGTGATGGGCAGCCCCGTCTCGCGGGACAGGCGCAGGAATCCGGACTTCCAGTACTCGCCGCGCGACCGGGTGCCCTCGGCAGCGAGGATCAGTCTGAAGGCGTTGCCCGCACCGGCCTCGTCGACGAGGTCGCGCACGACCGTGCCCGCGTTGTCGCGGTCGAGCGGCACCCCGCCGAGAGCCCTCAGGAGCCAGCCGACGGGCCCCTTGAACAGCTGCTTCTTGACCAGCACGCGGGGATGGGCTCCGCCCTGCCACATGACCAGGAGCATCGTGATGAAGTCCCAGTTGGACGTGTGGGGGGCACCGACGAGGATGCCGGTCTGCGGGACGTCGCCCACCATGCGGTAGCGCATCAACCGGGCGATGGTGCGGGCCAGCCGCTGTCGGATCATGCGACAACCCTAGGCGAGCGCCGGTGCGTCATCGGCGGGGAACTGACGATGAGGGCTTTGGGTAGTGGTGGCTGCCGAGAACCCTCATCCTCGGTCCGGTCCGGAACCCAATCGGTTGCGGATGGCAACCGGCGTACTAGCGTCGTCCCATGACTTCACCGGGGACGTGGAAGCAGCTCGTGCGCACCAAGGACGTCGACGACGTCATCCACCAGAACGACGCGGACCCGACCGAGGAGGGGCACCACGCCCGCCTCGACCGCCGTCTGACCGTCTGGGACCTCATGGGCTTCGGCATCGGGATCGTGATCGGCACGGGCATCTTCACCCTCACCGGCACCGCCGCCAAGGACAACGCCGGACCGGCCGTCATGATCTCGTTCCTGGTCGCGGGCGTCGTCGCGATGCTGGCGGCGCTCTGCTACGCCGAGCTCGCCGCCGCCGTCCCCACGGCCGGCAGCTCGTACACGTACGCCTACACGACGATCGGCGAGATCTTCGCCTGGATCATCGCCTGGGACCTGATCCTCGAGTTCGCTCTCGGCGCGGCCGTCGTCGCCCGCGGCTGGTCGGGCTACCTGCAGGGCGTGTTCGACCTGCCCAAGGCCTTCTTCGGCGAGGAGGACAGCGTCATCAACCTGGGTGCCGTGTTCATCGTCGTGGTGCTCGGCGTCATCGCGGCGATGGGCATCCGCGAGTCGAAGCTCGTCACCAACGCCCTCGTCGTCGTCAAGGTGTCGATCTGCCTGTTCATCATCGGCGTCGGACTCTTCTACGTCAGCCTCGACAACCAGAAGCCGTACATCCCCCCGAGCGAGAAGGCCACCGGCGCCAGCGGGCTCAAGCAGCCGCTCTGGCAGTGGATCACCGGCATCGACCAGACGGCGTACGGCGTCACGGGCGTGCTCGTGGCCGCGGCGATCGTGTTCTTCGCCTACTCGGGCTTCGAGGCCGTCGCCAACCTGGGCGAAGAGACCAAGGACCCCGCCAAGGACATGCCGCGGGGCCTGATCGGCACGCTCATCATCTGCACGCTGCTCTACGTGGCGGTGTGCTTCGTCCTGACCGGGATGGTCAAGTACACCCGGCTCAGCACGGGCGAGCCCCTCGCCGACGCCTTCGACCAGGTCGGCCTCGGCTGGGCGGGCATCATCATCGGGACGGCGGCCGTCGCCGGTCTCACGTCGGTGATCCTCGTCGACATCGTGGCGATGGGACGCATCGGGTTCGCGCTGTGCCGCGACGGTCTCCTGCCGCCGGCGATCGGCAGGATCCACCCGAAGTACCACACGCCCGTCGTCATCACCGTCGGCACGACGGTCGCCGTCGCCATCTTGGGTGCGTTCGTGCCGCTGGCCGTGCTGGCCGAGATGGTGTCGATCGGGACGCTCTTCGCGTTCCTCGTCGTCTCGATCGCGGTCGTGGTGCTGCGTCGCACGAGGCCGAAGATGAAGCGTCCCTTCCGCACTCCGCAGGTGCCGCTGCTGCCGACCGTCTCGGGCGTCGCCTGCATCGCGCTGATGACGAACCTCGCGGTCGAGACGTGGCTGCGGTTCCTGGTGTGGCTGGCGCTGGGTCTGGTCGTCTACCTCGTCTACGGACGTCACCACTCCACGCTGCACGCCACCGGCTCCGACGCGAGGGACCTCCCACGCGGCTGAGCGGCCGTGGGTAGCCTGTGACCATGCTCACTCGAACACGCGCGGTCGTCCTCGCGGTCGCGGGTCTGTCGCTCGCTGCCTGCGGCACCGTCCACCCCGGATCGGCCGCGGTCGTCGACGGTCGCACGATCTCGATGGACACCCTCGACCGCACGGCCTCGGCCTACTGCACCCTGACGGCCCAGGCCGCGCGGGCGCAGGGCATCACGACGGTCAGCAACGCGGAGGTACGCCGTCAGGCGGTCGTCGGCCTGGTGTCGCTGCGGGTCGCCCGCGACCTCGCGGCCTCGCACGACATCACGATCGGGCCCAGCAGCTACGAGCTGACCGCCCAGCAGCGCGACGAGCTGTCGAAGTCCTTCCCGGGGGCCGATCTCGACGAGCTCGCCCAGGCCATCGAGGACAGCCGGGAGGTCTCGGCGATCGCCGTCGCGCTGGCCGAGAAGAAGACCAACCAGCAGGCCACGACCGAGAACGAGGCGCAGTTCGCCGAGCTCGGGCAGAGCGAGATCCTGGCGGGCTTCGCCGCCCGCGACGTCTCGTTCGCCCCGCGGTTCGGGCTCGACAGCAAGGGCGAGCAGCGCGCCGCGACGGGGTCGGTCTCGGTGACGCCGGTCGACCCCGAGTCGCCCGTCGACGAGGAGCTGCCGGCGAGTCAGCGCTGCTCGTGACGATGCAGGTGCTGGTGCTCAGCCCGCGTGTAGCCCCAGGCATCCTGACGCTGGCCGCGTGGGACGCGCTGCGCGCCGCGAGCGTCGTGCGGGCCTCCGTCGACGATCCGCACGTCCGGGCGATCGTCGACTCAGGCATCGCCGTCGATGCCGGCACGGGCGCGCCCACCTACGAGCCGGGCTCGGTATGGATCGCACCGACGGGTGACGCGACGTGGGCCCGTTCGGTGGCCGACGACTTGACGGGACCGGACGGTCAGCAGCGGCAGGTCGAGGTGGTCTTCGGCTCCTACGACCTGCCCGGATCGGGCCTGCTCGACGTCGTCGACGTCATGGACCGGCTGCGCCGCGAGTGCCCCTGGACCGCCGGGCAGACGCACGAGTCGCTGGCGCGGTACGTCCTGGAGGAGGCGCAGGAGGTGCACGAGGCGCTGGCCGACGGCGACTCCGACCACGTCCGCGAAGAGCTCGGCGACCTGCTCATGCAGGTGGTGTTCCACGCCCGCATCGCCGCCGAGTCGCAGGGCTGGGACGTCGATGACGTGGCAGCCGGCATCGCGGCCAAGCTGATCCGCCGCAACCCCCACGTCTTCGCGCCCGAGACGCTCGACCACGTCCCCACCACGGCTGACGAGATCGACGCCCAGTGGCAGCGCATCAAGCTGACCGAGCGCGCGTCCGACCCGTACTCGCACCCCCACTGAGCCGACCCGGGCGGTGCGCTGGCGTCCACTTCGGCCATCTCGGTGGACGTCAGTGCACCGCCGCTCCGCCTGCGGCGAGGCGGTGCGGGCCGGTGGGCCCGCGGGACTAGGCTGTGGCAGCACGTTCTTTCACTCATGAGGAGCAGTCTCTTGGCACGCATCGACGCCGTCGGAGCACGGGAAATTCTGGATTCACGGGGCAACCCCACCGTCGAGGTCGAGGTCGCCCTCGACGACGGCACGATCGGGCGCGCCGCGGTGCCGTCCGGCGCCTCGACGGGTGCCTTCGAGGCCGTCGAGCTGCGTGACGGTGACAAGAAGCGCTACCTCGGCAAGGGCGTGCTCAAGGCCGTCGCCGGCGTCAACAACACGATCGGCCCGGCCCTCGTGGGCTTCGAGGCCGACGACCAGCGCGCCATCGACCTGGCCATGCTGGGCCTCGACGGCACCGCCAACAAGGCCACGCTCGGCGCCAACGCGATCCTCGGCGTCTCGCTGGCCGCCGCCCGCGCCGCCGCCGACTCGGCCAAGCTGCCGCTGTTCCGCTACGTCGGCGGTCCCAACGCGCACGTGCTGCCGGTGCCGATGATGAACATCCTCAACGGCGGCTCGCATGCCGACTCCAACGTCGACATCCAGGAGTTCATGATCGCGCCGATCGGCGCGCCCACGTTCTCCGAGGCGCTGCGCCAGGGTGCAGAGGTCTACCACGCGCTCAAGTCGGTGCTCAACGAGCGCGGACTCTCCACGGGCCTCGGCGACGAGGGCGGCTTCGCCCCCAACCTCGACTCCAACCGGGCCGCGCTCGAGCTCATCTCGGTCGCGGTCGAGAAGGCCGGCCTCAAGGTCGGTACCGACATCGCGATGGCGCTCGACGTCGCCGCGTCCGAGTTCTTTTCGGCGTCTTCTTCTGGGACAGGCTCGTACTCCTTCGAGGGCCAGCAGAAGTCGGCCGAGGAGATGTCGGCCTACTACGCGCAGCTCGCCGCCGACTTCCCGATCGTCTCGATCGAGGACCCCCTCGACGAGGACGACTGGGAAGGCTGGACGACGCTGACCGAGACGATCGGCGACGACGTGCAGATCGTCGGCGACGACCTGTTCGTGACCAACGTCGAGCGACTGACCCGAGGCATCTCCGAGGGCGCTGCCAACGCGCTGCTCGTCAAGGTCAACCAGATCGGCTCGCTCACGGAGACCCTCGACTCGGTCGACCTGGCCCACCGCCACGGCTTCAGCTGCATGATGAGCCACCGCTCGGGCGAGACCGAGGACACCACGATCGCCGACCTCGCTGTCGCGACCAACTGCGGCCAGATCAAGACCGGTGCGCCGGCCCGCTCCGACCGTGTCGCCAAGTACAACCAGCTGCTGCGCATCGAGGAGCTGCTGGGCTCGGCGGCCAGCTACGCGGGAGCCTCGGCGTTCCCCCGGCTGGCTCTCTGACGCATGGCATCACGTTCGCCCCGCGGTCGCGGTCGGCCTCCATCCCGGAAGCCGACCGCGACGCGGGGTGGACGCCGCACCCCCCGGGCGGGAGCGTCCGCGACGTCCCGCCCGAGCCCGACACCGGCGAAGTCCGTCTCGACGGGCTCGATCGGTTCCGGCCCTCAGCTGACGACGCGGGCGATCGTGCTGCTCGCGGTCGTCCTGCTGCTCATCGCGTCGTACACGTCGACGTTGCACGCGTGGTGGCAGCAGCGCTCCGAGATCCAGGCCACCAGGGCTGAGATCGCGACGCGCAAGGAGTCGATCGTCGAGCTCGAGGACCAGATCTCCCGCTGGGACGACCCCGCGTACGTCAAGCAGCAGGCCAAGGAACGCTTCGGCTGGGTCTCGCCGGGCGAGGTCGGATACCGGGTCATCGGCAGCGACGGCAAGGTGCAGGGCGCCGACGTCCCGACGCTCGACGCACCTCCCCGGCCGGCCGACCCCGAGTGGTACGACAAGCTCTGGGGCAGCGTCAAGGAGGCCGGCAAGAAGCCCACCCCCGCCCCGACCACCGAACCCGAACCCGACAAGGTGCTGAAGAACCAGTGACAGTCGCCCAGGCCGACCTCGACGCCGTCGCCGACCAGCTCGGACGTCCCCCGCGGGGCATCCTCGAGATCATGTCGCGCTGCCCGTCCGGCCATCCCAACGTGGTCAAGACCGAGCCGCGGCTCGACGACGGCACGCCGTTCCCGACGATGTTCTACCTGACGTGCCCGCGCCTGGCCGGCGAGATCGGCACGCTCGAGGCGTCCGGCCTGATGCGCGAGATGAGCGCCCGGCTGCTCGAGGACCAGGCCCTCGCCGAGGCCTACCAGCGCGCGCACGACGAGTACCTCGCCGAGCGCGAGGCGCTCGGCCACGTGCCCGAGATCGACGGCATCACGGCCGGCGGCATGCCGACCCGGGTCAAGTGCCTGCACGTGCTGGCCGGCCACTCCCTGGCCAAGGGCCCCGGCGTCAACCCGCTCGGCGACGAGACGCTCGAGCTGCTCGGGGAGTGGTGGCGGGGCAGCCCGTGCGACCCCGAGTGGGTCGCGCCCGTCGACGACTGAGGCGGCACGCGACGGGCGTGTGAGGCTTCGCACGCCTGCGGCTGCGGCTCGCGTGGGCGGGCGATGGCTATGCTCGTCGGCATGCCTGAGCATCGCGCCCGAGTCGCTGCGATCGACTGCGGCACCAACTCCATCCGTCTGCTGATCAGCGACGTGGGTGACGACGACAAGTCCGACCTCCTGCGCGAGATGCGCGTCGTCCGTCTCGGACAGGACGTCGACCGCACCCACCACCTCGCCGAGGACGCCATCGCCCGCACCCTGCAGGCCACCCGCGAGTACGCCGAGCTCATCGCGATGTTCGGGGTCACCGACATCCGGTTCTGCGCCACGTCGGCGGTGCGCGATGCCGACAACGCGGCCGAGCTGGAGGACGCCGTC
Source organism: Aeromicrobium fastidiosum (assembly GCF_017876595.1). NCBI lineage: Bacteria > Bacillati > Actinomycetota > Actinomycetes > Propionibacteriales > Nocardioidaceae > Aeromicrobium > Aeromicrobium fastidiosum. The sequence goes on along the minus strand of NZ_JAGIOG010000001.1, from coordinate 211,480 downwards.
GAGGGCATCCTCGGTGTCCGACCCGTCGTGCTCGCGGGGCTCGACGAGGCCCGGGCATCGTTCCTGGGCGCGACCCGTGGGCTCGATTCGGTGCGCACGCTCGTGGTCGACATCGGGGGAGGGTCGACCGAGATCGTCGTCGGTACCGGCGACAGCATCGAGTGGTCGGTGTCGCTCGACATCGGCTCGGTGCGGCTCACCGAGAGGTTCCTCGCGGGCGACCCGGCACCCGTCGCGGAGGTCACGGCGTGCATGGACCACGTCGACGCGGTGCTCGCGCCCGTCGTGTCGCAGATCGCGCCGGTCGGCTCGTTCGTGGGGGTCGCGGGCACCGTCACGACGGTCGCGGCCCACTCGCTGGGTCTGCCGTCGTACGACTCCGCGGCCATCCACCTGGCCCGGCTCGACCTCGACGACGTGAGCGCCGCGTGCCTGTCACTGGCCCAGATGACGATCGCCGACCGTCGCGCCCTGCCGTTCATGCACCCCGGACGCGCCGACGTCATCGGTGCCGGGTCGCTGATCCTGGATCGTCTGGTGGCCCTGCTGCCGCTCGAGACCGACACCCTCGTGGTCAGCGAGCACGACATCCTCGACGGCATCGCCTGGGACATGGCCACCTGACCGCTCCCGCGGTCCGCTGGGGGCACCTCCCGCTTGCGGGGGAGTGCTGCCGTTTGGTCTTTTCGGGACGGCGTGTCTGACCACGACGCACCACTCGCGCACTGGTTTGCGCCACTCGGCATGATCGACTCATGACCTCCCGCACCCTGCACGTGACCGTCCCCGACGAGAGCTGGCTCGAGAGCCTGGACGACCTCGAGGGCGTCGAGCTGTCGGTGTGGGACATGGGGGCCCCGCAGCCCGAGCACCACGTCGATCTGGCTCTGCGGCCGTACACCCTGGCCGCTGGAGGGCTCGAGGTCCTCGACGCCGACCGGCTCGACGTCGTCCAGTCGCAGCTGCTCGGCTTCGATGGCGTGGCCGATTCCTTGCCGGACGGGATCGTCTACTGCAACGCCGTCGGGGTCCACGAGGGGTCGACGGCCGAGCTCGCGGTGGCCCTGCTGCTGGCGTCCCAGCGCGAGATCGACCGCTATGCGCGCGAGACCGGGCAGTGGAACAAGAGCTTCACCGCGAGCCTCATCGACCGGCGGCTGATGCTGCTCGGGACGGGTGGAATCGGCCGGGAGATCGAGAAACGGCTCGGGGGCTTCGGTGCCGAGCTGGTGCGCGTCGCCTCGACGTCCCGTGAGGATGACCGCGGCACGGTGCACGGCCAGGACGAGCTCCCCGACCTGCTGCCCACCGTCGATGCGGTGCTGCTGGCCGTCCCGCTGTCGGACAGCACCACGCGGCTCGTCGACGATGCGTTCCTGACGGCGCTGCCCGATGGTGCCGTCGTCGTCAACGTCTCGCGCGGCAAGGTCGTCGACACCGATGCCGTCGTGCGCCAAGCCGGACGCATCCGGCTGGCCGCCGACGTCACCGACCCCGAACCGCTCCCGCCCGAGCACCCGCTGTGGACGACGCCGGGCATCCTGATCTCCCCGCACGTCGGCGGGATGTCGAGCGCCATGCGTCCTCGCATCGAGGCCGTGGTCCGCCGCCAGGTCGCTCGGCTGCTCGCGGGACAGCGCCCGGACGACGTTGTCCTAGGCTGACCTCGCGCTCCCGTAGCCCAATTGGCAGAGGCAGATGGCTTAAACCCGTCGCAGTGTGGGTTCGACCCCCACCGGGAGCACCCGCCGAGACGAACCAGGAGGGCCCGATGCCACCCGAGGATTCCCCTGTCCCGACCGAGTACCCACCGTCGCTGGGCCGCACGGCCCGTCGTCAGCTCGCGCTCGCCGGCTTCACGACGTTCGCCCAGCTGACCGAGGCGACGCCGAAACAGCTGCTCGCGATCCACGGTGTCGGGCCGCGCGCGATCCGCCTCCTCACCGACGAGCTGGCCGAGCGTGGCCTCACGTGGCGAGCGCCGTGAGACGTCCGACAGGCAGAAGGGCTCGACGCGCCGTACGGTGACTGCACACCCACCACCCGGAGGTCGCATGAGCATCAACGTCGTCGCCGTCATCACCGCCAAGCCCGGTTCGGAGGACGTCGTGCGCGAGGCGCTGAAGGGCCTCGTCGAGCCGACCCGCGACGAGGCGGGGTGCATCGCGTACGACCTGTCGGAGTCGACCGTCGCCGCCGGCACCTTCATCACGGTCGAGGAGTGGGACGGCCAGTCCGACCTCGACGCGCACATGCAGACCCCGCACATCCAGTCGGCCCTCTCGGTGCTGGGGTCCGAGCTCGCCGCCGCACCGGCGATCCACCCGCTGCAGCCGTTGATCGTCGGCTGAGGCCGCCGGGCGGGCGCGCGTCGGTGCCGGTGCCTAGGGTGGAGGTCCACCCCTCGAAGGAGCATCGCCTGATGGACACCCGCACACTCGGACGCACGGGACGCGACGTCTCCGTGGTCGGCCTCGGCACCTGGCAGCTGGGTGCCGACTGGGGCGACGTCAGTCACGAGGACGCCGTCGCGGTGCTCGACGCCGCGGTCGACGAGGGGGTGACGTTCTTCGATACTGCCGACGTCTACGGAGACGGCCGCAGCGAGCAGATCATCGGCGAGTACCTGCGCAGCCGGCCCGAGCTCGACGTGTTCGTCGCGACCAAGATGGGCCGCCGCGGCGAGCAGGTGACGGACAGCTTCACGATGGACAACTTCCGCACCTGGACCGACAGGTCGCGCGGCAACCTCGGCGTCGAGACCCTCGACCTCGTTCAGCTGCACTGTCCGCCGAGCGCGGTGTTCGCCGACGACCGGGTCTTCGACGCCCTCGACACGCTGGTCGACGAGAAGGTCATGGCGGCCTACGGCGTCAGCGTCGAGACGGTCGACGAGGCGCTGACCGCGATCGCCCGCCCCCACGTCGCGAGCGTCCAGATCATCCTCAACGTGTTCCGGCTCAAGCCCCTCGACGAGGTGCTGCCGGCCGCGCGCGAGGCAGGCGTCGGCATCATCGCCAGGGTGCCGCTGGCGTCCGGGCTGCTGTCGGGTCGCTACACCGAGCAGACCACGTTCGCCGCCGACGACCACCGCACCTACAACCGGTCCGGCGAGGCGTTCGACGTCGGCGAGACGTTCTCCGGCGTCGACTTCGCGACGGGGGTCGCCGCGGCGCGCGAGTTCGGTGCGCTGGTGCCCTCCGGCGTCCGACCGTCAGAGGCGGCGATCGCCTGGATCCTGGCGCAGGACGGCGTCACCGCGGCCATCCCTGGTGCGCGCAACGTCGAGCAGGCGCGAGGCAACGCGGCCGCGGCTGCCGTCGACCTGCCGGACGGCTTCGACGCCGACGTCCACGAGATCTACGACCGGCTGCTACGGGCGGAGATCCATCCCCGCTGGTAGCGCCGTCCGGACGCCGGCGGCAGTAGGCTGACCCGCATCGACGACGGGGGAGGGGAGGGCACCGGATGATCCTGTCCTCGCCCGACCCGGCCGCCGACCCGTTCGTCGCGACAGCCGTGCTGGGGCTGCAGCTCGCGTCGTACGCCGTCGAGGCCGAGCTGGTCGGGGACGACCGTCTGCCACCGCTGCTCGAGGACGCACACGCCCTGGCCGCCTGGCGAGGACGTTGGCTCATGGCGTGGGACGGCGTCGAGCTCGTCGGCGCGGTCGCGTGGACCGGCGTCGGCGACCACGTCGACCTCGCCAAGGTCATGGTCAGCCCGCCGGCGATGCGCAGGGGGGTGGCCACGGCGATGCTGAGTCGGGTGCTCAGCGCGACGGACGGACGCGACGTCGTCGTGTCGACGGGCCGCGACAACGCTCCTGCGGTCTCGTTCTACGCGCGGCACGGCTTCGTCCGCGAGGCCGACGAGCACGTGCCGCCGGGCATCTGGACCACCCGATTCAGGCTCGCGCGAGGCTAGCCGGCTACGACTGCTCGATGCGGAGCGCAGCCCAGGTGTCGTCGAGCAGGATCGACTCCTCGGCGAACCAGCCGTAGTCGGCGACGAGCTCCTGGATGGAGTCCTCGTCGATGTCGTCCTCGCGGATCGCGTAGGCGACCCACACGACGGGGATCGATCCGAGCTGTGGCAGCACGTCGTCGAAGCTGTCGGCGAGCCGTGTGCGGTCGTCGGCGAACAGGATCGCCGCGTCGACCGACTCCGGCGCGTCCTCGTCGCGGGTCTCGATCATCTCGGCACCCTCCGGCATGGGATCGAGCACCGAGGTCTCCTCGACCGTGGTCCCGATGATCCACACCACGAACCCGTCGGAGATCCGCAGCTTCTCGGCGTTCGTCACGTCGGTGGTCATGGCCTCATCCTAGAGGGTCGGCACGTCGCTCCCGGGCGTCCGCCGAACCGCCACGAGGTCGCGGATGTCGCGGTCGACGCGCAGTCCCTTGTCCTCGAAGCGGGTCAGCGGGCGTCCCTCGAACCGGGGGGCCCAGTCACCGTCGAAATCGAAGTCGGCGCTGCCCGCCAGCACGTCGCGCATCTGGTCGGCGTACTCCTGCCAGTCGGTCGCGAGGCGCCACCGTCCACCCGGCTCGACGACGCGCGCGGCCAGCTCGGCGAAGGCAGGCGTGACGAGACGGCGCTTGTTGTGCCGCTTCTTGTGCCAAGGATCAGGGAACCAGACCCGCAGCTCGTGCACGGACGCCGGAGCGAGCATCGTGCTGAGCGCCTCGGCCGCGTTGACGATCATGAGCCGGACGTTCTCGACGCCGCGGTGACGCATCGTGACGAGGGTCTGCGCAACGCCGGGCACGTAGACCTCGAGACCCAGGAAGTTGAGCTCGGGGTGCTGCTCCGCGGCGTGCACGACGGCCTCACCGCGTCCGGTGCCGATCTCGACGACCAGGGGTGCCTCGCGGCCGAACAGGGCGGTCGGGTCGAGGACGTACGACGGGTCGATCGACGTCTCGGGCCCGTTGTCGGGCGCCTCGGTCACGTAGGTGGACGACAGGGCGTCCCACGCGGCCTGCTGGCGCTCGGAGAGACGGCCGCCGCGGCGGGTGAACGAGACGGGCTCGGTGCGGTAGGGGGCGGGTTCCACGGGCGCTAGCGTAGTTGCGTGGATATCGAGCCTGACACCAAGGACTGGACCTGGGTCCTCGAGCAGCCGTGCCCCGAGTGCGGCTTCGATGCCGGGCAGGTGCCGGCGACCGAGGTGGCCGTCCGCGTGCTCGCCACGCTGCCGCGCTGGGAGGCCGTGCTGGCCCGACCTGACGCGGCCGAGCGTCCCACGCCCGGCACGTGGTCGCCCGCCGAGTACGCGTGCCACGTCCGCGACGTCTTCGACGTGTTCGCCCGGCGGGTCGACCTGATGCTCGCCGAGGACGATCCGGCGTTCGACAACTGGGACCAGGACGTCACGGCGATCGAGCACGACTATGCCGGCCAACGAGCGTCCGACGTGGCCCCCCTGCTGGACGAGTCCGGTCGGTCGGCCGCTGCGACGTTCGCCGCGGTGCCGGACGACGCGTGGGGCCGCACGGGACGGCGCAGCAACGGCTCGATCTTCACGGTCGAGACGCTGGCGCTGTACTTCCTGCACGACGTCGTCCACCACCTCGTCGACGTCCGCGGCTGAGCTGCCCATCTGCGACTTGGCTTGTGGATCACGCACTAGTGCGGATTGCGTGGTACTGTCCCATCCATGGATGCGACCCAGCTGCTCAAGGGAGTGCTCGACGTCGCCGTGCTCGCGGTCGTCGAGGAGGAGGACGGCTACGGCTACGACGTCGTGCGCCGGTTGCGAGCGGCCGGGCTCGAGGACGTCGGTGACGCCTCGGTCTACGGGACGCTGCGCCGGCTCTACTCGGCCGGGGCGCTGACGTCGTACGTCGTCCCGTCCGAGGAGGGGCCGCACCGGAAGTACTACGGCATCAACGCCCAGGGGAGGGCGATGCTCGAGCTCCAGCGCAAGGTCTGGTCCGAGTTCTCCACCACCATGAACGCTCTGCTCGGCACCACCACAGGGGAGGCAGCATGACCACGTCCACCGTCACGCCCGAGATCGTCACGTTCGCCAAGGGCGTGCGTGCCGCGCTCGCCGACCTGCCGCCGGAGGAGGTCGACGACCTGACCGAGGGGCTCGAGGCCGATCTCGCCGAGTCGCTCGCCGAAGACCTGCGGCGCACGCTCCCCGATCCGGTCGCCTACGCGGCCGAACTGCGGCTTGCGGCCGGGCTGCCGGGACGTGTCCCCGAACGCGGGATGCTGACGGGCCTAATCGACACGTGGCGAGGAGCACGGACCGGCGTCGCCGAGGCGATCGCTCGCAATCCCGCACTCGACTCCGTGTCCGAGTTCGCGGCGTCCCTCCGGCCGTTGTGGTGGATCGTTCGGGCATGGCTGGCGACCTGGCTCCTTGCGGCCTTCTTCGGGATGGAGGACGGGTACTGGTTCGAGGCGGCGTGGTGGGTCGTGTTCCTGGCGTTCGCCGTCGTGAGCGTGCAAGGGGGGCGCGGCACATGGCGTCTTCCGGGTGTCAAGGGCGTGGTGATAGCCGGCAACGTCTTGGCGCTCGTCGCGCTCCTGCCGGTCCTCGCCGCCGCCAGGTCGTGGGGTGGTCAGAGCGACGATTACAACTTGGGGTATGCAGACGGGTCTAGCTCGGAGTCGTCTGGCGACAGGAAGGGGCTGTCGCTGGACGGGCAGCCGATCGAGAACATCTACCCCTACGACGCGGCGGGCAACAAGCTGACCGGCGTCCAGCTGTTCGATGTTGACGGGAAGCCGTTGCTGCCGAACCGCAACGTCGACGAGACGCAAGTGCAGCAGACGCCGGCGACGCTCGAGACCGGCGCGCAGGCCTACAACGTCTACCCGCTCACCGTCATGCGCATGACGTACGACGACCTCGGTGACTTGGTGCCCGACCCGAACCCGGATCCTGACAAGGCGGCGGCGTACGCCAACGGACCCTTCCTCAAGGTCCCGGCCGTCCAAGGTCCGCCTGCTCCCGCCGCCGAGGTGGTTGCAACACCCAACGAGTGATCCGGGATCAAACAGGTCGTCTCAGGCGTTGGATAGGATAGAGAAGACGACTCCAGCTCGGAGCCGATCCCACGGAGGGAAACCATGAAGAGCAGCAACCCTGTCTTCGCCCGCAGCGCCGAGTTCAACGGCCGCGGCGGCGCGATCGCCAACGACCCGTCCCAGTGGCAGGTCGACCTCAACGGGTCGCCCACGCACACGCAGCCCGGAACCGGCCGGATGACGATCGACTCGGTCGTCGAAAAGACCGCGATCACGCTGGGTCTCCTCACCGTCGCCGCAGCTGTCACGTGGTTCGCGATCGGCGACGTCATCGACCCGACCACGGGCGAAGCAGTCATGGGCAAGGCCATGACGTTCGCGATGGTCGGTGTCTTCGTCGGCTTCGCCCTCGCGATGGTCAACTCGTTCAAGAAGGTCGTCAGCCCCGCGCTCGTCCTGGCCTACGCGGTCTTCGAGGGCGTCTTCATCGGTGCCTTCTCCAAGGTCATCGCCGCATACGTGGGCGAGACGTCGATCGTCTTCCAAGCCGTCCTGGGCACGGTCGTCGCTTTCGCCGGCACGCTGGCCGCCTACAAGTTCTTCAACATCCAGGTCACCGACAAGTTCCGCAAGGTCATGATGATCTCGGGCTTCGCGATCATCGGCGTGCTGCTGATCAACATGGTGCTGAGCCTGACGGGCGTCTTCGAGTCCGGCGGTCTGCGCGGCTTCAACACCCTGGGGCTGCTCGTCTCGTGTGCGCTGGTCGTGTACGCGACCTTCTGCCTGATCCTCGACTTCGACTACGCCGAGAAGGGTATCCAGGCAGGCCTGCCGGAGCGCGAGTCCTGGCGTGTGGCCTTCGGCCTCACCGTCACGCTGGTCTGGATCTACATCGAGATCCTGCGCATCCTCGCGATCCTGCGTGGCGACTGATCACCAGCTGAACCCATGACGATGGCCGGTCCCCTCGGGGGCCGGCCATCGGTCTGTCCCGGCCCTCCCGCCGGCGGTGTCGGATTACCACGAGACCGTGGGATGCCGTCGCTCGCCGAGGGTCGCCGTCACTCACCGAGGACTGCCCGCACTCACCCAGGGTTGCAACCCCCGGTAGGTGCCGGATTCCCACGGTCTCGTGGTATTCAGCGCCCGGTTAGCCGGCGCGGCGGCGGCGCAGCACGGTCGCCCAGCGGCCGCCTGGAGCGGAGTCCTGGACGACCTGGGTGCCCGCGTTCTCGGCCGCTTCGGCCGCGGCCTCGCGCACCGACATCAGGTCGCGGGGCTTCTCGGTCGACGGGTAGCCGGCGTAGGCCAGCGTGCGGGCCCTCTCGCGCAGAGACGCTGCCACGGCCGGCACGAGCACCGACACCATGTTGGCGTAGCCGGTCTCGGACGGGTGGAAGCGATCGAGCCCGAACATGATGTCGCGGTTCTCGGTGAACAGGTTGCCGAGCAGGTCGCCGAGCGACACCGCGCGCCCACCCGCACCGACGACGGCGACGGTCTGCTTGCGGGCCAGGTTGCGGCTCCACCGGCGGGCCACGGACCGCAGCGGCTGCATGATCGGCCGCACCGACCCGAGGTCGGGGGTCGTGCCCACGACGACCTCGCAGTCGCCGGCGACCAGATGGCGCACGACCTCGCCGAGCAGGCGGGCTGATGTGCTGGGCGGCACCTGGTGCGTCACGTCGTTGGTGCCGACGACGATGACCGCGACGTGCGGCTCCCACCCGTCGACCTGGGCGATCTGCTGCATCAGCTCGGACGTCTGCGCGCCGACGACCGCCCGGCTGCGCACCTCGACGGGCGCGTCCATGACGTGCGCCAGCCCCAGGCCCAGCATCGCGGGCGGTGTCGCCTCGGCGGACGTCATGCCGTAGCCGACCGCGGCTGAGTCGCCGATGACGAGCAGTCGGATGGGGCGCCCGGGCAGGTCGTAGCCGTAGACGCCGTCGGGGGAGGGCGGACGCTCGTCGGTGGTGCCGATGGCCCTGCGGGCGAGCACGGCTTCTCCGATGAGGAATCCGTAGAACCCGGTGAGGGTGGCACCACTGCCGATGAGCGCAGTGGTGGCAGCTCTGCGGGGACGGACCATAACCCGATTTTACGATGCGCTGGCCGGTCGATCGGACGCGGACGCCCCGACGTGACATGTCTCTCCCTCCCCCTACAGTGGCGGCGTGCCTGACCTCACCCCCAATCTCCGCGACATCGGCGGCCTTCCCGCGGCAGGCGGCCGCGCGACGGCGACGGGTCGCGTGCTGCGCAGCGCCGTTCCCCGGGCCGGCGACCTGGCCCCCGACGGCATCGCGTGGCCGCCGTCGCTGGTCATCGATCTGCGGTCGTCCACCGAGCTGGCCGAGGCACATCCGCTGTCGGCGGCCGGGGCACGCATCGTCAACGTCCCGCTGCTGGCGGCACTGCGCCCGGGCGTGGCACCTGTCGACACCCTCACGCTGCTCTACCGGCTCGTGCTCGACACCGCGGCCGACGAGCTGGTGCGTCTCGTCGACGAGATCGCCCACGAGCCGGGCCCGACCCTCGTCCACTGCGCTGCTGGCAAGGACCGAACGGGCATCTCGATCGCCCTCCTGCTGCGCCTCGTCGGCGTCTCGGGTGACGACGTGCTCCACGACTACAACCTCACCGAGCACGCACGGCACGAGATCGATGCGAGGCTCCGGCCCAGCTCGGCAGGGCCGCCGCCGGCGCACACCTATCCGCCGGGGTTCGCGCACGTGTCGCCCGAGGCCATCGAGTCGGTCCTGGAGGTCTGGGACGGTCACGGCGACGGCGTCGAGGGCTGGTTCGTCGAGGCGGGCGGATCATCGACGTCGGTCGACCAGCTGCGACGTACGCTCCTCGCATGACCGAAGACCTGACGCTGGGCGCTCGCGAGGTGCCCCTCGGAGGCCTGCGCGGCCTCACCGTTCACCGCACGCTGCCGCAGAAGGGCTTCCCGACGGTGGGGGCCTGGTGCTTCGTCGACCACTTCGGACCCACGAGCCACTCGATGGCCGTCCTGCCCCACCCCCACACGGGTCTGCAGACCGTCACGTGGCCCATCGCCGGCGAGATCCGCCACCGTGACAGCCTGGGCAGCGACGTCGTGCTCAAGCCCGGCGAGCTCAACCTGATGACGTCGGGCGACGGGGTGTCCCACTCCGAGTTCTCGGTCGGCGACCCCGACGCCCCCATGCACGGCATCCAGCTGTGGGTGGCCCTGCCGTCCGATGCGCTCGAGGGCCCCGCCGGCTTCGAGCACCACCCCGACCTGCCGGTCGCGAGCGGCGACGGCTGGACGGCGAAAGTGCTGCTGGGCGAGCTCGGCGGCGCGACGTCCCCGGCCACGACCTACACCCCGATCGTCGGCGCCGAGGTGACGCTCGACCACGGGACGGCCACGCTCCCGCTGCGACCCGACTTCGAGCACGCGATCCTCGCGGTCGACGGCCCGGTCGTCGTCGACGGCGTCGAGGTCGCGCACCGCGAGCTCCGCTACCTCGCGCCCGGACGCGCGGCGGTGGGCCTGCAGGTGCCCCGCGCCACGACGGTCCTCGTCATCGGCGGCGAGCCCTTCGACGAGGAGCTCGTGATGTGGTGGAACTTCATCGGCCGCTCGCATGACGACATCGTGCTGGCGCGCGACGACTGGCAGGCCGCGGCGGAGCGGTTCGGTCGCGTCGACGGTCACGACGGACAGGTCATCCCCGCCCCGCCGCTGCCCGAGGTGCGCCTGACACCCCGCCGCAGGTCTGTCACGTAACGCAATTATCTGGTAGCGTCGATCTCGGATACCGACAGTATCCGAGTCGAGAGGATCGTCATGGGCCACTTCACCGGCAAGGTCGCCGTCGTCACCGGCGCGGCATCAGGCATCGGACGGGCGCTGGCCCTCGAGCTCGGACGCCGGGGTGCGCGGCTGGCGATCAGCGACGTCGACGTGACGGGGCTCGCCGAGACCGAGGCGCTGCTCGTCGCGGCGGGTGCCGAGGTGCGCAGCGACACCCTCGACGTGTCGCAGCGCGAGCTGGTGCTGGCGTACGCCGACACGGTCGCCGAGCACTTCGGCGTCGTCAACCTGGTCTTCAACAACGCCGGCATCGCGTTCACGGGCAGCATCGAGCAGATGTCGTTCAAGGACATCGACCGGGTCATGGACGTCGACTTCTGGGGCGTCGTCAGCGGCACCAAGGCGTTCCTTCCGCACCTGATCGCGTCGGGCGACGGTCACGTCGTCAACATCTCGAGCCTCTTCGGCCTCCTCGCCGTGCCGAAGCAGAGCGCCTACAACGCCGCCAAGTTCGCGGTCCGTGGGTTCACCGAGGCCCTGCGGCAGGAGATGATCAACGACCGCCGCCCGGTCAAGGTCACCTGCGTGCACCCCGGAGGCATCAAGACCAACATCGCGCGCAACAGCGAGCAGGTCGAGGGGCTCGACCACGACCGCCTCGCATCATCGTTCGACAAGATCGCGCGCACCTCGCCAGAACGGGCGGCCGAGGTCATCCTGGCCGGGGTCGAGAAGAACAAGGCGCGAGTGCTGATCGGCGCGGACGCCAAGGCGCTCGACGTGCTCGTGAGAGTGACGGGCTCGGGCTACCAGCGCATCGTGGCCGCAGCCAGCAAGCGCGGCGGGCTCTAGGTCGGCCGGGGACGACGGGCGAGGGGTGCGGACGGTGCGCAACGACTGGAGCGGCCAGAGCTTTCCGCACCCGCCCGGACGGCGCCCGCTGGTCGGTGACGTGCTGGGAGCCGATCCCCGCAAGCCGCTGCAGAGCTCGCTCGAGCGTTCGAAGGGGCTGGGGCCCATCTTCGAGCTCAAGATCTTCGACCAGAAGTTCGTGGTGGTCACGGGGGCCGAGCTCTCCGCCGAGCTGGCCGACGAATCACGCTTCGAGAAGGCGCTCTCGCCGGCCCTGGAGGCGCTGCGCGAGTTCGCCGGTGCGGGACTGTTCACGGCGTACAACGACGAGACCGACTGGGCGCTCGCGCACGACCTGCTGCGTCCGGCGTTCACGCGCGACGCCATGCGGCGCTACCACCCCGTGATGCTCGCTGCCGCGCAGGAGCTGTTCGACCACTGGGACGAGGCCACGGCCCCGGTCGACGTGTCGGCCGACATGACCAAGCTGACGATGGAAACCATCAGCCGCACGGCCTTCAGCCAGGACTTCGGCTCGTTCACCCGCGACGAGCCGCATCCGTTCATCCCGGCGATGATCGCCGCGCTGAGAGCCGGTCAGCGCAAGGGCACGCTCAACTCGATGCCCGGCGCGTCGTTGATGGCCAAGCGCATCGACAAGCGCAACGCGCACCACCAGGCCTACGTCGACGGGCTGCTCGACGACATCATCTCGACCCGCCGCGCCTCTCCCGAAGTGGACGACACCGATCTGCTGGGGATCATGCTGCACACCCCGCACCCCGAGACGGGTGCCCGGCTCGACGACCTCAACATCCGGCACCAGATCCTGACCTTCCTGGTGGCGGGGCACGAGACGACGTCGGGCGCGCTGTCGTTCGCGCTCTACTACCTCACGCGCAACCCGGGGCTGCTCGCCCGCGCGCACGAGGAGGTCGACCGCATCCTGGGGCCGGATCGCGACGTCGAGCCGACCTTCGAGCAGGTCGCGAAGTTCCGGTTCCTGCGCCGGGTGCTCGACGAGGGACTGCGGCTGTGGCCGACGGCCCCGGCCTATGCGCGCAGCCCGCGCGAGACCACGACCCTGTCGTCAGGGCACGTCATGCGGCCGCAGGACTGGGCTCTCGTGCTGCTGCCGGCGGTGCACCGCGATCCATCGGTCTGGGGCGACACCGCAGACGAGTTCGACCCTGACCGGTTCCTGCCCGGGCACTCCCGCGGACGTCCGACGCAGACGTACAAGCCGTTCGGCACGGGGGAGCGGTCGTGCATCGGACGACAGTTCGCCCTGCACGAGGCCATCTTGGTGCTGGCCCGGATGCTGCACCGCTACGAGCTGACGGCCGACCTGTCGTACGAGCTGTCGATCACCGAGCGGCTGACGCTGATGCCCGAGGGCTTCGAGCTGGGGCTGACGCTGCGTACGCCGGCCCGGGTCGTCGGTGCCGACGCCACCCCAGCCGCCGCGGGTCAGGAGAGCGCGACGTGCCCCGCCTCGTCGATCGACCAGCCCGGGTTGAACGCGACCTCCCACGGGTGTCCGTCGGGATCGGCGAAGTACCCCGAGTAGCCGCCCCACACCTGCTCCTCGGCGGGCTTGGTGACGGTGCCGCCGGCCGCCTCGGCCGCTGCGAGCACCTCGTCGACCTCGTTGCGCGAGCGGGTGTTGAACGCGATCGTGATGCCGCTGAACGTCGCCCCTGTGTCGGCGACCCGGGCATCAGCTGCGAGGTCGTCCCGCGTCCAGACAGCCAGCACCAGACCGTTGGTGAGCTGGTAGAACGCGACCTCGTCCTGGGGATTGCCCTTGGTCCACCCCAGGCCGTGCTCGTAGAACCGGCGGGCGCGGGCGAGGTCGGAGACGCCGAGGGTGATCAGGCTGACGCGTTGTTCCATCCTCAGACCGTAACGGCGGGGCCCGACGATGTCAGGCCCCGCTGGGTCGTTCGGTCAGGGTCGTGCGGTCAGACAGCCGTGCGCAGCGAGTCGGCCAGGGGCGTCGCCGGGCGTCCGATCAGGGTGCTGAGCTCGTTGCCCGGGATCTCGAGCTCGCCCTGCTTGATCGAGGCGTCGGTCGCGACGGTGAAGTCGACCCACATCTGCGGGACACCGGCCGCGGCAAGCGTCGTGGCCTGCTCCTCGGGCGACACCTCGGCCACGGTGACGGTGGTGCCGAGCAGGTCTCCCAGCGTCGCTGCGAGATCGGCCTGCGACCACGCGACGTCCCCACCGAGCTCGTAGACGGGCTTGAGCGGCTGGTCGGTCGTCAGCACGACGGCCGCGGCCTCGGCGAAGTCGACACGCGCAGCGCTCGAGACCTTGCCCTCGCCGGCGCTCGTCAGCACGACGCCGGTGTGACGGGCCGCGTCGACGCTCGTCAGGTAGTTCTCGTGGTACCAGCCGTTGCGCAGCAGGACGACGTCCAGATCGGTCGTCGCGAGGTACTGCTCGGTGGCGAGGTGCTCGGGGGCGACGGGCAGCGTGGACGTGTCGACCGAGGGCGCGCTGGTGTAGGCCAGCAGCGAGACGCCCTGGGCTGAGGCGGCGTCGATGACGTTGCTGTGCTGCGCGAGGCGCTGGCCGAACTCGTTGCCCGAGATCAGCAGCAGCCTGTCGACGCCCTCGAGGGCTGCCGTGAGGGCATCGGGATCGTCGTATCCGGCGATCCGGACCGTGACGCCCTTGTCGGCGAGCGGCTGCGCCTTGGCGCTGTCGCGGATGATGGCGACGATCTCGGAGGCGGGGACGCGGGTCAGCAGCGAGTCGACGACGAGGGTGCCCAGCTGTCCGCTGGCCGCGGTGACGGCGATGGTCATGGTGAGGTCCTTTCGAGTGCGGGCGGGCTGTCCGCTCGGTCACTGCGAACATACACTAACGATTAGTAAGTGCCAACTATTGGTTAGCGCTAACCAAGTGATAGCATGAGCGAACCTCAGGAGGTGCCCGTGTCCAGCGAAGCCGATCGTCCGTTCGACGTCATGGCGGGCGGGTGCCCGTCCCGCGTCGTCCTCGAGCACGTCACGAGCAAGTGGGGCGCCCTGACGCTTGCGGCCCTGTCGACCGAGCCGGCCCGCTTCGGCGAGCTGCGGCGCCACGTCGACGGCATCAGCGAGAAGATGCTGTCGCAGACGCTCAAGTCGCTCGAGCGCGACGGGCTGATCGACCGCCGTGTGCAGTCGACGCTGCCGGCGCACGTCGACTACGCGCTGACCGCAGCCGGCGAGCAGGTCGCGGCGGCGGTGCAGCAGCTCGTCCTCGCGGTCTACGACGTCATGCCCGAGGTGCTGAGAGTCGCCGAGGCGGGCTGAACCGTCCCGCGCGCCCTACGCTGGCGGTCCGGACGTCGAGAGGATCGTGATGGGATTCGAGCTGAGGGGCGCGCGAGCGCTCGTGACCGGTGCGACGGGCGGCATCGGTCAGGCCATCGCCAGGGCGCTGTCCGCCGAGGGCTGCGACCTGATGATCAGCGGACGCCGGCGCGAGGTCCTCGAACCATTGGCGGCCGAGCTGGGTGCGCGGGTCGTCGTCGCCGATCTGGCCGAGCCTGATGATGTCCGCCGCCTGATGGCCGACGCGGGCGACCTCGACGTCCTCGTCGCCAACGCGGCCCTGCCCGGATCGGGTGCCGTGCTGGAATACACGCACGAGCAGATCCGGCGCAATCTCGCGGTCAACCTCGAGGTGCCGATGCTGATGGCCCGCGACGCCGCGCTGGGGATGGCCGATCGGGGGCGTGGGCACATCGTCATGATCGGGTCGGTGGCGGGCAAGGTCGCCTCCGGCAATGCGGCGATGTACAACGCGACCAAGTTCGGGCTCCGCGGGTTCTCGCTGGCGCTGCGGCAGGACCTCGCTCCGCTGGGTGTCGGCCTCTCGATCGTCGAACCGGGGTTCGTCCGTGACGCCGGGATGTTCGTCGAGTCGGGGGCCGAGCTGCCGTCCGGTGTGCGGACCGTCAGCCCGGAGCAGGTGGCCGCCAAGGTCGTGCACGCGATCCGCAAGAACCGGGCCGAGGTCGTGGTGGCACCGGTCGAGCTGCGCGTCGGCACGGCGATCGGCGGCGTCTTCCCGACGCTGTCGGCGTCGCTGCAGCGTGCCGGTGGTGCCGACAGGGTCGCGGCCTCGATGGTCGACGGCCAGCGCGACAAACGCTGACGGGGTGCCGGTTCACCACGGTCTCGTGGGATTCCGTCACCTACCGAGGGTTGCAACGCGAGGTGGGTGAGAGCGTCCCTCGGTGGGTGCCTCAGGTCGGCGGGACGATCCCGGCCGCTGCGGCGGCGGAACGGTAGGCGGCCGCCAGCGAGGTGACGGTCTCGTGCGCGTTGAGGCCGCTGGGATTCGGGACGACCCACACCGCGGCACCGGCGATCGTCCGCTCCTGGAGTCCCGGCCGGGCCTTCTTCTCGCCGTACGCGATGCGGTAGGACGTGATGCCCGCGAACGCGACGACCTTCGGACGCCGCGCGTGGATCAGTCGTTCCAGGCGGACGCGTCCCTCGACGAGCTCGACGTCGTCCAGCTCGTCGGCCCGTGCCGACGCCCGGGCGACGATGTTGGTGATGCCCACGCCCCGCGCCGTCAGGGCCGGTGCCGCCAGCTCGGGCGTCACGGCGCCGTGGGGGATGACCCCCGCCAGCCGCAGCGCCGGGTAGAACCGGTTGCCCGGACGCGCGAAGTGCATCCCGGTCGCGGCGCTGACGAGGCCGGGGTTGATGCCGATGAACAGCAGCCGGAGGGCATCGGGCATCAGGTCGGGGATCGTGCGCCCCGCGAACGACTCGAGCTCGGCACGCGACATGGCCATGCCGGCGACGCTATCTGGTCGCGCTCAGTAGTAGGTCGGTTGAGGCTCCTCAGGATCGGCCGGGACGACGTCGAGACCGCTGCTCATGAGTGCCTGGACGGCGGCCGCGCTCGCGCCGATCCCGGCCCAGTGCGCGTCGACGTCGCTGGCGAAGCACCACGCCCGATCGGCGGGCCAGACGAGTGCGGGCACGGGCTGGCCGTGCTCGAACATCGTCTCCCACTGCGCGAGGTCGTCGCTCGTCCCCTCGGCCATGAAGTAGCGACGTTCCGGCGGCCCGACCAGCGGCTCGCGGAACACCGCCGGCGGCACGTCGTGCCCCGACCCCTCCCACACGCAGATGAACCAGCGCTCCGACTGGGTGAACCGTGCGAGGACATCGAGGGCCGACAAGGCCTGTGACCAGTCGGACGGGTGGTCGTCGGGCACCTCGACGTCGCCCTCGTGCTGTCCCGGCCGCACGGGATCGGGGATGAACCTCAGACGCGCGTAGGCCTCGAAGCCCGCAGGCCCGAAGCCCACCACCTGGTGCCAGGAGACGCCCGACGCGAGAAGCCAGTCAGCCTGTGACGTGTCAGCACACGGTCGAAGGGTCATTCACTGAAGGTACGCCCGCGTACCTTCGCCGATCCTGATGCATCCCGACCGGTATGCGGTCACGATGCATCAGGATGGGACGGTCGGACGTCGGCGACGCCGTGGGGGCCCGCAGCCTCGGTTTCTGCAGGTGCACCCGCACTAGTCTTTGATTCGTGCGACGACCCTCGTGGATGCGGATTCGGCAACAGCCACGCATGCGGATGAGCCAGTACGTCTACTTCGTGCTGGACAGCGACTCGATGTCGGCGGCCGAGATGGCTGCCTACCTAGCTGTGGATCCCGATGAGGTCCTGGTTCGGGGGAGCAGGCAGCTCGATCCTGTCCGTCCGGCGAGTCATGCTTGGAAGATCGTTTGCCGGACTCCGGGGCTTGATCTCGACGCCTTGGCCTCCGCCGTCCTCGGCCGGGTGGCCCCGGCGGCGGAACGAATTCGTCAGCTCGTCGACACGAACGAGGTGTTCGCCACGCTGCAGGTCGTGAGGTACTTCAACGATGATGACGGTCAACCGGAGGAGACCGTCACGATCGACGAGGAAGGCCACTCCTGGGAGAAGATGCCCGGGCAGCATCAGATGCTGGGGTGGTCGTTGGACGCTGAGACCCTCGAGCTGCTGGTGGCGATGGGGGCGACGATCGATGTCGACGAGTACGGATGACCGATGACCTGGGAGTGATCCCGCGTTCGATGAGCGGCGCGATGGCCGCCGACGTCAACGGGGAACTTCCCAGTCACCTAGTGACTGGGAAGTTCCCCGTTGTTGCGCTCAGGCGCCAGCAGGCTCGTACGCCACGCCCGTCGCGTGCAGCGGGCAGTAGCCGAACGGGTTCTTGACGAGGTACTGCTGGTGGTAGTCCTCGGCGTAGTAGTAACGCTCCAGCGGCATGATCGAGGTGGTGATCTCGCCGTAGCCGGCCTGGGTCATCGTGACCTGGTAGGCGTCCCGTGATGCCTCGGCCTCGGCCTGCTGCTCGGGCGTCGTGGTGAGGATGACCGAGCGGTACTGGGTGCCACGGTCGTTGCCCTGGCGCATGCCCTGGGTGGGGTCGTGGTTCTCCCAGAACGTCTTGAGCAGGTCGTGGAACGTCAGCTCGGCCGGGTCCCAGATGACGCGGACGACCTCGGCGTGACCCGTGCGGCCGGAGCACACCTCCTCGTAGGTGGGGTGCTGGGTCTGGCCGCCGGCGTATCCGACAGACGTCGACCAGACACCGGGCACCTCCCAGAACGTCTTCTCCTCGCCCCAGAAGCAACCGAGGCCGAAGACGGCGGACTCGTAGCCGTCGGGCACCTGGGTCTCGACGGGGGTGCCGAGCACGAGGTGCGTACCGCCGACCTGGAACGGACGGCCCTCGCGGCCGGGCAGGGCCGACTCGGGGGTGGGAAGCTCAGACTTGCTGCGACCGAAGATCATCGTGTTCGCCTCTCGTGGCAGGGGTGCAGTGGTCAGGATGAAGCGCGGTCGAGGATGCCGGCGATCTCGGTGAACCCGAGCCGGCGAGCATGCTGCAGAGCGGTGATCCCGTCACGGTCGGCGATCGACACGTCTGCGCCGTTCTTCACAAGAGTGTCAACAATGCGCTGCCAGGGTTCTGTTCCCCGGCCCAGGATCACGGCCTCCAGCAGCGCGGTCCAGCCGAGGTCGTTGACGTGGTCGATCGCGATGTCGGTGCTCTGGACGACGAACGCGACGTAGTCGGCGTGCCCGCGCTCGCTGGCGGGGATGTGCGAGACGCCGCCGAAGCGGTTGCGGATCGTCAGGTCGGGCGACGCGGTCAGCAGCACCTGCGCCATCGGGATGCTGCCGGTCACGCCGGTGACGAGCCACGGGGTGTCGTGCCGGACGTCGAGCGCATCGGGGTCGGCACCTGCGCCGACGAGCACGCGCGCCGCGGCGACGTGGTCGTCGGTCGCGGCGATCAGGAGGGGGGTGCGCTCACGTGCGTCCCGTGTCTCGACGTTGGCCCCCGCTTCGACGAGCAGGGCGATCTTGTCGGCGTCGCCCGTTCCGGCGGCGTTCAGCAGCTGGCGGTCGCGGAACTGCGCTGATCGGCCGGTGTAGGGGTTGGACGGAGCATCAGGCAGTGCGGCGGCAGTCGGCGCGGACGTGGGGGAGTCCTCACCCGAGCCGGCGGGGTCCGCGCCGCCGGACGAGCAGGAGGCGAGCAGGGCCGCCGCGGCGAGGGGCGCGACGAGGCGCACGGTCGAGAACGTCACGAGAAGACAACTCTCGGCGAGCGCATCAGGTTCCTTCACGGCTACGCTGACCCGCGAGGAGAGTGGCTCTGTGAGCATCGAGAGATATCAGGTCCCGCCCGGCGTGGAGATCGCGACGGCGTGGGCGTGGCGGCTGCTGGTGATCGCCGCTGCCGGCGGCGTCGGCATCTTCCTGCTGCGCTACTTCTCCGAGATCACGGTGCCCCTCGCGGTCGCCCTGCTCGGCACGGCGCTGACGATCAACGCGGTCAACTGGCTCGAGCGCAAGGGGCTGCCGCGCGTGCTCGCGACGTTCGTCGTCGTGATCGTCATGCTGGTGTCCTTCTTCGGTGCCCTCGCGCTGGTGGGTCAGCAGCTCTCGACGCAGGTCACCGATCTGCGCGACAACGTCGTCCAGGGCATCACGCAGGTGCAGGACTGGGCCAAGACCGGCCCGCTCAAGCTGACCGACAGCCAGATCCAGGGCTACATCGACACCGCCAAGGAGTCGATCCAGTCGAGCGACACCTCGGTCGTGACGCGGGTCGGCGAGCTCGGCTCGACCCTGACGCACGTGCTCGCCGGCTTCTTCATCGCCCTGTTCTCGGCGTTCTTCTTCCTGTACGAGGGGCAGCGCATCTGGGGCTGGATCGTGGCCCTGTTCCCCAGGGCCGCGCGGGAGCGCGTCGACTCCTCGGGCCACACCGCATGGGCGTCGCTCGTGGCGTTCGTGCGGGCGACGGTCATCGTGGCCTTCACGGATGCCGTGGGCATCGCCCTGGGCGCATGGGTGCTGGGTGTGCCGCTGACCTTCGCGATCGGCGTCCTGGTGTTCCTCGGCGCGTTCATCCCGATCATCGGTGCCTTGCTGTCGGGCATGGTCGCGGTGCTGGTCGCGCTCGTCGCGCAGGGACCTGTCACGGCGCTGTTCATGCTGCTGGTCGTCGTCGGCATCCAGCAGCTGGAGTCGCACGTGCTCCAGCCGTTCCTGATGGGCCGCCTCGTCGCCGTCCACCCGCTCGCGATCATCATCGCAATCGCGGCGGGCGTCACGGTGGCCGGCGTGGTCGGTGCCCTGATCGCGGTGCCGTTGGCGGCGTGCCTCAACGGCGTCGTCAGGCATCTCGTGTCGGTCGCGCAGGACTACCAGGACGAGCCAGAGGACGATGTGGGGCTGGAGCCCGAACCGGCATGACCGTCGACGTCCACGCCCTCTGCGCTGCCATGCCCGGTGCCACCCGGACGTACCCCTTCAGTGAGGGCACGGCGGTCTACAAGGTCGGTGGACGCATGTTCGCGCTGACGCAGGACGAGCCGACGAGCATCAACCTCAAGGCCGAGCCGCCGGACGTCACCGGGCTCGTCGACACCTACGACGCGATCATGCGCGGGTGGCACATGAACAAGAAGCACTGGATCACGGTGCAGCTCGACGGCAGCCTGCCCGCCGGTCTGCTCGAGGAGCTCGTCGAGGACTCCTACGACCTGGTCGTCGACAAGCTGCCGGCCCGCGACCGCCCCTGAGGGCGGGGGAGGGGAGTCTCAGCTGTCGCCGAGGTCGGCGGTGAGGCGGGTGATGTCGTCACGCAGACGGGTGCGGTCGTCGTCGCTCCAGTCGGCCAAGGCCTCGGAGACGAAGGCGCGACGCTGGTCGAACGTCCGCCGCAGAGCGGTGCGGCCCTCCGCGGTGATGTCGATGATGCTGGCGCGTCCGTCGGCGGGGTCAGGGTCGCGACGGACGAATTCGTGCTCGCCCAGCTGATGCACGTGACGACTGACCGTCGACGCGTCGAGCCGCATCGACTCGGCGAGATCGCCCAGGCGCATGGGTCCACGGCACGACAGCGAGTAGAGGATCGCGGCCTGGGACGGGTCGACGGTGTCGCCGTCGATGCGGGCGCGGATCCGCCGGCCCATGGCCATGACGAATCTCAGGACGGCCTCCTCGGTGGTCGGCACCTCGTCGGTGACCGGGGCGGACGGCATGACGGCTGGTTGCATGACGCAAGCATATATCAGTTGCATGACGCAACCAAGATGCGCTACCTGCGACGGTTAGGGTGGCCAGGTGGACCTGGACGATGTGAGGGCGGCTCGCGGCCTGCTCAAGGGAGTCACCGAGACGACGCCGATGGCGCACTCGCGGTGGCTGAGCAGCCGCACGGGGCAGGACGTGTTCCTGAAGGCCGAGAACCTGCAGCGCACCGGCTCGTTCAAGATCCGCGGCGCGTACGTGCGCATCGCGCGACTCAGCCCCGAGGAGCGCGCGCGAGGCGTCGTCGCGGCGAGCGCCGGCAACCACGCTCAGGGCGTCGCCCTCGCGGCGTCGCTGCTGGGTGCGAAGGCCACGATCTTCATGCCGGTCGGCGCGGCGCTGCCCAAGGTCGCTGCGACCGAGGGCTACGGGGCCGAGGTGCGCTTCCACGGCTCCGGGGTCACCGAGGCGCTCGTGCCGGCCCGCGAGTTCGCCGAGCGCACGGGGGCCGTGCTGATCCACCCGTTCGACCACGAGGACATCGTCGCCGGGCAGGGGACGCTGGGCCTCGAGGTGCTGGAGCAGTGCCCCGACGTCAAGACGATCCTGGTGCCGCTGGGTGGCGGTGGTCTGGCGGCGGGTGTCGCCCTGCTGCGCACCGAGCGCCCCGACCTGCGCATCATCGGCGTGCAGGCCGAGGACGCTGCCGCGTACCCCGCCTCGATCGCGGCCGGTCACCCCGTCGCGACGGCGATGGGCGTCACGATGGCCGACGGCATCGCGGTCGCGCAGCCCGGCGACATCCCCTTCGAGATCCTCACCCAGCACCTCGACGAGGTCATCACGGTCAGCGAGGACGCCATGAGCACGGCGCTGGTGCACCTGCTCGAGCGGGCCAAGATGCTGGTCGAGCCCGCCGGCACGGCGGCAGTCGCGGCGGTGCTCGATCGTCCGGACGAGTTCGAGGGGCCTGTCGTCGCGGTGCTCTCAGGTGGCAACATCGACGCCCTCGTGCTGCTCGACGTCATCCGGCACGGTCTCGTCGCCGCCGGTCGGTTCCTGAGCTTCCGGGCGCGTATCTCCGACCGTCCGGGCGAGCTCATGCGGCTGCTGGGCGATCTCGCCGCGATGCAGGTCAACGTGCTCGACGTCAACCACGACCGGGCGTCGGAGTCGCTGCCGGTCCGGCAGGTCGACGTCGACGTGCGGGTGGCGACGCGGGGCCCGCAGGACCGCTCCGACGTCATCACCCAGCTCGAGCAGCTGGGCTACCAGCTGCTCTGAAATCCGCCCCTTGAGCTCGTCGAAAGGGCGTTTCGACAAGCTCAACCGGCGGACAGGCTCAACCGGCGGATGCGCTCAGAACGGCTTGGCGGCGACGATCTCGACCGTGATGCTCTTGCCGTTGGGGGTTTCGTACGACGCGGAGTCGCCGACCTTCTTGTCCAGGATCGCGGCACCCAGCGGCGACGTGGGGGAGTAGACGTCGATCTCGACGTTGGAGTCCATGCTGAGCAGCTCGCGCGAGCCGAGCAGGAACTCCTCGGTGTCGGTGTCGCCCTCGAAGCGGATCGTCACGATCATGCCGGCCTCGACCGTGCCGTCGTCAGCCGGCTTGTCGCCGACCTCGGCGCGCCGCAGCATGCTCTCGAGCTGGTCGATGCGGGCCTTGGTCTTGCCCTGCTCCTCGCGGGCGGCGTGGTATCCGCCGTTCTCCTTGAGGTCGCCCTCGTCGCGAGCGGCGGCGATCTTGGTGGTGATGTCGGTCCAGACATCGCCCTTGAGGTGCTCGAGCTCCTGCTTCAGACGGTCGTACGCCTCCTGGGTCACCCAGATGGTGTCGGTGTCTGTGGGCTGAGTCATGTGAGCTCTCCTTTACGTACGGAACCCCGGGAAACCGCCCGGGGTGAACTCACGAGGCTAGCACTCAATCAGCCGGCACACACGTTCTCAGGACACCGTTGACGCCTCTGCGCTCGGTCTCGATGTCGACGAAGACGCGAACCTTTTCGCGCCGCGACGCCGGGACGTCGAAGGTCTTCTCGCCGACGATCGAGTGGTCGGCGGCCTGGGAGTAGACGGTGCACGTGACGTCGATGGGGTCGGGCCGGATCACGTCGACCTTGACCGCGACCTGGTTGTCGCTCTTGACCTCGTAGCCCCAGAGGCGTCCGGTGACGGGATCCTTCTGGAAGCCGACCCATGCCGCGAAGGCGATGCCGAGGGTGATGCCGACTGCCGCGATCGCAGGCCAGAACCATCGGGGACGCTGGCGGGGCGCGTAGCGGGCGTTGAGGTCGGTCACGTCGTCCAGTGTCTCAGGCCGGTCCCACCCGCGGCAGCGACGGCCCGGATCGGACGGTGGAACACCCGGGCGGCACCCATTGTTCGCACAGGTGCAAGGATTTGCGCACGCCTTCGAAGGAGAACCGTGGCCGAGAAGCTCCGCCTGATGCACGTGCACGCCCACCCCGACGACGAGTCGAGCAAGGGCGCTGCGTCGACCGCGAAGTACGTCGCCGAGGGGGTCGACGTCCACGTCGTCACCTGCACCGGCGGCGAGCGCGGCTCGATCCTCAACCCGCAGTTCAAGCACCCGGGCATCGAGGACGACCCCGAGCTCATCACGCAGATCCGCCGTGAGGAGATGGACCGGGCCCGCGAGATCCTCGGCGTCACGCAGGACTGGCTGGGGTTCGTCGACTCCGGCTGGCCCGAGGGCGATCCTAAGCCGCCGCTGCCCGAGGGCTGCTTCGGCCTCGTACCCGTCGAGGAGGCCACTGAGCCCCTCGTCCGTCTCATCCGTGAGTTCAAGCCCCACGTGCTGACGACGTACGACGAGAACGGCGGCTACCCGCACCCCGACCACATCATGTGCCACCTCGTCAGCGTCGCCGCCTACGAGGCCGCCGCCGACCCCACGCGCTACCCGGACGCCGGAGAGCCGTGGCAGGTCTCGAAGCTCTACTACCACCTCGGCTGGAGCTACGCGAAGATGGAGGCGATCGCGAAGGCCTGCGACGAGCACGGTCTCGAGAACCCCTATGCCGAGCGGTTCAAGGACTGGGAGCGCAAGCCCGAGGACGAGGCCCGCATGACCACGCAGGTCGAGTGCGCAGAGTACTTCGAGGTGCGCGACGCCGCCCTGCTGGCGCACGCGACGCAGATCGACCCCGACGGCTGGTTCTTCTCGATCCCGCGCGAGATCCAGGCCGAGGCGTGGCCCAGTGAGGACTACCAGCTCGTCGACGCCAAGGTCGAGACGAGCCTGCCGGAGACAGACCTCTTCGCGGGTCTGCGCTAGCAGGGCCCGCGAAGCGACCAGCACGGTGCCGGGTCTGCGCTGAGCGTGCTAACCCCAGGCCGTGCTGCCGTCCCCGTGGTGCCGGACGCGCTGCCCGAGACGTGACCCCGCGTAGACTGACGACATGAGCGCCTACGCCCTTCTCGCGAGCTTCGCTGCCGCGGGCACCCGTGACACCCCGCTCGACCCCAACGACGTCAAGCCCGGCTGGGTCGCGCTCGGCATCGTCTGCATCCTGATCGTGGCGACGTACTTCTTGTGCCGCTCGTTCCTGTCGCACGCGCGCAAGGCCCAGAAGCCGTGGGAGGGCGAGGACGCCGACCCGGGCGTCAAGCGCACGACCCCGCACGACCGCTCCCGCTAGCGGGTCTGCGCCGGCACGTGCCGGACGACGTGGTGCAGCGCGTCGAGCAGTGCCCGGACGGTCGGACGCTCGAGCGTGCTGGGGCGGCCGACGACCAGGATCCGTCGCTCGAGCACGGGGTCGACGAGCCGGTGGAGCGCGACGGGTGCGACCGAGTCGCTGACGGCGCGACGGGGGAGCAGCGCGATGCCCTCTCCCCGGGAGACGGCGGCCACCAGCAGCAGCAGGTCGTCGGTCTGCCACGACACCGCGGGGTCGAACCCCGCGGCCCGGCAGGCGTGGCGGGTGGCTGCGCCGCACGCGGCCTCGGACGGAGGCAGCACCCAGCGGTGTCCGGCCAGGGTGCCGAGCGCGACCGACCGCGACGAGATGGTGCCGCGTCGCGCCACGACCACGAGCGGCTCGCGCAGCAGCTCCTCGACGACGAGGTGGGCCGGCAGCGCCAGCGGCACGTGGTCGTAGACGTCGATCAGCGCGACGTCGACGGTGCCGCGCTCGACGGCCTCGAGGCTGGCCGCCGGCTCGAGCGTCGTGACGGTCAGGGTCACGTCGGGGGCCGACGAGTGGAGCGCGTGCGCGGTGGGCAGGACGATCGAGGCCGCCGCCGACGCGATGGAGGCGATGCGCACCGGCCCGGCCAGTGAGTCGCTGAGCTGCGACATCGTCGTCGCGGTCTGGTCGAGGTGGCGTACGAGCTGCTCCGCGTGCTCGAGCAGCGCCAGCCCGGCCCCGGTCAGCACGACCCCGCGCGGCTGGCGGTCGAAGAGCTCGGTGCCGCAGTCCGCCGCGAGCGCCGACATCTGCTGGGACACGGCGGACGTCGAGACGCCGAGCACGCGCGCCGCTCCGCTGAGGCTGCCCTGTTGGGACACGTGCACGAGCGTGACGAGGCGGGTCACGGTCTGCGGATCAGGCGACACGACCAACTTCTCCTTAAGTGCTGCTTAACTCGGTTCCGTCATTCATTCAACCACGCGAAGATGGCGGTGGCAGATGACCGCTCGACTCGAAAAGGTGTGGCATGACGGACGTCCAGGCGCAGGCGAAGCAGATCCTCGAACGGCTGGGGGCGGGCGATCCCTTCGCCGCCGACGGCGACTTGGTGTGCCGATCCCCGATCGACGGCAGCGAGCTGGGGCGGCTCAGGTCGCACACCGCCGACGAGGCGTCCGACCTGATCGGCCGGGCACACGCGGCGTTCGAGCAGTGGCGCACCGTGCCGGCGCCCGTGCGCGGCCAGTTCGTCCGCGAGCTCGGTGAGCTGCTGCGGGAGCACAAGGACGATCTCGGTGCGCTGGTGTCGATCGAGGCCGGCAAGATCGTGTCGGAGGGCCTCGGCGAGGTGCAGGAGATGATCGACATCTGCGACCTGGCCATCGGTCTGTCGCGGCAGCTGCACGGCCTGACGATCGCGACCGAGCGTCCGGGCCACCGGATGATGGAGCAGTGGCACCCGCTGGGCGTCATCGGCGTGATCTCGGCCTTCAACTTCCCGGTCGCGGTCTGGTCGTGGAACGCGGCGCTGGCCTTCGTCGCCGGCGACGCGGTGGTGTGGAAGCCGTCGGAGAAGACCCTGCTGACGGCGCTCGCGTGCCAGGCGCTCGCGCTGGAGGCCGGGCGCCGTGCCGGCGTGCCCGACGGCCTGTCGGCGCTGCTGATCGGCGACCGGACGGTCGGCGAGATCATGGTCGACGACCCGCGCGTGCCGCTGGTCTCGGCCACGGGGTCGACCCGCATGGGACGCGAGGTCGCCCCGCGCGTCGCAGCCCGGCTGGGCCGCTCGCTGCTCGAGCTCGGCGGCAACAACGCCGCGATCGTCGCGCCGTCGGCCGATCTCGACCTCGCGGTGCGCGGCATCGTCTTCTCGGCGGTCGGCACCGCCGGTCAGCGGTGCACGTCGCTGCGCCGGATCATCGTGCACGAGTCGATCAAGGACGACCTCGTCGCGCGCCTCAAGGCCGCGTACGAGACGCTGCCGATCGGCTCACCCCTGGAGTCGTCGACCCTCGTGGGCCCCCTGGTCGACGAGGCCGCGTTCGACGCCTTCGGGGCCGCGATCGAGACCGCTCGCGCCGACGGTGGCGAGCTCGTCACGGGTGGCACCCGGGCCGAGGTCGACGGCGGCGGCTTCTACGTCCACCCCGCGATCGTCGACATGCCGCGCCAGACCGAGATCGTCAGGGCAGAGACGTTCGCGCCGTTGATGTACGTGCTGACGTACCGCGAGCTGGACGAGGCGCTGGCGCTGCACAACGAGGTCGCGCAGGGACTGTCGTCGTCGATCTTCACGCTCGACGTGCGTGAGGCCGAGACGTTCATGTCGGTCGTCGGGTCCGACTGCGGCATCGCCAACGTCAACATCGGCCCGTCGGGTGCGGAGATCGGTGGCGCGTTCGGTGGCGAGAAGGAGACCGGCGGGGGACGCGAGTCGGGCTCGGACGCGTGGCGCGCCTACATGCGTCGCACGACCAACACCGTCAACTACTCGACCGAGCTGCCCCTTGCCCAGGGGGTGGAGTTTGTCTGAGGACAGAGGGTTCGCCGTCTCGCCGACGACGCTGCGGTCGCGGTTCGCGAGGGCGCTGTCAGAGCTCTACGGACGCGAGGTGCCGGCGTACACGACGCTGGTCGAGGTGTCGGCCGAGGTCAACGCCGACGTCCTGGCGACCCGCGACGACGCCGAGCGCCTCGGCTCGATCCGCCGGGTGACGGCCGAGCGGCACGGCGCGATCCGCCTTGGGACGCCTGACGAGCTCGCTCAGGTCGCGCGCATCTTCGGGGCCTGCGGCATGTACCCCGTGGGCTTCTACGACCTGCGCGAGGCGACGCCGGCGATCCCCGTGGTGTCGACGGCATTCCGCCCCGTCGCCCGTCCCGAGCTCAGGGAGAACCCGTTCCGCGTGTTCACGTCGCTGCTGGTCGTCGACGACCGGCGGTTCTTCGACGAGCGGCTCGAGGCGGAGCTGCGGGAGTTCCTGGCGGCACGGACGTTGTTCCCGCGCGAGCTGCTCGAGCTGGCCGATCGCATGGAGAGCGAGCACGAGCTGTCGATCGCGGACGCCGACCGCTTCATCGAGCTGGCCACGGCGGCGTTCGCGCTGTCGCCCGAGCCGGTCGACCGCGACTGGTACGAGCGGCTCGAGGCGGTGTCGAGCGTCGCGGCCGACATCGGAGGTGTCGCGTCGACGCACATCAACCACCTCACCCCGCGAGTGCTCGACATCGACGAGCTGTACCGCCGCATGCAGAGCCGTGGCATCGAGATGATCGACCGCATCCAGGGTCCTCCTCGCACCGCTCCCGGCCGCACCGACGTGCTGCTGCGCCAGACGTCCTTCCGTGCCCTCGCGGAGCCCCGCTCCTTCAGGGAGGTCGACGGCACCATCGTCACGGACTCCCTGCGGGTGAGGTTCGGGGAGGTCGAGCAGCGCGGTGTGGCCCTGACCCCTGCGGGTCGCGAGCGCTACGACGCGGAGGGGTTGGGCGGGCTGCCCGACTCGGACGCGGATCTGCACGCCCACGACCTGGCCTACTTCACCCGCACCGACGCCGGGGTGCTCGTGCCGATCGTCTACGAGGACTTCCTGCCCAAGTCGGCGGCGGGCATCTTTGCGTCCAACCTGACCGGCGAGGGCAGCTCCGACACGTCCCGGCGCGGGTCGCTGCGCGACGCGGCATGGATGCAGGACGTGCTGGGACGGACGCTGCACGATCCGTATGAGCTGTACGCCGCCGAACGAGCAGGTGCCTGACGGGCTACTCCGCGAGGCGCTCCTCGAGGGCTGCGACGGCGTGGCTGCGGTGGCGCTCGAGCTCGGCCACGGCGCGGTCGACGTCGCCGGTGCGCAGCGCCTCGACGATGCTGCGGTGCTCGTGGTCCACGCGGTCGCGGGCGACCTCGTCGCCGTAGTAGAGCGCCCGGTAGGAGTCGGTGGCCTGCCAGAGCATGCGGATGAAGTCGACCATCCGGGGCTGGCCGGCGACCTCGAAGATGTGGAAGTGCAGATCGCGGTTGGACTCGATCATCGTGGCGACGTCGCCCGTCGAGCTCGCCGACTCCATCGCGTCCATCAACCGGTCGAGGTGCTCGAAGTCGTCCTCGGCGAGGCGGGGTGCCGCGATCCGGACGATCTCGTCCTCGAGCAGCCGGCGGATGAGGTACGTCTCCTTGAGCTCGGCGAGGCTCAGCCGGGTGACGTGATAGCCGCGGTGCGGGATGTAGCGGATCTGCCCCTCGGCCTCGAGGGTCTTGAGTGCCTCGCGCACGGGGATGACGCTGCACCCCAGCTCCGTGGCCAGCTGTTCCTGCCGGATGCGGTCGTCGGGCTTGAGGACGCCGTCCGAGATCAGCTGGCGGAGGTGGCGCAGGGCGAGCTGTTGGGCAGTGACCCGCGTCGGCCGTGTGGGAGATTGACTCATGACGGCGTCATCGTATCGCGGGCCCGCCTGCTGTTGACGGATCTTAGATTTTATAAGATCGTGGAGCCGTCGACAGGAGACACATGACCCAGCACGCCCGACCGGACGGTCCGACGCCGCTCGACGGCGTCCTCGTGGCCGACTTCAGCCGTGTGCTGGCCGGACCGTCCGCCGCGATGACCCTGGCCGACCTCGGCGCGACCGTCGTCAAGGTCGAGCACCCCGAGGGCGGCGACGACACCCGACGGTGGGGCCCGCCGTGGACCGAGGGCGGATCGTCGTACTTCGACGCCGTCAACCGCACCAAGCGCAGCATCGCCCTCGACCTCCGCGACCCCGCCGATCTCGCGGTGGCGCACGAGCTGGTCGCCCGAGCCGATGTGCTCGTCGAGAACTTCCGCCCCCGTTCCTTGGACGGATTCGGCCTCGCGCCGGCGGCGACGCTGCGGATGAACCCGCGCCTGGTCCACTGCTCGGTCACGGGATTCGGTGCAGGAGCCGGCGCCGACCTCCCCGGCTACGACCTCGTCGTGCAGGCCGTCGGCGGGCTCATGAGCATCACCGGCCAAGCCGACGGTGACCCCCAGAAGGTCGGGGTGGCGCTGGTCGACGTCCTGACCGGCAAGGACGCCGTGATCGGCATCCTCGCCGCCCTGAGGCACCGCGACGTCACGGGGCTCGGTCAGCACGTCGAGGTCAACCTGCTGCAGAGCCTGATCGGCTCTCTCGCCAACCAGGCCAGCGCCTTCCTCGCGAGCGGTGTCGCGCCGACCCGTCTGGGCAACGCGCACCCGTCGATCGCGCCCTACGAGTCGCTCCGGTGCGCCGACGGGCTCCTGGTCGTGGCGTGCGGCAACGACGGCCAGTTCGGCCGACTGTGCGACGTGCTCGGCCTCGACGACCTGCGCGGCGATCCGCGCTTCGCGACCAACGGCGACCGCGTCGCACACCGCGACGAGCTGGTGCGGCTGCTCGAGGACGTCCTCGGACAGCGTCCGGCCGCCGAGTGGCAGGCGCTCCTGTCGGCCGCCTCGGTGCCCGCGGGTGGGGTCAACGACATCGCCCAGGGCATCGAGCTGGCGACGTCGCTGGGGCTCGATCCCGTGGTCGAGATCGACGGCACCTCGCCTCAGGTCGCCCACCCCATCCGCTACTCCGCCTTCACGAGCACCCCGCCCACCGCCCCGCCCGCCCTCGGGCAGCACAGCAGCGAGATCCGTCGCTGGCTAACGACCCTTCACCAGGAGCACGCATGAGCACCTCCCACGCCCCCGCCACCCCCTTCAGGTCCGCCGACCCGGCCGGCATCGACCTCGTGCTGACCCAGGACGAGCGCGACGTGCGCGATGCGGTGCGCCACTTCTGCGACGAGCGGGTCGAGCCGTTCGTCGGCACGTGGTTCGAGGACGGCACGATCCCCGACATCCGCGAGCTGGCCGTCGAGCTCGGAACGCTCGGCGTGCTGGGCATGCACCTCGATGGCTACGGCTGCCCCGGCATGACCGCCACGGAGTACGGACTGGCGTGCCTCGAGCTGGAGGCGACCGACTCCGGACTGCGCTCGCTGGTCTCGGTGCAGGGCTCGCTGGCGATGTTCGCGATCCACCGCTGGGGCTCGGAGGACCAGAAGAACCATTGGCTGCCCGACATGGCCGCCGGCCGCGCGATCGGGTGCTTCGGCCTCACCGAGCCCGATGCGGGGTCCGACCCGGCCTCGATGCGCAGCCGCGCCCGCCGCGACGGCGACGACTGGGTGCTCGACGCCCGCAAGATGTGGATCACCAACGGCTCGGTCGCCGACGTCGCCGTCGTGTGGGCGCAGACCGACGAGGGCATCCGCGGATTCGTCGTCCCGACCGACACGCCGGGCTTCAGCGCCCCCCTCATCAAGCACAAGATGTCGCTGCGGGCCTCGGTCACGAGCGAGCTCGTGCTCGAGGGCGTGCGCCTGCCGGCCGAGGCCGTGCTGCCCGACGTCGTGGGGCTCAAGGGCCCGCTGAGCTGCCTCAACGAGGCGCGCTACGGCATCGTCTGGGGCTCGATGGGTGCCGCCCGGGCCTCGCTGCAGTGCGCGCTCGACTACGCGGGCCAGCGCACCCAGTTCGGCAAGCCCATCGCGGGCTTCCAGCTGACCCAGGGCAAGATCGCCGACATGACCCTCGAGGTCGTCAAGGGCACCCTGCTCGCCCTGCACCTGGGCCGTGCCAAGGACGCCCGTGGCTTGACGCCGGTCGAGGTGAGCCTCGGCAAGCTCAACAACGTCCGCGAGGCCCTCGACGTCTGCCGCACGGCTCGCACGATCCTCGGTGCCAACGGCATCAGTCTGGAGTACCCGGTCATCCGGCACATGAACAACCTCGAGTCGGTGCTGACCTACGAGGGCACGTCGGAGATGCACGCCCTCTCGATCGGCCAGGCCATGACGGGCATCGCCGCGTTCCGGTGATCACGCGCGGGCACCGCTATCCGCTGACGGCGGCGACTATCCACCCAGCGCTGATCGTCGTCCCCGTTTCGACGCGATCTGTCCGATCGGCTCGAATCGGTGCGATAGTGATGTGAGGCGGCCGCGCGTAGCCCGTCGATGTCCGGAGACGGGGTGGAGCCATGGTTCGTGCGACGACGCCACTCGGGTGCCATGGCGTCCTGAGGACGACCGACGTCCACGACGCGCGCGAGTCGATCGCTGCCTCGCTCGCGCCCCACGGGCTGGACGTCCTCGATCAGCCGCAGAAGTTCCGGGCCCTGCACAACGCCGCGACGCTCGACCGACTGAGCCTGCACTACATCGACTACGGTGCCGAGGTCGAGGTCACGGCGGACCGCATGGACTTCCACCTCATCCAGATCCCCTTGGCCGGTGTCACCGCCATCCAGGCGGGGGAGCACGCCACGACCGTCACGGCCCGGCGGGCCGTCGTCATCGCTCCGGGCGCGCCGGTGCGCATGCGCTACTCGGCCGGCAACCCACGGTTGCTGGTGCGGATCGACCCCGAGCTGCTCCAGGATCGACTGGTCCTTGCCGCGGCCGGCGGTCTCGTCGTGCCGTGGGGACCGGGGTCCCTGCTCGACGTCAGCGGTGAGGCCGGTCAGAGCTGGCGCAGGCTCGTCGAGATCGTCGTGACCGACCTCGGGAACGACCGTGGGCTCATGTCGTCGCCGCGGGTGGCCAAGTCGCTGGAGATCGCGGTCGTCGACGGACTGATCGCGTCGCTGGCAGCACCCCCGGAGGACTCACCACCGCCGGGAGCGGTCCACGAGCGGGTCGTCCGGCGCGCGGCGCGCCTCATCGACGAGCACTGCGCCGAACCGCTGGGGACCGCCGACATCGCCGAGGCGGTCGGCGTCTCGATCCGCGCCCTGCAGGCCGGTTTCCAGGCACATCTCGGCACGACCCCGATGGCGTACGTCCGACGGGCTCGCCTCGTGCGGGTCCGCGAGTCGCTGACCGACGGCACCGCCCGGTCGGTCACCGAGGCAGCCCACCGATGGGGTGTCACCCACCTCGGACGGCTGTCGGGCGACTACCGGGCAGCCTTCGGCGAGGCCCCCATCGACACGCTGCGCCGCGTGCAGTGAACCGATCCCGCCGAGCCGGGGTCGACGTGCGAGTACCCGTGGTGCCCCCTCGACCGCGACGTCTGCGCGAATCGGATAGTGCCCTCGCCTCGCGGATATCTCGCGGCCGCCATCGCCCCTAGCGTCCGTAGGGTCCCGAATCGGTCGGGGCCCGACGCCAGGAGCAGCGCATGCCCACCACGCTCGAGGGACGAACAGCCGTCGTCGCCGACGTCGACGTCGAGGGAGGGCGCGCGGCCGCCGGTCGGCCCTCCTCGGGCGTGACCACGTCACCGGGCCGGCGCCCATGATCCCGCCGCCGTTCCGCTACCTGCGGGCCACGACGGTCGACGATGCGTTGACGATGCTGGCGTCCCACGAGGGTGCCGTCGTGCTCGGCGGCGGCCAGACCCTCGTCAACGCCCTCAAGCTCGACCTGGTGTCGCCGTCCGTCCTCGTCGACGTCCACCGTCTGCCCGAGCTGACGGGGATCGAGCTGCGGGACGGACGCCTGCGCATCGGCGCGGCCGTCACCTACGCCACGCTCGCCGCGCACCCACTCGTCGCACAGCACGTCCCCTCGCTCGCCACCGTCGCCGCCGGGCTCGTCGACCGACAGGTCAGGAACCGCGGCACGATCGGCGGCAACTGCTGCCTGAACGATCCGACGAGCAACCTCCCGCCGCTGCTGGCGTGCCTCGACGCGAGCTTCGTGGTCCATCAGCTCGGCGATTCGCCCAGGACGCTGTCGGCGCGGGAGTTCTTCCTCGGCACCTTCGTCACCGCGGCGAGCGGCCAGGCGCTGCTGACCGAGGTCGTCGTGCCGTCGACGCCGGCGACGGCACGGGTGGCCTACCGCCACCAGCAGGTCGGCGCGGACTCGTGGGCCGTGGCGCGGGCCGTCGTCCGCATCGACGTCGAGGACGGCCTGATCGCCGCAGCCCGGGTCGCCCTCGGCGCGGTGCCCGACAGCCCCCTGGGCCTCGACGCCGTCGAGCGGTCCCTGCTGGGCCGCCCCGTCGGCGCCGGTGCCGAGCTCGACGCGCTCGAGGCCTTCGACGGCACGACCATCGCGATG
The DNA here is from genome assembly GCF_017876595.1 of Aeromicrobium fastidiosum. NCBI lineage: Bacteria > Bacillati > Actinomycetota > Actinomycetes > Propionibacteriales > Nocardioidaceae > Aeromicrobium > Aeromicrobium fastidiosum. The sequence goes on along the minus strand of NZ_JAGIOG010000001.1, from coordinate 177,546 downwards.
GTCGGCGACACGCACGGATCGGCCGCCTACCGGCGCGCCGTGACGAGGGTCCAGCTGCGACGGGCGTTGTCCGACGTCTGCGGCCAACGGACCACGACGCAGGAAGGCGCATCATGACCGACACGCAGCACGACGCTCCGGACGTCCATGCGATCACGGTGGACGTGGACGGCACGACCGAGCGCGGCGTGGTGTCCTCGCGCACGCTCCTCGTGCACTGGCTCCGCGACGAGCTGGACCGGCGTGGGCCCAAGATCGGCTGCGACACCGGCAACTGCGGTGCCTGCACGATCCAGTGGGACGGACTGCTGGTCAAGTCGTGCATGGTGCTGGCCGTGCAGGCGGACGGCACGGCGGTGACGACGGCTGCGGCGCTCGCCCACCCCGACGGCCCGCTCAACGACCTGCAGTCGAGCTTCCGGGAGCACCACGCCCTGCAGTGCGGCTACTGCACGTCCGGGATGCTCATGACGGCCACCGACCTGCTCGAGTCCGGTGAGGAGATCACCGACCACAGCGTGCGTCGTGCGCTCAAGGGCAACATCTGCCGCTGCACCGGCTACCAGGGCATCGTCAACGCGGTCCGCGCGACGGCAGGTCATGACATCCCGCTGCCCCACGGCAAGACCCCCGACACGCACGGTGCCGGTCTCGACGGGGGACGCTCATGACGACCTCGACGACCACGGCCGCGACGACGACGGCCACCTGGTCGGGACAGTCGGTCAACCGCACCGAGGACGACCGGCTGCTGAGGGCCCAGGGCGAGTTCGGCGACGACACGCCGATCAGCCGGCTGGCGCACCTGTTCTTCGTCCGCTCGCCGTATGCGCACGCGCGCATCGTGTCGATCGACGTCTCCGGTGCGGAGACGGTCGACGGCTTCCTCGGGGCGCTGACCCCCGACGAGGTCGACGAGCTGACCGACAAGTTCGGCGAGCTGCAGGTTGCGCCCGCCGACGCAGAGGTCGACCGCTGTCTCGCCTCGGGCGGCAAGGTGCGCTTCGTCGGCGAGCCGGTCGTGGCCGTCGCGGCGGTCTCGCGCGAGGCCGCCCGTGACGCGGCCGCGGCCGTCGTCGTGGAGTACGACGAGCTCGTCCCGCTGACCTCCGCCGACCAAGCGGTGGCCGCGGACGCCCCAGTGATCCACGAGGGGATCGGCCACAACGTGCTCCACCACGGTGCCTGGGACTTCGGCGACGTCGACTTCGCCTTCCAGCACGCCCAGAACCTCATCGAGGTCGACGAGCTGGTGTGCCACCGCTTCTCGGCGACGCCCCTGGAGTGCAGCGTCGTGACGGTCGACTACGACGCGGGGACCGATGTGTTCGACATCATCGGTGGCTGCGCGATGCCGCAGTTCACGATGCTGATGATGGCCGGGGCGCTGCGGCACCCCTCGTCGCGCATCCGCATCCAGAGCCGCGACTTCGGCGGGTCGTTCGGCGTGAAGATCGGCATGTACGTCCCGGCCACTGCGGTCGCCCTCATGGCGCGCAAGCTGAGGCGGGCTGTGCGGTGGACCGAGACCCGCAGCGAGCACCACCAGATGGGCGGGCACAGCAACGAGCGGACCTTCCGCAACGTCAGGCTGGCGGTCGAGGACGACGGCACGGTCCTGGGGCTGAGCTACGAGTGCCTGGACGACATCGGCGCCTACTCCCGGTACGAACCGTTGGGGTCGGTGATCTGGGCGCAGGTCGCCAACGCCTGCTACCAGCTCAAGCACCTGCGGGTCGACTTCACGAGCGTCTACACCAACAAGGGCCCCACGCACCCCGTGCGCGGCTACTCGCGGCTGCAGCACATGTGGCTCGTCGAGCGGATGATGGACCTCGCGGCCCACCACCTGGGCTTCGACCCGGTGACGTTCAGGCTCCACAACTACATCCAGCCCGACCAGTACCCGTACACGACCGTCAACGGCTGCGTGTACGACTCCGGCGACCTGCCCGCCAGCCTGCGACAGGCCCTGGAACTGATCGACTACGACGACGCGCGACGCCTGCAGGCTGCGGCGGTCGGTACGGGCAAGCGGATCGGCATCGGGATCGGATCGACGCTGGACTCCGGCACCAACAACTTCGGCCAGGCGCGGCTGATGAACCCGTACCTGCCGTTCGGTGGCAACACCGAGGGCGGCCTCGTGCGGATGGGTGTGGACGGGACGGTCTTCGCGACCACGGGCGGCGTGGCCTTCGGGCAGGGTCACGAGACGACGACCGCGCAGGTCGTCGCGGACGCGCTCGGCCTGCGGCCGGAGGACATCCACGTGCACCGCGGCGGCGACTCCGCCCTGAGCGCACAGACCGGCTTCTCCGGCTCGTACGCATCGCAGTTCGCGGTCACCGGCATCGGTGCGATCCTCAACGCGACCGCGAAGCTGTCCGCGGAGATCCGACTGGTCGCCGGCACGGTCCTCGGGGCGTCCCCCGACGAGATCGTCCTCGAGGGCGGCTTCGCCAAGGTGGACGGCGACCCCGAGCGCATGCTGCCGTTCGGCGACGTCGCCGGGATCGTGCACTTCGCGCCGGGCTCGCTGCCCGCCGAGGTCGCGGACGAGGTCGGGCTGGTCGGCAGGGCGGTCTACCGCGCGCCGTTCGAGCTGCCCGACGTCGAGCACAAGACCGGCAACCTGACCCTGACGTACGCCACGCAGATCCATGCCTGCGTCCTCGAGATCGACGAGGAGACCGGCCTCGTCGAGGTGCTGCGCTACGCGGCGGTCGACGACTGCGGCGTGCCGATCAACCCCATGATCGTGCAGGGCCAGGTGTTCGGGGCGACGGCCCACGGCCTGTCGGCCGCGTTGTTCGAGCACTTCGGCTACAACGCCGACGGTCAGCTGCTGGCCGCCAACTTCTACGACTACCACGCCGCGACGGCCCTCGACATGCCGACGATCGCGTACGGCAACGTCGTCAGCCCCTCCCCGTTCACGCCGACCGGTGCCAAGGGCATGGGAGAGGGCGGGGGAGCGCCGCTGCACGCGGTGTCGGCGGCCGTGCAGGACGCGATCGGCAGGACCGGCGCGATCCTCAACAGCCACGCCTCTCCCGAGGCAGTGCTCGATGCGTTGGCCGGGGCCGGCGCCGACAAGGTGAGGGTGCTCTGATGATGATCTCCGGTGAGTTCACGGCACGCGCGACGGTGGGTGAGCTGCGGTCGCTGTCGGGCTCGGCCGACGTGCTCGCGTCGGTCAGCACGCTGAGCGAGATCCGCCCCGTGGAGGGGATGATCCGCGCGGTGTTCTCGCCGACGACCGCCCTCGGCCGTATCCCGCTGCGGACCACGATCGAGACGCTCGTCGACACCGATGCCGGTGCCCGCCTGCGGGTGCGCGGCTCGCGGGCCGGCCACGGCGTCGACGTCGATCTGCACCTCGCGTTCTCGCCGGTGCCGATCGGGACCGTCGTGTCGTGGACGGCCGATCTCGTCGTCCGCGGCAACGCCGCCAGCGTCGGCCAGCGCGTCGCCGGATCGGTCGCCTCCCACGCGATCCAGGACGTCCTCGAGCAGGCCGCGTCCGCGGCTCACGGCCGCGAGGTGCAGGCGTGAACGGCCCCACGACCGACGTGCACACACACCTGGCACCCGCGATCGGTGGGCTGGACGCCCTCGAGGGCGTCCAGGTCGTCGGCGACACGGTGTCGATCGACGGACGGGTCGCCGGACCGGCGGCACTGTACGACGAGGCGGCCCTGCTGGGCTGGCTGGCCGAGCGCGGCCTCGACCAGGCCTGGGTGTCGGTGCCGCCGCCGTTCTTCCGCCAGGGCCTCGACCCCCAGGGCACGTCGGCCTGGGTCGCCGCCCTGAACGACGGCATCGCCGAGCGGCTGGCACGGCACGACGCACTGCACCCGCTGGCGTACCTGCCGCTCGACCAGCCGGAGGTGGCCCTGGCCGAGATCGCCCGCCTCGGCGGTGACCCGCGCTTCTCCGGCTGGTGTGCCGCTGCCGCCAGCGGATCGCTGCGCCTGGACGACTCCCGCCTCGCGCCGGTGTGGGATGCGCTCGAGGCCGGCGACCGGCCCGTGCTGCTGCACCCCGGTGCGACGCCCGACCGCCGGCTCGACCACCACTACCTCGCGAACCTGCTCGGCAACCCCGTCGAGACGACGGTCGCGGCCGCCGAGCTGGTGTTCGGCGACGTCCTCGGCCGTCGGCCGCTGCTGAGGATCGTCCTGGTCCACTGCGGCGGCGCGGTCCCCGCCCTGGTGGGGCGTTGGCAGCGCGGCGTCGACTCCGCCCGACCGGGCGTCCAGCCACTGACGATCGATCCGCGCGAGGCCGTGCGCCGCCTGTGGGTCGACTGCCTCGCCCACGACGCGGCCCTGCTCGACCTGGCCCTCTCGGCCATCGGCGGCGACAAGGTCGTCGTCGGCAGCGACTGGCCGTTCCCGATGGGGTTGGACGACCCGCTGGGCTCCCTGCAGCACCTGTCGGCCGAGACGGTGCACGCCATCAGCCATCGCAACGTCACGACTCTTCTCGGAGGCCATCCATGACCCGCACCCTGTTCGACGTCGACGTGCTCGTCCGCGCCGCCGGCTCGATCTTCGAGGCCGCCGGCATCGCGCCGGGTGCCGCGCGTCGCGTCGCGGAATCGCTCGTCGACGGCGACGCGCGTGGCATCCCCTCGCACGGCCTGATGCTGGTCCCGATGTACGTCGACCGGCTGCGCGCCGGCTCCGTCGCGACACACGAGCACGCCGACGTCGTGCTCGACCTGGGGGCCATGGCGGTGCTGGACGCTCGTCACGCGCTCGGACAGCTCACGTCGGACCAGGCGATGGCCCTGGCCGTGCAGAAGGCCGGCCTCCACGGCATCGGCATCGTCAGCGTGCGGCACGCCTTCCACTTCGGGGGCGCGTTCCGGTACGCCCGTCAGGCGGCGTCGGCCGGATGCATCGGCATCGTCGCGTCGAACACCCGTCCCCTGATGCCCGCCCCCGGTGGCGCGACCCGGGTCGTGGGCAACAACCCCGTCGCCTTCGGCGTCCCGCGACCCGGTGACGGCCCCGTCGTGCTCGACATGGCGTTGTCGGAGGCCGCGCTGGGCAAGATCCGGCTCGCCGAGGCCGAGGGCCGCGAGATCCCGGCCACGTGGGCCACGGATGCGAGCGGTGCCGCCACGACGGACCCCGCTGCAGCCATCGCCGGCATGCTGCTGCCCGTCGGCGGGCCGAAGGGCTACGGGCTCGCCCTCATGGTCGACGTGCTGACCGGGGTCCTCAGTGGGGGAGCCTTCGGTGCGTCGGTGCAGGGCATGTACGCCGACGTCGCGGTGCCCAACAACTGCGCCCACGTGTTCATCGCGATCGACGTCGCGACGTTCGACCCCGACGGGACGTTCGACGGATCCGTCACCGAGCTCGTCGCCCAGATCGGCGCGTCGAGGCTCGCCCCGGGGACCGAGCGGGTGCTGCTGCCCGGGCAGCTCGAGGACGAGCGCGCCGCCGCGGCGCTCGTGGACGGCGTGCCGGTCGAGTCATCGGTCGTCGACGGCCTGCGCGGTGCGGCCCAGCTGGTCGGCGCCGAGCTGCCCGAGGAGCTCGCGTGACGACCCGGGAGCTCGACGCGGTCGTCATCGGCTCCGGCATCGACGGAAGGTCCGCACGATGAGAGCAGTCTTCGACGCAACCGGCGAGGTGCTCGTCGTGACGGGAGGGGCCAACGGGATCGGCGCGGCGCTGGCCCGGGGCTTCGCCGACGCCGGCGGCACCTCGGTCGTCCTCGACGTCGCGAGGCCCGACCGGGAGCACCGCGGGGTGGAGCACGTCGCGGTCGACGTCTCCGACCGCGACGCCGTGATCGCCGCCGTGGCCGGCACGATCCGGCGTCACGGCCGTGTCGACGGCCTCGTCGCCGGTGCCGCCGTGCAGCCGCGGGTCTCGGTCCTGGAGACCACGCAGGAGGTGTGGCAGCGCACCATGGCGGTCAACGTCGACGGCGTCGTGTGGGCGTGCCAGGCGGTGCTGCCGACGATGATCGCCGCAGGTCGCGGCAGCATCGTCGTGTTCGCGTCCGGCCTCGCCTACCAGGGGCGGGCCGAGGCCGCGGCGTACGCCGCGAGCAAGGGTGCACTCATCTCGTTCGCCAAGTCCCTCGCCGCCGAGGTCGTGGCCAGCAACGTGCGGGTCAACACGGTCTTTCCCGGCGTGATCGACACGCCGCAGTTCCGTGCGGCCAACCCCACCGGCGGCGAGCGCGAGCACTGGGAGCGGGTGACCGGCATCGGCACCCCCGAGGACGTCGTCGAGCCCCTGCTGTTCCTGCTCTCCGACTCCGCCACCATGACCGGCTCGACCCTGACCCGCGACCGGGCCTACCCCAAGGAGCGATGACATGGACGTCACGACACCGCCCGAGCTCGCTCGACCCGTCGCCATCGTCGGCGCCGGGCCCATCGGGCTCATCACCGCGCTGGGGCTGGTCCGCTACGGCGTCCCCGTCGTGGTGTTCGAGGAGGACCACGCACTGTCCCTCGACACCAAGGCCGGCACGATCCTGACCCGCACGCTGGAGGTGCTCGACCGCTACGACGCGCTCGACGACGTGCTGACGGCGTCGCTGCGGATCGACGAGATCGGCGAGCTCGACCGCGCGACCGGTGTGTCGACCGGCAGCGTCCTGACCGCGACGCTGACCGAGGACACCCGCTTCCCGTTCGTCATCAACATCCCGCAGCACGAGCTCGAGCCGATCCTGCGGGGCCGGCTCGACGAGCTGGCCCCGGACGTCCTGCGCATGAGACACCGGCTCACGAGCTTCGACGAGCACGACGACCACGTCGTCCTGCACCTCGACACCCCCGACGGACCGGTCGCCTTCGAGGCGTCGCGGGTCCTGGCCTGCGACGGCGGTCGCTCGCAGATCCGCGAGCAGCTCGGGATCGTCGTCGAGGGCCACACCCTGCCTCAGAAGTACATGCTGATCGACCTGGTCTGCGACCTGGACGTCGACAACCCGCGCGACTACCCGTACCTCGCCTACTTCGGAGATCCCGCCGAGTGGATGATCCTGGTGCGTCAGCCGCACTGCTGGCGCTTCCTGTTCCCGCTCGACACCGACGCGGAGCCGCCGACGCAGGACGAGCTGGTCGACAAGGCCCGCAGCTTCATCGGCGAGGTCTCGGGCCTGGAGGTGCTGGGCAGCAACATCTACCCCGTCCACCACCGGGTCGCCGAGACCTGGCAGGTGGGGCGGGTGTTCCTGATGGGCGACGCGGCGCACCTCATCACGCCGATGTGGGCGCTCGGCCTCAACACCGGCGTCCTCGACGCGTCGAACCTGCCCTGGCGGCTCGCCTGGGTCGAGCGGGGCTGGGCCGATCCATCGCTGCTGGACGGCTACGAGACCGAGCAGGCACCCGTCGCGATCCAGGGTTCCGGCGAGATGGCCGAGGCCGCCCGTGCCGTGATGGATCGCCGCTCCGACTCCACGGAGGCCATGGCCGCCGGTGGCTGGGGCGATGCGTTCACCCGCACGCTGCTGGGCGTCAGCCTGGACGTCGACGGGTCGGGTGACTGGTCGATGGTGCGCTCGGGCAGTGAACCGTCACCGGTCCGACCCGGCGACCGTGCGCCCGACCTGCCCCTCGTGACTCCGTCGGGGCCGGTCCACCTGCACCGACTGGTCCGTGACGAGTTCGTCGCGATGCACTTCACGGACGCCCGGCGCCGGCCGTCGATCCCCGCCTCCTCGCCTCCGGGCCTGCGGCAGGTCGTCGTCAGCAGGTGGGACGCTCCGCACGACTCGGGCCTGCGCGACCGGGCACTGTTCGACCCGGGCAACCGGGTCAGGAGCAGGTTCGGCCTCGCCGAGGACACCGTCGTGCTGGTGCGTCCCGACGGTCACGTCGCCGCGATGCTGCCGTGGGGCCCGGAGTCGGGCGCGGCGATCGAGAGCGCGTACCTGGACATCGTCAGGGGCGCCGCGGCGGTTCGATCGGAGGCCGCGCGATGAGCGCCGGCACCGTGGTGCGCTCGCCGCAGGGCGAGCACATCGTCCTGGTCGACATCGGGCAGACCGTGGTCGTCGACAACGACGTCGTCCGGGTCTGGACCGTCCAGCTCGAGCCGGGGCAGGTGCAGCCCTGGCACCTCCACCACAATCCGTACGTCGTCCTGAGCCTGGAGGCCTCGCCGGGCCGGATGGACTGGCTGGACGGCAGCGAGCCCCGCTTCCTCGACGAGTACGTCGGCGGCTCGGTCTACCGCCCCGTCTCGCCGGTGCACCGGCTCACGAACATCGGCGACCGCCGGTACAGCAACCGGCTGGTCGAGTTCAAGGCGCTCGGCGAGAACCGGTCCGAGCCGCTCGACATCGGGCCGGGCGCGCGGTCCGTCGAGGGCGAGAGCGCCGGTGCGGCGACGACGGACGGTCGTGTCCCGGTGATCTCGCACCCGCACACGACGGTCTGGGAGGTGACGGTGCCGGCCGGCACCACGGTCGACCTCGACCTGTCCGCCGTGCCGCACGTCCTGTCGGCGCTCCGGCCGGTCGATCTGACCGAGGGCCCCGACGGCGGATCGCTGTTCCACGCCGGCGGACCGACCTCGATCGTCAACGACACGGAGCACGACGCCCGATGGTTCGTCGTCGAGCTGAGCTACCTGGCGCATCCCGCGACCCGAGCAGAGGAGTCCCCATGACCGACAGCGAGATCTACGACGAGGGTGCCCCGCTGGTGCCTGCCCCGCTACGACCGTCGGCGGTCGATCAGGCCGAGTGGGCCGAGAACCTGTCCGAGCCGTCGCGCTACGGCGGGGTCGCCGCCGACCGCTCTCGTGAGCAGCTCGCATCGACCGACGACGGGCGAGCCGCGCACCGGTTCCGGGAGATCCTCGTGCAGACCGCCGACCTCGACTGGGTCGACAAGACCCTCGAGGGCCTGACCCACAAGGCCCTGTGGCGCGACGAGGACACCGGTGCGTCGATCTCACTGGTGAAGTTCGCCGCTGGCTCGGGCATCCCCTCGCGGCACTCCCACGCGTCCAACCAGTTCATGTTCTGCCTCGGAGGTCGCTACACGTACGTGCCGACCGGCATCACCTTGACCCAGGGCTCCTTCTACTGGAACCCCAAGGGCAGCCTGCACGGCCCGACCTTCGCCGAGGAGGAGTCGGTGCTCCTCGAGGTCTACGACGGACCGCACTACCCGACCCAGCCCGACTGGTACACGTCCACCGACGACGCGCGCTGAACCTCGCACGTCACGACCACCCCGCCACACATCCCACGAATGAGAGATCGCCCATGCCCAAGACCCAGGTCGTCACCGACCAGCTCGCCGTGCCCAACGGACACTTCGCCCAGGCGACCAGCGTCGTGCCGCGAGGACAGTTCGTCTTCATCTCCGGCATGACGGCGCGCAACGCCGCGGGGGGCGTGACCGGCGTCGGCGACATCTCCGCCCAGACGCACCAGGTGTGCCAGAACCTGCAGGCGGCCGTCGAGGCTGCCGGCGGGACGCTCGACGACATCGCCCGCGTCGACGTGTACGTGCGCAACATGGAGGACTTCGACGCGATCCACGCCGTCCGCCGCGAGTACTTCCGCAACGGTGCGCCGGCCTCGACGATGGTCGAGGTCTCGAAGTTCGTGAACAAGGACTACCTGATCGAGATCAACGCGATCGCCGTCGTCGACACGGACGCATCGTGAGGTTGGCCGCCGTCCGCTCGGAGTCCGGTCCGCGCATCGGCGTCGTCAGCGACGACCTCGAGCGGATCGTGGTCCTGGACCCCGCGCTCGGCACCGTCGACGACGTCGTGCGCGGCGGCCGCCCAGCCCTCGAGGAGGTGCGCGCCGCCGCCGCCGCTGCCGGCTCGTCGGTCGCGATCGGGGAGGTCGAGCTGGACGCTCCGCTGCGCCGGTTCAACCGGGACGTCCTCTGCACGGGGTGGAACTACCTCGACCACTTCTACGAGTCGCAGGGCAAGCGGGAGGGCCAGGACCCCGTCGCGATGCCCGACCACCCCGCGTTCTTCACCAAGGGGCCCGACACCGTGGTCGGACCGATGGACGACATCGCGTTCGACGAGGACCTGTCGAGCAAGTGGGACTACGAGGCCGAGCTGGCCCTCGTCATCGGCACCGAGGGGCGTTCGATCCCCGAGGCCGATGCGCTCGACCACGTCTTCGGCTACTTCGTCGCCAACGACGTGTCGCAGCGCGACCTGCAACGAGCGCACGGCGGGCAGTGGCTCAAGGGAAAGAGCATCGACCAGACCATGCCGATCGGCCCGTGGATCACGACCGCCGACGAGATCGGCGACGTCGCGGACCTGGTGATCGAGTGCCGCGTCAACGACGTCCTGGTCCAGCACGCGACGGTCGGGCAGATGGCCTTCACGATCGCGCGGGTCATCGCGGAGCTCAGCCGCGGCATGACGCTGCGGCCCGGCGACGTCGTGTTGACGGGAACGCCCAGCGGGATCGGCAACGCGCGTGAGCCTCAGGTCTTCCTGCAGGACGGCGACCGCGTCGTCACCGGCATCTCGACCCTCGGCACGCTCGTCAACACCGTGCGCCGGACCGCGCTCGTCTGAGCCGGCGGGAGGAGCAGCCGTGCAGGACATCGTCGAGGCCGTGCACGACTGGTACACGGCCGGCACGCGCTTCGCGTTGGCGACCGTGATCGAGACGTGGAGCTCGGCGCCGCGTCCGGCGGGTGCCTCGATGGCCGTCAGCGAGCACGGCGAGGTGGTCGGCAGCGTCAGCGGTGGATGCGTCGAGGGCGCCCTGGTCGGGGTGGCCGAGGAGGTCCTGGCCACGGGCGTCCCGGCGCTCGAGACCTACGGTGTCTCCGGGGCGGACGCCTTCGCGGTCGGGCTGACCTGCGGCGGGACGATCCGTGTGCTGGTCGAGCCCGTCGGGCCCGGGTCCTTCCCGCAGCTGGGGGAGGTCCGTCGCGCGGTCGCCCAGCGGGATGCCGTGGCGATCGCGACCTCGATCGACCTCTCGCGTCGGACGACCGAGCGTGTCGTGCTGACGCGGACGGGCGTCGTGGGCCCGGTGCCCCCCGGGCCGGTCGGCGACGGCATGCTGCGCCATCTGCGCGCGATGCTCGACCACGGACGGTCAGCGCTCTGCACCGTGGGTGAGGACGGCCCGTACTGCGATCCCGTCGGCGAGGTCTTCGTCGAGTCGATCGCCGCGACCCCGAGCCTGTACGTGTTCGGTGCGGTCGACTTCAGCGACGCCCTCAGCCGCGCGGCGAAGCTGCTGGGATACCGGGTCGTGGTGTGCGACGCGCGTCCGGTGTTCGCGACTGCCCGGCGCTTTCCGCTGGCGGACGAGGTCGTCGTCTCGTGGCCGCACACGTACCTGCGGAGCGTGGACGTGAGGCCGACCGACGTCATCTGCGTCCTGACGCACGATCCCAAGTTCGACCTGCCGCTGCTGCAGGAGGCGCTCGCGTCCGACGCGGGGTACGTCGGTGCCATGGGCAGCCGCTCGACGCACGAGCACCGCATCTCCTCGTTGATCGAGCGGGGCGTCTCGCGCGAGGCGCTCGAGCGGCTGCGGTCGCCCATCGGGCTCGACCTCGGCGGCAGCACCCCCGAGGAGACCGCCGTGTCGATCCTGGCGGAGGTCATCGCCGATCGTCGTCGGGGCACCGGCAGGCGGCTCAGCGAGCTGACGACGGCGATCCACGGCTCGGCATGAGCCCGGCGAGGGCGAGGACGCGGCCTAGGGTGGATGCATGGCCAACCGACTCGCTGACGCCACCTCGCCGTACCTGCAGCAGCACGCCGACAACCCCGTCGACTGGTGGGAGTGGAGCCCCGAGGCCCTCGCGCTCGCCCGGACGCTCGACCGTCCGATCCTGCTGAGCGTCGGCTACGCGGCCTGCCACTGGTGCCACGTGTCAAGTCCTAGGCGTAAACGCGGGAATCTGCTGCGACGCCGCGTCCGGGATGTTCCACATGCTGACGGACTGTGTTGACTTTTCCGCAGTGGTTCGGAAGGTCCGCGGTCTACGAATGCTGGGCTTCAATGCTGGAATGCAGACCGAGTGAGGATGCGACGGACCGGGCTCGCGATGCGCGCATCCCATCGTCATCCGGTGGGGAACCACCGCGTGCGGGTTAGCGCGCCAATTGAACAGGGACGCAGACTGGCCTCGTGCGGGCGACGTGTCGCGTGATGGATCCCAGCTTGCCGATGGGATGAGTCCTACAGTGAACGCGTGGTCGAATTCCGGGGGTCAGTCGCTTCCCAATTTTGTGATGATGCTGTAGCGGTGGGGTCCGCCGCGCCCTCAGTGAGAAACGCACCGGCGCCATCCATCACTATCGCGGGGCGCACCATTTCGCCGACCCCCGTCTTTGACACCTATTGGCGTTTTGCCCACGCCCGCCAGCAGGTGTACGACGCACGCCAAAGTGGGACGGAAGGCCCATGGACTGATGACCCGGTCCTTCTAGGTCACCGCTTCACGAACTGTTACCGCGCGTCGGACCGAGTGAGCCAGTTCCTCATCAACGACGTCATCTACACGGGCGACCAGGCGACGGACGAAGTTGCGTTCCGGATCCTGTTATTCAAATTCTTCAACCGCATCGAGACCTGGAATTTGCTCGTCGATGAGGTTGGTGCGCCGTCGTGGGCGTCGTTCGATGCTGCTGCGTACGACCGCGTTCTTTCCGCGGCTATGGCGGAGGGTCAGCGGATCTACTCCGCGGCCTACGTCATGCCAGCACCCCACCTCGGCGCGACGCGAAAGCACACGAACCATCTACGTCTGCTGGCACGGATGTTCGGAGAAGGTCTACCGGACAGGCTCGGCGAGGCCTCGACGATGAAGACCGTGTATGAGCTGCTGCTCTCGTACCCAAGCATGGGGCCGTTTCTCGCGTTCCAGTTCGCGACCGACTTGAACTACTCAACGGCCATCAACTTCGACGAGATGGATTTCGTTGTGGCGGGACCAGGCGCCCGTGACGGTCTCCGCAAATGCTTCGGTGACGCAGCGAAGGGCATCGAAGCAGATCTCATTCGGTACGTCGCTGAGCACCAGGACGAACACTTCGAGCGGCTTGGACTCGAGTTCACCGGTCTTCGTGGCCGACCGCTCCAACTCATCGATTGCCAGAACCTGTTCTGCGAGACCGACAAATACGCACGAGTCGTGCACCCTGACATTGCTGGCTACTCCGGCAGGTCGCGCATCAAGCAGCGCTTTGCCCCGGCGGGCACGCCGACACCCGCGTGGTTCCCCCCGAAATGGGGCATCAACCCAGAGGAGTGCGACTCACCGCTGCGAGTGCCGACGGATCTAGACGAGCATCGGACACGCCGGCCTCGACGAAACTCGCGCGACGCTTCGACTGGTCTGCTCGCGGCGCGCTGAACATTAACTTCGCGGTACGAGCAGCGAGTCCTGCGCGAAATGCTTCGTCACCTTGGCGTGTGACACGTCCACATTCGCTCGCCCCGTCGCGATGGTCAGGACACCGACTTTCAACCCGACCTGCTCGGACAGGAACTGCTGAAGCCGAGCGATGCCCAGGTAGTTGCCGTAACCCTTCTCGATGAGCAGCTCATACCGATAGTGCGCAAACGCATGAAGGTGGTGCCTGTCGATTTGAACGCTGAGCAGGGACATGCAGGGAAAGCCGCGGATGCGACCCTCGCCGGCCGCGTTCGTGTGGGCGACGGCGGTGCTGTCGAAGTCGTGAGAGTCGCCGTGGCGTGGATCCGGCGTGCCGGCGGCGTCTTCGCCGGGGCTGTCCAGGGTCACCTCGTAAGGCGTGCTCATCGGTCCCTTCAACTCGAGTTGGTCACGCAGCCGAGACACGAGTGCCGTGAGCTGGTCTGTACTGTCCGTTGCCGTCGGTCCTGGGTAGCTGACCATTCGCCCGAAGTACGTCCCGCGGTTGTTGTCCCGGAATCGGCGAATGGTGGTGTACATGGCTCGGTAGCGTTCAGCTAGTTCCTCGATGGTGGCGCAGTGGTCTGCCAGGCGAGCGGGAAAAATGGTGTTTGCGACCGTCTCGACGTCGATGTGCCCCTCGTCGGCTAGAAGTGAGTCGATGGCGCGGCGCACATGGTCGTCTTCAGTGGTCGGGTCGTCGATGCGGGTGACGGTATGAAACAGCTTCTGGTCAGGTGCTCGGTCGATGCCCAGAACGGTGTTCTGCCAGGCCTCGGAAAGATTGCTGCCGGCGAACACGCCGGTGGCGACGGTGGACTTCATGCTGCTCCTCGCGGGTCCAGCCCGGTCGGGCTCGGGTGGATGTGAAGGGTCGTGGAAGCGTGGTTGAACGTGACAGTCAGTTCTGAGCCTGTTGGGTTGTCGTTGATGACGTGGACGGTGCCGTCGCGGAGGGTTCCGCTGGTTTGGCCGAGCTGTGTCGTTGAGAACGGGACAGAAGTGTTTGAGGGCCTGAGCGACGCGACACCTGGCGGGCCCAGGATGACGAGTCGGTCGCCTGGCCTGACAGGTAGTCGGAGGCCGTCGAACCGGTCATCCAGAATCCAGACGTCCGGGCGTCTGGATGTGGGAGCAGACACTCCGGCGTCAAGGGTTGCCTTGAGGCGACCCGGGGCGACGTTCGCCCAGGAGTTGGCTTGAGTTGGGGTCGCGAATCGCAGGTTCGGGAGGTGGCGGACGGTGGTTCGGTAGCTTGTGCCGAGCAGTAGAGATAGCGAGTAAACGTCAGCTGCGGTGCGTGGACGATTGAGATTGAGCACGTCCAGCGCGGTCGCGACCACACGCCTTGGCATGAGGAACCAGGAGGCGAAGGCTTCGGCGAGTTTCTCCTGTTCGGGCCAGGGACGACGGCGGTTTCCTTGCGGGACTGCGTCGATGTCCTCGTGAAGTGTCGTGTCGATGCTCGACCCGTCATCAACGCTGGTGGAGTGGCGCATCCAGTGGTGTCCGAGTTCGTGAGCGCATGTGTACCGTCGGGCGGGACGTGGGAGTGCGCTGTTGATGAGGACACCCGGCGCGACACCCGGCTCGTTCAGGTAGGCACCGAAGAGTTGCGGCATGGGTCGCCACATGACGATGAGGTCGGCGGCTCCCAGAGCGCTGACGACGTCGACGCTCACCCCGCTCAGATCAACCCCGAGCGCGTGATGAGCTTTTGCTGCCGCCATGTGCGCCACCTGGTGCGCCTTCGCCCACGTCATCGGTCGTGCTGCTGAAGTTGAGGTTGCGCTAGCAGGCTTGACCGACGAGAGGTGCGAAGGCTTCTGAGTCATGCGGTGCCGCCACTCCCACGAGACTGAAAGCGCAGGAACTCCGCGAAGCGGACCACTTCGGCGCGGTCATCGACAGTGAGGCCTTCCACGGCGCGCGCGAGCATACTGACATCGCGCGAGGTCTCTGAGCCGGTGTCGGAGTCGTCGGTGCCGAGCAGAGATGCGACGGGGCGTTTGTAGATCTTTGCCAGTTTCCGCAGCTCCAGACTGTCCACCTTCCGCTGGCCCCGCTCGATGTCGGAAATCGCCGAACGGGGAATGCCTGTGCTCGCCGCGACATCTTGCTGAGACAACGACAAGTACTCGCGTGCGTCGCGCAGCCGGACGCCGAGCTGACGCCACTCGGCCGACGGGTCTTCGCTCACGCCGGCATCTCTCCGCCTGCTGACGCGCGCTGGACCTTCTCGAGCTCTGCCACGATTGCTGCCGCGAATAGCTTGACCGATTTCATCGCGGCTGCCCGCTCCGGATCGGTGGACAGCGTGACGCCACACCGGTCTTCGACCTGTGCGAGCACTTCCACTGCAAAAAGCGAATCGATGGGCAGTTCCTCACCCAGCGCTTCGAGTTCCGCGCGCAGGTGCTTAGCGTCGCGGTGCTGTCCGTCCGCGATGAGTTCCAGGATGAGGTCCTCGACTTGCCGTTGATCCATACTTTTTCTCCGATCGTGTTGTCGGCTTTACCGACACGCTTGTCCCATGATAGAACATTGTCTGGAAAGAGCACAAGGCGGTCGGAAAAGACAACAGGAGTCAAGGATGGATTTCACCGAGTATCAGCGACAGACGTCAGATACAGACCAGTTCAATGCCACGCAGACCGGCGATGGGACCGGAACTCCCAAGGAGGCCGAGGACTACGACGCCGGACTGGTAGTGCACCTGCTGGGTCTTGCAGGTGAAGCCGGCTCCGTGGCTAGCGAATACAAGAAGCGTCTTCGAGATGGCGAGGCGCACCACTGGTGGAAGGCTCGGATGCGCGAGGAGCTCGGAGACGTGCTTTGGTACGTCGCCAACGTCGCCTCCCACGTCGGTCTCGATCTGGATGAGGTGGCACAGGCCAACATCACGAAAACCCGTTCGCGGTGGCTGACATCACCGACAGCGGCGCTGGACGCGGACTACCCCATACACGAACGACTCCCGAGAGCTGGCGTTTACGAGTTCCGCTCCGGTACCAACGCTGACGGGCGCGAGTCGGTACGCATCTACTTCGAGGGCCGCCAGCTCGGTGACGAGCTCACCGATGCGTCGCACAACGCAGACGGCTACCGGTTCCACGACGTGTTCCACCTTGCCTACGCAACGCTGCTCGGGTGGTCGCCGGTCACGCGAAGTCTCGCCGGCCTGAAGAGGCGCAGCGTTCAGAGGACTGATGAGAACGAGGATGGCGGTCGCGCCATCGCCATCGAAGAAGGTGTTTCTGCGACGGTTTTCGCATACGCCGGGCAGCACCAGATGGGGAAGACCATCAAGCGTCTGGACCAACGCCTGCTCGACAACATCGAGATGCTGGTCGGTCCACTCGAGGTTGGCGTGCGGACCCCTGCGGAGTGGGAGGTCGCCATCTTGTCGGGACTTTCGGCGTTTCGATCCCTAGTCGCGAACGACGGTGGTTACGTGCTGTTTGATGCCGACTTGGCCCAGTTCGAGTACTCCACCGACGGCGTATCTACTGCACGTGGCGTCGAGTAGGTCTGCCCGACTCGCTGTCGGGGTCAGAACGATGAGACGGTTCGACCTGCGGGTGGCGACACCTTGTGTGCCACCCGCCTTCGATGCTTGAGCCGCCTTTTGGGACCAGAGGGTGCTTCAGGGACAGGAGTTGCGTGCCGCTTCTCGGTGGGCGTAGTTCCATTGGCCGGCTTCGCACGTAGCGGTCATCTCCATCTCACGGTCGTGAGGTGAGGCGGCCTTCAGATTCTTGATGACGGCCCAGCATCCGAAGAACACGTCCGGGTACGCGATGGACGCGAGTTCGATCGTCAGGTTGGGCACCTCGTCGCCGCGGAAGTGGATCTCCCATGTGGCGGTGGTCGCGGTGTCGGGGGTGATGGGTGCATTGCTGTCGATAAGTCGCAGCCTGCGCGGAGAGAGGTGAGCAAACGTGTCGACCGCCTGCTGGTTGATGTTCTCCATGGCCAGATGGGCGGGGACGCTCACTCCGCTTGCGAGTTGCTGGACGTGGGCCTGGTCAAAGGCGCCGTTCTTACTGGTCGCGCAACGCACGGTGGTGGCCAGGGCGTTGATGTCCTTGGTGGGGCCGCTCATGAACAGCAGCACCTCGATGGTCTTGCTCATTTGTCTTGTTCCAATCTCGTGTGGTTGTGGGGTTGTCGTTGGCTCTGACGGCAGGTGCCAGAACTAGGACAGTGCGCTGCTCCCCAATGGGCGCAATGGCGCACATACCTGAGGATCTGGCGAAGCGTGCAGGCAGATGCGGTTGCTTGCTTTCGACAGGCGGCGGGGCCTCGAAGTCGCGTGGTGCGCCACCAGCTTCATTCGCTGATGTACTCCGCTCGGTTGCCAGAAGTCCGAGCCGGAGGCCGCGCTGCGAGCTGGGTCACTCGACGTGGTCGGAGATGCTGCGCAAACGGCGGCACGCCGTCGAGGGCGCTGCCGCTGACGTCAATGCTGAGGCGAGCTAGGTCCAGCGCGCATGTCAGATCACGTCAGGACCGGGGCTGACTGCTTGACGTCGCGTTCTACTGAGCGCCGGCAGGGTCGGTGTCAGTGCGTTCCATAGTCCAGTCGCCGGCGATCCACTGGGACTTCATCGGTGGCGCGAAGGGCGCGGTCCAGGTAGCAGTGAAGGTCAGGTCGGGGTGGAGCCGGGACGTCTCTTCCAGCTCGTAGAGCGGGACGGACACGACGTCTAGCTCGTACGTGATTGCAGCTTTGCCGTCCATGGTTGGCCTCAAGGGGGTCTGGCCGACGATCTCGGCACTGGCCACCAGGTGACTGATGCCGTGTCGGATTGCGGCGTACAGAGTCGCGGTACAGAAGTCTGCGGTCCAGTCACCGATAGGCGGTGTGGATGCAGTCCACGGGGCGTACTTGAACTGCAGCATGCCTCCGGCAAGAGTCGACGCTTGGGCTGTGGCGTCGTAAAAATCTTTGAGCTGGTCAGCCGGTCCGTCGATAACGAGGTTGAAGGTGAACGATTCCATGACGGTGTCCTAGGTAGGAGGGGTTAGACCTGAGATCGTGCGGCTCAGCGTTCATTGCGCAATGAGGCTCGCCTCAAGATCGATCGCCCCGAGGCGTCCGACGGGTTGCTCAGGACTGAGATGAGTGGGCAGAAGGACGTCTAGGCGTCGGATAGCTGCTTTTGTGCGTCGGGCTCTGTGGCCACGACGCGGATCTGTGCTCGGTGATCACCGATGGTTGCTGGGTCAAACGGCTGAGCGTTCATGAGCTCACTGAGTTCGTCCCAGCTGAGGGCGTTCCATTTTCGGATACGAGCAGCCATGGTGTTGGTGTCTGAGCGTGATGGGGCATGAGAGGTGGGCATGCCCCTCTACGGTTCGGGACCCGCATCCGCATGCACGCATCCGTTGCGACCTGATGCCCTAGGACGCGACCCAGCTGCTGGGTTCGCGCATGTAGAAGGACTCGGTGTTGGCGGTCGGGATCTTCATCTTTGTGATCCACGCGAGGTGCTCACCGTGCGGTTTGTCTCCGGGGTGGACGTAGACGAGGACGCTCTTGTTCAGTCGGATGGCGACATCTCCACCGTTGGTAGTGATGTGCTCCGCGAGCTCTCGGCGTTCGTCGTTGACGATCCGAGGGTCGACGTAGACGCGCCGTCCGCGAAGTGGGCGGCTCTTCTGTGCCTTGTCGGGGCGCTTGGCTCTCGGGGATCGTTCGCGGATGGTGGTGTCTTCGCGGGGGAGGCAGCCGACGTCCGGCAACGGCGCCGCTGGTCCGGGGTCGCGCAGTCCGGGTTGCAGGAAGATGCGGACGTCAGGCTTTCGGCCCGCGGCGTGGCTGCCTCGTCCGAATCGTCCGCTCCAGGGTCGGAGGTAGTCGGCGGGGAACCTGACCTTGGACATCGTTTGGACGGGGCATCGCCGGCAGGTGGGGCACAGCACGCCGAACCCGGCCTCGGTCTCAGGTAGGCGGAGGATGATCGTGCACCATGCGGCGTTGCCGCGCAGACGATCGGGGCAGTCCTCGTGTGGGCATTCGCGCAGTCTGATGACGCGTTCGGCCATCGGCATGGGCGTGCCGCCGCGGGAGAAGTTCTTCGTGAAGTACGCGATCTGCTTGGTCGCTGTGCTGCCGGGGGAGTTGGACCCGCCACGGGTCAGCGACATGATGTCCTCGGCCGAGAGTCCGCTGGCCTCGGTGAGGTCGGGCAAGGTCATGGATCCGCCGGCTGCTTTGAGCAGTCCCGCGACTGCGCGTGGGTGGAAGAAGCTGCCTCGGCACAACGACCAGGAGTTGACGGCTGCCACTCCGGTGTAGGTGGTCTTGATGTGCTTCGCGAAGCCCGGGTCGATGCCGTGGAGGGCCTTGGCTTGGTCGCTAACCGCTGCCCACAGGACGCGCCGTGCAGCCGGAGAGAAGTGGTCCATCGCTGCTGCCAGCAGCTGGCTGTCGGTCACGACGGCGGACATGACTCGTCTGATCTCGCTGTAGGCGTACGAGTTCTTGGCCGACGAGCGTGTGAGGCCGGCTGCTTCGGCGATGTCTGCTACTTCTTGGCCGTCGTAGAGGAAGGCCCAGGCCATGGCTTCGGCCTTCTTGCGGCCGCGAGTTGTTCCGTCGTGCGCGGTGTTTGCGACGTTTCCGGACAGCGGCACAAGCACGTCGGTACCGGTCTCGGGATCTGCCAGGACCAGGTTGCACGACCAGTCCACGGACGGGCGACGGCCAGGAACGCTGACGGGTGTCATGGTCCAGTCGGTCAAGAAGTAGCCGCACGCCTGGTTCAACCAAGGGGGTGCGGACTCGACACACTTCTGGAGAGCGACGGCCGTGAACTCGGCGGTAGCGGACTCCACTTCGTGCTCGGACGAGGTTGCCTTCGTCGTTTGCTTCGCGGTCAGCTTGTTGGCCTGGGCGAGGCGTTGCTCGGCGTCGACGACTCGACTTTGTGCCCGCTCTAGCGTCGCGCGGGCTCGCTTGGCTGTGCGGGTGTTGGTGTCGGACGGGTCCTTCCGCACGCGTCCGGCCGCCCGGGCATTCTCGTCCTCCGCGCCAGCAAGCTGGTCCTCAGCATCGGTCAGATCTTCCTCCGCTTCTTGAATCTGCTTCCGCGCACGGTCGGCTGTCGACTCGGTGGCGGACACTGCGCGATAGACCGGCATCGACGTTTCCTGCGCGGGCGAGTCCAAAGCAAGGAGCGCTGCCTCCATGGCCTTACCCACCGACGTGTGCAGGAGCGCTGGCCGCAGCGTGGCATGGGACGGGCCCATGGTGGTGCGCTCCCACCCGACAGGAAGACCCCGGACGTAGGCCTCGTCCAGCGGACGGGAGTGCAGCCCGTACGTCTTCTTGGTTTGCAGCTTCCACTGCGTGCCGGTCGTGGTGTCGTCCCACCCGATGACACCCGCGAACGGCAAACGCTCACCGGTTGTTGCTGCTCGCCGGGCGGCCTTCTGTTCCTCGGTCTGCGGGTAGCGGCGCTTCAGGACGAGGTCCCACTCCTCGTCCGTGATGCCCCACCCTCCCTCAGGAAGCGGGAAGTCGATCTTGCACCGGTAGTAGTCACCGTCGGCGGTGGTGACAATCTCTACCCCGTCAAGCTCCAGGTCTAGCGCCGTCTTGATCTTCACGTCCTTCAAGAAGGACCCGTGACGCCAACCGTCGATGTAGTTCTTCTGCAGCAAGTTCCTGCCCGCGCGCCCTTGAGAGGCTGGCGGCAGGTCGGACAAGAGAACGTCCCTGACGGCGTCCTCCGGTCTACGAGATGGCAAACCGAAGCCGGCCGCGACGGCACCAACGGCTTCCCAGTCGGTCACGCCCCTCGTCCCGGCCTTGTCCTTGAGAACCTCATCGACGAGCGACCGCAGAATGGTCTTGGCGAGGTTCAGGTCGTCAGCAACAGTGAGGCGGTGCTTGTGGATTGTCTCGATGGTCCGGCCAGTCCGAGAGTCCGTTTCGACCGTCCTCGCTGGTTGGTGCGTGAAGGGAATTTGTTTGTGGCCCTCGTACCACGCGCCGTCAGCTTGCATGATGACCTCGGGCCGGTTCATTCCCTTGATCAGGGAGTTGACCGCCGAATCCTCCATGAGTGATCCGAATGAGAAAGCCTGCTGTGCGGCAGGGTCGGTCAAGTCGACTTCCTGAGGCTTGAATACCAGAGCCTTGCAGCGGATGAAGGTTTCCTTCAAGGCCGCACCGTGCTTTTCGCTTCGCACGAATCGCCCGTGCTCTCGGGCGTGAACCTCCGGCCGAAAGGTCGGATCGGCAGATCGGCCGGCATCGGTGATGTGACGAACGACCGTCGAAAGAACTTCGGTAAAGGCGTTGGAGCCGCGGTCCGCTGTTGCGCCCTTGATGTCGTTCGCGCGCGCAGAGGTCAGGAGATAGAGAAACAGGGTTTCCCCGACGTGCAGGATGAGGCCGATCTGCGCTTCGCCCTTTCCGCCAGGCGCATGCCCACGGCGCAGAACAAAGACGCTGTCTCCCAGTTCTGACCGTGTTGTGACGCCGATGGCGTCGTTACGGATGAGATCGAATCCGAGAGCGAGTGCTTGCGCTACGTCGGGCAGTGTCTTGTCGATCGAGGCGAATGACGTTTCGGCGCTCGCCTTCCACGCCTCCCTGCTCCTGCCGGACGTCCTGATGAGGCGAGCTCGGCGGATGATCGTGCCGCGATTGACAGCGTCTCCGTTACGAGATCGAAGCCATGACTCGAGCTGTGCGTATGTCGATCGCTGGGTGAGCCGTCCGACTCGTCGAGTGCGGTGCTTGCTCATGGTGCCTCCTAGGCGTTGGTGATGCCTAGGACAGTGCGGGCCGCGGACCATCGTGCAATGGGTATGTGCAGATCGAGCAGGACTGCTCAGTCAGCCGGTACCGCTTACCGCGAGACGGACTCTTTGCTGGAACCGCCGCCGCCAGGTCGGCGTCGACTCTCTGCCCATTCACCCTTCAATGGCAGTTCAGCTCGAGGCGATGCTGGGAGGAGTCATCGTTGAGGTCGCGTGGTGCGCCTCGCCAGTGCGATGCGCTACCCGCCGGTGTAGCCCAGGCACACGGGACCAGCTCGCGAGTTCGGTTGATGAAGCGTCGCGGGTGCGCGACAGCCGTCCGCGCATCCGCCGCCGTCGGCGGCAGGCTCGGCCGGCAGGTGAGCGCTCGGAGTCGGAGACATTGGAAGTCTTGGGATTCAAGCAGCGTCTACAGGATGTTCGCCTGAGAACCAATTCGCGAAGATCCACCACGCGCTCCGGAGCCTGTCACCACTCGCACATCCCATCCCTGAAGTATCTGTCTGCTGCGTGGATCACTTCCCCGGTCTCTTACGCGGCGCTGATGTGGAAAGTGAAGTCAAGGCCGCTATGGAGTGATGAGAGATCGCTGATAGCAACCAGAGGAGATGTCGCGCCCACGAATTCGAACGCGCGGCCGCCCTCTCCGTAGAGGTTTTCAGGTCGGTGCCACGTTCTGATGGTGAATGAGTCAAGACCCTGCCCGGACGCAACGCGACCTGCTTGTCGAACCTCCAGATGGGCTCCAGCCGGGATCCTTCATCAACCGACACCACATCTCGGAAGTTGAGGCGGTCTTGTCGAAGGCTGGCCCTCATGCGGCGTACGACGGCTTCGACTCCTTGAGGCGGTCAGCTGAATCGTGAATCTAAGTCTCATGACAGGCCTTCCGGACCATGGGTGGGGACGGCCTGATGTGCGGCGTCTAAGTGCGACCGTCTGCTGAGGCCGAACGTTCGCAATGGTGCACGTGCACTCGGGGCCAGCCGGAACTCTGACTCGAGGCGCCCGTGCCGATGCGGCGACGTGCAAGGCGGGCTCGATTGCGCGCAAGTAGTCGTTGCGCACGGTCTGAGGTGCAGTCACCATCCGGTGCCTGCATCACACGACGCATCCCCACGGTGTGTCAGAAGGAGAGAACATGAGCGGTTACGTGTACGACTGCGAGGCGCTGGTCGTCGAGGCTGGAAGCGGAATGGTCCTGTTGCGAGGCACGCACTCGGAGCATGGTGGGGAGGTGAGCACTTGGCTGCGTGGCGTCGGCATCGGGACCACACTGGACCAGGTGATGGCCTTCGCGTTGGCCGACAGGCAGAGACCGGCCCTGCTGGACATCGGCGGGTTTGGTCTCGTGAGCTGTCAGGAGTCGCACCGGTTGCTGTCGCGTCTGGTGCGGGCGGCGATCGAGGCCACTTCCACGGCCGACAAGTACGAGGTGACGATGCTGCGTGGGCCGGGAGATGCGCCCACGGACCCGTTCTGCCACGCGTGTGGACACGGCAGCACCTTGTCGATTCACGACAGCGACTGGCCGCAGCGATGCGATCAACGCGGCCACCAAGCGTTCGGCGCCAAGGAGGATGAGACCTGGGAAGAGAGCCTCGATCGTCACCGACGAGAGATGAGTAGTTGGCAGTTCCGGTCCGACATGGGACTGATCCCTCCGATGACGGTCTTGGCGCCCTGACCGACGCCCGGCAACACTGACCCAGATTTCGGCACCATCAAGACGACCCCCACGCAGCGCGTGGGGGTCGTCTTCGTGCTGGCCGGTGCTCTTTGGTGGCGGAGACCATGGTGTGAATGATTGCGTGCCAACGTTTGGACGCGGACCGTGTAGTTGTCTCGCGCGGGACTGGACGGCAGATCAGTGGTGAGGGTCCTGCAAGAACAGCAGGTCGGTCACGGCGGCGAGGCCCGTGACGTGGAGCCACGTGCGGCCTTGGCTGGCCGACTGGTACCAAGAGCGGCTGAACGACCAAGACCGGCTCATCCGGGCGATGGCTGTTCGGTCGGTCAGGTCCTTGCGCGGGCGCCTCGACACCTCAGCTTTCGGGTCGGGCCGGGTGGCCACGGCTACGACGAGCCGGTGCTGAAGCTCGGCGAACCGGCGACTGAGCTCATCACCTCCGGCCGGGACGGTCCAGTCGATGGCCGCGGTCGTGCCGAAGGCATAGTCGGGAACCGCGTAGTCCCTGGGCTTGAGCAGCAGGGTGGGGGATCGTTTAGACATGACGCGGACCGTCGAGGCGACCGGCCAGAGACAACCCCTTCGGTGACTCCCTGTGGCAACTTTTGCGCGAGTCCCGCGTGGTCGCGCAAAAGTTGCTACACGGGTGGATCCGAGGTCAGGTGTCCGCTCAACTGGTCATTCACGACGGCGATGGGAGGCATCTTGAGCAGCGACGAACCGGAAAGTCCACGCATGAGAGACGAGCCGAAGGCGGCCGACGCTCACCCGCCGGAAACGGCTGAGGAGCCGAGCGGGCCGGGTGCGGAAAAGACGACGTCGACATCAACGTTCGAGGAACTTCCCGACGGTGGTTACCGCATCACACGACGCACGGTGACGACCCGCCGAACTGTGGTGGATGACCGCATCGAAGAGGACGTGGAGGAACTGCTCCCCGCGTCTGCGTACCGGGCACCTTCGGTCCCCGGCCATCCGCCGGCCGTCGGATGACCGCCGACACCCCACCCGCGTCCCTGGGGTGGCATCGCCGGTTCCCGCGCAGGTGGGCCCGTGAGCGTCAGGCCTTCGGCGACCACGGTTGGGCGCACAGGGTCAGGTACGTCGACGGGGGAGTGGAGGTCCACGTCGACTACCCGCTACCCGCGGCAGAGGACGTCGCTGCTCGGACTGCTCGCCTGAAGGTCGTCTACCCGCGACAGTCGTACCCCGCGTGGATGCCGGTCCAGGTGTTCGACCTCCACGACGAGCTCGGCGTGACACGCCACCGCGATCCCACCCGCGGGTTGCTGTGCCTGGTCCACGACGCAGACCACGACCCCACCTGGACAGCAGCGGACCTCCTTGCCATCCAGCTGCCGAAGCTCGTCCGGTCCAACGACCTGACCTCGGCCGACCGCCTCGCAGCGTCGACCCGTGGCCTCGAGCTGCCCGTCGCTGAACCTAGGACGGTCTACAGCGCCGCACCCCGCCGAGTCGTCGTCCCGCACACGAACATCCCAGACAACATCGCCGGGGGAGCGCTGGTGCTGCGCCAGCGCATCGACCGGTCCGGCGTCGTCGTCACCAGCATCGTGGACCAGATACTCGGCCCGGGACTGAACATCCAGAACACCAACCTCGACGTCCTGGACAGCTTCCCGATCGTCGTGACCGGCTGGTGGCTACGTCTGCCGTCGTGGGACCCGACTGAGACAGCAGACCAGCTCTGGGAGCGCCTGTCGCCAGCCCTACCGGCACTGGAGGTCAGTGGGGACAAGGATCCACTCATCGTCGAGGCAGACCCGAGGGTTCTCACCGTCGTTGGCTTGCTCGTCGAGGACGAGCGCGACTACGGCCAGCCCGGGCCGTGCTGGATGTTCCTTCTCCGAGTCCGCACGGGAACCACACGCGACGGCGCGCCCGTTTACGGGACGGTCCTGCTGGCGGGACTAGAGCTGAACGACAGCACCTCGACCCGCACACCCATCGCCGCCGGCCTGGCCGACAAAAAGGTAGCCATCGTCGGCGTCGGCGCCATCGGGCACCACATTGCCGCCGACCTAGCCCGCACCGGCGTTCACCGCCTCGACCTAGTCGATTGCGACTGGGTCGACCCCAACACGCGAGCCAGAAGCTACGGCCCTGTTAGTCATGCGGGAATGTCGAAGACCGCCGCGCTGGCCGAGCACCTCCGCGGTACTGCCCTCGCAGGCAGCGTCGGCTCCTGGGACATCAACGTCACCCGGCTGTTCGAGCACGACGCTGACGCGGACACCGAACGCAACCGCCGGAGGGTCCTGCGGACCCTGATGGATGCCGATCTCATCATCGACGCCACAGCCAACCCCAATGCGACGGCCATCCTCAATGCCGTGGCTCTGAACCGGAGTCCGCTGCTGACTGTCGCCGGCACCCCGGGCCTGTGGGGCGGTTGGGTCGCCCTGGTCCGACCAGGCCAGACGGGCTGCACAGAATGCCTCGCCCATCACCGCGCCGACCACGCAACACTCAGAGACAGCCGCTGGCCGACGCCGCCCGCCGATCCCGATGGTTGGACGAGCCCGGTCTCATGCTCCGAACCCACCTTCACCGGGACCAACAGCGAAGCGGGTTGTCTTTCCCATCACGCCAGCCGAGTAGCCATCCACCACCTCGCGGAACGCCGGCAGCTCGGCGGCGACTACTACGTCGCCACGTTGCGCGATGACCAGGGAGCTCCGACGCCGGCCTCTTGGCGCTCGGTTGACCTACCGCCACATCCCGCGTGCGAGAACCACCACCCGTAACGCGAGCAGGACACGTGATCTCGCCGCTTCACCTGCGGCATCCGGAAGGGTCACGTGGCGCAGCCGAGGGGGACGCTCGCATGGGGGAGGAAGGTGAGCCGCGCGAGACCCGCAACGAAGACTCGCAGCCCCCGAGCAAGTCGCGCAGGATCGAGGCAGCCCGAGCTGGCCACCTCCCGCTCAGCGAGCTGACACCAGACGAACTCGCCGCATTCAACACAGCAGTCCACGAGGCGATGGCACGCCGTCTCGCGAGCATCAACTGGCGAGCCATGCTGTCCAGGAGAGGGCTCTACTCAGTGGCGATGGACGACGACGGCCAGA
The DNA here is from genome assembly GCF_017876595.1 of Aeromicrobium fastidiosum. NCBI lineage: Bacteria > Bacillati > Actinomycetota > Actinomycetes > Propionibacteriales > Nocardioidaceae > Aeromicrobium > Aeromicrobium fastidiosum. The sequence continues at coordinate 150,602 of NZ_JAGIOG010000001.1, read as the reverse complement.
TCGTCGTGCACCCGCCGAGCGGCCCTGCCCCAGGTACTAGCCCAGAGGCAAGCGGGCAGGACAGGACAGACGAGGAGCTCTAGTTCTCGGCGCCATCGCCACCTCGCCCGCTGGGTGAACCGATGAATGACCTGGACGAGATGCTCCGGGGCTGCACTCAGGAGCTTGATTGCGACGATCGGTGCCCCAAGCACAGTCACGTCTGAGTGTGCACACCCGTGCGGACCGGACCGAAAGTAGATGAGCGCGATGATCACTGAGCTGGAACTGGTGGGCAACCCCGAGGTTGGCCTGGAGGGCGTTACGGGGCGTCTTCATCAGGGCTTCCCTTTCATCGGAGGTATGGGTCTGTCGGAGTTCAGGGCTTCTTGAGCAGCTTCCCAGAGTGCACGCCGCGAAGGGTGCGGACGGCAACGACCGACCAGGCGCTGAGAAGGAGGACGAACAATGCGCCGGCTGCGACCTGGAGCACGTGGTTGCCGGTCAGCTGGGCCAGCCCCGAGGTGCCGGTGACCACGGTGCCGACCGGGAAGGTGAAGGACCACCACGTCAGGCTGAACGGAAGTCCTTCCCGGGCGGTGCGGGCGGTGAGGGTGGCGGCGATCGCCAGCCACAGCATCGCGAATCCCCACATGGGAATGCCGTAGACGAGGGCGAAGGCGTGGAACGCGGTGCCGTAGGGGCTGTCCAGCACGTCGGGGGTCACGTTGCCGAGGTGGTGGGCCGCAGTGATCGACTGACCGACGGGACCGAGGACGATCCAGAGGGTGGGCACGGCGCCGGCGGCTCCGATGCCGTGGTGCAGAAGTCGGTTCCAGATGAACGCGATCATGACGATGCTGCACATGAGGGTGAGGCCGAAGAACATGTAGCAGGCCAGCAGCATCGTCTGCTGGGCCTGGCCGGCCGGCAGGTGCGGGATGAGGGCAGCGCCGGTGGCGGCACTGACCATGGGCGGGACCACGGGCATGAGCCAGCCGCCGAAAGCGGAGTCCTCGCGGACCTCGTGCGAGGTGAAGGCACGGATCGGCACCAGCACGGCCGTGGTCAGACCGAGCAGGGTCCCGACGGTCCACAGCACCCAGTCCAGCGCCAGCGCGGCAGGCATGCCGATCAGGTGATGTCCCACGAGCATCGCGCCGGCACCGACGGTCATGAGTCCCATCGCGGGCGCGCCGTAGAAGTGCGACATCATTGGGTCGTCAAGGTGGCCGCGGGCCACCTCGCCATGCAACGTCCAGTGGCCGGCAGTCGCCACGACCACAGCGACGAGCAGCAGGAGGGCGAGTACCCAGACGGTGGTGGCGAAGACCGTGATCCCTGGGACGGAGAAGGGCAGCGAGGCAGCGGCGATTGCGACGATGCCGGTGCCCATGACCGAGGCAAACCAGTTGGGTCCGATGAAGCCGAGAGCCGGAGCGCCCTCGAGCTCGCGGAGCCAGCCCGTCCGGTCGCGGGTGCTGCGGGCGGCGTGCTCGCTGGTCGTCGTGAGGTGTGCGGTGGTCATGACTCCACTGTGGTCTCGATGCGTGGTTGCCGGTAGAACCCGTCACCCTGTGGCTCCACAGGGCAGACCTGTGGAGGACGGGTAGTCTGGGCAGATGCGCAACATCCCCGATCTGGCTGCTCTTCAACTGCTGGTCGACGTGGCCACTCATGGCAGCATCGGCGCTGCGGGCCGAGCGAACGGCATCACCCAGCAATCGGCATCCGAACGGCTCAGAGCCGTCGAGGCCCTGACGGGACTGACCCTCTTGCGTCGTGCTGCCGGGGGATCGACGCTGACCGAGTCCGGTGTCCTGGTGGTCGGCTGGGCCGCACGTCTGATCGATCTTGCTCAGGAGATCGACGAGTCGATCGCGACTTTGCGCGAGGGCCGGACGCACCAGCTGAGCATCGTGGCGAGCATGACCGTGGCCGAGTATCTGCTTCCCCTGTGGCTGGTCCGGCTTCGCCAGCAGCACGACACGGTCGTCAGCCTGATCGCCACCAACAGCGAGCACGTGAGGACGGCCGTGGCGGACGGGTCAGCCGACATCGGTTTCGTCGAGGACGGTGCGGACCCCGGCGACCTGGCGTCACTGGTCGTCGCTCGCGACGAGCTGGGCCTGTACTCGGCACCGCACGACCCGTGGGCCAAGCAGGACTCGCCGTTGGCGCCAGATGAGATCGTCACGCGGCCTCTGACGTGGCGCGAGGCGGGGTCAGGCTCCCGGCGTGTCGTCGATGACGCGCTCGCACGACTCGGCTTGACCGCCACGGCGCCCGCCGCCGAGCTGACCACCACGTCCGGCATCCGATCGGCGGTCAGCGCAGGCAGCCCGCCGGCGTTCATGAGCCGACGTTCGGTGCGCAGCGATGTTGAGGCGGGCCGGCTCGTCGAGGTGCCGATCATCGGGTTGGACCTGTCGCGCGACCTCACCGCGCTGTGGGTCGGCAGCGGCCGCCCGCCGGCCGGTCCGGTCCGCGATCTGCTGGCGATCGCCACGAAGGCCCGCACGAGATGAGCACCGATCGCCGGTCGCGAGTTGACGAGCCGCACGTCTTCGCGCTCAACACGCTGGTCCGTGCTTGGCGTGCGGCGGTCGACGAGCAGCGGTTTGTCCCGTGGTTCGACCCGGACGGTCCTGGCGTGAACGCGAGGATCCTGGTGCTGATGGAGTCGCCCGGCCCTCGCACCGTCGCCGCGGGTGACCTCGGGTTCAGCACCGAGGACAACGACGACCCGACGGCGGCCGCACTCCGTGCAGCGCGAGTTTCTGCGGGCATGGCCCGTGACGGGTATCTGCGGTGGAACGTGGTGCCGTGGCCGACCTACGACGCTGCCGGCCACCGCCGCCCTCCGCTGGTGAGAGATCTTGAAGAGGCGCGTCCGGCGCTGGCCGCGCTGTGGGCGGCTCTGCCCGACCTCCAGGTCGTCGTCGCCGTCGGGACACCAGCCCTCCAAGGTGTCATGCGGCTGATGACGATCGACGAGACAGCCCGAGTCGTGCCCGCGCTGGGCGCACCGCATCCGTCACCACGCAACGCCCACGCTCGCGCAGAAGCCTTCAATCGACTGCGTGTGGCTCTTGAACGAGCCCAGGAGATCGCGACCTCCTGAGAGCGTGAAGATCTCGACTCACGTCCGCCGCCGACCTGTCGCACTCGTTCGGCGCGCAGGCTGTCGTTGCGCCCAGGGCTAATGTTGCGGCAATGTCATGTCGCGGTACGACCACGAGGGTAGGGACACCCAACTGGGTTCGCGCTGCGCTGATTGCCGCCGTCGTCGGTGGTATCGCGGCCATGCACGGTCTGCTGCTCGGTGTCGACCATGGTGCTGGGATGAACCTGGAGCTCACCGTCCCTTCCATGACCTCGGGCATGCACCATACGACGCAGACAGTTGTCAGTGCGGCGGCCGACGACGTGCCTGCGATGCCCGACAGGTCTGGTGTGATGGACGGATGCTGCGGACTCGCCGCGCTCTGTCTGGCGATGATCGTCGGCGCTGGCGTTGTCCTGTGGGTCGCTCGGCGCCGCGTCGAACGGGTCCTGTGGCAGCTGCCGCCACCCCTCGAGCTGGGCATTGTCGACCTCACTCGTTCACGGGATCCACGCAGTCCACGAGAACGTACCTGCGTCCTGAGGTGCTGACAGCGAGGCCGACCCGTCGGCATCGCTACTTCGTCATGCACACACAGACCTCAGGAGAGAACAATGCATACCAAGCTGCTCGCGACAGCTGTTGCTGCCGCTGCACTCATCGGACTGTCGGCCTGTTCAGGGTCCGACACGTCGTCAGCTGCTTTCAACAGCGCTGACGTGACATTCGCTCAGGACATGATCCCGCACCACCGTCAGGCAACCGAGATGGCGCAGCTTGCTGCGGAACGGACCCGGAACACGGACGTTCTGGGTCTTGCCGACCACGTCATCGCTGCACAGCAACCCGAGATCGACACCATGTCGGGCTGGTTGACGTCCTGGGACAAGGAGGTCCCCGCCGATTCCAGCGGCATGGGCGAGATGGAAGGGATGGATCACGGGTCCTCGTCGTCGGACATGCCCGGCATGATGAGCGAAGAGGACATGAGCTCGCTGGAGGCCGCATCTGGTGCGGCGTTCGACAGGCAATTCCTCACGATGATGATCGACCACCACGAGGGCGCTATCGAGATGGCGTCCCAGGAAGAGGTCGACGGCAGGATCGACCAGGCCGTCGAACTGGCGGAGAAGATCCAGGCTGATCAGACGGCCGAGATCTCGACCATGCAGAGGCTGCTCAGCTCCTGACGCACGGCGCGGTGCCGGGCGCGTCCATGACCGACGCGGCCGGCACCCCGTTGCTGTTCGTCGTCGCCGGTGTCCTCCAGCCGCGGTTCTTCACTGGCTGTGCTGCGACGAGCCGTCTGACGCCTGGCCCGCGCCGCCAACACTGTCTGCGACGGAGACGACGAGACCAGGATCGCGCGCCTGCCCATTGTGCATGGCGTCCCACGCAGTTCGCCGGTATCATCGACCTTGGCGATGGACCCCGCCTGAGTTTCAGACTCGAACCGCATTGTGCTGATGGCTCCTGCTATTCGCAGGAGAAGTGTGTCCACATTCGATGACCAGCCCATCGATCCGGACGTCGAACCGTCTGATGGCCTCGTCGGTTCAACCGGAACAGTGCATCACGTGCGCTTGGTCGCGCAGGTGCTCCGTGAGCGATGGGACATCCTGAGCGTGATCGCCGCCGGCGGCGCTGCAGGCGCGGCAGGGCGATGGTTGCTGCTGGATCTGTTCCCGCACCGGCTGGGTGAGCTGCCGTGGGCGACGGTGGCGATCAACGCGAGCGGATCTCTTCTGTTGGGCGTCCTCATGGTCGTGGTGGTTGATGTGCTGCCGGATCAGCGCCTGCTGCGGCCGTTCCTCGGCGTGGGCGTCCTGGGCGGGTACACGACCTTTTCGACCGCAGCATTGGACGTGCACGAGCTGCTGCGCACTGGGCACGTGGCCGTCGCGGCTGCCTATCTGGCGTTGAGCGTTTCCTTGTCGTTGCTGGCGGTATGGGTTGGTCTTGTCTCCACCCGATCGCTCGTCCGCCGAATGGAGGTCTCGCGATGACGGTTCTCGTGGTGGCCCTGGGCGCAGCGGTAGGAGCGCCGACCCGCTACCTGGTCGATCTGTTCGTCCAGTCTCGCCATTCCTCGTCCTTGCCGTGGGGCACTATCACCGTCAACGCGATCGGGTCATTCGTCATCGGCTTCATCGCTGGACTCGCGGCCACCTCGGATCTCGACCAAGCAGTAGTGGCACTGATCAGCACCGGTTTCTGCGGGGCGCTTACGACGTTCTCCACGTTCAGCTTCGAGACGGTCAGACTCATCGAGCAACAGCACCTGACAGCGGCAGTGCTCAACCTCGGTCTGAGCCTCGTGCTCACTATCGTCTTGTGCCTTGGTGGGTATGAGCTTGCCGCCGCGTACCTCATCACAGCCCCATGAAAGGGAGAGTCTCCATGAACGACAATCCACCCGAAATTCCCAGCAGGCGCCTCCAGCTTCGTGACGGCGATACCACCACCGGCGGGTTGGTCGTCGGATTCGACCGACATGAGGCGTCCACAGCCGCACTGAAGAGCGCGGCAACGTTGGCAACCCGGCTGTCGATCGTCGTCCATGTCGTGCACGCGGTCGATCTTCGCGACTACCCGATCGATCCAGACGGTCCCGACTGGGAGGAGGAGGCAAGAGCGACGTTGCGGGACGAAGAACGCACCGTCCAGGATGTCCTCGACCCCTTCGGCTGCGCATGGACCTACCAAGCCGGACGACATGACCCGGCCGATCTCCTGGCGGCGGTCGCGGTGGAGACCAAGGCCATGATGATCGTCGTCGGCAGCCACGGCCAAGGCATGGGCAATGCTCTGGCTCACCTGTTCGAGGGGTCGATCGAGCACCGGCTGCTCAGCGAAAGACCACCCTGCGGGGTGCTCGTCGTACCGAGTCCGAGTACCAGGCCATGATGAAGCGCATCTGGCTCCGTCAAACAGGCCCAGATCCGCCCGGGCGGTGCTTCCGACTCTTGGAGAGTCGTAGGTCGCCCGCCTCCGAGAACTGGAACCGCGGATAGAACGTTCTGTCCGCGCGGTCGACGGCAAGGATGCGAGAACCTTCTTGCCGCAGCCATGCTGGGGTGTCGGCGAGGCTCGAGTCGGCTCGAAAGGCGCTGAGGGAGCTGAGATCAAGCGCTCCGGAGGCCAACAGCCGTGCCTGGAGCTTGGCGAACGCCCTCCGCCATTTCTGGATCGGGTCTTCTGTGCGCCGATGGTTGGTGGAGCCTCAGACAGACCAGGTGCGAAGACATCAGTCGAGGACTGTGGTGGTGCCGTCCATGCACATTCTTCTCCCACGATGCAGTTGGCATCGAGACGATGTCGCACCAGACGTTCGCGGGTCACCGTTTCAACAAGGTCAATCTGTCCCGCGAGTTCTTCCGCGGCACTCCAGAACAGGCGCTGGACGTCCTCAAGGCTCACTCAGTTGAGGTCCTTGGGTTGTGAACGCGTCGGCCGAAGAGTGCAGAGCCAGCTGGCCAGAAAGGCTGCGTGTCTGAGCGACTGTGGCGGCGTTGTCAGTAGTCAGATCTAATCTTTGCCGAGGGTGGCATCTGCCACCGCAACCGTCATCTTCACGCTTAGAAGGCTTCCAGGGGGGGGGGGCAGGTTCAGACGTTCTGGCCTGTCCCCGCAACTGACGAGGCCCCTGAAAAGCATGGATGCCGGTCAGGGGTCTTTTGCCATGTGCTCGGGTTTTCCCCAGAGGGCGCTCGCGTGAATCACTCATCGCGTCGCGACCGCTCGCCAGTGGCTTCGCGCCCGTTGACTTGGTCTGCAGTCGGGCGTAGCGAATGGGAAGCTCACACAAATCTGATTTGTTTGCGCCAGGCCCCAAGGGCTGATGAGCTCGAGAAGGTTAGGTGCTGATCAGTTTGACCAGGGCTCCTGGAGCTGACTCGACTACACCAGCAAGGCGCTGGCGCGCACGGTGAAGTGAGCGTCAGCGCCTTTGTTCAGAGATCGTCCAGGGTTCCCCTTGCCTTTTCGGTTCCATCCTCTGCGGCGATGACGTAGTACCGCTGCAGCGTTCGGACGTCGTGACCGTCCCACTCCGCGATGAGCTCCCAGTCGAACCCCTTGGACTTCCACCAGAGGGCGGCATGGTGTCGAAGGTTCTTGTACGGGATGTGCTTCGGCCAATCAATGGCGTCACGGATGACATGCCAGGCGTCGTTGAACGCCTCGCGCGTGGGAGGGACCCCGGAGGCATCGACGAACAACCAAGGCTCGTTGCGAGGGTCCTCGGCGTAGGACGCCCAGTCGCCGTCCGAGTCGAGTTGAGCTCTGCGCTCCCGCTCAGCCGCGATGGCAGCGATGACGATTTCCTCGGACGCGTCTTCGGGTAGCTCAAGGGCAATTGCACACCGCCTGATCAGTCCGAGGTGCTGCGAGCCGAGGTACGGGGCGACCCGTCGCTTGCCGTTCTTGGGGATCGGCACGCGATACCGGTCGCGTCGGTCTCCGTCCACCTCCGCCTTGTGATCGACGCGCCAGACGCCGTTGATCTCGAACCTGCGGGTCTCGAGATCGACGTCGATGGCTCGGAGCGCCAGCTGCTCACCCAACCGCGGCGCGCAGAAGGCAGCGTAGGACATGACATCCGGCATCCATTCCCAGACAGGAAGACTCCGAGCGGACTCGATCGCAGCGATCACCCGGTCGGTTGACGGCCTCTTTCGCGGCGCGACGTACGTGCGGTGGGCGCCTTGGACATTTGCTGACCGACCGTAGGACACATCCTCGAGGGGATTCTCGTCCTTCGAGAGCCAGCGGCCACCTGTGCGCTTGCGGTGTGCTGTGCGGCGCATGCCTGACAGTGTCGAACCGAGGTCCTCGACGCGGCAGGCCGACAACCCTGCTCGGCGGGCGTTCGAGATCACCTGTTGCGAGTGCTCGACCGACCAGTCGCGAACGAGCACCTCGCCGATGACTGGAGAGATCCATTTGTTTAGCAGACTGCGACGATTCGAGACGTAGTCCGTGGAGCGGTTGAGCGTCACAAGCCAGTCGAGGTAGAGCTGGCCGAGGGCGTCGAGATCGCGTTTGACCCCAGGTGATGCACCAGCGACTGCCGGCGTGTGCGTCCCGATGGCGACGTTCTGGTCGAGGGACTTCTCGATCTGGTCGAAGACCTGGTCGAGCGTCTCGTCGTTCCCCGGAACGGCTGAGGTCTGCCTGTCTGTCTCCGGGTGACGGTAGACCACACGACCGTGAGGTGAGGTCGGCGTGGGCTTGTAGGCCCGGACCTGCCAGGTCCCGCCGGTGGCGGTGGGGCGCGGCTTGCCGACGCGAGTCGCGCTGGCGGACCGCTTGCCGTCCTTGCGTGTGCGGGCCATCAGATCGCTCCGTTCAGGACGCTGCCGCGAGTGCGGCGACGAGGACGAACCGGGGCGACGGTGGTAGCTGACGTGTTGCGGTCGTGTTCGGACGTATCTGCGCCATCGCTCAGAGGCGTCGGGTCTGCCGCGAGTTCGCCGCCACCCAGGAGCCAGTTCTCCCACTGGATGAGAGAGTCGAGGCGGTACTTGCCGCCGATCGCGTTGGGGAAGCTTGGAGACTTCAACATCTCGTAGCCTTTGGTGCGGCCCCAGCCGTAACGGCTGAAGACCTGACGGGGAGACAGGAAGACCTGATCTCCGGTGGACATTGCCTGTGGGGGGTAAGTAACCATGAGAGGGAAGGTCCGAGCCGCCAACAGATCTGCAATGGTGCACACACCGAGCTCGAACTTTCTCGCACTGATTTCCGAAACTCGTTCGTAGCGTCGAATGCTCGTTACAAATGCTGAGACGTGCTCCGAGCAATCGCTGTCACTGGCGCCCCGTGATGACCAAGGAGACGAACCATGAACCGACTCGGAAACGCGACGTCGCCGTATCTTCAGCAGCACAAGGACAATCCCGTCGACTGGTGGGAATGGAGCGCTGAGGCTCTGGCGGAGGCGCAGCGTCTCAGCAAACCGATCTTGTTGAGCGTTGGTTACTCTGCCTGCCACTGGTGCCACGTCATGGCGCACGAGTCGTTCGAGGACCCCGCGACGGCGGCCTACATGAACGACCACTTCGTCAACATCAAGGTCGACCGCGAGGAGCGTCCTGACATCGACGCGGTCTACATGCGCGCGACCCAGGCCATGACGGGCCAGGGCGGCTGGCCCATGACGTGCGTCCTGACGCCCGACGGGCAGCCGTTCTTCGCCGGCACGTACTTCCCGCCCGAGCCGCGGCAGGGCACGCCGGCGTTCACGCAGGTGCTGCAGGCGCTGGCCGAGGCGTGGAGGGACCGGCGCGACGAGGTGCTGACGGTCAGCAAGGACGTCATGAGCCACCTCGAGTCGTCGATCGATCCCGTCGGCGGGGCGCTTGGTCCGGCCGAGCTCGATGCCGCGGTCGCCGAGCTGGCCAAGGGCTACGACGCCGACGCGGGCGGCTTCGGCACCAGCCCCAAGTTCCCGCCGTCGATGGTGCTGGAGTTCCTGCTGCGGCACCACGCCCGCACGGGCTCGCAGCAGTCGCTCGACCTCGTGGCGGGCACGTGCGAGGCGATGGCCCGCGGCGGCATGTACGACCAGCTGTCGGGCGGTTTCGCGCGGTACAGCGTCGACCGGTTCTGGCGCGTGCCGCACTTCGAGAAGATGCTCTACGACAACGCCCAGCTGATGCGGGTCTACCTGCACTGGTGGCGGCAGAGCGGCTCCCCGCTGGCCGAGCGCATCGTGCGCGAGACGGGCCGCTTCCTGCTCGACGAGCTCATGACCCCCGAGGGTGCGTTCGCCTCGGCGCTCGACGCCGACAGCGACGGGCACGAGGGCACGTTCTACGTCTTCAACCCCAACCAGCTGATGCGCGTCCTCGGCGTCGAGGACGGTGCCTGGGCGGCGCAGCTGCTCGGCGTGACGGGTCCGGGGACGTTCGAGCGTGGCTTCTCGACGCTGCAGCTGCGTGACGACCCCGACGACGCCGAGCGGTGGGAGCGGGTCCGCGGCCAGCTGCTGGCCGCCCGGGCGTCCCGCACCCGTCCCGCGCGCGACGACAAGGTCGTGGCGTCGTGGAACGGGCTGGCGATCTCGGCGCTGGCCGAGGCGGGCGTGCTGCTCGACGAGCCCGACTTCGTCGCCGCGGCGGTGTCGGCCGCCGAGCTGCTGCACGGCGTGCACATGGCGCCCGCCGGCTTCGTCCGCACGTCCCGTGACGGCGTCGCAGGGGCCAACAGCGCCGTCCTCGAGGATCACGGATCCGTCGCCGAGGCATTCATCGCGGTGCTCGGGGTCACGGGCGACGCGGTGTGGCTCGATCGCGCGCGCATCCTGCTCGACCGGGTCGTCGAGCACTTCGCCGATCCCGAGGGCGGCTTCTTCGACACCGCCGACGACGCGGAGGCGCTCGTCGTCCGGCCCAAGGACGCATCCGACAACGCCTACCCGGCCGGCACGTCCGCCGCGGTGCACGCGCTGCTCGCCTGCGCCGCCGTCACCGGCGACCACCGCTACCGCGTCGCCGCCGAGTCGGGCATCGGGTCGGCCGCCGTCATCGCCACGGGTGCGCCCCGGTTCGCCGGCTGGACGCTCGCCGCCGCCGAGGCCGTGCTCGCCGGCCCCCGCGAGGTCGCGGTGGTCGGCGGCCCGGCCGAACGCGCCGAGCTGCACCGGGCCGCGCTGGCGCTGACCTCGCCGGGGGCCGTGGTCGTCGCGGGCGACGTCGGCCTCGACGTCCCGCTGTTCGAGCAGCGCGACCGCGTCGACGGGCGGGCCGCGGCCTACGTGTGCGAGGGCTTCGTGTGCAGCCGGCCGGTGACGACGGTCGAGGAGCTGACCGAGGTCGTCCGCGGCTAGCGCTGCTGGTACGCCAGCAGGCTGACGCCGATGTAGTGCACGATGAACGCCGCGATGGTGAACGCGTGGAAGATCTCGTGGAAGCCGAAGTACGTCGGTGACGGGTCGGGCCACTTGAAGCCGTAGACCAGGGCACCGATCGTGTAGAGCGCGCCGCCGGTCACGAGCAGCACGATGACCGCGGTGGAGGCGTTGTCGACGAACTCCGGGAAGTAGATGACCGCGGCCCACCCCAGCAGCAGGTACAGCGGCACGTACAGCCAGCGTGGTGCGCCGATCCAGAAGATCTTGAACAGGACGCCCAGCAGCGCGCCGCCCCACACGAGCGACAGCATGATCGTCGCGTGGGCGGGGGTCAGCAGCAGCAGCGAGAACGGCGTGTACGAGCCCGCGATCAGCAAGAAGATGTTGGCGTGGTCGAAGCGCTTCCAGAAGCCCTTGACCCGTTCGTTCCAGGTGCCGCGGTGGTAGACCGCGCTGACCGTGAACAGCATCATCGAGCTGACCATGAAGATCGCGACGCCGATGCGCACCAGCACGTCGTCGGAGATCACGAGCATCACGATGAACGCGAAGAACGCCAACGGAACCGTGACGGCATGTAGCCAACCGCGCAGCTTCGGCTTGATCTCCTCGACCGTCTCGCGGAGGCGTTCGGTGGCCTCCTGCACGACGCCCTCGTGCTCCTGGTTGCTCATGCCCGAAGCGTAGGGCACGGGTGGCAACCTCCCGGTCGCGCGACCGCCCCGACCGTCCTCGGGGCTACTCTTCCGTCATGGGTGTCAGCGATCTCGCGTACGGCGTGTACGAGCGCCGTCTCGCCAAGAGCCTCGACCCCGCCCGTCTCCCGCATCACGTCGGTGCGATCGTCGACGGCAACCGGCGCTGGGCCAAGCGCGGTGGCGCGAAGTTCGAGGCCGGCTACCAGGCCGGCGCCGACAAGATCATCGAGTTCGCCCAGTGGTGCGACGACCTCGGCGTCGAGATCGTGACGCTGTGGCTGCTGTCGACCGACAACCTCCAGCGTCCGGCCGAGGAGGTCGCCAGCATCCTGGCGGCCGTCGAGACGCTGATGCAGCAGATCGCCGACGAGCGACGCTGGCCGCTGGCGGTCATCGGCAACCTCGACATGCTGCCGCCGGAGTCGGCCGCCCGCATGAAGCGCTTGGCGGAGTCGACCGGCGACGTCCAGGAGATGCGGCTCAACATCTGCGTCGGCTACGGGGGACGCCAGGAGCTGACCGACGCGATGCGGTCGCTGCTGCTCGACCAGGCGTCCAAGGGGCGGTCGCTCGAGGAGGTCGCCGAGACCCTCGAGGTCGACCACATCGCCGAGCACCTCTACACGCGCGGACAGCCCGATCCCGACCTCGTGATCCGCACCTCCGGCGAGCAGAGGCTCTCGGGCTTCCTGCTGTGGCAGAGCGTGCACTCGGAGTTCTACTTCAGCGACGCGCTGTGGCCGTCGTTCCGCCACGTCGACTTCCTCCGCGCGATGCGCTCGTACGCGTCACGAGAGCGCCGCTTCGGAGCGTGACGCGGCTCGTTCCTCGCCGCTCCAGCCGTTCGTTCCTCACGGCTGCCGGGCTTCGCCCGGGTCACTGCCTTCGCTCGCTGCGCTCGCTCGGCTCGTGGTCGCCACGTGGCTTGGGCGAGTCTGACGTCCTGCGGCGGGTGGGGCGGATGTTCACGTGGGCGTCATATTCGTTCTGCGTGTCGTGCCGGAAATCGCTGTTCGTCGGTCGTACGTTCGAGGTGTGTTGACGCTCGCGCTTGAGCCTGGATCACCTACCCACGAGTAGGGCCGGCGTAGGCGCGCGCGGGCCCGTTGAGGAGACAGCTGTGGCTGCACCGCGCACGTCATCGAAGCAGGGCACGACCCGCCGCACGTACGTCCTGGACACGAGTGTCCTGCTCGCGGACCCCAACGCCGTCAACCGTTTCCACGAGCACGAGGTGGTCATCCCGGTCGTCGTCATCACCGAGCTGGAGGGCAAGCGGCACGATCCCGAGCTCGGCTACTTCGCCCGCAGCGCCCTGCGCTTCCTCGACGACCTCCGGGTCCTCCACGGCACCCTCGACGTGCCCCTGCCGATCGGCGACGAGGGCGGCTCGATCCGGGTCGAGCTCAACCACACCGACTCGTCCTCGCTGCCGTCGGGCTTCCGGCTCGGCGACAACGACACCCGCATCCTGTCGGTCGCCAAGAACCTCGCCGATGAGGGCCTCGACGTCACGATCGTCTCCAAGGACCTGCCGATGCGCGTCAAGGCCTCGGCGGTCGGCCTCGTCGCCGAGGAGTACCGCGCCGAGCTGGCGCTCGAGTCGGGCTGGACGGGCATGCGCGAGCTCGAGATCGACAGCCTCGACCTCGACGACCTCTACGAGAAGGGGACGCTCGACCTGCCGGAGGCCCGCGACCTGCCGTGCCACACGGGCCTCGTGCTGCTGTCCGACAAGGGCAGCGGCCTCGGCCGGGTGACGGCCGACAAGGAGGTGCAGCTCGTCCGTGGCGACCGTGACGCCTTCGGCATCAAGGGCCGCTCGGCCGAGCAGCGCATCGCCCTCGACCTGCTGCTCGACCCCGACATCGGCATCGTGTCGCTCGGCGGCCGCGCCGGCACCGGCAAGTCGGCGATGGCGCTGTGCGCCGGGCTCGAGGCGACGATGGAGCGCGGTCAGCACAAGAAGGTCGTGATCTTCCGCCCGCTGTACGCGGTGGGCGGACAAGAGCTCGGATACCTGCCCGGCAGCGAGTCCGAGAAGATGGGGCCGTGGGGGCAGGCGGTGTTCGACACGCTCGGTGCCGTCGCCTCCCCGGCCGTCATCGAGGAGATCCTCGACCGCGGGATGCTCGAGGTGCTGCCGCTGACGCACATCCGCGGACGCTCGCTGCACGACTCGTTCGTCATCGTCGACGAGGCGCAGTCGCTCGAGCGCAACGTGCTGCTCACAGTGCTGTCGCGCATCGGCTCCAACTCCAAGGTCGTCCTGACGCACGACGTGGCGCAGCGCGACAACCTGCGGGTCGGACGCCACGACGGCGTCGTCGCGGTCGTCGAGAAGCTCAAGGGCCACCCGCTGTTCGCGCACGTCACGCTGACGCGCTCCGAGCGCTCGCCCGTTGCGGCGCTCGTCACCGAGATGCTCGAGGACGTCTCGCTCTGAGGTTGGGCACAGCACGACCGCCGACGCGGGTCCGGCAGCTGCCGGGTCCGCGTCCGCCGTCTACTCCAGGTAGTTCTCGACGACCGAGGGCGAGCGCTCGGAGGCGTCGTCGGGCGACCCTCCGGTCTCGCGCAGCGCCTTGCGCTGACGGAGCAGGTCCCAGGCCTGGTCGAGCTGCACCTCGAGCGCGTTGAGACGCGTGTGCTCCTCGCCCGGGGTGATCTCGCCGGACGCCAGCTGGTCGCGGAGCGACTTCTCTTCGGCGACCAGGTCGGCGATGTGCTGGTGGACGCCTTCATCTGTGGTCATCGTCGAAGTCTAGGTCGGTCGCGCCGCGCCGGCCATGCCCCGCGTCTGTGGCAAAGTTGCGCCCGTGAGGGCACCCGGGAGAGCCGCTCGTCGGTGGAGGCACCGCACGGCGGGAGTGGCTGCCGTCGCGATGACGTGCGCCGTCGCTGCCTGCGGAGGCGCGAACGACAACGTTCCCTACCTGCCGGTCGTCAGCTGGTACGTCGGTCCCGACCGGCTCGATGCCGCTGCGCTCGCCGCGACGTGCAACGACCAGGCCGGCAGCGACTACCGCATCGAGGTCGAGCAGCTGCCCGCCGATGTCGGGGCCCGGCGCGCCCTGCTGGTGCGTCGCCTGCTCGCGAAGGACTCGTCGATGGACCTGTTGAGCCTCGACACGTCCTCGACCGCCGAGCTGGCCTCGGCCGGGTTCCTCGCCCCGGTGCCGACGGCGCAGGTCGCTGCCCTGAGCGACGGCGTCACCCCGGCCGCGCTGGCGGCGGCCACCCACGACGGACGTCTGGTGGCCGCGCCGTGGTTCCTCGACCCGCAGGTGCTGTGGTTCCGCGGCAACACGGCCGAGCGCGCCGGGCTCGACACGACGCAACCGATCAGCTGGGACGACCTCGTGGCGGGTGCCCAGAGGCTCGGCGTCACGGTCGAGATCGAGGACCGCGACGGCAGCGGGCTGTCGGAGTGGGTCAACGGGCTGGTCGCCGGCAGCGGCGGTGCCCTGGTGTCCGGCAAGGGCCGCTCGACCACGGTCGGCCTAGACTCCGACGCCGGGCGCTCCGCGGCCTCGGTCGTGGAGTTCTACGACGAGGCCGGAGTCGGTCCGGGTCCCTCGTCGGACGCGCTGGCGCGGTTCGCGGGCGCGAACGGCGGCTTCCTGCTCGCCTCGACGTCCGCGATCGCCGATCCGGCCCTCGCGGCCGTGCAGGCCGACATGCGGGCCACTGCGTACCCCGTGGTCGGCAACACCAGTGTCGCCCCCATGGCCGGCGTCGGGCTCGCGGTGCCGCGGCACGCCAAGGACCGCACCCAGGCCTTCGAGGCGGTCGGCTGCCTCACCTCGGCGACGTCGCTGCAGGCGCTCGCGACCGGCCCCCAGCACACCCCGAGCCGTCTGGCGGTGCTGGACGACCCGGCCGTCGCGCAGGCGTTCCGCAGCGCCGATGTCGCCCGGGCAGCGGCGACCACGGGCGTGACGGTGCCAGTGACCCCGTGGTGGGGCAACGTCGTCGACGCCCTCGACGAGACCTGGTCGCCGGTCTCCTCGGTGACCCAGGACGCGACACCCCAGACTTCGCAGGCCGAGGTCGAGGCCGCCGTCGAGGGGACGATCCGATGAGGGGCTGGCGCTGGTCGGCCCCCGCCGTGGCTGTGCTGCTGCTCGTCACCGCGGTGCCCCTCGGTCGGGCGCTGTGGACGTCGCTCTCGCGGTCGAACCTCACGAGCCCCGACGACCGACGCTTCGTCGGCGTCGACAACTACGTCGACATCGTCTCCAGCCGCACGTGGTGGCTGGCCGTCGCCGCGACGCTCGTGATCGTCGTGCTGGTGGTGGCGCTGCAGCTCGTGCTGGGCATGGCGTTCGCCGTCGCGCTGCGCCGCCTGGGTGCCGCCTGGCCTGTCACCCGCGTGCTGGTGCTGCTGCCGTTCGGGATGCTCGCGATCGTCTCGGCGGTCATGTGGCGCGACGCCGTCACCACGGGCTTCGCGGCCTCGTGGTTCCGGCTCGACGACACCGGCCCGCTCGGCGCCCTCGTTGCGGTGTCGCTGGGCGAGGTGTGGCGCGGCACGGGCATCACGGCCGTGATCCTGCTGGCAGGTCTGCTGCGGGTGCAGTCGAGCCTGCTGGCATCGGCCGTCGCGGACGGTGCCACGGGCCTGCAGCGGCTGACTCGCGTGATCCTGCCCGCGATGGGTCCTGCCGTGGCCGTCGCCGTCACCTACCGCGCGCTCGACGCCTTCCGGATGCTCGAGGGGCCGCTCGTGGTCGACCAGCCCGGGGCTGACGTGCGCACCGCGCCGTTCGTCGTCTGGGACACGACCTTCAGCTCGTTCGAGACGGGTCTCGGTGCTGCGATGTCGATCGTGCTCCTGCTGCTGGCTGCGCTGCTCGCGGCCTTCCTCGTGCCGGTCCTGCGGGTCAGGAGGGTCGTGTGACTCCCTCCGTGCGGTCCCGCCTCTGGGCCTCCGCGACGTCCTTCGCACTGGGCTTCGCGGCGGGCAACTACGGCGTGCTGATGATCGCCCGCCCCGACCAGTGGGCGTGGATCGCCGTGTCGGTCGTCCTGATGCTGACGGGCGCGGCGGGCGTCCTGTTCGCCGACACGACCCGCGCGGTGTCGTTCTGGGCGATCCTCGGCGTCGAGCTGTTCGCCGTGTTCACCCTCGTGCCGATGCTGTGGACGTTCACGGTCGCCACGACGCCGTCCGGGGTGACGCCGAGGACGTTGATGCCGCAGGACGTCACGTGGGCGGCCTTCGACGGGGCGCTCTCGTCCGACACGCTGCGCTCCGCGGCCGGCACCTCGCTGCTGGTCGCGCTGCTCGCCACGATCGTGTCGATGCTGCTGGCGGTGCCCGCGGCCTACGCGCTGGTGCAGCTGCCGATGCGCGGCCGCCGGATCGTCTACGGCTTCGTCGTCGCGACCCTGCTGATGCCGGTGCTGGCCCTGTCGGGCCCGTACGCCGCGCAGCTCATCGACCTCGGCGCCTACGGCTCTCGCTTGGCGCTGGTCGTCCCCACGCTCGTGGTGACGCTGCCGCTGGCGGTGTGGCTGAGCGTCACGGTCATGCGCGACGTCTCGTGGGGCCTGCTCGACGCGGTGCGCGCCGACGGGGCCAGCCGGTCGCAGACGCTGCGGCAGTTCGCCGTGCCGCGGCTCGGCCCCGGCGTCGTCACGGTGACGCTCCTGGTGTTCGTGGCCGCGTGCAACGACTTCGCGATCGGTGCCGGCCTCGCGCCCGATCGTCCCAGCCTGCCGCTGCCGGCGACGTTGCTCGTGGCTTCTGGGCAGGTCGACGGGTCCAGCGCCGTCGCCGCCGCCGGCCTGCTGTGGCTCCTGCTGCCGCTGGCCCTCCTGCTCGTCCTCCCACGCCGGATCAACCACCTCCTCGGAAGGTCCTACCGATGACATCCATCGAGCTCAGCCACGTCACGACCGACGGCACCGGCGGTCGTCCGCTGCTCGACGACATCACCCTCACTGTGCCGACCGGGACGACCCTGGCCATCACGGGCCCCCCGGGGGCTGGCAAGTCGCGGCTGCTCCGCACGATCGTCGGGCTCGAGGAGCAGACGTCCGGCGACATCCTCATCGACGACATCGTCGTCAACGCGGTCGACCCGCGGGGGCGCGACATCTCGATGGTGTTCGAGGACTTCGCCCTGCACCCGCACCTCGACGTCTTCGACAACCTCGCGTTCTCGTCGCTGCTGCGCAAGGGGGTCGACAAGGAGGCGCTGTCCGACCGCATCCACGAGGTCGCCGAGCTGCTGGCGCTGACCGCTCTGCTCGACGTCCGCCCGGCCGACCTCGACGCCGCCCAGCGTCAGCGGGTCGCGCTCGGTCGCTCGCTGGTGCGGGAAGCGACGGTCTACCTGTTCGACGCCCCGTTCACGGCGCAGTCCGAGCGCGTCCGCACGCACGTCCGGTCGGTCACGACGCAGTGGCAGCAGGAGGCCGAGCGCACGTCGATCTTCACGACCAGCGACGTCGAGGAGGCACTCAGCACGGCCGATCGCGTCGCGGTGATGCACCAGGGATTCATCCACCAGGTCGGCACGCCCCGCGAGCTGTACGACCGGCCGGCCGACATGTTCGTGGCCGGCTACCTCGGCTCGCCGCCCATGAACCTCGTGCCGGCCGTGCCGGCGGGACAGCAGCTCGTCATGCCGCTCGGCACGATGCTGCTCGACGACGACCTGATCGAGCGCATCGGCGATCGCACCCTCGTCGTGGCCGGCATCCGTCCGGAGCACTGCATCGACGCGACGGGACCCGGCGGTGCCACGGTGGACGATCGCGTCGAGTTCACGACCCGCATCGACGACATCGAGTGGCGCGGCAGCTCGCAGTTCGCCTATCTGGGCTACGAGATCGAGCCGGAGATCGAGGCCGTGATGGGCGAGGTCGAGGAGCTGCTCGAGTTCGACCTGTTCCAGAGCTTCCTCGTGGCGCAGCTGCCCGCCGAGAGCGCCGTCAAGCCCGGCATGTCGATCCGTGTCGTGATCCCGCGGCAGAGGATTCACGTGTTCGACCCGCAGACGGGCGAGAACCTCACGCTTCCGCGATGACGGCGACCCGTCCGCAGCACCTGCTGGCCGCCTTGCTGGCGCTGGCCGCAGCTGTCGTCTACGCCGTCGTGTCGTTGGTGCGCTTCGACCGGTTCACGATCGCCTCGTTCGACAACGCGATCTTCGAGCAGGCCGTCAAGAGCTACGCCGGCTGGGGCGCGCCGATCGTCGACATCAAGGGGCCGGGCTTCAACATCCTGGGCGATCACTTCTCGCCCGTCACGGCCCTCATCGCGCCGTTCTACCGGTTGTTCCCGTCGGCGCAGACGATCCTGCTGGCCCAGGTCGTCCTGATCGCGGTGTCGGTGTACGTCATCGCGGTGCTCGGGATGCGCACGCTGGGCACGGTGACGGGTGTGGCGATCGGCGTCGCCTACGCGTTGTCGTTCGGCATCCAGTCGGCCGTCGAGGCCGACTTCCACGAGGTGGCCTTCGCTGCACCGCTGCTGGCGCTGGCGGGAGCGGCCTACGTCGATCGACGGTTCGGGCGCGTCGTGATGTGGTCGGTGCCGTTGCTGCTGGTCAAGGAGGACATGGGGCTGACGGTGGCGATGATCGGCGCGGTCCTGTGGCTGGCCGGGGAGCGACGGCGGGGCACGGCACTGGCGGCGGGTGCGATCGCGGCGATGGCGCTGGTGCTGCTGGTGATCGTCCCGGCGTTCAACGCCGGTGGCTCGTACGCGTACTCGGGGACGCTCGGCGGCGACCGCGGGATCGTCGCGACGCTGCTCGAGGCGTCCGACCGCAAGCTGGCCACGGTCGTGCTGACCCTAGCGATCACGGGACTCGCGGCGCTGGCCTCGCCGTGGGTGCTGGTGGTGCTGCCGACGTTCGCGTGGAGGTTCGCCGGCGACGTCCCGTTCTACTGGGGCACGGAGTGGCACTACTCGCTGGTGCTGATGCCGATCGTGTTCGTCGCGATGATCGACGCGATCCGGCGCCGTCCGCTGTTGCGCTGGGCCACCCCGGTGGGCCTGGTCGTGGGGGCGTTCATGCTGGTGAGCTCACCTGTGGCGGCGCTGATCGAGCCCGCCACGTACAGGGAGCCGCCGCGCGCCGACGCCGCGCGTCTGGTGCTGTCGCTGGTGCCCGACGGGGCCTCGGTCGAGGCCGACATCGGGCTGATGGGCCACCTGGTCACCGACCACACCGTCTACTGGCTCGGGACGATCGGCAGCGCCCGTCCCGACTACGTGCTGTTCGACCTCGACGCCGGCATCGGGTCGCCGACCGACGTCAAGGCCTACGCCGAGCAGGCGCACGGCGGCACCTACGACGTCATCTTCGACCGCGACGGCTACGTCCTCGCCCAACGCCGCTGACCCCACACCACCGCCGACGCGTGGGTTGCGCCCTACCGACGCGCGGGTTGCGACGGGCGCAACCCACGCCTCAGTGGGGCGCAACCCACGCGTCAGCGAGGGGATGGGTCAGGGGTGGGTCATGCTCATGACGTCGAGGGCCGTGTCGAGGTCGGCCTCGGAGACCTCGCCACGCTCGACGAAGCCCATCTCGACGACGACCTGGCGGATCGTCTTCTTCTCCTTGACCGCGGTCTTGGCGACCTTGGCGGCGTTCTCGTAGCCGATGTAGCGGTTGAGCGGCGTCACGACGGACGGCGACGACTCGGCCAGCTCGAGGCAGCGCTCCTCGTTGGCGGTGATGCCGTCGATGCAGCGGTCGGCCAGCACCCGCGAGGAGTTGCCGAGCAGGCGCATCGACTCCAGGATGTTGCGGCCGATGACCGGCAGCATGACGTTGAGCTCGAACGAGCCGGACGCACCCGCGGTCGCGATCGTCGCGTCGTTGCCGATGACCTGCGCGGCGACCATCAGCGTCGCCTCGGGCAGGACGGGGTTGACCTTGCCGGGCATGATGCTCGAGCCGGGCTGCAGATCGGGCAGGGCGATCTCGCCGAGACCCGTGCGGGGACCCGAACCCATCCAGCGCAGGTCGTTGCAGATCTTGGTGAGGCTGACGGCGATCGTGCGCAGCTGTCCGGACATCTCGACCAGGCCGTCACGCGCGCTCTGGGCCTCGAAGTGGTCGACGGCCTCAGTGATCGGGAGCCCCGTGCTGGCGGCCAGGATCTCGATGACCCGCTGCGGGAAGCCGATCGGCGTGTTGATGCCGGTGCCGACCGCCGTGCCGCCCAGGGGCACCTCGGCGGTGTGCGGCAGCGCCGACTCCACGCGGGCGATGCCGCGACGGATCTGGGCGGCGTAGCCACCGAACTCCTGGCCCAGCGTGACGGGCGTGGCGTCCATGAGGTGCGTGCGGCCCGACTTCACGACGGATGCGAACTCGGCGGCCTTGGCCTCCAGCGACGTCGCGAGGTGGTCGAGCGCGGGGATCAGCTCGTGGGTCGCCGAGGCGGTCGCGGCGACGTGGATCGAGGTCGGGAAGACGTCGTTGGACGACTGCGAGGCGTTGACGTGGTCGTTGGGGTGCACGTCCTTGCCGAGGGCCTTGGTCGCGAGGGTCGCGATGACCTCGTTGGTGTTCATGTTGCTCGACGTGCCGGAGCCCGTCTGGAAGACGTCGATCGGGAAGTGCGCGTCGTGGGCGCCCGTCGCGACCTCGTCGGCCGCCGCGACGATCGCGTCGGCGATGTCCTGGTCGAGGATGCCGAGCTCGGCGTTGGCCTTGGCGCACGCGGCCTTGATCTGCGCGAGCGCGCGGATCTGTGCGGACTCGATGGGCGTGCCGGAGATCGGGAAGTTCTCGACGGCGCGCTGGGTCTGCGCTCGCCACAGGGCGTTGACGGGCACGCGGACCTCGCCCATGGTGTCGTGCTCGATGCGGTACTCGGTGGTGTCGGTCATGTCGGCACGATATCGCTGGTCCACGGCGCGTGACCGGTGAGGATCCAGTAGCGCTCGTCACGGCCCTGCAGGCGGACGTCGACCGCGTCGGCGACGACGTCGACGAAGTGCTCGGCGAGGGTCGCGCGGACGGCGGCGGAGTCGGCCATCGACCAGACGCTGAGCCGGCCGTCGGACGTCAGACGGTCGGCGCACGTCGCGACGAACCCGGGGCCGTAGACCGCCGCGTTCTGATCGTGCACGAGGAAGTCGGGGCCGTTGTCGACGTCGAGCAGGATCGCGTCGAACGAGGCGGACGGTTGCGCGGCGACGACGTCGCGCACGTCGCCCACGACGACGTCGAGGCGTGGGTCGTCGAGCAGGTCGGCACCCGGGATCGTCCCGCTGCGCATCGCGTCGACGATCTCGCGGTGCAGCTCGGCCACGACGACCCGCTCGACGTCGGGGCCGCCGAGAAGCTCACGGGTCGTGAACCCCAGTCCGAGTCCGCCGACCAGCACCCGGCGGGCACCGGCATCGATGGCCGTGCGGGCCAGCAGGCACTCGGAGGTCGTCTCGACGTCGTCCATCACGAACACGCCGTTGACCCGCAGCTCGAGGGCCCCGTCGTCGCGTCGGCGAACGACCACCTCATCCATGGCACCACCCTAGACAGAGGCCTGACGGGTTCAGCCGAACGAGAACGCGTAGACCTGCAGCTCGCCCTCGTAGCGGACCGTGAGGGTCTCGCGCGCGAACAGGTCGGACACGTGCAGCTGCAGCAGCTGCGGTGGGCCGTCGACCACGATCTGCCTGGTGAGCCCGTCCGAGGTCGTCACGACGAGCGTGCCGTCACCGGCGACCAGCTGGTAGGCCGAGCGCCCCCGGTAGCTGACGCGGGCGACGGCGGAGTTGCGGGGAGATGAGCTCTCGGAGCCGACCGTCCAGAGGCCGCCGAAGCTGAATGTGCCTTCCGGCTGCGACGGCGGAAGGCGAAAACGCGTGTCGTCGCCGATGACGGTGTCGGACTCGCCGTCGACGCGCCGTCCGTCCGACGCGCCGAGGTTGATCTGCGGGGTCGTGTCGGCCCCGGGGTCCTCACCGTCGTCGAGCCCGCCGACCCGGTCGGGGAGGTCGACGGCGGGGTCGCCTTCGACCAGCAGGCGGCGGATGAGCTCCTCGGTGCCCACGGCCCCGCCCTCGCCGATCGAGATCGCCCGCACGGTGCCGGTGGCGTCGACCAGGTACGTCGAGGGCAGCACCTGGGCGCGGTAGTCGGTCAACGTTGCGAAGCTCTGGTCCTGCAGCACCGGGAAGGTGACGGCCAGCTGGTCGAGCGTGCGGGCGAGCTGGCGATCGTCCTTCTCGAAGGCGAACTCGGCACTGTGGACGCCGACGATGCGCAGTCCTGCGTCGCCGTACGTTTGCTGCCATTCGTTCAGGTAGCGGCTGGCCCGCCGACAGTTGATGCACGAGCTCGAGAAGAAGTCGACCAACACGACGGAACCGCGCAGGTCGTCGAGGCTGACCGGCGTGCCGCCGGGAGTGTTGAGCCACGCGCCGGGTCCCAGCGGCGGGGCCGTGCCGCAGCGTGCGAGCGTCGTGCTGCCCGGCGGGCACTGGTCGAGCTGCTGGTTGTCGGCGTTGGTCAGGTTGCTGAGGCGTCCGCGATCGGCCGTGCCCGTCGAGATGGGTGAGGGGGAGGGGGACGCCGACGGTGCGGGGTCGGACGGTGCGACGGCCGCGAGGCGTCCCGGCACGTCGACCAGCGCCGCGACGACGAGCAGGGCGAGCGCGGCTGAGATGCCGAGCGCACGCCGTGAGCCCAGCACCTGCCGGAGCGCTTGCCGCAGTCGTGACACGGGATCCGTCCGGGAGAAGGGTCAGGGACGTGACCCAGCATCTCGCGGACGGATGCCCGGCGCAGTGCGGATGCCTTCACGCCTCGTAGATCGCGACCTCGCTGGCCTTGACCGCGAGGAAGACCTCAGTGCCCGGCGCGAGGTCGAGCTCGGCGACGACGGGCACCGTGACGTCGGCCGCGATCTCGTCGGTGCGGATGCGCACCTGCGACCCCCGTGGCTCCAGCTCGCGCACCACCGCAGGGTAGACGTTGCGCGGGCTCCCGCCGGGACGCTCGCGGTGGACGCTGACGGCCCCGGGCGAGAACACCGCGACCGCCGCGGTGCCCTCCGGCACGACCCGGTCGCCGTGCAGGCCGGCGACGAGGAGGCCACCGGACGTCCGTACCGCGCTGTTCTCGACGGGTCCGCGCGCGAGGTTGAGCCCCGCGATGCCGGCCCCGAACGTGCTGCGGGGGCGGGCGAGGACGTCCTTGGTCGGACCTTGCTCGACGATGCGTCCGGCCTCCACCACGACGACGTGGTCGGCCAGCAGCAGGGCGTCGAGGACGTCATGCGTGACGATGACGGCGCTGCGTCCGGCCAGCACGCGCCGGAGCACCTGTCGCATCGCCGGGACGACGGTGACGTCGAGGGCAGCCATCGGCTCGTCGAGCAGCAGCAACCGCGGATCGGCGGCGAGCGCTCGCGCGATCGCGACCCGCTGTGCCTGTCCGCCCGACAGGCCGGCGGGCCTTCGGCCCGCGAGGTCGCCGGCCTCGACCTCGTCGAGCCAGGCGCGGGCCACCTCGCGGCTCGCGGCCCGTCCGGTGCCGCTGCTGCGGGGCCCGAAGGCGACGTTGTCGAGCACCGACAGGTGCGGGAACAGCAGCGGGTCCTGCGCCAGCAGCGCGGTGCCGCGCTCGTGCGGCGGCAGCCAGGTGCCCGCCGCGACGTCGAACAGGGTGTGCCCGTCGAGGGTTGCCCGTCCTGCATCGGGCCGGAGGATGCCCGCCACGACGGACAGGAGCGTCGACTTGCCGGAGCCGTTGGGCCCGAGGACCGCGACGGTCTGCCCGTCCTCGACGTCGAGCGCGACCTCGACGTCACGGGCCGTGACGGTCGCCGACAGTGACAGGCTCACGGCTGGCTCCCACGGGTGCCGCGCACCAAGCCGATGACCAGCACCGCCACGACGACCAGCACCAGCGACAGCGCCACGGCCGCGTCGGGATTGGTCTCGCGCTGCAGGTAGATCTCGAGCGGCAGGGTGCGGGTGACGCCCTCCAGGCTGCCGGCGAACGTGATCGTCGCGCCGAACTCGCCGAGCGCGCGGGCGAACGACAGCACCGCGCCGGCGGCCAGCCCCGGAAGCACCAAGGGCAGCGTGACCCGCCGCAGGACGGTCGTCGGTCGCGCGCCGAGCGTCGAGGCGACGACCTCGTAGCGCTGCCCCGCGGTGCGCAGCGTCCCCTCGAGGCTCACGACCAGGAACGGCAGCGACACGAAGGTCTGGGCGATGACGACCGCCGTGGTGGAGAAGGCGATCTGCAGCCCCAGCACGTCCATCGTCTCGCCGAGCAGGCCCCTGCGGCCGAACGTGTAGAGCAGCGCGATGCCGCCGACGACGGGTGGCAGCACCAGCGGCAGCAGCACGAGCGAGCGCAGCAGGCCTTGACCCCTGAAGGAGGTGCGGGCCAGCACGAGGGCCATCGGCACGCCCAGCACGACGCACAGCACCGTCGCCGCCCCGGACGTCCGCAGGCTCAGCAGCAGCGCCTGCCGGGACGACTCGGACGTGATGAGCGACCAGAAGCTGCCCCACTCGACCCGGGTGGCCAGCGCGACCAGGGGCAGGACGATGAACAGTGCCCCCGCCCCGGCGGGCACCCACACCCAGCGGGGCACGCCCGACCAGCTCGCCGAGGCCATGCGTCGACCCTAGGGCTTCGCGAAGCCGGCCGCCGCGAGGACGGCCTGGCCCTTCGTGCCGGTCACGAACTCGGCGAACGCCCGAGCCGCCTCGGGGCTCTTGCTGCCCGCGAGGGATGCGATCGGGTAGGTGTTGACGACGTCGCCCGACTCCGGGAACGTCACACCGACGACCTGGTCGCCGGCAGCCTTGACGTCCGTGACGTAGACGAGGCCCGCGTCGGCCTCGCCGGAGATGACCTTGCCCAGCACGTCGGTGACCGACTGCTCCTCGCTGACGGGCGCGATGTCGACCCCGCTGGCCTGCTCCACGCCGACGGCAGCGGCACCGCACGGCACCTCGGGGGCGCACAGCACGACCTTGACGCCCTTGCGCGCGAGGTCGTCGAGCGAGTCGATCTTCGCGGGGTTGCCCGGCGGCGTGGCGATCTCGAGGGTGTTGGTGGCGAAGTCGGCGGGCGTCCCGTCGACGAGGTCGTCGCCGGTCGCCTTGTCCATGTTCTTGGTGTCGGCCGACGCGAAGACGTCCGCGGGGGCACCCTGCTGGATCTGGGACACGAGATCGGCCGAGCCGGCGAAGTTGAACGTGACGGTGACGCCGGGGTTGGCCTTCTCGAACTCAGCGCCGATCTCGGTGAACGCTCCCTTGAGGGACGCTGCCGCGAACACCGTGATGGTCGTGGCCTTCGGGGCGTCGGCGCCTCGGGACGCGTCGTCCGACGACCCGCACGCGGCGACGGTCGTGGTCAGGAGCAGGGCCGCGGCCGCGAGGCCCATGATGCGCTTCATGACTGTCCTTCGAGGGATTCGATGATGACGTTGGTCGACTTGATGACGGCCACCGCGACGCTGCCGGTCTCGAGCCCCAGCTCGTCGACGGCCTCGCTGCTCATGAGCGACACGACGCGGAACGGGCCGCACTGCATCTCGACCTGCGCCATGACGGTGTCGGCCTTGACGGCCGTGACGAGCCCGACGAAGCGGTTGCGCGCCGAGCTGGCCGAGCTGGCCGAGCCGGACGGGTCGAGGGCCGTGCGGGCCTGCTGCTGGGCGAACAGTGCGAGCTCACGCCCCTCGACGGCCATGCGTCCCGAGGCGTCGGTGACCGACGCGAGCGATCCGCCGCTGATCCAGCGGCGGACGGTGTCGTCGCTGACGCCGAGGAACCGGGCGGCATCGGAGATCCGTACGTGCGACATGGATCGAAGCCTAGGGCATCATTTGCGGCGATGCCGACCGATTCAGTCCGTGGATGCGTGTCCGATGCTGTCGGCGCGAGCGCGCTCCATGTCGTCCGCCAGCCGCGGTTGCCGGTAGGGACCCGGTGCCCGCAGCCGGTCGATGACGTTCTGCACCGACACGACGTCCTTGTCCTGGCTCATCTTGACCTTGCACGTGAAGCGCTCGACCGGGATGCGCAGCCCGACCGTGCCGCGGGCCAGGGGAGCGGCCGCCACGGGGTCGAGCCACATCGGCTCGTCGACGTGCTGCTCGAAGTGCGCCGTCAGCCGCTCCAGCACCGCGAGATTCGCCTCGGCGTCGAGCACCTGGGGCGTGCCCCAGCAGTGGACGGCACTGAAGTTCCAGGTCGGCGCGATGCTCGCGCCGGGCACGTACCAGCTCGGCGACACGTAGCCGTGCGCTCCCTGGAAGACGACCAGCACCTGGCCGGCCTCGAAGTCGTGGAGTCGGTCGTCCGGCCTGCCGACGTGCGTCACGAGCGCGAGCTCGTCCGACTCGTCGAGCAGCACGGGGTAGTGGGACGCGACCGGCACCCCGTCGCGCTGGCTGACCAGCATCGCCCACGGGTGGTCGTCGATGATCTGGCGCGCGACCTGCTCGTCGGTCGTGGCGTGCCGCGGGTTGTGCCTCACGGGGCGGGGCTCATCGCTCGGCGGAGTCGGAGGCCCGAGCCGCCGTGCGGGCGATCGCGTCGATGTAGGTGGAGTAGAGCTGTGCCGGCATGTCATGCGCCATGCCGGCGATCTCGAGGTGCTCGGCACCCGGGATCGCGTCGGCGGTGGCCTTGCCCCCGGAGCGGTGCACCAGCGGATCGTTCAGGCCGTGGATCACGAGTGCCGGCAGGTCGAGCCCGCGCAGCGCCGCGGTGCGGTTGGGCTGCGTCAGCACGGCGAGCATCTGACGGGTCACGCCGCTCGCGGTCCACCCGCGGTCGTACGTCTCGTAGGCGCGGTCGCGGGCCATGGCGTCGTCGGACGGGAACGCGGGGGAGCCGATGACCTTCGATCCCTTGAGCGAGCGCTCGACGTAGGAGTCGCGGGTGCGTCCCGCTGACGACAGCAGCACCGGGAACACCTTGGGGTTCTGGAAGCCGACGGTGCGTCGTCCGGTCGTCGACATGATCGAGGTCAGGGTGAGGGCGCGGGACGGATGCTCGATCGCGATGGTCTGCGCGATCATGCCGCCCATCGACACGCCGGCGATGTGGGCGCGGGGGATGTCGAGGTGATCGAGCAGGCCCACGGCGTCTGCCGCCAGGTCGCTGATCGAGTAGGGCACCGAGACGCGGCCGACGATCGGCAGGCCAGTGAAGGCGCGGACGACGTCGGAGCGGCCGACCCGGTGCTGGCGCAGCTTGGTCGAGCGACCCGTGTCGCGGTTGTCGTAGCGGATGACGAAGAAGCCCCGCTCGGCCAGCTGCTCGCAGAACGGTGCCGGCCACCAGCCCATGGGCCCGCCGAGGCCCATGATCAGCAGGACCGCGGGATCCGCGGGGTCGCCGAACGTCTGGTAGCAGATGTCGATGCCGGACGGCAGCGATGCGAAGAGCTCATCGGACATGGTGACGGACATGTCCACGATCGTACGACCCGCACGGGGCGGACGCCGTCCGTCCGCCGCCCGGGCGGAGGTGGCTCAGCGCTCGTAGTCGATCGCCGAGTAGGCCTTGAGCTTGCCGAGCTGGTGCTCGCTGGTGATCTTGCGGATCGTGCCGCTGCGCGAGCGCATGACGAGCGACTCGGTGTACGCCTTGCCCGCGCCGTAGCGGACGCCGTTCATGAGCTCGCCGTCCGTGATGCCGGTCGCGACGAAGAAGCAGTCGTCGGCGTCGACCAGGTCGCCGGTGTGCAGCACCCGGTCGAGGTCGTGCCCCGCGTCGATCGCGCGCTGGCGCTCGTCGTCGTCGACGGGCCACAGCTTGCCCTGGATCGTGCCGCCGATCGCCTTGATCGCGCACGCCGTGATGATGCCCTCGGGGGTGCCGCCGATGCCGACCAGCAGGTCGACGCCGGTGTCGGGACGAGCCGCCGTGATGCCGCCGGCGACGTCGCCGTCGATGATGAACTTGATGCGCGCACCGGCCGCCCGGATCTCGTCGACGAGACCCTGGTGGCGGGGACGGTCGAGGACGCAGACCGTGACGTCGCTGTGGGAGATGCCCTTGGCCTTGGCGACCAGGGCGATGTTCTCGGCGACGGGCAGGCGGATGTCGACGACGTCGGCGGCCTCGGGCCCGGCGATCAGCTTCTCCATGTAGAACACGGCTGACGGGTCGTACATCGAGCCGCGGGGGGCCACGGCCATGACCGAGACGGCATTGGGGAGGCTCTTGGCGGTCAGCGTGGTGCCGTCGATCGGGTCGACCGCGACGTCGCACGCGGGACCCGTGCCGTCGCCGACCTCCTCGCCGTTGAACAGCATCGGGGCCTCGTCCTTCTCGCCCTCGCCGATCACGACGACACCGCGCATCTGCACGGTGTTGATGAGCGAGCGCATCGCGTTGACCGCGACGCCGTCGGCACCGTTCTTGTCGCCGCGGCCGACCCACCGGCCGGCGGCCATGGCTCCTGCCTCGGTCACGCGGACCAGGTCGAGGGCGAGGTTGCGATCCGGGGCCTGGGCGGCGGGCTTGAGGCTGTCCACGGCCACATACTAGCGGTCGGGCACCGGGTGTGGGTCGGCGACGAGGTGGCACGGCCCACGTCGTGCAGCGGCCCCGTAAAGTGGCAGCGCCGACGTCGTCCGTACGTCGCTGAGGTGGAGGACGTGGTCCGATGAGCTCGAACGCTTCGTCCCGCGGCAATCCCGCGATCGGCGACATCATCCGCTCCGTCGTCGTGATCGGCGCGGTCGTGGTCGCGCTGTACGGCATCGGACAGCTGTTCACGTCCGACCCCGAGACCAATGTCAAGACGGTCGACTACGTCTCCGTCGTGGAGCAGGCGCGCCCCGCGGCGACGTTCGCGCTGGCCGCGCCGACCGGGCTGCCCCAGGGATGGCGGGCGACGTCCGCACGGTTCCAGGAGAACGGGTGGCATCTCGGCGTCCTGACCGACACCGACGACTACGTGGGCCTCGAGCAGCTGCGGGGCACCAACGAGCGGGCCGTCGACCGGTTCGCCCAGGACAGCAAGAGCGTCGGCACGGCCGATGTCGCGGGCCAGGTGTGGAACGTCCGCTCGGGCCCCGACGGCCGGTGGACGTATCTGCGCAACGAGGACGGCCTCACGACGCTGGTCAACACCTCGGCGTCGCGGGCCGTGCTCGAGGACTACATCGCGTCGCTGTCGACGTCCTGATCGGTGGCCTTGGCCAGCCGGGCACGGGCACCGTCGAGCCACTGCTGGCAGATCGCTGCCAGCTGCTCGCCGCGCTCCCAGAGCGCCAGTGACTCGTCGAGGCTCGTGCCGCCCTGCTCGAGACGTCCGACGACCGCGATGAGCTCGTCGCGCGCCTGCTCGTAGCCGATCGTCTGGTCGGGCGTGGTGGCCTGGTCGGGTGTCGTGGCGTCAGCCATGGGGGTCCTCGCCGGTCGGGGTGGGGTGGGTGGTCAGGGTGCGGACGGCGATCGAGCCGTCGACGACCCGGATGGTCAGCTCGGCGTCGGGCGACACCTGGGCGATCGAGGTGACGACGGTGCCGTCGGGCAGCTGCGCGACGCCGTAGCCGCGCTCGAGCGTCGCCAGGGGGGAGAGCGCGCGCACCCGGGCGAGGTGGTGCCCGACCTCGTCGCCGGCGCGGTCGAGGCGGTGGCCCAGCGAGCGTCGCGACCGGTCGCGCCAGTCGTGGACGAGCGACTGCTCGGCGTCGACCAACGTCGACGGCTGCGCCAGCACGGGGCGCGAGCGGATGTCGGCCAGGCCGCGCACCTCGCGCTCGAGGATCGAGCGGATCGCGACGGACGCACGCTCGCGCATCATCGCGACGCCGGCCAGCTCCTCGCGCACGTCGGGGACGATGCGCTTGGCGGCGTCGGTGGGCGTGGACGCCCGCAGATCGGCCACGAGGTCGAGGATCGGGGTGTCGGGCTCGTGCCCGATCGCGCTGACGACGGGCACGGGGCAGGCGTGGACCGCGCGGATCAGCGCCTCGTCCGAGAACGGCAGCAGGTCCTCGACCGAGCCGCCGCCCCGGGCGATGACGATGACGTCGATCGACGGGTCGTCCGACAGCTGCCGCAGCGCGGCCATGACGTCGCGGGCCGAGTCGTTGCCCTGCATGAGTGCGTGGCGGACGACGAAGTGCACGTCGGGCCACCGCAGCCGGGCGTTCTCGAGGATGTCGCGCTCGGCGGCCGAGGCGCGTCCCGTGATGAGCCCGATGCCGCGCGGCAGCAACGGCAACGGCTTCTTGAGCCGCGGGTCGAACAGGCCCTCGGCCGCGAGCAGCTGTCGCCGCCGCTCGAGCTGCGCCAGCAGCTCTCCCTCGCCCTGCGGTCGGATCTCGCGCAGGTCGAGGGAGAGGCTGCCGCGCGGTGCGTAGAACGCCGGCTTGGCGTGCACGACGACCCGCGAGCCCTCCGTGACGGGGACCGGCGAGGCGTCGAGCACGCTGACGTGGCACTTGGCGTCGATCGAGATCTTCGCCTGCAGGTCACGCAGCGTCAGGAAGCAGATGCCCTGCCGACGGGTCAGCTGGGCGATCTCCGCCTCGACCCACACCGCGCCGAGGCGGCCGATGTAGCCGTCGAGCAGCTGCGAGATCTGACGCAGCGGTGCGGGGGTGTCCGCACTGGTGTCGAGGGCCATGGCCCAAGACTAGGGGGCGTACGTCCCTGCCCCGAGCGAGCTCGGCGCGGGTGTGGACGAAGCCTCCTTGGCCGACGTCTTCGCGACCGTCACGGTGCCGGCAGGACGACGGACGACGTAGCCCGACGACCAGATGCCGTGCTTGCCGACCGGAACGCCCGTGCGCTGCGCCTCCCACATCTTGCCGTCGCCGGCGTAGATCGCGGAGTGGTAGGCCGTGCCGCCGCGCATGAAGATCAGGATGTCGCCGGGCTTCTTCTTGCTCTTCGGGATGCTGGCGCCGGAGAGCTGGGCACCCGACGTGCGGCCGATCTTCTTGCCGGCCTGCTTGTAGACGTACTGGACGTAGCCGGAGCAGTCGAAGCCGCTGGGGGTCGCGCCGCCGTAGCGGTAGGGCTTGCCCTTGAGCTGCTTGGCCTCGCTGATGACTTCCTTGGCGGTGCTGACCTTGCTGACCTTGACGGCCGACGAGCCCTCCGCGAAGGCGGGACCGGCGAGACCGGTGAGAACGAGGGCCGAACCGAGCGCGAGGCTCGCAGAAATTCGTGCGTGAGAACGCATATGCAGGATTCCTTCGTGCACGCCTGTGAAAGATGACCTGTCGGGTTCAGGCGCGAAGGATGCCTGTCGGTGGAACCGATTAACCCCAAGGCTCGGGACGAGCCGCACTGCTGGGTCTTCCATGCCCGTCGCTATTGGATCGATGACTGCGGACGTGACGGGCCTCGGCGCGTACGCAGTGCCGACCTGGTGAGGCCAACGCCGCAGAACATTACAGACCGATGACGAATGAGTCTCGCCGGGGACGTGTGAGGTTGATCGCCCTGCGGTCCCGGGACGTTTGGCAGTCGGGGTCGACATGGCCCCATCGCCTACCATGGGGCCATGTCCTCAACGGTCACTCTCGGCATGCCCCCCGTCGGCGGCAGCGTGCTGCTCGCCGACCCGCGCGGCTACTGCGCCGGCGTCGACCGGGCCGTCATCACGGTCGAGAAGGCGCTCGACCTGTACGGCGCGCCCGTCTACGTCCGCAAGCAGATCGTCCACAACAAGCACGTCGTCAACAACCTGGCGGCCCGTGGCGCGATCTTCGTGGAGGAGCTCGACGAGGTGCCCGAGGGTGCCACGGTCGTGTTCTCGGCCCACGGCGTCTCGCCGATGGTGCATGCCGAGGCAGCCGAGCGCAGCCTCAAGACGATCGACGCGACCTGCCCGTTGGTCACCAAGGTGCACCACGAGGCCCGACGCTTCGCGAGCGAGGGCAAGCACATCCTGCTGATCGGGCACGAGGGGCACGAGGAGGTCGAGGGCACGGCCGGCGAGGCACCCGACGACATCACGATCGTGCAGACGCCCGACGACGTCGACGACCTCGAGTTCCCCGAGGGCACGCGGCTGTCGTGGCTGTCGCAGACGACGCTCAGCGTCGACGAGACCATGGAAACGGTCAGACGCTTGCGTGAGAAGTTCCCGCAGCTCGAGGATCCGCCCAGCGACGACATCTGCTACGCCACGCAGAACCGCCAGGTCGCGGTCAAGGAGATCGCCAAGGACGCCGACCTCGTCATCGTCGTCGGCTCGGCCAACTCGTCCAACTCGGTGCGCCTCGTCGAGGTCGCCCTCGAGGCGGGGGCCAAGGCGTCCTACCGCATCGACGACATCTCCGAGTTCGACGAGGCCTGGCTGGTGGGCGTCGAGAAGGTCGGCGTCACGTCCGGCGCGTCGGTGCCCGACGACCTCGTGCAGGACGTCCTGGGCTTCCTCAGCGCGCACGGGCACCCCGACGCCGATGCCGTGCGTACCGCCGACGAGAGCCTGATCTTCGCGCTGCCGCCCGAGCTGCGCAAGGACATGAAGGCCGCCGGCGTCCCCTACAAGTAGGCCGGTAGCCCCGCCCCATCAAGATGTTGGCACTTCTGGACGTCCCCGGCCCGGTTTGGCGTCCAGAAGTGCCGACATCTTGCGGAGGGTCGGCAGCCGCCGCGGTCAGCGTCGCTTGACCACCAGGGCGCTGCCGCCTCCGCGGCGCTTCGGCTCCGCGACGGCCGTGAGCGTCCCGCCGCGTCCCACCTCGATTGTGGCCGCGGCCCCGATCTCGGCGGCGGACGTGAAGGTGTCTCCCGACGGGGTCAGCTGCTGCCCGTACCGGCCGAGAGCCGGCCCGTAGCGTTGGATGAAGGCCGGCTCGGCCGGGGTCGACGCGGAGTTGCGCTGCGACGCCCGTGGTGCGGCGACGGCCTCGGGCAGCGTCATGCCGAGGTCGATGCGATTGACCAGGATCTGCAGGACGGTCGTGATGATCGTCGCGCCGCCGGGGGAGCCGACGACGTACTTGACCTGCCCGCGGTCGGTCACGATCGTCGGCGACATCGACGAGCGCGGACGCTTGCCGGGGACGATCCGGTTGGGGTCGGCCGGGTCGTACGCCGCGGTGAAGTCGGTCAGCTCGTTGTTGAGCAGGAAGCCCCGACCGGGCACCGTCATGCCGGAGCCGCCGGTCTGCTCGATCGTGAGCGTGTAGGCCGCGGCGTTGCCCCACTTGTCGACGACCGACAGGTGGGTCGTCGAGATGTTCTCGGTGTCGGGCTTGTCCTGCGCGACGACGGTGCCGCAGCCCTTCGCGTAGAGCCTGCCCGCCGCGACGGGGCGCACCGAGGCCAACGCGTCGTCGATCGTGCAGCGGCGTGAGTCGGCGAAGGCCTGCGACGTCAGCCTGGCGGTCGGGACCTTCACGAAGCGGGGGTCGCCGACGTACGCGGCGCGGTCGGCAAAAGCGCGGGCCGACGCCTCGAGGTAGAGGTGCAGGCTGCGCGGCGTCCGCTTGCCGCCGCCCAGGCGGTAGGTCTCGAGGATGTTGAGCGCCTCACCGACGGCGGTGCCGCCGGACGAGGAGGACGCCATGCCGTAGACGTCGAGGCCGCGGTAGCGGACGTGCGTCGGCTTGCTGTTCCTCACGCGGTACCCGGCGAGGTCCTTGGCCGTCAGGCTGCCGGCGGGAGCTGGCAGCGTCGAGGCGGGGTCCTTGCGCGGCGACTGGACGACCGACGCGATCTCGCGGGCCAGCGAGCCGCGGTAGAACGCGTTCGGCCCGCGATCGGCGATGGCGGTGAGGGTGCGGGCCAGCTGCGGGTTGCGGAAGCGGGTGCCGACCTTCGGGGCGTCGCCGCCCGGCAGGAAGAGCTTCGCCGTGTCGGGGAACGCCGCGAACCGGGTCTTGTTGTCGAGCGTCTGGTTGCGGAAGGTCTGGTCGACACGGAAGCCCCTGCGGGCCAGCTCGATGGACGGGGCGAGGGTGCGCTTGAGCGATCGGGTGCCGAAGCGGTCGAGGGCCTCGTCCCAGGTGGCGACGGTGCCCGGGACGCCGACGGCGACGCCCGACGACACGAGCTGCGGCGTGAACGGGTACGGCTTGCCCGTGGCGGGGTCGACGAAGGCGTTGGCGGTGATGCCGGCCGGGGCGGTCTCGCGTCCGTCGATCGTGCTGACGCGGTCCTTCTTGGCGTCGTAGTAGACGAAGTAGCCGCCACCGCCGATCCCGGCGCTGTACGGTTCGGCGACGCCGAGGGCCGAGGCCATCGCCACGGCGGCGTCGGCCGCGTTGCCGCCACTCGCGAGGACGGCACGGCCGACGCGGCTGGCGTTGACGTCGACCGACGACACGGCACCGCCGGTGCCCCGCGCGGTCGACCCCGACGAGGCCTTGGACGCTTCTGCGGCGTCGGCCGGAGGGCTCACGGTCAGCAGAGCTGCGGCGACGGCGGCGGCGCTGGTCGCGGCCACGAGGCGCACATGGCGGCCGGTGCGACGGTGGACCTGGTGGCTGTGGACGACGAGCTGGCTCATGGCTTCCCCCCGGAAGGCGTGCGTGACGTCTGCTCACCGTACGACTGCGAGAGCGTCTCCACCACCCGTCGCGGGCTGACAGAATGAGCGGGTGGAGACCGCCCTGACGCTCGTGACCCTGCTGGCCATCGTCGTCGCGGTCAGCGCGATCGCGGGTCGGTTGAACCTGTCGGCACCGCTCGTGCTGATCGTCGTCGGCATCGCCGGGTCGTACACACCCTTCATCCCCGACTTCGAGCTGACCCCCGACATCGTCCTGGTCGGGCTGTTGCCGCCACTGCTGTACGCCGCCGCGATCCGTACCTCGTTGGTCGACTTCCGCGCCAACAAGCGTCCGATCATCCTGCTCAGCGTGGGCCTCGTGCTGTTCACGACGGCGGGCGTCGGTCTGCTCGTCTGGCAGCTGCTCGGGGTGCCGCTGGCGGCCGCACTCGCGCTCGGAGCGGTCGTCGCACCGCCGGACGCCGTGGCGGCCACCGCAATCGCCCGCCGGGTGGGCCTGCCGCGCCGGGTCGTGACGATCCTCGAGGGCGAGAGCCTGGTCAACGACGCGACGGCGATCGTCACGCTGCGCACCTCGATCGCTGCGATCGGCGGGACGGTCAGTGTCTGGCAGGCCGGTGCCGGGTTCGTCGTGTCGGCCGCGGGCGGCATCGCGATCGGACTGGTCGTCGCGCTCGTCGTCGGCCGCATCCGTCGCTACATCGAGGACGAGGTCACCGACGTCGCGGTATCGCTGCTGACGCCGTGGATCGCCTACCTGCCGGCCGAGGAGATCCACGTCAAGGGTCTCGACTCGCAGCCGTCCGGCGTCCTCGCGGTCGTCGTCGCCGGCGTGATCCTGGGCCACAAGTCGCCGCTCATCCAGTCGGGGGCCTCGCGCCTGTTCGAGCGCACCAACTGGGCGACGATCTCGTACGTCCTCGAGAACGCGGTGTTCCTGCTGATCGGCTTGCAGGTGCGCTCGATCGTCAACGACCTCGACGAGAGCACGTTGTCGGCGACCCGCATCACGGTCACGTGCCTCGCGGTGCTGGCGACCGTCATCGTGCTGCGATTCGTCTGGGTGTTCCCGGCCACGTACCTGCCACGGCTCGTGCCACGGATCGCCGCCGCCGAGCCCACGCCCGATCCGCGGACGATCTTCATGGTCGCGTGGACGGGCATGCGCGGCGTGGTGACGCTCGCCGCGGTGTTCCTCCTGCCGCCGAGCGTGCCGGAGCGCGAGGTGCTGGTGCTCATCGCGTTCGTCGTGACGGTCGGGACGCTGATGGTGCAGGGGCTGACGATCCCGACGCTCGTGCGGGTGCTCGGCGTGCCGGGGCCCGACGTCCACGAGGACCACCTGCAGGAGGCCACGATCTACCAGGCCGTCACGGATGCGGGCAAGGCCTACCTCGACGAGGAGGTGCAGGGGACGGTCGGCGACGACGTCATGCACCGCCTGCGCGAGCGCGCCACCGACCGCACCAATGCGGTGTGGGAGCGCCTCGGCGGGCTCGAGACGCCGAGCGCCCAGTACTCACGGCTGAGGGCGAGCATGCTGCGCAAGGAGCGCGAGGAGCTGCTCCGCATCCGCGACCTCGGCAGCGTCGACCAGTCGATCCTGCAGCGGGTCATGAACGCCCTCGACGTCGAGGAGTCGATCCTCGACCGGTTGTCGGAGGGCGAGACGACGGCCGACCGGGAGACCGATCTGCGGTCGCCGGTCGACCCCGACGCGGCGTGCGAGCACCTGCGCGTCGCCTGCGACTACCCCAAGCCGCTGACGCCGACGGGGTGCGAGGAGTGCCTGCGCGACGGCAGCCAGTGGGTGCACCTGCGGCTGTGCATGACGTGCGGTCACGTGGGGTGCTGCGACTCGTCGGTGGGCAAGCACGCCACGGGTCACTTCGCCGAGACGGGCCACCCCGTGATGCGCAGCTTCGAGCCCGGCGAGGCATGGCGCTGGTGCTTCGTCGACGAGGCGACGGGCTGATCCGCAGCGCACGGTTTCCCAGGTTCACCTGGGAATCCTCGCCGCCAGTGCCGCAGATTTCGGGGTGACCCCGAGATCTTGCACCTCGCACGGGTTGCAACCGGGGTGAGGTGTCGGCTTTCGGGGTGACCCCGAGAAGATCCCCGTGCGAGGCCCCTGTTTCCGGGGTTCACCTGGGAAACAGCCAGGGGGTCAGCGGCGGGCGGGACGACCGCGGTCGGCGGCGAGGCGCAGGGCGATCACGGCGAGGGCCAGTCCGCCGCCGACGAACAGCGTCATGCCGTGGTCGAGCGTGCCGGCGATCAGACGCGCGAACGTGCCGGCGTCCGCGTCCATGCCCTCGACCCGGATGACGGTGGGATCGACGAGGATCACGGCGAGCAGGCTGGCGATCATCAGGATGGGGGCCAGCACACCGGTCGCGAACAGGTGCCTGGTGCCGACGCTCATGGGTGCGGTGACGGCGATCAGCACGAAGCCGACCGAGTAGAGCAGGTCGAGCTGTCCGTCGACGAGGTCGAGAAGCACGATCGCGGTCATTGCGACGCACGAGGCGATGATCGCCTGGCGGGCGGTCAGGTCGCGCCGCGCCGAGCGAGGGGGTGGGGTGCGCACCGCCTGCGTCATGACCATGACGGTAGTTCATCGACGAGCTCGGGAGCGGTCAATGAACGGGGTGTCGTCTCGACGAGACGGGGCGGGTCGACCGGTGTGTCGGCCACGTGCAGGGCGTTGAAGCGTCGGGCCGTGACCAGGAAGCGCGACTCGATCGAGCTGACGGCCTCGTTGTACGACCGCACGGTCGACTCCAGCGAGCGTCCCAGCTTGTCGACGTGACCGGCGACGGTGCCGATGCGGTCGTACATCTCACGGGCGATCGTCTGGATCTCGCGGGCGTTGGCGGCGAGCTGCTCCTGAGTCCAGGCGTAGGCGACGGTGCGCAGCAGCGCGATCAGCGTCGTCGGCGTGGCCAGCACGACCTTCTTGGCCGAGGCGTGCTCGAGCAGGGTGGGCTCGGCCTCGAGCGCCGCCGACAGGATCGACTCGCCGGGCACGAACAGCACCACGAACTCGGGCGTCTGGTCGAACTGCGACCAGTACGACTTGGCGGCCAGCTGGTCGATGTGCGTGCGTACCTGCTTGACGTGGCGTCGCAGGTGCTCGGCGGCCTCGGCCTCGGTGCCGGCCTGCGCTGCGTCGAGATAGGCGTCGAGCGGCACCTTGGAGTCGACGACGACTCGCTTGTCGCCGGCTAGCCGCACGACCATGTCGGGCCGGAGCATCGAGTCGGCGTCACCGACGCTGACCTGCAGCTCGAAGTCGCAGTGGTCGAGCATGCCGGCGAGCTCGGCGGTGCGCTTGAGGTGCATCTCGCCCCACCGGCCCCGCACCTGTGGGCGGCGCAGTGCCGTCGCGAGCGAGGCGGTCTCCTTGCGCAGGGAGTCGCTCGTGACCCGGACGGCGTCGACCTGCTCTCGTAGCTGGGTGTGCCACTCGATGCGGCTCGACTCGAGCTCTCGCAGTCGTTGGCCGAAGCGATCGAGGCTCTCGCGGACGGGCTCGACGGCCTCAGCCGTGGCCGCTCGCGACAGGCTCAGGTCGTGGGCGGATGCCGACGGTGCGCGGCGGCTGCCGAGCAGCACGCCGAGCGACAGACCGGCCACGAGGGCCAGCAGCGCGGTGAGGAGGAGGGGGAAGACGTCCATGCGCTCAGCATGTCGGCGACCTCCGACACTTCCGCCCGCCCGTTCCGCGAGCGGTGCAGAGTGGCCATTCTGGGACGGCGTGTCTGTCCAGTCCGCACCACTCGGGGACGGGAATGCACCGCTCGGCGGGGCTCAGCCCTGCGAGCCCCCGGCGACCTCGTAGCTCCAGATCTCGCTGTGCGTCGAGACGGGCTTCGGCGCGTCGCCGCCGGCGCGCTCGGCGGCGGAGCGGTGGCCCTCGGCGAACGACGGCGAGCTGACCCACGCCTGGAAGTCGTCCTCGCTGGCCCAGCGCGTCAGCACCAGCCACTGGGTGCGGTCGTCGGTGGGCTTGAGCAGCTCGAAGCCCTGGAAGCCCTGGGCTCCGTCGACGGCTCCGGCCCGTGCGGCGAAGCGGTGGGCGAGCTCGTCGCCGGATCCCTCGGGCACGGTGATGGCGTTGATCTTGATGACGGTCATGCCAGCACCCTACGACCCGGTCGGTGGGGGAGCGGCGGTCTCAGGCGCTGTCGGCGAGGCCGTCCACCGGCCCGGCCACGGCGAGACTGCGCACCGTCGCGGTCAGCAGCGACGCCGCCGTCAGATGGGTGACGCCGAGGGCGTCAGCGGCATCGCGGTAGGTGTGGTCGCCGAACCGGCACAGGGCGAGCAGCGCGCGCTCGGTCGGGGGCAAGCCGCGGAGGTCGTGGAGGATCGACACCTCGGCAGGCAGCTCGGACAAGGACGGCTCGGCGTCGTCGCCGTAGAGCCAATCGGTCACGACGTGGGCGCTGAGGTCACGGAACCCGAGCTCGCCTGCGGTGCACGCCGCGAGGGCCCGGACGACGAGCACGGTCGCGTGTTCGACGTCGTCGGTCAGCGTGGCGGCGACTCGGCTGAGGTCGGCCGCATGACGGTCGAGGGCGTCGAGCGGACCCGCGAGACGATCAGGGGCCGCGGACGGATCGATGCTGCTGAGAGCTCGCATGTCGGGTGCCTGTCTGGTCGGGGTGGCCCCAGCATGGCGCAAGAACCGACTGAGCGCCAGAGAACCTCTTCAAAAGTTATTCAGGGACATCGGATCGACGCGATAGATTCGGGGTCCGACCGATCGAGAGGACGTCCATGCTGCCCGCCGACCACGCTGCTGCCTTCGCCCTCGCCGCGCTCGCCCTCATCGTCATCCCCGGGCCCAGCGTCCTGTTCGTCATCGGGCGCTCCCTGTCTCTGGGACGCATGGGCGGCTTCCTCAGCGTCCTCGGCAACGCGCTGGGCATGGTCCCGGCGATCGTCGCAGTGTCCGTGGGCATCGGCGCGCTAGTGTCGCGGTCGCTGGTCGTGCTTCTCATCGTCAAGCTCGTCGGCGCGGTCTACCTCGTCTTCCTCGGCGTCCAGGCGATCCGCCACCGCCACGATCATGTCGGTGCAGATGTCGGTCAATCGGCGACACGGCCGACGTCCGCCCGCCTCGTGCTCGAGGGGTTCGTTGTCGGCGTCACCAACCCGAAGACGATCGTGTTCTTCGTCGCGGTGCTGCCGCAGTTCGTGAGCCACGAGTCCGGCGGCGTACCCCTGCAGCTCGCACTGCTCGGCGGCATCTTCTTCGTCATCGCGCTCGCATGCGACAGCGTCTGGGCGCTCGCGGCCGGCACCGCGCGGCAGTGGTTCGCCCGCGACCCGCGGCGGCTCGCCCGGGCGGGTGCGGGTGGGGGCGTCATGATGATCGGGCTCGGTGGCGCGCTGGCCGTCACGGGGAGCAAGCAGTGATGACCGTCGAGACGGCACGGCTGACCCTGCGCCCGTTCACGCTCGGCGACACCGACGCCCTGTTCGCTCTCATGAGCCGGCCCGAGGTCGCTCGGTGGAGCGGGCGCGGGGTGCCCATGGTCGACCGGCAGGAGGCCGTCGACCGCATCGAGCGGATGCCCGTCCGCCGCGGCGACCACCCGGCCGCGGACGTGTTCGCGGTCGTCCCGCACGAGGTCGAAGCGCCTGTCGGCATGGCCGTCCTCGTGCCCATCCCGGCCAGCGAGGGCTTCGGGCGGGACGCTCACGAGATCGGCTGGCACCTGCACCCGGACGTCTGGGGGCGTGGATACGCCACCGAGGCGGCGACGGCCCTGGTCGAGCGCGCGTTCGCGTCCGGCATCCCCGAGGTCTACGCCGTCACGAACCCCGACAACGTCCGGTCGCAGGCGGTCTGCCGTCGTCTCGGCATGACCGACCTCGGCCTGCGCAGCGATTGGTACGACCGGGAGCTGCGGGCGTTTCGCCTCGACCGCCCCTGACGACGTAGGATCGTCCCTCGTGGCTCTCAGCATCGGCATCGTCGGACTCCCCAACGCGGGCAAGTCGACCCTCTTCAACGCACTGACCAAGAACGACGTCCTCGCGGCGAACTACCCGTTCGCGACGATCGAGCCGAATGTCGGCGTGGTCGGCGTCCCGGACTCGCGCCTGGCCGAGCTGGCCAAGATCTTCGGATCGGAGAAGATCCTCCCGGCGACGGTGCAGTTCGTCGACATCGCCGGCATCGTGCGCGGTGCCTCCGAGGGTGAGGGGATGGGCAACAAGTTCCTGTCGCACATCCGCGAGTCCGACGCGATCTGCCAGGTCACCCGCGTGTTCCGCGACGAGGACGTCACGCACGTCGACGGCGACGTCAACCCCGCCAACGACATCGAGACGATCTCGATCGAGCTGGCCCTCGCCGACCTGCAGACCCTCGAGAACGCGCTGCCGCGGCTCGACAAGGAGTCGCGCAAGGACAAGTCGCTCGTCCCCGCGTTCGAGGAGGCCAAGAAGGCCAAGGAGGCGCTCGAGGCTGGCACCGGCGTGCTGAAGGCCGGGCTCGACCTCGACCTGCTGCGCGACCTGCACCTGATGACGTCCAAGCGGTTCATCTACGTCTTCAACTGCGACGCCGACGAGCTCAAGGACGAGGCGCTCAAGCAGCAGATGCGCGACCTCGTCGCACCGTCGGAGGCGATCTTCCTCGACGCCAAGGGCGAGGCCGAGCTGGTCGAGCTGGGCGACGACGAGGATGCCGAGATCATGCGCGCCGAGATGCTCGCCGACATGGGCGTCGAGGAGCCCGGGCTGGACGCCCTCGCGCGGGTCGGCTTCGACACCCTGGGCCTGCAGACCTACCTCACGGCCGGCCCCAAGGAGTCGCGCGCCTGGACGATCCCGCAGGGTGCGACCGCCCCGCAGGCCGCCGGCGTCATCCACACCGACTTCGAGCGCGGCTTCATCAAGGCTGAGATCGTCTCGTTCGACGACCTGCTCGAGGCCGGCTCGATGGCTGCCGCCAAGAGCGTCGGCAAGGTGCGCATGGAGGGCAAGGAGTACGTCATGGCCGACGGCGACGTCGTGGAGTTCCGCTTCAACGTCTGACGTCCTCCGATGTGTGACGCCGACGGCGTCATGGGCGTGCCGTGACGCCCTGCGCGTCACAGATCGTGCTCGGCGGGTGGCGGCCCAGCCGCACCCGGCTCACGCAGGTGAGCGAGCGGTGGTGGCGAACAGTCCCAGCCCGACGACGACGGAACTGAGCAGCGCCAGCGATGGCGGCAGCCAGAACAGCAGGCTGCCGATCTCGTCGGACCGGATCGTCATGCAGATCAGCGCGACGGTCGAGAACACCGCCGTTCCGAGAGCCACGCCGATCGACCGGCGCGCCAGACGTCCGCCGTCGTGCCGGCCGAGCGACCACTGCTCGCCCATGTTGACCGTGGCCAGGAGGTAGCAGGCGGTCACGACCCAGACGCCGCTCCCAGCGTCGAAGATGTAGGAGCCGCGATCGCCGGCGTAGAGCGCGAATCGGTCCTCGGTGGTCCAGGTGAACGGCGAGATCCACAGCCAGCCCCATGCCGTCGCGATCGACGCGAAGACCGTCAGGACGCCCGTCAGGCCCATCTGGCGATACATCGAGAACAGGCTCGGTCGGGGCCTCGTCGTCTCGGCCTGCCGCTGCTCCGTCCGGGCCGCCCGGCGCGAGGCGATCTGCTCGTGCAGGCACCGGTGCATGTAGTCGAACGCCTCGGCGTCGGTCGCGAACGTCCGCCGCGTCGACTCGATCAGCGTCCCTTCGCCATCGGTCGCGAAGACCGTCCAGGCCCCGTCGTGCGGCGTGAAGACCACGGCGTCCGGCTCGACGTCGTCGCCCTCGTCGAGGAACAACGCGTTGCCGTAGCCGCGCGCTGCGACACCCTTCGACTTCAGCTCCTTGCGGTCCACCGAGGGCTCCTCGTCATCGTCTCTTCTTCGTGAGAGGACGCTTGCCGCGCGGCGTCCACTTCCACCAGGGGTAGTGGTACTCGCCCTCCTGGACGTCGAAGATCCGCCCGCAGTCGGTGCACTCGCAGACGCGCTTGGGTCGGTCGGGGAATCCCTTCTCGGTGAAGACCGGGATCTCCTCCACGATCTGCACGTAGCCGTACGACTCCTCCTTGGCAGGCTCGTAGAACATGTGGTCGGCATAGGCGGCGCACAGGCACTCGCCGTCGGCGAACAGGCGCAGGCGCTCGATGGCGTGGCCCACGTGCTGCGCGTTGGACGCGAGAGCACCCCCGAGGTCGATGTCGTCCGTGGCCTGGTCGATACGCCGCAGCTGCTTCGCCAGCGGTGCCAGCACCTCGGGGTCGCGGGTGCGGAACACCTCCCAGGTGGCGTGCAGGATCCGGCCGCGGTCCTTCGACACGAAGTCGTCGAGCAGGGTCATGCGACCCATCCTTCACTGCTGGACGGACAGCTGCTCCAGCCAGGCGTCGCATCAGGACGGATCGGAGCCGTCGTCCGAGGCGATGAAGTCGCGCAGCACGCGGGCGAAGCGGTCGGGGTCGTCCAGGTGCGGGAAGTGCCCTGCGCCCTCGAACATCTCGACGCGGCACTCCGGCAGCGACTCGGCGACGCTGAGCGCGTGCGAGGCGGGGATCATGTGGTCCTTCGAGCCCCACACGATCAGGGTCGGCACGGGCAGCGAGCCCTCGAGGTGGTCGTGGGCGCTGATGCTCTGCCCGCCGATGTCGATGACAGCGCGCGTCGTCGACAAGAATGCGCGGCGGCTCTCGCGGTCGCCGAGCGAGCTGAAGCCCCGCCAGATCGCGCCGATGTCGGCACCGGGCCTCCACCCGGCCTTCGACGCGAGGCGGCCCAGCGCCTCGACCTGGGAGAGGACGGGTGCCGATGCCAGCACGCTCAGCACCTGGGCGGCACCTGGCAGGGTCGCCGACCGGAGGACCACGTTGACCTCGCGACCCAGACCGCCGCTCGACACCAGGACGAGACGCTCGACCCGCTCGGGGAACAGGTAGAAGAACTGCATCGCGATGCCGCCGCCGAGCGAGTGCCCGACGAGCGTGACGCGCTCGACGCCGAGGTGGTCGAGCAGGTCGCGCATCGTGGCGGCGTGGGAGCTGAGCGAGTAGTCGCCCATGGGCTTGGCCGACTCGCCGTGACCGAACAGGTCGGGCAGGACCACCCGGTGGTCGTCGTCCAGCCGGTCGACCAGGTGCGACCACTGCTGCTGCCTGCCGAGGATGCCGTGGATGAACAGCACCACCGGGCCTTCGCCGCGGTCGGCGTAGGAGAGCTCGTGACCGTGGAGCACGACCTTGCGGGTAGCGCTGTGCGGCATGGTGGTCGTCCTCGACATGGTCGGTGAACCGGGCAGGCTCACGGTAGCCCGTCGGGGCGGCGGTCGCCCGGCCACGAGCCGTCCCCAAGACGTCCGGGCTCGTGACGGTGAACAGACTCCTTGATTCCAGTCATCCAGGCACCCAGGCGGCGCTAGACTCCCGCTGACCTGATGGTGGGGACTCTCAGATCGTTGGCCGCTCACCCGACTCGACCAGATCTTGGTCCCCAGTAGATGGATCCTCGTGAATCAA
Organism: Aeromicrobium fastidiosum; assembly: GCF_017876595.1. Lineage (NCBI taxonomy): Bacteria > Bacillati > Actinomycetota > Actinomycetes > Propionibacteriales > Nocardioidaceae > Aeromicrobium > Aeromicrobium fastidiosum. The sequence continues at coordinate 105,960 of NZ_JAGIOG010000001.1, read as the reverse complement.
CGCGTTCGTCTCATGCCCAGGCTCCTCGCGGTCGTAGCAACCACCGCAGCGCTCTGTGGCGGAAGCCTCTTCGCGGCCCAGTCGGCCAGCGCGACGTCCCATCACGTCGTGGACGACGGTTACTTCTACTACTTCGACACCGACAATCCGAGCTTGGGTGCCGAGCTCGCTGAGTCGCAGGGGGACACCTCCGACTTGCACATGCTGAGCTCGGTGACGTTCGGTGGTGTCGAGTACAAGGTGACCAAGGTCAGTGGCTTGAGCAGTTGGGGTATCAGCGATCTCACGCTGTCTGACAACCTCATCGAGATCGGCGACTACGCATTTGCGGAGAATCCCATGCCCACGGTGACGATCCCTGCGTCGGTCACCACGATCGGTGCCCGCGCCTTCAAGAACGGCAGTCGATGGTTGACCTCGCTCACATTTCTCGGTGCGCCTCCCACGACCTTCACCCCGGCCGGAACGATGATCGCTGGTGAGGAGGGGGGATCGTTGGGCAGTCCGAACAAGTTGATCGTCACCTACCCGTGGGAGTTCGACTCCAGCACGTTCGATGGCGGATACACCGCCGGCACGTGGAAGGGCTACACGACGACCACGACCGTCCCGGTGACCTTCGACCTGGGTGGCCACGGCTCGGCCATCGAGGGCCAGGACATCACGTACGGCACGGCAACCACCGAACCTGAGGAGCCGACCGAAGCGGGTTGGACGTTCACCGGTTGGTACGCCGACGCCGACCTGACGACCGCGTTCGACTTCTCCGACACGACCACCGACACCGCGTACGCCGGCTGGACCCAGGACACCGTCGACGTGCCGGTGACACCCGACGTGCCCGTCGTACCCCTCAAGCCGAGTGCACCCGCGGTGCTGCCGGCAACCACGTTCATCGTCAAGGCCCCCGCCACAGCCAAGACCGGCAAGAGGATCACTGTCACGGTCCGTGGGCTGGCCGCTGGTGAGACCTACACGCTCCGTATCGCCGGCAAGGATGTCGCCACGGGCAAGGCGTCCAAGGCCGGCACGATCACCCGCACGGTCAAGATCCCCAGGTCATCCAGGAGCGGCATGCACACGGTCAAGGTCATCGGCTCAGCGATCAACCGCCGAGGCTTCGACACCCTCAAGATCACCAAGAAGAAGTAGCGCCACCGGCGTCGAACTGGACGTGCTCGGCTCGTCCGAGCGGGATCGCCGCCGACGGGGCGAGGCCTTTCGTGCCGCGTGCCGGATCTGGTCGTTTCGCCCAGGCGCGGGACGCTGCGGGGCTACGCTCGCGCGATGACTCATCGCCGCCGTGCCCTCGCCTCAGTGCTCGTCACCGCCTTGGTGGGCGTGGTGGTGCTGGTGGCGACTCCCGCGTACGCATTCGTCGACAAGGACTGCTCGGACTTCGCCACCCAGGCTGACGCGCAGGCGTTCTATCTCGCCAACGGCGGACCGGCGGCCGACCCGCACCGTCTGGATGCGGAGGGCGACGGCCTCGCGTGCGAGACGCTGCCGTGCCCGTGCAGCACATCGCCTGCGCCGCTGGCCCCGCAGCCTGCCCCGGCACCTCTCGTGTCGCGGTGCGTGCAGAACGCGAAGGTCACACAGAGAGCCGTCGTGGAGCGGGTGATCGACGGTGACACCCTCCGTGCCCGGGTCGACGGAGCTCGCACGAAGGTCCGACTGCTCGGCATCGACACGCCCGAGCGGGGACGGAAGGACTACGGGGCCGCGACGAAGGCGCTGAAGAAGCTCACGCCCGTGGGCAGGACGGTCACCCTCACGAGCGACCCGACGCAGCCGTACGACGACCAGTACGGTCGCATGCTGCGCTACGTGCGACGGGGCTCCACAGATGTCAACCGGGCGCAGCTGCTGAAGGGATGGGCCAGGTTCTACGACGCCAGGACGTGCGCTCCGCTGACCAAGAAGGGCCTGTACAAGCGCGCCGAGCGGTCGGCGAAGAAGGCCGATCGCGGCATCTGGCGCTGACTCCAGGCGTGCCGCCCGCCCGGGCTTGCTGCGTCTCTGTTCGTTCACTCGATGGACGGCGGATGGTGCCGTTCAGAGGGTGGTTGCGATAGGTAACACGCTGTTACCATCGTGCGATGACCCTGGACTTCGACGGCGACGCCGTGCGCGGACTCGGCCGAGACACCCGGCGACTCGCCGACAGCCTGGCCATCGAGGCGCAGGGTGCCGAGACGTCGCTGTCGAACGTCTCGTCCGGCACCTCCCAGGACGACGTCAAGTCCGCCGTCGATGACCTGCTGCGCACCCTGAAGAGCGCCCACACCGGAGTCGTCGAGGGCCTGAGAGGCTTCGGCACCGAGCTCGAGATGACCGCCGACGTCGTCGAGGCGACCGACCGGGAGCTCGCTTCCAGAGTGCCGACGGACGACTGATGGGCGACTCATTGACGGTGCCCGTCCCCAAGGGCGAGCTGGCCACGGTGCAGGACGCGGCGACCGATCTCGAGGCGCGGGCGCAGCGCGTCCACGACACCGCCAACGAGATCGATCGGCTGTCGCAGCTTGTCTCCCAGGGCTGGAACGGCGAAGCGGCTGCCGCGTTCGACCTGCGGGTGGCCGCCGCGCGGCGTGCCGTCGACAGCGTGTCGGAGACGCACTACCAAGCCGCAACGCAGGTTCGCGACTACTGCACGCAGTGGGAGGAGACCGATCGAATCGCACGGTCCGCCCGCCGCGACATGGAGTCGGCGGCGACCACCTACCGCCGCGAGGGCAAGGCCGGCGCCCAGCACCTCGCCGACGAGATCAAGCGCGGGATCGAGGGCCTCGACGACAAGGTCGAGGACGTCCCGATCCTCGGCGACATCACCGGCGCAGCGACGTCCGGCCTGGCGAAGTTCGCCCACGAGGTCGTCGAGCGCCTGCTGTCGTGGGATCCCCACCCGCCCACGCCCACGATGCGCCCCGTCGCCCCCGGAGCCTTCGACCTCGGTGACGTGAAGAGCATGGCCAAGGCCATCGGCAACGCGGCCGAATGGGGCGTCAACGCGGTGCTCGACGGCATCGACAAGGTCATCGACCTGATCGGCGGCATCGTCCGCGGGGCGGTCCGCGCTTTGGAGGCCGTCGGCGAAGCCTTCGTCGACGCCATCGAGTCGGCGCTCAAGGCCGCTGGCGAAGCCATCGAGACGTTGTTCGAGCTCGGTCGCAAGGCGGCCGTGGCGATCGGCCACCTGGTGGCGAGCGCTGCGAAGATCGTCTTCGACGCCGTGGTCAACTCGGTGAAGGCGACGATCGACTTCTTGATCTCGCTCGGCAAGAAAGTGTGGGACGTCATCGAGTTCGTCCTCGACGGTGCCGCCGCGCTCGTGGCTGGCGTCATGGCGTTGATTGCCGGGAAGATCCGTCGGGATCTCGGACTGAATGATCGGCGCATGAAAGACACGAAGGTTGCTGATCGTGCGGCGCTTCGCGACCTGACCTATCCAGATTTCCTGGCCGAGGTCAAGGAACGCCAGGACCTCGCCAACTTCGCCTACAAGCCCTCAGGTGCGCCGAAAGGCTGGGAGCGAGTTCAGGACTACCCCGGGACGGACGGCTTCTACGCCGTCGCGTTCAAGAAGAAAGGCACTGACACCGTGGTCCTTGCCTACCGAGGCACCTCCATGGAGTCAGTCAAGGACTGGCGCGACAATGCCATCAATGCGACCGATCTGCCCAGCAACCAGGCCCGGCAGGCCATCGAGGTCGCGAAGTCCGTGGCTGCGGATCCGCGGTTCAAGAACCATGACATCGAGTACACCGGGCACTCCCTGGGCGGCTCGCTCGCCAGCATCGCCAGCGTCGCGACGGGCAATCCTGCCAAGACGTTCAACGCGGCGAGCATCGGTGAGGGCAACTACTTGCTGGCCAAGGCCGCCGGTGGGCACGGCACGAGCGAGAAGCAGATCGTCAACTATCACACTGCCCCAGACATCCTGACCAATGGGCAAGACGCCGGGGGTATCCGGCCGGCGGCCGGTGCGCAGGTCACGGTCGACTCGACCACCCGCAATCCCGTTTCGGCTCACGGCCTCGATTCGTTCGACTGGTCGAAGTTCGAGACTCCGAAGGCGAAGGTCCGATGACGATGTCGCAGGCCGAGAAACCGGAGGTCGTCTTCGCGCTGCCGGGCGAATGGGTGCGGGTCGGCCTCGACGACGAAAGCCAGGTCGCCGAGCTGACACGGCTGCTGGACGGAGCCACCCCCGACCCCACGTCGTGGATCGCCAGCACCAAGGCACTCGGCGGCGTGCTGTTGATGTTCCGCATCCGTTCCGAGCCGTCTGTTGGTCTGCTGTTCGCTTGGCCCCCCGGCGAGGAGACCGGTGATCCGTCACGCGCGGGGGTGCAGAGCCGTCTCGGAGCCGAAGGCGAGCTGATCGAGCACGCGGCCGAGTACGCGTGCGTGCGCACACGTTCCGGCGGCGGCTCTGCTGCGACGGATGTGTTGACCTATGGTGTGGTCCATCCGGAGTCGGGCCGTCTGTTGCTGGTCCGAGTCACGGCGTTCGACGGGCCGTTCGATGAGCTCGACGTCGAGGACTATGACCTGTCCGTGAGCCGCATGTCGTGGGAGGAACTTGATGTTTAGGCAAGCGATGGCTTGTGCCGTTGCTATGACGCTGTTGGCGACAGGCGCTGCGTGCGACGCAGACGGCTCGGATCAAGGCGGGCGCGGTCCGTGTGCCGAGGCTGACCCGGCGGTGGTCAAGCAGATCATGGCGGGAGCACGAACCAACTTTCGTCCGACTCTTCCTGACGGCTCGGCTGGAGTGCTCGTCGATCACCTGAAGCCTCTGGATTCGAGTGTCGCGAAGCTGCCCGAGAAGGACAGGAAGTTCGGTGCCGACAAGTTAGTCGTACTGCTGGTCTCTACGGTGCTTGGTGGAGAGGACGCGTCAGGGGGGATCAAGGGCTTCGACGGGGCTCTATACCTTGCTCTGGACTCGGAAGGCAAGCTGCTGGGGCCGGTCGGCACTTTCTCGACTCCGTACTTCGATCTCGAGTCGCCGGCCGATGCTGGTTGGTTGCCATGGGGGGACAAGGTCGAGAACACGAAACTCGGCTTTGACTTGTTTGGGTGTGTCAATCGGGGCTGAGGGCCGCGTTCCCGTGGGACCGTGGCGAGCCGCTCGGTGCGCCGTGGGCGGTCTGATGGCATTCGTCGTGCTGACGGCGGGTGCTGCGTGCGACGCGGATGGCGGTACCGGAGGACCGCGGCGCTCGTGCGAAGAGGCTGACCCGGCGGTGGTCAAGCAGATCATGGCTGGGGCGAAGACCAACTTCCGTCCCACGCCTCCCGATGGCGGGACGGGAGTGCTTGTCGACCACCTTGAGCTGCTGAAGTCCGGCGTCGGGCAGCTGCCGGAGAAGGACCGGAAGTTCGGTGCCGATCAGCTGGTGGTGTTGCTGGTCACCACGGTGCTTGGTGGGAAGGATGCATCCGGCGGGATATCTGGCTACGACGGGCCTCTCTACTTCGCGTTGGATGCGGACGGCAAGCTCTTGGGCCCGGCCGGTGAGTTCACCGCGTCCCACTTCAACCTGGAATCGCCGGCCGACGCTGGTTGGTTGGCATGGGGGGACAAGGTCGAGACGTCCAAGCTCGGGAACGATTTGTTCGGCTGTGTTGATCCTGATTGAGGGGCGTCGGGCCACTCACGCTGTGAGGTGCGCTGTAGCCGGTCTGTTGGCCTTCGTCGTGCTCGCGAGTGTTGCAGCGTGCGACGTGGACCACGCGAGGGGAGGAAGCGCGGGCTCGTGTGAGGAGGCGGACCCGGCGCTTGTCAAGCAGATCATGGCGGGGGCAAGGACCGACTTCCGTCCGACGCCCCCCGATGGCGGGACGGGAGTGCTCGTCGATCACCTGGAGCCTCTGGACTCGAGTGTCGCGAAGCTGCCGGAGAAGGATCGCAAGTTCGGTGCCGACCAGTTGCTCGTGCTGCTGGTCTCCACGGTCCTTGGCGGAGAGGACGCGTCGGGAGGGATCACGGGCTTCGACGGGGCTCTGTACCTTGCTCTGGACTCGGACGGAAAGCTGTTGGGACCGGTCGGCACTTTCTCGACTTCGTTCTTCGACCTCGAGTCGCCGGCCGATCCTGGTTGGCTGGCGTGGGGGGGGACAAGGTGGAGAGCACGAGACTCGGCCTCGACTTGTTCGGCTGCGTCAACCGGGGCTGAGCGCCGCGTCCCTGAGGACGTGATCGGGGAACTTCCCAGTCACCTGGTGGCTGGAAAGCTCCCCGATGCCGTGAGGGCAGTCGCCGAGGTCAGGATCCGTGGCGCGCGACGTCGGCGGCCAGGACGGCGGGCCACGTCTCGAGATCGGCCCGGGTGGACGCGACGGAGAGGGTCGCATGCGGCAGCAGCTCGACGAGTGCCTGCGCCGTCGACAGCGGATGGGCCGGGTCGTCGACCCAGGCGAGGATCGTGACCTGCGGGACACCGATGGCGGCGATGTCGTCTGGTGACGGCAGGTCGCTCGCGCCGGCCCCGCGGAACAGCGACGGCAGCAGGCTCACGTCGACGTCGGGCTGGGTCTCGGGCAGACCGGCGGTGGCAGGCGGCACCGGCGCGAGGCGTCCGGCCTCGAGGAAGACCTCGAGCCCCTGCTGCTCGATGAGGCGGGCCGCGGCCCGGTACTCCTCGCCCTTGGCCACGCGGGTCTCCCAGGCCGTCGGCGGCACCAGCAGTGTCAGTCCGCTGAACCGCTCGGGCTCGCGCACCGCCGCGTGCAGCAGCGTGGCGGTGCCCATCGAGGGCCCGACACCGTGCACCTGCTCGCCGGGGAAGTACCGGTCGAGCAGCCGCAGCAGATCGTCCGCGAGGTTGCCCCACCGGTAGTGCTCGGTCTCCGGCTGGCCCGTCGAGCGGCCGTGGCCGCGGGCGTCGTAGCGCAGCAGGCGGGTGCCGCTCAGGCCGCGTCCGAGGTCGAGGTCGAGCAGGCGGTCGCGCGAGCGGCTCGAGGTGAGCCCGTGCAGCTGGACGACGGGGTGACCGCCCTCGTCGCTCAGCTCGACATCGAGGTCGGCACCCGGGACGGTGAAGGTGCTCATGGGTGCGTCCCTTCCTCGTCGCGACACGTCGGACGGCTAGGGTATCGGCCATGCGACTCACCAACGTCGCCCATCTGCGCCTCCCCTTCGGACGACTGATGGGGTACGACGTGAGGGTCTCCGAGCCGGGTCGCCGGCTGCCGGTCTCGTTCGACCAGCGCCGCCACGTGCAGGCTGGCGAACGTCCCGGGTCGTGGATGGCGATCTCGTTCCGGCTCGGCGCGCCCGTGTCGCGGGACGCGCTGTCGGACGCCTGGCTGGCCGTCATCGCCCGTCACGGCACGCTGCGGTCCGTGTTCGTCCCTGGGCAGGACGACGCCGAGCCGCACCTGCACGATGTCGACGTGCTGCCGGGGGAGTGGACCGAGCACCGCATCGCGCCCGGTCAGGCGGTCAACGATGCGCTGCGACAACAGCTCGACCGCTCCTGCACGCCCTTCTCAGCACCATCGCACCGGCTCTGCGTGCTGGAGACCGCGACGGGCCCCACCGTCGTCATCGCGGCGGACCACTCGCACGTCGACATGTGGTCGATGCTGGTCATCGTCCGTGACCTCCTGGCTGCGCTGGGCGGGACGATCGACGAGGTCGCCGCGGTGCCGGCCTTCGCCGACCACTCCGCCGCGCTGCGCGAGCGTCCCGCCGCACCCGATGAGGTGCACCGCCGGTGGCGCGAGATCCTCGAGGGCAGCGGCGGGACGATGCCGCGCTTCCCGCTGCCGCTCGGCGAGCCGGTCGCGCACCTCGAACGGGTCGAGGTGCGCGACGTCCTCGACGTCGACGACAGCGCGGCCTTCTCGGCGCAGGCTGCGTCCGACGGCGTCTCGACGCTGACGCTCGCCGTGTCGGCGATGACCGCCGTCACCGGTGAGCTCGCCGGTACGTCGCTGCGCGCGGTCTTCCCGGTGCACAGCCGCTACGAGAGCACGTGGCACGACTCGGTCGGCTGGTTCATCACCAACTCCGTGCTGGAGTCGGCCGACCCGGACCCGGCGGCCTGCGCGGCAGCGGTCAAGGAGGCCGTGCGCCTGGGATCGTGGCCGCTCGAGGAGATCCTGCGGCCGTGGGGCGGCATGCCGGAGGCTCCGGGGATGTTGGCGATCTCGTGGCTCGACCTGCGTCGCCTGCCCGTGCGGGTCGATGCGGCGGGACTCGAGGCGCAGTACATCGGTGCCTCGATCCGCACCGACGGCGTCATGCTGTGGTTCATCCTCGACGAGCAGGGCCTGCACCTGCGATGCCGATACCCCGACACCTCCGAGGCGCGGATGCACGTGGGTGCCTGGCTCGACCTGCTGGTCGAGCGGGTGCGGGCGATCGCGGTGTCGTCGGCGGGAGGACGTCTTCGCGTCGGCGACGGGCACTACCGCGTGCAGCGGGCGTCCCGCGCCGACGTGCCGGCCGTCGTCGCCCTGCTCGCCGACGACGAGCTGGGTTCGACGCGCGAGGGTGCCGACAGCACGAGGTACGAGGCGGCCTTCGACGTGGTCGCACGCGACGGTGCGCAGTACCTCGCGGTCGTCCGCGACGACGCCGACCACGTCGTTGGCACGATGCAGCTGACGATCATCCCGGGGCTCGTGCGTGGCGGCACGACCCGCCTGCAGATCGAGGGTCTCCGTGTCGCCGCCTCGCACAGGTCCGGCGGACTCGGCGCGGCGATGCTGGCCTGGGCGCACGAGCACGGGCGCGCACGCGGAGCATCCCTCGCCCAGGTCACGACCGACGAGGCACGTGAACGGGCACGCGAGTTCTACGAACGGCTCGGCTACGAGACCAGCCACGTGGGTCTCAAGCGCGCGCTCTGACGGCGGCTGTGGTTTGGGGGAGTGCGCGGCGGGTACCCGGGGCGGTCGCGGGTCGCCAGGACCTGCGGCACCACGAAGGAGATCGTCATGGCCAAGCACGCCGACAACAGCCCGGACGGCACGTACGCCGCCGCACCCGACGCGACCCGCATCGAGGGCGTGACCCCCGTCGAGCGTGTCCACGACCGTGACCGCCTGCACGACGAGCGGGTGCCGGCAGACCGCCTGCAGGACGAGCGCGTGGACGACGGACGTGAGCCCGTTGCCCCCGCCACGTCGGCCGTGCCGGCCGGCGCGGTCGTCGTTGACGACGCCCACGCCCGCGACAAGTTCGGTGGCCTCAACATCGGTGCCGCGTTCTTCGGCTGGATCGTGGCCATCGGCGTCGCGATCCTGCTCGCCGGAATCGTCGGTGCCGTGCTGACCGCCGTCAACTCCTCGATCGAGGTCACCCAGACGGAGGCCGAGCGACAGGCCGGGACGATCGGCGTCTCGACCGCCGTCGTGCTGCTGGTCATCCTCGCCCTCGCCTACTACGCCGGAGGGTACGTCGCCGGTCGCATGTCGCGCTTCGACGGTGCCCGCCAGGGTGTCGGCGTGTGGGTGCTCGGACTCGTGGTCTCGATCGTCGCGGTCGTGCTCGGTGCGGTCTTCGGCGACGACTACGACGTGCTGAGCCGGGTCGACCTGCCGCGCATCCCGTTCTCGACCGACGAGATCACCACGGGCGCGATCGTGGCTGGTCTGGCCGTCATCGCCGTCACGTTGGTGTCGGCGATCCTCGGTGGCCTGCTGGGTCACCGCTACCACAACCGGGTCGACCGGGCCGTCCGTCACTGATCGCCGGCGACGTCGCGGGGACGTCATCACTCCTGCGGTAACGCGCAAACTGTTGTGATGACGTCCCAGAGACGCCACCGCGGACGTCATCACTTCAGTACCTGGGACGCAGCGGTCGTGATGACGTCCCCGCCGGGATCACCACGGCTCGGTGGGGATGTGCTGTACGTGAGGGTTTGCTCAGGTTCAACCGGGGTACATCAGGTGTGCACTGCTTGAACCGGGACACCGGCGACGAACAGTGCGCAGCACCACGAAGATGGCGGGCCACCGGACTCACGCAGACCGGGATCGGCCCGCCTCTTCACGTCCGGGTGGAGTCGCCGTCGGGCGAGCGTCGTCCTGCCTTGCCGGCATCGGCGTACGACCGGACGATCGAGGTCGTGAGCGGGAAGTCGATCGCGAGGTCGCGGAACACCAGCCCCGCCGCGGTGGCGGCCGCCTGCTCCATCTCGACGACGACCTCGTCGGCGAGCGCAGCCGGGGTGTGCACGACGACCTCGTCGTGCAGGAAGAACACGAGGTGTGGCCGTTCGTTGAGCGGGCCGTCGCCGCCCAGGCGCCAGAGCCGATTGCGCAGATCGGCGATCCAGCACAGCGCCCACTCCGCGCCCGTCCCCTGCACCACGAAGTTGCGGGTGAAGCGCCCGTAGGCGCGACGGTCACGCGCCCGCCCGGCGGGATCGACGGCCGGGTCGTCGGGATCGACGTCGTCGGTCTCGCCGAGACGCGGCGCTCCGCGGCCCAGCAGCGTCCGCACCACCTCGCCGCGCTCGCCGGCACGGGCAGAGTCCTCGACCAGTCCGAAGGCGGCGGGATAGCGCCGGGTCAGGCCGGCCACGAGGCGTCCGCTCTCGCCGCTGGTGGCCCCGTACATCGCGCCGAGCAGCCCCAGCTTGGCCTCGGTGCGGCTGGCGACGGCACCGTCGTCGGCCATCGCCTGGTAGAGATCGGCGCCACGAGCCGAGGAGGCCAGGGCGCGGTCGCCGCTCATGCCGGCCAGCGCCCGGGGTTCCAGCTGGGCGACGTCGGCGACAACGAGCCGCCAGCCGTCGTCGGCCACCGCCGCGGCCCGCACCTGGGTCGGCAGCGACAGGGCGCCGCCGCCGTTGGACGACCAGCGCCCCGTCGACGAGCCGGCCGGCTGGTAGACCGGCCTGAAACGCCCGTCGCTGACCCACTCGTCGCTCCAGGCCCAGCCGTTGGTCGCGGCCAGCTGGGCGAGCTGCCGATAGCGCAGCAGCACGTCGATCGCGGGGTGGGGCACCGCACGCAGGGTGGACGCCCGGGTGTCGTCGACCTCGATGCCCGAGCGGCGCAGCGCTGCGAGCAGCTCGGGTCGGGAGTCGGGATTGAGCCCGGGGGATTGCAGGGCCTGCCGGACGTCCGCCGCGAGGGCCTCGAGCAGGCGCGGTCGCATGCCGCGCAGCGGGCGCGGACCCAGCAGCTCGGTGAGCAGGCGGTCGTGCACCTCGGCCCGCCACGGCACGCCGGCGAACGTCATCTCGGCCGCGACCAGGGCCCCTGACGACTCGGCGGCGAGCAACAGGTTCAGGCGCGACGGCTCGGCGGATGCCGCGACGGCGGCGAGCTGCCGGGCGTCCTCGACGTCGGCGCGCAGGTGCTCGGACGGCTCGTCGACCGCGAACAGCGCAGGAGCCGTGGCCTCACGCGGGCCCAGCACGTCCCACAGCGCCGACTGCTCGCCGTCGAGCAGGGATGGATCGACAGCGGGTGCTCGGCGCAGCAGCCGGTGGCACAGCCGCAGGTCGTGGCACCGCTCGACGCGCACCCCGGCGGCCAGCAGACCGGGGTACCAGCGGGCCGTGTCGTCCCAGACCCAGCGCGGTCGGTCGACCTCTCGCTCCGCCACGAATTCCGCGAGATCGACCGTTGCCAGCCGGTGCTCACCAGCGTCTCCGTCGACGACGAGGACGCCGTCGTCGGGCAGGCGCGACAGCGAGACGCGCACCATCTGACCTCCTCGGACCGGGACCACATCGGCGACGTGAGCCATCGGAATGTACCCCCCTAGTCACTTCGGATGATCTTTCATCGCATTCTCAGGAATTGGGCGGAATCGTACTTTTGTCTGGATACGCTGACCCGGTACCACCGAGGGGATCGGTGAGTCGGGGCAGGGTGTTCGGGAGTCCATCAGCCGCCGGTGAGGTCCCTGGCCGGGTGGTCCCATCACTCGGGAGCTTCTCCCGTCATAGGGAGAACATCATCGTGAACACCGCCCAGATCACTCGCGCGCTCGCACTCGGGGTGGTCGGCGCACTCGCCACCACCGCCATGACGTACGCCCCCGCCTCGGCCGCGCCGGTCGGCTTCGACCTGCTGGCTCTGTCGCAGGACGGCGACTTCTTCCAGCCGTCCGACTACGCCGCCGGCGACGTCTTCGTGCAGACCGTGCGGAACGGGGCCAAGGTCGACGCGAAGGACGAGCAGGACCTCAGCTACTCGTGGACCTTCACGCCGTTCGGCTCGAGCAGCTCCGTGACGGTCCCCGCCACCGGTGATGACGTCCAGCCCACCGACCGCGCCGGCCGCTTCGAGGTCGTCATGCCGATCGGTCAGGGCCCCGGCACCTACAGCCTGAAGGCGTCGATCAACGCGGACACCAACGGTGATGACGCCGTCGCAGAGAAGACGCTGCAGACCTTCACCGTCGGCAACACCGCCCCCTCAGGCAGCACGACCTCCGTCGACGGCCTCGCCGCGGCCAAGCCGGGCGAGGCGCAGGACGGCACCGTCACGATCGAGGACCCCAACGGCGACCCGATCGCCGGCCAGGTCTTCACGCTCACGGTCGACCACGGCTTCTTCACGACGGGCGACGACGTGTCGACCGCCGAGGGCGCCCTGGTCGGCAACCTCGAGCAGGACGGCACGACGCTCACCGCCGTGACCGACAGCCAGGGCGAGATCCCCTTCGACATCGGCATCGCCCGCGACGGCGGCTTCGACGACGACGGCAAGGTCGCGGCGTCGGTCACGGTCGCCGGCGGACCGGTCGGCAGCGGCACGGCCACGTGGTCGACCGCCGACCCGCTCAACGGCCAGGTGGCCGTGCGCCTCTCGCCCGCGGGCGAGCAGGACGGACCGGTCAACCCGACGCTGGCCGGCAACCGGACGTTCTTCGACGTCTTCGGCCTCGACCAGTTCGGCAACCCCGTCGCGGGTGCCGAGATCGGACTGACGTTCCCGGGCAACGTCGGCGAGTTCGACGTCGACGCCGACACCGAGGACGTCGTGTCCAACTTCGACACCTTCGGCGACGTCGCGATCACGCTCCTCAAGGCCGGCTACATCGACCTGACCGGCACCTGGGAAGAGGCACCCTCGACGGTCTACGACGCGAACAGCGCGCCGCTGCCGAAGACTGACAAGCCCGTCAGCGGCTCGCTGCGCTCCTCGACCTACGAGATCTCGTTCAACGCGTCCTCGTTCTCGATGGGCTCGTCGGTGTCCGACACCGTGCGCGTCGGCACCGCCGTCACGCAGACCGTGCGCGCCGTCGACCAGCAGGGCAACCCGATCGAGGGCTACCAGGTGCGGTTCCTGCGCTTCGGCCCCGACGCGACCAACGGCGACGTCGTCGCGACCCGCACGACCAACGCGCTGGGCGAGGCCACCTACAGCTTCATCGGAACCCGTCGTGGTCGCGCCGTCATCACCGCCGAGGTGTCCGACGGCAACCGCCGCCGCGAGCTGACCGGCACCGCAGCGTTCGGCGCGGGCGTCCGTGCACGACTGGCCAAGGCCAAGAGCACGACCAGCGCCGATCGCATGACGGTCACCACGGGCAAGGTCGCCTCGGGTGCCCGCGTCGACCTCTACCGCGTCGTCAAGGGCGTGGAGAAGCTGGTCTCGAGCCGCAAGGTCAACAGCAAGGGAACGGCCGCCTTCAAGGTTCGCGATCGCAACCGCAGCAAGAAGACGACGTACGTCGCCGTGGTCCGCTCGACGTCGAAGTCGCTCACCGACCGCTCGAACGCCCTCAAGACCCGCTGACACCTCCACCTCCACCAAAGGAATCCCGCGATGTCGCTGCGGCCGCTCGTCTTCACCACCCGCCGCACCGCAGGGATCGCCTCGGTGGCCGCCCTGTCGCTGCTCGTCCCGCTGATGGGGCCGTCACCGGCCGTGGCGGCGGGGGAGCCCGACGACGTGCGGGACGTCCGCATCGGTCTGATCAAGCTCGGCGGTGCCCTCGCGGGCGCCGCCGAGCAGCCGGCGCTGTCGGACGACCTGCCGCTGACGGACACCTCGGTGCGTGACCTGCTGTCGCTCGACACCGTGATCGGCACACTGGTCACCGACGCGCTCAGTGCCAAGGGCGACACGACGCTCGACACGATCGACGAGGCGTTCCCGAAGGACGGCCCGCTCGTCGTCGAGGAGGTCGACGCGAAGGACCGTCTGCCCGGTGCCCCGGCCAACAGCCGCGAGTGGACCATGAAGGTGTCGCTGAAGGCCTCGCGCAAGACCGCCATGACCTATCAGAAGGACGAGCTGGAGTTCGGCACCGCGAGGCTCGGTGGCGACCTGGCCGCCTCGCTCGACGGCACGATCCGCTTCCGCTATGACCCCGACGAGAAGCTCGCCCTGCGCAACTTCGCCGTCGTCGGCACGTCCGAGCTCACGACCCACGTGTGGTCGCGCGAAGCCGGCAAGAAGGACGGCGGTCCCGAGAAGGTCGACGTCCCCGACTTCACGGCGGTCGACGGATTCATCCAGCTCGACGGCTCGGGCGAGGCCAAGGTCGACAGCTCGACGGTCCTGTCGCTGCGCGATCCCAACGGTCGCGGTCAGATCACGACCGAGGACCTCGAGTTCAGCGCCGCGTCCGAGCTCTTCCAGACGACCCAGGCACCCGGTGCCGACGACATCGCGATCGACCTCGACCTCAGCACGTCGATGGACGACTCCGCGACCGGCACCGTCAAGGTCGGCACCCGCGCGAAGGTCAAGGACGGGGAGACCCAGCCGACGTACGCCGCGCCGGTCGTCGACCGCTCGGCCACCCTCAAGGACCTCACGTCGCTGACGCGCGTGCAGGCCATGTCGGGCTTCACGCAGTACGCCAGCGCCGTGCAGTCGGTCGAGGCCTCGGTCGACCAGCAGTTCCCGCTCGTCGACCTCTCCCTGACCGACCTCTACTCGCCCGCCCAGCAGCTGCAGGATCTCATCACCGAGCAGGCGACGGCGACGATCGTCTGCGGCGCCGCCGACACGTCCCCGCCCTCGGGTGCACCGCAGCCCGGTGAGGCGCGTTACTGCCAGGCCGTCACGGCCGGCTTCGTGCCGGCGTCCGGCGAGAAGATCACGTGGGAGTCGCCCGACAAGGGCGTCGACATCGCCGCCGACTCGACGGGCCGGACCGGCACCGTCGGCACGTCGCCCACCAAGAACGTCAAGGTCACGGGAGGCGACGGGTTCCCGACGCTGCGCGTGACGTTCACCTCGGAGGACGGCAAGGAGCGTGTCGCTCGCTCGGCCGTCCGCTCGATCCAGGCCCTGGGCGACGCGATCAAGCAGCTCGGGCTCGACGGCGAGGTCGTCTACGACCCGACCAAGCAGGCGCTCGAGATCAAGGTCCGGGACGACGAGGACGACGACAAGGGCGGCACCTATCCCACCGGCGGCAACGGCAACCTCGCTCCGCTGACGGGTCTCACCGGACTCTGCCAGGCCATCAAGGGCAGCAACCCGCGCCTGTGCAGCCCCACGGGCGAGCAGCCGAACGGCACGGTCGTCGTGCCCCAGGAGGGCGAGGCGACGGTCAAGGTCGGGTCGCGCACGTTCGACGCCGACTTCGGCATCGGCCTCGTCAAGCCCACACCGGCCGTCGAGGGCCAGCCCGTGCAGGCCGACCCGACGTACTACCTGGTGCCCGGCGACGACGGTCGCGTCTACGAGATCGACGACGCATCCGCCTCCCTCGGCACCGACGCGAAGCTCGGCGCCCGCATCGGCTTCCTGTCGGTCGACGTCGACGTCACGTCGTACTCCGTGAGCCAGAGCGGCAAGGCCGCGTCGGTCAAGGTGCCCACCTCGACCGTCCCGCTGCCGAGCAAGGGCGAGATCGACGACGCCGTCACGCTCTCCGACCTGCTCGACCCGTCCCTCAAGGCGACGCTGCAGCGCGGCCTGACGGCCAAGGCAGACCTGACCGTGAAGGACACGGCCCAGGACAGCTCGGGCAAGCGTCCGATCGGTGCCGACGGCACGGTCAAGGCCGAGTGGACCAGTCTGCTCACGGGCAGCCTGCCGAAGGTCGAGACCGGTGGTGGGTTCGACAAGCTCCGCCTGCTCGACATCGTCCCGGCCCGCCAGGCCACGATGGGTGACGGATCCGCCGACGGCGTGATCCAGGACCCGACCGCGGACTTCCTGAAGCAGTTCGGCCTGACCTCGGGCATGACCGCGGCCGAGCGGACCGTGACCCGCCCCCTGTACGACCTGGGCACGACCGAGGCCAGCAGCGTGGTCTGCACCCAGTTCGTCGTCAGCAGCCCGACGAAGCTGGAGTGCCAGCAAGGGCCCCTGTCCAAGGCCGGAGTCGTCGGCAAGGGACACCCCTACGTCATCGAGGGCGATCCCGACGCGCTGCGCGACGTCGTGATGGAGGACCTCGCGGGCGTCCTCAACTCGTTCACGACGGCCGGGCCCGAGGTGGGGGCGGACAAGACCTTCCCGCTCGTCGACCTGCGTCCGACCGACATCAGCGCCGCTCGTGACAGCCTCGGTGCCACGATCCGTGCGATCCAGGACACGATCGACGCAGGTGAGCTGGCCAAGCAGCAGTCGGTCTCGTCGCTGCAGTCGTTCAGGAGCACGTTCGAGAAGCAGCTCAAGGGCTCCGTCGAGGGCGAGGACGTCGCCGTGCCGGGCAGCGCGAAGATCGGGTTCGCGCTCAAGGGCAACCGTCTCGAGCTCGAGACGTCGCTCGACACCACGGGCACGCGTGACGCCACGATGAAGGTCGCCACGGGCAACAGCGAGGTCAAGGTCTACAGCTCGACCGCCGATGACAAGGACGTCCCGGCGACGCTGCCCGTCGACGTCGAGTCGGGTGCCACGTTCGCGCTCGGCATCGACCTCGCCGACGCGAGCTCGCAGGTGCGCGGCGACACGGCCGTCACGGAGAAGATCACCAAGATCAGCGGCGACGCCGACAGGATGGCGAACGTCCGCAAGACCCTCGGTGCCAAGGCCACCGACTACGGCTCGGCACGCGTCACGTCCGGCCCCGACTCGGACGTCCGGGTGGGCATCGACGTCCAGGCGGCCACCGGTGCCGACGGCACGAAGGACGACTGGAGCGATCTCGCGGCGCTGCCCCAGAAGCTCACGCAGAAGCGCTCCGTCGCCGGCTCCGGCCTGGCGTGCGTCGACGGGTCCGGCAAGGACCCGAAGATCGCGGCCTGCCTGCGCCTGCCGATCGACAGCACGCCCGCCATCGCGACGGTCGAGGTCGATCTGGCCGCCGACCAGAGCTCGGGTGGCAAGGGCGGCTCGGTCGCGGCCAAGCCCATCGCGTACCGGTTCCTCGCCGAGGGCCTGTCGAAGCTCAACCTCACGCTGGCCGACGCCCTCGACGGCGATCTCGCCGGCACCGAGGACGGTCCGCTGAGCCTGCCCGTCGTCGGCATCGACCTCGACGGCAGCGCCGACGTGCCGAAGGACGTCGAGACGTACGTCTCCGCGGTCCGCTCGAAGCTCTCCCCGGTCGAGAAGGCCGTGGCCGAGACCGCGAGCATCACCGATCTCGACACGGAGCTGGCGAAGGCCATCACGGCCGTCTCGACCCAGCTCGGGGCGGGCACCAACAAGATCACGACCAGCAACAAGGCGTTCGTCTACCTGTGTGCGGGCGGCGTCGTCTGCGATCCCAAGACCAAGAAGGTCTCCGACATCCAGCAGATCAGCGTGCCGGTGACCCTCGAGGGAGCCCTCGGCGAGAAGGACGTCCCGTTCCGCGCGGGCCCGGCCGGCTCCACGATCATCACGGATCGTTCGGCCCGCGCCGAGGCGACCTGGAAGCTCGACGTCACGGTCGGCATCGGCCGCGGCACCGGACCGTTCGTCAAGCTGCCCGCCGTCGACCCGGCCAAGCCGCTGCTCGACATCGACCTCACCGCGCGTCTGCAGAAGAACTCCACGACGGCGTGCCACGAGTGGTCGCGGTCCGACGAGTGGAAGACCAAGGTCGGCGACGGATCGGGCAGCGGTCTCAGCAACCTGTCGGTCTCCGACTACTCCGCAGGATCCGACAACCGCTGCATCGACGCGTTCGTCGGCAAGTTCCCGTCGGTGCTCGTCGACCGCCCGAAGTCCGACGGCACCGCCGGCACGTTCCTGAAGACCTCCATCGCCGTCGACGTCGAAGCGCCCGCCGGCACGACGGACGGCATCGTCTACGCGCCGACCCTGGCCGACAAGGTCCCGGCGTTCACGACGACCGCGACCGGCACGGGTGGTCTGTCCACCTACTTCGAGTCGTTCGCCAGCAAGGCCGGCTTCTTCGACGTGCTCGGCACGATCGACCAGGTCTGGAAGGACGGCGTGTACGAGGACGTCAAGTACGGGCTCCTGCGCCTCGACGTCGGCACGCTCAACAAGGCGGTCTTCCCGGGCTTCAAGAAGGCGCTGGCCTGGACGGCGCCGCTCAACCCGGTCGTCGAGCAGCTCTCCAAGCCCATCCCCGTCGTCACGAACCTGTCCGAGCTCGTCGGCCAGGGTCCCACCTCGCTGCTGACGCTGCTGCAGAAGAAGAACACGCCGATCAACCTGATCGTCAACCTCCTGCAGATGCAGAACGTCATCGCCGGAGAGCCTGACGAGAAGGCCGTCGACCTCGTCGAGATCGGCGGATCGGGCCTCCAGGGCTTCAAGGTCGAGCCGTACAAGCAGGGCCTCGGCACCAAGTGCACCGAGAAGGGCACCGCCAACGGCAAGCCGTTCAAGCGCGTCACCGACGGCAAGGTCAGCCCCGGCAAGGTCACGAGCGGTCGCTGCAAGCCGGGCACCATCACCAAGCTCAAGCAGCTCAAGGACGGCAAGGAGCCCGAGAAGGATCCCGCCGGCCTCAAGATCGACAAGACCATCACGCGGACGCCGTACCTCAGCCTGCCGAGCGTGTCGCTGCCCGTGCTGCAGGACACCAGCCAGATCTTCGGACTGCTGCAGGACACCGGTGACGCCACGATGCTGTACGTCGATCTCGGTCACGCGGGCGTGGCCGGTTCCATCACGCGCAAGTTCGGCCCGTTCGCCGTGGGACCCATCCCGCTGACGGCGTCGATCGGCGGCACCGTGACGCTCGACGGCCGATTCGCCTTCGGCTTCGACACCAGGGGTCTGTCTCGCAAGATCGAGGCGCTCGACACCGGCAGCATCGCCGGCTTCGACGCGCTCTACGCCGACGGCAAGAAGCTGTCGGTCTTCAGCGACGGCTTCTACATCGACGACCTCGAGAAGGGTGTCGACGTCCCGGAGATCAAGCTGTCCTTCATGGTGCAGGCGGGCGCGGCGATCAGCATCGGCATCGTCGAGGCCGGCATCAGCGGCGGCGCGACGCTGGACCTCTCGCTCGACGCGTTCGACCCCAACGGTGACGGCAAGATCTACACCGACGAGTTCGCGGCGGCCTCGAACGGTCCGGGCTGTGCGTTCAACGTCTCGTCGGGCATCTCGTTCTTCCTGCAGTTCTACTTCGCGATCGAGTTCGTCTTCTACACCTTCCAGAAGCAGTTCGACATCGTGCGCAGCCCCCGGTACTCGCTGTTCGACTTCAACTGCAAGCCCGAGACCCCGGTGCTCGCCGTCAAGGGAACGCTCGACGGCAAGGAGTCGCTGGTGCTGACGATGGGCGACATCGCCGACTCGAAGCGCAACGGCTTCAAGGGCGACGTCGCCGAGAAGTACACCGTGCGCCAGGTCGGCGTCCCGGACTCCAAGGGCGACGTGCTGATGCAGGTCACGGCGTTCAACCTCACCCAGAACTACGTCGTGCCCAAGGGCACGCCCGTCGTGGCCAACGCCGGAACGGGCTCCGACACGGTGCGCCTCTACGCGATGCCCGCTGTGACCACCGACGCCGACGGCGACCCGGTCCTGCTGGGCCCGGCCGACGACGGCTACGTGCCGCCGACGTTCGACTCGCGTGCTGTCATCAGCGGCGGCTTGGCGGCCGACACGATCGAGACCAGCGACGGCGACGACATCGTCGATGGTGACGAGGGCAACGACACGATCCGTGGCGGAGGTGGCGACGACACGCTGCGCGGCGGCACCGACGCCGACCAGGTCGACGGCGGCCAGGGCACCGACACGCTCGAGGGCGGAGCAGGTGACGACCGCGTCAACGGCGGTGCCGGTGCCGACGACGTCCGTGGCGACGACGGCGACGACAGCCTCGAGGGCGGCGTGGGCGCATCGCGCCTCGCGATGTTCGACGTGACCAGTGCCAACGACATCAGGCCCCTGCTCGATGCCGGTGACCTCGTGGTCGGTGGCAACGGTGCCGACACGATCAACGGCGGCGACGGCTCGGACGTCGTGGTCGGCGGTGCCTACAGCGGCAAGGCGGCCTTCACGGCCAAGGACAAGGTGACGGTCGACGCCCAGGACGCGGACAAGAAGCTCCTGCGGGTCGACGTCAACGACATCGCGACGGTGGCCCTGCCGTCCGACGAGCAGGTGCGGACGCAGTGCGCCGATCCGGGCGAGGACGGCGAGACCGGTCCCGACGTCGTGAGCGGCGGTGCCGACCGCGACATCGTGATCGGTGGTGCCGGTGGCGACGACATGTCCGGTGGCGCTGGCGCGGACACGCTGTGCGGCCGTGGTGGCGACGACCTGCTGCAGGGCGACGGTTCGGCCGTCGAGCTCGACGAGCAGGGCGACGACCTGATCGGTGGCGGCCCCGGCCGCGACCGCATCTACGGTGCCGGCGGCAGGGACACGCTGCGTGGCGGCGCCGACGACGACCTGATCCGCGGCGGTGTCGCGAACGACGACCTCGCGGGTGGTGCCGGATCGGACCTCCTGCTCGGCGAGTCGGGCACCGACACCGTGATGGGTGACGCCGCGGCCGGCGAGACCGCCATCGAGGCGGTCACGGCGGACTCCGACCCCAAGGCCAGTGGCCGGCTCATCGCCTGCTCGATGTCGAGCAGCGTCGTGGGCGGCAGGATCGACCTCGACGGCGACCTGTCGGGCACCAACGTGACCGGCGACACCGGACAGCTCGAGGGCATGTCGGTCGAGACCGGACTGGTCCAGGCACCCAACGGCGGCACGTACACGGGCATCGTCGGCGACATCGTCTTCATCGACGGCAAGGTCGACGTCAACGGCGACGGCAAGATCCAGGCACGCACCTCGTCGGCTCTCGGCGACACCGGCTCGGTGCCCCTGGCGGGCATCACCGGGGCCATGGGCAACGGTGACTGCATCCTCGGCGGCGACGAGGTCGACACGACGCTCGACGGCGGCGTGGGCGCCGACTACCTCGACGCAGGCGCCGGTGACGACACGGGTGTCCGTGGCGGCGACGGTGACGACCTGGTCCGCGGTGGCGCGGGCGACGACACGGTGCTGGGTGACGCCGGCGACGACCTCGTCGCAGGTGACGGCGGTGCCGACATCCTGTACGGCAACGCCGACGCCGACGTCCTGCGCGGCGGGTCCGGCAAGGACCTCCTCGCGGGCGGCAGCAGCACGGCTGATGCGACCGACGGTGCCGACGAGGTGCTCGGCGACGGGCAGGACGACGTCGTCCTCGGCGGCAACGCCACCCTCTCGCGCACGGCGATCGCCGAGACGGCGATCTCGGGCACCGGCGTGACCCTGCTCGACACCCCGTCTGCGAAGGGCCTGGACGACAAGGTCTACGGCGGCGCCGGCAACGACTGGGTGTTCGCCCAGGACGGTGACGACGAGGCCTACGGCGGACCGGGCACCGACGTCGTCGAGGGCGGCCCCGGCGCCGACCTCGTGCGAGGCGACGACCAGGCCGACCTGCTCGTCGGCGGCTCGTCGACGACCGGCGCGGTCACGACCGATCGCACGGCCACCGGCGTCCCCGACGGCGGCGACACGGTCGTCGGTGACCAGGGCGTCGACGGAGCCGACGGATCCGACGTCATGGTCGGCGACAACGCCCGTCTGCAGCTCTCCACGGACGTTCGCGAGCGTTGGAAGCGCGTGCGCAGCGACGTGGAGGTCGAGCTGTTCGACGAGGCCGGAGCATCGGCCCCGGACGCCGACGTGAGCGGAGCCGACACCCTGGTCGGCGACGGCGAGGCCGACCTGGTCTTCGGCCAGGGTGGAAACGACACCGTCCGGGCCGGTTCCGGCGACGACGCGGTCGAGGGCGGTGCCGGCGCGGACGACGTGTCAGGCAACGCCGGCAACGACGCGCTGCTCGGCGGCTCCTGGACCGCGGGCACCGCGGACGCGGGCGACGACCTCAAGGGTGGCGACGGCGACGACGTCCTGTTGGGCGACAACGGACGGTCGGCTGACCTCTACCAGCTCTTCGTGCAGCTGCACGACGCTCCCGCGGCCGGCAAGGCACCTGCGGCCGGCACGTCCGGCGGCGACACGCTCGCGGGCGGCGCGGGCGACGACCGGCTCTTCGGCCAGAGCGGCGGCGACACGATCGTCGGCGACGCCGGTGTCGACGCGCTGGAGGGCGGCGAGGGCCGGGACGTCATGGACGGCGGTGCCGGCGACGACACCCTGACCGGCGGCAGCTCGTCCGGTGACGGGCGCATCGTGCCCGACCGCTCCGGCGCGGGCCAGCTCGACACGGGCGACGTCCTCACGGGCGGCACGGGCGACGACGTCGTGGCAGGCGACAACGCCCGCCTCGACACCACCGGCGGCACTCGCGCCGACGGCACGAGCCTGCGCTCGGTGCTGCTGTTCGACCTGGCCACGGCCAGGCAGAAGGCACCCGGCGGCTCCTCTGGCGACGACGTCGTGACCGCAGGCGAGGGCCGTGACCTGGTCTTCGGCCAGGGCGGCGGCGACTCGCTCGCCGGTGGATTGGGCGACGACTACCTCGAGGGCAACGACGGTGCCGATGCGCTCGACGGCGGGACGGGCGAGGACGACCTGGTGGGCGGTGGCTCCAGCAGGACCGGAGCCGTCATCACGACCTCGGGCCCCGTCGTCGACCGGCTGCTCACGGCACCCGGCAAGCTGACGGACGTCTCGGCGTCCGGTCTGCTCGACGGCAACGACACCCTCACGGGCGGTGACGAGCGCGACGTCCTGCTGGGCGACAACGGCCGGATCACCCGCGGTGGTCCGCCGGCAGTCCTCAGCGGCGGAGCCTCCGGACCGCACACGGTCCGCAAGGTCGCGATGGCCGACAAGCAGCCGGGCGTCTGGTCGGGCAGCGACCAGCTGTCGGGCGGTTCGGGCGACGACGACCTCTACGGACAGTTCGACAACACGCGCACGCGTCGCCCGGGACAGGCCTTCGCAGGTCTGCCGTCGGTGCCGGGTGACGTGCTGCTGGGCGGTCTCGGGGACGACGCCCTGATCGGCGACCAGGGTGTCGACGTGCCGACTCCCGCCAAGTCGCTCGGGTCGGTCAACCGGACCCTCAAGGACAAGAAGTCGTTCGTCCGCGAGTTCGTGCGCCCGCGCGGCAGCCTCGTGCGGGTCGTCACGATGACGCACTCTCGCCAGGGCGGCGACGACGTCATCCTGGGCGAGGGCGGCTCGGACTCGATCCACGCCGGTGCCGGCAAGGACGTCGTCAACGCCGGTGCCGACGGCGACGTCGTGTTCGGTGCCGACGGTGCCGACGCGCTGTGGGGTGGAACGGGCCACGACCGCGTCTTCGGCGGCGAGGGTAGGGACCTGCTCGACATCAAGCGGCGCGGGAGCCACTCGGCCCTGTGGCGGGCGGTGGCGCCGGTGGAGGACACCGACACGCGTCGTCGCACGACCAACGGCTCGGACCTCCTGTACGGAGGATCGGGCGCCGACGGTCTGCAGGCCGACGAGGGCGATCGCAGCAGGACCCGCAAGGGTCAGGGCGACCGCCTGATCGACTGGTCCTCCAGGGCCAGCGCGTTCAAGGTGTGCCGCACGGGACGCGGCACCGGCAAGGTCATGGACGAGCCCAGCTCGTCGATGAGCTCGACGCTCCGCGAGCTGGCCCGGGCCTCAGGCTCGGTGGGGTCGGCCGAGCTGGCCCTCCCGGTCCGGGAGCGCATCACGAAGTACCCCGGTCGCCCCGGGTTCGTGTGCGAGCGCTGACGCGCCTGTCCTAGGTGCCTTCGGCCGCGCCAGGCCTGAGGCCCCCACCGTCACCGACGGTGGGGGCCTCTCACACGAGGTCGCGCACCCGCGCCTCGAGGGAGTCCTTGACGGCCTGCGTCACGGCGGGCTCGATCTGCTCGTCGATCGCGGACACGTCGTCGACGTCGCGCAGCAGCCGGCGCAGGTCGAGGCCCTCGATCGTCCGCCTCAGCACGTCATCGGTCTTGAGGGCCGCGTTGATCGCGGAGTCGGGCAGCGCCCTGACGACCCGCTCGAGCAGCGGGTTGAGGTCGGCGGAGCCGAGCACCTCGTCGACGAGGTCGGACGCGGGCGGCAGCGTGCCGTCGGCCTTCATGCGTCGCACCGCCGACAGGAGCCCGCGGCGCAGGGCACCGATCTCGGCCGCGGTGGGCTCGTCGGCCTGGGCGATGCGGAGGGTCAGGGCCTCGCGGCTGGTGCCCAGGGTGCACGCCGCGTCATCGATGCCGATCAGCACGAGCCGCTCGGTGAGCCCCTCGATGCCGTCGACCTGCGACGTGACCGGACGCTCGATGCACGCGTCGGCTGGTCGCAGCGGCTCGTAGGTGCCTCCGCCGTGTCCCAGCTGGACGCCGATCGTGCCGGCCACGAGCGCGACCGCGGCGAGGGGCAGGGCGGCGCGGCGGGCCGGCGACGTCATGACGTCCTCCTGCGCCGTGGCGCGACGACGGTCAGCAGCGCGAGGGCGGCCAGGCCGGCACCGATCAGGAACGAGTCGCGGAAGGCGCGGTTGGCGGCCCGCTCGAGCTGGTCGTCGAGGGCCCGCTCGAGCTGCGCGGCGGCCGGTCGGTCACGCGCGTCGACGTCGAGACGTGAGAAGGCTCGTGACAGGTCGGGCACCTGGCCGCGCTCGTCCGCCAGGGCCGACCCCAGCGTCTTGGCGACGGCGATCTTGCCCTGCGGCGTCAGGGGTGCGTCGATCACGAGCGCGGTGACAGCCTCCTGCGCCGGCACCTGGGCGTCGCGAAGGTCGGCTGTGAACACCGGGGTCAGCACCGCGAGCCCCACGACCACGCCGAGGTGCCGGGCCCCGATCGTCCAGCCCGCGTGCCGTGCCCGCGGCAGACGCATCTCCATGGCCTGCGACGTCAGGCGGTCGACCGTCAAACCGAGACCGAGACCCACCAGCACCTGCGGGGCGATGGTCCAGCCGAGGTGCGACGAGGGGAGGAGCGCCAGCCCGGCCAAGCCGCCGGCCACCAGGAAGCACCCGGTCGCGACCTCGACCTCCGTAGACGGGCGGAGCGGTCGGACGAGCCACGGGGCGGCGACCGCGGCGACGGCGACGACCGACACCGTGACGGCGGCGGTGGCCGGCGACCGGCCCCAGCCCTCGACCAGCAGCAGCACGAGCAGGAACAGTGCGGCCGTGAGGGCTGCCGACATCAGCGCGAGCGTCAGGTTGGCCCGCACGGCCGGACGGTGCCGGTCGGACGGGGGTGTGACCGTCGACCGCACGGCCAGTGCCGCGGGGACGGCCAGGACGGCGAACGGCACCTGCACCACGAAGATGGCCTGCCACGAGATCGCCTGCGTGAGGAGACCGCCGACGACGGGGCCCGCCGCCGTCCCGACGACCCCGGCCGTCACCCAGGTGGCGACGCCCCGTCGTTCGCCGCGCTCGGTGACCAGCTGCTCCAGGCAGCCGACGAGGGCCAGTGCGCCGCCGAGCGCCTGGACGCACCGCGCCACGATCAGCACCTCGATCGAGCCCGCGACGGCGCACCAGGCGGAGGCACCCGCGAACACCGCGATGCCGGCGGCGCTGACGACGTGCGGCCGCGCGATGCCGAGCCCGGCCGCGGCCGGCACGGCAGCGAGGCCCAGCACCAGGTTGTAGGCGATCAGCACCCACGCGACCTGCCCAACCGACGCGTCGAGGTTGAGCAGGATGTCGGGCAGTGCGAGCGTCACGACCGCCGAGTCGGCCAGCACCATCGCGACCGTGACGGCGAGGAGGACACTGACGGCACGGCGCACCCCGCCATCCTGTCAGCGCACGGGCGGCGGCGCGTCCCAGGCCGCCAGCGCCGCACCGAACGCGACGACCGTGGCGGCCAGACGCCACCGGTCAGCGGTGAGCAGCCGGGTCAGCTCACGATCGGTGCGCCCGTCGCGGCCCAGCCGGCCGTGCGACGGCGCGGCGGACGTCGCGGTCACGGCGGCTGCGACGGCGTGCCCGGCCAGAGCGACGAGCGTCCAGCCTGTGCGTGGCCCGACCGCGAGCGTCCAGAGGCAGGCCGCTGCGACGATCAGGTAGAGCGGGGCCACGAGCAACACGATCCGTCGCGAGTGGGCCGCGTGCGCGGCCGCCCAGTCGTCAGCGCGGGCCTCGGCGAGCGCCGGGTAGACGACCACCGTGACGACGGCCTGGAAGCCCAGGTGCAGCCCGCTCGCCGCGACCAGGGCGGTCGCGGGGTCGAGTGCCATGCGCGGACTGTACTCAGAAAGCGGTGGGCGTGCCGGGCGGACGATCGTCGAGCCCCATCGGGCCCGACTCGTCCGGACGGGCCAGGATCTCGCCGAGCACCTCGATCTGGCGCAGCAGGAACCTGCCCTCGTCGAGCTTCTTGCGCCGCATCCACGTCGTGACCTCGAGGTTGCACTTGCTGGCGTTGCACGAACCGCAGGCCGGGACGACGTTGGACACGGTGTAGCGGCCGCCCCGCGAGATCGGCAGCATGCAGTCCTTCTGCAGCGCCGCCCCGTCCCCGCCGCAGTACGCGCAACCGGCCCAGGCGTCCATCAACGCGTACCACTGGTCGTCGGTCAGGTCGTGCTCGACCAGCGACATGCGGCGCTTGCGGCGACGGGCGTACGTCGCGGCCTTCCTGCTCGTGGGCACCAGCCGATCGTACGGCGGCACTAGGCTGCCGGCATGCACCGGATCTTCACGACCAGCGTCGCGTCGGTCTATCCGCACTATGTCGCCAAGGTCGAGCGCAAGGGCCGCACGAAGGCCGAGCTCGACGAGGTCATCGAGTGGTTGACCGGCTTCGACCAGCAGCAGCTCGACGCCCATCTCGAGGCGGGGACGACGTTCGCCGACTTCTTCGCCGACGCGCGGCTCAACCCCCACACCGCCCTGATCACCGGCGTGGTCTGCGGCGTGCGGGTCGAGGACGTCGAGGATCCCCTGATGCAGAAGATCCGCTGGCTCGACAAGCTCGTCGACGAGCTGGCCCGCGGCAAGGCCGTGCAGAAGGTGCTGCGGGGCTGACTGGCTGACGGGCTGAGGCAGGATGGTCCGGTGAGCAACGACCCCGTGATCATCCACACCGACGGCGGCTGCACGCCCAATCCCGGACCGGGAGGATGGGGCGCGGTGCTGCGGCAGGGCGAGCACGTGCGGGAGATGTTCGGCGGGGAGCCGACGTCGACGACCAACAACCGCATGGAGCTGACGGCTCCGATCATGGCCCTCGAGGCGCTGACGCGTCCGGTCACGGTGCACCTGCATACCGACAGCACCTACGTCCGCAGTGGCATCACGCAGTGGGTCGCGGGGTGGGAGAAGAACGGTTGGCGCACCGCGTCGAAGCAGCCGGTCAAGAACGTCGACCTGTGGCAGCGGCTCAAGGCCGCGTGCGAGCGGCACGACGTGGAGTGGTTCTGGGTCAAGGGACACTCCGGCGTCCCCGACAACGAGCTGGCCGACGTCCTGGCGACCCGCGGCATGGTAGATGCGATGGGCTCCGCCTCCGGCTCGACCGGGGTGGTCACGTGAGGGCTGCCGCGCACCTGGTGGCGTTGTCGCTGTGCCTGGTGCCGGTGGCCTGCTCCTCGGCACCGCCCGATGAGCAGGGCGCTCCTGCCACGCCGCCCGCGTCCGCGACGTCCGCCCCGGCCGCTCCGAAGGCGTCCCCGTCCCCGTCTGCGTCGCAGCCTCCTGCTGACGGTGCCCCCGTCGTGCTGGCGATCTCGATCGACGGCCTCAACCCCGAGGCCCTCACGGCCCTGTCACCCGCAGAGATCCCAGCGCTGCGACGACTGATCGACCAGGGCGCGTCGACGCTGGACGCCCGCACGTCGCGCGAGCTCACGATCACGCTGCCCAACCACACCGGGATGATGACCGGCCGGCGGGTCGATGGCCCCGACGGCACATCGGTGACGTTCAACGACGACGACGGCCGCACGCTCGAGCAGGTGCACGGCAGCTACGTGCCAGGCATGTTCGACGTCGCCCACGACCACGGCGTGCGCACCGCGCTGTTCGCCGAGAAGGACAAGTTCCGCCTGCTGGTGCGCTCGTGGGACCGCAACCACGGTGCCGACGACGTCACGGGAGACGACGACGGGCGCGACAAGCTCGACGCGGCGGCGATCGGCCCTGCTGCCGACCTCGTCGACGACGTCACTGCAGCGCTGCGTGGCGACGGGGCTGGGCTGGTGTTCTGGCACCTCGCCGCACCCGACGCCGCAGGTCACGCGAACGGCTGGCTGACCCCGGCCTACCTGGCGGCCGTGCGCGAGGCCGACCGACGCATCGGTGACGTCCTGGCCGCCCTAGACGCCGATCCCGCGCTCGTCGCCCGCACGACGATCGTCCTGACGGCCGACCACGGCGGACCGGCGGGATCGCGCGACCACGGCGACGCGACGCTCGAGGCCGACTACCGGGTGCCGTTCATCGTGTGGGGTCGCACCGTGAGTGCCGGCGCCGATCTCTACGACCTCGACAGCACCCGGTCCGACCCGGGCACGGGACGCCCCGGCTACTCGGGGCCGCAGCCGGTGCGCAACCTCGATGTCGCGGCCACGTCGCTGGCGCTGCTGGGCCTGCCTCAGCTGCCGGACACGGCCGGCACGCCCGTCGTCGTCCGCTGAGGTGCGCGGGGACGCGTCCACCGCGTGAACTTCGCGTCGTCGGGGTACGCGTCGGCCATGAGCGATCCCATCACAGCCCGCAACGACACCGACGACTCCACGACCGACGAGGACGGGCAGCTCGCCAACCCCGGCCCCGTGCCGGTGGAGGCCGAGGACGCGACCGACACCGGCGAGGGTCGTCCCGGCGACCTGACGGCCGAGGCAGGCCCCGACCAGGACGAGCACCCCGACCGCTGACACCACCCCGCTGGGCCTGACGTTTCTGCAGACACGCCGACGGCGTGTTCGCAGAAACGTCAGGCCCAGCGGTCAGGCGAGGCCGGCGCGGTCCTCGAGGGCCTCGGTCAGCATCGAGATCAGCGCTTCGAGCTGCACGTCGGCCGATGAGGCGATCTCCTCGTCGGAGCCGTCGAGCGCACGTGCTGCCAGGCTGGCCTTGCTGTCGATGAGCTCGGCGATCCTGCCGTCGATCGTCTGCGCCGCGATGATGCGCCACGCGGTGACGGGCTCCTCCTGGCCGATGCGGTGCACGCGGTCGATCGCCTGGGTCTGCTCGGCATCGGTCCACGAGAGCTCGGCGAGCACGACGTTGGACGCGACCTGCAGGTTGAGCCCGACGCCGGCGGCGGTCAGCGAGCAGACCACGATCTCGACGTCCTCGTCCTCGACGAAGGCGTCGATGTTCTTCTGCCGCACCTTGGCGGTCTGGTCGCCGCGGATCGACGCGAACCGGATGCCCCGCTTCGTGAAGGTCTCCTCGGCGACGTCCATGACGTCGATGTGCTTGGCGAAGAAGACGACCTTGCCGACGTTGCGCGACAGCTGGGCCGCGTAGTCGGCGGCCAGACTCGCCTTGGCCTGACCGATGCGACGCATCATGCCGAAGACGTTCTGACCGGTCTTCTCGTCATCGGCGTCCTCGCGCTCCCAGCGGGCGACGCTGCGGACGAGCTCGTGGTCGATGCCGTCGACCGTGACGCCCGACGTGCGGTTCTCGAGCGCGGAGTCGTAGCGGGCGACCAGGCGACGGGCCAGCTCGGCCTCGGCCTCGCGGATCGACCGGCCGACGGCGTCGTCGAGCTCGACGGGCAGGTCGGCGACCCGGCGGGCCGGGATGTCGGCGGCGACGTCGACCTTGCGGCGCCGCACGATGCCCATGTTGATGACGTTGGTGCGCGCGGCCGAGTAGAAGCCCGCGTCGGCCGGCGTCAGACCGGTGTCCTCGAGGCGCTCCATGAGCTCGGCCTGCGGCTTCTTGTCGTCGATCCAGCCGAGGAACTGCCAGATCGCCCGGAAGTCCTCGATGTCGTTGATCAGGGGGGTGCCGGTCAGTGCCATCAGCAGCGGCCGGACCGTGCGGTGACGGATGCGCTCGGACAGCTCGAGCGCGTGCTTGGAGCGCTGCGACGTCCGGTTCTTGATGAAGTGGGCCTCGTCGACGACCATCCCGCGGAACCCGAACTCGCCGAGCCAGCCGGCGTGACGGTCGAGCACCTCGTAGTTGACGATCACGATGTCGGCGAATCCGTCGATCGTGTCGCCGTCGCCGTGGATCACGGTGGCCTTGCGGCTCGGCGTCCAGATCTCGGCCTCGCGTGCCCAGTTGGTCTTGACCACGTTGGGAACGACCACGAGCAGCGGGTACGCGTCGGCGGCGTGCGCGGCGAGCAGGGCCTGTGCGGTCTTGCCGAGACCCGGCTCGTCGGCGAGCAGGAACGTGCGGTGACCCTCGGCGGCCGCGCCGACGACCTGCGCCTGGTGGGGCATGAGCTCGAGGCCACCCGGCGTCATCAGGAACCCCGGCGGGGGCAGGGGCATGCACGACGACGAGCCGCCGTACTCGAAGGCGCGGAACAACGGCCCGAGCAGCTCCCACGTCGACAGGCGGCGGGGGCTCGCGGGACGCTGCTCGACGGCCGAGAAGTCGGGGGCCAGGAACGGGTTGGCGAGCTGGCGGGCGACGACCGACTGCGGGACGACCCGTCGCTCCGTGACGACGACCGGCGCGCTGCCGGACGTGTCGTCGGTGGGTGCCTCGATGCCGGCGGCCTGCAGCATCTCGCTGCGCAGGGTGTCGGCGGCATCGGTGAAGACGGCGTTCTCGTCGAGCAGGGGGTAGACCGTGGGATCGAGGGCGACGGTCTGCGCGAGGATCTGCGCGACGCCGTCGAGCCGCTTGAGCTGCTCGGCCCGGTGGGCCTCCGGGGCGTCCTTGTCGTTCTTGACGCGGGTGCGCTCCTCGCGCACCAGCACCGCGACGACCTGGAACTTGGTGCGACCGGCGGGGGTCAGCGGACCGCGCTGCGCCTTCGCCTCGACCTCGCGGACGGCGCGGGCGAGCACGCGGATGATGTCGCCCTTCTCGAGCGGTCGCTGCCCGGCACCCCGCTGCTGCCGGGGGGCGGTGCGGGTCGTGCCGGACTGGCGCTGGCCTCGTCGAGCCAAGAGATCCTCCTGTGGCGTGCCGGGCAGACCCGGCGGTACGGCGGCACCGGGCCTGCTCGCGGACCGTGACGCGGGACGCGCCGGACCTCGTGACCGGTGCGCCACCCGTGTCGACCGCCGGGAATTCTGCGTCCGGCGGCGTCGGTCGTGCGGGGAGCCTGGGGAACGGCTTCGCACGACGGCCCTCGAGCAGTCATCGTCCCTCGGGGAGACGCTGCGGGTCGGTGTGACCACCATGCTACCCCCGGCCCGACGCGCGTGCCGGCGAACCTCGCCAGAACGTGGCGTGGCGCTCAGCGCGAACCGGCCGGCCGTGCGCTCAGCCGCCGACGGGCCCGGCGTGGCTGCCGCCCGACCGTCGCGGCGCGGGCTCGACCGGCTCGTCGACCCGCGGCGGCGCCAGCCACACCGCGAAGAGGGTCGTGATCGGCACGGCCAGCACCAGGCCGATGGCCCCCACCAGGGTGCGGACGATCTCCTGGCCGATCTCCTCGGTCGTGGCGAGATCGGCCAGACCACGCTGGTAGGCCGTCGCGAGCAGCAGGATCGTCATCGCCGAGCCTGCGTACGCGAACACGAGCGTGTAGACGCTCGACGCGATGTGGTCGCGGCCGATCCGCATCGCCGACGTGAACAGCTCGCGTCCCCGGGCGGCGGGCTTGAGCGCCCGCATCTCCCACACCGCGCTGGCCTGCGTGACCGTCACGTCGTTGAGCACGCCGAGCCCGGCGATGACCATGGTGCCCGCGACGATCGCCGACAGCGAGATGTCGGGCACCGTGGCGATGAGCCGCTGGTCGTCCTCGGACCCGACACCGCTCAGCTGAGCCCAGCCCGTCGCGGCGAGCCCGATCGCCGCCGTCATCGCGATGCCCACCAGCGTCCCGAACAACGCCGACGTGGTGCGGATCGAGATGCCGTGCGCCAGGTAGAGGACGACGATCATGATGACGGTCGACCCGACGACCGCGACGGCCAGTGGCGACTCCCCGGCCAGGAACGCGGGGAGCATGAACTTGGTGACGGCCAGCAGCGTCACGCCGATGCCGACCAGGGCGAACAGGCCCCGCCAGCGGGCGATCGCGACGACCAGGACGGCGAAGATCGCGGCCAGCGCCGTGAGCGGCACGCCGCGGCGGAAGTCGAGGAACTCGTACGACGCCTCCTGACCCGCGGGCTGGATGCGCACGACCGTGATCTTGTCGCCGACGTCGATGCCGGCCTTGTAGCGGGACGCGTCGAGGTCGAACGTGCCGGTGCCGCCAGGGACGTCGGCGCTGATGTGGGCACAGTCGCCCGCGACCTCGACCGTGCCGTCGGGGCCCTCGCCGCCGCTGTTGCACCCGAACGGCACGACCTTGGTGACGGTGGCGTCGACGGTGCTGACGCCGTCGGCCCCGTAGGGGTTCTGGTCCTTCGGCACGTCGCTGGCGTTGGGCCACAGCAGGACCATCGCGACGATGGCCACGGCCGAGATCGTCATGACGACCATCGAGAGCACGACCGCGAGCCCGCGCCTCGGTGGACCGTCGGCCGCGGGGGAGTGCGAGTGCGAATGCGAATGTGCCACGATGACAGCGTGCCAGAGCCGCGTGAATCCATCGTGGAAGAGGTGGAGGAGCTGCCCGGCGCGGTGGGCGGAGCCACCCGCGTGGGACGCACGGTGCGCCGTCCGACGGGCCCCTGGACGCCTGCCGTCCATGAGCTGCTGACGTTCCTGCACGACAACGACCTGCGTGGGGTGCCGGCGCTGCACGGCTTCGACGACCAGGGGCGCGAGGTGCTCGAGCACGTCGAGGGTCGCGGCGTCCCCGTCGACCGGGAGGTCGTGCTCGACACCGTGCTCGAGGAGGCCGTCACGTGGCTGCGCGACTTCCACGACGTCGTCGAGGGGTTCCGTCCGTCGGGCAGCCGGGTGTGGAGGGGTGCCGGCGAGGTCGAGCTCGGCGACGGCGAGGTCATCTGCCACCACGACCCCGGCGCGTACAACTGGATCATCCAGAGCGGTCACTTCGTCGCGATGATCGACTGGGACATGGCGGGGCCGGGGCAGGCCATCGACGACCTCGCGTTCATGGCGTGGACGGCGCTGCCGCTGTACCGCGAGATCCCCGTCGCCGACGTCGTCCGCCGCCTCGACATCCTGGTCGACGCCTACGGCGAGTGGGGCCCGATGACGGTGCTCGACGCCGTCGTGCGGCGCATGTCGACCGCGGCCGACCGCATCGAGGCGGGTCAGGCCCGGGGCGACGTGGGGTTCCTCAACCTCGGCAGGCTCGGCGAGCCGCAGCGCACGCGTGACCGGGTCGAGGCATTCCGTGCGCGGCTGCCCGAGATCGAGGCCGCCCTGTGACATCGCGCCCGGGGACACCTCGCCCGGCCATCGCCGCCCGGCTCGACCTCTCGCCGCATCCCGAGGGCGGCTGGTACCGGCGCACGTGGGCGTCGCCGGTCGACGTGACGCTTGCCGACGGCCGGATGCGCCCGACCGCGACGATGATCCTGTTCCTGCTGCCCGCGGGGGAGGCGTCGGCGTGGCACCGTGTCGCGTCGGACGAGATC
Source organism: Aeromicrobium fastidiosum (assembly GCF_017876595.1). NCBI lineage: Bacteria > Bacillati > Actinomycetota > Actinomycetes > Propionibacteriales > Nocardioidaceae > Aeromicrobium > Aeromicrobium fastidiosum. Next base: position 72,072 of record NZ_JAGIOG010000001.1, on the reverse strand, counting down.
TGGGTCGCCCAGCTGGGTGCCGTGCGGCTCCAGCTCGGCGGCACGGGCGACCGTCCGGGCGACGGCGAGACGCTTGTCGTGGGGCTCGACCTCGAAGCCGGTCAGCGTCCGCAGGCGGTCGTCCCCGCCGGGACGTGGCAGCGGACCGTCCCGTCCGCCGCAGATGCACTGGTCACCTGCACGGTCTCGCCGGGCTTCGACTTCGACGATTTCGAGCTCGACCGGGGCTGATCAGCCCGTACGAGTCAGGCCCGTACGAGCTGGGGCATCCCGAACGCGGTCCGCACGCCGTCCGAGTGCAGCACCGAGTCGGGCTCGCGGTCGACGAGCCCGGGCAGCCCCGCCGCCGCGACGAGGTCGTCGCCGAGCCGGTCGAGCGTCGCGCGGCGCAGCGGCCACGGCTCGTGGTGGTTGGGGATCCACAGGGTGCGGCCCATCCAGCGCGTGTGCAGCCCGAAGCGGGCGGTGACGAACTGCTCGACGGGCGACGGGTCGGGGATCGGCTCCGCGGCGGTCACCCGCATCGTGCCGCCGGCACCGACCGGGCGGGGCCAGCGGCGGCGCGTCGTGTACTCGAGCGTGTCGCCGTCCTGCTCGATGCGCATGCGGGCCCAGGTGTACGGCGTCGCGAAGGCCAGCCGGGCTCCCAGGGCGACCACGAGCCGGGTCGTCTCCAGCGAGCGGAACACGACGCCGTGGCGGCCCTCGGCGTCGACCGAGTAGAGCCGCACGTTGGTCTCGGCGAAGTCGCCGAAGAACGGCACCGCCGGGCCCCGGCCGAAGCCTGCGTGCCGCATGTCGAACGGGATCAGCCCGACGTAGGTGACGCCGTCGAGCACGTCCGGCCGCGTTCGCGCAGGCAGCAGCGGGGCGACGAGCTCGGGGTCGACCGCCCAGTGGACGAAGCTGATGCGGTTCCAGTCCTGCTGCATGATGCGGGCACCCCGAAGAGGGGCAGGCTCTGGATTGAACGTGTTCACTTCTTGAGTATGGGCGGTCCGGGCCGATCCGGCCCGACGAGGGGACGCCGAGCACGTCACAGGTCGACGTGTGACGCGGGTCACCCCTAGGGTGTCGTGATGGACTCCGCACTCACGACTGTCGGACTGCCGTTGGCCCTCGGCATCATCATGTTCGGGCTGGGCCTGTCGCTGACCCTCGACGACTTCCGCCGCGTGCGCGAGCAGCCGCGCGCCGTCGTCATCGCCCTGGCGTGCCAGCTGCTCCTGCTGCCGGCCGTCGCGTTCGGGATCGTCGTGGCACTCGACCTGCCGCCCCTGCTGGGCATCGGCCTGATGCTGCTCGCAGCCTCGCCGGGAGGCACCAGCGCCAACCTGTTCAGTCACCTCTTCCACGGCGACGTCGCCCTCAACGTCACGCTGACCGCGATCAACTCGGTCGTCGCGATCGTGACGCTGCCGCTCATCACGAACCTCACGATCGCCCACTTCGACCGGCAGGACTCCGTCGACCTGCAGCTCGGCAAGGTCGTCGAGGTGTTCGCCGTGGTGCTGGTGCCCGTCGTGCTCGGCATGCTCGTGCGGGCGCGCAGACCGGGTGTGGCGGAGCGGGCAGACAAGCCCGTGCGCGTCGGGTCGGCCGTCATCCTGGCGGTGCTCGTCCTCGGCATCATCGTCGACCAACGCGACAAGATCGGCGAGTACCTCGGCGACGTCGGGGTGGCGACCGCCCTGTTCTGCGCCATCAGCCTCGTGGTCGGGTACGTCGTGCCCAAGGCGCTCGGGGTCACGGAGGGGCAGGCGATCGCCTCGTCGATGGAGATCGGCGTGCACAACGGCACCTTGGCGATCTACGTCGCGGTCGAGGTCCTCGACGTCACGGAGATCTCCGTGCCGGCCGCGGTGTACTCCGTGTTCATGTTCGTCTTCGCCGCGGTGTGGGGCTCGATCCTGTCGCGCCGTGTCAGTCGGGTCAGCGCGTGAGCCAGCGGTCGGTCAGCTCGTTGGCGAACACCCCGTCCGGGTCGCGCCGTCCGACGAGGGCCGCGAACTCGGGCAGTCGGGGATAGGCCGCCAGCAGCCGCTCGGGCGTCGTCTCGAACACCTTGCCCCAGTGGGGGCGGGCCGCGAACGGTGCGAGGGCGTCGTCGAGCACGGGCAGGAACTGCTCGACCCGGGGCACGTCCATGCGCCACGTGAAGTGCAGCGCGACGCAGTCGACGTCGTGGCTGGGGCTGAGCCACAGGCCGTCGGCCGCGATCGTGCGGATCTCCGCGACCAGCAGGATCGGCTCGAGGCGGTCGTGCAGCCCGCGCACCGCGCGGATGGCGTCGAGCGCCGACGACCGCGGCACGAGGTACTCGGTCTGCAGCTCGTCGCCGTCGCTCGGCGTGTACTCGAGCCGGAAGTGCGGCAGCCGGTCCCACCACGGACCGGGCACTCCCAGCTGGCGCGTCGTCGCCCCCGGGTCGACGCCCGGGAGCGGGTGCAGCTCCCGGGTCGCCAGCCGCGCGCCGAGCAGCTCGGTGACGGGTCCGTCGTCGACGCGTGACTTGGTCCAGACCTGGTGCGGGCCGCGGTCGCTCCAGTCGGTGAACATGCTGACGCTGTAGGCGCTCGACGTGATCGCGTCGAAGCTCGTCTCGACGTCCGACCACGGCAGGTGCTCAAACAGGTCCTGGCGCACCTCGAACGTCGGCACGGCGTCGATCGTCACCTGGGTCACGATGCCGAGCCGTCCCAGCGACACCACGGCACCCTCGAAGTCGGGGTCGCCGCGGCGGATGTCGTGCAGCTCGCCGTCGGCGCCGACGAGACGGACGCCCGCGACCGCGCCGGCGAGGCTCACGTTGCCGTCGCCCGATCCGTGGGTGCCGGTCGCGATCGCACCGGCGACGGAGATGTGGGGGAGCGAGGCCAGGTTGGGGACGGCCCAGCCCGCGGCGTCGAGCCGGTCGACCAGCTCGCCGTAGCGCAGCCCGGCGGAGACCGTGACGGTCCGCGACAGCTCGTCGACGTCGACCGTGGAGGGCAGCCCCGCGACCGAGACCTGCGCGGCGTCGGTGTCGGCGATGCGGTTGAACGAGTGGCGGGAGCCTACGGCGCGCAGCCGGTTCGCGTCGCGGACGATCTGCTGCAGCTGCTCGACGCTCGTCGGCGTGTGGAGAGTCGTCGCGCCGTAGGTGAGGTTGCCTGCCCAGTTGGTGGTGGTCACCTCCCCAGTGTGCGCGCCAGGGGGTGACTCCCGCTTGCCACGCGCGGTTGACTGGGGTCATGACGGCACTGCACGCACGACGATGGGCGGCACACGAGCTGGGCGGGCCGGACGTCTGGCGGCTCGACGACCACGAGGTTCCCGCACCGGGCCCGGGCGAGGTGACGATCGAGGTGCGGGCGGCGGGCATGAATCCCGCCGACGTCAAGCACGTCGCGGCCGGCACCGACGCGTCCCGGCTGCCCGTCGCGATCGGCTACGAGGTCGCCGGGGTCGTATCGGCGGTCGGGCCGGGCACCCGGATCGCCACGGGTCCGGTCGAGGTCGGCGACGAGGTGCTCGCGTTCCGCATCGCTGGCGGCTACGCCACGGCCGTGACGGTGCGGGCCTCCGACGTGTTCGCGAAGCCGGCGCGTCTGGGGTTCGCCGAGGCCGCGAACCTGCTGCTCGCCGGCACGACGGCGCTCGACATGCTGCGCGCCGCGCACGTCGTGGCGGGCGACACGATCCTGTTGCACGGGGCGTCGGGTGCCGTCGGGGTCAGCGTCCTGCAGCAGGCCCGCCTGCTCGGGGTCACGGTCGTCGGCACGGCCAGCCCCGGACGGTTCGACGTCGTCGGCCGATTCGGAGGCGTGCCCGTGGCCCACGGCGACGGACTCGAGGAGCGGGTGCGTGATGCCGTGCCCGGCGGCCTCGACGCGGCCCTCGACGCGGCAGGCGCCGACGAGGCCGTCGACGTGTCCCTCGCGCTCGTGGCCGATCGGGGCCGCATCGTCACGATCGCCGCGAAGCCCCGCGCCCAGCGTGACGGGTTCACGGCCCTGGCGGGGTCGAACCCGGACAGTGCGCGCTACCGCGACAGCGTCCGGGCCAGGCTCGTCGAGCTGGCCGGCAGCGGCGAGCTCGTCGTGCCGGTGGCGCGCACCTACGCCCTGGACGACGCGCGGGCCGCCGCCGCCGAGCTGATGGGCGGCCACCCCGGCGGCAAGCTGGCGCTCGTCCCGTAGCCCGTCACACCTCGACGCGCCGGTCGAGCTCGAGGTCGTCGAGGAAGTGCTCGTCGTGGCTCACGACGACCAGCGCGCCCCGGTACGACCTGAGCGCCTCGACGAGGTGGCGGACGCTCGGCAGGTCGAGATGGTTGGTGGGCTCGTCGAGCAGCAGCAGCTGCGGGGCGGGGTCGGCCAGCAGCAGGCACGCCAGTGTCGCCCGCAGCCGCTCACCGCCCGACAGCGTCGACGCGAGCTGGTCGGCGGCCCTGCCCCGGAACAGGAATCGCGCGAGCCGCGACCTGCGCTCGGTCTCGGTCGCCTCGGGGGCGATCCGTGCGATGTTCTCGGCGACCGTCAGCGCGTCGTCGAGCACGTCCATCCGCTGCGGCAGGTAGCGGAGCGGCACCGCCACCGAGGCCGCGCCCGCTGCCGGCTCGGCCAGCCCGGCCACGGTGCGCAGCAGCGACGTCTTGCCGCTCCCGTTCGGGCCCGTGAGCCCGATGCGCTCGGGCCCGCGCACGTCGAGATCGAGCACGGCCCGTCCGTGCGTCGCACGCAGCCCCTCGGCCACCAGCACGACCCGGCCGGGCGGCACCGCCGTGCCGGGCAGGTCGACCCGGATCTCGCGGTCGTCCCGCACCCGGCCCTCCGCCTCGTCGAGGTGGTGTCCCGCCGCGTCGAGCCGGTCCTCGTGCAGACCCGTCAGCTTGCCGGCCGACACCTCCGCTCGCCGCTTGTAGTTGCCCATCGCGATCTTCGGCATCCGCTTCTCGGCCCACGCCTTCTCACCCACCTTGCGTCGGTGGGCGAGCTTGGTCTGCGACTCGACCAGATCGCGCTTCTGCGCGCGAAGGTCGGACTCGGCGTTGCGCACGGCACGCCGTGCGGCCTCCTGCTCGACCGAGACGGCGGCCTCGTAGTCGTCGTACGGGCCGCCGTACCAGGTCACCTGACCGTCACGCAGCTCGGCGATGTCGTCCATCGTGTTGAGCAGCTCGCGGTCGTGGCTGACGACGAGCAACGTCCCGCGCCAGCCGGCGACGACGTCGACGAGTCGCCCGCGGGCCGATCGGTCGAGGTTGTTGGAGGGTTCGTCGAGCAGCAGGACCGACGGGCGACGCAACAGCAGCGCGACCAGCGACAGCAGGACGAGCTCGCCGCCCGAGACGCTGCCGACCGTCCGGTCGAGGCCCAAGTGGCTCAGCCCCAGGCGCGACAGCTCCGCCTCCGTGCGCTCGGCGACGTCCCAGTCGTCGCCGATGAGGTCGAAGTCGTCGTCGCGGACGTCGCCGTCCGCCATGCGTCCCAACGCCGCGAGGATCGGGCCGACACCGAGCACGTCGGCGACCGTGCGGTCGGGGTCGACGCCGGGGTCCTGACGGAGGAGTGCGACGTCGGCCGGAGCCGTGACCGTGCCGGACCCCGGTGCCAGCTCACCGGCCGCGAGCCTCAGCAGGGTCGACTTGCCGCACCCGTTGGGGCCGACCAGGCCGTGTCGGCCGGGTCCGACGGCTAGGTCGAGGCCGTCGACGACGGTCGAGCCGTCGGGCCAGGAGAAGGTGACGTGGTTGAACGAGAGAGATGCACGCATCGGATGCTCCATGGGGTCGAGCTGGTCGCTCGCACCGTCGTCGTCGACGGGTGCGGGCGGGGGCGGACCTCAGAGCTTCAACGGACTGGTGACCTCGTTCTCGGGGATGCGATCGAGACCATCATACGATCTGACCGTGACCACGATCCACTTCGACGAGCGAGACGACGCCGACGAGCTCATCGGTGCCCTGGAGGCCGAGGGATACGTGACGACGCTGACCCGTGAGGCCTTCGCGGGCGAGGAGGACTGGGACGACCGGGCGTGGGTGCTGCTGGTCGAGCCGTTCGACGACCGTGTGGTGGAGATGGTCGACGTCTACGGGGGCTGGACGCTGGGCGACGACCGCCCGGCGTCCGAGCCCCCACCCCTGCCCGACGGACCCAAACGTCTCAAGAACTCCCGCGATCTGTGACGTCCACGGCGTCAGGGGCGGTCGATGACGCCGTGGACGTCACGGATCGCGGACGGCGTGGAGCCGTCAGGCCAGGTGCTCCTTCAGGAACTGCACCTGCAGCAGCTTGAGGTTCTCGGCGACGACCTCCTGCGGGGTCATGTGCGTGACGCCCGACAGCGGCAGCACCGTGTGGGGGCGGCCTGCGGCGAGCAGGGCGGACGACAGCCGCAGCGTGTGGGCCGCGACGACGTTGTCGTCGGCGAGACCGTGGATCAGCATCAGGGGCCGCTCCAGCAGGGGTGCCATGGGGATCAGCGAGTTGCGGTCGTAGACCTCCGGCTGCTGCGCCGGATCGCCGAGGTAGCGCTCGGTGTAGCAGGTGTCGTAGAGCCGCCACTCCGTCACGGGGGCACCGGCCACGGCGACGTGGAAGACGTCCGGACGCTTGAGCACGGCCAGCGCCGAGAGGTAGCCGCCGTACGACCAGCCCGTGATGCCGACCCGTGAGATGTCGACGTCGTCGGGATAGGCCTCGGCCACCGCCGCCAGCGCCGTGACCTGGTCGTCGAGCGTCACGCCGGCGAAGTCCTCGTGCACCAGGCGCTCCCAGGCCGGGCCGCGACCGGGCGTGCCCCGGCCGTCGGCGACGACGACGCAGAAGCCCTGGTCGGCGAGCCACTGGGCCTCGAGGAACGCGCGCGCCGACGACAGCACGCGCTGAGCGTGCGGGCCGCCGTAGGGATCCATCAGCACGGGGAGCCGCACGGAACCTGGTTGGTGGTCGCGCGGGAAGAGCACCGCCGTGCGGATGCCGATCTCGCCGGCCTCGAGCATCGTCACGCGGGGCTCGAGCGGGGCCGGCTCGGACACGACGCCGACCGAGGTGGGGTCGGCACCGTCGCGGTGCACCGTGACGGTCGTGCCCACGACGTCGAGGCCCGACCGGGAGATGACCGTGGTCGGCCCGCCCACGACCGCCCCGTGCACGGCTGCACCCTCGGTGAGCGGTGTCACCGAGCCGTCGAAGCCGAGTCGCACGACCTGCACCTGCGTGGGGTCGTCGGACGCGGTCGCGATGACGCAGTCGTCGAACGTCTCGACGATCGACCGCACCTGCCAGGTGGGCGGCGTCACCGGAGCCTCGTCGACGACGACCTGCCACGCATCGCCGGCCTCGACCGTGACGAGCCGGCCGGCGGGCGTCCACCGGGGTGCGGACGTCAGCTCGACCCAGGTGTCGGACGCGAGCGTGCGCAGCACCGACGTCGCACCCGTCGTCACGTCGACCGAGAGCACCTGCGACCGCTTCTGGTCGCGGCTCAGCACCTGCAGCAGCGGCGCACCGTGGCGCGTCCACGTGACGCGTCCGAGGTACTCGAATCCGTCCCGGTCCCAGACGATCTCGGTGCGGGAGCCGTCGAGGCCGACGTGCCACAGCGTCACCTCGGCATTGGGCGTCCCGGCGGCAGGGTAGCGCTGCGACACGGGCTGCCGCTCGGGGTGCTCGGGATCGGCGACGTGCCACGTCTGCACGGGTGCGTCGTCGAAGCGCTCGACCAGCAGCGACGTGCCGTCGGGCGACCACCAGAAGCCGCGGTGACGATCCATCTCCTCGGCGGCGATGAACTCGGCCTGTCCCCACACCTCGGTGTCGGTCTGCGGAGACACCAGGGCGCGCTCGCCGGATCCGTCGACGCCGACGACCCGCAGCGAACCGCCCGAGGCGTAGGCGACGTGACGGCCGGTCGGGTCGAGGCGCGGGTCGATCACCGCGCCGACGCTGGGCAGTGCCGAGACGGCACCTGCCCCGAGGTGGACGGCCCAGAGCGCGCCCGACAGCGCGAAGCACGCCCAGCGCCCCGTCGCGTCGACGTCGTAGCCGACGAGCCCGGCAGCCGACTCGCGGCTCCGCTCGCGTCGTGAGCGCTCCTCGGCGGACAGCTGCTCACCGGCGTCGCCCAGCAGCTCGGCCGGATCGACCAGGACGGTCTCGCGGCCGGTGGCGACGTCGTGCTCCCACAGCTGTCCGGTGCGCGTCACGCCGTCGTGCGTGCGGATGAAGCGCACGGTCGCACCGTCCGGCGACACCGTGACGTTGCGGGGGATGCCGAGCGTGAAGCGCAGCGTGCGGGCGGCCAGCCGGGGGTACGAGACGGTCATGGCACGAGTCAATCACGCGCGCCGGCGCGACCTGCGGACTCGTCCGCGGCCGCCCTCCTCCCCGGAGACGTCGACTGCCCCGGCGAGGCCACGGTCTCACCCGCTCGAAGCGCACGGCGAACTGAGCGGTCAGTAGCCTTGCCCCCATGACCTCACCTGCTCGTCGTCTCCTCCTCGTCCACGCCCACCCGGACGACGAGTCGCTCGGTAACGGGGTGACGATGGCCAAGTACGTCGCCGAGGGTGCGTCGGTGACGCTCGTGACGTGCACCCTGGGCGAGATGGGCGAGATCCTGGTGCCAGAGCTCGAGCATCTCGCTGCCGACCGCGACGACCGGCTCGGCCAGCACCGCGAGGGCGAGCTGGCCGAGGCGATGGCCGAGCTCGGCGTGACCGACCACCGCCTGCTCGGAGGTGCCGGTCGGTTCCGCGACTCCGGCATGAAGTGGGACGACAACGGCCACGCGACGGCCGCCGACGTGATCCACGACAACGCCTTCTGGCACGCCGATCTGCTGGAGGCCACGACCGAGCTGGTCGCGGTCATCCGCGAAGTGCGCCCGCAGGTGCTCGTGACGTACGACGACTTCGGCGGCTACGGACACCCCGACCACGTGCAGGCCCACCGGGTCGCGCACTACGCCGCGGCCCTCGCGGCCGCCCGGTCGTTCCGCCCCGACCTCGGGGCTGCCTGGGACGTCGCCAAGATCTACTGGTCCGCGATGTCGGCGTCGCGCTTCCGCGACGGTCTGAGGGCCATCCGCGCCACGGGCGACACCACGACGTTCGAGGGCATGGACCCCGACAACCTGCCGCCGTTCGTCGTCGAGGACGAGTACCTCGACGCGGTCGTCGAGGCACCTGAGCACGTCCAGGCCAAGCTCGCCGCGATGAAGGCGCACCGCAGCCAGATCACCGAGGACGGCACGTTCTTCGCCGGGGGCATGGACATGGCGGCCGTGGTCTGGGGCAGCGAGTTCTACCGCCTCGTCAAGGGGGTCCGTGGCCCGGTGGGTGCCAGCGGGCTCGAGGAAGACCTGTTCGCAGGGCTGTAGGTCGACGTGCTGCGTGCTGCCCTGGTCGTCGTCGGGGCCTATGTCTGCGTCCTGGGTGCCCTCGTGCACCGACAGGTCTGGACAGCGGGGGGAGTCGCGTGGCCGTGGGGGCTGGCCGCCGCGATCGCCGTGACCGGGCTCGTCACGGTCGCCGCCAACGACGTGATCCGCATCGGTGGGGCGTGGATCGCTCTCGGGTGGGCGGCCACGCTGCTCGCGCTCCAGTGGTCGCCGAGCGGCAGCTACCTGGTCGCCTCCGACTGGATCAGCCTGACGTTCACGGCGGGGTCGCTGGGGGCCATCGTGCTGCCGGTCGTGCTGCGAACTAGGCTCGCTCCATGATCGCGACGGGGGACGGGACAGCCTCTCTTCGCCTGTGCCACCGCTGCGATGACGGCGGTTCGCCGCGGGCGGTCGTCCAGGGGAGGCACACATGACCGACGAGACACCCGGCCGCCGCGAAGACGAGATGCCTGGCGGAGACGTTCCCGCTGGCGAGTCGCGCGTCGACCCCGAGACCGGACTGGTCGTCGAGAGCGACGAGCTCGACCTCTCCGAGCCGTCCCCGTCCGACCCCGACTCCGTGACACCGCCCCAAAGTGATGCGACACCGGAGCCGGTCGACGAGGCTGCACCGGTCGACCCGGAGCCCGAGCCTACGTCGGTCGAGCCGGAGCCCATCGAGCCCGAGCCCGAGCCCGTCCCGACCGGCCTGCGCGACCACAGCGACGACATCGTCATCCCCGCGCATGCCGTCAGCGACGACTGGGACGAGCGTCCGCGCCCCGCGGCAGGCGACTCCCCGCCCCCCGCTGGCCCGCCCGACGAGCCGTCGACGTCCGGGCGTCACTGGGGGCGCTACGTCCTGCTCGCGGTGCTGGCCCTGGTCGGTGCCGCCTACGTCACGGGCTACTTCCTCACCGGCACGCGCATGCCAGCCGACGCCTCCATCGCGGGCGTCGACGTGTCGGGCCAGACCCGCGCAGAGGCTCGCGAGACCCTCGAGCGGGCGCTGAATCCCATCGCCGACCGCGAGATCGACCTGACCTACGGCAAGCAGGAGTTCACGGTCGACCCGGCCGACGCGGGCCTGAAGCTCGATGTCGAACGCTCGCTCGACCGGGCGGGCAGCGCGCGCAGCTGGGACCCGCGCGCGATGGTGGCGCTGTTCGTCGGCAAGCACCCCCATGCCCCCGTGCTCGACGTCGACGAGGCCGCACTGTCCGCGTCGGTGGCCGCGATCAGCGAGGGCATCGACCGTGAGGTCGTCGAGCCGCTGATCACCTTCCCGAACGGTGCCCCGAAGGCCCGCCAGCCCGAGGAGGGCCTGGTCGTGTCCCGCTCCGACGCCGAGGACGCCATCCGCGACGCCTACCTCGTCAGCGACGAGCCGATCGAGGTGCCGACGGCCGCCGTCGAGCCGACCGTCGACGCCGAGGGTCTCGCGACCGCCATGACCGAGATCGCCGAGCCGGCCGTCAGCGCGCCCGTCACGCTCACCGTCGGCGACAAGACCGTCGCCCTGCCCGTCACCGCCTTCGCCCCGGCCCTGAGCGTCCGCGTGCGCGACGACCGTCTGGCACCGGTGCTCGACCCCGAGAAGCTCGCGCAGCCGCTGACCGACTCCACGACGGGCATCGGCACCAAGGCGGTCGACGCGACGGTCGTCATCGAGGGCGGCAAGCCCGTCGTCGTGCCCGGCAAGGAGGGCCTCGGGCTGCAGCCGGCGGAGATGGCCGAGAGCCTCGTCCCCGCCCTGACGCAGACCGGCGAGGCCCGCGCCGTCGAGGTCGAGGCGAAGGTCGTGGAGCCCCAGTTCACGACGGCCGACGCCGAGGCGCTCAAGATCACCGAGAAGATCAGCGAGTTCGAGACCCAGTTCCCGTACGCGGAGTACCGCAACACCAACCAGAGCCGGGGCGCCGAGCTGATCGACGGCACGATCGTCAAGCCCGGCGAGACGTTCAGCTTCAACGACACCGTCGGCGAGCGCACCGTCGACAACGGCTTCGTGACGGGCACCGTGATCAACGGCGGCGTGTTCCGCGAAGAGCTCGGCGGCGGCGTCTCGCAGGTCGTCACGACGCTCTACAACGCAGGCTTCTTCGGCGGCATGGACGATGTCGAGCACCACCCGCACGCGTTCTACATCGACCGCTACCCGGTGGGTCGCGAGGCAACGGTCTACTACGGCAGCCTCGACCTGCGGTTCAAGAACCCCACCGACTACGGCGTGCTGATCCGCGCCTACGTCGACAAGAGCACCCCCGGCAAGCAGGGCGTGATGCACGTCGAGCTGTGGAGCACCAAGGTCTGGGACAAGATCGAGGCCGATGCGTCGCCGCGGCGCAACGGTCGCAGCCCGGGCACCCGCTACGACGACACCGACCGGTGCGTAGCGCAGGCACCCATCTCGGGCTTCGACATCGACATCGTCCGCAGGTTCATCAAGGACGGCAAGGTCGCCAAGACCGAGACCGACACGGCCAACTACCAGGCCGCCGACCGCGTCATCTGCGGCAAGAAGCCCAAGCCCGAGGACGACTGACGGCGGGCTCGCCGCCGGCGGTCAGACGGCGACGGTGAGCGTCAGCGCATAGCCCTCGTCGACCGACCCCGACGCCGTGGCCAGCTGCAGCGAGTAGCCGTCGCCGAAGACCGAGTCGGAGTCGAGCGAGGTGCGGCGCAGGTTCTGCGCGCTGTTGTCGTAGCCGGACGTCGCGTAGACGTCCGTGCAGGCGTCCTCGGGGATCGCGAGCTGCGAGGTGCGCAACCGGCCCGACGACGTCACGGCCGACGCCTCGTCGGGGTAGACCTCGAAGTGCATGTGCGGCCAGCGCCCGGGGTAGGCCCCCGGGAAGACGGTCGTGAACGACAGTCGTCCGTCGGCATCGGCCACCTGCACGCCGCGCAGGTAGTTCTCATCGACGATCTCGTCGTCGTACATCGAGTAGCGACCCAGCTGGTCGCAGTGCCACAGGTAGACGGCCGCTCCCGCGTACGGGGTGACGGTCTCGCCGCTCAGGTCGACGACCCTGAGGGCGACGCTGACCGGCACGCCCGCGGCGACGGTGCTGGAGCCGCCGAAGCTCGCGCTGATGTCGGGGCGGACGATGCCGCTCTCGGTCAGCACGTCGACCCCGTTGCTGCCGTCGGCCGGGAAGGGGCCGGCGGTCTCCTCGGGGATCTCGTCGACGGCCGTGGCCGCGGTGGGGGCTGTGGCCGAGCCGGCCCCGCCGGACGAGTTGGAGGTGCTGCCTCCGCCCGACGAGTCGGGTGCGTTGTTGCCGCCGCTGCAGGCCGCCAGCGCGGCGGCCAGGCCAGCCGCGCTCAGCAGGCCCAGCGCCCGGCGGCGGTTCAGCACCGTCGGCAGGTCGTGAGAGAGGCCGAGATCGTGCTCGTGCGGGGTGTGGTCGTCACTCATGGGCTCGACCCTACGGACCGGGGCTGAGGGTTCACGGTGTCATCCTTGTGAGAAGCCTGTGCCCGGCTCGCGGTACACGTAGTCGTGGTGGTCGACGAAGCCGTACGGGCGGTAGAGCGCCAACGCGGCGGTGTTGGACCGCATGGTCTGCAGGTACGCCTTGTCGGCACCCTCGCTGGCGGCCCACGCCAACGAGGTCTCGACGATGCGCCGGGCCAGCCCCTGCCGGCGCGCGGCGACGTCCACCTCGACGGCCGACAGCCCCGCCCACTCGCCCGTGACGACGACCCGGCCGATCGCCACGGTCGGTGCGCCGATCGACACGAACGCCACGCGGGCCGGGCCTTCCATGACCGCCCGGGCGGACGCCGGGTCGTCGACGCGTCCGTAGTGCGAGAGCCACTCGTCATCGGCCGTGGGCGACACCCGGGCGACCGCGTCCGACGTGTAGCTCGCCCCGAGGTCGGCGACCTGCACGACGGCACCGCCGTGATAGCCGGCCGTGGGCGTCCACCCGGCGGCTGCCAGCAGTCGGTCGTTCTCGGAGCCCACCACGACCTGCGCGAGCGCAGGTGCCGAGCGCTCTCGGTAGAAGGCCAGCACCCGATCGAGGGCCTCGGCGAACGGCAGGCCGGGGGAGCCCGTGACGGCGACCGAGTTGGCGCGGCCCGTGAAGCGTCCGGCGTGGCGCAGCTCCCAGTCGCCGAGGGCGACGGACTCGACGGCCGGCCAGCCCCGCGAGGTGATGCGTGTCAACTCGTCGGGGTCGATCGCCACGGCCCGACGGCGACGGACGGGCCGGTCGGGCACGCGCTTCCACGTCACGACGGTCGACAGCTCGACGGAGCGCGTCGAGCCGTCCCGCAGCTCGACCGTGACGACGCTGTCGTCGACCGCTCGGACGTGCCCGACGACGTCGGTCATCTGGGGTCCGCCGGTCGGGCCCGTGCCACCCGTCTCATGGCGCACGACGATGCGGGCACCCACCGCGGCAGCGTCTAGAGTCATGGGGACAAGACTTCCATGTCGTTTGAGGCGAACCTAACTAGTCCCTGCGTCCACCCGGACGGGATACTGGTCGCAGCTCGCCGAAGGAGAAGAAGCCCGTGACGTACGTGATCGCCCAGCCGTGTGTGGACATCAAGGACCGCGCGTGTGTGGACGAGTGTCCCGTCGACTGCATCTACGAGGGCAAGCGGATGCTCTACATCCACCCCGACGAGTGCGTCGACTGCGGTGCGTGTGAGCCCGTGTGCCCCGTCGAGGCCATCTTCTACGAGGACGACACGCCGCCGGAGTGGAAGGACTACTACGACGCCAACGTCAACTTCTTCGACGACCTCGGCTCGCCCGGCGGCGCTGCCAAGCTCGGTGTGATCGACAAGGATCACCCGATGATCGCCGCGCTGCCCCCGCAGAACCAGGAGTAGCCGCAGGTGGGCGGTCGCTCCGCGCCCCGCGTGTCGACGAGGTTCCCGGAGTTTCCCTGGGACACCCTCGCCGAGGCCAAGCAGCGCGCCTCCGAGCATCCCGGCGGCATCGTCGACCTGTCGATCGGCACGCCCGTCGACCCGACGCCCGCCGTCGCTCGCGAGGCTCTCGTGGCCGCGGCCGATGCGCCGGGCTACCCGACGGTCTTCGGACCGGAGTCGCTGCGTCAGGCCGCCGTCGACTGGCTCGAGCGACGCTTCGCCATCACGGGGCTCAGCCCCTCCCAGGTGCTGCCGACGGTCGGCTCCAAGGAGCTCATCGCCAACCTGCCGATGCAGCTGGGGCTCGGCCCCGACGACCTCGTGGTGCTCCCCGAGCTGGCCTATCCGACCTATGAGGTGGGCGCGCGCTACGCCGGCTGCCAGGTGCTGGCCGCCGACTCGACCGTCGCGATCGGCCCCCGTCGTCCCGCCTTGATCTACGTCAACTCCCCGGCCAACCCCCACGGGCGCATCCTGGGTGCCGACCACCTGCGCAAGGTCGTCGAGTTCGCCCGCGACCGGGGGGCGCTGCTGGTCTCCGACGAGTGCTACCTGGAGTTCGCCTGGGACGGTGAGCCGGTGTCGGTGCTGCACCCCGACATCTGCGGGGGCTCGTTCGACGGCCTGCTGGCGGTGCACTCGCTCTCGAAGCGGTCCAACCTCGCGGGCTACCGCGATGCGTTCGTGACGGGCGACGAGTCGGTCGTGTCCGAGCTGCTGGCCGTCCGCAAGCACCTGGGCTTCATGCTGCCGACGCCCGTGCAGGCCGCCATGACCGCGGCCCTCGCCGACGACGACCACGTGTCGGTGCAGCGCGAGGTCTACGCCGCTCGCCGTGCCGCGCTGCGGGCCGCGCTCGAGACGGCCGGGTTCACGGTGGAGCACTCCGAGGGTGCCCTCTACCTGTGGTCGACGCGCGGCGAGCCGTGCCGCGAGACGATCGCGTGGCTGGCGGAGCGGGGCATCCTGGCCGCACCGGGCGACTTCTACGGCGCCGCGGGTGCCCAGCACGTCCGCATCGCCTTCACCGCGACCGACGAGCGTGTCGCCGCCGCGGTCGAGCGCCTGACCGCCTGACCGTCCCTCCTCCCGCTGTCGGGCTCCGACGGACGATGAGGGTCTTGGGTAGCCTGCGCTGCCACGAACCCTCATCCTCGGTCCCCGCCACGGACCATCAGGTGTCTGCCTCAGTTCGTCGAGACCCGGACGGTCGTCGAACGGGGGACAGCACCCTTCTCCCAGCCCTGGTCGGAGTCGACGGCCGTCCACCGGTAGCCGTCGAACGTGACCTCGCTGATGCCGAGGAACGCGGCCTGGCCCACGAGGTACTGCGCGATGGCCCATCCGCGAGCCTCGATGTCGGCCGGACGTCCGCTCAGCGGGTACGACGCGTCGTCGCCGTTGCGGACCACCGTGATGTCGCCGAAGGCCTGGCGCACGTCGTCGACGACAGCGGTCGTGCTGCCGCTGCCACCGGGGTTGACCTGGCACGTGAACGCCGCCGGGCTGTAGCCGCGCAGCGACGAGGCGAGGGCGCGGGCGTAGTCCTCGTGCTGGGCGTACGCCTCCGGGAACCCCGAGCGCTGCACGAGCTGCGCTGCGTCATTGATAACCATGGTCTCGTAGCCGTCGACCTTGACCAGGGCGTCGTAGAACTCGCCGATCGCGTGGTGCGGGTCCATGATCTGCGCCGCGGTGCCCCAGCCCTGTGAGGGACGCTGCTGGAACAGCCCCACCGAGTCGCGGTCGCCGTAGTCGATGTTGTGGATCTTCGACTCCTGGAAGGCCGTCGCGATCGCGATCGTCGTGGCCCGCGGCGGCAGCCCACGCTGCTGGGCGATCGCCGCGATCAGCGCAGCCCACCGGCCCTGCTCGAGATCGAGCTGCGCGCGGGTGTCACCGACGTCGGCGACACAGAACTCCGCCCGCATCGGAGCGCGGTCGCGGACCACCGTCGCGAACAGCACCGCGGCCGACACCAGCCCCAGCACGACGAACCATCGGAACCTCACCGGGCGTGACCCTCGCCGCCAGCCCGCCTAGTTGGCGTGCAGCGCCGCGTTGAGCTCGATGCCGGTGCGGTCGCCGCGAGGACGCGCCTCGAGCACGCCGGTCTGGCTGTTGACGAGGAACAGGATGCCGTCCTGACCTGACAGCTCGGACGCCCTGACCACCGAGCCGTCGGGAGTCGTGACCTTCGCGCCGGCCGTGACGTAGGTGCCCGCGGCGACGACGCAGTCGTTGCCGAGCGAGATGCCGATGCCGGCGTTGGCCCCGATGAGGCAGTTCTCGCCGACCCGGACGACCTCCTTGCCGCCACCGGACAACGTGCCCATGATCGACGCGCCGCCGCCGACGTCCGAGCCGTCACCCACCACCACACCGGCCGAGATGCGCCCCTCGACCATCGCGTGGCCGAGCGTGCCGGCGTTGAAGTTGACGAAGCCCTCGTGCATGACCGTGGTGCCCTCGGCGAGGTGCGCGCCCAGACGGACGCGGTCGGCGTCTCCGATGCGCACGCCCGTGGGGATCACGTAGTCGGTCATCCGCGGGAACTTGTCGACGCTGGTGACCTGGACGTGCTGGCCGGCCCCGCGGGCGCGAGCGCGGGTCGCCTCGAAGTCGGCGACGGCGCACGGGCCGATCGACGTCCAGACGACGTTGGCGAGCAGCCCGAACTGGCCGTCGAGGTTGAGCCCGTGCGGACGGACCAGCCGGTGCGACAGCAGGTGCAGGCGCAGCCAGACGTCGTAGGCGTCGGCGGGGGCGGCCCCGAGATCGTCGATCTCGGTCAGCACGACGACCTTGGTGACCTGGCGGACGGCGTCGTCGCCCTCGAGCGCCGTGAGCTCGGCGGGCTCGGTCTCGTGCTCGGGAGCCGCGCCCAGCCGGGGCTCGGGGTACCAGACGTCGAGCACCGTCCCGTCGGCCGTGAGCGTCGCGAGGCCGTAGGCGTGAGCGCCCTGGTGCTGGTCTGCAGAAGTCATGAGCCCCAATCTATCGGGCGGGCTCTACGACTTCGGGAGGCCGTCCTTGGTGCACAGCGACCCGATCTCGTCGGTCTTGTCCTGGGCGATGAGGTCGAACATGCGGGGCGCGCGCTCGGGATCCCACGTCACGGCGAAGTCTCGCAGCGGCACGGTGCAGTTGAGTCCCTTGCCGCTCATCGAGCCCGAGAGCGCGAAGGCGAACTTGCCCAGCGACAGCGGTCCGACGTTCTCGCCGATCGTCAGGGATCCCGATGCGCCGGAGGCGACGTTGAGGTAGCGCAGCGGGTTGATGACGGTCCACGGCGACTTGGCCTGCCCGGCGATCGAGCCGAGCACCTCGCGCTGGCTCTGGACCCGCTGGATGTCCTGCGTCGCATAGGTGTGACGGTTGCGCGAGTACGCCAGCGCGGTGGCTCCGTCGGCGTTCTGGCAGCCCTTCTTGACGTCGAGCCCCGAGTCCTTGTCCTTGATGTCGGTCTTGGGGCAGATCTCGACGCCGCCGAGGGAGTCGACGACCTTGACGAGACCGCCGAAGCCGACCTCGACGTAGTCGTCGACGCGGATGCCGGTGTTGTTCTCGATCGTCTTGACGAGCAGCTTGGCACCGCCGTAGGCGTAGGCGGCATTGATCTTGGTGCGGCCGTAGCCGGGGATGTCGACCAGGGAGTCGCGGGGGATCGACATCAGCACGTCGGGGCCGCTGCCGGTGTGGAGCAGCATGATCGTGTCGGTGCGTCCCCGTCCGCCGCCGTCACCGCCGGTCGACAGGGCCTTCTGCTCGGCCTTGGTGAGCCCGCGCCGGCTGTCGGAGCCGACCATCAGGTAGGTCGTGCCGGGCTGGTCGGCCGGACGGTCGCCGCCTGGATCGGCGTCGACCTTGGCGATCTTGCCCCAGGCCCAGATCGGCACGGCCACCAGGAACACGATCCACGCCAGCACCAGGATGCCGGCCACGCGGCGCTTGGTGCGGCGCTTCTTCTGCTTCGGCGGACGGCCGTCACCGCCACCCACTGCAGGGCCGTTGCCACGGCCTCCGGGAGGCGGCAGATTGGGCGGCGGGAGCTGGGACGTCGGGGGTGCGGAGGCGTTGGAGCGGGGTGCCTGCCGGTTTGCGTCGTCCTCGCCGTAGAGCCACCCGTAGCTGCCCTCGGGGCGCTGATCTGACATGAGCACGACCGTACCGGACCCCTCAGCGCCAGGACCGGAGCGCGGCACCGGGCCGCGGCCGAAAATTGGACGGCGCGGCGCGGCGCGCCCTCAACCTCGTCTTGAGAGTTTGTGTGAATACTGAGACCACCTCAGCCTCTTCCCCGATCCGCGAGGACACCATGTCTGACGTTTCATCGAGTGTCATGGGTGGGTCCTACGCCCGTCCGGCCGACACCTCGGCACGCATCCAGTTCCGCCGCGCCCTGACCCTCATGGCCATGACGCTCGTCATGCCCGGCTCCGCCCAGCTCGTGGCCGGCGACAAGCGCATCGGACGCATCAGCCTGCGCATCTGGCTGGGCTTCCTGGCCGCCGGTGCGCTGCTGCTGATCGTGTCGCTGACCTCGCGCACGGGACTGTTCTCGCTGATGACCAACCCGACGGTGCTGACGCTGGGCCGTTGGGTCCTGATCGCGGGCGCGATCGCCTGGGTCGCGCTGATGGTCGACGCCTGGCGACTCGGTCGGCCGCTGGAGATGGCGCGCAAGCACCGGCTGTGGATGACGGGGCTCAACAGCGCCCTGTGCTTCGTGACGGCCGGGGCGATGTTCTTCGCCGCCCACATGGTCAGCACCTCGCAGTCATTCGTCGGCGAGGTGTTCTCGGCCAGCACGACCTCGGCACCCGAGGACGGCCGCTACAACGTCCTGCTGCTGGGCGGCGACTCCGGTCCCGACCGCAACGGCGTGCGTCCCGACTCGCTGACGGTCGCCTCGATCGACAAGGACACGGGCAAGACCGTGCTGATCGGCCTGCCCCGCAACCTCGAGGACGTGCCCTTCAAGCCCGGCACCGTGATGGACAAGGAGTTCCCGAACGGCTTCGACTGCGACGGCTGCTACCTCAACTCGGTCAACACCTGGGCCAACGACCACGCCGACCGCTACGGCACCAAGTCGCCCGGCATCAAGGCGACGATGGACGCCGTCGAGCAGATCACGGGCCTCAAGCTCAACTACTACGCGATGGTCAACATGAAGGGCTTCTCCAAGCTCATCGACGCCGTCGGCGGCGTGACGCTCAACGTCCGCGAGCGCACCGCGATCGGTGGCATCGGCTCGCCGATCCGCGGCTACATCAAGGCCGGCAAGCAGAAGCTCACGGGTGACCAGGCGCTCTGGTACTCGCGCAGCCGGGTGCAGAACAACGACTTCTCGCGCATGGGACGCCAGAAGTGCGTCATGAACGCGATGGTGCAGGAGATGAGCCCGCAGAAGGTGCTGCTCAACGTCGGCAAGATCGCGAAGTCGGGCAAGGAGCTGCTCAGCACCGACATCCCGCAGAAGGACCTCGACGTCTTCATGGACCTCGCGCTCAAGGCCAAGTCGCAGAAGGTCTCGACGGTCTCGCTCGTCCCGCCGGTCATCTACACCGGCAACCCCGACTACGTGAAGGTCCGCGACATGATCAGCGGTGCCATCGACGCCGCCGAGGGCAGGACGGCGGCGACCGAGGCCCACCTCGTCACCGCGGCGCTCGCGGTGCCTCCGACGCAGGAGGAGCAGGTCGAGCAGAAGGTCGCCGAGAAGAAGAAGGACCCGATCAAGGCCAACCAGAGCACCGACCTCGGCGCGGCCTGCTGACCGCCACGCCGTCCGGGACGCTGAGGAGTCGCTGAGATAGCGGGCTCTGGTGCACGAGTGGCACCGCCATCAGCGATACTGGACACTCCGTCCGGCGGCATCCGTCCGCTGCGCAAGATCACGAGGAACCATGACGCATCGGGCCAGTCTGCTGGGCCGCGGTTACGAGGACCGGCACCTCGACTCGCCGCGTGTCCGGTTCCGCCGTGTCCTCACGCTGTGCCTCATGACGATGGCGGTGCCCGGCTCGGCGCAGGTCGCCCTCGGCAAGCGGACCATCGGGTGGACGGCGATCGCCGGCTGGCTGACGGCCATCCTCGGCGGGGTCTTCGTGTTCTACACGTTCCGCACCGATCGCGCCCGCGTGCTGGGCTGGTTCACCGATCCTGACGTCCTGCTGGCCACGCGGGTCGCGATGGTCGTGCTGGTGCTGATCTGGCTGGCGCTGTTCATCGACGCGTGGCGGCTCGGCTCGCCCGTGCGGCTGACGTTCGCCCGGGCGGCCGTCGTGACGGTCGTCAACCTGGCCATCATCGGCAGCGTCGCGGGCTCGACGGCCTTCGCCTCGCAGCTGATCCAGGTGCAGCGCAACGTCGTGCAGGAGGTCTTCCCGGAGACCAAGACGTCCAAGCCCCTCGAGGGGCGCTACAACATCCTGCTGGTCGGTTCCGACGCCCGGGCCGACCGCACGGGCATCCGCCCCGACTCGCTGACGGTCGTCAGCATCGACGCCGACACCGGCAAGTCGGTGCTCGTGTCGCTGCCCCGCAACCTCGAGAACGTGCCGTTCCGCGACAGCTCGCCGATGCACGCGCTCTACCCGTACGGCTACAACTGCGGCGACGAGTGCCTGCTCAACGCCGTCCACACCGCCGCCCAGGACCGCAAGGACCTGTATCCCGACAGCAAGGATCCCGGCCTCGACGCCACGATCGACGCGGTCGAGGGGGCCACCGATCTCACGATCAACTACTACGTCATGGTCAACCTCAACGGCTTCAAGGGACTCGTCGACGCGGTCGGCGGCGTCGAGATGGACGTCAAGAGCCGCATCGCGATGTTCGGTCATGACGACGCCTACAAGAACGTCTACATCGAGCCGGGCCGGCAGAAGCTCGACGGCCAGAAGGCCCTCTGGTACGCCCGCAGTCGCGTGCAGTCCGACGACTATGCGCGCATGGGGCGCCAGAAGTGCCTCATGGCGGCGATGGCCAACCAGCTGAGCCCGGCCAACGTGCTGACCAACGCCACCGACATCGCGAGCTCGGGCAAGGACCTGCTGAGCACCAACATCCCGCAGACCGAGCTGGGCCGGTTCGCCGACCTGGCGCTCAAGGCGCGGGGCAAGCAGATCCGCACGGTCTCGATCGTCCCGCCGCAGTTCAACACCCAGACGCCCGACTTCGACGCGATCCACGCCGCGATCAAGGACGCCATCCGCACCTCCGAGGGCACCCGCGCACCGGCCGCGAGCCAGTCGACCGGCGCGACGCCCGGCACCCCTTCGGCCACGACGCCGACGCAGCCGGCACCCACGACCCCGACGACCCAGTCGCCGACCGAGGGCCGCTCGGCCAACAACGCCGAAGACCTCAAAACCGCCTGCTAAACCCAAAGCAATCGGGCGAGCGCAAGCACGACACGTCACCACGGGCCGAGCGAGCCCTGCGAGCGAAGGCAAGCGCCCAGGCGAAGCCTGGCAGCCGTGAGGAACGAACGGCTGGAGCGGCGACGAAGGAGCCGCGCGCTACTTGTCCTGGGCCTTGTGGTACTCGCGGATGACCTCGTCGGGGTCGCCGTCCATGAGCAGAGTGCCCTGGTCGAGCCAGATCACGCGGCTGCAGGTGTCCTTGATCGACTGCATCGAGTGGCTGACCAGGAACACCGTGCCCGCGTTGTCGCGGATCTCGCGGATGCGGGCCTCGCTCCGCTGACGGAACTTGCGGTCGCCCACGGCGAGGGCCTCGTCGACGATGAGGATCTCGTGGGTGGCCATGCTGGCGATCGCGAACTTGAGCCGCGCGGTCATGCCCGACGAGTAGGCGCGCATCGGCAGGTCGATGAACTTCTCGAGGCCGGCGAACTCCACGACCTCGTCGTAGCGCTCCTCGATCTCCTCCATCGTGAACCCCATCGCGAGGCCGCCGAGGATGACGTTGCGCTCGCCGGACAGATCCTTGAGCAGGGCCGCGCCGACGCCCAGCAGGCTGGGTCGGGAGTCGGAGTAGATGGCACCCTGGCTGGTCGGCGTCAGACCGGCGATGGCCCGCATGAGTGTCGACTTTCCGGAGCCGTTGGTGCCGATGACGCCGATGCTGTCGTTCTGGTACGCCGTGAACGAGACGCCCTTGAGGGCGTGCACGGTGCGCATCTGCTTGCCGCGACCGCGCAGCTTGAGCGTCTTGCGATCAGCAGCCGACGGGCGCTTGCCGGTCGCGAATACCTTGTACTCGACGTGCACGTCGTCGACGATCACGACGGGGGCTCGTGGCCCGGTCGGCTTGGCCGGAGGCTCGGGTCGGGGTCCGATGTCGTCGAGGTCCCGGGTGCTCTCGTGCGGCTCAGTCGACACGTCCGTACCTTTCCTCGGCGCGCCAGAAGAACCAGACCCCGAAGGCCACCACCGCGACGGTCCACAGGCACGCGTACAGCCAGTAGTCGCCGTTGGTCGTGTAGGTCGGGCCGTCCAGCAGCGATGCGCGGGCGATGCTCAGGAACTCGTGGACGGGCTGGTAGTCGGTCGCGGTCACGAGCCAGGGGTGGCCGGGTGTGCCCTGCGGGTTGGCGGCCGACGGTGGCTTGGGGCCGAACCGCTCCTCGATGCTGAAGAAGATGCCGGTCGTGTAGAAGAAGAACCGGGTGATGAACGGCAGGAAGTTGTTGAGGTCGCGCCAGTGCACGGCGAGGCGGGCCGTGATCAGCACGATGCCGCAGGTGAAGGCGAAGAAGAGCGCGAAGATCGGCACGATCAACAGCCAGTGCCACGAGATCGGGTTGCCGGTGGCAATCAGGAAGACCAGCATGATGCCGACCGTGGGCAGGAACTTGAGGAACCGCTCGGTGACTGCGGCCAGAGGCAGGACCATGCGCGGGAACGCCAGGCTCTGCACCAGGGCGGAGTTGTTGGTGATGGCTCGCCCGCCCGCGGTCCACGACTGCGCGAAGAACTCGAAGACGAAGATGCCGATGATGAGGAACTCGACGAAGTGCGGAGGACGTCCCTGGGGGCCGATCAGGACGCCGAAGACCGCTCCGTAGATCAGGGCGTTCAGCAGAGGCTTGAGGATGACCCAGAACATGCCGAGGGAGTTCTGCTGGTTCTCGGACTCGATCTTGAACCGGGCCAGGGAGTAGATGAACGCGCGCCGCTGCCACACCTCGGTGACGTAGGCACGCAGGGGCGGGCGACCGCCGACCTTGGTCAGGCCAGCGCGCGCAGCGTCGTCGGCGATTGTCATTGCGTGTCGTGTCCCTACTGTTCAGACGATCGTGGCCCCGGGGACGTGCCGCGTCAGCCTCGGACGAGTGTAGAGGATCGGTTCATGCTGGGACGCCGCCCTCTTGCTGCGCCACTGCCGCGATCTGCTCGGGTGTGGCGGACGCCACGACCACCAGCGAGCCGCCGCCGAGGCACGCGCCCGCGATCAGATCGGCGTCCCGCGACAGGGAGCCGGGGGTGACGACCAGCCGCTCGGACACAGCAGGCGTGGACGCCAGGACGTCGGCCTGGCTGCGGGGCGTGCCGTCGAGGTCGAGGGCCAGCGTGTCGGGGGACGGCGGGTCGAGCGCGACGAAGTGGTCGCCGTGCCCCGGGACCTCGGCCCCGAGGTCGACGAAGCCGGTCGGTGCCTCGACGAACCGTCCGCCGAGCGGCCGCAGCGAGGCGGCGAGCCGGTGCGGTTCGTCGGCCTCGAGCTCGGGCCCGCTGACCCCGATCGTGGCGTCGTGGTCGACGAGGGCGGCGCCGACGTTCCAGGCGGACAGGATCCAGACCATCGTCAACCAGTGGCTCGGCAGCCCGACACGGATGCGCGTGCCCGGCTCGACCTCGAGGTCGTCGACCAGGAAGTTGCTCGTCTTGGCGACCCAGTTGGCCGTAGTCGTGGTGCTGAGCTCGACGCGCTCGCCCGTCACGAGGTCGTAGTACGTGATGAGCGGCTGCGACGGGTCGGATGCCGCGCGGAGCAGCTGGTCGAGGGTCTTCACGACGCCACGACCCGTCGCACGAGTTCGGCGACCGCGGCGGCGTCGGCGGGCACGTGCTCGGCAGCGCCCGGGTCGTCGGCCCTCAGCCCGGCCACCCGGACGAGGTCCGCCGGGGCGGTGTCGTCGTGGTCGACGACCAGTACCGGGACGGTCGACGGCAGCGCGTCGAGCAGGCCCGGTGTGCGCAGGACGGGGTCGATCGCGAGGGTGCGGCTCGACGGACCCAGCACCAGCACGTCGGTGGCGCGCAGCTGGTCGACGACCGACGGCGACACGGTCCACGCCTCCGCGACCAGCACGGTCTCGGTGGGGGAGTGCGCGCCCGGAGCAGCGAGGTACTCACCGAGGTGGATCGCGTGTGGCTCCTCGCCGTCCACCACGACCCGCAGCTCGGCGCGGTCGTCGCTCATCGGCAGCACCCGGTAGGGCAGACCAGCGCGGGTCGCGGCCGCGAGCGTCGCCTCCGACAGCGAATAGCCCGTGCCGACGAGCTCGGTGCGGACGAGTCGCGCAGCAACCGCCTGGTCGCTGACGCGCTGCCACGCGGGGGAGTAGTTGATCGCGGCCAGCTGGTCGGCGACGGCGAACGTGGTCGGCACACCGGGCGCACCCAGCAGGCCGTCGAGATCGGGACAGGCCTTGAGCCACGCCGACCAGTGGTCACCCACGATGGGGGCCACGACCGTCAGCTCGTCGGAGGGGGCGAGGGCCGCCGCGAGATCGCGTGCGAACGCGGTCCCGTCGGCGCCGGAGATGAGCGTGATGCGCATCCGACCATTGTGTCGTCCCACGACCCGGTGCCGCGCGGCGGGGCGACACGCCGCACATTCCGCGAATCTTGCCATTCGGCTTGACATGTGCGAGTCGACAGGACTGTAATTCCACGTATGTCATTCGATCTGGAACTGTCGCACGAGCCCGAAGAGGAACTCATGTGGCAGGAGCGCGCGCTCTGCGCCCAGACCGACCCAGAAGCCTTCTTCCCCGAGAAGGGCGGCTCCACGCGCGAGGCCAAGCGCGTCTGCCTGACGTGCGACGTCCGCGGCGAGTGCCTCGACTACGCCCTCGCCCACGACGAGCGCTTCGGCATCTGGGGCGGGCTTTCCGAGCGCGAGCGCCGCAAGCTCAAAAAACGAGCCTGAACGACGTCGCATCCCGACCGGCGGCGTTATCGTCGGGCGGCGCACAATCCCCCACTCGCTAGCGCTCGCGGGAGGTGCCCCCACCAGTGCGCCTTTCCTCCTCTGCCTTGCCGGACGGGCGCGACGCCGCCCAGGCTTGGCTGACGTCCTTGCCCCGGGCCTGACTCACCACGTCTGCGGGTTTCGGGAGATGGCCTAGGGTTGGCCGTTGTGGACGAGGCAGGCGTGGACGAGGCGGGGGCGACGCGCCACTGGCTCGACTCCCCACCGTCCGTGGGGGCGGTCCTCGTGGCCCACAACGGCGCGCGCTGGCTGCCGAAGGTGCTCGCGTCGCTGACGCACATGTACTACGCGCCGACCGCCTGGCAGGTCGTCGACGTCGACTCCACCGACGGCACCACCGAGCTGCTCGAAGACTTCTTCGGTGCCGAGCGCGTCACCCGCGCACCGGCCGGCACCGGCTTCGGCGACGCGGTCAAGCTGGCCCTGGCAGACCTCCCGCCGACCGACTGGCTGTGGCTCCTGCACGACGACGCCTCGGTGCTGCCCGGGACGCTGTCCGGGCTCCTCGACACCGCGACGTCATCGCCCGACATCGCCCTGGTCGGACCCAAGATCCGCGAGTGGCCCTCCCTGCGACGCCTGCTCGAGGTCGGCCTCACGGTCACCTCGACCGGAGTGCGCGAGACGGGGCTCGAGACCGGCGAGCCCGATGCCGGGCAGCACGACCGACCGCGCGACGTGCTCGCCGTCAACACCGCCGGCATGCTGGTGCGGCGTGACGTGTGGGACGAGCTGGACGGTCTCGACCCGCGCCTGCCGCTGCACTTCGACGACATCGACTTCGGGTGGCGGCTGGCCCGGGCAGGGCACCGCACCCGCACCGCGCCGACGGCCGTGCTGTTCCACGCCGAGTCGAGCCGTCGCGGCACCCGCGCCCACGTGCCCGGCGACCTCCCGCACTGGGAGCAGCGGCGTGCTGCGCTCTACACGCTGCTCGCCAACACCCCGATGCCGCACTTCGTGTGGCAGTACGTCCGCCTGTTCGTCGGCTCGCTGGTCCGCGTGTTCGGCCTGCTGGTCGGCAAGGACCCGGAGGCAGCCGGCGACGAGCTGCTCGCGCTGCGGTCGACCTACCTGCACCCCGTCGCGCTGCTGCGGGCCAGACGACACCGGGCGCGCACCAGCAGGCGTCCGCACCGCGCGATCCGCGACCTCTTCCCGCCGTACTGGCTGCCCTACCAGCACGGCTACGACGTCCTCCGCGACACCGTCACGGCCCTCGTCAAGCCAGAGGCCGTGTCGTCGGTCGGGCGTCGGTCGACGACGCTCGACCGTGCACCCGACGAGACGGTCGACCTCGACGACGGACCGTCCCTGCTGCTGCGGCGGCCGTGGCTCGTCGCCGTCCTGACGCTGATCGTCCTGTCGGTCCTGGCCGGCAGGAGCCTGTTCGGAGGAGGCCTCGACGGCGGTGCGCTGCTGCCGGCACCCGGCTCGGCAGCCGGCTGGTGGGGCCTGCTCTTCGAGGGCAGTCATGCCACGGGCCTGGCCAGCACGGCCCTGCCGCCGCTGTTCGCCCTTCCGCTCGCGGTCGCCGCGACGCCGGTCTGGTTCGCACCGGGCCTCGTCGTCACGCTGCTCATGGTCTTCGCCGTCCCCTTGGCAGCGCTCACGGCCCATCGCCTCGGCCGGCAGATCAGCGAGCACCGCATCGCCCGGCTCGTGTGGGCCGTCAGCTACGCGCTGGCCGTCGCCGCGACGGGCGCCGTGGCCCAGGGGCGCATCGGCACCGTGGTCGCGCTGGTGGTCCTGCCGATCGTCGTCAACACCGCCTGGCAGCTGGCCGAGCAGCCCGGCTGGCAGCTGGCTCTCCGGCTGGGCATCTGGACGGCGCTGGCCGCGGCGTTCGCCCCGATCGTGCTCGTGCTGGGCCTGGCCGGTCTGCTCGTGCTGTGGTGGTCCGAGGGACGGTGGGTCAGCCGGCAGCTCGTGGTCGCCCTCGTGACGCCGCTGGTGCTGCTGGGCCCCTGGCTGGTCCAGCGGGCACTCCGGCCGTGGCAGATGTGGTGGGAGGCCGGGTTGCCCGTCGGCGGCGACGCGAGCGTGACCGACGTGCTCCTCGGCCGCGGCGGTGGCACGGGATCGGCACCGGGATGGCTCAGCGTCGGGCTGCTGGTGCTGGCGGTGCTGGCACTCCTGCCGCGTGAGACCCGTCCGGGCGTGCAGCTGGCCTGGCTCGTGGCGCTCATCGGCCTCGGCGTCGCGCTGCTCGGCACGCTCGTGACCTTCTCGACGGCGGCGGGAGCTGCAGGCGTCACGCCGTGGGTCGGCGTCCCGACCGGATTGTGGATCGGCGGTCTCGCGACGGCGGTGCTCCTGGCGGTGCCCGCCGTCGTCGACAGGTCCCGGACGGTGGTCGTCGCGACCACCGTCCTGGCGCTCGTCCTGCCGATCGGGACGGCCGTCTGGTGGGTCGCACGCGGCACGGGAGACCCGCTCGACGACCAGCCGCGCGCCGTCGTCCCCGCCTTCGTGGCCGATCGTCCCGGCAGCACCCTGATCGTCAGGGGCAGCATCGCCGGTGGCGTCGACGTGCGGGTCGTGGCGGGCGACGGACCGTTCCTCGGCCAGGAGGCCCTCGCCCCGTCCGACGAGGCGACCGCGCAGCTGAGCGACGCGGTGCGACGTCTGCTGGCGCAGTCGAGCGCGGACGAGCTCACGACCCTCAGCGCGGCAGGCATCGACGCGATCTACGCGCCCGACGCCGACCCCGAGCTCGTCCGGCGCGTCGACGCGACGCCGTCGCTCGAGCCGTCCGGCAGCGACGACCCCGACTCCCGGGTCTGGACCCTGACGTCCGCGCCCGACCTCGACCGGCCCTCGGCCCCGTGGTGGCACCGGCCGCTGACGGGCCTGCAGGTTCTCGCGTGGCTCGTCGCGATCGTCCTGACGGCACCCGTGCGCCGGCGCGCCGATCCGGCTCCCCTGGCCGGCGATGTCGAGGAGGTGGCCTCGTGACGGGCCGTGACGCACTGGGTGTGCTCAAGGCGGCGGCGTTCCCCCTCGTCGCGACGCTGCTGGCGGTGACGGCCCTGGTGGTGCCGAAGGCCGGTGACGACGACGCGCGCCGGGCACCGACCGCGGTCGACGTCACCCAGTCGTCCTACGCCTGCCCGGCCGGATCGGTCATCACGGTCGCCTCCGGCCAGGTCGTGCCCGGCAGCTCGGCCACGGCGACCGCTCTGCCGTCTCGCACGGCCGACGAGGCGCTGGGAGCAGCCGACGCGTGGCGCACCGGCGTGGTCGACGGCCAGGGCGTCATCGTCGACCAGCAGGGCAAGGGGTCCGGTGCCGTCGGCTACTTCGCCGGCACGGCACCGAAGTCCGGTGGCGGCGGCCTGGTCGTCGGCTCGTGCCCCGGCATCGTCGACGACGCCTGGCTGCTGGGTCTCGGATCGGGCAACAAGCACTTCTCGACCCTCATCCTGACCAATCTCGCGGCCTCTCCGGCCTCGGTCGACCTGACGCTGTGGGGCCCGGAGGGCGAGATCGACGCGGTCGACGCCGATGGCATCGTGATCGAGCCCTTCTCGGTGAGTCGCATCCGGCTCGACACGCTCGCGGCCGGGGAGTCGGAGGTCGCCGTGCACCTCGAGCGCCGACGCGGCTCGGTCTCCGCCGTCGTCAACGACACCTCCACCGCCACGTTCCGCGGCACCGAGCCGATCTCCGCGACCGCTGCGCCCAGCCGGGAGCAGGTCGTCGGCGGCCTGGTCGGCGGCACCTCGGGGCGCACCCTGCTCGTGCTCAACCCCGGCACGTCGACCGCCCGCGTCGACGTCGAGGTCATCGGGCCAGCCGGCACCTTCACGCCCGCGGGCCTCGAGCAGGTCACGGTCAAGGCCGGCACGCTGCAGGCGGTCACGGTGCCGCCGACCGCCGGATCAGGTGCCCAGGCCCTGCGGCTGACGTCCGACCAGCCGGTGTCGTCGACCGTCCGCATGGCGCCGACGACCGCCGACTACGCGTACGCCGAGGCGACCGAGCCGCTCGCCGGTCCGGCCGTGGTGCCGGTGGCCCTGGGCGACCGGACGGACGTGCCGCAGCTCGTCCTGACCGCGCCGGGCACGGCCGCGAGCGTCGAGGTGCAGGCCTTCGACGCCGCGATGAAGCCGCTGGCGACGTCCACGGTGCGGGTCGCCGCCGGCACCACGACGACCGTCACCCCGGAAGCCCCGGGTGCCGCCTACCTGGTGCTGCGCCCGACGGGGCAGGTCGTGGCGGCGGCGACGTACGCGAAGGGCGATGCGCTCAGCTCGCTGGCGCTGGCCGGCGCGCCGCTGACGGTCCTCGGCCCGCAGGTGCGACCGGCCGGCTGATCGGACGCCCCGGTCAGCGGGGCCGCGGGTCGAGGTCGTCGGGGGACAGGTGCCACACCTCGGCCAGCCGGTCGAGGATGACTGACCAGACGACCTCCTCGAGATCGCGGTCGGTCAGGCACCGGTGCGTGATCGGGATGCGGAAGATCATGATGCGGCTGCCACCGGGGATGGGGGCGACGATGCTGAGCGGCACGTCGTCGGTCCACTCGGGAGGCAGCAGGGGCGCCTCCTCGACGACGATCTCGACGTGGTCGGGCTCGACGCTGAAGTGCGGCTCGAGGGCCGACAGCACATCGCTGACCAGCAGGTCGAACGACTCGCGCGGCGGCCGGTGGGCCGGGACGCTGCGCGGCGACAACGGCCCGGGCAGCGCCATGGGCCCGCGGGGCCCGCGTCCACGCCGGTCGCGCATGCGTCCCGGGCGGGGGCCGCTGACCACGCCACGCCAGCGAGAGCTCGCGCCACCGTCGGCGCGACCGGGCGTGGGGTCGGTCATGCGGTGAGCCTAACGCGGTCGTGGGGGTGGCCCCGCTAGCCTCGCCACGTGGGAACAGTTCGACGTTGCACGCGCTCGACGTGCTCGCAGGCCGCCGTGGCGACCCTGACGTACGTCTACGCCGACCAGACCGCGGTCCTCGGACCGCTGGCGACGTATGCCGAGCCGCACACCTACGACCTGTGCGACGAGCACGCGCAGCGCATGTCCGCCCCACAGGGTTGGAGCGTGCTGCGACTCGCTCCCGACCCGACCGCCGCCGCACCGAACCGCGACGACCTCCTCGCCCTGGCCGACGCCGTCCGCGAGGCCGGCAAGCCACCTGCTCCCACCCCCGACGGACCCCCGTCCCTACGACTCGTGAGGCCCGACCCGTGATCGACCCCCGTCTGCAAGAAGTCGTCAAGGCCTATGACGTGCGTGGACGCTCGCCCGAGCAGCTCGACCCGGTGCTGACCCGCGCGCTGGGCGAGGCGTTCGCTGTCGAGACCGGCATCGACCAGGGCCGCGGCACGGCCGTCATCGGTCACGACATGCGCGACACGTCGCCCGTCCTCGTCGAGGCGTTCGCCGACGGTGTCCGCTCGCAGGGCGGCGACGTCATCGCGATCGGTCTGGCGTCGACCGACCTGCTCTACTTCGCCTCCGGCGACCTAGACCTGCCCGGCGCGATGATCACGGCGAGCCACAACCCGGCCGAGTACAACGGCATCAAGCTGTGCCGTGCGGGTGCCAAGCCCATCGGCTACGACACGGGGCTGTCGGCCATCGCCGAGCACGCCACGGTCCTGCTGCAGCGCTCGGAGCTTCCCGAGCCCACCGGGACGTTCGAGCAGCTCGACGCGCTCAGCCGCTACGCGGCCTACCTGCACGAGATCGTGCCGATCCCGGCTGGGCGACGCCTGAAGGTCGTGGCCGATGCGGGCAACGGCATGGCCGGCCACACCGTCCCGTCGGTGTTCGCCTCGCTCGACGTCGAGCTCACGCCCATGTACTTCGAGCTCGACGGCACGTTCCCGAACCACGACGCCAACCCGCTCGACCACTCGACGCTCGTCGACCTGCAGGCGAAGGTCCGCGAGACCGGTGCCGACATCGGCCTGGCCTTCGACGGCGACGCCGACCGCTGCTTCGTCGTCGACGAGACCGGTGCGGTCGTGTCGCCCTCGGCCATCACGGGCCTCATCGCCCACCGCGCGCTCATCACGACGCCCGGGGCCACGATCCTGCACAACGTCATCACGTCCAAGGCCGTGCCCGAGATCATCGTCGAGAACGGTGGCACGGCCGTCCGCACCCCGGTGGGGCACTCGCTGATCAAGGCCGAGATGGCCCGCACGGGCGCGGTGTTCGGCGGCGAGCACTCCGGGCACTTCTACTTCAAGGACTTCTTCCTCGCCGACTCCGGCATGATCGCCGCGCTGCACGTCATGGCGGCCCTCGCCGAGACCGACGGCACGGTCTCGCAGCTCTGGCGCAGTACGAGCGCTACGTCGCGTCCGGCGAGATCAACAGCACCGTCGCAGACGGCCCCGCGATCCTCGAGCAGCTGACGACGACGTACGCCGACCAGGCGCAGGACACGATGGACGGTCTGACGGTCACGGGCGACACCTGGTGGTTCAACGTGCGCGCGTCCAACACCGAGCCATTGCTGCGCCTCAACGTCGAGGGTGACGACGAGGCGACCATGGCGCAGGTGCGCGACGACGTCCTCGCGGTCATCCGCGGATAGGCTGCACCCATGAACCTCGACCCGGCCCTGCTCGAGATCCTCGTCTGCCCGCAGTGCAGGGCGACGCTGTTCGTCGACGACGACGCCAGCGAGCTCGTGTGCAACGCCTGCGCGCTGGCCTACCCGGTGCGCCGGGACATCCCCGTCATGCTCGTCGACGAGGCCCGGTCCCTGACGTGAGCTCGTCCTGACGCAGCTCCGGCGGTCGACGTGGTCAACGACTGAGCACCCCTGACGTTCCGGCGGCATGACGCGCGATGTGTCACATCCGGGACGGCTCGCCGATTCGGCCAACTTCGCCGGTCGGCGTTACGCTGGGACCATGGATTACAACGTCGCAGACCTCTCCCTCGCGGAGTACGGTCGCAAGGAGATTGACCTCGCCGAGCACGAGATGCCCGGCCTTGTGGCGATGCGTGAGCGCTACGGCAAGAGCAAGCCGCTCGCCGGAGCCCGTATCGCCGGCTCGCTGCACATGACGATTCAGACCGCTGTGCTGATCGAGACGCTCGTCGACCTCGGTGCCGACGTCCGCTGGGCAACCTGCAACATCTTCTCCACGCAGGACCACGCCGCCGCGGCTGTCGTCGTCGGCCGTGACGGAACCGCCGAAGACCCCCAGGGCACCCCCGTCTTCGCCTGGAAGGGCGAGTCGCTGGCCGAGTACTGGGACGAGGCCGAGAAGGTCTTCGACTTCGCCGAGGGCGGACCCAACGTGCTGCTCGACGACGGTGGCGACATCACGATGCTGCTGCACCTCGGCGTCGAGTTCGAGAAGACCGGCAAGGTCCCCTCGCAGGACAGCACCGACAACGAGGAGTTCAAGGAGGTGCTGCGCGTCCTGGCCCGTTCGGTCGCCGCGAAGCCCGACCACTGGACCAAGATCTCGAAGGACATCAAGGGTGTCTCCGAGGAGACCACCACCGGCGTCCTGCGTCTGTACGACCGCTTCCGTGAGGGAACGCTGCTGTTCCCCGCGATCAACGTCAACGACTCGGTCACCAA
Source organism: Aeromicrobium fastidiosum (assembly GCF_017876595.1). NCBI lineage: Bacteria > Bacillati > Actinomycetota > Actinomycetes > Propionibacteriales > Nocardioidaceae > Aeromicrobium > Aeromicrobium fastidiosum. The sequence continues at coordinate 39,056 of NZ_JAGIOG010000001.1, read as the reverse complement.
GAGCAAGTTCGACAACAAGTACGGCTGCCGCCACTCGCTGATCGACGGCCTCAACCGCGCCACCGACGTCATGATCGGCGGCAAGGTCGCCGTCGTGTGTGGCTACGGCGACGTCGGCAAGGGCTCGGCGGAGTCGCTGCGTGGCCAGGGTGCCCGCGTCATCGTCACCGAGATCGACCCCATCTGCGCGCTGCAGGCCGCGATGGACGGCTACGAGGTCAAGCGCCTCGACTCGGTCGTCGAGACCGCCGACATCTTCATCACCACGACCGGAAACTTCGACATCATCACCGTCGAGCACTTCCAGAAGATGAAGCACCAGGCGATCGTCGGCAACATCGGCCACTTCGACAACGAGATCAACATGGCCGGCCTGGCCAAGATCCCGAACATCGTCAAGGACGAGATCAAGCCGCAGGTCCACCAGTGGATCTTCGAGGACGGCAAGAAGATCATCGTCCTGTCGGAGGGGCGTCTGCTCAACCTCGGCAACGCGACCGGCCACCCGTCGTTCGTCATGTCGAACTCCTTCACCAACCAGGTGCTGGCGCAGATCGAGCTGTACACGAAGGCCGACGAGTACGAGCTCGGCGTCCACGTGCTGCCCAAGCACCTCGACGAGGAGGTCGCCCGCCTGCACCTCGACGCCCTCGGCGTCGAGCTCACCGAGCTGACCAAGGAGCAGGCCGCCTACCTCGGCGTGCCGATCGAAGGACCCTACAAGTCCGACCTCTACCGCTACTGAGCACCTGCGGCTGAGCAGCACAGCAACGACCTCGACGAGCGCCCGGATGCCAATCCGGGCGCTCGTCGCTGTCGTGGCTCCGTATGATGGAGGGTCTATGAGCGAGCTGATCCCATGAGCTACCGGCGCACCAAGCGCGATCGCGTGCTGGTCGTCGACGACGACGCCTCGCTGGCCGAGATGCTCACGATCGTCCTCGAGGGCGAGGGGCTCACGACTGCGGTGTGCCGGTCGGGCGACCGCGTCATGGCGGCGTTCACGCAGTTCAAGCCCGATGTCGTGCTGCTCGACCTGATGCTGCCGGGGCTCGACGGCATGAGCGTGTGCCGGCAGATCCGTGCTGAGTCGGCCGTGCCGATCATCATGCTGACGGCCAAGTCCGACACCCCCGACGTCGTCGCGGGGCTCGAGGCCGGGGCCGACGACTACATCACCAAGCCGTTCAAGAACACCGAGCTGGTCGCGCGGGTGCGGGCCCGGCTGCGGCGCTCCGACCAGCTGGCGTCGCCGCTGGAGTTCGGCGACATCGTGCTCGATCCGGCCGGTCACACGGTCTCCCGCAAGGGCGAGCCGCTCGAGCTGACGCCGCTGGAGTTCGACCTGCTGGCGTGCCTGCTCAGCGATCCCTCACAGGTCTTCACCCGCGAGACCCTGCTGCAGAAGGTGTGGGGGTACCACCACCCCGGCGACACCAAGCTGGTCAACGTCCACATGACGCGTCTGCGGTCCAAGATCGAGGACGACGCCGAGAACCCGCAGGTCATCCGCACCGTGCGCGGCGTCGGCTACCAGGCGATCCAGCCCGGTTCGTGACGGACGACTGATGCCCAGCCTCGTCCGGATCTGGCGGCGGTCCATCCAGACGAGGGTCGTCACCAGCACGATCCTGCTGAGCACGTTGGTCGTGGCCCTGACGGGTTGGGCGCTGCTGCGCGACGTGGCCAGCGGACTGGCCGACAGTCGCCGGGCAGCAGCGGTGTCGGAGGCGCGCTCGGGCTTCGACTACGCGCAGACCCAGCTGGACGCAGCGGTCGAGACCGAGCCGTCGACGCAGTCGCAGGCGCTGACGCAGATGGTCGACTCGTTGACCCGCTCGCGGGGCGCCCAGCGCACCTACGAGCTCGTGCTCCAGGGACCGCTGCTGACCGACGACGGCGAGGTGCCCATCCGCTCGTCCGCCGCGATCCAGCCCCGTGCTCTCCCGGCCGACCTGGCCGCCGCGGTGCGTGCCGGACCGGGCACGTTCTGGCGCTACTCCGAGCTGTCGCTCGTGGGCTCGGGTTCCGTCGAGCCGTCGGTCGTCGTGGGCAGCCAGCTGCGCGCGCCGGGCAGCGGTGACACCTACGCGATGTTCTACCTGTTCTCGCTCGAGGACCAGCAGGACACGCTCGACCTGGTGCGCCGGGCGCTGCTGCTGGGCGGGCTCGCGATGATCCTGATGGTCGGTGGTGTGGCCTGGCTGGTGTCGCGGCAGGTGCTCGACCCCGTGCGGCTGGCCCGGCGCATCGCCGAGCGCTATGCGAGCGGCAACCTCGAGCAGCGCATGCACGTCAGCGGCGAGGACGACATCGCGCGGCTGAGCACGTCGTTCAACCAGATGGCCGCGAGCCTGCAGAGCCAGATCCGGCGGCTCGAGAACCTGTCGCGCCTCCAGCAGCGGTTCGTGTCCGACGTGTCGCACGAGCTGCGGACGCCCCTGACGACGGTGCAGATGGCCAGCGAGGTGCTCTACGACTCGCGGGAGCGGTTCGACCCGCTGACCGCCCGGTCGGCCGAGCTGCTCAAGCGTGAGCTCGACCGGTTCGAGTCGCTGCTGTCCGACCTGCTCGACCTCAGCCGGTTCGATGCGGGTGCCGCGGTGCTCGAGCTCGACACGATCGACTTCGCCCAGGTCGCGCGCCGTGCGGCCGACGACCCCGTCCTCGCCCGTGCCGGCATCACGGTGCGGCTGGTCGGCGTCGAGCGTCCCGCCCTCGTCGAGGCAGACCCGCGGCGCATCGACCGCATCGTGCGCAACCTGTTGGCCAATGCGGCCAAGTACAGCGGTTCCGACGTCGTCGAGGTCGAGGTCGCGCAGAACGCCGAGTCAGCGTCGCTGTCGGTCCGCGACTTCGGTGTCGGGCTGTCGGGCGACGAGAACATCCGCGTCTTCGACCGCTTCTGGCGCGCCGACCCGGCTCGCACCCAGGGCGGCACGGGGCTCGGGCTCGCCATCTCGCGCGAGGACGCCGCGCTCCACGGCGGCACGCTGCAGGCCTGGGGTCGTCCCGGTGTGGGCAGCGAGTTCATCCTCACGATCCCCAAGCCCGAGGGATCGGCCAAGCACCCGCCCCTCGAGTCGGTGTACGCGTGAACCGCCGTCTGGCGGTGCGGACGCTGCTCGTCGCGATCGTGGCCGTCGCGGTGTCGGCCTGCGCCGGCATCCCGTCGTCCGGACCGGTCACGAGGGTCGCCGACGACGGGGACCTCGGCCAGAGCGCGGTGCGCTACGCGCCGGCCGGGCCGCAGCAGGGCGCGACGCCGGAGCAGATCGTCCGGGGCTACCTCGACGCGATGCTCGCGTTCCCGCAGTCGACCCGCACGGCATCGACCTTCCTGACCGCCAAGGCCGCCGACAGCTGGGCACCGTCGTCGCAGGTGCGTGTCTACTCCCAGCCCGAGGTGTCGCAGCCACAGGCGCCTGCGGGCAGCGGTGACACCGGAGAGCTGGTGCCCGGCACCGTGACGGTGCGACTGGGGTTCGCCGAGGACGCCCAGCTCGACCGCCAGGGCCGCTACACCCGGGTCGCGGCCCCCTCGGCCGTCGCCTACACGCTCGAGCAGGTCGACGGCGAGTGGCGCATCACCGACCCGCAGGACGGGCTGCTGGTCAACGAGAAGTTCTTCGCCGACTACTTCAGGTCGTTCGACCTCTACTTCTTCGACCGCCCCGGTCGCCGGCTGGTGCCCGATCCGGTCTACCTCGTCGTCGGCGACCAGCTGGCCACGAACCTGATGACAAGTCTCGCGGGAGGCCCGTCCGCTGCGGCCCGTGAGGCCACGCGCACCTACGTGCCCGAGCGCTCGGCCCTGCGTCCGTCCGTGCCGGTGAGCTCGCGCGGTGTCGCCGACGTCGAGTTCACCGACGACTTCGCGGACCTCGGGCGTTCGTCCCGCGACCGGCTCTCGGCGCAGGTCGTCTGGACGCTGCGCCAGGTGCCGGACGTCGAGGGCGTCCAGGTGCTCGGCGGCACGACGGCGCTCACGGCCGGCGGCGACGACACCCAGCCCGTGCAGGCGTGGGGCGGCTTCGGGCCCAGCACGGCGCGGGGCAGGGCATATGCCGTCGTCGCCAACCAGGTCGTCGAGGTCGACGACGGCGAGACCCGGCCCATCAGCGGCACGTGGGGCAAGGATGCCCGCGGCGCCCAGCAGGTCGCCGTGGCGGAGTCCGGGGTCGCCGCGGTGCTGCCGGGCGGCGCGGCGGTGAGGCTCACGTCGCGCGAGGGCACCGGCGGTCGCACCGTCCGCGGCACCGACTTCATCGCGCCCGACTGGGACCCCGACGGTCGCCTGTGGCTCGTCGATCGTCCGGCGGGCAGCACTCGCGTCCGCGTGACGACCGGCAGCGAGCAGACCACGCTCGATGTCGGCGCCGTGGCGGGGCTCGACGTCACCGACTTCCACCTCTCGCCCGACGGCACCCGTTACGCGCTCGTCGCGATCGACGGGGGAGTCGGCAGGCTGTACGTCGGTCGCGTCCTCCGTGACGTCACCGACCAGGTGCGCGGCCTCGGCGACCCCGCCCCGGTGTTCACGACGGCGCAGGCACCGCGAGCCGCGTCGTGGGCCTCGACGACCGAGCTGGCGTTCCTGGGCGACAGCGAGGCCGGCGCGCAGATCTACCTCGTGTCGATCGACGGCTCCGAGACCACGAGCCAGGTGTCCCGCAGCGGCTCTCTGCTCCCCGACGTCGGTGCCGACGCCCTGGCTCTCGGCACGGGCCGCTCGCAGGTCGTCTACGTCACGGACCAGCGCGACCGGCTCTGGTTCCTGCCGCCGGGCGGTTCGTGGAAGGTGCTCGACACGCCTCCGGTCACAGCCCTGACGATCGGCCGCTGACTCCACAGCCTCCGCACGGACGGTCGACGGGGGCGGTCTGGTGAGCCACGCTCGACTCGTGCGTGAGCTGATCGTCCCTGCCGCCGACCTGCTGCTGGGTGCCCGGTGCGCGGGCTGCGGCGGACCGGCTCTCCTGCTGTGCCGGGCGTGCGGCGACATCGTCCGGCCAGACCCCCGTGAGGTGTGGCCGCGTCCCGTCCCCGCCCAGCTGACCCGGCCCACACGCGTCCGGCCCGTCGCTGCCGGTGACAACTCCGGGGTGCTGCGCCGGGTCGTCCTGGCCTGGAAGGAACAGGGGGTCTCACGGCTGACCGACGTCCTCGCGCATCACCTCGCGGCAGCAGTCGTCCCTCACCTGCACGGATCGTCGCCGGTGGCGCTGGTGCCGGTGCCGACGTCGCGGCGCAGCCGACGCGAGCGCGGCTGCGACCTCGTCGATGACGTGGCCAGGTCGGCCGCCCGTCTGCTGGTCGACGTCGGCATCGACACCGTCACGGTGCAGGCGCTGACCTACGCCCGCACGACGGCCGACCAGGCCGGCCTCGACGCGATGTCGCGCCACGACAACCTCGCCGGTGCCTTCGTGGCGCGCCCGCGCAAAGGCATGTCGCCGCGGCGGATCGTGGTCGTCGACGACATCTTCACGACCGGCGCGACGGCCGTGGAGGCCGTCCGTGCGCTCACGGCGGCGGGACGTCGGCCGGTCGGCATCGCGGTGATCGCTGCAACGCCGCGACGTTCCTGAGACCGCCCGATGAACTTCGGCTGAACGCTGGTCAATCCCCACGGTGCGGACTAACGTCCTAGGCATGGCATGACCACCGCACCAGAAGCGTGACACCGACACGAGGAGTCCACATGGAAATTGTCGTCAACGGTCGCAACAGCGAGATCTCAGAGCGCTTCAGGGAGCACGTCGAGGAGAAGCTCCTCCGGCTCGAGAAGTACGACGCCCGCCAGAAGATCACCCGGGTCGAGGTCGAGGTCACCCACGAGAAGAACCCCCGTCAGCACGACAAGGCCGCCAAGGTCGAGATGACGCTGCGCTCCCGCGGACCCGCGGTGCGAGCCGAGGCCGCCTCGACCGACCAGCACTCCGCGCTCGACGCCGCGATCGACAAGCTCGAGTCCCGGCTGCGCCGCGCCGGTGACCGCAGGCGCATCCACCACGGTGACAAGACGCCCACCTCGGTCGCCGAGGCCACCGCCAGCCTCCCCGTCGTCGACCAGGTCGACGACGACACCGACGAGATCCCCTGGACCAAGGCCGGCCCGATCGACGTCCAGGGCGAGAGCCCTCTGGTCGTGCGCGAGAAGACCCACCAGGGATCGCCCATGACGCTCGAGCAGGCGATGTACGAGATGGAGCTCGTCGGGCACGACTTCTTCCTGTTCCTCGAGAAGGACTCGATGCGCCCCAGCGTGGTCTACCTGCGCAAGGGCTACGACTACGGCGTGATCCACCTCGACGTCGTCGAATGACTGTCCGTGCACGTCTGTCCCAGTTCCGTGGCATGATCATCGGGTGACTTCCGGGGCCAACAGCATTCGCGTGCTGCTCGTCGATGATCAAGAGCTGTTCAGACGCGGCGTCAAGATGGTGCTCAGCGCCGACGACTCGCTCGAGCTCGAGGAGGTCGACGACGGCGACAAGGCTCTCGAGCTCGTCTCGGAGAACCCGTTCGACGTCGTCCTCCTCGACGTTCGCATGCCAGGACGCAGCGGCGTCGAGGTCTGCGCTGCGATCAAGCAGATGTCGCCCACGACGGGCATCATCATGCTGACCGCCAGCGACGACGAGTCCGATCTGTACGAGTCGATCCGCAGCGGTGCCTCCGGCTACCTGCTCAAGGACGGGTCGACGTACGACCAGGTCGCCGAGGCCGTGCGTCTCGTGGCGTCGGGGCAGTCGCTGATCAGCCCCAGCATGGCCACCAAGCTGCTCGACGAGTTCGTCCAGATGTCCAAGAGTCCGGCCCCCGCGACCAACCTGACGCCTCGCGAGCTCGGCGTGCTGCGCCACGTCGCCCGTGGGCTGAGCAACCGTGAGATCGCCGAAGAGCTCTTCATCAGCGAGAACACGGTCAAGAACCACATCCGCAACATCCTCGAGAAGCTGCAGATGAAGTCGCGCATGGAGGCTGCCATGTACGCCGTGCGCAGCAAGCTCGTCGACGACATGCCCTAGCCGGCACCCCGTTGACCCGTCAGCTCTCCGTCCTGCAGGCACGCCGCATCGCGTTGGCGGCGCAGGGATTCACGCGACCGCGTCCCGGCGTCCACGGCGACGTGGCGGCCCGGCACGTCGCGCGCGTCGTCGACCGGCTCGGCTTCTTCCAGATCGACTCCGTCAACGTCCTGGCCCGGGCGCAGTACATGCCGCTGTTCTCGCGCCTGGGGCCGTACGACGTCGAGATCCTGCACCGCGCCGCGGGCCGGGCACCCCGCCGGCTGTTCGAGTACTGGGCGCACGAGGCGGCCCTGGTCGACGTCAGGCTGTGGCAAGCCTTCCAGCTCCGCATGGAGTCCGGAGCGCGCATGTGGGGCGGCATGGCCAAGATCGCGGCCGAACGTCCCGCGTTCGTCGACTGGGTCCTCGAGGAGGTCCGCGCCAACGGTCCGCTCACGGCACGCGAGATCGAGCACGACGTGCCCCGGGAGCGCGACCGCGAGCAGTGGGGCTGGAACTGGTCGGAGGTCAAGCTCGCGCTCGAGTACCTGTTCTGGAAGGGCGAGGTCACGTGCGCTCGGCGCAACTCCGCGTTCGAGCGGGTCTACGACCTCCCCGAGCGGGTCATCCCCCAGGCCCAGCTCGATGCGCCGCCGATGGACGCCCCCGAGGCGCACCGCGTGCTCGTCAGCCACGCGGCGAGCGCGCTCGGGGTGGGCACGGCGCAGTGCCTGCGCGACTACTTCCGCATGGACCCCGCCCAGACGAGGGCCGCGATCGACGACCTCCTCGAGATCGGCGAGCTGCTGCCCGCGACGATCGCCGGCTGGAAGCGCCCCGCCTTCATCCACCGCGACGCCGTGACGCCACGCAAGGTCGACGCTCGCGCGTTGCTGAGCCCCTTCGACCCGCTGGTGTTCGAGCGCACTCGCACCGAGCGGCTCTTCGACTTCCGCTACCGCATCGAGATCTACGTGCCGGCGGCCCAGCGCGTCCACGGCTACTACGTCCTGCCGTTCCTGCTGGGCGACCGGCTCGTGGCCCGGGTCGACCTCAAGGCGGACCGGCATGCGGGCACCCTGGTCGTGCACGGTGCGTGGGCCGAGCCGCACGCGCCGGCGCGCACCGCCGACGAGCTCGCCCACGAGCTGCGACTGATGGCCCGCTGGCTGGGTCTCGGCGCGATAGATCCGCCGGCCCGGGGCGATCTGGCCGGGGAACTCACGACCTGTCTTGCCTCTGGCCTAGACTGACTAGGCTTTACGTCCTCATCAGTCATCTGTGCAGCAACCGCCGTCCCAGGAGTGCATTTCGTGCCCAAGGTCATCGACAAGATCCTTCGCATGGGCGAAGGCAAGGTCCTCAAGCAGCTCGAGGCCATCGCCAAGCAGGTCAACGCGATCGAGGACGAGTTCCGCGCGATGACCGACGACGAGCTGCGCGGCATGACCGACGAGTTCCGCGACCGTCTCGAGGCGGGGGAGTCGCTCGACGACATCATGCCCGAGGCCTTCGCGACGGTGCGCGAGGCCGCGTTCCGCGTCCTCGGCCAGCGACACTTCGACGTGCAGATCATGGGCGGGGCGGCGCTTCACCTGGGCAACATCGCCGAGATGAAGACCGGCGAGGGCAAGACCCTGGTCTCGACGCTGCCGGCCTACCTCAACGCGTTGAGCGGCAAGGGCGTCCACATCGTCACGGTCAACGACTACCTCGCGAAGTACCACGCGGAGTGGATGGGCCGCGTCCACCACTTCCTCGGCCTGTCGGTCGGTCAGATCCTGCCCAGCATGTCGCCGAACGAGCGTCGCGAGTCGTACGCCGCCGACATCACCTACGGCACCAACAACGAGTTCGGCTTCGACTACCTGCGCGACAACATGGCCGACGACATCGCCGACTGCGTGCAGCGCGGACACAACTTCGCCGTCGTCGACGAGGTCGACTCGATCCTGATCGACGAGGCCCGCACGCCGTTGATCATCTCGGGCCCCACCGAGGACGAGGTCAAGTGGTACGGCGAGTTCGCCAAGATCGTCGGAGCGATGACGATCGACGTGCACTACGAGGTCGACGAGAAGAAGCGCACGATCTCGGTCACCGAGGAGGGCATCGACAAGGTCGAGGACCAGCTCGGCATCGACAACCTCTACGACGCCGTCAACACGCCGCTGATCAGCTTCCTGAACAACGCCATCAAGGCCAAGGAGCTGTTCAAGAACGACAAGGACTACGTCGTCATGGAGGGCGAGGTCCTGATCGTCGACGAGCACACCGGACGCATCCTCGACGGACGCCGCTACAACGAGGGCCTGCACCAGGCGATCGAGGCCAAGGAGGGCGTGCGCATCCGCGAGGAGTACCAGACCCTCGCCACGATCACGCTGCAGAACTACTTCCGCCTCTACGACAAGCTCGGTGGCATGACGGGCACGGCCCTGACCGAGGCCTCCGAGTTCGACAAGATCTACAAGCTCGGCGTGGTCCCGATCCCGACCAACCGCGTCGTCGCGCGCGTCGACCAGCCCGATCTGGTCTACCGCACCGAGGAGGCCAAGTTCAACGCGGTCGTCGAGGACATCGTTGAGCGTCACGCGACGGGCCAGCCGATCCTGGTCGGCACCACCAGCGTCGAGAAGAGCGAGCGGCTGAGCAAGCAGCTCAAGAAGCGCGGAGTGCCCCACGAGGTGCTCAACGCCAAGCAGCACGACCGTGAGGCCGCGATCGTCGCGATGGCCGGGCACAAGGGTGCCGTCACGGTCGCGACCAACATGGCTGGCCGAGGCACCGACATCATGCTCGGCGGCAGCGTGGAGTTCCTGGCCGACGCTGCGCTGCGCAAGAAGGGCCTCGACCCGCTCGAGGACTCCGAGGCCTACGAAGCCGCGTGGCCCGAGACGCTCCAGCAGATGGAGCAGCAGGTCAAGGACGAGAAGCTCGCGGTCGCCGAGGCCGGCGGCCTCGCCGTCATCGGCACCGAGCGCCACGAGTCGCGCCGCATCGACAACCAGCTGCGTGGACGCTCCGGGCGCCAGGGTGACCCGGGCGAGACCCGCTTCTACCTGTCGCTCGAGGACGACCTGATGCGCCTGTTCAAGGCCGACTGGGTCAACTGGGTGCTGCAGACCATGAAGATCCCCGACGACGTGCCGATCGAGAACAAGCGCGTCACGGGTGCCATCGCCTCGGCGCAGGCCCAGGTCGAGGCGCAGAACTTCGACACCCGCAAGAACATCCTCAAGTACGACGACGTCATGAGCCGGCAGCGCGAGGTCATCTACACCGAGCGCCGTCAGGTGCTCGAGGGCCAGGACATGAACGAGTGGGTCCGCTCGATGATCGGCGAGGTCACGGGTGCGTATGTCACCGGTGCCACCGACGGCTTCCCCGAGGAGTGGGAGCTCGAGCAGCTGTGGACCGCCCTCGGCACCCTCTACCCCGTGGGGATCACGATCGAGGAGGTCGAGGCCGAGGCCGGTGGCCGCGAGGGTCTCAGCCGCGAGTCGCTGACCGCCACGATCGCCGAGGACGCCCTCGCCGCCTACGAGCGTCGCGAGGCCGATCTGGGCACCGAGGTCATGCGCGAGCTCGAGCGCCGTGTCGTGCTCAGCGTGCTCGACCGCAAGTGGCGCGAGCACCTGTACGAGATGGACTACCTGCGCGAGGGCATCGGCCTGCGGGCCTACTCGCAGCGTGATCCGCTCGTCGAGTACCAGCGCGAGGGCTTCGAGCTGTTCTCCGCCATGATGGAGGGCATCGCCGAGGAGTCGGTCGGCTTCTTGTTCAACCTCGACGTCCAGGTCGAGGAGACCGAGGACGACGACGCCGACGAGGTCATGCAGCTGTCGGCCAAGGGCCTCGGCGTGAAGTCGGCCCCGCAGAACCTGTCGTACTCGGCCCCCAGCGAGGACGGCGACGTCGAGGTTCACGGCGAGACGGTTGAGGAGGAGTCTCCCGAGACCGAGGCTCGCCGCGTGGCCAACGCCAAGAACAGGGCCCGCCAGAAGACGAAGCAGCAGCGCAAGAGTCGCAAGAACAATAGGTAGGGCGCACGGCTCCTTCGTCGCCGCATCCGCTGCTCGTACCTCGCAGCGGCCAGGCTTCGCCTGGGCGCCTGCCTTCGCTCGCTGGCGCTCGCTCGGCCCATGGTTGCTTCGTGGGTCGGGCGGGCTGGCGTGCTCACCTAGGCCCAGACGAGGGCTGTGCACTTCCAGACCTGGTCGCCGCGGTGGGTGGTCTGCAGCTCGAGCCTGACGGCGATGGCCCGTGAGCGTCCGCGGTGCACCATGCGACCGGCGATCTCGGCGGCCTCGTCGTGCACCATCGCGACGTGCACCGAGACGATGCGCGCGCCCCGACCCGATCTGGCCCGCAACGGCACCCTCGCGTGCACCGTGAGCCGGGCGGTCAGCTGCGCGTAGACGTCGGGTGCCATCCAGGCGGCCATCTGCCGCAGTGGACGCTCACCGGACAGGACTTCGACCAGCGCCTGCATGAACCGCGCGGCCCGCTCGCGGATCACCCGGGCGTCGCCCCGCTCGACCGGCGCGGGCAGCACGGGGGTCATGCCGGGGAACGGCAGCGGGATCTGCCCGGCAGACGGTTCGACGGGGTCGTCGAAGGGGCTGCTCGACGGTCCGACGAACGGGACGGTCACCTCAGGGGCGACCAGCTGGGTGGCGGTCTTCATGACGATTCACTTCCGGTCGGCGGTTGGAGCAGCTGGGCAGGGATGATCAGGTCGGGGTCGTCGCCGATGACGCCGCGGTTGGCGTGGTGCCACCGCTCCGTGGCTCGCGCGATGTCGGCGACGGAGGCGTCATGCGGCAGGGAGCGCGCCGCGATGCCCCAGAGCGTGTCGCCGGGCCGGACCGCGACGGCCCGCGACGGGGCTGGGGCCGGGGTTGCGGCCGGGACCGGGGTCGTCGCAGGGGAGGTCGCCCGGCGTGCGGTGGGCCCGCCCCTGACATCTGGCCGGTCGGGCAGCGGCAGCCCGGAGACCGTGTGGCGGGCGGGGTCGGCGGCACTCGGCGCCGTGAGCGACTCGGCATGCGCGGGGACCACCGTGAGCGCCCCGGCCGCGCCGACCAGCAGGGCACGTCGGAGCAAGGCGGGGGTCAGTGCTGACACGACCTGCGACGAGGCCCCGAGCACGACCGCGCCGCATGCCAGCAGCGACCAGGCGGCGAGGCCCAGCAGGCCCAGCGACGCGACGGCGACGGCAGCCTCGGGGAACGAGGGCCCGTGCGCATCGGCGACGAGGTCGGCGACATCGGGAGCGAGGACGGCGACCACGACGGCGGAGACGGCCGCGAGACCCCAGCCAGTGCGCGACATTTGCATGTCAGCCCCCTTGATGACGTTTGAGTACGTTTGATTACATCAAATTCATTTCGAGGTAGTTTGTCAACGGACAGTGCGCGGGGGTGTGGACGTGCGATACCGTGCCGCTGTGCGGTGGGACCGACTCTTCGACGACCTCGAGGCCCAGGCGGAAGACCTGGAGCGCGAGGAACGTGACGCGCTCGTCGTCGAGCTGCGGGACGGTGAGTGGGCGGACACCTCGTGGCTGGACCTGCTCGGAGGCCGTGTGGCGGTCGAGGTGGTCGGTTGCGGACGTGTCGAGGGTGCCGTGACCCTCGTCAACGAGCGGGTGCTGCAGATCTCCGGCGACCGGGCCGATCACGTCATCTCGACGGCGGCCGTGCTGGTCGTGCACTCGGCAGAGCGGCGCGCCGACCCGGCAGGCCGCGTGGCGGCCAGCCTGGGCTGGGGTCACGTCTTCCGGGCGCTGCGCGACGACGGCGACGGCATCGTCGTGAGGCTGGTCGACGGCAGCTCACGGGAGGGGACAGTCGGCGTCGTGGGTGCCGACTTCGTGCGGCTGACGACCGACGGCGGCCGGTCTCAGGACGTGCTGTGGTCTGCCGTCGCGATGGTCAGCGGTCGGACGTGACGTCGTCGTCGACCGACGACTCCGCGAGCTCGCGCACGTCGTGGTCGGCGCGGGCGTACTGCCGGGAGATGTAGTCCTCGAGCTGGTCGTTCTCGATGCGCCACTGGCCGCGTCCACCGATCTGGATGCCGCGCAGCTCGCCGGAGCGCACGAGCGCGTAGACCTGCCGCACCGTCACGTTGAGCACCTCCGCGACGTCTGCCAGCGTGAGGAACCGCGGGCTGGGAGATGGCATGCCCACAGTTTCCCACGCCCCGGTGTCAGCCGATCGCGAGGTGGGCCCCACCTGTGGACAAGTCGGCCAGGGGCTGGACGGGACGGCCTGATGTCGGTAGAACCGTGGCATGACGAACTGGCGGGGGCCTGGGAGATCAGGCGGGACGACACCACGACTGCAGGTCCGACCCTGGCGTGACCCGAGGCTGGTCCTCGGCGTCGTGCTGGTGCTGGGGGCGACGGTGCTCGGTGCACGGGTCGCGGCCGCGGGCGACGACCGCGTCGAGTACTGGTCGGTGCGGGCCGGCACGACGCCCGGCGACGTCGTGTCGCGCGACGACCTGCGGCCGGCCAAGGTGCGCCTCGCCGGCGACGCGGCCACGAGCTACATCCGCACCGACGAGGAGTTCGACGAGCCCCTCGACCAGCTCGTCTGGGCGCATGCGATGGCACCGGGCTCGCTGGTCGACAAGGCATCGCTGGTCAGCCGCTCGGCCGCCGACGAGGTCGAGCTGCCGCTCAGCGTCGCGCAGGGATCGGCACCGTCCGACCTGGCGGCCGGCGACAGGGTCGACGTCTGGGTCGGCCCGGGGCCCGGGGACGAGCCCGGAGGCGAGGCATCGCGGGTGCTCGAGGACGTCCGAGTCGTCCAGTCCGGTGACGAGGCCGCCGCCGCGAGCGGTGCCGCGGCGCAGACCGTGCTGGTCGACGTCGACGCGTCACGCCTGGGCACCGAGGTCATCAGCACGGTGGCCACGGGGCACGTCACGCTCGTCCGGGTGTCGTGACATGGACGTCGTGATCGCCGCCGGGGGAGCGGCCTGGGAGGAGGCGGCCATCCGCGAGGTCGAGGCCTCCACGGTCCTGCGCCTGGCTCGCCGGTGCGTCGACGTCGCAGACCTGCTGGCCGTCGCCCAGGCAGGTCGCGCCGGGGCGGCCATCGTCTCGACCGGTCTGCCGGGCCTCGACCTCGACGCGGTCACCCAGCTGGAGGGCGCGGGCGTGCGGGTCGCGGCGGTCGATCCCGACCCGTCGCTCAGCGAGGCGTGGGGCATCCGCCGCGTGCTCCGGCTGGGCGAGCTCGAGGGCATCGCCGACGAGAGCTGGGTCGAGCCGCGCCCCGAGCCGTCCCGACGTGCGCCGGTCGTCGCCGTGTGGGGCCCGGCGGGTGCACCCGGCCGCAGCACCGTGGCCCTCGCGCTGGCCTCGGCCGCGGCGGCGCGCTCCGTCGACACCGTGCTGGTCGACGCCGACACCCACGGCGGATCACTGGGTCAGCTGCTCGGCGTGCTCGACGACGTCAGTGGTCTCGTGGCGGCCTGTCGCGGCGTCAACAACGGTCGACCGCACGAGGTCGCCACCCACCTGCTCGACGTCGACCCCTCGCTGCGCCTGCTCACGGGGCTGCCGCGTGCCGACATGTGGCCGCAGGTGCGCACGATTGCGATGCAGGGCGTGCTCGACCAGCTGCGCGGTGCCGCCCAGCTCATCGTCGTCGACATCGGTGCCGAGCTGGAGCAACCGAGCGCGCCGGGGCCCTCCCGGCACCAGACGGCGCTGCAGGTCGTCGACGCCGCCGACGTCGTCGTGGTCGTCGGGCGTCCTGACCCGGTCGGGCTGTCGCGGCTCGTGCGGGGCCTGCACGACCTCGCGACGATCGTGCCGGGTGTCGAGCCGGTGGTCGTCGTCAACCAGATGCGGTCGACCCTCGGCTGGAAGGAACGGGAGGTCCGGGCGACCGTCGCGCGGCTCACGGGCATCGAGCCGGTCGTGCACCTGCCGTCCGACCAGTCGAGCCTCGACCTCGCCGCGATGAGCGGCCGGGCACCCCGTGAGGCCGCTCCGTCGTCGCCGTTCGTCGCCCGTCTCGAGGTGCTGACCTCGCACGTGCTGGCAGCGGTCGTCTCGCCCGACAGTCTCGCAGGGTCCCGACGTTGACCCGGTGGTAACTTCTCTGCAGGTCGTCACGAGGAGAGACATGCAACGGTTGAGCCCCCTGGACGCGATGTTCCTCCATCAGGACAGCCCGACCGTTCCTCGCCAGGTGGCCTCGCTCGCGATCCTCGAGCCCGGCGACCAGCTGCTCGACTACGACCGCCTGATCCACGTCATCAACGAGCGCATCGACCTGGTGCCGCGCTACCGGCAGATCCCGCGGTCGGTGCCGGGCGCGTTCGGCACGCCGGTCTGGCTCGACGACGAGAACTTCGACATCTCCCTGCACGTCCGCCGCTCTGCCCTGCCGCGTCCCGGCACGACCGACGCCCTGCACGAGCTGGTCGGACGGCTCATCGCCCGCCGGCTCGACCTCGATCGCCCGCTGTGGGAGCTGTACCTCATCGAGGGGCTCGAGGGCGGCCGTGTCGCGCTGCTGTTCAAGTCGCACCAGGCGCTCGTCGACGGCAGCGAGACCGTCGACCTGGCCCAGGTGCTGCTCGAGGAGACGGCCCACGACCGCGACATCCCCCACGAGGAGTGGAACCCCCGTTCGGAGCCCCATGCGGCCGAGCTGCTGGTCAACACCGTCAGCCGCAACGTCCGTCACCCCGCCGAGGCGCTGCGCGTCACCGAGCTCAACCTGGGACGCCTGGCCCGCAAGCTGCCGGTCATCGGGTCCGACGGCCAGACACCGAGCAGCGTCCTGTCGACGCAGCTGAGCCGTCACCGCCGCTTCGCCTCGCTCGCCGTGAGCCTGTCCGACCTGCGTCGCATCCGTGAGGAGCACGGCGGCACCGTCAATGACGTCATCCTGGCGTGCATCGCCGGCGGCATCCGCGGCTGGATGCTGACGCGCGCCGAGCCCGTCACGGCCAAGACCAGCTTCCGGGCCATGGTGCCGATGTCGGTCGTTGCCAAGGACGGCCTGCCGACGTCGCTGGGCTCGCAGGTGCGCGGTCATCTGCTGTCGCTGCCGGTCGGCGAGTCCAATCCCGTCGTGCGGCTGCACCAGGTGTCGTACGCGCTCAAGGACCACCGCGAGACCGGCTCGGCCGTCGCCGCCAACAAGCTCGCGAGCCTGCCGGGCTTCGCGACGTCGACCTTCCACGCCGTGGGCGCGCGCGTGGCCGATGCCGAGGCGGGCCGCGGCCACCAGATCGTCATCACCAACGTGCCCGGTCCGCAGGACGCGCTCTACCTCGCGGGCACCGCTGTCGCCGAGGTGTACCCGTGCATCCCGCTCAGCGGCAAGCGGGCGGTCGCCATCGGCGTGACGTCGTACCACGGCCAGGTGTTCTTCGGCATCGTCGCCGATCGCGACGCGGTGCCGGACGTCGACGTGCTGGCGCAGTGCATCGAGGACGCCTTGGCCGAGCTGGTCGTGTCGGTCGACGACCGGCGCACCCGCGCTCCCCGGGGCCGACAGCGTCCGGCGCGGTCATGACCGGCGACGACATCACGAGGCAGGAGACGGCATGAGGGTCTATCTGGGGCTGGACGTCGACGAGCTCGTCGCCCTCGCCCGCGGGGAGCAGGTGACGCCGTCCGAGGCGTTCGTCGCGGCCTCGACCGACGAGGAGGACGAGCTGGCGGCGCTCGAGGAGGCGGCTGAGCACGGGGCCGTGGCTGCGGCGGCCGAGCTCGACGACCCCGACGGGCCGGTGCGGCTCGTCGACATCGCGTCGCTGCACCTCGACCTCGACGACAGCGGCGACCTCGCGTGGTTCGCCACGCAGGAGATCGCCGCCGTCATCGAGCTGGTCGAGGGTTCCGGCTAGAGCCTGCTCTTGCCGTAGTCGACCTCTTCGCGCAGCGAGGCCTTGATGGCCTTGGCCACCTCGGGCTCGATCTTCTTGCCGAGGAACGGGATCTTGACCGTCACGTCGCCGTCGACCGTGAACTCCGAGCCCTCGCCGGCGGCGTAGAGCTTGGCCTTGCCGACCATCTCGGCGGGCTGGCCGATGATGCTGACCTTGACGTCGGCGGTGCGGTTGCCCGAGGCGTCGGGTCCGCTCCAGACCTCGGTCTGCTTGACCTTGACGGTGCTGCCCGTGAGCTTCTTGACGAAGTCGGGGAGGTCAGCGTCCTGCGTGCGGACGATCGTGACGGTCGCGCCGTCGCCCTTCGGCTCCACCGTGACCTCGTAGTCGGTCGCGCCCTGGTTGGCGCACGAGTCGGTGCGGAAGGCCTGGTCGACCAGGATCGCGTAGACCGCGTCCACGCCGGCGTCGTAGGTGTACTTCTCGTTGAGCTTCATGCCTGGGTCCTCTGGTGGTGACGGATGATGCTCATCAGGCGGTCGGCTGGTCGCCGGCGGCCAGTGCCTTGAGCTCGGACAGGCGGGCCTCGACCTCGGTCTGGGTGCTGTCCCCCTCGAGCTCGGCGAACTGCGCGTCGAGGCTCGACGCCGCGAGCTCGGCCTGACCCGCGACCTGTGCCTCGTCGCGGCGGACCTTCTCCTCGAAGCGGGACAGCTCGCTCGTGGGGTCGAGGACGTTGATCGACGAGACGGCGTCCTGCACCTTGGCCTGGGCCTCGGCGGTCTTGGCACGGGCCACGAGCTGGTCGCGCTTGCTCTTGAGCTCGCCGAGCTTGCCCTGCATGTTGATGAGCCCGGCCTTGAGCTGCTCGACGGTCTGGTTCTGGGCGGCGATCTGCGGGGCTGCGGCCTTCGCCTCGTTCTCGAAGCCGATCTGCTTGCTCAGAGCCACCTTGGCCAGCGAGTCGAACTTGTCGGCCTCGGACCCCTGGCCCGCGGCGCGCAGTGCGTCGGCCTTCTGTGAGGCGCGGATGGCCTTGGAGCCCCACTCCTTGACCGCGGCGACGTCCTCGGCGTGGTCGGCCTCGGCGAGCCGGAGGTTGCCGATGGTCTGCGCGACGGCGTCCTGCGCCTCGGCGATCGAGCTCGTGTAGTCGCGCACGAGCTGGTCGAGCATCTTCTCGGGGTCCTCGGCCTTGTCGAGCAGCGAGTTGATGTTGGCCCGGGTCAGCTGCCCGATGCGCCCGAGGATGGACTGTTTCTGAGCCATCTGTGTTCCGTCACTTTCGTCGGTCGGCGGTCTCGAAGGGATGCCGTCGCTGTCGATCTTGCTGCATGGCCGGTGACGAGACAACAGATCGGGCCACCTCGTCGCCGCTCAGGTGCCGGGCGAGGTCGTCGTGCGGGGACCCCGGAAGATCCAGATCCGCATCAGGACGAAGCGCATGACCGTCACGAACAGGTTGGCGGCGGTCAGGGCGGCGACCTCGACGAGCGGGTGGCCGTCGCCCCGGACGGCGCGCAGGGTCCAGATCGTCCCGCTCGTCACGGCCAGTCCGCAGGCGAAGACCAGCAGCCCCTGCAGCTGGTGCTTGAGGGCGTCGGTCGGACCGCGCAGGCCGAACGTGAAGCGCCGGTTGGCAGCGGTGTTGGCCACGGCGGTCGCCGCCAGGGCGACGGCATTGGCCTCGAGCGCGCCGAGGCTGCTGCGCAGCAGCACGTAGAGCAGCCCGTACGCCGCGGTCGACAGCGCGCCGATCAGCGCGAAGACGACCATCTGTGCGCTCAGCCCCCCGCGGGCGCTGCGCGATGTCGCACGGCCCAGCGCCTGCGCCACGTCGGCGAGCGGGATGCGACCGCGGACGAGCGACCAGCCGAGCCGGCCCATCCCGCGCAGGTCGGCGAGAGCCGTGCGGACGACGTCGACCCGGCTGTCCGGGTCGTCGACCCAGTCGACCGGCACCTCGTGGATGCGCAGCCCGGCCCGCTCGGCGACGACCAGCAGCTCGGTGTCGAAGAACCACTCGTCGTCCTCGATCAGCGGCAGCAGCTGCGCGGCGACGTCGCGCCGGATGGCCTTGAAGCCGCACTGCGCGTCCGAGAACCGGGCCCGCAGGGCACCTCGGAGCAGGACGTTGTAGCTGCGGGAGATGACCTCGCGGCGCGGCCCACGGGTCGTCCGCGACGTGCGCGCCAGCCGCGACCCGATCGCCAGGTCGGAGTGCCCCGACAGCAGGGGAGCGACGAGCGGCAGCAGGGCGTTGAGGTCGGTCGACAGGTCGACGTCCATGTAGACCAGCACCTCGGCATCGGAGTGCGACCACGCCTCCTTGAGCGCCCGGCCGCGTCCCTTGCGGGTGAGACTGACGACCCTCACGTCGTCGAAGCGGTCGGCCAGCTGGTGGGCCAGCAGGCTGGTGGCGTCGGTGCTGGCGTTGTCGGCGATCGTGATGCGGTGGTCGAACGGCAGGGTGCGCAGGTGCTCCCGGACCTTCTCGACCGAGGGAACGAGCGCCGCCTCCTCGTTGAACACCGGGATCACGATGTCGAGGACGGGCGCGCGTCCGGGCGACGGGAGGCTGCCGGGCACCGTGGCCGTGGCCGTCACCGGACGCCTCCGCTCAGGTCGTACAGCGTCACGCCGTCGACGGTCTGGGCCGTGAAGGTCTCGGCGACCCACGCGGCGATGTCGGAGCTCGAGCTGCTGCCGCCGCTCTGGCCGCCGCGGCCCCCTCCGCCGCCGAATCCGCCGCCTGCGATGAAGTAGTGGATCTCGCCGTCGGCGACCCGCTGCTCGAACTCGGCCAGCGTGGGGCTGGGGTCGGAGCCGTTGAAGCCGCCGATCGCCATGACGGGCAGCTCGGTCGCGAGCTGGTAGCCCGCCGCCGTGTTGGAGCCGACGGCCGCGGCGACCCAGGTGTACGAGTCGGCATCGGTCTCGAGCAGGGCGTTGATCGCGTCGGTCGACTGCGATCCGTTGAGCAGTCCGCCGGCTCCGCCTCCCGCGCCGCCGCGGGACCGCATCCCGTTCGGCGTGGTCGGCGTCTGGCCGCCGGCCTGCGCTTGGCCCTGGCCCTGCGTCATGCCCTGCGGACGTCGCATGCCGCCCATCCGTCCGCCGGGCCCACCGCCCATGCCGCCACCGGCGCTGGGACCGGCCGACGGGATCGAGCCCGTGTGCGGGGTCGAGGCGGTGTCGACCGCGTAGGCCGCCGGTCCGACCAGGACGGCCGCGAGAGCCGTCGCGATCGCGGCGACGACGGTGCGCCGCGGCAGTAGTCGGTGGGCGACGACCAAGAAGGCGGCCGCCCCGCCGAACGCCACGACGGCGTACTTGAGCCATGGCACGAAGTCGGTCGAGCGATCGAGCAGCACGAAGCTCGTGGCCGAGGTCATCGCGATGACGAAGGCCGCGCCGAGCGATGCGACCGGCGACTCACGGTTCTCCCACAGGATGCTCGCGCCGATGCCGACCAGCGCGGCGATCGCCGGGGCCAGGGCCACGGTGTAGTAGGCGTGGAAGATGCCGGCCATGAAGCTGAAGGTCAGTCCGGTGACCAAGAGCCAGCCACCCCACACGAGCAGGCCCGTGAGCTGCCGGTCAGTGCGGCCCGCCCGGCGGACGAACCACAGGCTCAGACCCAGCAGCACCAGCGCGGCGGGCAGCAGCCAGGCCACCTGTCCGCCGATCTCAGAGGTGAACAGCCGGAAGACGCCGGTCTCGCCCCAGCCGCCACCCCCGCCGACCGAGCCGGTCTCGTTGCCGTTGAGGCGGCCGAGGCCGTTGTAGCCGAGCGTGAGCTCGAGGATCGAGTTGTCCTGCGAACCGCCGATGTAGGGCCGGCTCGAGGCCGGCCACAGCTCGACGATCGCGATCCACCAGCCGCCGGCGACGATCATCGATCCGAATGCGATGAGCAGGTGCTTGAGTCGCACCACGACGCCGACGCGCGCGGTGAGCAGGTAGACCAGTGCCAGCGGGGGCAGCACCAGGAAGGCCTGCAGCATCTTGGTCAGGAACGCCAAGCCGACGAGGGAGCCGCCGAGCGCGAGCCACCGCACGGCCCGCGCGGGGTTCTCGATCGCGCGGATGGTCGCGTGCACGGAACCGATCAGCAGCAGCGTCAGCAGGGCGTCGGGGTTGTTGAACCGGAACATCAGCACCGCCACGGGGGTCAGCGCGAGAGCCGCTCCGGCCAGCAGGGACGCCCAGGCGTCGTGCGTCGTGCGGCGCACCGTCGCGTACAGCAGCCCGACGGACGCGACGCCCATCAGGGCCTGCGGCGCGAGCATCGCCCACGACGACAGGCCGAAGATCCGCACCGACAACGACATGGGCCACAGCGACATCGGCGTCTTGTCGACCGTGATCGAGCTCGCGGCGTCGGACGAGCCGAAGAAGAAGGCCTTCCACGACTCGGACCCGGCCTGCACGGCCGCGGCGTAGAACGAGTTGGCCCAGCCCGAGGCACCGAGGCCCCACAGGTAGAGCAGGGCCGTGACCAGCAGCAGCCCCAGCAGGGCCGGCCGGACGAGCGGCGAGTCGTCCTCGCGTCCTCGCCAGAGGCGGCGGGCATGGGACAGGGACGGGGACGGGGGAGTGGCCGGAGCGGTGGCGTCGCGGTGCGGCGCCGGTGCCGGGGGCGAGATCGCGGTCTGGGTCATGTCCCCACGATGCGATCGCGAGTTGGGGGCGGGGTGTGCTGAGTCTGTGCCGAGTCTGTGAGCGTCAGGCGGTCGGCAGCAGCAGGGTGAACGTCGTGTCGCCCGGCGCGCTGCGGACCGTCGCGGTGCCGCCGTGGGCGTGCATGATCGCCTTGACCAGCGACATGCCGAGGCCCGCGCCGCCCGAGGCGCGGGTGCGCGACGAGTCTCCGCGGGTGAATCGCTCGAAGACCGTCGGCAGCAGCGAGGGGTCGATGCCCGGCCCGTCGTCGTGCACGTCGACGCGCACGGCCTCGCCGCTCGTCAGTCGCACCGACACCACGGTGCCGGGCGGTGTGTGGCGTGTCGCATTCGTGACGAGGTTGGTGACGGCCTGGTGGAGCCGCTGCTCGTCGCCCGCGACGGTCACGGGCTCGTCGGGGACGTCGAACGTCCAGCGACGCTCGGGGTCGCGGACGCGGGCGTCGTCGACGGCCTCGACGACGAGTCGCGTCAGGTCGACGGGGCGGCGGTCGATGCCGCGCCCCGCGTCGAGCCGGGCCAGCAGCAGCATGTCCTCGACGAGGGTCGCCATGCGTCCGGCCTCCGACTCGACCTTGGCGAGGATCTGGTCGGGGTCGGCCCTGCCGGTGCGCCGGCTGAGCTCGGCGTAGCCCTGGATGGTCGACAGCGGCGTGCGCAGCTCGTGGGACGCGTCGGCCAGGAACTGGCGCACCTGCTGCTCGCTCTCGTGGCGGGCGTCGAGGGCGTGCTCGACGTGTCCGAGCAACCTGTTGAGGGCCTCGCCCACCTGGCCGACCTCGGTGCCGGGGTCGGTCAGCGCGTCGGGGACGCGGACGGTCTCGCCGATCTGGCCGGACGACAGCGGCATCGCGGCGACCTGGTGGGCCGTGGCGGCGACGTCGCGCAGCGGCTGCAGCTGACGGCGCACGAGGAGGCGACCGGCGACCGCCGCCGTCGCGATGCCGGCGAGTGCCAGCAGCGACTCCCAGAGCACGAGGCTCGAGATCGTGTCGTCCACGTCGTTGGTGGGCAGTCCGTTCCAGACGACGGTTCCTGATGGCGACGTGGTGGAGGCGACCCTGTACGACCCGAGGCCCGGCACATCGATCGTCCGTGGTTCCCGGTCGGCGTCGACCTGCTGGAGCGCGCGGGCTGCCTGCGTCGAGAGGTCCTTCGGGCCACCGCCGTTGCCGGCCACGACGACGGTGCCGGTGACCGAGTCTCCCGACCGGATCGCCTCGATGCTGCCGACGTCGCGACCGAAGCCCTCGCCACCACGGTCCTGCCCGGCAGGGGGCGCGGGCATGACCCGGTCGGCGCGGAACTCGGCGCGGCCCAGGGACTGCGTGACCTTCTCGTCCAGCTGGTCGGTCAGGTAGGAGCGCATGACGAGCGTCGCCGCGAACGCCACCAACACGCTCACGGCCGCGACGAGGGCGACGGCGGTGACGATCAGCCGGCCGGTCAGGGAGGAGGGCACGAGTCTGCGCACGCGTCAGCCGACCGGCTTCAGGACGTACCCCGCACCGCGCTTGGTGTGAATCATCGGCTCGTGCCCGGCGTCGATCTTCTTGCGCAGGTACGAGATGTAGAGCTCGACGACGTTGGCCTGCCCTCCGAAGTCGTAGTCCCACACGCGGTCGAGGATCTGCGCCTTCGACAGCACCCGCCGAGGGTTGCGCATCATGAAGCGCAGCAGCTCGAACTCGGTGGCCGTCAGGTCGATCTCCCGGCCGGCTCGGACGACGTCGTGGCTGTCCTCGTCGAGCGTCAGGTCGCCGACCTCGATGATCGAGCTGGGCCGGGCGTCCAGGGCACCCGTGCGGCGCATGAGCCCGCGCAGGCGTGCGATGACCTCCTCGAGGCTGAACGGCTTGGTGACGTAGTCGTCGCCGCCGGCGGTCAGCCCCGCGACGCGGTCCTCGACGGAGTCGCGCGCGGTCAGGAACAGCACGGGTACGTCGGGCGCGAAGGCACGCACCTTGCGCAGCACCTCCATGCCGTCGTAGTCGGGCAGCATCATGTCGAGGACGATCGCGTCGGGGCCGAACTCCTTGGCCGAGGCGACCGCCTTGCGTCCCGTGCCGGCGGTGCGGATGTCCCAGCCCTCGTAGCGCAGCGCCATCTGCAGCAGCTCGGCGATGTTGGGCTCGTCGTCGACGACGAGCACGCGCAGCGCCGATCCGTCGGCGCGGGTCAGAGAAGTGGCCATGCGGTCATTGTGCGGCGCACAGGCCTCGTCCCGCCTGGGACCTGGCTGTGCGAAGCCTGTGAATCGTCGACCCAGTCGGCTGCCGGGTGGCTCACAGGTTGTCGACAGGTGCCCGTCGCAGCATCGGGGCATGAGCGATCAGCAGAGCACGAACGAACCGACCGGTGCGACGTGGTCGACCCGCACGACCGTGGTCGCCGCCGCTGTCGTCGTCGTCCTCGGTTTGGCCGCCGGCGGCGCGGTGGGGGCGGTCGGTGGCAGCGACGGACGCGGAGGCGGGCCCGGTCGCGCGCCCGGCCAGCTGCGTGGGCCGATGACCGGGGTGCCGGGCGGCATGTCGGGCCAAGGCGGCCGGATGCAGCCGCCCGGGACGTCCCAGCTGCCGTCTGGCGGAGCTCCGTCCTCGACGGACGATTCCACCGCCACGATCTAGACGACCTCGCCGGCGGCGTGGCGCGGACGTCCTGGCCTGCGATGACGGGCCGTGAACCCTTATGCTGAGGGCTACACAGCCCATCGACAGGAGCACATCCGTGGCGAAGAAGACCATCGAGATCATCACGAGCGACCTGTCGGGAGTCGAGCTCGAGCCGGGTCAGGGCGAGACGATCATCTTCTCCGTCGGCGGTGCCGACTACTCGATCGACCTCACCGACGCCGAGGCCGACGAGCTGCGCTCGACGTTCGACCGCTACGTCAAGGTCGCCACGCGCGCCAGCTCGCGCGGCACGCAGGCACCGTCGCGCAAGGCGTCCGGCTCGGGTCGTTCGTCCGAGGAGCTCGCGCACATCCGCGCCTGGGCCAAGGACAACGGCCACGAGGTCAGCGAGCGCGGTCGCATCAAGGCTGAGGTCCTCGAGGCGTTCGACCGGGCCCAGGGCTAGTCGCGCGGTGGGCCGACGGCCCGCCCGGTCGGCCTGACTACGCTGTCGTCCATGACGCGTCTGACCCGCACCCAGGTGCAGGAGCAGAACCGCGAGACCGTGCTGCGAGTGGCTCGTGAAGCCTTCCTGCGTGACGGCTACGTGTCGACGTCGCTCGCATCGGTCGCCCGCGAGGCGGGCTTCACGACGGGCATCGTCTACTCCGGCTTCGGCAGCAAGGCCGATCTGGCCCTCGGTGTCCTCGAGGGCATCCAGGCCGAGCAGATCGCCGAGCTGGGCCGACGTCTGGCCGATGTGTCCTCGACCGAGGAGGCGCTTGCGGGCATCCTGTCGTGGGCCGAGGCTGCGACGGCGTCAGGCTGGATCCGGCTCGAGCTCGAGCTGCTGCTCGACACGGTCAACGACCCGCGACTCGCCGCTGCGCAGGTCGAGCGCCAGGCGGCGGCGGTCGTGCAGGCCGGTGCCGTGGCCCGTGCGGTGGCCCCTGAGGGATCGCTCGACGACGAGACGCTCGACATCATCGCCGAGGCCGCGGTCGACTACGCGATCGGCGTCGGCGTCCGGCAGGTTACCAATCCGGGTGCATCGCCCGACCGGTTCATCCGCCTGATGGCACCGCTGCTGGCCCTGTTGACGGCTCAGCCCCGGTAGGGCACCGCGTCACTGCCGTTCGAGCACTGGTCGCCCGCGATCCGTGACGGGAAGCGGTAGCGCTGGAGGATCGAGCACTCGACCAGCGACTGGCCGCTCCAGGCCTCCTTCCACGTGCCGCCGTCCTTGGCCCAGAGGCTCGCCGAGCCGCCGCACTGGGGCACGAAGGTGCCGCCGCGGGCCCAGCCGCCGGTGTCGAGCTGGTCGACCGAGATCTGCGGCTTCTCGGTGCAGCCCTGGTCGGGCGAGAGCCGGCCGAGCTCGGCGGCGATGAAGGCCTTGAAGTCGGCGGGAGCGCCGGTGAGCTTCGAGGTGTCCGACGGCTGGGCGATCATGACGCCGACGTCCTCGCTGTCGACGTAGCTGATGAGCTTGCCCGTGGTGGCGGGCGTCGTCGGTGCCTCGGACGGCTCAGGTGTCGTGGCAGTCGCTGTCGGCTCCGTCGTCGCGGCCGGCGCCGGTGTGGTGGTCGCCGACGCCTCGGGAGTCGCAGCGTCGTCGGACGTGGCGTCCGAGCCGCAGCCCGACAGGAGCAGCGCGGTGGCGGCCAGGGCGGTGGCGACGAGGTGGCGTGTGTGCGTCATGGGTCCATGATGGCCCGTCCGCCGCGCGTTCGGTGGCCACCGCGCCCGGCGTCGAGGCCGGGTCAGCGTCGGGTCGTGCCGTCGACAGCCTCGCGCAGCAGGTCGGCGTGGCCGTTGTGCCGGGCGTACTCCTGCACGAGGTGGACGTAGACCATCCGCAGCGACATCGCGCTGCCGTGCACATCGATCTCGTGGTCGAGGTCGATGTCGGCCACGGCCCGGTCGGCCAGCGCCCACTCGTCGCGCAACGACTCGACGGCGTCCGGCGCGTCCGCGGGGTCGAGGTGGTTGAAGTCGGTGTCGTCGCGCGCCTCGAAGTTGTGCAGGTGCTCGACGTCCTCGACGGCGACCCGCTTGCGCAGCCAGATGCGCTCGACCTTGGCCATGTGACGCACGAGCCCCAGCAGGCTCAGGTTCGACGACGCGAGCGGACGCTCGGCGAGCTGCTCGGCGGTCAGGCCGGCGCAGACGTTGAGCAGTGTTGTCCGCTGGTGGTCGAGCATGCCCTGCAGGATCGGCCGCTCGTCACCCGTCATGGGGCCGTCGACGGGATCGGGCGTGGGGGAGTGCCAGGTCATGGCCCCATCGTCGCACCGACCGGTGGTGCGCCCGGTCAGCGGTTGACGGGGTCTGACAGCAGGTCGGTCCAGCTGGTGCCGGTGCCGACGACGGTGCGGTTGAACCTCGTCTTGGAGGCACCGCGGTTGACCAGGCCCTTGACGAGGCAGTCGGTGTCGACGTCGAACTCGCGGTCGGCGATGGACCCCTCGAGGCCGCGTTTCTGGTAGCCGCTGGCAGAGCCGCCGTTGCGGGCGTAGGTGCAGGTCGGCGCGGTGTCGGTGAGGGCCAGGCCGAAGGCGGCGTCCCAGTTGCTGCCATTGGGCTTGAGCACCGAGAAGGTGCCCGACAGCAGGTAGGGGTAGAGCACGAAGACGGTCTGCAGGCCCGTCAGGTTCTTGAGCAGCGGCTCGTTGGTCGTGCGCAGGTCGCGCACGATCGAGCCGAGGTCGTCGGCGTTCTCGTCGACGGTCTCGCGCACCGTGGCGGCGGCGTCGCCGCCCTTGTCGAGGAGGCGGCGCAGGTCGGGGTCGGCGTCCACGAGCGTGTCGGACAGCAGTGCGAGGTTCTTGGAGAATGTCGAGAGGGCTCCGCGCTTGTCGATCTGGGTCTGCAGCACGGAGTCGGAGTCGCGGATCAGCGACCGGGTGACCCCGATGTTGTCGTCGGCGGTCTGGATGAACGACGACGAGGTGTCGAGGATCTTCGCGATGTCGGGGCCGGTGCCCTGGAAGGCCTGGCCGAGCTCGGACACCACGGTCTGCAGGTTGTCAGTATCGACCGACGTGACGACGTTGTTGACGTCCACCAGCAGCTGCGTCGAGGTGATCGGGATGGCGGTGTCGTCGCGCTGGATCTCGGTGCCCTGGGCGAGGTACGGGGCCGAGGTGCCGCGGGGGCGGATGTCGACGAACTGCTCGCCGATGGCCGACTTGTTGGCCACGACGAACTGGGCGTCGGCGGAGATGCGCGGTGCGCTCTTGTCGATGTCGAGGTCGACCCGTACGCCGTCGGGGTCGGGGGCGAGGCGACCGACGCGGCCGACCTCGATGCCGCGGTAGGTCACGGGCGCGCCGGCGAAGATGCCTCCGGAGTCGGCGAAGTGGGCTTGCACGGTGTAGGTGCGGTCGACCACGAGCCGGTCGACCTGGGCGTAGCGTCCGCCGACGAAGGTGCCGCCGAGGATCGTCACCAGGGCGAAGACCAGCAGTTGGATCTTCGTGCGCCGCGTGACCACTCGGTGAACCCCTCCCTCGTCACATACCTTCGGTATGCGGAATCCAACGTACCGGGCGGACGGGGTCGCGGCGTGCGCCCGGTCACGTGAACCGCGTCACTCCGGAGGGCCTCGGGGCGGTCGAACTTGTCACCTCCCTGACAAGTTCTCCACAACCTGTCGCTCCAGGCCTTCACAATCTGCCGTGGTTCCGGAACTATTTGGCCAAGAACACTTCGGGGGAAGGGCAGTTCTGACATGGAGTCGTCGACGTCGGCGCTGGCCGACCGCGTCAGGGATCTGGTGAGGCAGCGCCGCATCGACCCGCGCACCGACACCGCATCGGTGCGTCGCGCCGCCCTCGACGCGATCGCCGAGCACGAGGCACGGAGCCTCACCGGTGCCGTCCGCACGCTCGACGAGCCCGAGGCTGTGATCGGCCAGATCGTGGCCGACGTGTCGGGGTTCGGTCCGCTGCAGGCGCTGCTCGACGACGAGACGGTCGAGGAGATCTGGGTCAACGAGCCCTCACGGGTGTTCGTCGCCCGCGAGGGACGTCACGAGCTCACCTCGCTGATCCTGACCGCCGAGCAGGTGCGCGAGCTGGTCGAGCGGATGCTGTCGTCGTCGGGCCGGCGGCTCGACGTCAGCCAGCCGTTCGTCGACGCGATGCTGCCGGGTGGTCACCGCCTGCACGTCGTGCTCGACGGCATCGCCCGAGGCTTCGCCGCCGTCAACATTCGCAAGTTCGTGGCACGGGCCCACTCACTGGCAGACCTCGTCACGCTGCGCACGCTCGACCCGGCTGCGGCGACGTTCCTCGACGCCAGCGTGCGCGCCGGTCTCAACATCGTCGTCTCCGGCGGCACCCAGGCGGGCAAGACGACGCTCCTCAACTGCCTGGCCGCGTCAATCCCCGGATCGCAGCGGCTCGTGTCGGTCGAGGAGGTCTTCGAGCTGCAGACGGGGCATCCCGACTGGGTCGCCATGCAGACCCGACAGGCCGGGCTCGAGGGCACCGGCGAGATCGACCTTCGGATGCTGGTCAAGGAGGCGCTGCGCATGCGTCCCTCGCGCATCATCGTCGGTGAGGTGCGGGCAGCCGAGTGTCTCGACCTGCTGCTGGCCCTCAACGCCGGGCTCCCGGGCATGGCCAGCATCCACGCCAACTCGGCGAGGCAGGCCCTCGTCAAGCTCTGCACGCTCCCGCTGCTGGCAGGCGACAACATCGGCTCGAGGTTCGTGGTGCCGACGGTGGCCGCGTCCGTCGACCTCGTGGTGCACACAGGTCTCGATCCCGACGGTTCCAGGGCGGTGCGTGAGATCGTCGCGGTCACCGGGCGGGTCGAGAACGGACTGATCGAGTCGGAGCCCGTGTTCGCCCGTCGCGACGGGCGGCTCGAACGGGGGCACGGTGTGCCGTTGCGGCGGGACGCGTTCGAGCGCGCGGGGGTCGATCTCGACGAGGCGCTGGGGGTGAGTCGATGGGTGCCTTGACCGGGTTCCTCGCCGGCCTCGGGCTCGTCCTGGTGGCCTGGACGTTCGTCGAGCCGGAGTGGCGACCCGAGCGTAGGGACCGTCGCGGCCGGGGACGCATGGCCGACCTGCTGGCCCGTGCGGGCGTGCAGGGCATCGTGCCGGGGCAGCTCGTCGGGATGTGCGCAGTCGCGTTCGTCCTCACCGCAGTCGTCATGGCAGGCGTGTCAGGTGTCCCCGCGATCGGTCTGGTCTTCGGGCTGATGGCCGCCGGGGCACCCATCGCGCTGCTTCGGGGGCGTGCGTCCCGTCGACTGCGCGACCATGCTGCCGTGTGGCCCGATGCGGTCGACAACCTGACCTCTGCGGTGCGGGCAGGGCTGTCGTTGCCGGAGGCGCTGATCCAGCTCGGCGAGCGGGGGCCGGAGGGGCTGCGGGACGCCTTCGTGCAGTTCGGCCGCGACTACCAGGCGACGGGACGGTTCAACGAGTCGCTCGACCTGCTCAAGGACCGTCTCTCCGACCCGGTCGGCGATCGCGTCATCGAGGCGCTCCGCATCGCCCGAGAGGTCGGCGGTGGCGACCTCGGACGCATGCTGCGGTCGCTGTCAGGCTTCCTGCGCGAGGACCTGCGCACGCGGGGCGAACTGGAGTCCAGGCAGTCGTGGACGGTCAACGGCGCGCGCCTCGCCGTCGCTGCGCCGTGGCTCGTCCTGCTCTTGATGTGCCTGCAGGGCGACGTCGTGCAGCGGTTCGCGAGCGGTGCGGGGCTGTTCGTCCTGCTGTCGGGTGCCACGCTGTGCGCGGTCGCCTACCGGACCATGATGTGGATCGGTCGCCTGCCGGCCGAGCGGAGGATCCTGGCATGACGGGCGCGCTGATGGGGTTCGGCTTCTCCGCAGGCATGCTCCTCGCGGTGTCGGGATGGTTGCGCGCCCGCCGACCCACGCTGGAGCAGCGGGTCCTGCCCTACATCCGCGACGTCCACCCCCAGCTGCCCTCACTCGTCAGGTCGACCACCGCGGTCGAGGCAGTCTTCGGGCCATCAGTCCGCCGGGCAGGCGAGATGGTCGGAGACGTGCTGGGCGGGTCTGCCAGCGTCGCCCGGAGGCTGACCCGGCTCGGATCCGCGATGACCGTCGACGAGTTCCGGGTCCGACAGGTGCTGTGGGGCGCGGCGGGGCTGGGTGGGGGTGTGGCCGTCTCGACCGTCCTGTGGTCGAGCGGCCGTGCCTCGGCGCCGATCCTGCTCGTCGTCTGTGCCATGAGCTTCGTCGCCGGGGTGCTCTTCTGCGACCAGAACCTGTCGAGCCGCGTCACGGCTCGAGAACGCGACATGCAGGCAGAGTTCCCGGTCGTGGCCGATCTGCTCGCGCTCGCGGTCGCCGCAGGGGAGAGCCCCGTCGCGGGCCTCGACCGGATCATGCAGGTCTGTCACGGTGCCCTGGCCGACGAGCTCGGCGGTGTCATCGCCGACGTCCGCACCGGCACGCCGATCGCCGATGCCTTCGACGCCCTGGCCGCGCGCACGGGCGTCACCAGCATCGCCCGCTTCGCCGAAGGGCTGGCCATCGCGGTCGAACGAGGGACGCCGCTGGTCGACGTGCTGCATGCCCAGGCCGCCGACGTGCGGGAGTCGGGCCGCCGCGAGCTCATCGAGGCTGGCGGACGCAAGGAGGTCACGATGATGATCCCAGTCGTCTTCCTGATCCTGCCCGTGACCGTGGTCTTCGCATTCTTCCCCGGCTTCGTCGGTCTTCATCTCACATCCGGAACGTAGGAAGGAAACTCCCATGTCGATCTTCAGGTCACACCGTCATGACGAGCGGGGCGACGTGCCCGGCTGGGTCATGATCACGGTCATGTCCGCCGGCCTCGTCGCGATCATCACCGCCGCCGCGGGCCCGCAGCTGCGCAGCATCCTGAACCAGGCGCTGTCGGCGGTCGGCGGCTGAACAGTGGCCGTCCGCGAGCGTGGTGCGGCGGTCGTCGAGTTCGTGCTGGTCATGGTGCTGCTCGTCCCGCTGGTGCTCGGCATCGCCCAGGTCGCGCTGGTGCTCCATATTCGCAACACCCTGGCATCCGCCGCATCCGAGGGTGCCCGAGCGGCGTCGCCTGTCGGTGCCACGCCGGCCGACGGTGCCGAGCGCACCCGCACGATGATCCGGGCGGCGCTCGACGATCAGTACGCCGACGGAGTCAGAGCGTCGTGGACGACGGTCGGTGGAATGCCCGGCGCGCAGGTCGAGGTGCGCACACGGGTGCCGGCACTGGGACTGTTCGGACCGTCGGTCCCGATCTCGGTGCGCGGCCACGCGATTCGCGAGGTCGAGCCATGAGGTGCCGCGCCGACGAGCGTGGCACCGCGACGGTGGAGTTCGTCTGGCTGTCGCTGCTGCTGCTCGTGCCCCTGGTCTACGTGCTGGTGGCGGTCTTCGACACCCAGCGCGCCGCCTTCGGTGTCTCGACGGCCAGTCGGGCGGCCGCGATCGCCTTCTTGCAGTCGCCCGATGCGGCGACGGGCGAGCAGCGGGCCCAGGTCGCGGCCCACGCCGCACTCGCCGACCAGGGTGTCGCCCGTGCCAGCGTCGACGTGAGCTGTCTGCCGACGCCGTCGGAGTGCTTCGAGCCGGGTTCGTCAGTGCGGGTCGTCGTGCGGACGACCCAGCCCCTGCCGCTGACACCGAGGGCCTTGGGCTCCAGGCTCGGCGGCATCTCTGTCGACAGCACCCACACCGAGCCGTATGGCAGCTATCGAGCCACGCGATGAGGCGCGACGAGGGCACCATCACGGTCATGACGATCGGCTTCCTACTCTTCTTGGGCTTGCTCGCCGCCGTCGTGGTCAACGCGTCGGCGGCCTTCCTGCAGCGTCAGCAGCTGGACAACCTGGCCGACGGAGCAGCACGCTCGGCCGCTGACGGGTTGAGCACGGACGTCTTCTACCGCACCGGCCAGGTCGAGCTCGACGGGTCGCAGGCACAGCGGCTGGTGAGGTCGTACGTGTCGAGGTCCGGGGTCCGCGTCGTGCGGGTCGTCACCGACGGCGACGAGGTGCGGGTGCGCCTCGAGCGCACGGTCGACCTGGCGCTCGCCCCGCCGGGCTTCCGCTCCCGCACCACGATCGTGTCGGAGGCGACTGCGTCCCTCAGGGTTGCTCGGTGAGCGACGGTGCCGACCACGTCAGGTCGCCGTCACCGTCGAGGTGCAGCGTGGCCGCGATCTTGTCGAACACCACGACCATGGCCTCGGCGACCTCGTCGGTCGAGGTCACGAAGCTGAGGACGAGCAGCCGGTCGGCATCGGCCTGCACGACGTAGTCGACGTGCGTGTGCCACACCAGGGGCGCGCCCTCGTCCTCGGTCAGCGGGGCCTCGGCACGGCGGACGCGTCGCAGGGCGTCGACGCCGGCGATCCGCACGGCGTCGTTCTCGAGCACGCCCTCGGCGTCGCCGAGCAGCTCGAGCACCTGCAGGTCGAGGGCACCGGCGGGTCCGGCGAACAGCTGGGCGACGACGAGCGTCGCGGAGATCGGCAGTCCCAGCAGGGGGTCGACCAGAGCGTGGATCTGGGTGGTGCCGCGCTCCGCGGCCCGGGCGACGTCACGGCGCAACCGGCGGTCGAGCTCGACGCGCAGGCCGATCAGCTCGTCGCGGGCGGTGCCGGTGAACTGCCGGTCCATCAACCGCGTGATGTCCTTGTCACGCCGGCTCGGGTCGGCTGAGATCGTGAACCATCCCGAGGGCAGCACGAGCCGGTAGGCACCCGGGGCGGCGACGACCCTCTGCGTGCCCGTCACGACGCGGGTGCCGCAGACGTGGCGGTCTCGGCGAGACCGACGAGGGCGGACGAGGCGTCGCTGGCCAGCACGAGGTCGTCGACCGGCAGGGTCGTGAGGACGATCGCGATGTCGTCGTCATCGGGCAGCCACGCGACCGTCGTCGTCTCGGAGAGATTGATGCCGTGCTCGGTCGTGGCGAAGGTGCGCGCCCGCATGACGTGGGCGGGCCCCATCGGTGTGGCGAGCTCCTGCAGATCGACCGGCTGGTGCAGAGGAGCGTCGCCGATGAGCGACTCGACCAGCTCCATCGGGGTCGTCCCGCGCTCGATCGCGGCGACGGCACCGAACGCAGCGGCGCGGGGCGACAGCAGCTCACCCCCGAGCGGCAGCAGCACCCAGACGGTGAAGACCTGCAGCTGGTCGCCTGCGGCGTCGACGACCTGCGAGCGCAGGCTCGCGAGTCCCTCGGCGACGGTCTGCTTGACGTCGGCCGGCTTGGGGTCGCCGGCGAAGCGCGCCACGATGTCGGCGACGAGCGCGTCGGCCGGCTGGTCGACGGGGAGGGCGAGCCACTCGGGGTAGACCCCGAACTCGAGCTGTTCGATCATGATCGGGTTCCTGTCGTGTCAGTGGACATCTGGCGGTTGTTCCAGCGGCGGAAGCGCATCGTCACGACGATCTGCGAGACCGCGATCGTGAGCCCGACGATGCAGTACACGATGTCGACGGGGTCGACGCCGTCGGCGACCTGGAGCGCCAGGCTGCCCGCGCCGACCGTGAATCCGAGGAATCCGACGACCCAGCTCTCAGCGGGGACGGGGACGCCGCGCTCGAGCGGCGGCTGGAGGTAGAGCAGCGCCTGGGACGAGGCGTAGACGGCGGGGTCGACGTCGGCCTGCAGGGTCGGCGGGACGTCGCCGGTCGAGTGGAAGTCGACCGCGATGCCGGCGCCCGCGCAGGCCAGCTCGAGCGCCTCGGCGGAGCCGCCGGGAGTGATCCAGCGCTCGGCCATCACGACCCCGAGCGTCACCCCGTGGCGGTCGAGGAACCAGATCGCACCCGGAGCGATGACGCACGTGACGACCCCGCCGCGGCGGGGACCCGGCAGCCAGGTCTCGCGAGCGTGCTCGGTGTGGACGACGTCGTCGGCACCGATCTGCAGCTGCGACTCGCGCAGCCACAGCCACCGGTCCGCAGGCAGCACGTTGGGCACCACGGCGCGACCATCGGGGGGCGGCGGTCGCTGTCCGACGAACGTGCCGCTGAGACGCAGGAGGCTCGCCGCCACGACGGCGAGCGGCGCGATGAGCACGATGGTCGCCAGCTGGACCTGGCGGCGATGGTCGTCGTCGGCGGCCACGGACAGGACGAACCCGACGGCAGCGAGCAGCAGCAGTCCGACGTGCAGGATGCGGACCCGGCGCATGCCGTCAGAGCTGGGACCCCGGGTGAACGCCCCACGGGCGGCGTTGACGCGCGCGATCTCGTCGGGTGTCGCGATCTCGAGCGTGCGGCCGATGGCCAGCGCGAAGTCGGCCGCGCCCGACGTCGCCCGCATGAGGTCGGTGTCGAAGGTCTCGATGCCGAGGTGCACTGATGTCAGCGGCACCGTCAGCGCGACAGCGTCGTCGGTCAGCAACGAGATCGCGTCGCCGCGGGCACGTCCGCCGCCCAGACGACGAGCGAGGTCGGCACCCCTGACGAGGACGACCCGGTCGACCTGCCCCGCCTCGGCGACGGTGCGCGTCGATCCGTCCGGGCGGTGCTCGACGACGGAGCCGCCTGAGCCGGCGAGCAGCCTCCACCCGCGAGTGTCAGCAACCAGCAGCCCGCCGTGCGTGGCCGCCTGGAGGACCGACCGTGTCATCGACCCACGGGGACGATGGTCGTGGGGCGATCGGGAGCCTCGATCGTGAAGACGTCCGGCAGGTTCTGCAGGTTGTCGAGGGTGTTGCCGAGGCTCTCGCCGAATCCCTTGATGTCGTTGCCCTGACCCGCGAAGGTGGCGGTGCCGCCGGCTGTGTGCACCGCGATGGCACGGCGGATGGCCGAGACGTCGGCAGGCAGCTGATCGGCCATGTTGGTCAGGGCCCTGAGGTTGCCGAGCATCTCGGTGGCACCGTCGAAGCCGGTGACGACGCCGATGGGGCGAGGCTTGGTGGCGACGGACACCAGTCGGTCGTCGACTGCCCGGATGGCGTCATCGACCAAGCCCTGCTGGAATTCGCGGAGCCCGGTGCGGAGAGGACCGATCGGGATGCGCTGCACGGCACCGGCGATCCGGTAGGACAGGGAGCCGCGGGCCCCGAGCTCTGCCGAGGTGCGGGCCAGCGTCGTCATGCGGGCGAGGGCCGGTGCGGCGAGCTTGCCGCCCAGCTTGCCGATCGGACCGCCGATGACGCCGAGCGACGAGATCAGCAGGTCGCCGAAGCTGGCCTCGCCCATCAGCATCTGCACGAAGGTCAACGCGAAGATCGCGGCTCCCACGACGGTACCGATCGTCATCAGGGTGCCGATGATGCCGCCTGCGGCCAGGACGACGCCGAGGAACCCGCCGCACGTCGCCACGATCAGGATGACGATGACCACGGCCAGGATGACGATCGCGATGACGTTGAGGACGTCGATCGCCGCCGCGACGAAGCCCTTGATGTTGTCCATCTTGCTGTCCTTGAACTTCTCGGACGCCTTGTTGATCCTGGCGGCCGCGTTCGAGGCGGCGGTCGCCAGATCGTCCATCGCATTGTCGAGGTCGGTACGCGCCTGCCCGAGGGCGGAGGCCGCGGCCTCGCGGTCCTTGCCGCGCTGCTTGTCCGCCTCCTTCTGGGCATCGGTGGGATCGTCGACGCCGTCGAGGAGACTGCCCTGGTTGGCGTCCTGATCGCGCTTGGCCTGCTCGGCCGCCTTGACGGCGGTCCAGGTCTTGGTGCGGGCGGTGTCGACGTCGTCGGCGAAGGTGTAGAGCGCGGTCGCGGCACCGGTGTACTTGTCGGCCGCCTTGGCGAGATCGCCATGGGCCTCGTCGGCCTTCTCGGCGAACTTCTTGGCGGC
The DNA here is from genome assembly GCF_017876595.1 of Aeromicrobium fastidiosum. Classification (NCBI taxonomy): domain Bacteria; kingdom Bacillati; phylum Actinomycetota; class Actinomycetes; order Propionibacteriales; family Nocardioidaceae; genus Aeromicrobium; species Aeromicrobium fastidiosum. Next base: position 3,090 of record NZ_JAGIOG010000001.1, on the reverse strand, counting down.
GTCGCCGGTCCAGCCGTCCAGGCCGGCCAACGACTTCAGGGTGTCGGCGGCCTCGTTCATGACGGTGCCACGGTCCTTGAAGTCCTTGGCCACGTGCTCGACGTCGGCCATGTCGGCGGGGACCGGGTCACGGTCGCGGCCCACGAGGTGCCACTCGGCGGTGCGACGGCTGCTCACTTCGACTTCTCCTTCAGGGCGGCGGCGAGGTCGCGGTCGACCTTGTCGAACTCCGTGGCCGACTTGTCTGCCATCTGCGCGAGCGACTCGACCTTCTCGGTGAGCTTGTTGCGCTTGTCGTCCCAGTCGTTGACGAAGTCGTCGATCGCCTGGGCCACCTTGTGATGGGCGACGTCGTCCTCGTCGTAGCCCTTGAGGTCTCGGTCGTCCTTGAGGTTGTCGGTGATCGTCGCCATCTGGGAGGCCAGGGTGGACAACCGGTCGGGATCGTACGTCAGGTCAGCGGCCATCGTTCAGTGCTCTCTCGCGTGGGAGTGGTCAACAGAAAGAGTCGACACAGCACGAGGTGGCCGGACGTTGGCCCGGCCACCCCTTGCCGAGTCGGTGATGCGGGTCGATCAGCCCTTGAGGGCGCTCGCGAGCTGCGTGTCGACGTCGGCGAACGTCTCGGCGGCCTTGTTGAGGTACGTCGCCATGCCGTCGAGACCCTCGAGGGCCTTGGAGACACCGGAGTTGAATTCCTCGTACGACGTGCGGAACTGGTCGGATGCCGAGTCTGTGACGAAGCCACCCGTGACCAGGCCCTCGATCTGCGTCTTGAGAGCCGACAGCTGCGACTCGATGTCCACGCGACCGTTGTTGAGCTTGGTCGCCTGGTCCTGCATCTCCTGGTAGGAAACTGAAACGTTGGCCATGCTGTGCACCCCTTCTACAGCGCCACGGACGAGCCGCGGCGGCAGCAACCTGCTGTTGCGCAGATGCTATCCCGCATCCGCGGGCACGTCGATCCGGCGACTGGCTCTCTCGTCAGTCGGCGCGCTGCACCACGACGCCGCCGAAGCGGGCCTCGCCGATCGTGCACTCGATGCCGTCGATCCAGCAGCGTCCGGTCTCGAGCACCTCACCTGCCATCTCGGTCTGGGGCCCCGTCGGCGACTCGGCGTAGAGGGCGATGAATCCGCCCGACCATCCTTCGTTGTAGCCGACGATGCGTCGTCCGTCGCGGTCGGCGGCGCGCTGCTGGCACTCGGGGCACACCGCGGCGGGGTAGCGGTCCTGGTGGACGACGGCGCGTCCGCAGATGGGGCACGGGTGAGTCGGACGCTCAGGGGCGGCCGGGGCAGCGTCGACGCCGTACTGGTGGCGCTGCTCGGCGAGCCACCCGATGACGAGGGTCTCGATCGTCTCGCCCGAGAGTGCGAGCACGCTGGTCTGGTAGCCGCCCCGATAGCCGATGACGGCCCCGCTGTCGCCCGCGACGAACGCGAAGCCGCCGCACAGCGTGTCGCCCTCCAGCTCGGGATCGACGTGCGGTGTGACGTCGTCCGCTGCCAGCACCTGGCGCGCCTTCGCCGCCGCCTCGTCGCGCGTCATGGTCATGCCAGTGCCTCCCGGATCGTGGTCGCGACGGTCTGCGCCTCGCCCTCGTCGTACGTCGTCCGCGGCCAGAAGAAGCCGCGCAGCCCGTCGCCCTTGGTGCGTGGCACGACGTGCACGTGCAGGTGGGGGACGCTCTGCGACACGATGTTGTTCATCGCCACGAACGTTCCCTGGGCACCCAGCCCCGACGTCAAGGCGTCCGCCACCCGCTGGGCGGCCGAGAACAGCGGCACGATCCCCGGCTCCGGCAGGTCGGACAGCGTCACGACGTGCTCGCGCGGCACCAGCAGCACATGGCCCTTGAACACGGGCCGGACGTCGAGGAAGCCGACCACGTCCGGAGTGTCCAGCACGCGGTGCGCATCCGCCTCGCCCGACACGATGCGGCAGAACAGGCAGTCGGCGCTCATGGGTCGATCACATCATGAGTCGTGGCGCGAGCGCTTGTGCTCGTACATCCTCTGGTCGGCGGCCAGCACCAGGTCGTCGATCGAGGCGTCCGGCAGGTCGGACGTCGACGCGGTGCCGACGCTGGCCGACAGCGGCTGGTGCCCGTCGCGTCCGAGGTTGACGGCGTCGAGACGCGCCACGAGCCGGTCGCGCAGGCTCCGCTGGTCGACCGGTGGATCGACCACGAGCACGCAGAACTCGTCGCCGCCGAGCCGGGCCACGACGTCGTGCGGACGGGTCACGGTGCGCAGAGCAGCAGCCACCTGCACCAGCACCTCGTCGCCCGCGACGTGACCGAGGTCGTCGTTGACGGTCTTGAGCCCGTCGACGTCGACGAACGCGACGAGGCAGGTGCTGCCGGTGTGCCGCGCACCGGTGAGCAGCACCTCGGCGGCGTCGAAGAAGCCGCGCCGGTTGAGCAGGCCGGTCAGCGAGTCGGTGGCCGACAGGGTGCGGATGTCGGCATTGGCCTGCTCGAGGTCGGCGGTGCGATCGACGACCCGCCGCTCGAGCTCGTCGTGGACCGAGATGTTCTCCATCGCGACAGAGGTCGCATCGGCCAGCGCCTGCAGCAGCCGGATCTCGTCGCCGGAGGCCACATGACCGTCGGCCCAGTAGTTGCCGATCGCCCCGATGGGGTCGAGGCTGCGGATCGGCACCATCACCAGGCTCTTGACGAACGTCGGACGGTACGCAGCGTGCGGGATGCGGTCGTCGGCGTAGATGTCCTCGATCGTGACGGTCTGGCGGTTGATCATCGTCCACCCGCTGATGCACGTCTCCATCGGGAAGCGGCTGCCCTTCCAGAGCGGCTCGATCGCGTCCTCGTCGGCGTAGTAGCACTGACCCGCGTCGCGCAGCACGAACGTGGCACCGTCGCTGCCGGCCAGCTCGCGCGCCGTGGTGCGCACGATCTGCTGCACCTGCGGCAGGTCGCGGGCCATCGACAGCTCCTGCACGGCCTGCACGAGGCGCTCCATGCCACGGACGTAGGTGCCGGTGCTGACGCCCTGCTCGTCGATTGCCACGTGTCCTCCGTACGTCGAGCACCCAGAATGACAGAGGTGGGTGGGCAGCAGAAGG